>NZ_QJTF01000068.1 GCF_003217235.1 Paramesorhizobium leguminum | reverse complement strand
TCCCAGACTTTAATGGTGCATTCTTTTCTCAGGAATGGAAGGAATCATTATGGGCCAGTTTCTCCATGGGAGCGCCACGACGACTGAGGCAGTCCGTCGAGCGATACAGCATAGTCAAGAGAGCCTGAGGGCGCTGTCGAAGCGTTACGGCATCAACCAGAAGACGGTCGCGAAGTGGAGGAAGCGCACGTCCGTAGCGGACCGTCCGACTGGTCCGAAGGAACCAAGATCGACGGTTCTCTCGGTTGAGGAAGAGGCCGTCATCGTGGCTTTCCGGCAGTATACGCTGCTGCCGCTCGACGATTGCCTTTACGCGCTGCAGCCAACCATTCCGGCGCTGACGCGCTCGTCCCTGCATCGCTGTCTGCAGCGTCACGGGATCAGCCGCCTGCCCGAGGTCGAAGGCGACAAGCCTGTCAGGAAGACGTTCAAAGCCTACCCGATCGGCTATTTCCATATCGATATTGCCGAAGTTCAGACGGCTGAGGGCAAGCTTTATCTGTTTGTCGCCATCGATCGAACGAGCAAGTTCGCCTTCGTAGAGCTTCATCGCCAAGCCAAACGGAGCACCGCCGGCGATTTCCTGCGCCATCTTGTCGAAGCGGTGCCCTACAAGATCGTCATCGTTCTGACCGACAATGGCACGCACTTCACGACGCCGGGCGCTGGCGGATCGGCCGCTCCCCTGATTGCCGAGGCGCTCGCCAGGGGCGAAACCGTCTGGGCGCATGCTTTCGAATACGCCTGCGCACAACTCGGAATCCAACATCGCACCACCAAACCCAAGCACCCATGGACAAACGGCCAGGTCGAGCGAATGAACCGCACGATCAAGGAGGCGACAGTCAAACGCTACCACTACGACAGCCACGCCGACCTCGAACGTCACCTCACCGACTTCGTCATCGCCTACAACTTCGCCCGCAGGCTCAAGACGCTCAAAGGCCTCACGCCTTACGAGTTCATCTGCAAAATCTGGAAAACAGAACCAGAGAAATTCAAAAGAAACCCGCTCCAGCAAATACCGGGACTAAACA
>NZ_QJTF01000067.1 GCF_003217235.1 Paramesorhizobium leguminum | reverse complement strand
GCCCGTCTATGGCGTGGCGGAGACGACCGCGACGCTGACCACCGGCAACGGGCCCTTTTCGCTCGCCGGCGCGGATTTCAACGATGACGGCCTCCTCGATCTCGCCGTCGCCAACGCGACCGACAACAACATCCAGATCTTCCTGGCGCAGAGCGACGGCAAATTCCCCGCCACGCCGTCCTGGACGATCTCCAACGTCACGGGCGCCTATTCGATCGTCGCGGCCGACTTCACCAATGATGGCTATATCGACCTCGCCGTCGGTGCCACCTCCAACATCAGCGTCTTCACAGGCAAGGGCAAGGACGGCTTCAATCCGACGCCCTTCGACACGGCGGCGAGTGACATCGTGGCCTTTGCGGTGAGCGATTTCGACGCCAGCGGCACGCTCGATCTCGCGCTCGTCACGTCAGGCAGTTCGCAAATCTGGCTCGGCGACGGCAAGGGCAAGTTCACGGCGAAGGGCAGCCCGGTGCCACCCGGCAGCACCATGAAGTGGGCTGGCGCCAATGCCGCCGCCGGCGACTTCAACAACGACGCCAAACCCGATCTCCTCGTGCCGCAGGGCCCTGGCAGCAAGGTATGGGTGCTGCTGGGCGACGGCACGGGCCTGTTCCAGACCAATCCGACACAGATCGACACTCGCGCTGGCGCCACCGTGCAAGCGGTAGCCGTGGCCGATTTCGACCAGGACGGCAACCTCGATTTTACCGTCGGCGTCGCGACCTCTAGTTCCGATACCTCTGTGGCCTTCTACCAGGGGCAGGGCGACGGCAAGACTTTTATCGCCAAACCCGCCGTCACCTTTGCCGGCACCGCCAACGTCAATGTGACTGTCGGCGACTTCAACGCCGACGGCTGGCCCGACGCCGCCGCCGCCATATATTTCCATAACGATAATGACACGATCCAGATCCTTCTGGGCAGTAGCAGCCAGCCTTGGACCTTTACACCGAGCACGATCGTGCAAGTTGGGGTGTTACCTCTTTCGCCGGTGGTCGGTGATTTCAACGGCGACGGCTTCGCGGATGTGGCGGTGGCCAATGCCATTGACAATAGCGTCAGCGTGGCGACC
>NZ_QJTF01000066.1 GCF_003217235.1 Paramesorhizobium leguminum | reverse complement strand
CGCGCTGGTTCATAAATATGTCGACGGCACCCCGCTCTACCGCCTGGCGCAGGTCTTCGAGCGCGCCGGGGTTCCCGTCAGCCGCGGCGCTCTGGGCCATTGGGTGATCGGCTCGAGCGAGAAGCACCTCTCCCGCATCTATGACGCGCTGAAGCTGCGGCTCAGAGCGCAGCCGCTCATCCATGGCGACGAGACGACGGTTCAGGTGCTGAAAGAAAAGGATCGAGAGGCCACCAGCACATCCCATATGTGGGCTTACCGGAGCGGCGAGGACAGTGGCGAGCCGATCGTGTTGCTCGATTATCAGCCGGGCCGCGGCCAGATACACCCGCAGGCCTTCCTCGGCGATTACCGCGGCATCGTGATGAGCGATGGCTATTCCGCCTGGCGCACGCTGGAAGGCGCCACCCACATCGGATGCATGGCCCACTCCAGGCGGCGCTTTGTCGACGCCCTCAAGGCGAGGAAGAAGGGCGGCGGGCCGCCGGAGCAGGCGCTCCGGTTCTTCGAGCAGCTCTACCGGATCGAAGGCCAGGCGCGGGACGAAAAGCCGGGCAAAGGCGAAACGCCAGATGAATGCATTCGCCGCTTCCGCCGGCAACACAGCATCCCCGTCCTGAACGCCCTCAAGCAATGGCTCGATAAAATCGCCCCAAAAGTCCTGCCGGACAGCAAGCTCGGCGATGCCGTGTCCTATACCCTGAACCAATGGGAATATCTGACGCGCTACGCGCAAGACGGCCACATGCCGATCGACAACAATCTTCTCGAACGTGACATCAGAATCTTTGCCACCGGCAGAAAGAGCTGGCTGTTCAGCGACACCGTGGATGGAGCCAAGGCCAGTGCCGTCGTCTACAGCCTGATGCTGACCTGCCGCGCCTCACGCGTCGAGCCGTTAGCCTGGTTGCGGCACGTCCTTACCGAATTGCCCCAGCGTGCCGAGGACGTCGATATCGATGATCTGCTGCCCTTCAACGCTTGTCGCCAGGCAGCCGCGCTGATGAAGCTATCCTGCCGCCAAGAACCGTCCAGCCTGATCTGCAAGAGCAGCCGGCAGCGTTTATGCCTCGCCCCGCTCGCCTGTGTTCTTTCGATAAGTATCCTCCGCTTCGACGATCGCCATCGAAAGAACATAGGCCAGAACCCGGAATTTGGTTTTGTCCGTGAGTTGAAACAGCTCCCGAAGAAGCTCAATAATATAAGATAGACGCGGTTCGGCGTTAAGAC
>NZ_QJTF01000065.1 GCF_003217235.1 Paramesorhizobium leguminum | reverse complement strand
ACCTCGGACACCCAGCCGCTGACGGTGACCGGCCAATACCCCACGACGACGACGCTCGGCAATCCGGACGGCAACACCCCCCCCTACAATCTGCCGGTAACGGTCACCGGCATCGCGCCGTCTCCACTCGCGCCGACCGGCACGGTCGAGATCATCGATCACACCAGCGGTGTAACGCTTGGAAGCGTGAACCCAGGCAATCCGACATATGGCGTGAATGCCACGTACCTGCCCGGTGCGCTGACGGCTGGTATAGCGCCCTGGTCTGTTGCCGATGGGGACTTCAATGCCGACGGCATCAAGGATATCGCCGCCGCCAACCATGACGCCAAAACCATCGGCGTGTACCTCGGCACGAGCGACGGCAAATTCAAGCCCCCGGTCACCTTTGGCACGGAGGGCAATCCCTATCCGATCGTGGCAGGCGATTTCGACAATAACGGCACGCTCGATGTCGCCTTCGGCAACGGATCGAACCTCACCGTGTTCAAGAACCCGGGAGCCGGAAATTTCAATGGGCATGTCGATACCCCGGCCAGCGACTTCCAGGATCTCGTTGCCGGCGACTTCGACAATGACGGCAATCTCGACGTCGCCGTCGTGCATGCCTCGAGCAACACGACGCAGGTCTATCTCGGCAATGGCCAGAACGCATTCCCCACGACAGGAACGGCGCTGAAGCCAGGCCAGGCCGGCGGTTCCGCAGCTAACGGCGCCGCCGCCGGCGACTTCAACAAGGACGGCAAGCTTGATCTCCTCGTGCCGGACAGCCAATGGAATGGACAGGCGTGGGTGCTGATCGGCGACGGTCAAGGCAACTTTGCCCCCGGCGTCGGATATGGCGGCCAGTCCAGCGGTCGCGTTTACACCCAAACCGTCGCGGTGGCCGATTTCGATGCCGATGGCAATCTCGACTTCGCAATCGGCTTGCGCGACAACGATACGGGCAGTTCCATACAGCTGTTTCAGGGCCAGGATGGCAACGGCACGACCTTTAAGGCCAAGACGCCGGTTCCGCTGACGCAGTGGGACAACAATGGCAAAGGGGTAGACGTGTCTGTTGTCGCCGCGGATTTCAACGCCGACGGCATCGCCGATCTTGCAAGCGTCGGCAACGGCAAATTCGATATCTGGACGGGCGACGGCAACTGGAAGTTCACCTCGGTAGCGTTCGGTCCGGCCGGCTATTCTCCACGCTCGCCCGTCACCGGCGATTTCGATGGCGACGGCTTCATGGATATTGCTGCCGGCGACGGTTCCGCCGTGGTCTCGGTGACGTTTTCAGAACCCACCGCCACGGTGACCGGCACGGCGCAGAACGTGCCGGCGCCGGTGGGGACCGGCACGCACGATGTGTGGGCCGACTACGACGGCGACAGCGAGGGGAACTTTGCCCCCAGCGCGTCCGGGACCGTGCCGCTGGCGGCGAAGAAGCTCGACACCACGCTCGCCCTGAAGGCCGACCCGCAAAGCCCCGTGGTAGCCTGGCAGAAGGTGACGCTCAGCGCCACGCTCGGCACCGGCAACCAGGATCTGCAGGGTCAGGCGCCCTCGGGCGACGTCACCTTCTCGATCCAAAATGGCAAGC
>NZ_QJTF01000064.1 GCF_003217235.1 Paramesorhizobium leguminum | reverse complement strand
GCCGGGCCCAGCTGTTCGTTGACGACCTTGAATTGCACCTCGCCCGAGGGGACGTGTCCTTGCGGATCGCCGTCGATGGTGAGGACCGCCGTCAGCTCGACCTCCTCGCCGGTGAGAGCCGTCCCGGGCGGGTTGGCGGTCAGTGTGAGACCCGTACCGAGCTGCTGCGGCGCAATCGGCGTCGGGTTGGCGGAGGAGTCGCTCGCCTTGAACTGCTTGTCGCCCGCGTAGCTGGCGAAGACATCATGCTTGCCGGAAGCGGGATTGCCCACCGCCATGACATTGTTGACGGTGGCCGTTACCGCTGCGGTGGGCTGGACGATCCCTATCGTCACATCGTTGTGATCGGCGCTGGCCACGGCCACGTCGGTGAAGCCGTCGCCGTTGAAATCGCCGGTCACCGGCACCCCCGGATAGCTGCCGGGCTGGATCGTGGCGCCCTGCGTGAACGTCCACTGGCTGGTATCGAAGCCGCTGCCCAGAAGGAGCTGCATATCGACGTTACCGGGCCCCTCGTAATATGCGGTGGCAATGTCCGGCTTGCCGTCGGCGTTGAAATCGCCGACCGCCATGGTGATGGTCTTCCAGTTCTCATCCCCGATCGGGTAGCCTCCCTTCGACGGGAAGGTCTTGCCGGTGGGCCCGCCCTGGAACAAGGCAACGGAGCCCATGGCGTTGAAATTATTGTTGCCGATGGCCAAATCGAGATTGCCGTCGCCGTCGAAATCCGCCACCGCAACCGACAGGGCATGGGAGTTGGCGCCGGTGCTGACCGGTGTCGGATCGGGCTGGAACGAGCCCTGGCCGTCGCCCAGCAGCACCCACGTCTTGCCGGCTGGGGTCTGCGGCACGACGAGATCGGGCTTGCCGTCATTGTTGAAGTCGCCGGTCGCTGCGGATGCGACGCTGGTGCCCGAGGCTACGGGATTGCTGCCCACCGACACCTGGGTTCCCTTGGTGGGGAAACTGCCTTTGCCGTCGCCCAGATAGACCTGCGAGTTGCTGGTGTTAACGACGGCGATGTCGAGCGTACCGTTGAGGTCGAAATCGCGCACCGCGAAGGCGACGAAGCCGCCCGTTACCGTGTTGATGGGCGACGGATCGAAGCTGCCCTTGTCCTTGCCGGTGAAGACGCTGATGTTTGAGGTAGCGCCGACGGCGCCGACGGCGAGGTCGACATAGCCGTCATTGGTGAAGTCGCCCGCCACGATCAGGTTGGGGGTGGGGATATTGGGTATGGTCGAGGACGACGTGGCCGGGAATTTACCGTCGGTCTGCGCCAGGAAGATCTGGACGTTGTTGTCGAGCCCGTTGGCGACGGCAAGATCGGCGCGGCCGTCCTTGTTGAAATCCTCGCTCGCCATCGTATAGGGAAACATGCCGACGGCGAGCGTCGAGGACGTCGCGGCAATGCCGTAGGCTGGCTGCGCCAGGACTGCGGAGCCGAGCTTGGTGTTTTTATTCGTCTTGTCAAGAATGGTGACGTCTCCCGTCGGGACCTGGCCGGCGGGAAGACCCGAGCGGACCTGAGCGGGCGGCGTGCCGAAGCCCGTGACGGTCACAGGCAGAGTGTAGGGGCCGGTGCCCTCGACCTTGCC
>NZ_QJTF01000063.1 GCF_003217235.1 Paramesorhizobium leguminum | reverse complement strand
ACCTCGGACACCCAGCCGCTGACGGTGACCGGCCAATACCCCACGACGACGACGCTCGGCAATCCGGACGGCAACACCCCCCCCTACAATCTGCCCGTGACGGTCATCGGCATCGCGCCGCCCTCGCTCTTCCCGACCGGCACGGTCGAGATCAAGGATCATACCAACCAGGATAAGTCGCTCGCAAATGTGCAGCTCGGCACGCCGCAGAACGCCATGACGCTTGCCCGAGGCCAAACGCCGGATCTGCCAACCGGCAAAACCCCCCAGGCGATCGCGACCGCCGACTTCAACGGCGACGGTTACCCCGACCTTGCCGTGGCGAACCACGACGACAAGAATGTGACGGTCTATCTGGGCGACGGCAATGGCGGCGTCAATACCACGCCGTATGCAAACCTCGCGGTACCCAATCCGCCGACGAGCATCGCCACGCCGGATTTGAACAATGACGGGTCCCCCGATGTGGCGGTGGGCAACGGCAACGAAGTGACGACCTGGGGCAACGCGGGCGGCGCGAGCTTCCCGTGGGGAGCGGGCCACACAAAATTCCCCGATGACAGCTACGTGGCGGCGGATACCATTGCGATTGGCGATTTCGATCGCAACGGCAGCCTCGACATGGCTGTTCCGGTGAACAAGCCGGATGAGACCGGCGCCGTGATCGTCATCCTCAACGACGGCAACGTTAATTTCACGCCGCAGGCTCCCATTCTCACCGGCAAGCTGACACGCTCGGTTGCCGCCGGCGTCTTTACCTCCAGCGGCAACGTGGATCTGATCGCCGTCAATCAGAGCTCCGGGACCGCAGTCGTGTTGCTCGGCGACGGCGCCGCCAACTTCACCCCGCAAACGCCCATTCCAGACCTTTTTTATCCGCAATCCATCGCGCTGGCCGACTTCGACGCCAATGGCGTTCTTGACTTTGCGCTCGGAACGAACGGCAGCAGCGGCATCCATAGCCAGGTCTTAATCTTTCAGGGGCAGGGCGACGGCACCTTCATCAACAGATCGACCGCGACCGCTGACTTGGGCATTGATAATGGGATCGCCAGAGTCACGGTCGGCGATTTCAACGCCGATGGCAACGCCGATTTCGGTGCGACTGTCAATGATTACACCGCCACCGACCTCTCGCTGCAGGTCTGGCTAGGCAATGGTAATTTCAACTTCGGGTCGAAGCCGAGCGCGACAATCGCACCGGAACTGGGGGCGGCCGGCGTCGTCAGCGCCGACTTCAACAGCGACGGCATTGACGATCTGGCGAGCGCCAACTCAATTGCGAACACAGCGACGATTGCGCTGGGCGAGCCCACCGCCACGGTGACCGGCACGGCGCAGAACGTGCCGGCGCCGGTGGGGACCGGCACGCACGATGTGCTGGCCGTCTACGACGGCGACAAGAACTTTGCCGGCAGCACGTCCGGGACCGTGCCGCTGGCGGCGAAGAAGCTCGACACCACGCTCGCCCTGAAGGCCGACCCGCAAAGCCCCGTGGTAGCCTGGCAGCCGGTGACGCTCAGCGCCACGCTCGGCACCGGCAACCAGGATCTGCAGGGTCAGGCGCCCTCGGGCGACGTCACCTTCTCGATCCAAAATGGCAAGC
>NZ_QJTF01000062.1 GCF_003217235.1 Paramesorhizobium leguminum | reverse complement strand
CTTGTCTTCCAGCGCTTTCAGCTCCGCATCAAAGTCCCTCGGTTTGCGCATGTGCCGTCTCCATCATTTTCGTTCGTGGTCGAGCAATGATAATAGTTGAGCGCCTTGCGGAATGCTTCTATGTTGCCGGGACGGTCTGGCACTGGATAATCCTTGCCGAGATTTTTTCGAGGGAGGGCGCGCTTATACGTCGTTCCGACGTGCGCTTGGCCGTGCTGATGTCCGGATCGCGATGGCGATCTATCATCTTTGCCTCAAGGTCATTGGCCGCAAGGCCGGCTCCAGCGCGGTGGCGTCCGCCGCCTACCGTTCGACCTCGCGGCTGCGCGACGACCGGCTCGACCGCAGCCATGACTTCTCGGCCAAGCGCGGCGTCGTCCATTCCGAAATGCTGCTGCCGGAGAACGCACCGGAGGCGTGGGGCGACCGCGAGCGGCTGTGGAACGATGTCGAAGCCTTCGAGGTGCGCAAGGACGCGCAGCTTGCCCGCGAGGTGGAATTCGCCCTGCCGCGCGAGATGACGCAGGCGCAGGGGATCGAACTTGCCCGCGATTTCGTGCAAGGCCGAATTCGTGGATCATGGCATGATTGCCGATCTTAATGTGCATTGGGATATTGGCGAGGACGGCCTACCCAAACCCCACGCTCATGTCATGCTCACCATGCGGTCAGTTGACGAGAACGGTTTCGGCCAGAAGGTGCGTGACTGGAACCGCACCGAAATGGTCGAACGCTGGCGGGAGCGTTGGGCCGAGCTTGCCAATGAACGCCTTGCCGAACTCGACATTGACGCACGCATCGATCATCGCAGCCTGGAAGAACAAGGCATTGCGCTGGAGCCGCAAACCCAGATCGGCGCGCCTGCGCAGCGCATCGAGGGCGAAGGCGTTGAGGCGGCGGACCGTGCGGAACTGCACCGCGAAATCGCCCGCAACAACGGCGAACGCATCATTGCTGATGCCTCCATCGCATTGGACGCCATCACACACCAGCAATCGACCTTCACCCGGCGGGACATGGCAATGTTCGCGCATCGGCACAGCGACGGGATTGATCAGTTCAACGAGGTGATGGGCGCGATGGCTAAATCGCCCGATCTGGTGGAACTGGGCAAGGATTCTTTCGGCAACGACCGCTTCACTACGCGCGCCATGATCGAGACGGAACAGCGCCTGCACCACGCGGCGGAATTGATGGCGGAGCGCGAGCGCCATGCGGTGAACGACACGGAGCGCATGGCCGCTTTGGCTCGCGCCGGGCAGCGCGGGCTGTTCTTGTCCAACGAGCAGGCCGACGCGCTGGCGCATGTCACCGATGGGTGCGGTCTTGGCATTGTCGTCGGCTATGCCGGGACGGGAAAGAGCGCGATGCTGGGCGTGGCGCGCGAGGCATGGGAAGCGGCAGGCTACGAGGTTCGCGGCGTCGCCTTGTCCGGCATCGCGGCGGAAAACCTTGAAAGCGGATCGGGCATCGCTTCACGCACCATCGCCAGCATGGAACACGGCTGGCAACAGGGCCGAGACCTGCTCACCGCCCGCGATGTGCTTGTCATCGACGAGGCGGGCATGGTCGGTACGCGCCAGATGGAGCGAGTTCTGTCCCATGCGGCGGAGGCTGGGGCCAAGGTGGTGCTGGTTGGCGATCCGCAGCAGTTGCAGGCTATCGAGGCAGGCGCAGCGTTCCG
>NZ_QJTF01000061.1 GCF_003217235.1 Paramesorhizobium leguminum | reverse complement strand
GGCGGCTTTCTGGAGCGGCTTGGCGCACAACAGATCAGCCAATCAGCGGTGGCAAATGCTGGTAATGCGAGTTTGGCACGGAACTTTATCATGGGGCGTGCCGGACACCCCGACGATGAGGTAGCCCAGTTTGGTGGCCTAAAGAAAACAATAAAAACGGGGAACACTCTAAAGTGGCTCTTCGCTCGTGGATTGGATATTGCGTTGCTTGGAGGCGGAGAGTGGGATTTAAAGCCACGCATTAGCGCAATATGGGGGGCCAAAAATCGACTTGGAAACAGAGAGTATTATATTTTTTGTGATTATTTTTCTAACTTGCATTATGGATATGTAGCTGGAGCCAGCGGCTATTCTATTCAAGAAGCAAACGATCTGGCTGACATTGAGGGTGATGATGCGCCCGAAGATAAAAAAGCTACCTCGAAGGGGCTCCAACTTAATGAACGAAAAAGAAAAGTGACTTGGCAGGATATCACTCGAATTGTCGAAATGATGCCAGAGATTCATACATATGGCTAGTCAGTTAAAAGTTCTTGGTATCATCATCCTTTACTTAGCTTCTGCAGGGGTTAGCATCTGGCTTTCCGCATGGATTGGATTGCTTAGTTGCGTTGTCGTTCGCGTTCTATGGCCGGATAGTTTTGCTTGCTCAACTTGGGTTCCTCCAATTTGGCTTTTTTTTAGCGCCCTGCTTTTTATATTTTTCGCAAGGTATTTGTGGAGGAAAACTAAGCTTCGCCACGAATAACGTCTCGTTTGAAAATGATTCACGCCTTCATACGGTGATGCTTGCTGTTATCCATCTTCCTTCCGGATTTTTTGGGAGATTTAGAATATATATACTCTCTTTAAGAGTGATGATATCTGCTTTATCAATAATGGGATTTTTTCTGATTTTCTTAAGTAAGCCTATAACGGTTCTTGCGGCAACCATTTTCTTTATTTATATTTTTATCTCGGCCACGATGATGATCGTATCGATCAGATCAGTGGCTTCGCGCATAGCAGCTGAATCACCCGGAAGGGGGGGGCTAATACTTGAAAACCCACTCGATGTTTATGTGACTACGAAGGGGGTAAATTTATATCACAGGAAAAAATCGTATCATGGAATGATATCGTTTCTTTAGTCGATATCGATTCGCGCTCTCATACAGTAAAATAAGATGAAAATATTGCAGTATATAGGCATAATCGCTACCCTTTCGTTCGTACTTTGGATAAACGTACTTGGCTTTCTGGGTTTTGTAACGTTTGTAGGAGATATAATTACGCCTCATATAGGTATAATAGTTACTGATGATAGTTATCGAAGAATTTTAAAAAATTTATATGTTATTATTATCGTTATTTTCTTTTTTTATGGCAATTATCCATTTTCCATCAGTTTTTTTGGGAAATACAGGTTATATGTTCTATTTTTCAGAATAGTTGTATGTGTTGTATCCGTAATCGGATTCGCACTCGCCGTATATTCCGATAGGCGCGTCTCGTTTATAGAGGTGTACGCTTTTTTTGTTTTCGTTTTAATATCTGCGACAACTGTGATTTTATCCATCACATCGATGGCTGCTACTCTGCATAATCGTAGCCGTGACGGCGATTCAGCATAATGATACCACGGTGTTGAAGGAATGCGGCGTCGAGGATGTCAAATGGCAGCTTTCGGGCAAGCATCTGGCGCGCGAGTTCTGCGTGCAGTACCGCGAGACGCATCTGGCC
>NZ_QJTF01000060.1 GCF_003217235.1 Paramesorhizobium leguminum | reverse complement strand
TCGACCGTGCCGTTGGCCACCGCGGCGCTCGGCCCGGAGACCGTGGCGACGAGCGTGACCTTCTGGCCGACCTGGATGATCTTGCCCGGCTGGAATTCCAGCGCCACCACCGGCTCGGTGCCGGTGACCTTGTAGTCCAGATTGGCGGTCGAGGTTTTGAAATTATCGTCGCCGGGATAGGTGGCGGTGATGGTGATGCTGCCGGTCGGCAGGGCCGGCACGCCGCCCGTGCCGGTGATCAGCCTGGCCTGATAGGTGCCATCGCCGACCGCCGTGAGCGGCGCCGGGCCCAGCTGTTCGTTGACGACCTTGAATTGCACCTCGCCCGAGGGGACGTGTCCTTGCGGATCGCCGTCGATGGTGAGGACCGCCGTCAGCTCGACCTCCTCGCCGGTGAGAGCCGTCCCGGGCGGGTTGGCGGTCAGTGTGAGACCCGTGCCGAGCTGCTGCGGCGCAATCGGCGTCGGATTGGCGGAGGAGTCGCTCGCCTTGAACTGCTTGTCGCCCGCGTAGCTGGCGAAGACATCGTGCTTGCCGGAAGCGGGATTGCCCACCGGCGCCGGGACATTGTTGACCGTCGCTGTTACCGCTGCGGTGGGTTGCAGGAAACCGACCGCAGCGTTGTTGCCGGCGACATTGACAACGCTCACATCGGTGAAGCCGTCGCCGTTAAAATCGCCGACGATCGTCGAGAGCGGATAGGCGCCCGGCGCGAACTGAGTTGAAGGCGTGAAATTCCAGCTGCCGTTGCCAAGCCAGGTTCCGACTTGCGCCGTTTCGGTCAGATACACTTGATCGGAGCCGGCGTTTGCGAGGTCCGGGATGCCGTCGGCGTTGAAATCGCCAACAGCGACGCTCACATTGACCCAGTCGCCGTCCCCCCAATTGCCGCTGATGGTCGGCACAGTGGCCTTCTGCGTGAAAGTCTTGCCGTTGGTGCCGCCCTGATAGACAAGAATGCTGCTGGACTGGTAGGGATACTTATCGAATACACCGGCGGCGAAATCGAGATTGCCGTCGCCATCAAAGTCCGCCACGGCGGTGGATGCAGCGTAGCGGTCTTTGCTTTGAACGGGGAAGTTGGCCGGATTGGGCTGGAAGTTGCCTTGACCATCGCCGAGCAGCACCCATACGTTGCCGTTCCGTTGGCCGTCGGGTACGACGAGATCGAGATTGCCGTCCTTGTTGAAATCGCCGGCGGCGGAGCGATAATAGGTGCCCGGCGCGTTGCCTGGCGCGGTAGTTCCGCCGGAAGCCGGTGAGAAGCCGTTCTGGCCATTGCCGAGATAGACCTGCAGGTTCTTGTCATGCACGACGGCGACGTCGAGATTGCCGTCGTTGTCAAAATCGCCGGGCACCAGGGACTGAAAGTCGCTGGCCGGGGTATCGACCTGCCCATTGAAATGTCCCGTTCCCGGGTTCTTGAACACGGTGAGGTTCGATCCGTTGCCGACAGCCAGGTCGAGTGTGCCGTTGTTGTCGAAATCGCCTGCCTCGATCGGATAGGGATTGCCGTTCGTGGCCCAGCTGATCGGAGGCAGTTGGAATTTGCCGTCGCTCGTGCCGAGGTATACGCTGATCGTTTGGTCGCCGCTGGCAACGGCAATGTCTTCGATGCCGTCGGCATTGAAATCACCGGCGGTGGCCGAAGAGGGCCCCTTGCCGGCGGGCAGCGTCGTGGTCGTCTCCGCCACGCCATAGGTGGGCTGCCCCAAGACTGCAGAGCCGAGCTTGGCGTTGTTATTCGTCTTGTCGAGAATGGTGACGTCTCCCGTCGGGGCCTGCCCGGCGGGAAGACCCGAGCGGACCTGAGCGGGCGGCGTGCCGAAGCCCGTGACGGTCACAGGCAGAGTGTAGGGGCCGGTGCCCTCGACCTTGCC
>NZ_QJTF01000059.1 GCF_003217235.1 Paramesorhizobium leguminum | reverse complement strand
CGCAGCGTCGCTGCCTGCTCCGCCGTCATGATCCCGGCGGCGACATAATCGTCGAGCGTGAATACGGCGACGGCGGGCTTGCGGATAGCGAAGGCTGGTGCGGTGACCACGGGCGGCAGCACCCCCTCGAAGCGCTCGCCCGTCTCGGGCAGTTCCGCGGAAACGCGGGGACTGCGGGAATGAACCTCCGCGCCGACATGATGCGCGACGAGGCGGATGATTCGCTCACCGTCGGCGGCGGACAGATGCTCCCCCGTATAGGCCAGCCCCTCTGAAAGCTGGTCGACCCAGAGCCTCCCATCGGGGTTGAGCATCACCTCTATGATGGCGGGATCTTCCAGAAACCGTGTGATCGAGGCTCCAAGCGCCGTGCGCAACATCCGCGCGCCACGTGCGATCGCTTCCGGTTTATGGTGAGTGGCAGTCATCTCGGCCCCGTTTTGGCGGGGCGTAAGGATGTTCCCCGCAACGGGGATGATTAAGAAAGCCGGAAATCCGGGTGATTCAACAAGGAATTAGCGTCGTAGGGGTATAGCGTGCAAATACAGGAGAACGGCGGTTTTGCTCCTATCCGCTATCGCCCAACGTAATGGCTTGGCTCATTCCCCTCTCCGGCGCGTCGATATCCTCGGAAATCTCCTGCCGAAGCTTCGGCCCCTTTGCCAGTCGGCGTCCGAGAGCGGTGACGAACGCCTCGTAGCGCTCCCCGGCCTTGGCGCGCGCGGCCTGCGCGGCCGGTTCGGGTAGCGCGGGCGTGGTGGCGAGCCAGAAGCGAATGAACACGGCCAGCGTCTCGACGGCGATTCCGACATCCCGCTCAAGCCGGGTCATGCGCCGGTCCAGCTGATCGAGACGCTTGGCAAGTATCGCCTCGCGCCGCTCGGCATCGTCGGGCGACAGAAAGGACGCGATGGCAGCTTCTGCAATCAGGGACATCGACTGGTCACGGCGCGCGGCATAGTCGGAGAGCATCCTCATGATGTCCGGCTCGAGATAGACGGAGATCTGTGTCTTCTTCTTTCGGCTGGCCATCGCAGCTACAACTCCATGCCGTCGTTCGGATCGAGCGATACCTGGCGCGCCATGCCCTGCACAAGCCGCGCAAAGTGCCTGCTGGCTGCGGCGCCGTCATCATCATCGGGCGGATCGAACTCGTTTTCTATCGGCGCTTTCTTCTCGATGGGCCGCACGCGGCTGAGTTCCGGCTGCTGCCGCCGTTCGGATTCGGTCGGATCCTCGTCCGCGCTTTCCCTCCCCTTCGCCATATCGGTGAGTTCCGGCCGCGGCAGCAAAGCCAGTGCGCTCCAATCGTCGGCGTTTGGATGCGTTGGGAGCGAGAGCGCCGGCGGTGGCAGGATACGCTCCTTGAAGCGGGCATCCTCGTAATAGCGAGCCTTTTTCGCCCGGATCGGTGGTGTGCCGGCAACCATGACAATCTCATCGGTGGGCGGAAGTTGCATGACCTCGCCCGCCGTCAGCAGCGGGCGCGCGGTTTCCTGCCGCGAGACCATGAGATGGCCAAGCCAGGGCGAGAGCCGATGCCCGGCATAGTTCTTCATCGCCCGCATCTCGGTTGCGGTACCGAGCGCGTCGGAAACACGCTTCGCGGTCCGCTCGTCATTGGTCGCAAAGCTGACGCGCACATGGCAGTTGTCGAGGATCGAATTGTTCGGTCCGTACGCCTTCTCGATCTGGTTCAACGATTGCGCGATCAGGAAGCTCTTCAGCCCATAGCCCGCCATGAAAGCGAGCGCCGACTCGAAAAAATCCAGCCGGCCCAAAGCCGGAAACTCGTCGAGCATCAGCAGCAGCCGATGGCGGCCTGTCTTCGCCTCCAACTCCTCCGTCAGCCGCCGGCCGATCTGGTTGAGGATCAAGCGGATCAGCGGCTTTGTGCGGCTGATGTCGGAAGGAGGCACCACCAGGTAGAGCGTCGTCGGCCGCGCCCCGCCGACGATGTCCGAGATCCGCCAGTCGCAGCGCCGCGTCACCTCGGCGACGACGGGATCGCGATAGAGGCCTAGGAACGACATGGCGGTCGACAGCACGCCTGACCTTTC
>NZ_QJTF01000058.1 GCF_003217235.1 Paramesorhizobium leguminum | reverse complement strand
CGCAGCGTCGCTGCCTGCTCCGCCGTCATGATCCCGGCGGCGACATAATCGTCGAGCGTGAATACGGCGACGGCGGGCTTGCGGATAGCGAAGGCGGGTGCGGTGACCACGGGCGGCAGCAATCCCTCGAAGCGCTCGCCCGTCTCAGGCAGCTCCGCGGAAACGCGGGGACTGCGGGAATGAACCTCCGCGCCGACATGATGCGCGACGAGGCGGATGATCCGCTCACTGTCGGCGGCGGAAAGGTGCTCCCCCGTATAGGCCAGCCCCTCTGAAAGCCGGTCGACCCAGAGCCCCCCATCGGGGTTGAGCATCACCTCTATGATGGCGGGATCTTCCAGAAACCGTGCGATCGAGGCTCCAAGCGCCGTGCGCAACATCCGCGCGCCACGTGCGATCGCTTCCGGTTTGTGGTAAGTGGCAGTCATCTTGGCCCCGTTCTTGGCGGGGTGCAAAGATATTCCCCGCAACGGGGATGATTAAAAAAGCCGGAAATCCGTGCGATTCAACAAGGAATTAATGTCGTAGGGGTGTAGCGTGCAAATACAGGAGAACGGCGGTTTTGCTCTTACTTACTATTGGTGTCCCTCGCGGCTTGGCTCATTCCCTCTCCGGGGCGTCGATATCCTCGGAAATCTCCTGCCGAAGCTTCGGTCCCTTTGCCAGCCGGCGTCCGAGAGCGGTGACGAACGCCTCGTAGCGCTCTCCGGCCTTGGCACGCGCAGCCTGCGCGGCCGGTTCGGGTAGCGCGGGCGTGGTGGCGAGCCAGAAGCGGATGAACACGGCCAGCGTCTCGACGGCGATGCCGACATCCCGCTCCAGCCGGGTCATGCGCCGGTCCAGCTGATCGAGACGCTTGGCAAGTATCGCCTCGCGCCGCTCGGCATCGTCTGGTGACAGGAACGAAGCGATGGCAGCTTCTGCAATCAGGGACATCGACTGCTCACGGCGCGCGGCATAGTCGGAGAGCATCCTCATGATGTCCGGCTCAAGATAGACGGAGATCTGCGTCTTCTTCTTTCGGCTGGCCATCACAGCTACAACTCCATGCCGTCGTTCGGATCGAGCGATACCTGGCGCGCCATGCCCTGCACGAGCCGCGCAAAGTGGCTGCTGGCTGCGGCGCCATCGTCATCATCGGGCGGATCGAACTCATTTTCTATCGGCGCTTTCTTCTCGATGGGCTGCACGCGGCTAAGCTCGGGCTGCCGACGCCGTTCGGATTCGGTCGGATCCTCGTCCTCGCTTGCCCTCTCCCTCACCAGATCGGTTAGTTCCGGCCGCGGCGGCAAAGCCAATGCGCTCCAGTCGTCGGCGTTCGGATGCGTTGGGAGCGAGAGCGCCGGCGGTGGCAGGATACGCTCCTTGAAGCGGGCATCCTCGTAATAGCGAGCCTTTTTCGCCCGGATTGGCGGCGTGCCGGCAACCATGATGATCTCATCTGTGGGCGGAAGCTGCATGACCTCCCCCGCTGTCAGCAGCGGGCGCGCGGTTTCCTGCCGCGAGACCATGAGATGGCCGAGCCAGGGCGAGAGCCGGTGCCCTGCATAATTTTTCATAGCCCGCATCTCAGTCGCGGTACCGAGCGCGTCGGAAACACGTTTTGCGGTTCGTTCGTCATTGGTCGCGAAGCTGACGCGCACATGGCAGTTGTCGAGGATCGAATTGTTCGGCCCGTAGGCTTTCTCGATCTGGTTCAGCGATTGCGCGATCAGGAAGCTCTTCAGCCCATAACCCGCCATGAAAGCCAGCGCCGACTCGAAAAAATCCAGCCGGCCCAAAGCCGGAAATTCGTCGAGCATGAGGAGCAGCCGATGGCGGCCTGTCTTCGCTTCCAGGTCCTCGGTCAGCCGCCGGCCGATCTGGTTGAGGATCAGGCGGATTAGCGGCTTGGTCCGGCTGATATCGGAAGGAGGCACAACGAGATAGAGCGTCGTCGGCCGCTCCCCGCCGACAATGTCCGATATCCGCCAGTCGCAGCGCCGCGTCACCTCGGCGACGACGGGATCGCGATAGAGGCCTAGGAACGACATGGCGGTCGACAGCACGCCTGACCTTTC
>NZ_QJTF01000057.1 GCF_003217235.1 Paramesorhizobium leguminum | reverse complement strand
TCGACCGTGCCGCTTGCCACCGCGGCGCTCGGCCCGGAGACCGTGGCGACGAGCGTGACCTTCTGGCCGACCTGGATGATCTTGCCCGGCTGGAATTCCAGCGCCACCACCGGCTCGGTGCCGGTGACCTTGTAGTCCAGCTTGGCCGGCGTCGGGGCGTTGAAGTTATCGTCGCCGGGATAGGTGGCGGTGATGGTGATGCTGCCGGTCGGCAGGGCCGACACGCCGCCCGTGCCGGTGATCAGCTTGGCCTGATAGGTGCCATCGCCGACCGCCGTGAGCGGCGCCGGGCCCAGCAGCGTGTCGCCGACCTTGAAGCTGACCACGCCCGAGGGGACGTGTTTTTGCGGGTCGCCGTCGATGGTGAGGACCGCCGTCAGTTCGACCTCCTCGCCGGTGAGAGCCGTCCCGGCCGGGTCGGCGGTCAGTGTGAGCGAGGTGTCGAGCGGGAACTGCGGGACGTCCACCGGAGGCGACGGCAGGCTCTCGGCAAAGTTCGTGTCGCCCTGGTAGACCGCCACGGCTTGGTGGTAGGCCCACGAGTCGTTGCCCACCGGCGCTTGCACATCCTTCGCGGTGGCGGTCACCGTCACGGAAGGCTGAACGATCCCCACCGTCACATTGTTGTCGAAGGCGTTGGCCACGGCCACATCGGCGAAGCCGTCGCCGTTGAAATCGCCGGTCACCGGCACCCCCGGCCAGCTGCCGGGCTGGATCGTGGCGCCCTGCGTGAACGTCCAGGTGCCGCTGCCCAGAAGGAGCTGCATATTGACATTAGGGGAGCCCGCGAAATATGCGGTGGCGATGTCCGGCTTGTGGTCGGCGTTGAAATCGCCGACGGCCAGGGTGATGGTATCCCAGATCGTGCCCCCGATCGAGTAGGGTGTCTTCTTCGTGAAATTCTTGCCGGTGGGGTCGCCCTGGTACGGGATGACGTAGCCTGGGCCGTTGGGATTGTTGACGCCGACGGCGAAATCGAGATGGCCGTCGCCGTCGAAATCCGCCACCGCAACCGACATGGCATCGGCGTCGGTGCCGGTGCTGACCGGTTTCGGATCGGGCTGGAACGAGCCCAGGCCGTCGCCCAGCAGCACCCACACCTTGTCGGTTGGGGTCTGCGGCACGATGAGATCGGGCTTGCCGTCATTGTTGAAGTCGCCGGCAGCAACGGACCCGACGGCGGCGCCCGCGGCTTGGGGATTGCTGCCCACCGACACCGAGGTTCCCTTGACAGGGAAACTGCCCTTGCCGTCGCCCAGATAGACCTGCGAGTTGCCGGCGGTGACAACGGCGATGTCGAGCGCGCCGTCAAGGTCGAAATCGCGCACCGCGAAGGCGACGACGCCGCTCGCCGCCGTATCGATGGGCGTCGGATCGAAGCCGCC
This sequence comes from Paramesorhizobium leguminum, assembly GCF_003217235.1. GTDB lineage: Bacteria > Pseudomonadota > Alphaproteobacteria > Rhizobiales > Rhizobiaceae > Paramesorhizobium > Paramesorhizobium leguminum. The sequence goes on along the minus strand of NZ_QJTF01000057.1, from coordinate 800 downwards.
CTCTTTCTTGCCGGTGAAGACGCTGATGTTGGAGCCGGCGCCGACGGCGAGGTCGACATAGCTGTCATTGTTGAAATCGCCCGCGACCACAGGATAGGGGTTGTCGATATTGGATAGGGTCCAGGACGGCGTGGCGGGGAATTTACCGTCGGTCTGCGCCAGGAAGATCTGGACGTTGTCGTCGCCCTGATTGGCGACGGCAAGATCGGCGCGGCCGTCCTTGTTGAAATCCTCGCTCGCCATCGAATAGGAAAAATTGCCGACGGTGAGCGTCGCGGACGTCGCGGCAATGCCATAGGCGGCGTTGCCCATGGAGGGGGTTGTGGCGAGCGGATAATCGTTGTTGCTCGTGTCGAGGATATCGGCCACTCCGGTCGGAGCCAGGCCCAGGCCGGGCGGCACGCCGAGGCTGGTCACCGTGACGGGAATGTCATAGGGCGGCTGCAAGTTCACCGTGCCGATGGCCGCCGTGGTCGGATAGAGGCCCGTGTGGTTGACGGTGAGCATCTGGGACGTGGACGCGCTCGCCTTATAGCCGGGACCGCCTCTGAACATGGCCGTGTAGCTATGCGGGCCGGGATCGGCGAAGATGACGATCGAGGCTGCGCCGTTGACGAGCTGGGCCGTGCCGATGCGGTCGCTGCCGGCGCAGGCTGGCGCACCGGTGCGGCAAAAATCGACGGTGCCGGAGACGACGGGGGTGTGTTGCTGGTTGGACGTCACCGTCGCCGTCAGCGTCGCCGACTGGCCCTGGTCGACGGTGTCGGGCGCAATCGCGAGCGCGGTCGCCGTGCCGACAT
>NZ_QJTF01000056.1 GCF_003217235.1 Paramesorhizobium leguminum | reverse complement strand
TACCTCTTTCGCCGGTGGTCGGTGATTTCAACGGCGACGGCTTCGCGGATGTGGCGGTGGCCAATGCCATTGACAATAGCGTCAGCGTGGCGACCGTCCAACCCACCGCAGCGGTAACGGCCACCGTCAACAATGTCATGCCGGTGGGCAATCCCGCCGCCAAGCACGACGTCTTCGCCAGCTACACGGGCGACAAGCAGTTCAAGGCGAGCGACTCCTCCGCCAATCCGACGCCGATTGCGCCGCAGCAGCTCGGCACCGATCTCAAGCTGGCCATCTTTCCGCCAGGCAGCTACTTGGCCGGGCAGGAGGTCAGGCTCACGGCAACTCTCACCTTCAAAGGCGACCTGCAGGGCCATTCCGTCGAGAACGAGAAGGTCACCTTCACGGCCGATACCACCCCGTTGGGCACGGCCGAACTGCATCTGGTGGACGGGAGTAACCCGGTCGCCTATGTGGCCAAGCTCGTTACCACCGCGCTGCCGGCCGGCAAGAACACGATCAAGGCCGACTACGGCGGCGATCAGAACTTCACCGGCTCGTCGGACACGCTGCCCTATAATGTCACCGGCAACCCGACGGAGGTGGATCTGGTGGTCTCGACAGGCGAGACTGCCAGTGCCGGCGATATGGTCACACTTACCGCTACGGTCAAGTCGGGCGGGACGGTGGTGCAGATGGGCACGGTCGATTTCTGCTACGCCGCATCGACCCCGCTGTGCACCGATATCAACCGCATCGGCAGCGCCCAGATCTTCAACGGCACGGCAACTGTATCCTTCACACCCTATGCCGGCACCTATGAATTGAGAGCCGACTTCGCCGGCTTCGACAGCTATGGCCAAAGCCGCTCCCAGCCGCAGAAGCTGGTGGTGCTGGGCAAGTACTCCACCCAGACGGCGATCACCCCTCCCAAGCGTTCGGGCGGCAACGATACCTACGACGTCAAGGTGACCGGCACCGCCCCGCAATCGCTCAAGACACCACCGACCGGAAATGTCCAGATCCAGGACATGAGCAACCTCGTCAATGGCAATCCCTACCTGCTGGGCGAAAACACCGGCTCCAATCCCCTGGCCAACCCGCAACTCGCCATCGCCAACGCGCCCCAAACGCCGATCGGAGGGGGAGGGGCCAATTCCGCGGCAACCGCTGACTTCGATGGGAACGGCATCCGCGACGTGGCGATCGCCCTCAAGGACGACAAGAAGCTCATCGTGATAATGAACGGCGGCCCGACGTACAGTAGAACCTTTACCGACAACAATCCCTATCCGGTGGCGACGGGTGATTTCGATAATGACGCCTTGCCCGATATCGTCATCGGCAACGGCGACAAGCTCACCTTCTACCCCGGCACCGGCAGCCCCACCGGCCAGCTCGGAGCGCCCAAGGACACGCCGCCCAATACGAGCGGCGCCTTCTCCGCCTTCGCCGTGCGTGATTTCAACCGCGACGGCAACCTCGACCTCGCCGTCGTGGGTTCCTATAGCACGTGGATCTATCTTGGCGACGGCTCGGGCAAGTTCACCACCACCGGCAGGCCCCAGCCTTATCACAACTCCAGCACTTCCGCCGTGTCCGCCGACACCGGCGACTTCAACAATGACGAATTGCCCGATCTGATCCTTATCAACGACTACGGCACCGTCTGGGTGCTGTTCGGCGCGGGCGACGGCACCTTCCAGGCCAATCCCATCCCGATACACCCGGGCGGCTACAACGCCCAGACCGTGGCCGCGGCCGATTTTGACAAGGACGGCAATCTCGATTTCGCCGTCGGCTTAAGTCTCCACTATTCCAATGGCAATTCCACCGTCCAGGTCTATCAGGGCAACGGCATCGACAAGGGTTTCAGCCCGCAGCCCAAATTCGATACCAAGCATGCCCTGTCGTATGCGAACGTCTCCGTCACCGTTGGGGATTTCAACGCCGACGGCTATGCCGACCTTGCCATGGCCGATTACGGCCCCAGCAGCAACAGCAATTTCGACGTGCAGATCTGGACCGGCAACGGCAACTTCGTCTTTACCAAGGCCGACGTGCCGATTACGCCCCAGCCCGGTCCGCGCGCCCCGGTGACCGGCGATTTCAACGGCGACGGCTATGCCGACCTGTTCGTGCCGGGCTCGACCGATCCCGCCAATCTGACCACCGCCGCATTTCTGAGCCCGACGGTGACGGTCTCCACCTCCGTTGACGCCCTCGTGCCGATAGGAGATCCGGGCGGGGCCAAGCACGACATCGTCGGCGCTTACCTCGGCGATAGCAACTTCGCCGCCGACACATCGACGAC
>NZ_QJTF01000055.1 GCF_003217235.1 Paramesorhizobium leguminum | reverse complement strand
AACAAGACCAAGATGGTCATAAGGTCGGATACGCATAAGGCGAAGGGGAAGGTCGGCTTCAATGAGATCAGCTTCGAGGATGAGAATGGACGGGAGGAGATCTACGTCCACGCCGAGAAGGACCGTAACGAAAAGGTCAATCACAACCATACCGAACGTATCGACAACAACTGGGTGCAGTCGGTGGGGCATAACAAGGCCATCGAAGTCACCAACAACCACGACGAAGTGATCGGCGGCAACATGACGCTCAGCGTCGGGCCATCCGGCATCGGCTCCATCGTCAATGCCGCGTTCACCAAATTGACGGCGGGGATTTCCGGCGTGGCCAAGGGGCTTGGCTTGCCCGCCCTGTTCAATCCCGGCGAGGGGAACATGGGGCTTTTTGTAGAGAAGAACAAATCCGAGACGGTTGGGCTAGTTTCGGCTGATCAGATCGGCGTTGGTCGATATTTCACGGTCGGCCAGACGTTCGAGGTTTCCAGCGGATCATCCATCGCCTTCACCGCCGAAGAGAAACTAACCGAGAGCGTCGGCAAAATAAGGCTTATCGAGGCCGGAGAAGAATTCACCGTTTCGGTCGGCCCTGTGCGGATTTCCGCCAATGCGAAGGGGGAACTCTACCTCGATGCGCCGAAGATTTTCATCAATGGCTCCGAGCTTGTGGACGTCAAGTCCCGCAAGATCAAGCTGAATTGAGGTTCTCGACATGAAACAATATTGGTTGACGATCAAACTCAAGCCGCATGCGACGCATCCCGTGACGCACAGCTCGCCGATGCGGTTGAAGGCTTATTTCGACGAAAGCCCACCCTCGGGAGAGCGCCCGCCATTGCGCGCCCCCGCGGAGAAGGGTTCGCTCCAGCCTCTGCTACCCAGCGGCAGTCAAGTGTTCCATTTTCTTCTCACCGCGGAAGAATACAATTCCGGAAATTTCGAGCTTTACGTCTGGGTCGAGCCATATGGAGCAGCGGCGTTGCGCTTGCCGGGCGTGATGGACGACAAGGCAACCGGTCGGTTGAAATTGACGGCGAAGAACACCAGGAAAGGCGGGCTTCCGCTGCCCCCGCCGAATTCCAAGCCGGTCGATGAGCAAATCATTGTCGAAACCGTGGAACTGACTAATTCCGTTGCCCAGTGGACGGCGGATCAAATGAACGCCAATGCGGCGTCGGCGGAAGCCCAAGCGATGAGCAAGCTCGCCGCGCAGGAGAAGCGGATGGCAGCGCTTGAGGAGCAGGCGAGAGCCGCAGCCTCGTCCGGCGGCTTTCTGGAGCGGCTTGGCGCACAACAGATCAGCCAATCAGCGGTGGCAAATGCTGGTAATGCGAGTTTGGCACGGAACTTTATCATGGGACGCAAGGGGCATCCCGATGACACGCCAGCGCAGTATGGCGGATGGGGAAAGATTATAGAGAAAAGAGAATTCTGGAAAGGAGCACAGCTCGTCAAATCCGGCGTATTGAATACAGTGCTTGGAGGCGGAGGCGAATGGGACCTTAAACCGCTGATTAATTCTACGTGGGGGGACAGTATTAGGTTCGGAAACAGAGAATATTACATCACAAACGACCATTTCTCCAATTTGCATTATGGTTATGTAGCCGGGGCAAGCGGCTTCACTTCCGCCGAAGCTAACGCTCTGGCGAATTTTCTGGAGGACGATACCCCACTTGATCGCCATGTTACCACTAAAGGTGTCAATCTATATCATCGGAAAAAATTCGTATCATGGAATGACGTTGTATCTTTGCTTGATACTGACTCTCGCCTACATACGGAGAAATGAGATGAAAATACTAAAAAACGTAGCTAGTTTGATGTGGTTGGCTTTGGCATTTGCGGTGAACGCATCAAGCTCGTTATTGTTTATACTTTTTATTGGATATGTATCAACTCCATATATAAAAGAAATAATTGTCGATTCATTATATCGGAAATTTACTAATGACATGTATGTTATTGCTGTCTATGTTATGATTATTTTTATAGCCGTCATCCATTTTCCGTCTGGTTTGTTTGGGCGATTCCAGCTTTATGTGCTCCTTCTTCGATCAATTTCATGTGTGTTAGCTCTTATGGGACTTGCAACGCTTTTTTATGATGAACGTAACATTGTCCTAGAAATACTAATTGTTCTATTTGTTTCACCTATCCCTATAATGACGATGGTTCTATCGATCAGATCGATGGCAAGCATGATCCACAATAATCGTGACGGGAAAAGTGGAATATGGTGAATGCCCATGCTGCACCGGCTCGACCATGGCTCGGACAGCCGCATCTTCCAGAATGTTTCGGTGCCCGACATCATCCGCACGGTGTTGAAGGAATGCGGCGTCG
>NZ_QJTF01000054.1 GCF_003217235.1 Paramesorhizobium leguminum | reverse complement strand
CGTATGCCTGCGGCGAGGGCCGTCTAGTTTGATTTGTAGAGCATGGTCTAGGCTCATGCCTTATGACATGGTCTCCAGTTGTTTCCCCCATTGAAGTTCTGCCGGCTGGTGGCGAAGGTCGCCGGCGGGATTGGACGGTCGAAGAGAAGGTCCGGATCGTTGAGGAAAGCCTGCAAGGCTTTCGTCAGGGCTGTGCGACAGCACGGCGCTATGGATTGTCGCGAGCGTTGCTGACGCGCTGGCGCAAGGAATACCGGAACGGTGTTCTTGTCGCTCCGGCGCGGCAGGGCTTCGTGCCGGTTTCGGTTTTGTCCGAGGCGGTAGAATCTTTTCCACCTGCGCCGGCGCCGGGTTCTGGCCCTGACATGCGCATCGAGATCGCGCTGGCGAACGGTCGCCGCGTGACGATCCCGGCGACGCTCGATCCAAGTCTCCTCGCGCGCCTTCTACCGGTTCTGGATGCATCATGATCGCATTTCCAGCGGGTGCGAAGGTGTGGATATCAGGTGGCGTCACTGACATGCGCTGCGGCATGAACAGCCTGGCGCTAAAGGTGCAGGAAGGGCTCGGTCGTGATCCGCATGGTGGCGAGATCTTCTGCTTTCGCGGACGCAAGGGCGATCTGGTCAAGATTCTCTGGCATGACGGGGTCGGCATGTCGCTCTATATGAAGCGGCTGGAGGCGGGGAAGTTCATCTGGCCAGTCAGCCGGGACGGCTCCGCCGTGCCGGTTTCTGCGGCGCAACTTGGTTATCTTCTCGAAGGGATCGACTGGCGTAATCCGCGCTGGACGCAGAGGCCGGCGAAGGCTGGATAATTGCTCGTATTATTCTGTTTTTGTTGGATTTTATGGGGCGGCATGATAGCTTTCCGCCATGGATGACGCTGCTTCGCAAATTACAAGATTGCGCGCCGATCTCGCGGCATCGCAGGCGCGCGCAGCCAAAGCCGAAGCCGAACTCGCCCAGGTTCGCGCCGTCGTCACCACCTCCGAGGCTTTGATCGCACATTTGAAGCTCGAGATCGCCAAGCTGCGGCGCGAGCAATATGGCCGAAGCTCGGAGCGCCGCGCCCGCCTCATCGACCAGATGGAACTGCAGCTCGAAGAACTCGAAGCCGATGCAGCGGAAGACCTCATCGCGGCAGAACGCGCAGCGGCAAAGACGACGAATGTTGCCGCCTTCGAGCGCCGCCAGCCCGTGCGCAAGCCTTTCCCCGGCCATTTGCCGCGCGAACGCGTGGTGGTCGAAGCTCCGTCAAGCTGCAACTGCTGCGGTTCGGCCCGTATAAGCAAGCTGGGCGAAGATGTCACCGAGACGCTGGAGGTAATTCCGCGCCGGTGGAAGGTGATCCAGACGGTGCGCGAGAAGTTCACCTGCCGGGATTGCGAGAAGATCTCGCAGCCGCCGGCCCCGTTCCATGCCACGCCGCGCGCCTTCGCCGGACCGAACCTTTTGGCCACCATTCTCTTCGAGAAGTTCGGCCAACATCAGCCCTTGAACCGCCAGGCGGAGCGCTATGCAAGGGAGGGCGTTGAGCTCAGCCTCTCGACGCTGGCTGATCAGGTCGGCGCTTGCACGACCGCCTTGAAGCCGATCCACGAACTGATCCGTGCCCATGTGCTCTCTGCCGAACGGCTGCATGGCAAAGCCTGTCCTCGGCCGGCCAAAGGCCGGACCGGGGGATACCACCGTGCCGCTTCTGGCAAGAGGCGCTACGAAGGAGGCAAGGCTCTGGATCTATGTCCGCGACGACCGTCCCTTCGCGGGAACTGCCCCACCCGCGGCACTGTTCCACTTCTCCGCCGATCGCCAGATGGTCCACCCCAACATGCATCTTTCCGGATGGAAGGGCATCCTGCAGGCCGATGCCTATGGCGGCTATAATGATCTTTATCGCACGGACCGAAGTCCCGGGCCGGTGGCGAGCGCCCTGTGCTGGAGCCATGCGCGGCGCAAATTCTTCGAACTGGCCGACATCGCCGGCAATGTGCGCAAAGGCAAAGCCGCCCACGAGATTTCGCCGGTCGCGCTTCAAGCCGTAAACCGTATCGATGCCTTGTTCGACCTTGAACGCAGCATCAACGGCAAGCCCGCCGAAGAACGGCTGGCGGCGAGGCAGAAACACACCCGTCTACTCGTCAAGGAACTGCATGGCTGGCTCACAGCCCAGCGCGCGCAGATGTCGAGGCACAACCCCGTCGCCAAGGCGATCGACTACATGCTGGGGAAGGAAGGCCGCTGGGAGGCTTTCACCCGCTTTCTCGACGATGGCAGGATTTGCCTGACCAACAATGCCGCTGAAAGAGCGCTACGCGGCATTGCGCTCGGTCGCAAGGCATGGCTCTTCGCCGGGTCGCAGCGCGGCGGCGAGCGCGCCGCGTTCATCTATTCGTTGATCGTCACCGCCAGGATGAACGATATCGACCCGCAGGCCTGGTTGGCGGACGTGCTGGCCCGTATGCCCGGACTTCCCATCTCCAGGCTGCCCGAACTGTTGCCGTGGCATTGGAAGGCCATCGGACACGCCCGGCAAGATGCTGCCTGAGCGCGCCGTTTCCAATGTGTCTCCAGATCAAAATGAGGGGCGTGCCTCCGTGTCATTCAAGGCGCTCGCAGCTGAATTTTCCACCTTGCTCCGCTTCGTCAGTTCATTTCTATAAACATCTTCAGCTTCGATGAACGCCATGGAAAGCATATAAGCCAGCATTCGAAATCTGTCCTTGTCTACGAGCTTGAACAACTCCCTCAACATTTCGATTATATAAGAAATGCGTGCTTCGGTATTGACGTCCATTATCATCTCGCCCCCATAATTAAACTTAATCAATGGATTCATTTAAGATGACAACAAGCTAATTGATCAATCCATCAATTTATAATTTTCGAATATTTGGTTAAGCTTGCAAATTTAACTAAATTATCGACAGCCTCCGCAACCCAAAGCCCGAAGCGCCGAAAGCAGCCACGGCCCAGGCCGGATGCTTAC
>NZ_QJTF01000053.1 GCF_003217235.1 Paramesorhizobium leguminum | reverse complement strand
TTCTCCCAATGGTTCCGCTTCTCGAGGCTGCCTTCAGGATCGACCAGAATGTCGGCGATGTTCTGGACGTCACGGACCTCCCACTCGCCGCGGCGCACCTCGAGCAGCGGATTATAGGCCGACGATTTCGGATTGGTCGGATCGAACAGCAGGACGCGACCGTGCCGGGCGCGGAAACCGGCGGTAAGCTGCCAGTTCTCGCCCTTGATGTCGTGGACGATCGCCGAGCCCGGCCAGGTGAGGAGCGTCGGTATGACAAGGCCGACACCCTTGCCCGAGCGGGTGGGCGCAAAGCAAAGCACATGCTCCGGCCCGTCATGGCGCAGATATTCCCGCTCGTACCGGCCGAGCACGACGCCGTCCGGATCGAGAAGTCCCGCCGCCTGCACCTCCGCCTTCTCGGCCCAACGTGCCGAGCCATAGGTCTCGACATTCTTCGCTTCCCGCGCCCGCCAGACCGACATGCCGATTGCCACGGCCACCGAGATGAAACCGCCGGAGGCCGCGATCAACCCGCCCTTGGCGAAAACATCCGGGGCATAGGCATCGTAGAAATACCACCACCAGAAGAAGGCCGGCGGGTAATAGACCGGTATCTCCAACAGCTCGAACCATGGTGGGCCGAGTTGAGCCTGAAAGCCGAGGCTCCAGGCGACATACTCCGTCGCGCCCCATACCGCCGTTACCACGATCAGCGTGACGACGGCAATCTGGCCCCATAGAATTCTCGTTCCGGGCAACCGACAATCTCCTTCAGGAGAATAGGTCGGACGTCGGGGCGGGGAGTTTCAAGGCAACTTGAATAGCCGTCGGGTAACAGCGCACTATGGCGAAGAAATACAGGAGGAGGCGTAGCTCATGTGTTGGGCTAGCAACCATTTTGACCCAAGAGAAATCTTTCATATTCATTGTGGAATGGCTGCTTTGCGTTCAAAGCTTCCATTCGAAGGGGCCATCGGACCCTCTGCACAAAAGGGGTGTTAGAGTAACCATTTTCTATGGCAGTCGGACCGCAATGATCCAGTCAATAGTTCTCCTACGTTGAGGATGCGTTATCCACCGGCAGGCTCGTCGTCTAGTAGGATCCCCATCCATTGCGCCATCAACGACCGGCTGATCAGGGCGCCGTCGCGCTGGTAGATCGCTTCCTGCCGGTAAAGCGGCAGGCCGTCGGCGTATTTCGACACGGCGATATAAGCCAGCAGCCGTTCGGCGCCTGCGCGACAGCCTTGAAGCCGATCCACGAACTGATCCGCGCCCATGTGCTGGCAGGCGAACGGCTGCACGCCGATGATACCACCGTGCCGCTTCTGGCCAGAGGCGCGACAAAGGAGGCGAGGCTGTGGACTTATGTGCGCGACGACCGCCCCTTCGCGGGAGTTGCCGCGCCGGCGGCGGTCTTCCACTTCTCCGCCGACCGCCAGATGGTCCATCCCAACCAGCATCTTTCCGGCTGGAAAGGCACCCTACAGGCCGACGCCTATAGCGGCTATAATGACCTCTATCGCATGGACCGAAGTCCCGGGCCGGTGACGAACGCCCTGTGCTGGAGCCATGCACGGCGCAAATTGTTCGAACTGGCCGACATCGCCGGCAATGTTCGCAAAGGCAAAGCCGCGCATGAGATCTCGCCGCTCACGCTTGAAGCTGTAACCCGTATCGATGCTTTGTTCGCCATCGAGCGCGGCATCAACGGCAAGCCCGCCGGGGAGCGCCGTGCCGCCCGGCAGGAACAGGCTCGCCCGCTCGTCGATGACCTGCATGGCTGGCTCACGGCCCAGCGCGCGCAGATGTCCAGGCACAATCCCGTCGCCAAGGCGATCGACTATATGCTGGGCAAGCAAGGGCAATGGGAGGCTTTTACCCGCTTTCTCGACGATGGCCGGATCTGCCTGACCAACAATGCCGCCGAACGGGCGTTGCGCGGCATCGCCCTGGGCCGCAAGGCATGGCTCTTCGCCGGGTCGCAGCGCGGCGGCGAGCGCGCTGCCTTCATCTATTCGCTCATCGTCACCGCCAAGATGAACAATATCGATCCGCAGGCTTGGCTCGCCGATGTGCTCGAAAGAATGCCCGCCCTTCCTGTCTCCAGGCTGCCCGAACTGTTGCCGTGGAATTGGAGGACCGCTGGACATGCCAAGCAACAAGCCGCCTGACGCACCAACTTATGCTTCGCCTAGGAAACGAACCGGGCAGGCACATCACCACGAGCGGTCTTGCGAACCTGACGCGCCTCCACCGCCTTGCGCCGCCCGGTGAAAAGTTGTGACGGACGAATGCCAACCCGATGCGCGATCATCGAAACGCTTGCACCCGGCTCCAGCGCTTCCGCCACAATTTGCGCCTTGAATGCATCCGACCACCGCCGGCGGGGCTGTTGCGGAGCGCCTTCAAGACGATCCGCCACCGCTTCGGTCATGTGAAAACTTCTGGTTCCAGCCATAGTGCAGACATAGTCGCTCACTTCACAACATAATATCCGCTACCAATACCCTCCCGGTCATATACTCCGCCAGACGGGGTCTGCCGCAGCCGGCAGGATTCCGTTCACCCGCGTCGGCTTGACCGCGTTCTCCAATTTGAGCTGAGTGCCCACCACCAGTCTTTGGCCAATGAGTCGCTGTTCGGCGCCTCGCGAGCTACAGACCAGCGATAACTTCTGCGCCTGCCCATCGGCCATGGCCGTGGCGAGTGCAGTGCTCGAATGCTGCGTGCCTTTGCATTCGATCAGATGAAACTTACCCGCCGCGTCGACGGCGGCATAGTCTGCCATCTTCATCATTCCGACCTTTGGTGGCATACCGTCCTGACTGGCCACGAGGCCGTGTTGGGCCAGCCGGTAAAGAAACGCCCGGCCATCGACGCAGGCGACATAATCGAACGCCTCATAGAGTACGGTCATGCCCAGACCCACGCCTAGGTGTTTGATCCCAGACTTTAATGGTGCATTCTTTTCTCAGGAATGGAAGGAATCATTATGGGCCAGTTTCTCCATGGGAGCGCCACGACGACTGAGGCAGTCC
>NZ_QJTF01000052.1 GCF_003217235.1 Paramesorhizobium leguminum | reverse complement strand
TAAATCCCTGATCGTTTGCAAAAGAATGCGGCATCGATGTCGCTCCCGGTCGAGGCAATCACGCCGGAACCGCGCGCCATGGGCAGCATTCGATACCGTTCACGACGATACCGGGCATTTCATTCACGACTATGAATTTCATCAGGCTCTTTCGATATGCGCGCGCCGGATCGGCTACGCGCGTGACTCAAGGATTTTCCCAATGACCGCTGTTTTTGCCACGATCTCCGATGCTTTCTCCTCGTACCGCAACCAAGGCGCGGCGAACGGCGGGCGGCGCCGGGGCCGGCGCGCGATCGGGCTCATGCTCATCGCCCAGCTGGTTCTCCTCACCGGGATCGTGCCGCAGGGGCAGGCGCAGGACGGCATTGCCGATCCGGCCGGCGCCAACTCCATTGCGGCCGATGTCGGCACAACGATCGTGCTCACGCTTGCGCCGTCGAGCATCAACCAGAGCCAGTCGACGACGCTGACTGCGACGGTGACGTCCGACAAGAGCGGTACTCCCGTCGTCACCGGCACCGTCGATTTCTGCCGCGCCGGTGCGCCAGCCTGCGCCGGCAGCGACCGTATCGGCACGGCCCAGCTCTTCAACGGCGCAGCCTCGATCGTCATCTTCGCCGATCCTGGCCAGCACAGCTACACGGCCATGTTCAGGGGCGGTCCCGGCTATACCGCGAGCGCGTCCACCTCGCAGACACTCACCGTCAGCCGCACCAGCCTATATCCGACCACGGCGGCCATCGGCACGGTGAACTCCGCGCCGCCCTATACAATTCCCGTTACGGTGACCGGCCTCGGCGTGCTGCCCGGCCTGGCCCCCAACGGAGTGGCCGACATCCTCGACACAAGCAACAACGATTATCCGCTCGCCATCACCCCATCCATGGGCAACACCGCCTACGGCATTGCCACCGCGTCCGCGATACTCGTCGTCGGCCGTGCTCCCTATTCAACGGCGAGCGAGGATTTCAACAAGGACGGCCGCGCCGATCTTGCCGTCGCCAACCAAGGCTACTACAGCAACGTCCAGATCTTCCTGGCGCAGAGCGACGGTACATTCCCCGCCACGCCGTCCTCGACCATACCCAATATCGACAACGCCTATCCGGTGGTCGCGGGCGATTTCAATAATGACGGCTATGTCGACCTCGCCGTCGGCGCGACCTCAAATATCAGCGTCTTCACCGGCAAGGAGAAGGGCGGCTTCGATCCGTCGCCCATCAACACGGCAGCAAGCGACTTGGTCGCCTTCGCGGTGCGCGATTTCGACCTTGACGGTACGCTCGACATCGCCGTCGTCACCACCAGCAATTCGCAGGTCTATCTTGGCGACGGCAAAGGCCGGTTCCCCACCAAGGGAACCTCGGTGTCGGTGGGCAGCAACCCCCAAGCCACGGACACGGGCGGCAGCACCGTCGGGTCCGCTGCCGTCGGCGACTTCAACAATGACGGCAAGCCCGATCTGATCGTGCCGCAGACCCCGACCGACAAGGTGTGGGTGCTGCTGGGCGACGGCCTGGGCTCGTTCCAGCCCGATCCGACACAGGTCAGCACCGGCACCGACGCCAATGCCATGTCGGTTGCGGTGGCGGATTTCGATGGCGACGGCAATCTCGATTTCGCCGTCGGCGTCAACAATCCCAACGGCCCGGGCTACGTCACCCCCTACCAGGGCGATCCCACCGGCAAGATCTTCACGAAGAAGACACCCTACTCGATCGGGGATGCGAACTGGGAGTCCATCACCCTGGCCGTCGGCGATTTTAACGCCGACGGTAAGCCGGACATCGCCACCGCATATTTCGCGGCCCCCCCCTACGCCTATATGCAACTCCTTCTGGGCGGCGCCGCCTGGACGTTCACCCAGGGCGCAACGATCCCGCCTGGTATCGGGCCGGTGGTGCCGGTGACCGGCGATTTCAACGGCGACGGCTTCACCGACGTGGCCGTGGCCGACTCCTATGAAGGCTTTATAACGGTGGCAATCGTTCAGCCTTCCGTGACGGTGACCGCCACCGCGACAGATGTGCTAGTGCCGGTGGGCGATCCCTCGGCGGCCGACCATCAGGTCGTGGCGGTCTACGAGGGCGACATGAAATTTGCCAGGAGCCCGCAATCCGCTCCTGTGGGGCTTAAGCCGCAGAAGCTCGACACCACGCTCGCTCTGAGCGCCGTTCCGGGCTCCCCCGTCGCGGCTCCGCGGAAGGTGGTCCTCAGCGCCTCGCTGGATGCCGGCAAGCAGGATCTGCAGGGGTACGCGCCCTCGGGCCTCGTCACCTTCTCGATCCAAAATGGCAAGCAGCTGGGCACGGCGCCGTTCGCGTGGGACGACACTACGAAGCAATATGTGGCCGCCCTGCCGGCGCAGACGCTGCCTGTCGGCAGTTACACCATCCAGGCGACCTATCCCGGCGACGGCAATTTCAACGCCTCGACGCCGGCCACAATGCCCTTCACCGTTACCGGGACGATAACCACGCTCAAGATTACGCCGGATACCGTCGACCAGGGCAAGCCGGCGACGCTGATCGCAACCGTGACTGACGACAAGACCGCCATCATCACCTCCGGCACCGTCGATTTCTGCCGCAGCGGCGTGGAGGCGTGCGCCGGCAGCGACCGTATCGGCAGTGCCCAGATTGCCAACGGGGAAGCCAGGATCGTCATCTTCGCCGATGTCGGCCTGCACAGCTATACGGCCCGCTTCCGCGGCATCACCGGTTATCCCGGGAGCCGGTCCACGTCCCAGACGCTCACTGTCACCCCCACCAGCCTCTATACGACCACGACCGTCATCGGCAAGGTCGAGGGCACAGGCCCCTACAATCTGCCTGTGACGGTCACAGGCTTCGGCACGTTGCCGGCTCAGGTCCGCCCGGACACACCCGCCGGGCTGGCCCCGACGGGAGACGTCACCATTCTCGACAAAACGAATAACAACTTCAAGCTCGGCTCTGTGACTTTAACGCTGCCGCCCGTCTATGGCGTGGCGGAGACGACCGCGACGCTGACCACCGGCAACGGGCCCTTTTCGCTCGCCGGCGCGGATTTCAACGATGACGGCCTCC
>NZ_QJTF01000051.1 GCF_003217235.1 Paramesorhizobium leguminum | reverse complement strand
TGGGCCGTAGGGCCGGGGGCAGGCGGATCACTAATCCTCCTGTCCAGCGGCAGGCAATTCAGGCTCGAAGCCGTCGAGAAATGCTTGTGAGGGAGGCGGAAGGCCGTCACCTGCAGGAAGCTGCCCTTCTCCGATCCGGGGGAGGCGGCGCAATGGTTTTTGATGCTCTAATTCGTCTCGGTCTGGCTGGTCTGTTTCGGAGACAACAACGGCGGCGCTGAACAAGCTATAGCGTAGGCCGTCGCGGGAACCCTGCCATGCAACACGGTCATTGACCACGTAAGCGTTGGTCTGACTGGTCGCGCCGATCTGGCGGACCTCGATCCAGTTGCCTTCTTCCAAATCGGTAATGGCTCGTCTCACGGATCGGGTGGACAGGTGGCAGAGCTTGGCGATTGTCTCTTGGCTGATCACCACCGCATTGTGTTCGCCGAGGTGCGCACAGAGGATGTGCATCACTGCGCTGGCGGCGGGCTTCTTCGCCAATAGTGCCCATGCTTCATGGGCTTCCCTATCGGTTTGTATCCAAGTACCGCGAGGCCGTTTTGCGGGGAGAGGAGAGGTCTTTGGCAATGTCAATAATCCGGCGAATATTTCCGATTTTGTGACATTTATAGGGATTTCGTTTCTGTTGTCAATTTTCTGGACATAAGAGTCCTCTCCACCGGACACGGGTGTCCTCTAGAAGCTGTCCAAACCGGACACCAGAGTCCTATACACCGGACTCTGGTGTCCGGTAGGTGCATCGTAAGTTATTGATTTTATTGCGCTTTTTTTTTGAGCCTTCTTATGATCTATAAGGGGGGCGAGCGGGCGCGCAAATCAAATAGCGCCGTAGCTCGCTCGCCCCCCTTATAGATCAGAGTCTTTTTCATTTTTTTGGTTTGATTTTTTAGAGCAAGCCAGCCTACTCTTGTGGCCACGCTTCGCGCGGTCCACTGCGAGGCTGGCGAGGGGATGCTTCGCCTCCCCTTCGAACCCCACCAAGAGAGCGGCAATGTGGCTGAAGATACGAACGACAGCAGAGGAACGATCAGCGTGGCAGACAAAAGCTGAGACGGCAGGCATGAGCTTGTCTGCACTGGTGCGCCATGCCGTGGAAGGCACTCGCCCCATGAAGCGGAATCGGGTTGAGGTTGACCCCGCCTTGGTGCGCCAGCTCGCCCAGATCGGCAACAACCTCAACCAACTTGCGCGATGGGCGAACCGCGACAAGCGGGCCGTGGAGGCGTTGGCCGTTATCGCCCGGCTCGTCGAGATCGAGCGCGAGA
Source organism: Paramesorhizobium leguminum (assembly GCF_003217235.1). Lineage (GTDB taxonomy): Bacteria > Pseudomonadota > Alphaproteobacteria > Rhizobiales > Rhizobiaceae > Paramesorhizobium > Paramesorhizobium leguminum. Next base: position 2,697 of record NZ_QJTF01000051.1, on the reverse strand, counting down.
TTGTCGCCTTGCGCCACAGCATCGAGAAGGTGCCGGATGCTGATTAAATTTTTCGCCCGCGGGCAAGGCAGCGGGCGTGGCCCTGTCGAGTATGCGACCCGCGCGGATCTGGAAGGCCGCGATCATGCGCCGCCGGAAGTCGTACGCGGGGACGCGCAGCGCACCGAGGAACTTATCGACAGCATCGACCGGAAATGGCGCTACACGTCCGGGGTAATCTCGTTCGCCCTCGGGGACGCGCCCACCGAGGCGCAACAACAGCAGGTGATGGACGAGTTCGAACGAGCGGCCTTCGCAGGGCTGGAAGCCGATCAGTATGATATCCTCTGGGTTCGTCACCAGCACACGGCGGGCGGGCGGGTGGAACTGCATTTCGTGACGCCGCGCATGGAGCTTACGACCGGCAAGGCTCTGAACATTGCTCCCCCCGGCTGGCAGAAACTCTACGATCCTCTCAGGGACGCGCTGAACTTTGAAAATGGTTGGGCGCGGCCAGATGACCCGGAACGCGCCCGTGACCTTCAGGCAGGCCCACAGAGGGCGGTGGAGCGCCTTCAGAGCCGCGAGGCTATTCACGGGTATGTCATGGCGCAAATCGAAGCCGGGGCCATCCATGACCGCGCCAGCCTTATTGCCAGCCTTGAAGACGCGGGCTTGCAGATCAACCGGCAGGGCAAGGATTACGTGACGGCGCTCGATCCGGAGAGCGGCGATAAATTCAGGCTGAAAGGAACGATCTATGAGCAGGGGTGGACCCACGAGCAGCACCTTGAGCGAGCGGTTGAGCGCGAAGTTGGAGGCCGATCGGAAGCAGATCGAGGAATTGACCTTGAGCGAGCACAGGAAGCTCGCGCAGAGCTTTCTCGCCGCATCGAGGGACGAACTCGCCACCATCAAGAACGCTATCCACGAGCAGAGCCTATCCACGATGCAGAACATGCGCGTGATGCTGCGATGGCCGCTCTGGACCGCAGCGGGCTGCATCGTGATCGTGCTGACGTCCTTGGCGTTGCTCTTGGTGGGGACATGGTGGATGCGCCAGGACCTGGCCGAGACGCGGAGAGCGATTATTGGCGAGCGCCAAGCCCTTTCGAGCCTCCGCGCCCAGACTGGCGGCGTCAAGGTGACGACGAGCGACAAAGGAACGTTTCTAGTCCTGCCCAAAGGGGCAGAGACGGGATGGACGTGCGACGAAACCCCATGCGTGAAAATCCCAGCCACGGAGTAACCGACCATGGACAAACTCACCCCGTTAGAGCGCGAGTTGATGCTCTCCGTCTCCGCATTGGTCGATGGCTCGAACAAGGAAATCGCCGCGCTGCGAGATTCCTTGAAGACCTACGACGCGAGCGCGACGAGAGGTATCGAGAGGCGCTTGGACGAGATCGAGCGCGTGCAGGACAGTCTGAGCGAGCGGATGAGCAATATCGAAAAACAGCACACAGAGGCATGGAAGAAGCTCACGGCGCTCTTACAAAATTGGGCCACGCACTTGACGGAATCCGAGAAGCGGTTGAGCGGCTACGAGACCGGCACACGGTCATTGACCGAGGCGCTGAAGAAGCTCGCGAAATAGTCCGCCAGCAGGAGCGGGGTCATCATCGCGACCATGGGCGCGGCTTCTCCTTGTGATCCGCCTGCCCCCGGCCCTACGGCCCAATTTGGAAAGAGCGGGCCGGGGGCAGGCTAGCCGTCGGCGCCCGTGGTGAATATCTCCTTAACGCGGTCCCGGTATCATCCGAGGGACTATCCCCGTGACTGTCCCGGAGACATGGCCCGATGCAAACCCTAGCGCTCACCTATCGCGAAATCGCCGACCGGCTTGGGATCAAGCCTGAATCTGCACGAAAGACCGCCCAACGGAGGCGGTGGCATAGGGTCACTGGAAACGATGGGACGGTTCGCATCCATGTCCCGGTTGAGGTCTTGGAAGGGGAGGGGGACAGTCACGGGGATCGTCCCGGCAATCCTGTCCATGCCCAGCTTGCCAAACTGGAAGCGGAAGTCGCGGGGCTGAAAGAACTGGTGCAGGCCGAACGCCGCCGCGCAGAGGCTGCGGAAACGGCGGCCGCCATGACGGCCGCGTTGATGAAGGAGCGGGAGGCCGATCTTAAAGCCGAGCGCGACCGATGGCACGAACAGGCGCAGCGGCTGGCGCTTGCTGCACCAGCTCGTCAACCTCGTGGCGTCCTTTCCCGGCTGTTGGCGCGTTCAGCATAGGACGGCGCGACGATCCAGACGGCGACGGTGAGGACGAATAGCGCAACGGACACGGCGGACGTTAGGCCGTAAATGAAATCGATCATTCCCGTTCCGGTTCTGCTGCGACAAGCGATTTCACCAGCGCGATCACCTCTTGCCGCTTGGCCGCGTCTTGCACCTGGATAAACGCACGGAGCAATTGTCTCCCGTCCTCGACCGACTGCCCATCGATCCCGCTTTCTGCCATTTCATCTTCGAAAGGCATTTCATCTTCGACAGTCATTTTTCCCCGCATGGTCATTGTGGTTGCACAAAACAGCATGGGACAGCCCTAAGTGTCAAATACGCCGGCGACACCTGCGCCGGCGGTTAGCCTGCCCCCGGCCCGCTCTTTCCAAATTGGGCCGTAGGGCCGGGGGCAGGCGGATCACTAATCCTCCTGTCCAGCGGCAGGCAATTCAGGCTCGAAGCCGTCGAGAAATGCTTGTGAGGGAG
>NZ_QJTF01000050.1 GCF_003217235.1 Paramesorhizobium leguminum | reverse complement strand
GATATCGGTGCAGGGCGCGGCAACCTTGCAGAAATACACCGTGCCGCCCACCGTCGGGTTCACCGTCGCCGTCAGCGTCACCTGCGTTCCCGCCGGTACCTGCGCCTGGGCCGGCTCGACGGCCAGCGCCACTTTGACCGGGACAGGCTGCCCGACCTTATAGGGGAGCGACCCGGTCATGCTGTTGAAATAGGCGTCGCCCGGATAGCTGGCGATGATGGTGATGTCGCCCGACGGCAGATGGGTGACATTCTGCAGCGTCGCCACATATTGCTTTGTATTGGTGTCCAGCGCGAGTGGCGCGGTGCCCAGGAACACATTGCCGTTCTGGGTGGTGAAGGTGACCAACTCGCCCTTGGGGTCGTGTCCCTGCGCGGCGTCGCCGTTTTTGATGCCGAAGGTGGCGGTCAGGGTCACCGGCTGGCCGGCATTGCTGCTGCCCTGGGGGTCGGCGGTCACCGTCAAGGTGGTATCGAGCTTCTGCGGTGCAAGCCCCACGGAGTTGGATTGCGGGCTCTTCTCGAAGAGCGCGTCTCCGGAATAAATTCCTACCAGCTCGTGATTGCCAGACGACGGGTCGCCGGCCGGCACCGGCACATCGGCCGACGCCGTCACCGTCACGGTGGGCTGGACGAACTCTGCGCTCACATTGTTGTCATGCCCATTGCCTACAGCCAAGTCCGCGAAGCCGTCGCCGTTGAAATCGCCGGCCACCGGCGACATCGAGAACTTTCCGACTTGCACGGTCTTGCTGGATGTAAAGGTCCAGGGGTAGCGGTCGCTGGCCAGCAGGAAGCTCAGCTGGCCCGGATAGTCACCCTGAGCGAAGAAATACGCGGCGGCGACATCGGACAAGCCGTCGGCGTTGAAGTCGCCGACCGTTACATTGAAGTTGTTCAACGAGGTATTGGCAAAGGTGACGACGGGCCTGGAGGTAAAATTCTTGCCGTCGCCCTGGCCCTGATAGAAGGCCACCGAGCTATCGGAGCCGTAGTTCTCGACGCCGACGGTAAAATCGAGTTTGCCGTCGGCGTCGAAATCGGCCACGGCCACCGATTGCACGGTGGCGCCGGGGCCAGTGTCGATGGACTGCGGATTGGCCTGGAACTGGCCCGTGCCGTCGCCCAGCAGCACCCATACCTGGCTGCCGGGGCCCTGCGGCACAATGAGGTCGGGATTGGCGTCGTTGTTGAAATCGCCGGCGGCGGCGTTGCCGCCAAAAACCTTCATATTGTTGCCGATCGCCACCGGGCTGCCCTTCGCCGTGAACCTGCCCGCGCCGTCACCCAGCCAGATTTGCGAATTGCCTGCGGTGACGAGCGCGAGGTCGAGCGTGCCGCTGGTGTCGAAATCGCTCACCGCGAAGGCCACCATGTCGCTCGCCGCGGTCCTGAAGGGCGTGGCACTGAAGCCGCCCGTGCCGTCGCCGGTATAGACATTGATTTGGGACTGGGTGCCGACAGCGATGTCGATATTGCCGTCATTGGTGAAATCGCCCGCCACGATCGGATAGACATCCGTGAAGACGGAGATTGTCGAGTGTGGCTCGTCGCTGAATTTGCCGTTGCTCTGCCCCAGGTAGATCTGAACGTCGTTGTAGGTCTCGGCGGCGATGGCGAGATCGGCGAGGCCGTCCTTGTTGAAATCCGCGCTGGCGAGCGAATTGGGTGCGTCGAGCGAATTGGGCCCCTGGCCGGGATTGATCGTGAAATCCCGCACGGTCAGGCTGTCGGTCGGTTGCGACCAGCTGGAAGTGGTGCCGAGCTGAACATTGTTGTTGGTCTGGTCGAAAATATCGACCGTGCCCGTCGGCGGGGTCGTGGGCGGCGCGAAGCTTTGGACCGTCACAGGAATGCTGTAGGGACCGCTGCCCTGCGGCTGGCCGAGCGTCGTCACCGTCGCATACTTGCCCGTCACCGTCAGCGTCTGTGCATCCGAGGGCGGGCTCGCCGTATAGTCGACGGAGCCCTTGAACCGCGCCGTATAGCTGTGCTGGCCGATATCGGCGAAGATGACAATCGATGCAACGCCGTTGAATATCTGGGCCGACCCGATACGATCGCTGCCCATACAGAGCTTCGATCCGGCAACGCAGAAATCGACCGTGCCGGTCTGCACCGTGGTCTGGCCGCCGTCTGCGGTCACCGTCGCCGTCAGCGTCGCTGAATTGTCCGCGGCGACCGAAGCGGGGGAAATCGACAGGGCGGTGCTGGTCAGGGCTTTTCCCAGCGGCTGCTTATTGGAATTGCTCGGCCCGTAGGCGGCGTCGCCTTCATAATGCGCCAGTACCTCATGTGTACCCGCCCAATCGGCCGATACGCCCGTTGCCGTGGCGGAGGCGGTCCAGGAATAATTGCTCAGGAATGTGGTGGTCTCTTTCGGATATGGAAAATCACTACTACTATAGTCTATTATGCCTACCAGCGCGTCCGTCAGGCCATCGCCATTGTAGTCACCGGTGGCTAAACCTATACCGTAGGTCGTCAGCGGCACATCGTGCTCATCGAACTGCCAATTATCCCCATTGAACCGATTGATCTCGTAAACCAGGGATTGCGTGTAGGTCGTCGTGAGGAAGGCCAGCGCAATATCCTGCTTGCCGTCGGCATTGAAATCACCGCCTTGAACTGGCGAAAACCCCGCTATTTGACCTTTGCCAGAAAAATTCCCCTGTCCATCGCCCCGAAATAAACTCGTCTGGATAGTATTTCCTCCTTGACCGGCGTACCCCAGTGTAAGATCAAGATGCCCATCGCCATCGAAATCACCGGTGAATACTGAGTTGACCTGATCTTGCAGTCGTGGTCCGTAAAGAGAAAAAGTCCCGTCTCCCTGGCCTAGTGCGATGTTGTAAAAAGCAACGTCAATATGCCCGTCTTCGTTATAATCCCCGGAACTCAAGCCGTCATTAACCTGACCGCCACAGCATGTTCCCACATTGCCGCCAGGTGTAAGGCCACCATTTCCATCGCCCATATAAAAATATACTTGACCTAAGTCGGTTCCCCCTCCTAAGGGGGCAGACATTGTGCCAGCTATATCAAGATGCCCGTCTTCATTAAAATCTGCGACGGTAATCTCCCCCACAGAAAAGCCGCTGACTGGAGGCGTCACCTGTGTACGTTGCTCGTGAAAAGAACCGTGCCCGTCTCCCATATACATAAAAATACCACAACTATAAATTGAAAACGCTACATCGAGATTACCATCCTCATTGAAGTCCGCGAGTGTTGAATATTGAAACTTACTGCAACCACCATTATCAATATCACTTTGGATCGCCGCTTCGAACGAACCGTCGGAATTTCCGATATAGGCTTTTATGGGTGGATTATCGTTGCGTCCGGGAACCATAATGAAATCCAGAATGCCATCATTGTTGATATCGCCGGCAGCGGACAGGCCCCCGTCGTTCTTATCCGGATTCTCCTGCGTGGGATCGACATACACGCCTCCCGTGGCCGTGCCGAGATTGGCATTCGCGATTTCCTTGTTGTTGTTGTTCGTATCCTGAAACGAGATTTTGCCGGTCGGGCCGGGGGCCGGACCGTTGGCAGTGACATGCGCCGTCAGTGAATAATTGCCGGGATCGCCGTCCGGCGTGTCGAAGGTGGTGGTGGTGGCTGCATTCGTCACTACGGTCACGGTGTTCGAGGTGGCGCCGCCGCGCGGCGTCGCGGCATGTTGAGCGGCCAGGAGCACCGCCTGGTATTCACGCGAGCCCGGCAGCGGGCGGAGGCGGAAGATTGCCTTGCCGGAAACGAGCTGCGCCTGACCGAGCAGGCCGAGACCGACACAGCGCGGCGCCTTGGGATCGCACAGTTGCACGGTTCCGGCGCCGCTGACATTGCTCACCGTCGCGGTGAAGGTCACGACATCGCCACCGTTCGCCGAGGTCTTGTCCGCCGTCAATGTCAAGCCCGGCGTCTGCGCCGGCGCCTGCGACACGATCCCGGTGAGGAGAACCAACTGGGCGATGAGCATGAGCCCGACCGCGCGCCAGCCCCGGCGCCGTCCGCCGCTCCCCGAGCCTCGGTTTTTCCGGTCGCGGTGGAAGTAGAAGGCATCGGAGATCGTGGCAAGAACAGCGGTCATTGGAAAAATCCTTGGTCACGCGCGACGCCGATCCGGCGCGCACATCGTGCAATCGCAGTG
>NZ_QJTF01000049.1 GCF_003217235.1 Paramesorhizobium leguminum | reverse complement strand
GCGGGCGCCGTCACATCAGGCCGATGCTCTTCATCGCAGCCCTGACCGCCATCCGCGGCAAAAATGATCTGGCCGCGGCATACAAGGCATTCCTCAAAGCCGGGAAGCCAAAGCGCCTCGCTCTTGCAGCCATCATGCGAAAGATCATCATCCGCGCAAACGCTCGCATCCGTGACCAAATCGCTCCCAAGCCGCAACTGACTTGATGACGGGTGGAGATGTTTTTTCCTCTACCGGGAACCGTTCTTTCCAGGCAGAAACGTTGGAACTAGCCGTTGACAGCAAACTTTCCGTCATTCCTGTGCTTGTCACAGGAATCCATGCCTCAACGGTGAAGTTGCCGCACCCGACAAAAAAATATCGTTCCATCCAAAAGTGAAATGCACTAGATCGGTCCTGGCAAACCCGAGGACTGAGGATGACGGCAGGACTACGCGCCTTGTCTTATCAGCGTTTCAGTTGAGACCTGACAACCTCAAATGCCCACAACGAAAAACGGCACCTCGCGGGTGCCGTTTTTGTTTACCGGTTTAAACGAAGCAGTCGCTCAGCGACCGTCCGGCGTACGCAAGCCGATCCACTTGTCCTTCACAGCCTCGTAATGCTGTTCCGGCTTATATTCGGCAACTTTCAGACCCATCTGGCCTGCCGTCATGCGACCGACCGCCGACAGGATCGCATAGCTCGCCAGCACCTGGTCGTGTTCTGCCTGCACGAGCGCTATCTGGGCCTTCACCATCTCGTTCTGCTGTTCCAGCACGTTAAGCGTTGTGCGTTGGCCGACCTTGCGCTCCTCGATCACGCCTTCCAGCGCCAGCTTGGCAGCGCTGACGGCCTCGCGATTGGCCGTAACCGAAGCGCGCGCCGATTCAAACTGCGACCATGCCGAGGCGACAGCCGCGCGCACACTATCACGCGCCACATCGACTTCGATCCGCGCCTGCCCTAATTGCTCCTTGGACTGGCGCACCTGCGCAGATGTTTTGCCGCCTGAATAGATCGGGACGTTGACCTGCACACCGATGGAAGCGGAATTGCCATCGCCAAAGCCAGTCTCGCCGGCAAATACTTCCTGATGGCTGGCTTCGGCTTGAAGTCCGAGGGTCGGCAGCAGCGCCCCCTCCTTCGCCTTTACGTTATAACCGGCGGCATCGACCGCATATTTCGTGGCAAGGATCGCCGGATGAGTGGCGCTCGCGAGCTGAAAGGACTGGTCAACCGAACGCGGAAGCTTGGAGGCGATGGGCGCCGCTTTCAGGCTGCCGGGCGCATCACCGACGATCTGGCGATAGACCGCCTCGACCGATTTGACGTCTGCGCGCGCCTGGTTGAGATCCGCGATAGCCGAAGCGCGTGCGGCTTCTGCCTGCGCCACGTCGGTTCGAGTACCCTCACCCACATCCAGACGAGCCCGCGCACCGCGCACCTGCTCATTGAGCGCAGCGAGATTGCGCTCAAGCAGGGCGGCAATCTGCCGATTTTGATAAACGTCCATATAGGCCTTTACCGCGCTGTAAAGGGTATTTTGTTCGGTATTGCGCAAGTTTTCGCGCTGCGCATAGACCTGCGTTTCGGCTGACGCAACGCTGTTCCTGGTTTGGAACCCGTCGAAAAGCATTTGGTTGACCTGAATGCCGACGCTGCCCGCGGTCGTGTTCGCATTCGTTTGCCCCGAACGGCTGCGTGCAAACTGCCCGATGCCTGCGACCGTCGGCCGATAACCCGACTTGGCAATCGCCACATTTTCATCCGTGACGCGGAGGCCGGCGCGGGTGGAATTGAGCGTCGCGTTATATTGGTAGGCCTTGGTCAGCGCGCCTGTAAGCGTTTCCGCCAAGGCTGGGGAGCCCATTAGAACCGTGCCCGAAAGTAATGCCGCAGCCAACCATTTTTTGCGTACTTTGAACACAGTGAACCTCATTATGAATCATGTCGAATCCGCTTACCGAACCGAGCGGTTCGGGCATGACTTAATAACCGGTAAATTTCCCTTTTGCCAATCCATTAGCGAAACAAAATGAGCACCGTTGCAGATATGTATCATTCCTAAAAAATCAGAACTGAAATTGCGGCACGCGCGAAAAACCGGTGAGTTCTTTTACCGCCAGATTGAACGCTCCGCGCCCCGATACGATACCTTCATCCTTCATATAAAACCTTGCGATTCCGGCATTTCCGCGTCCTTCGACGGCGACGAGACGCCCCCCGTTCTTCAACTGGCCGAAGAGCGCGTCGGGAACGAAATCGACCGCGCCTTCGATCACGATCACGTCATAGGGCGCGCGGGAAGGGTCGCCCTCGGGCATCGGTGTCGTGGCGATCACGACATTGTTAAAACCCAGCTCAACCATTCGCGTCGCGGCCTGCGCGGCCAGATCGGAATCGCTCTCCACTGCGACGACGGAGCCGGCGATCCGCGACAGCACGGCGGCCGAATAGCCGGTGCCCGCGCCGATATCGAGAACATGATCGCCCGGCTGGATGGAAGCCAGCTGCAGCAACTTGGCGAAAGGTGAAGGTTCCATGAGATAGCGCGCCGGCTCGCCTGCGGCCGATGCAGGCTTCAACGGGATATCCTCATCGATATAGGCCAGGTCACGCCATGCCGCCGGCACGAACTCTTCACGCGGAACAGCCAGGAAGGCATCGAGGACGGCGACATTGGTCACATCAGTCGTGCGGATCTGGTTATCGACCATCTTGGTGCGGAGATCGGGGAAATCGGCTGTCATCGTCCCAGGCTTTCCTGTTCGCGCGAAAATTACGCGGGATCAGGCGCGCTGGATAAGGGGAATCCCGCGGCAAACGCTAGTGTGGCAATTGGAGGCCTCGCCCGGAATCGAACCGGGGTGCAAGGATTTGCAGTCCTCTGCGTAACCACTCCGCCACGAGGCCTTCCGCACTAGCGTTAGCTAGGCTGGTCAATAGGTTATGCGTTTTGGATCGTCAAGCGCCAAAGGAGGGTTCTGAATAAAATCCCTTGCGCATTCTGAATCCCTCGGCGAACCGCACAAGGAATGCCTCGCTCTGAGCGCAAGAGCGAGGCAATCGAACATGAACCGCCAAGGCATCGCGCCCACGCTCTGTTACTGCGTGACGGTGAAGTTTATAGTCGCGGGCGGGCTTTTCTGTTTGTTATAGGTCTGCGTCACGGACATGGTGTGCTTGCCTGGTGAAATATTCAAAGTTGGGCAAACCCATGATGAATCGCCTGAAATTCTGCTTACGCAGAATGGTTGACCGTCCAAGGTTGGATAGGCCCATCCATCGGCCATCCCATTGCCGGAAACCGCCGGAACTTGACTGATCGAGTAAGTGGCCCCATTTCGCGGATTCCCGACCGTCGGTGGCGGCGGTTGGGTAAAATCGTTTGTTTGGGTAAAGCTTATGTACGGATAAGGCTTATCAGCCGGGTAATAAGGAAGCGCCGTGCAGGAACCGAGATACAAATTGTTCGTCTCTGCGGTGGAAGTACCCGTCTTCTCGCACTGAGGCTGTTTTTCTTGATAGCCAGCATACAATGCGCCGACTTCCGCCGTTAGGGTCGTGTCCGCACTGAAAGTTAAATTAAGACCATTAGCAAATCCTAAAACATTGAATTCAGTTGAAGTCCAGTAAGGAGAAATATCGAAGGCGCCATCTGTTGAATAGATGTTGGCGCTTATCGTATCCCCGAGCTGCATAAGCACTCCATCCAGGATTTGAGAGCCATCCGAATTTGATCGACCGGTAAAGGCATACATTTTCATTGTATTCAGAAATTCTGAAACGCTATAATCACCGCTGCCCGGCACACTAACTAAATACGAAACGCCATTCCAGTCTTTAGTCCAATACCATATACTTAGAAAACCATCTACGCCACTTCCGCCTGTTTGATAGGCGAATTGTTGCCACATCCCATTCGCAGAATTCGTGTTCATTTGGATGGAGTATGCGCCCGGCACATCTCCTCCACCACCGTTGGTGACTGCTTGCGTCGCTCCAGCGACGAAGGGGAAGGAGGCGACCGCTTGCGTGACAGGCGCGGGAGTCTCAAGGTAGAATACCAAGCGATCATCTTTGGTGGCATCGGCTCGTGGGGGTATTCGTGGCTTCGTAGGGAAGGGGTCGCATTTGGTCCAGACGGTGCTGGGATAGGTTACTCGCCAGCAGTTGGCGTAAGGCGGGGTGATGCCGGCCATTTTCCAACCCCATGCCTCCAACGCCGATTCCGTGGCTGCATCATTACCTTGGTTCACAGCTTGGGGGCCGCCGCTCTGCTTCTCTGCCGCTAAAACGGAAAAACTGGCCGAGACACTCATCAAGCCAGCCAAAGATATCGATTTCCACTTCGGATTCATGATTCTTCCTATCTCTTAAAAAACATCCTGATTAACAATTTATAATAGAAAATTACAACTCACGGTAACAGTGAGCAACTTAACGTTTCGTATAATGCAGTGGTCGTATTTTAATATTTCAGCTGAAATTTTCCGGAAAACTTCGAATGCCGGCTTGACGTTACCCCTTCCGCCAGCGGCCGTAGCGCACTTCGAGTTTGCGCCGCCAGCGGCGGATGAGAGGCGAATCGTGCGAAAGCACCAGAAGTCCGAGGGGAATCATCCAGAAGCCGAGAATCGGAAGAAACCCCAGAATACCGCCGGCAATGAGCAGCACGCCGAGAACGCGGCGCGCCAGGCTTGATTGTGGAATCGGCATTCGCCACCCGAGCGCATTGACGGTCTTCCCGTTACGGGCAGCAGCTTCCGGCTTGTCCATTCGCTCAATCCCTCTTTAATCCGGCCTTATATTCCAGGCTGTCCGGACCGTGGCTGTCATTTCTCCGTTAAAAAGATGAAAAAAACGAAAGAGCCCCTTTGCAAAAGCGAAACCCTTTTGCTATACGCCAGATCGCTGATGAATGAGCACCTGTTCCCCGGTAGCTCAGTGGTAGAGCAACCGGCTGTTAACCGGTTGGTCGCTGGTTCGAATCCGGCCCGGGGAGCCAACGTTTTCAAGGGCTTAGCTCAAGTCCGAAATATACAGAAAATCGCTGATCTACGGATGGTCTACGGAAACGTAAAACGCTAGGCGGCTTAAAGTATCAAAAAAAGCCCGGGTTTGAACTGACCCCCGAAAGTTGGATGTCAACCTTCGGGGGTTTTTCATGTCCAGGCACAGCACTGCTTTCAAGCATTCTGTTGTGGAATTTTATCG
>NZ_QJTF01000048.1 GCF_003217235.1 Paramesorhizobium leguminum | reverse complement strand
TACCTCTTTCGCCGGTGGTCGGTGATTTCAACGGCGACGGCTTCGCGGATGTGGCGGTGGCCAATGCCATTGACAATAGCGTCAGCGTGGCGACCCTCCAACCCACCGTAGCGGTAACGGCCACCGTCAACAATGTCCCGGTGCCGGTGGGCAATCCCGCCGACAAGCACGACGTCTTCGCCAGCTACGCGGGCGACAAGCAGTTCAAGGCGAGCGACTCCTCCGCCAACCCGACGCCGATTGCGCCGCAGCAGATCGTCACCGATCTCAAGCTGGCCGCCGATCCGGCAGGCCGCAGCTTGATCGGGCAGAAGGTCAAGCTCACGGCAACCCTCACCTTCAAAGGCGACCTGCAAGGCCATTCCGTCGAGAACGAGAAGGTCACCTTCACGGCCGATACCACCCCGTTGGGCACGGCCGAACTGCATCTGGTGGACGGGAGCAACCCGGTCGCCTATACGGCCAAGCTCGGTCCCACCGCGCTGCCGGCCGGCAAGATCACGATCAAGGCCGACTACGGCGGCGATCAGAACTTCGCCGCCTCGTCGGATACGCTGCCCTATGACGCCGACAGCACCGATCCGGAGGTGGATCTGGCGGTCTCGACGGGCGAGACCGCCAATGCCGGCGATACGGTCACACTGACCGCTACGGTCAAGTCGGGCGGGACGATGGCGCAACTGGGCACGGTCGATTTCTGCTACACCGCATCGACCCCGTTGTGCACCGATATCAACCGAATCGGCAGTGCCCAGGTCGTCAACGGCACGGCGACTGTATCTTTCACGCCCTATGCAGGCACCTATGAACTGAGAGCCGACTTCGCCGGCACCCCCGGCTCCCTCTGGTACAATTATCCCCAAGGCCGCTCCCAGCCGCGGAAGCTGGTGGTGCTGGGCGGCTACCCCACCCAGACGGCGATCACCCCTCCCAAGCGTTCCGGCAACAACGATACCTACGACGTCAAGGTGACCGGCACCGCCCCGCAATCGCTCAAGACACCACCGACCGGCACCGTCCAGATCCAGGACATGAGCAACCTCGTCGGCGGTAACCCCTACTCGCTGGGCGAAAACACCGGCTCCAATCCCCTGGCCAACCCGCAACTCGCCATCGCCAATATGCCCACAACGCTGATCGGGGGGGGAGGGGCCAATTCCGCGGCAACCGCCGACTTCGATGGAAACGGCATCCGCGACGTGGTGATCGCCCTCAAGGACGACAAGAAGCTCATCGTGATAATGAACGGCGGCCCGATGTACAGCAGGACCTTTACCGACGGCAATCCCTATCCGGTGGCGACGGGTGATTTCAACAATGACGCCTTGCCCGATATCGTCATCGGCAACGGCGACAAGCTCACCGTCTATCCCGGCACCGGCAGCCCTACCGGCCAGTTCGGAGCGCCCATCGACACGCCCGATGTGAGCGACTTCGCAGCCATCGTCGCCCGTGATTTCGACCTCGACGGCCATCTCGACCTCTTCATCGAGCATTCCGACAGGACGCAGTTCTATTGGGGGGGCTACGGCACGGGCGAGTTCATCGGCTCCGACGGCAGCTGGCCTTATGGCAATTCCGGCAGCGCCACCGCCGTGTCCGCCGACACCGGCGACTTCGACAATGACGGATGGCCAGATCTGATCGTTCCCAACAATAACGGGAGTGTCTGGGTGGTGTACATCACCTTCGGGCCCAACACCAAGATCGACACGGGCGGCGACTACACCTGGACCGTGGCCGCGGCCGATTTCGACAAGGATGGCAACCTCGATTTCGCCGTCGGCTTCGGTAACTACGAGGGCGAATCCGCTGTCCAGGTCTATCAGGGCAACGGCGACAGGAGTTTCAGCCCGCAGCCCAAATTCAATACCAACTATGCCCTGGGGGGAACGAACGTCTCCGTCATCGCCGGGGATTTCAACGCCGACGGCTATGCCGACCTTGCCATGGCTGATTACGTGGCCAGCGGCAGCAATCCCGACGTGCAGATCTGGACCGGCGACGGCAATTTCGGCTTTACCAAGGCCGACGTGCCGATTACGCCCCAGCCCGGACCGCGCGCGCCGGTGACCGGCGATTTCAACGGTGACGGCTATGCCGACCTGATCGTGCCGGGCTCGACCGCCAATCAGACCACCGCCGCATTCCTGAGCCCGACGGTGACGGTCTCCACTTCCGTTGACGCCCTCGTGCCGATGGGAGATCCGGGCGGGGCCAAGCACAACATCGTCGGCGCCTACCTCAGCGATAGCAACTTCGCCGCCGACACATCGACGACGCCGCAGGCGGTGCAACCGGAAAAGCTGGACCTGGGCATTACTCTGGCTGCCAATCCTTCCCAAGTCCCGGTTAACCAGTCGACCACGCTGACGGCCACGCTGACGACGCAGGCCGATCTGCAAGACCATAGCCTGGCTGGTCAGGAGGTCACCTTCCACAACACGACGCTCAACAAGGACCTCGGCAAGGGCACGATCTCCTGGATCAGCAGCACGCAATACATCGCCACCTACGTCACCAAGCCAGGCGACCTGTCGCCGAAGGTCGGCGACAAGGATGTTCTTTCGGCCACCCTCGCCAGCAATCCCTATTTCGCAACCCCTACGCCGGGTACCACCACCGTCACCATCACCGCGACCCCGTAGGAAACAAGTTCTACCCGTCGCGACACTGCACTGCAATTGCGATGCGCGCACCGGACCAGCTACACGAGTGACCAAGGATTTTCCTGATGACCGACGCTTTTGCCACGATCTCCGATGCCTTTTCCTTCTACCGCGACCGGAAAAGCCGAGGCGCGGCGAACAGCGGCGGGGGGCGCCGGGGCTGGCGCGCGATCGGGCTCATGCTCATCGCCCAGCTGGTTCTCCTCACCGGGATCGTGCCGCAGGCGCAAGCGCAGGACGGCATTGCCGATCCGGCCGGCGCCAACTCCATTGCGGCCGATGTCGGCACAACGACCGCGCTCACGATTACGCCGTCGAGCATCAACCAGAGCCAGTCGGCGACGCTGACGGCGACGGTGAAATCCGATAAGAGCGGTACTCCCGTCGTCACCGGCACCGTCGATTTCTGTCGCACCGGTGCGAAAGCCTGCGCCGGCAGCGACCGCATCGGCACGGCCCAGCTCGTCAACGGTGCAGCCTCGATCGTCATCTTTGCCGATCCCGGCCAGCACAGCTACACGGCCATGTTCAGGGGCGGTCCGGGCTATACCGCGAGCGCGTCCGCCTCGCAGACGCTCACCGTCAACCGCACGAGCCTCTATACGACCGAGACCGTCATCGGCAAGGTGGAGGGCACCGGCCCTTATACTCTGCCTGTGACCGTCACAGGCTTCGGCACACCGCCGGCGCAGGTCCGCTCTGGTCTTCCCGCCGGCCCGGCTCCGACGGGAGACGTCACCATTCTCGACAAGACGAATAACAACGCCAAGATCGGCTCCGCGACCTTGACGCAGCCGCCCGTCTATGGCGTGGCGGATACGACCGCGACGCTGACCACTGGCAAGGGGCCCTTTTCGTTCGCCGGTGCCGATTTCAACAAGGACGGCCGCGCCGATCTCGCCATCGCTAACGCGCTCGACAACAACATCCAGATCTTCCTGGCGCAGAGCGACGGCAAATTCCCCGCCACGCCGTCCTGGACGATCGGCAACGTCACGGGAGCCTATCCGATCGTCGCGGGCGACTTCACCAATGACGGCTATATCGATCTCGCCGTCGGCGCCACCTCCAACATCAGCGTCTTCACCGGCAAGGGAAAGGACGGCTTCAATCCCACGCCCTTCGACACCGCGGCGAGCTACATGGTGTCGTTCGCGGTGAGCGATTTCGACGCCAGCGGCACGCTCGACCTCGCGCTTGTCACGTCAGGCGGTTCGCAAATCTGGCTGGGTGACGGCGCGGGCAAGTTCACGGCGAAGGGCAGCCCGGTGCCGCCCGGCAACACTACGGATATGGAGTGGTATGGCGCCAACGCCGCCGCCGGGGACTTCAACAATGATGGCAAACCCGACCTCCTCGTGCCGCCGGGCTATGGCAGCCTGGTATGGGTGCTCCTGGGCGACGGCACGGGCCTGTTCCAGGCCGATCCGACACAGATCGACACTCGCGCCGGCTTCGTGCCAGCGGTGGCCGCGGCCGATTTCGACCAGGACGGCAACCTCGACTTCACTGTCAGCGTCGGTAATACCTCGGTGGCCTTCTACCAGGGGCAGGGCGACGGCAAGACTTTTATCGCCAAACCCGTCGTCACCTTTGCCGACACCGCCAGCGTCAATGTGACTGTCGGCGACTTCAACGCCGACGGCTGGCCCGACGCCGCCGCCGCCATATCCCAGAGCGATGGCGGCACCTTGCGCGGCAAGATCCAGATCCTTCTGGGCAGTAGCAGCCAGCCTTGGAACTTTACATCTAGCACGACCGTGCAAGTTGGGCAGATTCCTTATTCACCTGTGGTCGGTGATTTCAACGGTGACGGCTTCGCGGATGTGGCTGTGGCCAATGTCATTGACAACAGCGTCAGCGTGGCGTCCCTCCAGCCCGCCGCCACGGTGACCGGCACGGCGCAGAACGTGCCGGTGCCGGTGGGCGCCGGCACGCACGATGTGTGGGCCGACTACGACGGCGACACGAACTTTGCCCCCAGCGCGTCCGGGACGGTGCCGCTCGGAGCGAAGAAGTTTGACACCACGCTCGCTCTGAGCGCTATGCCTGGCCCACCCGTCGCGGCTCCGCGGAAGGTGGCCCTCAGCGCCTCGCTGGATACCGGCAAGCAGGATCTGCGGGGGTACGCGCCCTCCGGCGAGGTCACTTTCTCGATCGTCAATGGCGAGCAGCTGGGCACGGCGCCGGTCACGTTGGACAGCAATACGAAGCAATATGTGGCCAGCCTGCCGGCGCAGGTGCTGCCTACCGGCAGTTATACCATCCAGGCGACCTATCCCGGCGACGGCAATTTCAACGCCTCGACGCCGGCCACGTTGCCCTTCACGGTTACCGGGACGACAACCACGCTCAAGATTACGCCTGATCCCGTCGACCAAGGCAAGCCGGCGACGCTGACAGCAACTGTGACTGACGGTAAGACCGCCATCACCTCCGGCACCGTCGATTTCTGCCACAGCGGCGTGGAGGCGTGCGCCGGCAGCGACCGTATCGGCAGTGCCCAGATTGCCAACGGAGAAGCCAGGATCGTCATCTTCGCCGATGTCGGTGTGCACAGCTATACGGCCCGCTTCCGCGGCATCACCGGCTATCCGGGCAGCCGGTCCACGTCCCAGACGCTCACCGTCACCCCCACCAGCCTCTATACGACCACGACCGTCATCGGCAAGGTCGAGGGCACCGGCCCCTACACGCTGCCTGTGACCGTCACGGGCTTCGGCACACCGCCGGCGCAGGTCCGCTGGGAAATGCCCGGCGGCCAGGTTCCGACGGGAGATGTCACCATTCTCGACAAGACGAATAACAACTTCAAGCTTGGCTCTGCGACCTTGACCGGCACTGCGACTTTGACGCAGCAGCCCGTCTATGGCGTGGCGGAGACGACCGCGACGCTGACCACCGGCAACGGGCCCTTTTCGCTCGCCGGCGCGGATTTCAACGATGACGGCCTCC
>NZ_QJTF01000047.1 GCF_003217235.1 Paramesorhizobium leguminum | reverse complement strand
GGGCAGCGTCGCCGGCTGCGGGGTCGGGGCGTTGAAATTGCCGTCGCCGGGATAGGTCGCCTGGATGGTGTAATTGCCGGTAGGCAGCGTCTGCGCCGGCAGGCTGGCCACATATTGCTTCGTAGTGTCGTCCCACGCGAATGGCGCCGTGCCCAGCTGCTTGCCATTTTGGATCGAGAAGGTGACCTCTCCCGAGGGCGCCTGACCCTGCAGATCCTGGCCGCCGGTGCCGAGCGCGGCTTTGAGCGTCACCTTCTGCCAGGCCACCACGGGGCTTGGCGGGTCGGCCCTCAGGGCGAGCGTGGTGTCGAGCTTCTTCGCCGCCAGCGGCACGGTCCCGGACGTGCTGCCGGCAAAGTTCTTGTCGCCGTCGTAGACAGCCAGCACATCATGCGTGCCGGTCCCCACCGGCGCCGGCACGTTCTGCGCCGTGCCGGTCACCGTGGCGGTGGGCTGCAGGAAACCGACTGCCGCGTTGTCACCCTTGGCATTGACAACGCTTACATCGGTGAAGCCGTCGCCGTTGAAGTCGCCGACGATCGTCGAGAGCGGATAAGCCCCCGGCCCGAACTGAGTGGAAGGCGTGAAATTCCAGCTGCCGTCGCCAAGCCAGGTTCCGACTTGCGCCGTTCCGGTCACATACACATTGGCGGAGCCGGAGGCTGCGAGGTCCGCGATGCCGTCGGCGTTGAAATCACCAACGGCGATGCTCACATTGGTATAGTAACTGTAGTTGCCCCAATTGCCGCCGATCAACGGCACGGGGGCCTTCTTCGTGAAAGTCTTGCCGTCGGTGCCGCCCTGATAGACAAAAATGCTGCCGGACTGGGAGGGATTCTTATCGAATACGCCGGCGGCGAAATCGAGATTGCCGTCGCCATTGAAGTCCGCCACGGCGACGGTTTCGGCGAAGCGGTCGAGGCTTTGAACGGGGGACTGGGACGGATTGGGCTGGAAGCCGCCTTGGCCGTCGCCGAGAAGCACCCATATGGAACCGTTCCATTGGCCGTCGGGTACGACGAGATCGAGATTGCCGTCCTTGTTGAAATCGCCGGCGGCGGAGCGATAATAGGCGGGCGGCAGGCTGCCCGGTGCGAAAGCTCCCGCGGGAGCCGGCGAGAAGCCGTTCTGGCCATTGCCGAGATAGACCTGCTGGCTCGACCTGTGCACGACGACGACGTCGAGATTGCCGTCATTGTCGAAATCGCCGGGCACCAGGGACTGGAAATCGCTGACGCCGCCGGTATCGACATGTCCGTTGAAATGTCCCGTTCCCGGGTTCTTGAACACGGTGAGGTTCGATCCGTTGCCTGTGGCCAGGTCGAGTGTGCCGTTATTGTCGAAATCGCCTGCCGCGATCGGATAGGGATTGCCGTCCGTGGGCCAGCTGATCGGAGGCAGCTGGAACTTACCGTCGTGGGTGCCGAGGTACACGCCGATGGATTTGTCGTCGCGGTTGGCAACGGCAATGTCTTCGATGCCGTCGGCATTGAAATCGCCTGAAGTGGACGAATAGGGCCCCTTGCCTGCGGCCAGCGCCGCGGTCGTCTCCGCCACGTCATAGGCGGGCTGCGCCAGGACCGCGGAGCCGAGCGTGGTATCTTTATTCGTCTTGTCGATGATCTCGACCGAGCCGGTCGGCGCGAGTGGAGACGGCGCGATGCCGGTGACCGTTACGGGCAGATTGTAGGGGGGGGTGTTGCCGGCCGGCTTGGCGAGCGTCGTCGTCGTGGGGTGTTGGCCGGTCACCGTCAGCGGCTGGGTGTTGGAGGTCGCGGCCGCATCGGTGATCGTGCCGGCAAACTGCGCCTGGAAAATGTAGGTTCCGATGCCGGGGTAGAACGACATCACAGTCTTGCCGCCGGTGAGCTGCGCCTCGCCCAGGCGGTTAACACCGACGCAGGGCGCGGCCACTTTACAGAAATACACCGTGCCGCCCACCGCCGGGGTCACCGTCGCCGTCAGCGTCACCTGCGTTCCCGCCGGTACGCTCGTCACCGGCTTCGAGGCCGCCGTCACAGCCAGCGCCATCTTGATCGTGGCGCGCGGCCCGACCTTGTAGGGGAGCGACCCGGTCATGCTGTTGAAATAGGAGTCGCCCGGATAGCTGGCGGTGACGGTGATGTCGCCGGACGGCAGATGGGTGACGTTGGGCAATATCGCCACATATTGCTTCGTATTGGTGTCCAGCGCGAATTGCGCCTTGCCCAGAAACACACTGCCGTTCTGGGTGGTGAAGGTGACCCACTCGCCCTTGGGGTTGTGTCCCTGCGCGTCGTCGCCGTCCTTGATACCGAAGGTGGCGGTCAGCGTCACCGGCTGGCCGGCATTGCTGTTATCCTTGGGATCGGCGGTCACCGTCAAGATCGTGTCGAGCTTCTGTGGCGCAAGCTCCACCGGGTCGGATGGCAGGCTCTTGGCGAAGAGCTTGTTGTCGCCGGAATAGACACCCGCCACCTTGTGCTTGCCCGATGACGGGTCGCCGGCCGGCGCCGGCACATCGGCCGACGCCGTCACCGTCACGGTGGGCTGGACGAGGGCAACGCTCATATTGTTGTCATGCCCATTGACCACAGCCACGTCCGCGAAGCCGTCGCCGTTGAAATCGCCGGCCACCGGCGACATCGAGAACCTCCCGACTTGCACGGTCGCGCTCGGTGTAAAGGTCCAGGGGTGGCTGCTGCTGCTACTGCCCAACAGGAAGCTCATCTGGCCCGGAGCGTCACCCATAGCATAGTAATACACGGCGGCGACGTCTGGCCAGCCGTCGGCGTTGAAGTCGCCGACCGTCACATTGAAGTTTTGGTACGAGGTGTTGGTAATGGTGACGTAGGGCTTGGGGACAAAAGTCTTGCCGTCGCCCTGACCCTGGTAGAAGGCCACCCAGCTATCGGAGTTATAGTTCTCGACGCCGACGGTGAAGTCGAGGTTGCCGTTCTGGTCGAAATCGGCCACGGCCACCGATTGCACGGTGGCGTTGGCGCCGGTGTTGATCTGCTGCGGATTGGGTTGGAACAGGCCCGTGCCGTCGCCCAGCAGCACCCATACCAGGCTGCCATTGCCCTGCGGCACGAGGAGGTCGGGGTTGGCGTCATTGTTGAAATCGCCGGCGGCGGCGTTGGCGCCATACTGCTTCATACCGTTGCCGGGCTCTACCGGGCTGCCCTTCGCCGTGAACTTGCCCTCGCCGTCGCCGAGCCAGATTTGCGAACTGGTTGACGTGACGAGCGCGAGGTCGAGCGTGCCGCTGGTGTCGAAATCGCTCACGACAAAGGCCGCGAGGTTGCCCGTTGCCGCAGTGGTGATGGGTATGTCACTGAAGCCGCCCTGGCCGTCGCCAGTATAGACGGCGATGTTGTAGAGGTTGGTGTTCCACTCAGTGCCGACGGCGAGATCGATAATGCCGTCATTGGTGAAATCGCCCGCCACGACCGGACTGGCTATTGTGACATAGGGGATTATCGAGGACGGCGTGGCGGGGAATGTGCCGTCGCTCTGCCCCAGGTAGATCTGGATCCTGCTATAGGCGGCGTTGGCAACGGCGAGATCGACGCGGCCGTCCTTGTTGAAATCGGCACCGGCGAGCCCGCCGGGGAGCGAAATGGGAATATCGCTGACAGTCAGCGTCGACCCCTGCACGGCCAGGCTGTCGGTCGGTTGCGACAGGGAGGAACTGGTGCCGAGCGTAACATTGTTGTTGGTCTGGTCGATAATATCGACCGTGCCGGTCGGCGGAGTCGCGGGCGGCGCGACGCTGCTGACCGTCACGGGAATGCTGTAGGGACCATTGCCCAGCGGCTTGCCGAGCGTCGTTTTCGTCGGATACTGGCCCGTCACCGTCAGCGCCTGGGGGGCGGAGGCCGCAGTCGTGGACGCGTTCCCAGCATAGTGCGCCTTCAGCGAGTAGGTTCCGATCCTCGGGAAGAACGTAATCGACGCTTTTCCATTGAAGACCTGCGCCTCGCCCAAGCGGTTGGCATCCGTGCATAGCTTGGCCGCCGCCTCGCAAAAAGACACCGTGCCGCTCAAGCCCGGCGTCACCGTCGCCGTCAGCGTCACCGACTTTCCCGCCGCAACGGGAGTCTGATCGATATCGAGGACGATGCCGACCTTGCCCATCGGCAGCGTATTGGAATCGCTCTGCACGAACGTATCGTCACCTTCATAGTGCGCCTCGACCTCATGCACACCGGTCCAATCCACCGCCACGCCCGTCGCCGTGACGGTTCGCATCAGGCTGGGCTGTCCCAGGGTAATCGTCGCGGTGTTCGTATCCGGCTCATGGGTGACGCGGCTAAAACCATACGAACGCGAATTGAGGTTCACCAGATCGGCGATGCCGTCACCGTTGAAATCGGCGCTGGCGATGTCGGAGATCCCTCCCCTCAATGTCACCATCGCGCTCGGTTGCGATCCGAAACCGAAATTGCCATCGCCCAGCCATACCTCCAGCGTGGAGTTGTTGAGCAGGGAATAATCGTAGATAGACGCAGCGAAATCGGCATGGCCATCAGCGTTGAAATCGCCGACCGTCACCCTGGCGTCAGGCCAAGACATCGGGCCGCTGAGGACAGCGGTCGCCTTCTGGGTAAAGCTGCCATTGCCTTTGCCTTGAAGGACCACGACCTGTTCACCGCCAGCCATGGCCACGTCGAGAATACCATCGGCGTCGAAATCGGCCAGCGCAACGGAGGCGCCGGAGGCGTCGAAAGCCGGCTGGGGCTGAAACCCGCCGCTGCCATCACCGAGCAGCGTCTGACCAGCGGAGGCGATCAGATCGAAATGGCCGCTCGAGGTGAAAACACCAGTGGCGATCGCTGCAATCTGGACGCTTCCCAGCTGAATGGGGGCGCCCTTCTGCGTGAAGTTACCGGTGCCTCCGTTGAGAAAAACGATTACAGATCCTACAAAGTTGTCTGAATTCGCCGGAACCGCGAAATCGAGATAACCGTCGTGATTGAAGTCTGCGACCGCAAGGTTCAGTGCTGCCGTATAGGAGGTATCGAACACATTGTGGGCAGGGTCCATGAATGTGCCGTTGCCGTTGCTGCCCCAGGTCGTCACCTCGTTGCCGTTGCCCACAGCCAGATCGATGTAGCCATCGTTGTTGAAATCCGCCGCTGCCGCGCTGGTCGGGGCGTTGGGCGTCGGCAGCGTCGCCCATGGCGTCGTTGCCATGGTGCCTCCCGCCTGACCGAGAAATATCTGAACAGTCTTGTCAACGTAATTCGGTATCGCCACGTCGGGGCGCCCATCGCCATCGAAATCCGCCACCGCGACCGCCTGAGGCGAGGCGCCCGTCGCCAAGTTCTGAATTGACCGCACGGCCATCGCATTGGAGGCCGTTCCGGACAGCGGCACGCTTGCGAGCTTTTTATTATTGGCGTTCGTATCGATAATGTCCACGGTGCCCGTCGGCACCGTCTTGACGGGAGCCGGAACGATACCGGCGACCGTCACCGGCAGCGTGTAGGGATCGGTGCCCGTCGGCGCATGGAGCGTCGTCGTCGTGTCGTATTTGCCCGTCACCGTCAGCGTCTGCGGAGACGAATTGGCAGCATCGTACCCGTTCGTGCCAAGGAACCGCGCCGTCAGGACATGGGTGCCGATGCCGGGATAATAGTAGGTCGTCGCAGCCACTCCGTTGATCACCTGGGCCTCGGCTATGCGATTGATATCCGTGCACAGCTTCGCTGTCGCCTCGCAGAAATACATCGTTCCGGTCACCGCCGGCACTGTCGTTGCCATCAGCCCCACCTTCTGTCCCACCGTAGTGTTGGAGGGGGTTATGGCCAGATGCACCTTGACCGATGTGTCCTTCGTCTGCCCTTGCGCCTGCGACACGATCCCGGTGAGGAGAGCCAACTGGGCGATGAGCATGAGCCCGACCGCGCGCCAGCCCCAGCGCCGCCCGCCGGTCCCCGCGCCTCGGTTGCCCCGGTTGCGGTGGAAGGAAAAGGCATCGGAGATCGTGGCAAGAACAGCGGTCATTGGAAAAATCCTTGGTCACGCGCGACGCCGATCCGGCGCGCACATCGTGCAATCGCAGTGCAATATCGAGACGGGTAGAAATGCCAAATCGAAGAGCCGCCGGGCACAGCCTACGCGGACAGCGTCGCGCAAAGCCTCGTGGCCGGGACGGCTCTTCTCGTTGTCAGTTTATTTCAGGTGGCGGTCGCATCGTAATGTCCTTGATGAAATTCATAGTCGGAAATGAAATGCCCGGTATCGAATGCTGACCATGCCGCGCGGTTCCGGCGTGATTGCCTCGACCGGGAGCGACATCGATGCCGCATTTTTTTGCAAACGCTCAGGGATATATGCAGGCCTCACAAGGCCC
>NZ_QJTF01000045.1 GCF_003217235.1 Paramesorhizobium leguminum | reverse complement strand
GTCGTCGATGTGTCGGCGGCGAAGTTGCTATCGCCGAGGTAAGCGCCGACGATGTCGTGCTTGGCCCCGCCCGGATCTCCTATCGGCACGAGGGCCTCGAGCGAGGTGGAGACCGTCACCGTCGGGCTCAGAAATGCGGCGGTGGTCTGATTGGCGTTCGAGCCCGGCACGAACAGGTCGGCATAGCCGTCGCCGTTGAAATCGCCGGTTACCGGGGCGCGCGGACCGGGCTGGGGCGTAATCGGCACGTCGGCCTTGGTAAAGACGAAGTTGCCGTTGCCGGTCCAGATCTGCACATCGGGATTGCTGCCGCTGACCACGTAATCAGCCATGGCAAGGTCGGCATAGCCGTCGGCGTTGAAATCCCCGGCGATGACGGAGACGCTCGCATACGACGGGGCATGCTTGGTATCGAATTTGGGCTGCGGGCTGAAACTCTTGTCGATGCCGTTGCCCTGATAGACCTGGACGCTGGAATTGGAAAGAGGATTACTGATGCCTACGGCGAAATCGAGATTGCCGTCCTTGTCGAAATCGGCCGCGGCCACGGTCTGGGTAAAAACGCGGCCCGGGCGGATCGAGATGGGATTAGGCTGGAAGGTGCCGTCGCCCGCGCCGAACAGCACCCAGACCTGGGTTCGATAGTTGTTGGTAAGGATCAGATCGGGCAATTCGTCATTATTGAAGTCGCCGGTGTCGACGGACACGGCCTCGGTGCTGTCATTGCCATAAGGCACGGGGTTGCCGGCGGCGGTGAACTTGCCCGAGCCATCGCCAAGATAGATCTGCGTGTTATAGGAACCCACGACGGCGAGATCGAGCTTGCCGTCGCGGTTGAAATCACGCACGGCGAAGGCGGAGAAAGAGCCCATAATGGCCGTGGGCGTGTCCTTGGGCGGTCCGAGCGGGCCGGTGGGGCTGCCGGTGCCGGGGTAGAAGGTGAGCTTGGTGCTATTGCCGATGACGATATCGGGCAAGGCGTCGTTGTTGAAATCACCCGTCGCCACCGGATAGGGATTGCCGTCGGTAAAGATCCTGCTGTACGTCGGGCCGCCGTTCATTATCACGATAAGCTTCTGGTCATTCTTGAGGGCGATCACCACGTCGCGGATGCCGTTTCCGTCGAAGTCGGCGGTTGCCGCGGAATCGGCCCCGCCCCCTCCGATCAGCGTTTGGGGCGCGTTGGCGATGGCGAGTTGCGGGTTGGCCAGGGGATTGGAGCCGGTGTTTTCGCCCAGCGCGTAGGGGTTGCCATTGAAGAGGTTGCTCATGTCCTGGATCTGGACGTTTCCGGCCGGTGGTGTTTTGAGCGATTGCGGGGCGGTGCCGGTCACCTTGACATCGTAGGTATCGTTGTTGCCGGAACGCTTGGGAGGGGTGATCGTAGTCTGGGTAGGGTACTTGCCCAGCACCACCAGCTTCTGCGGCTGGGAGCGGCTTTGGCCATAGCTGTCGAAGCCGGCGAAGTCGGCTCTCAATTCATAGGTGCCGGCATAGGGCGTGAAGGATACAGTCGCCGTGCCGTTGAAGATCTGGGCGCTGCCGATGCGGTTGATATCGGTGCACAGCGGGGTCGATGCGGTATAGCAGAAATCGACCGTGCCCATCTGCACCACCGTCCCGCCCGACTTGACTGTAGCGGTCAGTGTGACCGTATCACCGACATTGGCATTCCCGCCTGTCGAGACCACCAGATCCACCTCCGGCTGGGTGCCGGTGACGTTATAGGGCAGCGTGTCCGACGAGCCGGTGAAGTTCTGATCGCCGCCGTAGTCGGCTTTGATCGTGCTCTTGCCGGCCGGCAACGCGGTGGTAACGAGCTTGGCCACATAGGCGACCGGGTTACTTCCAGCTACCAGATGCAGCTCGGCCGTGCCCAACGGGGTGGTATCGGCCGTGAAAGTGACCTTCTCGTTCTCGACGGAATGGCTCTGCGGGTCGCCTTTGAAGGTGAGAGTTGCCGTGAGCTCGACCTCCTGCCCGACCAAGCTGGTGCCTGACGGATCGGCGGTCAGTTTGAGACCCGTGCCGAGCTGCTGCGGCGCAATCGGCGTCGGGTTGGCGGAGGAGTCGCTCGCCTTGAACTGCTTGTCGCCCGCGTAGCTGGCGAAGACATCGTGCTTGCCGGAAGCGGGATTGCCCACGGCCATGACATTGTTGACGGTTGCGGTTACCGCCGTGGTGGGTTGGACGGTCGCCACGCTGACGCTGTTGCTCCTGGCATTGGCCACAGCCACATCCGCGAAACCGTCGCCGTTGAAATCACCGACCACAGGCGACATAGGAAACTCCCCGACTTGCAGGGTCGTGCCAGGTGTAAAGGTCCAGGGGCTGCTGCTACTGCCCAGAAGGATCTGGATCGTGCCGCTATCGTTCTGGAAATATATGGCGGCGGCGTCGGCCAGACCGTCGGCGTTGAAGTCGCCGACCGTCACATTGACGTTGTGCCACGAGGTGCCGGCAAAGGTGACGGCGGGCTTGGCGGTAAAATTCTTGCCGTCGCCCTGCCCCTGATAGAAGGCCACCAAGCTATCGGAGTTATAGTTCTCGACGCCGACGGTAAAATCGAGATTGCCGTCCTGATCGAAATCGGCCACGGCTACCGCTTGCACGGTGGCACCGGCGACGGTCTCTATCTGCTTCGGATTGGTCTGGAACAGGCCCGTGCCGTCGCCCAGCAGCACCCACACCTTGCTGCCACTGCCACTGCCCTGCGGCACGAGGAGATCGGGGATCTCATCGTTATTAAAATCGCCGGCGGCGGCGTTGGCGCCATAGTTCTTCATGGCGTTGCCGGGCGGCACCGGGCTGCCCTTCGCCGTGAACTTGCCCGCGCCATCGCCGAGCCAGATTTGCGAACTGGTTGACGTGACGAGCGCGAGGTCGAGTGTGCCGCTGGCGTCGAAATCGCTCACCGCGAAGGACACTATGTCGCTCGCCGCGGTGTCGAAGGGCGTGGGATTGAAGCCGTCCTTTCCCTTGCCGGTGAAGACGCTGATGTTGGAGGTGGCGCCGACAGCGAGATCGATATAGCCGTCATTGGTAAAGTCGGCCGCGACGATCGGCAAGGCGCCCGTGACGTTGGAGATCGTCCAGGACGGCGTGGCGGGGAATTTGCCGTCGCTCTGCGCCAGGAAGATCTGGATGTTGTTGTCGGTCCGGTTGGCAACGGCGAGATCGAGGAGGCCGTCATCGTTGAAATCGGCACCGGCGAGCGAATAGGGCCCCTTGCCGGCGGTCAGCGTCGCGGTCGTGTCCGCTACGCCATAGACGGGCGGCTGCGTCAAAGTCGCGGAGCCGAGCTTGGCGTTGTTATTCGTCTTGTCGAGAATGGTGACGTCTCCCGTCGGGGCCTGCCCGGCGGGTGTGCCCGGGCGGACCTGCGCCGGCGGCGTGCCGAAGCCTGTGACGGTCACAGGCAGATTGTAGGGGCCGGTGCCCTCCACCTTGCCGATGACGGTCGTGGTCGGATAGAGGCTGGTGGGGGTGACGGTGAGCGTCTGGGACGTGGACCGGCTCCCCGGAGAGTCGGTGATGCCGCGGAAGCGGGCCGTATAGCTATGCAGGCCGACATCGGCGAAGATGACGACCTTGGCTTCCCCGTTGGCAATCTGGGCACTGCCGATGCGGTCGCTGCCGGCGCACGCCTCCACGCCGCTGCGGCAGAAATCGACGGTGCCGGAGGTGATGGCGGTCTTACCGTCAGTCACGGTTGCTGTCAGCGTCGTCGGCTTGCCTTGGTCGACGGTATCAGGCGTAATCTTGAGCGTGGTTGTCGTCCCGGTAACGGTGAAGGGCATCGTGATCGGCTGCGGGGTGTTGAAATTGCCGTCGCCGGGATAGGTCGCCTGGACGGTATAACTGCCGGTAGGCAACGTCTGCGCCGGCAGGTTAGCCATATAACTACCGCCGTTCATGAGCTCGAACGGCGCCGTGCCCAATTGCTCGCCATTGACGATCGAGAAAGTGACCTCGCCCGAGGGCGCGTGCCCCTGCAGATCCTGCTTGCCGGTATCCAGCGAGGCGCTGAGGGCCACCTTCCGCGGAGCCGCGACGGGTGGGCCAGGCATGGCGATCAGACCGAGCGTGGTGTCGAGCTTCTTCGCCGCGAGCGGCACGGTCCCGGACGCGCTGGGGGCAAAGTTCCCCTCGCTGTCGCCGTCGTAGTCGGCCCACACATCGTGCGTACCGGTGCCCACCGGCGCCGGCACGTTCTGCGCCGTGCCGGTCACCGTGGTGGTGGGTTGCAGGAAACCGACCGCAGCGCTGTTGCCGGTGGCATTGACGGCGCTCACATCGGTGAAGCCGTCGCCATTGAAGTCGCCGACGATCGCCGAGAGCGGAAAGGCCGCAGGGAGCGAATTGGTACCCGGTGAGAACTGAGTGGAAGGCGTGAAATTCCAGTTGCCGTCGCCAAGCCAGGCTCCGACTTGCGCCGATCCGCCCTTATACTGATCGTCGGAGCCGGCGGCTACGAGGTCGGCGATGCCGTCGGCGTTGAAATCGCCAACAGCGACGCTCACATGGACACTATTACCGTTACCCCAATGGCCGCCGGTCAACGGCACGGTGGCCTTCTGCGTGAAGGTCTTGCCGTCGGTGCCGCCCTGATAGACAAAAATGCTGCTGGACTGGGAATAATCCCAATCGTATACGCCGGCGGCAAAATCGAGATTGCCATCGCCATTGAAGTCCGCCACGGCGACGGATGACGCGAAGCGGCGCTCGCTTTGAACGGAGTACTTGGACGGATCGGGCTGGAAGCCGCCTTGACCGTCGCCGAGCAGCACCCATATGTTGCTGTTCCATTGGCCGTCGGATATGACGAGATCGAGATTGCCGTCCTTGTTGAAATCGCCGGCGGCGGAGCGATAATAGGCAGGCGGCAGGCTGCCCGGTGCGAAAGCTCCCGCGGGAGCCGGCGAGAAGCCGTTCTGGCCATTGCCGAGATAGACCTGCTGGCTCGACCTGTGCACGACGACGACGTCGAGATTGCCGTCATTGTCGAAATCGCCGGGCACCAGGGACTGGAAATCGCTGACGCCGCCGGTATCGACATGCCCATTGAAATGTCCAGTTCCCGGGTTCTTGAACACGGTGAGGTTCGATCCGTTGCCGACGGCCAGGTCGAGTGTGCCGTTGTTGTCGAAATCACCTGCCTCGATCGGATAGGGATTGCCATCCGTGGCCCAGCTGATCGGAGGCAGTTGGAACTTACCGTCGTGGGTGCCGAGGTACACGCCGATGGATTTGTCGTCGCGGTTGGCAACGGCGATGTCTTCGATACCATCGGCATTGAAATCGCCCGCGGTGGAAGAATAGGGCCCCTTGCCTGCGGCCACCGCCACGGTCGTCTCCGCTACGTCATATGTAGGATTGCCTGGGTTCACGCTTCCAAGCGTTATACCACTGGTGTGATCAATGATCTCGACCGTGCCGGTCGGCGCGAGTGGAGACGGCGCGATGCCGGTGACCGTCACGGGGATATTGTAGGGCCCGTTGCCGTCCGGCTTGCCGATCGCCGTCGTCGTGGGGTATTCGCCGATCACGGTCAGCGGCTCGGTGTTCGATATCCCGGCCGCGTCGGTGATCGTGCCGGCAAACCGCGCCTGGAAAATGTAGGTTCCGATGCCGGGGTAGAACGACATCGCAGCCTTGCCGCCGGTGAGCTGCGCCTCACCCAGCCGGTTAACACCGATGCAGGGCGCGGCCTTTTTGCAGAAATACACCGTGCCGCTCACCGCCGGGGTCATCGTCGCCGTCAGCGTCACCTGCGTTCCCGCCGGTACCTGCGCCTGGGCCGGCTCGAGCGCCAGCGCCACCTTGACGGGGGCCCGCGGCCCGACCGTATAGGGGATTGACCCGGTCGTGCTGTTGAAATAGGCGTCGCCCGGATAGCTGGCGGTGACGGTGATCTTGCCCGACGGCAGATGGGTGACATTGGGCAATGTCGCCACATATTGGTTCGTCTTGCTGTCCAGCGCGAATTGCGCCTTGCCCAGGAACACATTGCCGTTGTCGGTGGTGAAGGTGACCCAATCGCCGTTGGGGGTGTGCCCCTGTGCGTCCTGGCTGTTCTTGGTGCCGAAGGTGGCGGTCAGGGTCACCGCCTGGCCGGCATTGCTGCTGCCCTGGGGGTCGGCCGTCACAGTCAAGATGGTGTCGATCTTCTGTGGTGCAAGCTTCACCGGAGCGGATTGCGGGCTCCTGGTAAATTTCATGTCGCCCTCGTAGACCGCCACGACCTGATGGTCGGCCGCCGAGGGATCGCCCGCCGGCGCCGGCACATCCGTCGTGGTGGCGGTCACCGTCACGGAAGGCTGAACCATACCCACCGTCACATCGTTGTTGAAGGCGTTGGCCACGGCCACGTCGGTGAAGCCGTCGCCGTTGAAATCGCCGGTCACCGGCACCCCCGGCCAGCTGCCTGGCTGGATCGTGGCGCCCTGCGTGAACGTCCAGGTGCCGCTGCCCAGAAGGAGTTGCATATTGACATTAAAGGAGCCCGCGAAATATGCGATGGCGATGTCCGGCTTACCGTCGGCGTTAAAATCGCCAACCGCCACAGTGATGGTATTCCAGATCGTGCCCCCGATCGAGTAGGGTGTCTTCTTCGTGAAGATCTTGCCGGTGGGATCGCCCTTATACGGGATGACGTAGCCCGGGCCGTTGGGATTGTTGACGCCGACGGCGAAATCGAGATTGCCGTCGCCGTCGAAATCCGCCACCGCAACCGACATGGCATTGGCGTCGGTGCCGGTGCTGATTTGGGTCGGATCGGGCTGGAACGAGCCCAGGCCGTCGCCCAGCAGCACCGACACCTTGTCGCTTGGGGTCTGCGGCACGACGAGATCGGGCTTGCCGTCATTGTTGAAGTCGCCGGCAGCAGTGGACCCGACGCTGGCGCCCGTGGCTCCGGGATTGCTGCCCACCGGCGCCGGGCTTCCCTTGGTGGGGAAATGGCCTTTGCCGTCGCCCAGATAGACCTGCGAGTTGCCGGCGGTGACGACGGCGATGTCGAGCGCACCGTTGAGATCGAAATCGCGCACCGCGAAAGCGACGAAGCCGTTCGCCGCCGTGTTGATGGGGGTCGTCTCGAAGCCGCCGTGTTCCTTACCGGTGAAGACGCTGATATTTGAGGTCGCGCCGACGGCAAGGTCGACATAGCCGTCATTGTTGAAATCGCCCGCGACGATCGGGTTGGGCTGGTTGATATCGAGTATGGTCGAGGACGGCGTGGCGGGGAATGTGCCGTCGCTCTGCGCCAGGAAAATCTGGACGTTGTTGTCGCCCTGGTTGGCGACGGCAAGATCGGCGCGGCCGTCCTTGTTGAAATCCTCGCTCGCCATCGAATAGGAAAAATTGCCGACGGTGAGCGTCGTGGACGCCGCGGCAATGCCATAAGCGGCGTTGCTCATGGATGGGGTGATGGCGAGCCGATAATCGTTGTTGCTCGTGTCGAGGATGTCGGCCACTCCGTTGGGGGCCAGGCCGGGCAGCACGCCGAGGCCGGTCACCGTGACGGGAATGGTATAGGGCGGCGCGGAGTTCACCGTGCCGATGGCCGCCGTGGTCGGATATAGGCTGGTGCGGCTGGCGGTGAGTGTCTGCGAGGTGGACGCGCTCGCGGTATAGCCGGGACCGCCCCTGAACATGGCCGTATAGCTGTGCTGGCCGGGATCGGCGAAGATAACGATCGAGGCCGCGCCGTTGACGAGCTGGGCCGTGCCGATGCGGTCGCTGCCGGCGCAGGCTTTGGCACCGGCGCGACAGAAATCGACGGTGCCGGTGACAACGGGAGTGCCGCTCTTATCGGATTTCACCGTCGCCGTCAGCGTCGCCGACTGACTCTGGTTGATGCTCGACGGCGCAAGCGTGAGCGCGGTCGTTGTGCCGACATCGGCCGCAATGGAGTTGGCGCCGGCCGGATCGGCAATGCCGTCCTGCGCCAGCGCCTGCGGCACGATCCCGGTGAGGAGAACCAGCTGGGCGATGAGCATGAGCCCGATCGCGCGCCGGCCCCGGCGCCGCCCGCCGCTCGCCGCGCCTCGGTTTTTCCGGTCGTGGTACGAGGAAAAAGCATCGGAGATCGTGGCAAGAACAGCGGTCATTGGGAAAATCCTTGAGTCACGCGCGTAGCCGATCCGGCGCGCGCATCGTGCAATCGCAGTACAGTAACGAGACGGGTAGAAATGCTAAATCGAAGAGCCTGATGAAATTCATAGTCGTGAATGAAATGCCCGATATCGAATGCTGCCCATGGCGCGCGGTTCCGGCGTGATTGCCTCGACCGGGAGCGACATCGATGCCGCATTCTTTTGCAAACGATCAGGGATTTATGCAGGCGTCCCAAGGCCCGCCTCCCCTTCTCACAATACGGTATTCAATATGCGATGCTGTCTAAATGCGATGCTGTCTAAATGCGATGCTGTCCAATATTCGGCAGGCGTAAAATCCTGGGCATCGGGCCCGGATGCGGTCCATGCCCAATCTACCCTCTGTCTTAGAGCGGTATGCAATTAAGTTGAATCGAGCATCCCGCTCTAAGTTTTTGTTTTAGCCGCATGATCTTATCCGAAAAGCCTGCAACTTTTCGGGATCATGCTCTAATTTATAATCGATCTCGAAAATCCCGTCAAGGTCGCAATATTATTACAAACGGCAACTACAGGTTTACCGTCAAGTTCCGGTTCCCCGGTGTCATCCTTTCCATAAAACCTCGGGCGCCCTTACGGGGCGCCCGAGGCCGTTCGCGCTTTGCAACCGCGCTACCGGGGTTTGGCCGGTGGCGTTGGTTGGGTTTCCACGGCGCCGGGGAGGATGGTGACGGTGGTGGTGCCCGGCACCGGGG
>NZ_QJTF01000044.1 GCF_003217235.1 Paramesorhizobium leguminum | reverse complement strand
GATATCGGTGCAGGGCGCGGCAACCTTGCAGAAATACACCGTGCCGCCCACCGTCGGGTTCACCGTCGCCGTCAGCGTCACCTGCGTTCCCGCCGATACCTGCGGCTGGGCCGGCTCGACGGCCAGCGCCACTTTGACCGGGACAGGCTGCCCGACCGTGTAGGGGAGCGACCCGGTCATGCTGTTGAAATAGGCGTCGCCCGGATAGCTGGCGGTGATGGTGATGGGGCCAGACGGCAGATGGGTGACATTCTGCAGTATCGCTACATATTGGTTCGTCTTGCTGTCCAGCGCGAGTTGCGCCCTGCCCAGGAACACATTGCCGTTCTGCGTGGTGAAGGTGACCCACTCGCCCTTGGGGTCGTGTCCCTGCGCGTCGTCGCCGTTCTTGATGCCGAAGGTGGCGGTCAGCGTCACCGGCTGGCCGGCCTTGCTGCTGTCCTGGGGGTCGGCGGTCACCGTCAAGGTGGTATCGAGCTTCTGCGGTGCAAGCCCCACGGAGTTGGATGGCGGGCTCTTCTCGAAGAGTGTGTCGCCGGAATAGACCCCCGCCACCTCGTGATTGCCAGACGACGGGTCGCCGGCCGGCGCCGGCACGTCGGCCGACGCCGTCACCGTCACGGTGGGCTGGACGAGCTCTACGCTGACGTTGTTGTCAAACGCATTGACCACAGCCAGGTCGGAGAACCCGTCGCCGTTGAAATCACCGACAGCCGGCGAAAGAGGGAACACCCCAACTTGCGCGATCGTGCTCGGTGTAAAGGTCCAAGGTTGGCTGCTACTGCCCAGAAGGATCGGGATCTTGCCGCCATTGTCCTCGAAATATATGGCGGCCGCGTCGGCCCAGCCGTCGGCGTTGAAGTCGCCGACCGTCACATTGACGTTGTGCCACGCGGTGCCGGGAAAAGTGACGAAGGGCCTGGGGATAAAATAGCCATTGCCCTGACCCTGGTAGAAGGCCACGAAGCCATCGGAGCTATAGTTCTCGACGCCGACGGTGAAGTCGAGATTGCCGTCGTGATTGAAATCGGCCACTGCCACCGTGCAAACGGTGGCATCGGCGCCGGTGTCGGTGTACTGCGGGCTGGCCTGAAACAGGCCCGTGCCGTCGCCCAGCAGCACCCATACCCTGCTGTTCCCGCCCTGCGGCACGAGGAGGTCCGGGATCGCATCGTTGTTGAAATCGCCGGCGGCGGCGTTGCCGCCATACCGCTTCATGTTGTTGCCGATCATCACCGGGCTGCCCTTCGCAGCGAACTTGCCCGCGCCGTCGCCGAGCCAGATTTGCGAACTGGTTGTCGTGACGAACGCGAGGTCGAGCGTGCCGCTGGTGTCGAAATCGCTCACGACGAAGGCCACCATGTTGCTCGCCGGGGTGGTGATGGGCGCCGTCTCGAAGCCGTCCTTGCCCTTGCCGGTGAAGACGCTGATGTTGGAGGTGGTGCCGACGGCGAGATCGATATAGCCGTCATTGGTGAAGTCGCCCGCCACGACCGGAAAGGCGCCGGCGACATTGGAGATCGTCCAGGACGGCGTGGCGGGGAATGTACCGCCACTCTGCGCCAGGAAGATCTGGATGTTGTTGTCGGTCTGGTTGGCGACGGCGAGATCGAGGAGGCCGTCCTTGTTGAAATCCGCGCCGGCGAGCGAATTGGGAGCCTTGCCGGCGGTCAGCGTCGAACCCTGCACGGCCACGCCGTCGCCGGCCGGCGACAGCGTGGAACTGGTGCCGAGCGGAACGTTGTTGTTGGTCTGGTCGATGATCTCGACCGTGCCGGTCGGCGGGGTCGCGGGCGGCGCGGCGCTGCTGACCGTCACGGGAATGCTGTAGGGACCGTTGCCCAGCGGCTTGCCGAGCGTCGTCTTCGTCGGATACTGGCCCGTTACCGTCAGCGCCTGGGCGGCGGAGGCCGCAGCCACAGATGTGTTCGTGCCGGCAAACTGCGCCTTCAGCGAGTAGGTTCCGATCCTGGGGATGAACGTGATCGACGCTTTTCCATTGAAGACCTGCGCCTCGCCCAAGCGGTTGGCATCCGTGCACAGCTTGGCCGCCGCCTCGCAAAAAGACACCGTGCCGCTCAAGCCCGGCGTCAGCGTCGCCGTCAGCGTCACCGACTTTCCCGCGGCAACGGAAGCCGGATCGATATCGAGGACGATGCCGACCTTGCCCATCGGCTGCTTGTTGGAATCGCTCAGCGCGAACGTATCGTCGCCTTCATAGTGCGCCTCGACCTCGTGCACACCGGTCCAATCCACCGCCACGCCCGTCGCCGTGACGGTTTGTATCAAGCTGGGCTGTCCCAGGGTAATCGTCGCGGTGTCCCCCTGAGGGAAGTATGGGGGAAGGCCAATTGCATAGGAAAATGCGTCGGCGCTTGCCAGATCGGCGATGCCGTCGCCGTTGAAATCGGCACTGGCGATGCCGCTCCCCCCGAACCTCTGCGTCACCTCCGCACTCGGTTTCGATCCAAACCCGAAGTTTCCATCGCCCAGCCAGACCTGCAGCGCGGAGTTTGTGAGATTGTTATGATCGGTATTCAACGTACCGAGATCGGCATGGCCATCGCCGTTGAAATCGCCGACCGTAACAAAGGAATTCGCCACGATCATCGAGCCGCCCAAGACAGCGGTCGCCTTCTTGGTGAAGCCACCGTTGCCGTCGCCTTGAAAGACCATGGCCTTACCAAGTGTGGTATTACCGCCGATGTCGCCCCAGTCTATTCCCGCCATGGCCATATCCAGAATGCCATCGGCGTTGAAATCGGCCAGCGCAACGGATTCGCCAGATACGGGCTGCGTATCCATGTCAGGTTTTTTCGCCTGGAACGAGCCGCTGCCATCACCGATGAACACAGTCGCAGTTGGGGTCCCATAAATAACAATCAGATCGAAATGGCCGCTGGAGGTGAAAACCCCGGTGGCGATCGCTTTGGGAAGGGTACCGCCGGGCTGGCCCGGGAGAGGAATATTGTTCACCGTGAAGTTGCCGACACCGGCGTTGCTAAAGACCGCCAGAGAGGGGACGGTGCCCTTATTGGCGCTCTGCCATGCGACCGCGAAGTCCAGCGCGCCATTGCCATCGAAGTCCGCGACTGCAATGTTTTGTGCCGGCGCGTCGTAGTCCCAGAAGTTGGGGTTGAATATATTGTGGGCCGGATCCATGAATGTGCCGTCACCGTTGTTGTTGCCCCAGGTCGTCACCTCGCCGGCATTGCCAGCGGCCAGATCGATGTAACCATCACTGTTGAAATCCGCCGCCGCCACGCTGATCGGGAGGTTGGGCGTCGGCAGCGTCACCCATGGCGTCGTTGCCATGGCGCCTCCCGCCTGACCGAGAAAGATTTGGACATTCCTGTCGACGTAATTCGCCACCGCAATGTCGGGGCGCCCGTCGTTGTTGAAATCCGCCGTCGCGACAGCCTGAGGCGCGCTGCCCGTCGTCACGCTCTGAATTGGCCGCAAGGCCATCGTATTGGAGGCCGTGCCGGGCAACGAGACGCTTCCGAGCCGGTTATTGGTGGACGTATCGACGATATCGACCATGCCCGTGGGGGATTTTTTGACAGTGGCCGGTGCGATACCGGTGACCGTCACAGGCAGCCGATAGGGACCGGTGCCCTGCGGCGCGGCGAGCGTCGTCGTCGTGTCGTATTGGCCCGTCACCGTCAGCGGAACCGGAGCCGAAGTGGCAGCCTCGTACCCTTTCGTGCCAAGAAACTGCGCCGTCAGCTCGTAGGTGCCGATGCCGGGATAATAGAAGGTCGCAGCCGTTCCGTTGACCAGTTGGACCTCGGCTACGCGATTGATATCCGTGCACAGCTTTGCCTTGCAGATATACACCGTTCCGTTCACCGCCGTTGTCGATACCGACAGCGTCACCCTCGTTCCTACCGTAACAGGGTTGCCGGGTGTTATGCCCAGCTGCACCTTGACCTGTTGGTCCTTCGCCTGCGCCTGCGCCTGCGGCACGATCCCGGTGAGGAGAGCCAACTGGGCGATGAGCATGAGCCCGACCGCGCGCCAGCCCCGGCGCCGGCCGCCGTTCGCCGCGCCTCGGTTTTTCCGGTCGCGGTAGAAGGAGAAAGCATCGGAGATCATGGCAAGAACAGCGGTCATTGGAAAAATCCCTGAGTCACGCGCGTCGCCGATCCGGCGCGCACATCGTGCAATCGCAGTGCAATATCGAGACGGGTAGAAATGCCAAATCGAAGAGCCGCCGGGCACAGTCGCCTTACGCGAACGGCATCGCGCAAAGCCTGCGGCGGGGCAGGCTCTTCTTCAGGATTTTATTTGCGGTGACGGTTTCATCTTATGTCCTTAATGAAATCAATATTCTCCTGCGAAAATGCTTAGATCGAACGGTGCAGCCGGTAAGTTCTTATGTGAACCGCCAAGGCCCACCGGCTCTTCTCAATCTGTGTAATATTTATGCTATCTAATATTCTGCAGGTATATGAGTTTTTCAGAACGGAAATCGCTTATCTTTTTCTTATGGCAGATTCTCGGGACAAGCCCGAGAATGACGGCATGACTGTGCGTCTTCTCTAATCTTTTTCAGGCTGGCATATGCGCGGTGTATTGTCAACAGGCTATACACGCATACCGCGCAAAAGAACCCCGGTCAGCTTGAGATGACCGGGGCGCGGTATGCAGTTTCAAGTCAAAGCCTTCCCGACCTGGCCTACCACCTCACCTTCAGGCCGAGATTGCCGTTGAGCTTGTAGCTATCGGCGAAATGCTCGAGGCTGGTGTCGACCGAGACTTCGCCAAAGAGGGCATATTTACCATCGGCCCAGCTGAAGGTGCCGCCGGCCCCGACGCCGCCCCAGTAGCGGTCGTTCTGCGTGGCGAAGGCCACGTCCTCGACCACGATCTTGCTCGCCTTGGCGAATTCATAAGAGAGATTGGCGATGGCGTAGACTTCGGCCTTGGTCAGCTGGCCCTTGCTGTCACGCCAGGCTTCGCCGTAATCCGCGGAAAGTCCAAGCCGGCCCTTCAGGCTGTCCGTCTCGTCGGTTTTCACACTGGCGCCGAACGTATCTTCGAAACCATCGAATTTCACCGACGACCAGCTGATCTGCGCTTGCGGCGTGATCGTCCAGTTGGGATCGATGGCGAA
Source organism: Paramesorhizobium leguminum (assembly GCF_003217235.1). Classification (GTDB taxonomy): domain Bacteria; phylum Pseudomonadota; class Alphaproteobacteria; order Rhizobiales; family Rhizobiaceae; genus Paramesorhizobium; species Paramesorhizobium leguminum. The sequence goes on along the minus strand of NZ_QJTF01000044.1, from coordinate 3,902 downwards.
CCGCTTGCCTGCTTCCAGGCTCATGGCATAGCCGAAGCCGTCATTGCCGTCGGCAAGCATGCGACGCGCCGTGTCCGACTGCAGGTCGTTTTTATACCACGTCGTCTGCGCCTGGGCATCGACGTAAATCCCATCATCGCCATACCAGGTGAGCGTGCCGCCGACGCCGTAGCCGGAAGCCTCGACGCTGCCCTGGCCATGCACCGAGCCCATGGTGGCCTTGGCATAGCCATAGTGCACGGTGAGCCCGCCGATCACGCTGCCGGTTTCCGATTCGTAGAGCTGGCCGTCGAGCCCCGCCTCCATGCCATAGGTGTTGACATTGAACCGCGTATCGCTGGTGGAATAGTTCGGCTCGAAGCGGCCATGCGCGCTTTCGATGCGGCCCCAGATATTGGCGGCGCTGGCGATTTCCGGCGTCGCCTCAGGCGGGGCAACCGTCGTGCCGGGTCCATCGCCCTCGTTGAGCTGCGGATTGGCCGCGCCGCTCCAGTAGCGATTGCCGACGCGCTGGCGCAGCGTCCCGACTGCGTTCAACTGCTGCAGCACCTGCGAATAGGCCTCATAGACCGGCACGCCGGGCTGGTAGTGCGGCTTCGGGTTGCAGTCTGGCCCTGTGCACGGCGGGTTCGGGTTGCAGTTGGGGCCTGTGCACGGCGTCAGCTCCGAACGCAGATACCAGTCGCCATCGGCTTTAGTCGTCTTGCCATTCTTGAACAGCCGGTAGGCATAGGCACCGGCGACCACGGCCGGATCGCCTTCAAAATGATAATCTTCTTCCAAAGTGAAGGTGCCGTTGGAGGCGCCGTCCACCTCGATGATCTTGATACCGTTATCGGTCGGCGCGCCGCCGCCTTTGCCGAGGGTGTTGGTGACCGTGACCTTGGTCGCGCCCGCCGTGTCGCCCTTGACGACCAGCTTGTCTGTCGGAGAATCATCGCCGCCAAGCTGTGTATTGAGATTGATGGTGCCGCCGTTCCCCGTATAGTTGCCCGTGGTGAGCGTCTGGAAACCGGTACTATACTGGTAAGAAATCGTTCCACCATTGGTCAGGGTGCCGGTGATATCGGAATTGCCCGTGACGTTCCACGTGGTGCTGGGATTGATGGTGACGCTGGTCACCTTGGTGCCGGCGCCGGTCCATTGCGCGGTATCGCTCAGAGTTATATCCGCGGTGGAGGCCCCGCCCCCCACGGTGATACCCCCGGTCAGCTGCGTAGTACCATCGAAATTGGCGGTGAATGCATTGGCTCCCGCTGTCCCAGGCGCATCCACCAGGATGTTACCGGAGAGAATTGAATCCTTGGCATTCAAAACAAGATTGCCAGGACCGTCATAGAGAGCGCCAAGTCCTGTGGCATTGGTGACAAACGCCAAAGAAGCATTCCCGCTTCCAGTGCCGGCAAAGCCTATGATCTGGGAGCCCGTCATCTCGACGGTTGCCTTGTTGCCTAAAACCAGGAGGCCAGATCCAGGAGAACCGAGCGTGATCCTGCTTCCATCGAATGTAACATGCGGCGTTCCAAGGTAACGCATACCAATGCCGTATAGAGGGCCACCAGAGTTCGTCCCATCAAAGACGCTGTTCGTTACCTTGAGGGAACCCGAGTGGCTGAGGGCCAGGTGGTTCATCGCGATACTGTTGGTCGCGGCATGAATCTTCATGCCGTTCAACGTGATTTGGCTTCCAGTCTGATATGCGTAGAAGCCATGCTCAAAGTTGCCGGTCAAAGTGACCTCGCCTCCGCCCTGAACATCAATATTGCCGTTGCCCTGGGCAACCATAAAATCGGAAGTTGAACCCGCTAACGCTGCTAATGTGCCCGTTAGCGTTGCGTGTTGACCGAAAGTGATGCTGCCGCCATTCGCCGAATTCAGATCACCCGCAGTGAACGCATTATCAGCAATGGTTACCGTCCCACTCAACGTAGTTGCGCCATCAAATTCAACGCTGCTGTTCTTGCCATTCACATAGACGAAGCCTCCGCTAGCCGCTCCCGTGCTGGTGAGCGTCAGGTCTTTGCCTTTAAATGTGTTGGTGTCATTATTCCCAGTTCCTACGTTAATGGCATTAAAACCTCCGCCGCCCATTACTGCGCCGTTCGCTATCGTTCCGCCATCAATGAGATTGACCGTACTGCCGCCCTGCACGAGCACCGCATAGTTTTGGAGGGGGCCATCCGGCACGGTCAGATTCACGGACTGGCCGGCTGAGTTTATCGTGCCGCCAGCTTCAGCCAGGTAGCATTGCGCCTGGTTGCAGGTTGCCGTCGCAGGCGAAAGATTAACCGCTCCTCCGTTGGCGGTCACAAGCGGCTGCGCGAAGGCCGGGGCGCTCAGGGCCAGAAAACAGATCGTCGTCGCACCGCCCAACAGGAGACGGGTTAAGCGTGGCAGGGCCCGGCCCAGGAGCCGCGCCGAGGGCATTTGAGCGTGTTCCAACCCAGCCGCGGCCACTGGCAAGCATGCACCGGCACCAGGCATTTCATATCTCTTCGGCATGACGACAATCTCCCTGTCCCAGCGGCCAAGCCGGGGCGAATCAATAAATAAAGGACCGCGCCTAAGCATAGCCCATGTATATAAATGTATTAATTGAGAAAAGTGAACAATAATCTAATAGTACTCTAGTTTGAATCAAAAGCATTTTTTATACTTGTGTGACTTTTTTGAATATATTGGTAAATACGCCTGTATCGGCATTTATTACATTAGCTATTGGGATGTATTAACAGATATGCCTCGTGGCTCCGCGGATATAAGCCTTCGGGAGGGCGTGATTCCGAGATACCGCCCTCCAGAGCGAATTTCGAAATCAGGAACGACACCGGAACTGAAAGTTTGCTAGTATCCCGATTCTGAAATTCGTCGCGAGCGATATAAAGCCGATACCAATGAGACCGTCAGCGTTCATTTTTGCCCTTGCCGTGGCGGCAACCGTCCAGTTTGCCTGGGCCCCTGTCTTTGCCGCGGGACCGGACATTCCGGCATTTTGGGACCGGCGCGAGCGCGTGGCCAAGCCGGACCTTTCCAAGCTGCGCCGCCTGCGTTTTATAACGAGCGCCGATTTTCCCCCGTTCAATTTCATCGATAGCGGCGGCAGGCTCGCGGGCTATAATATCGATCTGGCCCGCGCCATATGCAGTGAGTTGGGAATAGCCGATATTTGCCAGATCGAGGCAGCGCCCTGGAGCGAGCTTGGCGCGAAGCTGAAAACGGGAGACGGCGAGGCCATTATAGCCGGGCTGGAGCCGACGGCGGAAAACCGCGCCGAGTTCGCGTTCTCGCGGTCTTATCTCGGCCTGCCGGCCCGCTTCGTCACGCAGCGGGGCGCAGCACTTGACGAACCGCTCAACCGCAATCTCAAGGGCAAACGCGTCGGCGTTATCAGTGGAACGGCGCATGAGGCCATGCTGCGCCACTCTTTTCCCAACGCCGTCATCGAGAGCGTTCGCGGAAAAGAACAGCTCTTCGCCGATCTGACAAATGGCAAGATCGACGCCGTTTTCGGCGACGGCATGACGCTCTCCGCCTGGCTTGGGGACAAGGCATCACAAGGCTGCTGCGTCTTTTCCGGCGGCCCCTATCTCGGCTCCCCCTTTCTGGGCCAGGGCATGGGTATCGCGGTTGCAAGCGGGAATGCGCAACTTGCAAACGCCTTCGACCATGCGCTGGAGACGCTGGAACAGAAGGGCACCATGGCGGAATTATATCTGAGATATTTTCCGATTGGTTTTTACTAAGGCATTTCACTTTTGGATGGAACGATACTTTTTTGCCGGGTGCGGCAACTTCACCGTTGAGGCATGGATTCCTGTGACAAGCACAGGAATTGTCTGTTTGTTTCATGCTTAATTGGCGCTGAGGCTGGATGCGATTCCCGGGATGGCCACCCCGGGAAT
>NZ_QJTF01000043.1 GCF_003217235.1 Paramesorhizobium leguminum | reverse complement strand
CGAGTTCTGTCCCATGCGGCGGAGGCTGGGGCCAAGGTGGTGCTGGTTGGCGATCCGCAGCAGTTGCAGGCTATCGAGGCAGGCGCAGCGTTCCGGTGATGTCGTTGACCTTGGCCGGCGTGACAGCCGCGTAGATCGGCCTTTCAGCGTCGGCATCATAGATGTCGGCATCATAGATAATGTGCAGCTTGGCGCCACAGGCCTGGCTGGAAAAGCGCGCCCAGTGCGATCCCGCGCCGCTCAGCTTCAAGCTCGTTGAATCAATCAGATAGATGGCTTCACCGACCGACCGCCTCAGCCCGCGACCGGCTTCCGCGATCATATGAGCGAACAGCTTGGCAAAGACGGCATCCGGACGAAGCGCATTGGCATCGGCCAAGGTCGAGCGCGACACCGTGCGCCAACCCACATGATAAAGACGCACTGCGTGGCTTTGAAGACCGCCGACAATCTCGCGCAAGCTCTGCGCACCGGCCAACTGCCCGTAAAGCAACGCGATCAACTGGCTCTTCGTCGGCAATCGCCGGACGTGTTTGTCAGCTTGATGCTGGTCCACAAGTCTTTCGAACACGGCCCACGGTATCCGCTTCAACAGATCATGAAAAACGCTATTGTGGTGCCGCACGGTGTTGCTCCTCTGTCGTGTCCGGGATCGTCGCTAAACGCTCGAACACCAGTAGAATCAACACTGTGCGCCTTGTCCATGATTTTTAAACCGGACAGCAGTGGGACAAGCCCGAGAATGACGGCGAGAGGGGCGCTGTTTCAAGCTAATGCTGACAGATTCTAGCGCATGATCTCCGCCGCGGCCGGTTGGCTTGCCGGCTGCGGCGGTTCTATCAGAACTTCCCGATGACGTTCACGAACATACCCTTGTCATCAAGCGTAAGATCGCGCAGATCGTCGGAGAAGATGCCGAAATTGTAGCCCGCGCCGACCTTGAAGGTTTCGCCGACATGGCGATAAACGGCGACGAGCGCGCCATAGTCGGTGGTCTTCGCCTCCGGCATGTGCATCGCCCGGCCCTCGATGAGGGCGTCCCAATTCTTGACCACATGCAAATCGGCACGGAGGATGCCGAGATGCGCGGAGGACGCGTACCAGTCGGAAAATTCCTCGCGGTCGCCGTCCAGCATCCTTTCGCGGACCTGGCCGTAGCGCATGCCGTATTTGCCGCCAATGGAGAGCCATGGCATCAGGTCGTAGGTGACATCCGCTGAAAGGATATGGCTGCGCTGCGCCGGACCATACTCGTCGCCTGTGATGGCGCTGATCTGGTCCTGTCCGGGCAGGTCGTAAACCCAGGCATATTTGAACAGCGCGTTGAGGCGGTCATTATCGACCGGGCGATAGGCATAACCGATGGAAGCATCGACATAATCGCCGTCGGTGAACGAACTCTCCCCGGACGAATCGGATAGCACCGCATCCAGATTGACGAGCAGGCGCCAGTCCTCGCTGGTCTTCCAGCCAAGGCCCGTCGCGAACAGATAGGTGTTGACGTCGCGGCTGTCATCGTCGGAATCCTCGAACCGGGCCTCGCCGCGCATCCGCGCATTGATGCCCCGTTCCTCATCCTTGTAGCCGACCGAGAGTGAAATCGCCTTGCGGTCGAAGTCGGACTTTTCGGAAGTGGTGGAGGTGCCGTCGCTATTCTCGATAATGGTGACGGTGTCGTCTTCGATCGTTCCGGCCTCGAAACCGCCATCGACGGTCCACATCGTATCGGGCGTATAGACGACGCCGTAGGTCTTGGTCAGCGAGGTCCTGCGGCCGAAGATATCGTAATTGTTCTCCGCATAGGTCGACAGCGTTTCATCCAGCTTGCGGCGCATGCCGAGCACGAATGTCCCCTTGTCCGAGCCGTCAAGATCGTAAGAGCGGTCGAGATCGAACGCGCGGTCAGGATCGAGCCGGTAGCCGAAATAGTAATTATCGGCTGCCGTCGGCGAATAGTTGACGGCTGCCAGCCCGCCAAGGCCGGCATTGCCATAGGAAATCTCGCCCTCGAGCCCGATCTTTTCCGTCAGCTGGTATTTCGAGCCAACGCCGAGGCGGTCATTGCGCCTGATGTCGCCATCGCGCGAAAGTGTGCCCTGGCCGAAGACATAATATTCATGATCGGCATCGGGCGCATAAGTGAGCCTGACGCCGGCATCGAGCCGTTCGCCGTCATTGCCGTTCTTGCCGGAAGCAACGGCAATCGGCGAGCGCAGCTCGGTATAGGAAACGCCGAATGAAGCCTTCCAATATTCATCGAGCTGATGGCTGACCGTTCCCTCGCCCTTGCGCTTGGTCCGTCCGCCGGTTTCGCGGTCGTTGACATCGTCGTAGTCACGGCCTTCGCGATAGTCGTCATAGGTGAGTTTGAGATCTGTGTCTTCCGTCAGCTCCAGGTCGGCATGGGTGCCCCAGACGCGTTCATCGACGGTCACCTGCTCGGCGATCGTCGAGAACCCGGCCTGCTTTTCCCCGTAATAACCGCCGATGGTTCCCTTTATCCCGCTCTTGGTGATGTCCTCCAGGTCGATCTGCCCCTTGGTGCGCCAGGCGGTTGCCGCCCGCTCGCGTGTGCCGGTGCTGCGGACGTCGCTTAGCGTCAGGCCGCCATCGGTAGAGCGCGACGTGCCGAAGCCCGGCCCCTTGGAGTGCGAAACTTCTGCCTCAAGGAAGGTCTTTTCCGAATGGCGAATGGTGACATCCGCTCCCACCGCCTGCTGATTGGCATCGCCGGTTGTTTCGTTCATGCCGGTGACGCCGACACGCACTTTTTCATCGAGCCAATGCTGCCCCCGTCCGCCATAGACATAACCGTCCACCTCGCCCGCCGACGGCGTATATTCATACTGGGCGATGAGATAGACCCGGTTGCCGCCGAGCGCGCCTTCACGCACCGCCCCGTTGGTACCGGCGGAGGATGAAAGCGGCCGCTTGAGGATGACCACGCCCTGCAGGTAATCCGCGGTATAGTCCTCGCCATAGACGAGGTTCTTGCGTTCCAGCACCTGGCCGGTCACCTGATCACGCACCTCGATGGTGAGCGTCTCGGACCCGGTGGTGATGTCCTGCCGCTTCAGGAAATAAGCCGAGCCGCCGGTGCCGAGAAACTCGTCGCGCTGCGGCAGCGTGTCGGGCTGAGCGGCATAGAGGTTGGCCTCCGACTTGCGCTCGCCGAACGAGGTCACCGCCTCGGAGCGGTAGACGCCGCTGGCGCCATAGAGCGCCCGGTCGGAATTCATGAATTCCGTGCCGGTGATGGAGGCCTTGTAATTGCCCCACATCACATGGCTGTCGCCGCGCTCCAGCCGGACATAGAATTTGCCGTTGGTCGGCGCGTCCTCGACAATCGTCGAATCGTCGCCATAAACAGGATAATAGGCATCCGGATCGATGCGGCGCAGCAGGCTGCGCGGATCGCGGTCATCGAGGCCGCGGAACATATCCTTGATCTCGCTGTCGCGGGTATCCGCAGCAGCCGTCAGCAGATACTTGCCCTTGATCTTGCCCTTCACATAGAAAGCGAGCCGTCCCTTGGTATAAACCTTGTCATATTCACCCGGACGAACGGTCTCGATATTGTCGTCGCCCATGCGCTTGCCGACGGTCAGATCGGCGAGGCCGACATAGAACCAGTCATTGTCGGGAATGTTGATCTGGCGGCTGAAATCGAGCGCGCTGCCCTTCAGCGAGCCGAGCACCGCGACATCGACATTGTGATCGCCGGGCGGCAGGATGCGCTGCATCACGAAGGACTGGTTGTCGTCGAGCGGCACGATGCCGTCGAGCGCGCGCACTTGATACCCCTCCGGCACGTTGCGGCCAAACACCGTCACCGCGCCGCCATGGACATTGATATTGCGCGAGCCGGTATTGTCCTCGCCCATGCCGGGCGCGGGCGCGTCCGAGACCTTCGTCTCTTCCTTGGGCAATTCCCTGTCGGTGCGGGCGATGGAGCGGGGCAGCGTCTCGTCATAACGGCCATCGCGATCATAGACGCGCAGGATATATTTGAAACGCGTCTTGTCGTTCTCCGTTTCCGGCATCACCCATTCCGCTTCGCCATTGATGGCGACGGGAACGACGCCGACCGGCTCATCCGTCAGCGGCTTGTCAGCCTCGATGATGCGGATCTCCGAGCGCGTAATGAAAGCCGGGTAATTCGAAGTCGCAAGAAAGCGCACAGGCTCGCCGGCTTTATAGGCGCGGCGGATTGGCGTGGTCGAGACATTCAGCATCGGCTTGGCATCGAGCCCGTCGAACTTCACCTGGATATCGACGGCGGCGAGGCCCACATCCGCCTGGCGCTGCTTGTTCGCCGCACCTTTGGCCGGCTCCGCCTTCTTGCCGGATTCGCTAAGCGTCTCGCCATCGACGCTGATCGAGAACGGGATATCCCCGCCCTCGCCTGCGCGTTCCTGCTCGACATTCGGCGCAATCTTCGTCGCCTCGACGGTGCTGCTGTCCAGCGCCTTGCCGCGAAGCCACTCCTCGGCGGATGCGCCGGGAACCGCGATCACGGCCATGGCGCAGCCCGCCAACAGTACGCTGCGCTTTTGCAGAATCACGCGACACAAGGCGGATGAAGTCAAGGTCATGGTTTTCATTGGCCTGCCTCCACGCGGGTTTCGATGGTGAGTTCGTACCGGCCCCGGACCGATTTCCATCGTTTGGCGATGTCCTCCTCGATTGCCCGGATGCGCTGGCGGGCAAGCGCCGCGTCGGCGGCGGCGCCATAGCCGAGGCGCAGGGTCGACGGCTCGCTTTCCAGCGCCTCGATCAGACGATCGAGGCCCTTCTGCCATTGCGTTTTCAGGGTGGTGGTATCAGGCTCGAAGGCCGCATCCGTCAGATCCAGACGGACGACGCGGCCGATAGAAGCGCCGAAGTTCAGCTTCGACATCTTGCCGGCGGTCAGGCGGATGACGCGCGGGTTCTCCGTCGTCAGGCGATAACCGGCGGGCAGCGTGCGCGGATCGAGCTTCATGATGAAGTTCGAGCCGATGCGGTTGTCCGGCAGGTCAGCGCAGGCGACATGGAAGCGCCCATGCTTGTCCGTCGTCACCAGCGAGCCGCGCACCGTGGCGATGCGTACGCCCGGCAGGCCGGGTTCGCCCTTGTCCTGGTACCCGTTGCGATTCACGTCGTCGAACACCTTGCCGACGATGTCGCCGCAATCGAACACCGGCTCGATCATGATCTCGATGTCCGCGCGGGCTTCGGGCGCCAGCGGTTCGCCATCGGGACCGCTGACCACGGCCTTGTTGGTATGCTTGCCCGGGGTGGCCGTGCTCAGCGCCAGCATTTGCAACCGGATTTCCAGCGTGACTTTCGGACCAAGCTCGATGTTGTCGAAACGCACCCGCTGGCCGGTGACAACCGGTGTTACCGCTACAACCTCGGCTGTCGATGGATCATCCACATAGCGGATAGCCGTCGCCGAACCATCCACGTAGCGGAAGCCGGGCGGAATGAAGTCGGTGACGGTAACAAGGCCCGCACTCGTGCTGGAGTGGTTGGTCACCTTGATGGTGAATGGCGCCTTCTGGCCGCGCTTGATCTGGCGTAGCCCCGCCTGCTTGATGATGCTGATGTCCGACGCAGCCGTCACCGGCGGAATCGTGACCTTGGAGGTGGACGTCGTCGAGGGAACCGGGGGGCCGCCATGGATATTACCCTTGGCGGTGGCCGAGTTCGCGATGGCCTCCGTCTGCCCGGCGGAATTGTCGATATCCGCCTGCGTCAACGCATAAGTCGCGGTGAACACCTCTTCGCCATAGGGCTCCAGCGTCACGCTTTCAGGCGTGAAGGCGGAAAGCTTGCCTGTTCCCCGTATGCCGTTGAAGGTCGGGCCGTCATCGACCGGCGAGACACCTTCAATGGTCTGCCCGCCCGTGTTGGTGATGGTGAAGCGATAGATGAGCTCATCACCGGGGCTTGCCTGGCCGTTATTGTCATTGTCCTTGTACTCGCCCTTCTTCACGATCATGAGGCGCGAAAGCTTGACCGGCGGCACGATTTCCGTGTCCGGCTCGCTTTCCAGCGGCGTGCCGGAAGGCGGCGTGCCGCTGGCGGTTGCCGTATTGGAAACGGAACCCGCCTCTATATCCGCTTGGGTGGGCGTATAGCTCGCCGTGAAGGTCGCCTCAGCGCCGGGTGCGAGTGTCGCCACCGATGCCGGGGTGATCACGACCCCAGCCTTTGCCAGCATCGGATCGTTCACCGTGACATTCGTCATCGTCACGGCGCCCGTGTTTTTGGCCACGAAGGCGTAAGCGATCGTTTCGCCGGGATCGATGACGTTGTTGCCGTTTTGGTCGTCAAGCGTGGCCTGCTTGTCGATGGTCAAGCCAGTTCTGTCGTCCCGCGGCACAGTCACTTCGTCCGGCGGACTGGTGACTTCGCCGCCCGATGGCGTCTTACCGGTGCCGGTCGCCGTGTTTTTCACCCGGCCCCCGTCAATATCCGCCTGCACAGCCGTATAGACGGCCGTAAACATCACCTCCGCGCCCGGCGTTAGCGTCTGCGGTCCAGGCGTCACCGTGATGCCCTTCTCGCTAAGCATCGGGTCGTTCACCGTGACGTCCCGCATCGTCACCTGACCGGTGTTCTTGATGACGAAGGTGTAGGTGATCGTCTCGCCCGCATCGACGAACGTGTCGCCGTCCGTGTCGTCGAGCGTGCCGCTCTTCTCGATGGTCAGCCCCGGCTTCAAATCCGGCGGCACAATCTCCGTATCCGGCTCGCTTTCGAGCGGCGGCCCGGAAGGCGGCGTGCCGGTGCCCGTCGCCGTGTTCCTGACCTGGCCCGCATCAATGTCCGCCTGATCAGGCTGATAGATTGCCGTGAAGATAGCGGTGGCACCGGGTGCGACTGTCTGCGGTCCCGGCGTAATCGTGACGCCCTTGGCCTTCAACATCGGGTCGTTGACGGTGACATCCTTCATCGTCACCTTGCCAATGTTCCTTACCGTGAAGGTGTAGGTGATCGTCTCGCCCAGATGGAGTATGTCGTCACCCCCGCTCAGCGTTGCTTTCTTGTCGATGGTCAGGCCTGAGACCACATCGGCGGAGAGCGTCGCGGTCGCCTCCGCGCTCACCGCATCGCCGTTATCGGGTGTCTTGGCCGAGGCGGTGGCGACGTTGTCGATCCGCCCGGCGTCGATATCGGCCTGATCGGGCTGGTAGGTCGCGGTGAAGCTGACCGTCTCGCCCGGCAGCACCGCCGGATACGAGGCCGGGGTCAGCACCATGCCCTTGGCGGCGATCATCGGGTCATTGACCGTCACATCAGACAGCGTCACCTTGCCGGCGTTCTTGACCGTGAAGCTATAGGTCACCGTCTCGCCGAGGCTGTAGAGCGCATCGTCGCCATCAACCGCCGCCGACTTCACCAGCGTCAGCGAGGCCGTCACGTCGGCATTGATCGTCGCCGCCGAAGGCTCGCTGACCGCATCGCCGTTATCGGGCGTCTTGGCCGAGGCGGTGGCGACGTTGTCGATCCGCCCGGCGTCGATGTCGGCCTGGTCGGGCCGGTAGGTCGCGGTGAAGCTGACCGTCTCGCCCGGCAGCACGCTCGGATACGAGGCCGGGGCCAGCACCATGCCCTTGGCGGCGATCATCGGGTCATTGACCGTCACATCAGACAGCGTCACCTTGCCTTCGTTCTTGACCGTGAACGAATAGGTCACCGTCTCGCCGAGGCTGTAGAGCGCATCATCGCCATCCACCGCCGCCGACTTCACCAGCGTCAGCGAGGCCGTCACGTCGGCATTGACGGTCGCCGCCGAAGGCTCGCTGACCGCATCGCCGTTATCGGGCGTCTTGGCCGAGGCGGTGGCGACGTTGTCGATCCGCCCGGCGTCGATGTCGGCCTGGTCGGGCCGGTAGGTCGCGGTGAAGCTGACCGTCTCGCCCGGCAGCACCGCCGGATACGAGGCCGGGGTCAGCACCATGCCCTTGGCGGCGATCATCGGGTCATTGACCGTCACATCAGACAGCGTCACCTTGCCTTCGTTCTTGACCGTGAAGCTATAGGTCACCGTCTCGCCGAGGCTGTAGAGCGCATCGGCGCCATCGACCGCCGCCGACTTCTTGAGCGTCAGCGCCGCCGTCACGTCCGCCTCGACGCTCGCCGCCGAAGGCTCGCTCACCGCATCGCCGTTATCGGGCGTCTTGGCCGAGGCGGTGGCGACGTTGTCGATCCGGCCGGCGTCGATGTCGGCCTGGTCCGGCTGATAGGTCGCGGTGAAGCTGACCGTCTCGCCCGGCAGCACCGCCGGATACGAGGCCGGGGTCAGCACCATGCCCTTGGCGGCGATCATCCGGTCGTTGACCGTCACATCAGACAGCGTCACCTTGCCGGCGTTCTTGACCGTGAAGCTATAGGTCACCGTCTCGCCGAGGCTGTAGAGCGCATCGTCGCCATCAACCGCCGCCGACTTCACCAGCGTCAGCGAGGCCGTCACGTCGGCATTGATCGTCGCCGCCGAAGGCTCGCTGACCGCATCGCCGTTATCGGGCGTCTTGGCCGAGGCGGTGGCGACGTTGTCGATCCGCCCGGCGTCGATATCGGCCTGCACGGGCTGGTAGGTCGCGGTGAAGCTGACCGTCTCGCCCGGCAGCACCGCCGGATACGAGGCCGGGGTCAGCACCATGCCCTTGGCGGCGATCATCGGGTCGTTGACCGTCACATCAGACAGCGTCACCTTGCCTTCGTTCTTCACCGTGAACGAATAGGTCACCGTCTCGCCGAGGCTGTAGAGCGCATCGTCGCCATCCACCGCCGCCGACTTCACCAGCGTCAGCGAGGCCGTCACGTCGGCATTGACGCTCGCCGCCGAAGGCTCGCTGACCGCATCGCCGTTATCGGGCGTCTTGGCCGAGGCGGTGGCGACGTTGTCGATCCGCCCGGCGTCGATGTCGGCCTGGTCGGGCCGGTAGGTCGCGGTGAAGCTGACCGTCTCGCCCGGCAGCACCGCCGGATACGAGGCCGGGGTCAGCACCATGCCCTTGGCGGCGATCATCGGGTCATTGACCGTCACATCAGACAGCGTCACCTTGCCGGCGTTCTTGACCGTGAAGCTATAGGTCACCGTCTCGCCGAGGCTGTAGAGCGCATCATCGCCATCAACCGCCGCCGACTTCACCAGCGTCAGCGAGGCCGTCACGTCGGCATTGACGCTCGCCGCCGAAGGCTCGCTGACCGCATCGCCGTTATCGGGCGTCTTGGCCGAGGCGGTGGCGACGTTGTCGATCCGCCCGGCGTCGATGTCGGCCTGGTCGGGCCGGTAGGTCGCGGTGAAGCTGACCGTCTCGCCCGGCAGCACCGCCGGATACGAGGCCGGGGTCAGCACCATGCCCTTGGCGGCGATCATCGGGTCGTTGACCGTCACATCAGACAGCGTCACCTTGCCGGCGTTCCTGACCGTGAAGCTATAGGTCACCGTCTCGCCGAGGCTGTAGAGCGCATCAGCGCCATCAACCGCCGCCGACTTCTGGAGCGTCAGCGCTGCCGTCACATCGGCATTGATCGTCGCCGCCGAAGGCTCGCTCACCGCATCGCTATTATCGGGCGTCTTGGCGCTCGCCGTGGCGACGTTGTCGATCCGGCCGGCGTCGATATCGGCCTGCACGGGCTGATAGGTCGCGGTGAAGCTGACCGTCTCGCCCGGCAGCACGCTCGGATACGAGGCCGGGGCCAGCACCATGCCCTTGGCGGCGATCATCGGGTCGTTGACCGTCACATCAGACAGCGTCACCTTGCCGGCGTTCTT
>NZ_QJTF01000042.1 GCF_003217235.1 Paramesorhizobium leguminum | reverse complement strand
ACCATTCATAACCTTTGACGCGGGGTGGAGCAGCCCGGTAGCTCGTCAGGCTCATAACCTGAAGGCCGCAGGTTCAAATCCTGCCCCCGCAACCACTTCAAACATAAATCAATAACCGCCCTTGTGTAAGCAGGGGTGGGGGGGTGGCCTGTCCACTCTGCTCGGTATCCGCACGCCTCGCCAGCGCCGCGCTTCCAACATCGGTCAGCAGATTGTCTGCCGTCCAGTTCAGTACCCAACCGACACTGACGATCAAGGCTAGGCCCAGTGCGGGTCATCGTACAAAAGAGACTTACCGATGCGGCCCATGGAGCGGCAAAAAGAGCATAAATGACGGAGAAGCCGACCTGATCTGATTCCCGATAGAGCCGGTGAGCTTCTTATGGTTCACACAGGTGGGCAAGGAAAGGCCTACGCAACTGTAGGTTAGGCCCGCTTGTTAGCCTGCAATTTGATGCTTTCAGCTTCGTTTCCAGGGTAGGCCGAGACGATCCGGTTACTCGCGAGCTCGGGGCTCCGATGGTTGCGCCGCCAGGGGGGGACGACCATCCATATTGAGACGAGTACCATGGTCATTCCCAAGATTTGCAAGGAACTGAGTGCCTCGCCAAGGAGCGGCCATGCCGCGAAGGCGACAAAGATCGGCTGAATCATTAGCACGATCGAGCTAGCTGAGACGGGGAGGTCGCGCAGAGCATTCGTCACTAGTCCTTGTCCGATGAGTTGTCCGAATAGTACCAAGGCAAGGACTCGTAGAATATCGTCCGTCCCCTCCGGTATCTTGAATTCCTGGGTCAGGATAAGAGGTGACAGAAAGAGCGCAGAACAAACCGTTACCCAGGCCATGATTCTAGTTGTTGCTGCGCCATGCTGCTTGAGCGTGCGCACGGTTGTGAGATAAGCGGCATAAAAAGCTCCGGCCCCAAGGGCTACGAAATAACCCCATATAGGGGCCGTTCGATCAAACGCGGCGAGGCCGAAAAGCAACACCATTCCGACGAGAGCTAGGGGTAGTGCTGCCCCGAAACGACTGTCAGGTCGATCCGTGAATCCCATAATGCCATAGATGGCCACGAAGATCGGAGCTGCGTTCGTGAGCAAAGTAGCGATTGATGTGTTGATGGCGCGTATTGCTACATGCATCGTTAGAAGATCTGCAGCGAAAAAGAATGCGGCAAGAATGTAGAGATAAGTTGGTACGTCCTTGTTCAATCCCGCATTGTTTGGCTTTGCATTGCGCACTCCCATCCAAAAGGTCAGCGCAAGGAAAACCGGAGCGGAAAGCAGCACTCGAAAAAAGGCCGAGCTTTCCGCAGGCAGAGTCATACCCTTGACAAGTAAGGGTGCGGTTCCCAGAGAAATCGCGCCCGCTACGAGAACCGCCCAGGCTTTGAAACTAGGAGTGATATTGCGATCCGGTGCCGCAGAGTTCGATTTGGTGGAGGTCATGAGGGGGCTCCGGTGTTATTTGCCGATGCGGTTAATATGCCATTCTGTGGCGTTGGGATTTTGTTGGCATTGGGCCCTTTAGCTTTAGCCTCTACACCGGCAAGGAAACGTTCCCGATCCACAATGGCGCGGACATGCTTACCCCTCAGGATAGTTTCTTGCCCATCTTGCCCCTCGACGGAGAAGATAAGCTTGCGGTTCTCGATTGCTTCGAGGCGCGCACCGATATGAATGTTCCAGCCGGAGGGCGTCGGTGCGAGGTGCGAGGTGTCATGGGAGAGCCCAACGGTCATCTGACCATCCGAGAGGGTTCCCTCGATGGCCCGCATGCAGGCCAGTTCAGTCAACCATAGCAGGATCGGGGTAGCCAAAACAGGCACATCGTTGCGCCAGTTGGTTGCCAGATCAGTAGCCTTGACTTGGTGGGTCAGGCTTCCCCGCAGGTTCGGCTTCAACTCAAGCATTGGTCATCTCCTTTTGTTGGCTTGGAACGGGAAGCTCCTTTAGAGCGGCGACGAAGAGTGCGAGCATTTCGGTGAGATCACTTAGACTACTGTTGAGTGGGGGAGCGAGTATGACAGCGTCACCAAGACCGCATTCGAGGAACCCGGTTGCCGGATAAAGCATCAGGCCGGACTTGAAGGCTTCGGAAACGAGGCGTCCTGCTATGCCGGATTCCGCCGGGAACGGTAATAGGGTGTTGTTTGGTAAAACGAGTTCGACACCCCAAAACATGCCGCGACCACGGACCTCGGCTACCTGCGGAATATCCGAACAGAGTTTCTTGAGAGTCTCCCCGAAGCGCGTTCCCTGACTTGCCGCATGCTCAATAAGACCGTCGCTCTCGAGTACGTCTATCACGGCATTCGCCGCTGCGGCCGCGATTGGATGGTTGGAATGGGTGTGACCAAGACGCATACCGCTGTCGTGATTCATCATCACGTCGAGCACGTCCAGTGAAACCAGCACGGCAGAAATGGGCAGGTATCCTCCGTTCATCCCTTTTCCGAGACAGGTAATGTCCGCTCGTACCGACCAATGGTCCTGGGCAAGCCAAGCCCCGGTACGGCCCAGGCCGGTGAGCACCTCGTCGGCGATCAGGAGGACCCCCTCGTCTGTGCAGATTTCGCGCACCCGTTCGAGATATCCATCGGGTGGCACCATGGCAGCGCCGGACGCCCCGATGATCGGTTCGAGAAGGACAGCAGCGACGGTATCTGTACCTTGACGACGGATCTCATCCCGAACAGCATTGGCACACATCATGGCATATTCGGTGTTTGTCATGTCCTTAGGGCGACGAAGCGGATTGGGGGTCGGCAGAACTGGACCGGTCTCGCACAGCCCCGCATCGCGACGCCGAGCCCGGTGGCCGGACAGCGAGAGCGTCTCATGGGTCGAACCATGATAGCTCAGGGCCCGACTAAGAATTTTTGTCTTGCTAGAATGCCCGAGTAGCGCCCAATGGGATCTGGCCATCCGGACAGCCGTCTCAACAGCCTCCGATCCACTGTTTACGAAAAATGCCGCTTCGTAGCCGAGATGACCACAAAGTCTTTCCGAAAGCCGTTCTGCTTGTTCATTGCGGAACTGGGTGCGGTAGACAAAATCAAGGCGGTGCATTTGTTGATCGATCGCCTCGATAACATGCGGATGGCTATGCCCAATATTACATGAGATTGCACCAGAGCATCCGTCGAGCCAAGTGCGTCCATCAGCGGATGTGATGCGGCATCCTTGCGCCTTTGAAGCCAGAGGTAGTGATGCAGCGAAATTTGGGGAAATAAGGGTCATAATCAACTCCAAAAGTGAAGAGCCGCGCCAGCCGTGAAGCCAGCACCGGCCGTGGCGAAAAGAACGGCGTCGCCGGTTGAGATTCTGTTGTTCTCCATGGCTTGGGCCAAAGCTATCGGGATAGTTGCTCCGACCGTGTTAGCCACTCGCCCCATGCAAAGCTCGAAACGGTCGAACGAAATCCCGGAGCTAGCAGCGATGTTTTCCAGTAGGTAGCGCGAGGGCTGATGCGGAATAACAATGTCGATATCGTCAGCTGTGATGGCGTTCCGAGTAAGTACGGCATCAATGCACTTCGGGACCGCATGGGCGGCCGCGTCGAAAACGGCCTTGCCATCCATCAGGAAGGTAGAACTCGAGCCCAAGGGTATCGTGAAGGCTTCGAGGTCTCGCCCATTGGTGAACAGTTCGCTGTCATAGCGGCCCGCGTTGCCGCCTCCGATGTGAATCGATCGCTTCTCCAGAAGAACAGCGCCAGCACCGTCCCCGAAAAACACACAGTCCCGGCGCTCCCAATCGGTCGCGTCTGAAAAGGTGTCGGCACCCACCACAATTGCTCGCCTCGCCGCTCCCGCATTCATCATCGCCGTCGCAATCGAAAGCGCGAAGAGAAAACCCGAACACACTGCGGAGACATCGAATTGGACGATACAGGCGGTGGCGGGAGCGCGACGTTCAGGGCTGGCCGTCGCGAGGATGAGTAAGTCGATGCTTTCTGGTCGGACACCGGCATTCTGGATAGCCTTCCTCACAGCCTTTTCGGCAAGGCTGGATGTGCTCTCCCCAGAGGTAATAATTCGGCGCTCTGAGATGCCGAGTTTGCCTTTTACCCAGTCTGGACAAATTTCTTGGTTGAGATGCACTTGGATGTCATCGTTGGTCAAGATGTGCTCAGGTACATATTCGGCCGCCGATATAAATCTGAGACCTTCTACAGACATGAAAGAACTCCAAATTAAAGTGCGCCGGTTTTAGGGGGCAGTCGACAGTAAATTTGCTGATCGCCTGCCACCAAAATGAGAGTAAAAACTAGGACTGGATCGCCCAACAAGGAAATGAGTTCGACAAATCGAGAGGATTGGTAACGCAAATGGCACTAGTGAATTTGGATATGGATTTGCTCCGGACGCTTATAATCGTCGTTGAAAAGAAGAGCTTCACAGCAGCCGGCTCCGTGTTGCTTAGGAGCCAGTCCGCGATCAGTCTTCAAATGCAAAGACTGGAAAGACTGGTCGGTAAGAAAGTATTGGAACGCGGCAATGGGAAGGGGATATCGCTCACTCCCTATGGCCATCTTGTTCACCAGTATGCCTGCCAAATCCTTGATCTGAACGACGCAATGATGAAAAATCTTACGACACATCAAGAAGCGACAGTCCTGCGGCTGGGCATTCCGGATGATTATGCTGATCTCGTCCTGCCAAGCGTCATCCAGCGTCTGACGGCCCCCGGAAATCCTATAGAATTACAGATCATCACTGAACTATCGCCGAAACTCAGCGAAATGATTGACAATGGGGAACTCGACATTGCCATCATGACCCAAGAAGGATCCATGGATGGTCTTAGTCTTTGTGATGAAACCCTTGCGTGGGTTGCGCGGGATCGGGAAGTTGTCCGTTCCGGAGAGAGTCTGAAACTTGCTCTGTTTCCGGACGGTTGCGGTGTGCGTACTAATGCGCTGAGGGCTCTGACAGCAGGGGCATACAAATGGGACATTGCCTACTGCTCGAAGAGCTTCTCTATGCTGAAAACAGCTATGATTTCTCAAGGAGCGCTTGGTGTACTGCCGCGGCGCGCCGTTCCGAACGGGCTCGTGGCACTTGGCGAGGAGGATGGCCTGCCACCACTTGACCAGACTCGGCTGATCATGCGGATTGACACAATGATCGAGCCAAGTCGACACGCGCTATTTACAAAAATCGCAAGTGGGATCGGGAATTCGCTTCCATCAACTATTAATAATCCTCCTGCTCTATGTGCTTAAATGGGGCCGGGGCATTTACGATCTTAATGCCCCACCTGAATTTTATTTATTTCCTATTTTTTCGGATCGGCTCAATTCTCCGTTGTGTTGCTCCTGCAAACGAGGAATTCACGATGGACTTGGAGTTTAGTAAAAAACAGGCTGAATAGAGGCAGTCGCGAGGGAGCCCCTGCCGGTCTCCGACGGTGGCTTTGGCGCCGAGGTGAAGCAGGCCATGGAACGGCGTGCTGACCATCTTGTCGAGCAGGGTCTCGCCGAGCGGCAGGGGCGGAGCGTGGTTTTCGCGCGTAAACTCATCGACACCCTGCGCCGCCGTGAGCTGGATGCGCTTGGGGAAAAGCTCGCCACTGAGACAGGCCAGCCGTTTAACCGTACCGGCAGCGGTGAATATGTCGCCGGCACCTACCGCCAACGTTTCGCACTGGCTTCCGGCCGCTTCGCTATGATCGACGACGGCCTCGGTTTCCAGCTCGTTCCGTGGTCGCCATCCCTCGAAAAGCAACTAGGCAAGCACGTATCCGGCATCGCTCGCAATGACGGTGGCATCGACTGGAGCTTCGGCCGCAAGCAGGGACTGGGATTGTAGGCAAACGTCGCTACCGGATTGCGTGTTTTGGGGCCGAGAACGACTGTCGGGTTCCTGAGCGTTAAAATCAGCGAGCTGCCATTCAGCGGCGGATGAATCTGAAGACCGTTTGACCGCAACTGTTCAGGCAGACAAACGGCCAAACAATACAAATCCGTGCCTTCGTCGACAGGTTACGCGGCCATCCAGTCCCTTACAATCCGAGAAGATCTAGCTTCGCTCATGAACGGCGAGGCGTTGTCGCGCAGTTTCTCCAACTCGTTGTAAATTTCACGTACCCGCAGCGGTGCCGAACTGCCGAGAATGCGTATCGCGTCCATGAAAAAGGCTTCTGCTTTCGCAATATCGCCCATTCCCACGAGCACTTCTCCGACCCACCGACGTCCATAGGCCCGATTGGACTTGCTATGGAAAGAGGCGTCACTTTCAAGCAATTTCATTGATTTCTTGTAACAGCATAGTGCCTCGTCGTTTCGACCCATGAACTGGAGGCAGCGGCCTACATTGCCGTACATCGGGCCGTCTTCGGGCACGCCCTCCGCCTCCGCGACGATTTGTTCGACAGTCCAGTCTTTCCGAAAATACTCCAATGCTTCAGTCGGATGCCCAGCATCCCGTTCGGCCAGTGCCAACGTATGCTGGCAATCGTAATTCGAATCGACATGGCTGTCCTTCTTGAGGGACACTCCTCGCCGCGCCCAATCGATCGCCGGGTGGAACTCGCCGCGCTGCCAATAAGAATACGATTTCACATCACAAAATTTGATGTAGCGCGCCGTCTTATGGGGAATGGTCGCTTCGTAGCGCATGAGAAGGCTATCTGCCGATTCCCGGTCGCCTAGCCCGTCGAAGGCTGAGACCATTGTTCCTACGACGTTGTCGAACTGCTTATATTTCGTGGCTGCGGTTTCCCAGTCAATCGATTCGAAGAGGAGCCGTCCAACACGGACATATTCCTGAACGTGGCCACCTCCGATTAACGCATCTTTGATTTCGACAAGTGTTTCGAAAGCGTCGTCATACATGCCAGCCGAGACTTCGAGCTCGGCCTTCTGTGACCATCGTTCGAGCAGTGCGAAGGGTAGATTGACCCCGAGTACAGAGCCGATCGCGCGAATAATGGCCTTGTATTGCCCAATCACCACTATGATGAAGTCGGCGCGTTCCGCCCGCTCGAACCGGGTTCTCACGAACTGGCGAACGAGGGGATGAAGATCGTAGAGGTCGGGCGCATCTAGTTCAGGCTTCACGACGATCAAATTGAGCGAGATCAGTGATCGGAGGGCCCGCATGAAATTCTTATAGTTGACCTTCGAGGCCACGAACCGGTGAATAGTGATCTCGGTTTCCGGTCTTACGGCCTCGGCCATGAACCGAAGGAGTGTCTGCTCGCGCAGAGCAAGCTTGTCCCAAATCGACGACAGAACATCGGGAACCTCTTCGCGCCCTCGGCGCATGTCGTCGAGCAATTTGCGAAGCGTTGTGCCTGGAACCTTGCTGACCTGAACTGCTAGCAGGTCGAGCCAGAAGGCATGCCCCTTCGTCAAGGTATGCGCATCGCGAATGTCAGTCTCGGGTATCGAGTGGCCGGGCGCTCGCTTCGCGAAGAGGTCGATCGCTTCGTCAGCCGAGATACCTTTCATCGAAAAGGTGATGACCGACGAAGGCGTATATTGCACATCGGGTCGGCAGGTCAGAATAACCCGGCTCGTTGACTGACTAGCCGCGAACCGCTGGACGAGCAAATCGATAGCGCCTGTAAAGACCCGGTTCTCCAGATCGACATAACTGTCGACGTTGTCGAAGACGAGGACAGCGTGAGCATCTCTCGTTTGGTCGATCAAGACTTCAACCAGGTCCTCGTCGCTTGCTTCTGTTAGTTCGTTTGACGCTATCTTGCCGTCCGAGAAGCGGACGATGACCTCAACGAACTGGGTACGGATACGATCGCTTTGTTCCTTACAATCGCGCCAGTCCCAGAAGCGGTAGTTTCCCTCGCGTTCGCTCAGCGTAGTAATATAGTGCGACGCCAAAGCCGACTTTCCTTCGCCGCCGATCCCACAGATGATCACGACCTTCGCATTCGATGTTTCGAACGCGCGCAACTCATTCTCACGCCCTACCCATATCCCGATGTTCGGAGGGCGGTCACATTCGAGCGGTGCAAGACGGAAGAGCTGAGATCGTGACTGCGGTTTGCTCGCGGCAGATGGCTCAGTCGCTGCAGCGGCAGTCGTCGTAGCCGGCTTATCGACTATACGAGACGGATCTTCGTCCCAGAGACCGAGGAGTTCGGGTAAGAACGTGTGGCAATCGATTCCCTTGTAAAAGGTAACGCGGTTGCGATGTATTCCAGGGCGCAACTGACTCAGTAGATGTTCGCTAACCTGCGGCTCCTCGTCATAAAGGCACCACAGTACTTCGGGAAAGAGATTGTCGTTTCCAACGACGCCGCCGAGCGCGCTTGTGAAGATATCTCGCCAGCCGCCGTAGGCCATGACAACGACGATATGATCCCTTAGACGAACCAGCAGGTCGTTCTGCAAGGTGGGACGGCTGCGGACAAGCTGCCTATTAGTGTGGAGGGTGTCGCTTCCATGCCAATAGCCATGGATATGGATTACTTGGCAGCCGTCCGCCGTGCTCTGGTTGATCGAACCGTCAACGGAAAGCGAGGTGCGCCAGGCGATGCCGCCTGCTCGCCGGATTGAAACTTCGACCAACGGATCGAAATTAGAAGTTATCAGAATCTTGCCGAAACGATTGGAGTACTTCGCGATCAATCCGCCGAGCGCGCTCGCGGCGGGCGTCAGGTGCCAAGCGCGCTCATCGTTGTCCAATGCCTGAAGCTGGTCCTCTGGCAGCCGGCTGATTGCCTCGCTCCATGCTTGCGTCCCTGATGAGACAAGCGCGGCGGCAACGGCTTGCTTAATAACATCGTTAGCAGCGTCCTGCCCCAGCCGGGGCGACAGGAAATCGAATGCCTCTTGGTAGCGGTTGGCCGCTCCTGCCAGTTTCGCATCTAATTTTTCTAGATGCGAATTACTCTTGAATCTTGAGCGGATCAGTTCAACGACCGCAGCGACGTCAGACACGCCAGGCGCACCCGCGTATGGCGCTGTGAGTGGAGCGCCAACGACGAAAACGACATTCTTATCGCTGTTTTTGAGCCCCTCGTGCAGCCGATAAAGGAGCGCGTCCTTCTCATAGAAGACCAAATCATTTTCCAATTGCCCTATCCCCGTCGCTTGTCGTTGTCGCAACCAAATACGACCGCGGCTTCGGCTTCGCAATGTTTAACCAGGCAGAACCGGCGACGAACAGGAAAGATTCCATACATTGCTTCTTGCTTCACAAGCTATGCTGGAAATACCGGAGCCTTGCTTATCGGCAGCACAGTCCCTGAGATTATCGGAGCACCCCGAAGAAGGCTTTGCAAGGATTGACAATGTGAGAATTTTTAACCAGGCGTAAGCCGGTATTTGCCCATTATAGCGCCTATCAAAAAAACCGGCGTCTCTATGAATTGTTTGGGCGTCGTTATGATTAAAATGGGCCGTGCTGGCGCGTCCGGATTAGCCCTTTCAATGTTTACACCAGCACCATCCGCGGGGGCGGGATGAGTGTTGGCGATATGGGGCCGAAGCCTCGTCAGCCCCATTGAGGTTAGTTTTGCCTGTCTCCAGTCCGTTATCTCGTACCATTGAGGTCGAGGTCGATCGCGACAGCTGGGGCGCCCAGCCCCCGCTTTTCGCCATCGATTCCCGCGAGCTCTCGCCCGCCAAGCGGGACCGTTCTCTGTGCACCTGTTGCTCATGTTGCAGCGCCTGGGTGAGTTGACGACGCCGGTGCTCTCGCCGCAGTCGGGCGTAGCACGGCTCTGGCCGCTCCTGCGCTACCTGCATGCCGTAGCCGACACGCCCGGTTTCCGTTTCCGCGGCAAGTGGCGCGACACCGATCCTCATCAGAAGGCCATCGTCAGCGATGACCTAGGTGTTTAGTCCCGGTATTTGCTGGAGCGGGTTTCTTTTGAATTTCTCTGGTTCTGTTTTCCAGATTTTGCAGATGAACTCGTAAGGCGTGAGGCCT
>NZ_QJTF01000041.1 GCF_003217235.1 Paramesorhizobium leguminum | reverse complement strand
TATTATCATTGCTCGACCACGAACGAAAATGATGGAGACGGCACATGCGCAAACCGAGGGACTTTGATGCGGAGCTGAAAGCGCTGGAAGACAAGACGCGAGAACTGAAAGCCGCAAGGTACAGCAGCTCGGCGAACTGGTGATCGCCACCGGGGCAGACACCCTCAGCGCCGAAGAACTGGCCGGGGCGCTGATCGTGCTGGCCGAAACCACCGACGCCGGAAAAAGAGAGGCATGGGCCAAACGCGGGGCCGCGTTCTTTCGCAGCAAATCGCGCCGATCTGCTGCGGCAAATGACGATGACGCGGGCGGCCATCAAACGCAACCGAGCGGCGCGCAATCGGCATCAAGCGGCACGGGCGCGGCATGATATGCGCACCTGGCAGGTCGAACGCCGCAAGCGCACGCGCCATCTCATCAAACTCGGCGGTCTCGTCGTCAAGGCCGGTATCGTGGACCTGACCGGCGACGACCGCGCCATCATCCTTGGCGCACTGATCTGGATGGCCGAAAAACTCAAAAGCGAGCAAGGCGAACACGCGCGGCAACTTTGGGCCGGGAAGGGGAAACAGGCGTTAGCCATGGACCGGAAAGGACAGAGGATGCCGGTCGCACGAGAGCCTGGGCAGGTGTGATGGCGGGCGGCGCGGAGATCTCAACTATCGCAGCGCCGGCCGCCATCACGCGGCTTGCCGCGTGGGGCATCATTGACGTAATGATGTATGAGGGCGGCGACCGAGTTGAGCACGCCGAGGCGGATGATGTCGGTCAATAAGAGCGGAGCCGAACTGCAGAAGCGAGGCTCGCTATGCAGTTGGCGCTGTTGCCTGTTCCTCTTCAATTTGTGACATCACCAGCGCGATAACTTCCTGCCGCTCCGCAACGTCTTTCACCGGCGAAAACAGTGCCTCACCACCTCGAATCCTTTAACGGTCTCTCTGTGCGTTGCCATCCATTCCAAGCAGTAAACGGGCGGGTCGCCCCAATTGGAAACGACGATACTCATACGTCATGGTCTCCGGTCGCGCAATTCACGCTACCCTCTAGGGTGGCCGTTTGGCATGCTGCTGTAACGAATGCAAAATAATTGGAAAAGTTTTCGATGATCCAGTCCATGAGCCTTGTAGGCACAACGACATAATTGTATATATTGCTACATGAATAAAACCGCCCTACACTGGCTTGTTCTGGTGCTTTCGCTGCCAACACAAAGTGCTACAGCCCGAATGCGCATTTGGCGCGCACTGAAGGCGCTGGGCTGCGCTGCGCTACGCGATGGCGTCTATCTTTTGCCAGCCGCGCCTCCACACCAAGCTGCCTTAAAAGGCCTCTCGGACGAATGCGCACGCGAAGGCGGCCATGCTTGGATCCTTTCAGCGGTGGCAACAGACCCTGAAGACGCTCAGGTATACCAAGCCCTTTTTGATCGAAGTGGGGACTATGCGGCTCTGATCAAAAGCTGGAAGGAATCCGCAGCTTCATTGTCCAGGCTGGGACCCGTGGAACTGGTTCGACTGCTTAAGAAGTACAGGCGTGAATATGATGCATTGCGCGCGATTGACTTCTTTCCAGGTGACGCCGGTATTGAAGCTGAGGCATCATGGCGGGATTTTAATCACCAAATAGACCAATTTCTATCACCCGACGAACCGCAAGAAACTGCGAATCAAATTCCACGCCTAAAGATAGACGACTACCAAGGTCGGCTCTGGGCCACCCGAAAACGCCTCTGGGTGGATCGCGTCGCGAGTGCGTGGCTAATCCGTCGTTTCATCGATCCTGCGGCTCGCTTTCAATGGTTAACCAAGCCAGCCGATTGTCCACGCGAGGCGCTTGGTTTTGACTTCGACGGCGCTGCTTTCACGCATGTGGGAGATAGGGTCACATTTGAAACATTGCTGGTGAGTTTCGGTCTTGAGGCCGATGCTGCGCTCTTGCGTCTAGGTGCCATGGTTCATTTTTTGGACGTAGGGGGGGCGTCTGTTCCAGAGGCATCAGGATTTGAGGCGATTCTTACCGGTGCCCGCGAACGATTGGCAGACGACGATGGCTTGCTGGCGGAGATCAGCACGGTGCTCGACTCGTTCTATGTACATTATCAACGTGACGAACAACGCACAAAGAAACCAGGGGACACGTAAATGAAAATGCCGGTTACGCTGCTTGATATGAGAAATCACTCAGGAATCTCATATCCGCTACCCAATTACCTCATCGCAGAAAATTCGCTATGAGCGCCGTGCTTGATGAGGACAGATCGTCCGTTGCGCCCAACGCAATCGACTTCGCCGAGGCATTCTGGTTTTGGTTGAAGCTAGGCTTCATCAGCTTCGGTGGCCCGGCAGGCCAGATTGCAATAATGCACACGGAATTGGTGGAGCGGCGGCGTTGGATAAGTGAGAAGCGATTCTTGCATGCGCTCAATTATTGCATGCTGCTGCCCGGCCCCGAAGCGCAACAGTTAGCCATCTATATCGGGTGGTTAATGCATCGCACGTGGGGTGGAATTGTCGCTGGCGTCTTGTTCGTACTGCCATCATTATTTATCCTGATTGCGCTGTCTTGGATTTACCTGCGCTTCGGCAGCGTCCCAATCGTCGCAGCCGTATTCTATAGTATTAAACCCGCAGTCACAGCGGTGGTGCTGCACGCCGCACATCGGATCGGCACGCGAGCTCTGAAGAACAGATGGATGTGGGGAATCGCAGCGGCGGCTTTCGTCGCCATCTTTGCGTTCGATACGCCGTTTCCTGCGATCGTCGCGGCATCAGCCTTGATCGGGTACTTCGGAGCGCGCTGGGCACCTTCGGTGTTTGCACTTGGTGGAGGCCACGGAGGGGTAAAGCATAGCTATGGCCCGGCACTGATCGATGACGATACCCCAACACCCCTGCATGCGCGTTTCTCTCGAAACCGGCTGTTGAAAGTGCTCGGCATCGGGTTGGGCATTTGGGCCATGGCAATGGGCGGACTCGTGGTTGCACAGGGACTGCAGGGGACACTGACTCAGATGGGTTGGTTTTTCAGCAAGGCTGCAATGCTGACGTTCGGTGGCGCATATGCGGTATTACCGTATGTGTACCAAGGCGCGGTGGAACAATACCATTGGCTCTCTGGTTCACAAATGATCGACGGCTTGGCGCTGGGCGAGACGACGCCAGGCCCCCTGATTATGGTGGTCGCTTTCGTGGGATTTGTCGGCGGATGGTTGCAGCAAGTCCTTGGAGCCGACACATTGTTCCTGGGGGCGGCGCTCGCAGCCACCGTGGCCACGTTCTTTACTTTCTTGCCGTCTTTTATCTTTATTCTTGCGGGCGGCCCGGCTATCGAGGCAGCCAAAGGAAAACTCGGCTTCACTGCGCCTCTGTCGGCGATTACAGCAGCCGTAGTCGGCGTCATTTTCAATCTCGCACTCTTCTTCGCGTACCACGTTTTATGGCCTCAGGGCTTCGGTGGTCGATTTGACACATTGTCTGCGGTCATCACCGCAGCGGCCGTCATTGCGCTCTTCCGTTTCAAGGTTGGTGTGCTGCCGCTGCTCGGCACCTGCGCGGGTATCGGGTTGGTGGTGGCATCGGTGTTGGAACTGCGCTGAGCCCGCTTGATCTCCGGCGGCATGTAACGCGATGCGGTTCGCTCGTCCACATCAGCCATCCGGACTGGCGCACCGCATTGGCCTCCAAGGAATCGAAAATATCCATTGCTAAAGCGATCGTTGTATCGCATATTACAAATATGTAGTAATATCTACTTAATCTAGTCGAAGTGGAATGCGCTTGGCTGGTGGGCTCTTTAGTAGCACGCAAGCGGCGTTGATACCGGTCCGTAACAGACCAATAGGCACCTCTTTTTAGGCAACGACGGGGAAAGCAAGAATGAAAACAACGCCTAAGCCACTTCCGTTCGACCCATCCGAGCTTCCAGGCTTGTCTGAGTTGCTAATACGTAGTCACCATGAGAACAACTACCTAGGCGCTGTGCGGCGGTTGAATGCTATTCGGTCGGAGTTATCGTCTGTAGACTTTCCATCGATTGCCAACTTCAATCTTAATGGATTGAAGCGTGAGGAACTGATCGCGGCTAACTCGATGCTGCTTCACGAGTTGTATTTCGATAGTCTTGGCAGCGCACCAGCCGGAATTCCTGCGCCAATGGCCGTTGCGCTAGCTGCCAATTTTGGGAGCGTCGAGCGCTGGAAAGCTGAATTTGAGGCCATGGCGCGCGCTCTTTCGGGTGGCTCTGGTTGGGTGCTCATGAGCTTCCTACCGCAAGACGGATCGCTGACAAATCAGTGGGGATCTGATCACGCCCATGCGCTTGCCGGTAGTGTACCCATACTTGCGCTGGATATGTACGAGCATGCTTATCATATTGACTACGGCGCGCGGGCGGGCGCCTACGTGGATGCATTCATGGCCAACATTCGCTGGGAGGGTGTGCATGAGCGTTATCAGCGGGTCGTTCACGATGCCGCCGAACCATACGCTGCGGCGCATGAAGAAGTGGAGGGCGCGCTACTTCTTGATGTACGTCGCGCCGGCGCGTTCGAGTCGGCAAGCGACTTAATTCCGGGCGCGATATGGCGGGATCCTTCATTGGTGAATGACTGGGGATCTAAACTCACCAGTGATCAGAAAGTAGTCGTCTACTGCGTTGCCGGGCACGAGATGAGCCGCGGCACAGCATTGCGCTTGCGAGCTGCTGGCCTCGATGCAAAGTTCCTAGCGGGCGGTATCGAAACCTGGAAGGCAAGCGGAAAGCCCATTTCATCAAAGGCTTCTTAGGGCGCTTTTCTCTGTTTGCGTGGTGGCGGCGAGAAGAACTGCATCAAGGTAATAGAAAAAGAATTTTCAAAGGGGGAGATATGAAGGGGCGATTTAAATCGGCTACAGGGCCACGTGCGCTCGTCGTGTGGATCGGCGTGGCAGCCATAACCCTGATAGCACTGTTAGGATTCTGCAATTATCTAATGAATCCCCTTACGTTTCGTGTTGGCGCACTGCGTAAAGTCGCTGAGGTATTAAATCGAGGGCAAAACTTCGCGCTTGATGATCCAAATATCGATTTTCGAGGGATTCGCCGCGAACATATACGACTTATGTCATCGGCACCTGATGTTCTGTTGTTCGCGGGCAGCCGTTTTGAGGTGGCTACAGCAAACACGTTTCCTGGACGGACGTTCTATAACGCTTTCGTCCATAATGATTATTTTGAAGACTTGCTTGCAGTAACTGCGCTTCTCGAAGAGGCGGACAAACTTCCGAAGACCTTGGTACTTAGCGCGCGGCACCTCTCCTTTCGCCCAATCAGCGATCGCGAGACCGACGAATGGCGGATGTTTTCGCCTGAATACAAGCGCATGGCGCAGCACCTTGAGATTCCTGTCGCCCCGGCACTTGAGAGGTTCCCAGTCAGTCACTATCAATCCATGTTCTCTATGGAATACCTAAAGCATGGGATCATAATGGCAATGCAAAAGACTGCGTTGCCTTATGGTGCGACTTCACAAGTAGACGACCCGGAAAGAGACATTCTTCATGCGGATGGTTCTCTGGCATTCTCCAAGAAACACATTGGCACGTTTACCCCTGAGTCCGCACGTGCAGAAGCTGCCGCTCAAGCGAAAAAACTCGGCAAAAAGAAAGCGTCGTTGCCTACCAGTGATGATGTGAAGTCTTTGGAAAAATTACTTCGATATCTCCATGCTAAGGGTGTTCAATCTGTGATCGCCATTACTCCTCATCACCCAGCATTCTGGGAAGGGGTTGCCAACGAAAACTACGGCCGGACGCTCTCGGAACTTGAAGCCCGCATCAAGAGCATCGCAATTAATAGCAACGCAGTGTTTGTTGGAAGTTTCGATCCGCAGATGGCAGGCTGCAGGGAAAGCTCGTTCCGCGACTACATTCATCTCGATGAGGTTTGTCTCAAGTCAATATTTGCCCAGATTCCTCCGCTTGTCGCTGCGAAGGATTAACAGGGCTTTACGATGCTATTCCAGACTTACGGATTCATATTCGGGTTTTTGCCAGTATTGGTGGTCGCGTCGCAATACCTGCGCAATCCAAATTTCAATCGCATTTGGCGAAATTACTTTATCGTTGTAGCGAGCGTTATTTTCTATGCTTTGCTGAGTCCAAGTTCTCTCCCATTTTTGCTTCTTTCGTGCTCAATGAATTTATTCATCGGAAATTTGATTCACCGAGCTAAAGAAGCTGAAACATCTATAACTGGCATACTCTTAGGAACGGGTATAACGCTCAATGTGATTTTACTTGTCACTTTTAAATACTCAGGTGAGCTTGGGTGGATCGGTATCCCCGGCGGATTCCTTCCGCTCGGAGCGTCCTTCATCACCTTCATACAAATTATTTATTTGATCCAAATGCTTAATGGAAGCCTGCGTAAGCTGTCGCCTATAGAATACTTACAAATTCCAACTTTCTTAGGGTACGTGACATCGGGCCCTGTCGTCAACGCGACCGAACTGGTTGAACAATACGACGCTCTGGAAAATAATAAGAGGTTGAATGCGGAACACTTGCTGGCCGGCATGGTACTCTTTGCAATCGGACTTTTCAAGAAACTGGTTGTGGCTGACTCACTGGCACCTTATGCAACTCTCATATTTGATGCGGCACACCAAGGCCACGCGATCTCGACAGGGGATGCATGGCTTGGAAGCATTTTTTACATGCTCCAACTCTACTTCGATTTTTCGGGCTATTCCGACATGGCGATTGGTATCGGATTCCTTGTTGGCATTAGATTGCCGTTGAACTTCAATTCACCGTTCAAAGCAACCACTGTAATGGACTACTGGCGTCGGTGGCATATGTCACTAACCCGGTTCATCACGCATTATCTGTATTTACCTCTTGCCGTTGCAGCCAGCAGATGGCTGGGAAGCAAGCAGATCGAAAGCGAAATGCCCCGATTCGCGCTGGCGGTGGTGATGCCGACGATGGTTGCCTTTCTCATTGCTGGAGTGTGGCACGGGAATGGCTGGACCTTCTTTACTTATGGGCTCTTCTGGGGAGGCGCGCTATCCATATTTCAAGTATGGCACCGCTATTGCCCTGTAAGGATACCATGGATGCTTGCCTGGGCTCTGACCATGCTCACAGCATTGGTTTCCCTCGTCATATTCAGAAGCCCATCGCTAAACGCAACAGGGTCAATTCTGCAGGCGGCTGTTGGCGCATCCGATAATGGGGTGGCGACGGAATTGTTACCGTCCGCGCTAGGATTGATAGCATTTATCTTGGTTGGAGCGCTCCTGGTGCTTCCGAATTCCCAACAGATATTAAGTCGATATCATATATCGAGCGATGAAGTGGAGGAACCGCCAAGCTTGTCCAAGCTTACTTGGTCACCAACACCCGCCGGGGCTGTGTTCTTAGGCACAACCCTAGTAATTGCGCTGCTGATGGGCGGCGGCCCCACGCAGTTTCTCTATTACAAGTTTTAGAATAAAAAGGGGAACATAATGAATATAATTGATACCGCAGAGTTCGTTCTTGATCTTTCGCGCGCCATAGACTCGGAGTTGGCCGCTGATATCGAGAAACAATCGGTCTATGTGAGCGAAGATCTCATTTCTCTGCGGGTGGTAGAAGAACAGACCAAGGTGCGGGTTACTCACAAAGCAAGCGGCAACGGCGATAAAGTGCGGGATAAAACGACACGTTTCCTCGACGCAATGCTTCAGCGTTTCCGCCGGATCGAGCCTACCGTACATTTCCAGCGGCAGCGCTCTCCGATAAAGCAGCTAGAAAGGAAAGTCTTTCAGCAGTTGGTAGAACGACATTGGGCCTTCCAGCACAGTGTGGGTGTGGTGAGTTTGAGCGGGCCGGCCCTCGAACTGCTGAATGCCGTGGATGAAACTTTTTCACGCGAATACAGACGACGGTTCTCCGCCGTGCCACGGGCATATCCTGCTATGATCAAGGCCAGTGTTCTGGCTCGTTGCGGCTATTTCGAAATGCACCCAAATGCCTTGTCGTTTGTGTCGCACTTAATTAACGACTTCGATGAAATTGAAGCGTTCCGCCAAGTAAACAGCGCCTCACACAAACTTCAAATGACTCATTCTGGCGCCTTCGCGCCTATACACCATTGCCTGAATCCAGCAGCCTGTTTTCCATGTTATGAAAATCTCGAAGACCAAACCATTGATTCCGATGGCTTGGTTCTGACGTGGAAAGGAAGAGTATTCCGCTACGAATCCGGCAATACCGTCGGGCTTGATCGCTTGGGTGAATTCAACGTACGCGAGTTGGTGTTCATCGGAACTGATGAATTTGTTAGGAAGGGCCGATCCGACGCGATGGATTTGACGGTCGCGATGATCGACGAATGGGACTTGTGTGGTCGGATAGAGACCGCAACTGATCCGTTCTTCGCTACTGTATATGCTGCCAAAACATTCTGGCAAGAAGCCATGGATGTAAAGTACGAGGTGTGCTTAGAAGTTGAGCCGAAGGATGAGGGAACACCTAGATCCATCGCCGCTGGCTCAATGAACCTTCACGGGGCCTTTTTCGGTGATCGGTTCAACATCCGCGATCATCTTGGAGAGCCTGCCTATACCGGTTGCGTGGGATGGGGTTTGGAGCGCTGGGTTCTGGCTATTTTCAGCCAACATGGATTGGACATTGCCAAGTGGCCGCAAGCGCTGCGTGCGCAGATTTCATAGAAAGGAAAGCTAATCATGACTTTGAAGAAACTTATCGCAGATGTTTTGCGTATTGACGAAAGTGACGTCACGGAAGAATCCAGCTCCAAAACTTTAAAAGCTTGGAACAGCTCTCGTCATGTTGAGTTGGTTATGGCGATCGAGAAACACTACAAGGTCCGATTTGGCAGCGCCGAGATTGCTGCATTGCAGTCATTTCGCCAGATCAGGGAGATGTTGACCAAGAAAGACGTAGTGATGTGATCGCGGGCGTGTTTTGGCTGCTACCCATCGGAATGCACAGTTTGCCGGAAGAAGGGCTGTATGCCTCGTGCATTGGAGAGCTCGAAGCAGCTGAGATAAACGCATACCAAAGAAATTCAGACCGGCGACTTGCTGGTTTTTCGCGAATTGCAGCCAGAGTCGCGGCAAGCACAATTGTCGAGGATCGCGTGCGCCCTAACGAATGGGCGTTTAGCCGGACGACCGCAGGTGCGCGTTTGTTGAGGGCGCCGAGCGGTCTGTCGGTAAATATTGCCATCGCGGATAACGAACATATTCTTGTCATCTACGCAACTCTTGGACACAGCGTTGGCGTGGATGTCGAATTATGGGAGCGTCCTTCGGGGTGGCGCGATATAGCAGAAAGATTTTTCTCTAAACCCGAGAGAGACCTTATCCAACGATTTCCCGACAAGAAAAGCTCGGATATATTTACCATACTTTGGACAGGAAAAGAAGCAATCGCCAAGGCTAGTGGTGCACAACTTGTCGATTATCTGGATGTATCACTCATCGGTCCGAGTGTGAAATGCCCGTATACGTTACAGCGAAAGGGGGCGACTTATGAAAAATGGAAGATTCAGTGGCTCGATATAGGAAGTAATCTGGTCGCTAGTTGTTGCGCTACAGGCGGTTCTCATAGGATTCCGGAAATCATGTCTTGTGATTGGATTATCGACCAATTGTCGTTTTTAGAGAATATGTAGGGCAATACGCGACACGATCCATTATCGTAAGTAGGCATAAACCAAATAATATTTCCAGTTCTTGCAGGATTTCAGGAGATTGGATACACGCACTTCGGTATTTATGTTTCGTTATGCCTCCCTTTGGAAACAAGGAATCGAGATCTGACCGAAGGTTTCCCTTCAGAGCTTAGCATTGATGATCGGGCCTAGATGTTTAGTCCCGGCATTTGATGGATCGGATCGAGAGTGAAACGTTTCGGTTCTTTTGTCCAGCATTTGCAAATGAATTCGTATGGTGTGAGGCCTTTCAGGGTCTTCAATCGTCGACCGAAATTGTAGGCGGATACGAAGTCCTCGAGATGCTGGCGGAGTTGGTCGTGGCTCTCATAATAGAAGCGCTTGACGGTCGCGTCGTATGCCTGCGGCGAGGGCCGTCTAGTTTGATTTGTAGAGCATGGTCTAGGCTCATGCCTTATGACATGGTCTCCAGTTGTTTCCCCCATTGAA
>NZ_QJTF01000040.1 GCF_003217235.1 Paramesorhizobium leguminum | reverse complement strand
CCATAGGCCGCGCCGGTGAGCCTTGCGCCGAACGGGTCGTCCAGTGAAGCTGCCGCGCCCGCCAATGTGGCCCGCGCGCCGGCGCCCATGGCCTCATCCCCGGCCATGCCGCCGAAACCGTCCTCCACCAGCGCCTGCGGCTGGCGGCCCTCATGATGCACCGACAGGAGCCGCCAGCGGATATTGAGGCTGTCGCGATTGTGCTCGAGGAGCTTCACCCCGAAGCCGGCGGTTAAGTGCGGCGCGTTGGCGATGCCGTGGCCGAGGCTCGCCTCCACCCGCGCCGCTTCGAGCTTATGCCGGGTGAACGGCTTGCCCGCCGCATCCTCCTTGTAGCGGCCCGGATAATCGTAAAGCCGGTAATTGTTGGAGACGCCGTTCAGCTCCGTCCCGGTCTCGCGGTGTTCCTGACTGTAGACCGGGTTCTTGAAGGTATAGTCGCGCTGCGTATAGGTGGTGGCGCGCAATTGCTCGCGATAGCTGAAGGAGGAGCAATAGACCCCCTTCACCGCCCCCGACGCCATGGCGTTGTAGCTGAGTTCCGCCTGGTGCGGGCAGTCGCCGAGGGCTTCCGGCGTGTCGCAGAATTGCAGCGTGTGCTGGCCGCGCGGGCCGTGGCTGAAGCAGTACCAGATGCCTTCCTCCGCCGCGATGCGCTCGATGAAGGCCAGATGCGTCTCGCGATACTGCACGCAGAACTCGCGCGCCAGATGCTTGCCCGCAAGCTGCCATTTGACATCCTCGACGCCGCATTCCTTCAACACCGTGCGGATGATGTCGGGCACCGAAACATTCTGGAAGATGCGGCTGTCCGAGCCATGGTCGAGCCGGTGCAGCGTGGGCAGCAGCGTGACCTGATAGGCGGTGCGGTGATGGCCCTCGTCGCCGCGGGCAACCGAGGCGACGACGCCGGAGAAATGCCGGGGCGCGTCGAGATATTTGTGATGGACGGTCAATGTCGCCTTGCGGTCTATGAGCGCCGACAGGTCGATCTCACCATTGCGGCTGACCAGCGACACCTCCGCCCGCGTCAACCCGCCCACGGCCTCGTCGGCGCAAAAGGCGGTCACCGCGAAGATGTCGTCGGCCAGGCCAAGCGACTGCGCCCCTTCGCTCCAGAACGAGAACGACACATCCTGACGCTCGCCATGCAGCGGTTCGCTCAATAAGACATTCATCGGTAGGCTCCTCGGAAGCGAAGGGGAAAAGGGAATGCGGGCCAGCCTCCTCTCAAGGCCGGCCCTTGCCATGTCAGGCCGTTACGCCTTCGGCGCGCGCCAGTCGTCGGAACCCGACGTGCCGGCGACGGTGTGCTCCCAGGTGATCTTGCGATAGGCGAGGGAGACGGTGACGAGCTGGGTGAAGTCGGCGTTCTTCGGGTCCTGCGCGTGGGGCATCGACAGGTCGATGTCGACGATGGTGGCGTCTTCGAGCGCGGTGGTGAAGAAATGCTCCTGCTTGCCGGACGAGTTGGTGCGGTACCACTTGATCTCGCATTTGCTCAGCATCTCGCCCGAGGTCAGCGCGTTGTAGAGCAGCGGGGTGGCCTTGTTGAGCGCGGCGGTGAACTTCAGCGGGCGATGCACGCGCTGGCCGGAGGGCTGGCCGGACTGCGGGTCGCGCGGGATGGTGACGATATGGTCGATGGCCTGCACGAGGATCTCGTCCTCATGGCCCTCCTGCCAGACATTGCCGACCGAATCCTCGGTAAACGCGCCCTGGGTGATCGGGCCCTGCGTGGCGCCCTCGATGGTGATATATGCGGGTGTCGGCATCATTGCCTCCTTGGCTGGCTGTGGTGATCGAAACATGCATCCGGCTCGAAAAACCCGAGTGCGCCGGATGAACCTTACACAGCAAGGAGCGTGCCAATTCAAAAACAGAAGGGATCCATGCCAGAACGAAAACCAATAACCAATTGAAAAATACAAGATATTTTTTATCGGGAAGCGCGAGACATCCAGCCACTCCACCTCATTTGCATTCGCCAATCTGGCGGAAATCCGCCACAGGCTGGCGGATTTCCGCCAAACCAAAGTCGGCTTATATTTAATCTTTTGTTTTTGCTTCTATTTTTACGACTCTCTTATCTCGTGGATTCTGGCGGAAATTCGCCAACCTGTGGCGGATTTCCGCCAGATCCCAGAAAGCCATTATAGCGGAGTTTAAAGCAGCTGCTGGCGGATCGCTCTGGCGATGGTATGCGCGACATTGGCGGTGTCGAGTTTTCGGCGTGCCTCATCCAGATAGAATCGGACGGTTCGTTCCCGGAGCGACAGGATGTCGGCGATGTCAGCCACGTTCTTGCCGCGGGTGATCCATTGTAGACATTCGATTTCCCGCCGCGTCAAATGTACTTGTTTCGGCACCACTTGCTCTATGCGCAGGATCGTGTCGTGGATATGATATGCAAGCATATGAAAATCCCGGCTGTAGCGCTGTTTCAGCTTGTCCCATTCGAGAGTACCAGCATCGGTCGTGATGGTGACCAGCGCCCTGTCACCCATCGGATCGCGAACGGGAAAGGTAAGACCTCGCCTGCCAAGACCATGTTCGGCGGCCTCGCCGAAGAAATCGCGTAGTTTCTTCGATTTGAGTTGGTGGTTCTGCCAATCCTGCGGCAATATGGAAAGGAACCCGCTCTGCAGCACCGGGTCGATCCGAGCATAGTTCATCGCCTTGTAGCACCCATTCGTCCGAATAGGTCACGGCGACATAGGGATTCGTTTCTGCGCCTTTTGGAATATTGATCCCAAGATAGGCAACCGTCTTCAAGCCGTAAAGCTCGGCAGCCTTATGAAGCCATGCCCTGACATCCGCGGCTGATCCTACGTCCCCAAGCGCGTCGGCGACTTCATGGAAGACATCTTCCATCGAGCGCATATAAATCCCCCACCCGCCAGTCTGTAGAGACTTCACACTCTCATACGCAGCAAAGAAAACAATACGGCCGGTCATCGTCCGTAAGACAAAATATATTATGACCGGTCAAATACAATTACCGCTACGTCACCAATGGCAGGCTGCTTTCAGAGGCTTCAAGCGGTTGTTCAGATCCTCAAGGTCGAAAATGAAGGCGCGCGGACCTCCCGGATAATTAACCTGCAGTTGAATGCGCCGGTAGCCGGTGATCGCCTTGATCGTCTCGATGCTTTCCAGCCCCCTGCCCGCGATGACGACATCGCCGTTTTCGACATCGCGCCAGTTGAGCCGGAAAGTGGATCGATTGTCGCCCGAGAGGGAAAGGTTGGCCTGCAGCGTTGAAATCGGCTTGGGCAGAAGAATGCCAAGCGTGGTGATATCGTTCTCGCAGCTCAGCATGAGGATGGCGCGGTCATCGGCTGCACGGTTCGGCGATATGTCGGCTTCCTTCATCGTCATGAACACATCCACCGCTTCGACGCGCGCCTCGCTATCGCCTGGGCGGCTGGAAGCCGTAAGAGTCCCCAGACGGTTTTGATCCATCTGATCGACGAGCATCGACGTATGCCAGGGGCGGTAGCGTACGATCCAGTTGCTGTCATCCACGCCCCGCGTCCCCTCCATTTGTTCGGCGAGGCGGCGGATCGGCGCATCCTTTTTCGGCGAGGCGGCGGCTTCGGGCGCCGGAGCGGGAGCCGCTTGCGGCACGGGGGTTTTGAATACGGTATCGAAGCACGTCAGGCGCGCGACGCGATCGGCAATCGAAACGCACTGCTCCGGCGTTACGCGCGATGCGTCGGCCTCTCCCTGTGCGACGGCCGGAACAGCCGTTGCGATCATGGCGGCGGCGAAGGTGATGGGTCCATATGGATAGGTCATGATCAGTCTTTCTCGATGCCGTATTTCTTCAATTTATCGACCAGTGTGCGGCGCGGCAGCCGCAGCCGCTCCGCGATTTGGGTGGTATTGCCGCGCGCCGCGCGGAAGGAGCTGACCAGCAGCTTGCGTTCGAAAGCCTCGCATGCGGCCTTCAACCCTCCCGATGGAATGGCGTCGAATTCGACCTGTGCCGGGGTCACAACCGCGTCCCGCATCGGCGGCAAATGCTCCGGAGCAATCTCCCCGGCCTCGCCCGCTGTGAGCCAGGCATCGGTCATCATGGCCTGCAATTCACGCACATTGCCCGCAAACGGCAGGCTGGCCAGCAGTTCCTTCGCCCCTTCGGAAAGGCGCTTCGGCGCCTGGCCATGCTGCTGGGCAAGCGCGTTGAGGAAATGAGCAGCAAGACCGGCAATATCCTCGCTCCGCTCCCGCAATGGCGGTATGAGGATGCGCGCCTCGCCGATGCGATAGAACAGATCCTCGCGAAATTCCCGCCTGCGCATGAGGTCATGGAGATCGCGATGGGTCGCCGCGATGATCCGAAAATCGGAACGATGTTCCGTATCGGATCCGATGGGGCGAAAGACCTTGTCCTGCAGCACACGCAACAGCTTGGCCTGGAGGGCGAGAGGCATGTCCCCGATTTCATCGAGGAACAGCGTGCCCCCATGGGCGGAGGCGAAATATCCTGCCCGGCTGGCTTGCGCTCCCGTGAAGGCCCCTTTGACATGACCGAAAAACTCGCTTTCCGCGAGCGTCTCCGGCAGGGCAGCCATGTTGATGGCTATGAACGGCCCGCGGCTGCGGTCGGACAACCGGTGCAACTCGCGCGCTGCCAGCTCCTTGCCGGTGCCGGTCTCGCCGAGGATCAGGATTGAGAGATCGACCGGGCCATATTTCGCGATCGTGTCGCGGAGTTGCCGCATTGGAGCCGATGTGCCGACCAGCTTGCCGGAAAGCGCTTCGGGAAGCGTGCGCCGCATGCGCTTGCGCTCCTTGTCGGCATTCTCCAGCGAGCGCGACAGGAGCGTGCTGGCGTCGGACATCTGGAGATAGCTCGAAGCCGATCTGCCGCGCGCATCGCAGAACCGGGCAAAGATTACGGCAAGCTCCGCCGCATCTGCGGCCGGCAAGCCTCCCTTTGCGTCGGTTAGCGCGAAAAAGATCGTTTCCGCGCGCCCCGACGCCGAGGGCGCGGCGATGATGACAAGCCGCGCGCCGGGCTCTCCGCTAAAAAGGATTTCGCGCAGCGAGGCCATCAGAAGCTGGCCTTCCGGCGGCTCCGTTAAAAGCCCTTGCGCGCGCAACGCTATGGAAACCGGATGCTCGTTCCGCTCCGACTCGAAGACGTTGAAACCAGGCACCACGCACGGCTCCGGCGATGAGGCCAGCGGCAGAAGGCTTTCGCCCGTGGCATCGAGACCCATCATCAGCACCGAACGCGCGCTGACGATCTCGCCCATGATCCGGCAGAAGCTTTCGCGCAGCGCGGCAATATCCTGCTGCGCGCTGAGTGTTACGCAGGCTTCGAGGATCTGGCGGCAGCTTGCTGTCACTCAGCCGCCTCTTGCGCTAACGCTTCTCCTTCGGCGGTAAAATCGAAGCTGAACTCACCCGAATCGTCGGCATCGATCCGCACATGGCGCAGGAGCGTCTCGTCCAGCCGGCTGCGCAGGATCTGCCGCGAGATCACGGGCAATAGGCGGCGTTGGATCAGCTGGTCGATGAGGCGCGCCCCGCTCGCCGTCTCGTTGCAAAGCGCTTCCAGCCGCCGCACCGCGCCATCCGTAAGCTCAAGGGCAATCCCCTGTTTCTCGGCGAGCATTTTACCCAGATCGCCAAGCTTGGCGGCGATGATCCGCTTCATCACCTCTTCGCCGAGCGGCAGGTAGACGATGGGCTGCATGCGCGCCAACAGCGCCGGCTTGAAATGCTGGGCGAGAAGCGGGCGGATCGCCTTTTCTATTTCCTCCGGCGGTAGCGCCCCCTCCCCCGTGGCCAGAGCAGTGATCTGCTCCGACGCCAGGTTCGATGTCAGGAAAAACACGACATTCTTGCAGTCGATCTGCCGCCCTTCGCCATCGGCGAGGTCGCCCTTGTCGAAGGCCTGGTAGAAGAGGTTGAGGACATCGGGATCCGCCTTCTCCACCTCGTCGAGCAGGACAACCGAATAGGGCTTTTTGCGGATAGCCTCCGTCAACACGCCGCCTTCGCCATAGCCGACATAGCCCGGCGGCGAGCCGATGAGGCGGGAAAACGAGTGCTTCTCCTGATATTCGGTCATGTTGACCGTGGTGAGAAACTGCTCGCCGCCGAACAGGCGCCGTGCCACTTCCAGCGCGGTTTCCGTCTTGCCGACACCGGAAGGGCCGACCAGCAGGAAGACGCCGAGGGGACGGCCGGCGCGCTGCAGGTCGAGCTTGGAGGCCTGCAGCTGATCCTCGATCGCCTTCAGCGCATGGTCCTGCCCCTTGATGGTCTGTCCCATGACGTCGGAAAGTTGCAGCAGGTTCGACACCTCGTCCTGCGTCATGGAGGAAACCGGGATGCCGGTCCAGT
The DNA here is from genome assembly GCF_003217235.1 of Paramesorhizobium leguminum. Classification (GTDB taxonomy): domain Bacteria; phylum Pseudomonadota; class Alphaproteobacteria; order Rhizobiales; family Rhizobiaceae; genus Paramesorhizobium; species Paramesorhizobium leguminum. The sequence continues at coordinate 7,029 of NZ_QJTF01000040.1, read as the reverse complement.
CGGCAATGACGGCGGCAATTTCCACTGCGCCGACTTCGAGGCTGGTCAGGGCAACACTCTTGCGGGACTGCTCGAAGGCAAGCCGCGCATCGATGATCTCGGCCTTGAGGCTTCCGGCGTCGGCGCCGTCGTCCATCTGCGCCCGCAGGGATTTCAGGCGCTCGACATGCTCGCGCTGCGCGGCATGGCCGGCCTCCAGCGCCGTCTTTTCCGCCAGCATCGCATCGAGCCGTTCCTGTAGATCGCTCAGCCGCTTGCCGAGCGACTTCTGGTCGTGGCCGAGCTTGATATCGCGCTCGATGGCTTCCTTTTCGCGCTCCAGCGCCATGGCGGAGCGGGTCAGCTTTTCGATTGCCAGCGGCACGCCGGTCGCCGCGGCCCTGGTGCGGGCGCAGGCGGTGTCGAGCACATCGATCGCCTTGTCCGGAAGCTGCCGCCCCGTGATGTAGCGGGCGGAGAGGCGAACGGCGGCAGCCACCCCTTCATCGCTGATATAGACCCCGTCATGCGCCTTTTCGTAAGCGGGAACGAGGCCCTGCAGGATGGTGTAGGCCTGCTCGACCGATGGCTCATCCAGCTTGACGAGCTGGAAGCGGCGGGTCAGCGCCGGGTCCTTCTCGAAATATTTCTTGTATTCGGACCATGTCGTCGCCGCGATGGTCTTGATTTCGCCGCGCGCCAGCGCCGGCTTCAGCAGATTGGCCGCATCGCTGCCGCCCGCCTGGCCGCCCGCGCCGATCAGCGTGTGCGCCTCGTCGATGAAGAGGATCGTCTGGCGGTCCGCCTGCTTGACCTCGTCGAGCACGCCTTTCAGGCGTTTCTCGAACTCGCCCTTCACCGAGGCCCCGGCCTGCAGCGCGCCGATGTCGAGGCCGTAAACCTCCGCGCCGAGCAGGCTGTCCGGCACATCGCCATTGACGATCTTCAGCGCCAGCCCTTCCACGACGGCGGTCTTGCCGACACCGGCCTCGCCCACGCAGATGGGGTTGTTCTTGCGGCGGCGGGCCAGGATATCGATGATCTGGCGGATTTCGTCGTCCCGGCAGAACACCGGGTCGATCTTGCCTTCGCGGGCCTGCGCCGTGAAACATTGCGCATATCTGGCAAGCGCGGACTCGTCCTGCGGCGCGGCGGCGACCTGACGGCCATTGCTGTTCGCCGCCGGTTCCTCGGTTTCGACGGAGCCCTTCGTCAGTTCCGCGAAGCCGCGGCGGATCGCCTCCGCCGGCAATTTGTCGAGTTGGACGGCGTATTCGAAGCGGGCGAAGCGGCCGATATCCTGCAGCACTGCCAGCAGGATGGCGCCGCCGCGAATGCTGCTCTGGCCAAGCTCGACGGAGGCGATGAGCCAGGCATCCTGCAACAGCTCGATCAGCAGCGGCGAAAAGACGGGCGAATTGCCATCGCTCTGACGGAAACGGTCGAAGCTCGATTTCACGCTGGAGACGAGTTTCGCGGGATCGGAATTATACGCCTGCAGTATAAGCCTGATATCACCGCCCGGCTGCTGCGCCAGCGCAAGCAGCAGGTGCTCGATCATCACCTCGCGATGGCTGGAGGCGACGCATATGGAGGCAGCTTCCTCCAGCGCCATGCGGCAGGCCCGGTTGAGCCGGTCAACGAGGCTTTTCAGTTCAACTTTCGCCATTGGCTCAATCCTTGTCTGCCAGAACCTGCGTCAGCTCCGCGATGACGCGGTTCGTGTAATTTTCGGTGTAGAAGAAGAATCCGGCATAGAGCGCCGCCGCCAGCACGAAGGCCCCGGCCACAACGGCGAAGATCGGCGTCTGCCAGCGGACGTAATGGGCGCGGTCGACGATGTGATCGGCTTTCAGCGTGGAAAGCGGATCGGCGATGCCCCGCTCCTTGCGGATGATGTCGTGGACTTCCTTGATCAGCGCTTCCAGCTGGGTGCGGCCATTGTGCATGACCCGGTATTTGCCCTCATAACCGAGGCAGAGGCACAGATAGAGGAATTCGAGGATCTGGAGATAACGGGCCGGCTCCATCATCAGGCGCTCGAGGATGACGAAATATTTCTCGCCGCCCCAGGTCTCGTCATGGAAAGTGGCCAGCAGGCTGCGTTCCGACCAATTGCTGTCCTGCCCCCAGGGGCTGCACATCACCGTCTCGTCGATGACGCTGCACAGGCAATAGCGATGCGCCAGAATGGTGACACGGTCATAGCCGAGGCGGTGAAGCTCCAGCTCGACCGACTCGATCTCATGCTTGCAGCGTTTGTGCAGGCCGTCGATGTCGTCGTACTGGCCGAGGCTGAATATCCGCAGGATCAGCGCGATCATCGGCGAACTGGAGTCGACGAGCGGGTTGAGCGCGCCGCCGCGCAGGCCGAATGAAAAGGCCGGATCCGGACGGCGGCTGACGGCGGCGGGAGAAAGCCCGAGCGCGGCGACCCGGTCGAGCGCCGTCATGGGCGGCGCCTCGACCGCCAGTGTGCCACCCTCGCCCGCCTTGAACAGATTGCTTGCCGAAGTCAGTTCGTTCATTTTTTATCTCCCCTCAATCCTGACGCCCGCGGATCGCCCAGAACTGCATCTCCAGTTCCGGAAAATCGCCGGCTATGTGGAACGCGAAACCGCTGGAGTTTCGCAAGGAATCCCAGCCGCTCGAATTGTGATCGAGCAGGAAATATGTGTAGCCGGCATGGTAAGGCAGCTGCCGCGGCGCTGTCGGCATGGCCTGCAGGACGACGCCGGGCAGGTGCAGATTGATAAGGTCGCGTATCTTCTCGATCGAGGAAATCTTGACCTGCGACGGGAAGGTCTTCGACAGCTTGTCGAGCGGCACGGCGGCGCGCACGGCCAGCACGAAAACGCAAGCGTTGATGAGGCTCGGATCTGACAGCGGTGCGGTGAGAATGCCGAACTTGTGCCGCTGCAGCGGCAGCGCAATCGCATTGGGCTCCAGCATGACGCCCAGCGACCGGCGCAGCGAGGCAATCAGCGGGTCGAAGCAGATATGAGGCTCTTCATGCATATAGGCGGGCCATGCCTCGGGCAGCCGCGCTTCATGGGTGAAGGTCGCCAGTTCCCCCGCCGCGCCGGCAAAGGTCTCATAGAGCCGCTCGGGATGGACCCGGTTGATCGTGCTCAGATGGTGGAAAATTGGCCCGAGCCGGTTGACCGTCTGCAGCAGCATGAAGTCGGCGACATCGGCGACCCCGCCCTGATGCAGCGCCCCGAGGCGGGCCGCGATCTGGCGGGCGCGCTGGTTGAGAAGGCCGGTGAAATCATCCAGCGCGCGCCGCAATTGCGGAATGGCGTCGATATCATAGGCCATCGGCATGAAGCCGGGGCCGAGCACGATGCTGCCGTCGCTGCGCTTTTCCTGGATGCGCGCTATCGGCACGCAGGCATAGGAACTGCGGTTTTCCCGCTCCAGCATGAGCCGCACCCGCAGCTGCCCGACATCGATCATCCCCGGCTCGGCGTCGGCGCTGGTCGTGTCGCGCGTTTCCTGCGCGAACACCGCCTGGCGCGTCGCTTCCTCGGCGCTCACGTCGGTCAGCACCTCCGGCACGCCGTTCGCCCATAAGGGAAGGGCCAGATAGAGCACCTCGTTGACGACATTCATCGTGGAAATATCGAGCGCCTGCGGCGGCGGCGCCTCGCCCGGAATGTCGAACACGGTCCGGTCCGGGAAGATGCCGCTGGCACTGACGATGGAAATGCGCCCGTGCAGCAGGTTTTCCTTGTTGATCTCGATCCGCTCGAGCCCATATTGATAGGCATTGATCGCATCGCTGCGCCGCCGCGTCACATAATCGTGGTAGCGGGCCTGTTGCTGAAAATGGTTGGGCCGCACGAACGTACCTTCTGCCCAGACCACGGGATTACGCAGCGACATTATTTATTCTCCGGATTTGCATGGCGATGGAGTCGTAAAGAATTCTCAAGTCTTGAACTTCCAAACAGACAGTTGTGATGAATAACCATTCGCCGTCTCCAACTCGCCTTAATCAAATGGCAGATTTCGCGCGAGACAAATCACGACGACGGCCGCCAACCCGGCTATAAAAGTCAGGGTGTCGGCAAGGTAGAATTTTGCACCTCCGAGCATGTCCTTTATTGCAAAACGGAAAAGCCATGATATACTGACAATAATCACCATATTTATAGAATACATATATACATATGCTAATATATTATTTGATATGATATAATCAATTCCTCTTTCTTTTTTAGTTACGTCGAATACGAAGATGATATGCCATCTGATGGCCATCACAATAAGCATCGAAATAGCAATTTGTAATAACCATGCCATGAATATACGTGCAGACATTAGCGCTGCCCTTCGTTGTATAAATGTTTTGCAAGCTTGCCTCGCCTGGCTGACCACACCGTGCGGATGATGTCGGGCAACGAACATTCTGGAAGATGCGGCTGTCCGAGCCATCGGTTGAGCCGGTGTAGCGTCGGTAGCAGCGTAAACTGGTAGGCGGCGCGGCGATGGCCCTCGCCGCGCGCAGTCGAGGCGACGACGCCGGAGAAATGCCTGGGCGCTTCCAGATATTTGTGATGGACCGGTCAATGTCTGGCTGCCATTTTCGATATTGAAACGATATTATTTTGAAACGAAGCGATGAAAGTTGGCGGAGTTAGTATGGTTACCGGATATCCGCGGGTTACGTACTCAGACGCTTCCGATGTGTTTCCTTCTCTTCTTGAGAATACCGTTAAATCCGCGTCCGAATTTATGCCTACATTAAAAACCAATTGGCCATTTGGCTTTACCATGTGCTCAAAGTGCGAAGCTGGCCCAAAAGATTCTTTTATTTTGTAGCCGAGTATGACCTCATTCGCAGAGTCATTTTTAAGAACGATCTTAACTACTCCACTCTTTTGAGTTGCATAGAAGACTCCTCCAAAAAACGTAACACCCAAGAGGATTACCGATAAAATAACTCCGGAGAATATCATAAGAACACTCCTCATGGCCGATCCGGATGAGAAGCATCGTCATTTGTGCGATGGCTTTTGAGCCCCTTCTGCGCGGCCTTGAAGAACTCGTATAGGTCGCGCGTGGTCAGGGGAACTTCCTCTCGATAAAGGTCTTTATCGTAGGAAAGTCCGAGGAACCGGCGGATATGTGTTTTCAGAGGATGGATAACGCCTTGCTTGAAATAAAGTGTATAGCTGAATTTCTTAAGAAATAAGGCGTCATCGCAATCGAATTTTTCCAAACAATATACGATTCCTAACACTACTTCCTCGCCATCCATATTATAGTCAATGTTGAGAGATTTATCGACATCCACCTCAAATTTAAAATAAAACGAGAGCGCTTTCTGAACATTCTCAAGTGTTAAACGCTCTTGGTGCATGATTCCAAAATCCTATAAACATCTTCAATTGCAAGCGGAACGGCTTCCTTAAACACATCTTCATCGTGAGGAAGACCAAAGCGCCGTCTGATATATGCTTTCATGGGATACAAAATTCCCTGCTTGAAATAGAGATGATAGCTATACTGTTTGTCTAGCTCCTTCTCTATACAGCCAAATTCCTCTGCTGCTTTGTAGAGCCCATCAATAAATTCCTCACCGTCCATATTATAATCAATGTTGAATGACTTGCCAAAAGCGATCTCAAATCCAAACTCCTGCGAGAGAAAGACGCGAAGGTTTTCAAGTGAGAGGGTCTTTGACATTAGAATGCTTCCTTGCTGCCTAGGGTTTCTTCCCAAATTTGACGGAGCAGCGACTTGCTACCCCGGCAGTTGGCAACGCATTGATCCAATATAATCAGATCCGCGGCGAGCAATCCCCAGCCGATGCCGGGTATCCAACGTCCGATGAAGCGTAGCGTGCTTGTTGTTGGACGCATCTTGATGGTCGGTGGAAACTTTCCATACCGAATTATTGGGGCCTTGTTGGGCATCCACTTTGGAAGCTTCCCATCCAATTGAGGCCATTTATGCGCGATGATTGAGCTAACCGACATAAATTCCGATGCGGGGGGAAGAACCTTCACCCCAAACCACCTCTTCGGCAAGCTCCCCTCGAGTATTCCACCAACCCCGGCCGCACCTGTGGCTTGCGTAGCGGTGTCGCCCGTCAGACATTCCCATAGGCATTCGGGAACGGCTTTGCCCGTGCCATTTTCTGTATGCACCATTGTCCCCTCCAGCACCGCAGGCGCATGGATAGGCACAGGCGGTTCTGGTGGAATGGAAAGAGTCTCACATGCGTCCGACAATCCCGGAACGCAGGCTTTCACGTCTTCCGCCGTGATCTCATTATAGCCGATGAAAGTGAAGGCATAAACGTCGCTCGGCGTGGTTTTGATATATTCGCTCATGATCAATCCCAACAAATTCAATTTAGTTTATTTTGACCTTGCCGGAGCGGATCGAAATCTCGTTTTCCTTGATCTCGATCACGCTGTTGCCGCGCTTGATAACGATATCGTCCGTCGCCGTGATGAATATCCGTCCGCCGCTGGATACTTGGAAATCCTTGAGCGTGCTCAGGAGAAGAGAGCCGCCCGATGAGATATCCGTATGTTTTCCTGATCGAAGCTTCACATGCTCGGGCGATTGAAGGTCCAGCAAGCTGCCCGCGCGGATTGTATAGCTTGAGCCTGCCTCATGCGAGGCGGTCGCGCCGACGATCTGGTTGTAGGTACCACCCACGGTCACATGATAATCCACCCCCACATAGGATTGCCGCACAAAACCCGTCATCTCGCTGAACAGCGTTGTGACCAGCGTCGTCTTGTTGTTTTTGACGATGGTGTTCATATCCTTCTCGGCATGGACGAAAACTTCTTCCCGTCCATTCTCATCCTCGAAGCTGATCTCATTGAAGCCGACCTTCCCCTTCGCCTTATGCGTATCCGACCTTATGACCATCTTGGTCTTGTTGTCCGGCAGCTTGTATGGCGGCCTGTTCCTTGCATGATAAGTCCGCCCGATGACGATGGGCTGGTCGGGGTCGCCTTCGAGGAAATCGACGATCACCTCCTGGCCGATACGCGGGATGGCCATGTGGCCCCAGGTCGCGCC
>NZ_QJTF01000039.1 GCF_003217235.1 Paramesorhizobium leguminum | reverse complement strand
TATTATCATTGCTCGACCACGAACGAAAATGATGGAGACGGCACATGCGCAAACCGAGGGACTTTGATGCGGAGCTGAAAGCGCTGGAAGACAAGGCGCGAGAACTGAAAACCCGCAGGGTACAACAACTGGGCGAGTTGATAATCGCCACCGGGGCCGACGCTCTCAGCGCCGAAGAACTGGCCGGAGCGCTGATCGTGTTGGCCGAGACGAAGGACGCCGAGAAAAGGGAGGCGTGGGCCAAGCGGGGGGCCGCGTTCTTTCGCAGCAAATCGCAGCGAACTGCTGCGGCAAATGACGACGACGCGGGAAGCGCTTCGCCGCAACCGGGCGGCGCGCAGTCGCCATCAGGCGCAACGGGCGCGGCGTGATATGCGGTCTTGGCAGGTCGAGCGCCGCAAACGCACGCGGCATCTGATTGAGCTGGGCGGCCTCGTCATCAAAGCCGGTGTGGTAGACCTGACCGGCGACGACCGCGTCATCATCCTCGGCGCGCTCATCTGGATGGCCGAAAAGCTCAAAGGCGATCAGGGCGAACAGGCGCAAGCGTTGTGGACAGCGAAGGGAAAGAACGCATTCGAAGATGGTGAGGCGACAGACGCCTGCTTCAAACCCGCGCAAAAACTGGCGTCGTCCGCCCGCCTGACCAGAAGAAGATAGCCAAGCGGGATTAGTTCCCGGAATCAGCCATGACGGGATGAGCGCGCCTGCATTTCGCCTTCGAAAAATGGTACAAAAAGGCATAATCCCACTCAAAAGACGGGAGAAATCGGTATACCTGCACTGCGATTTCGGTTCTGACTACGTTGAGATATTCGCTATGCAGGTGACGCGCCTTGAGCTTTATAAACGGGTCTGCGAGAGACCGCTCAGCAAAGTCGCGCCGGAGCTCGGAATTTCCGGCACGGCACTCGCCGCCATCTGCAAACGATACCAGGTTCCTTATCCCGGATCGGGATACTGGACTCGCAAGTCCTTAGGACTTCCGGCGGAGTTACCTCCCTTGCCAGAAGCACCCGATAAGACCATTGAGATCCTGCCGTCAGTCTCCAAGCCGCGAAAAATGCGAACGACAGAGGAAGGCGTGGCCCGCAAGCCAAAGCCCGCTGCGAAATTTCGCCGTCCGGCACGTCACCCGCTGCTTTTTGGTGTCGAAGAACATTTGCGAAAAACACGGGAGGTTAAGAATGGCGAATTCCTCAGGCCCTACAAAAGAATCCTGCCGGACCTGATTGCATCAGAAGCCGAGCTGCCGCGTGCTCTTTCCATCGCCAACGCTCTATATCTTGCGCTCGACGAGCAAGGGTATCGAGTTCACATCGCCGAGGCCGCCGAAAATCTGCAACGTATTAATGTGGGAGAGCAAGAGATAGAGCGAAAGGATCGCAGATACGGTCGCTACCACACCGGAAGCATTTGGGCTCCTGACAGACCAACTGTCTTTTATATCGACACGGTGCCAATCGCACTCACCGTCACGGAAATGACCGAGCGAATAACGATGCGATATCTCAATGGCGATTACCATCGTGAGGATAGCAGTCACATACGATCAGCCAAATCTCGGCAGCTGACACACTCCTGGACGAGAGAACAGGATATGCCCTGCGGGCGTTTCCGGATCGTTGCCTACTCACCAAAGAGAGGCGTCGATTGGTCTCTCAATTGGCAAGAAACGAAGCAGCAGTCACTTGAGAGTCTGATCCCGGAGATTGTCAAGACGTTAAGGGCGTCCTGGGACAATCTGCAACGTCTCATGAACGCCGAGGATGCGGCGGAGGCGAAGAGAAAGAAAGAGCGGGAAGAGGAGTGGGAGCGCTACGAAAGGCAGGAGAATGCGCGCAAGACGGCTCAGGCTCTCGCCGACAGCCGACGGCAGCTTGCTGAGATTATCGAGAGGTGGGGAAAAGCGATGACCGTTGAGCGTTTTTTCGCGGACGCGACAGAACGCCTGAAGAGCGCGGATGGCGACCGTCGGCAGCGTCTCGAAGAACGCCTGGCGCGCGCCAGAGCAATGATGGAAAATGTTGATCCGCTGGATTTCATAGAAGGCTGGATAGCACCAGATGAGAGGTACCGTTCAAAATTCCCCTAGTTGCGTAAAAGCTCACATAAATAGCTATAGCGCCCACATTGGGGTTTAGTGCGTTCTAGAGCAGCGTGGGATCCGCGAGCTAACGGGCGGCTTTCGGATGCAGACCTCGATTTGCTATGCATAAGACATCGTTAGGAATGACAGCTCCGGTCCCGCATGGAGAAGGGCCCCGCTTGCCTATGCAAAGACCAAAGTTTATCGACGCCGAGGCTGAGTCGTGTAGCGCCGAAGGAGGCATGCCCGGACTTGCGTCGCCGCGCCCTGCCCCTACACGACAATGTACACAAATCATCGTTGCCCGTGCCATTCAGATGGCGCAGGTTGCATGCAGACAGTGATGAGAATCTAATGCCTTTGACCCTAGCTCAGCTCGAACGCCATCTCTTTAGCGCAGCAGATATCCTCCGCGGCAAAATGGATGCGTCGGAGTTCAAAGAGTACATTTTCGGGATGCTGTTCTTAAAGAGATGTTCCGACGTCTTCGAACAAGCGCGATCGGAAGTGATACAAAAGTGCGTTGCCAGTGGTGTTTCGCCGCAGCAGGCCGCAAAAGATGCGGAAAAGAAGATCTGGTACGGGCGTAGCGGCACTTTCTGGGTTCCGCCTCAATCCAGGTTTGAATTCCTTGTCAACGAAGCCCATGAAAATATCGGCGACACGCTGAATAAAGCCCTAGGTGGCATCGAATCCGAGAACAGCGCGCTCGAAGGCGTTCTCGACCACATCGACTTCACCCGGAAGGTCGGCCAGAGCAAAATCAGCGATCAAAAACTTCGTCAGTTGATCACGCACTTCGGCGAGATTCGACTCCGCAACGAAGACTTCGAATTTCCGGATCTCCTCGGCGCTGCTTACGAGTATCTGATCGGCGAGTTTGCGGATTCCGCGGGAAAGAAGGGGGGCGAATTCTACACCCCGCGTTCCGTCGTCCGCATGATGGTCCGGCTGGTGAAACCCACTCTGGAACATGACATCTACGACCCGTGCTGTGGCTCCGGCGGGATGCTGATCGCCGCCAAGGAATATATCGACGAGCATGGGCAGGATGGTCGCAAGGCGAACCTCTTCGGTCAGGAAAACGCGGGCACTGTCTGGTCCATCGCAAAGATGAACATGCTGTTGCATGGGATCGACAGCCCCGATCTCTGGAACGAGGACACTCTGGCCGAACCGAAACATATCGAGAATGGTGAGCTTCGGCGGTTCGATCGAATCCTGACGAATCCCCCCTTTTCGATTCCGTGGGGCACGAAGGACAAGGATCGAGCAGGCAATTCGACCTGGCAACCGAAGTTCCGTGAACGCTTCTTCCACGAGGTTCCTCTCGGCTCGAAGAAGGCTGACCTCATGTTCCTGCAGCACATGCTACATGTCACGCGCGAAGGCGGCATGATCGCGACCGTCATGCCGCACGGGGTGCTGTTCCGTGGAGGAGACGAAGGCAAGATCAGAAAAAAGATCATTGAGAATGATCAGATCGAAGCGGTCATCGGCCTCGGCCCGCAACTCTTCTACGGCACGGGCATCCCCGCATGCGTCATCGTCCTTCGTCAGCGTGTTTATCGCGGCGCGAACCTGGTTTCAGGCAAGCCTGAGCAACGACAAGGCAAGGTGCTCTTCATAAACGCCGACCGCGAGTACTTCGAGGGACGCGCGCAGAACCACCTGCTGCCTGAACACATAGAGAAGATCGTTACCACTTTCGAGGAATATCGCGAAATCCCCGGCTTCTCCGCCATCGTTGATCTCAAGACGCTGGAAGAGAACGACTGGAATCTGAACATCCGCCGCTACGCCGATAACGCGCCGCCGCCGGAGCCGCATGACGTGCGCGCCCACCTTGTCGGGGGCGTCCCGAAAACCGAGGTCGCGGCGAAGGCCAAGCTGTTCCAGTCCCATGGTCTCGATCCGATGGACTTGCTCACGCCGCGCGATGGCCGCTATCTGGATTTTGCTGCCCGTCTGAACACCAAGGCCGACATCAAGCGCGCGATCGAGACCAATGCCGGCCTCATGGCGCGTGAGGCCGCGATATGGGACAAGTTTAAAACGTGGTGGGCGGTCCATACCGATGACATCACCGCGCTAGCGGAAGACGACGATGCAAGCTCCCTCATCAAGCTGCGCGACGAACTCCTCTCCAGCTTCTCGACCACGCTGGAGAGCCTCGCCATGCTGGACCGGTTCACCGTGCGCGGGATCATCGCGCAGTTCTGGAACCAGTCGCGGTTCGACTTCCTCACGCTTATGGCACGCGGCACGACGGGGGTGGTTGATGCATGGCGCATTTCAATCGTGACGGCGCTTGAGGACAAGGGAAGCAAGGAGAACCCGCTGAACCACAAGCTGGTTGCCTTCCTGATGGGGAACTTCGTGGCGGAAATCAGCGAGCTGGAGGCGCGCAAGGCCGAGATCGATGCGCAGATCAAGGCCGCGACCACCACGCCTGAAGACGGCGAGGAAGAAGAGGACGATGCCGAGGCGGTGGACGAGGCGCAGGTCAGGCGCTGGAAAAAGGAGCTAAGCGAGGTCAAGAGGACCCTCAAGGCCAAGAAGGACCAGTTCACCGCCGAACTGAACAAGGGCGTCGACGAACTGTCACCTGAAGAGGCGACCGAACTGCTGCTGAAGATCCTGCATGACGACATGCAGAAGATCCTGACCCGCTACATCGCCGCGCAACGCGGACAAATCGTGGAGGCTTTTGAAAATTGGTGGGACAAATATCGCGTGACACTGACCGAGATGGAGCGTGCGCGGTCCGAGGCGACCGAGAAACTCAACGACTTCCTGAAGGGGTTGAGGTATGTCTGAGCAAAGGTTCCCCAAAGGTCCCATTGGCAGTTTGATCGCCAACCAGATCGGGGGCGGCACACCCTCACGTCAGAACCCGGCGTTCTGGACAGGGCCGATCCCTTGGGCTTCCGTCAAGGACTTCATCGAAGATCAGACCGTACTGCTTTCAACAAAGGAGCAAATATCTGTTCAAGGTTTGCAGGCTAGCGCAGCGAATTTGATCCCGGCGAATACGCCCATCGTTTGCACACGCATGGCCGTCGGACGCGTTGCCATCGCTCCAATGGATGTCACGATCAATCAAGATCTGAAGGCGTTGGTCCCTGCACGCGACGTATCGACCAGATATCTTTTGCACCTTGCCGATCATGCAAAACCCAAAGCCGAGGGAGTTTCAATCGGATCGACGGTCAAGGGTATCAAGGTAGCAGACTATCTGAACATTCAGGTCTCTCTCGCCCCATCAGAGCACCAGCCGAAAATCGCCGAGATTCTCGACACGCTTGATGCCGCGATACGGCGCACCGAGGCGGTCGTGGCCAAGTTGAAGGCGATGAAGCAGGGGCTGCTGCATGACCTGCTAACCCGCGGCATCGACGCGAATGGCGACCTCCGCCCCTCACAGACCGAGGCTCCCCAGCTCTATAAACAAACCCCGCTCGGACGGTTGCCGAATGATTGGGAGCTTATAGCCATTAAAGAACTTGCCCACTCCACTACCATTGGTCCATTTGGCAGTGACTTGGTAGCATCAGACTACCGCGCTGAAGGTGTTCCCGTCGTATTCGTCCGCGACATTCGGGCAAATAATTTCCTTTGGGTGAGCAACGTGTTCTTGGACGCAAGAAAAGCTCAGGCCCTTTCCGCTCACAAGGTCACAGCGGGTGACGTAGTCGCCACGAAGATGGGATTTCCTCCATGCATTTCTGCAGTCTATCCTGCTAGCATGGCGGATGGAATCGTGACAGCAGACGTCGTTTGCATTCGTCCAAAGCTAAGCCTAGTGCATTCAGAATGGCTTTCGGCCTCAATGAATTCGTCGCATTTTCGAAAGCAAGTTGATCAAATCACTGCGGGCGTTACTCGTCCGAAAGTCACCTTGAAAGACGTGCGAGAGTTAAAAATTGCGCTGCCTAAAATTGGTGAACAGGCGGCAATTCTCGAACGTACCCTCTGTATCAACAGCGAAATCGAAAGAAACGAGGACATGCTTACCAAGCTTCGCCTCCTGAAATCCGGCCTGATGGACGACCTGCTGACTGGCCGGGTCTCGGTCACGCCTCTGCTCTAACCGGAAAAATCTGCCCATGGATTACGAATACATCGATGTCGAAAAGCCATTCATCGACCAATGTGTCGCCATGGGCTGGCAGGCTCAGACTGGCAGCATGGATGACGCGGGCTTCACTGGACGGACGAGTTTCAAGCAAGTCATCGCCGAGGCCACCCTGCGCGAGCGCCTGCATACCATCAACCCTGGCCCGGATGGCAAGCCCTGGCTTGATGATGCGCGCCTTTCCGAGGCCGTCAGCGCACTGACCCGCCACGGCCAGCGCGACTTGATGGAGGCGAACCAGGCGGTCACCGATCTGCTGCTCAGGGGTCTGACGGTCGAGGGCCTGCCCGGCTGGGACGGCGGACGCGGCCAGACCATCCGCTATATTGCCTGGGACGATGTGACCGCCAACAGCTTCACCATTGCCAACCAGTTCCGGGTCGACTGCCCGCCCGGCCATGATGTGGGCAAGGGCTTCATCATCCCCGATATCGTGATGCTGGTGAACGGCATTCCGCTTGTCGTGGTGGAGGCCAAGAGCCCCGGCATTCCCGAGCCCTTGGCTGAGGCGGTCAACCAGTTGCGCCGCTACCACAACCGCCGGAAGGCTGCGCTGGAAGTGGAGGAGAATGAGGGCGCACCAGCGCTTTTCGCCTCTGTCCAGCTATTGATTGCCACCAGTTTCGATGAGGCCCGCATGGGCTGCATTGGTGCAGAGCTGGAACATTATGGTCAGTGGAAAACGGTCGTAGGGCCCGATGGCACAGGAACTGAGGCCGATGCGGCCTCAGGCTTAGGGAAAGCCGTGCTGTCGGAGCAGGAACGCCTTGTCGCCGGCGTATTACGCCCTGCGCACCTGCTTGACATCCTCAGGCACTTCCTGCTGTTCATGCAGGTCGGCGGGCAAACCATCAAGACAGTGTGCCGATATCAGCAATATCGCGCCGTGAACCGCGCTCTCAAGCGGTTGCGAACGGGCAAAACGCGATTGCAGGATGGCGAATATGACCGCCGCGGCGGTATCGTCTGGCACACACAGGGCTCGGGCAAGAGCCTGACCATGGTGTTCATGGTCCGCAAGATGCGGACCGATCCGGCTTTGCGGAAGTTCAAGGTCATCGTGATCACCGACCGGCGCGACTTGCAGAGGCAGCTATCCGAGACGGCGACGCTTTCGGGTGACGTGGTGGAGCTGGCGACGAGCAACGGATCGCTGAAGAAGCTTGCCAAGCGCAAGGGACCGGGGCTGGTATTTGCTACCATCCAGAAATACCGCACCGACGAGGATGGGCCGGAAGTCACGAAGGGCCCGGTGTTCGAGGTGCTGAACGAGGACGACACGATTCTTGTTGTGGTGGACGAGGCACACCGGACGCAGGCGGGGGATCTGCACGCAAACCTCATGGCAGCTCTGCCGAACTGTGCCCGCGTCGGCTTCACCGGTACGCCGGTCATCATGGGAAAGAAGAAGCGCACCGCCCAGATCTTTGGTGAATTCATCGACAAGTACACGATCAAGGAAGCCGAAGCCGATGGCGCCACGGTGCCGGTTCTCTACGAGGGACGCACGGCGGAAGGCGCGGTAAAGGATGGTGCGACGCTCGATGATCTGTTCGAGGACATGTTCCAGAACCGTAGCGAGGAAGAACTGGAGGCGATCCGCAAGAAGTACGCTACCAAGGGCAACATCCTCGAAGCCCCCGCCCTGATCGCAGAAAAGGCACGCGACATGCTCCGGCACTACGTGACCAACATCTTGCCGAATGGGTACAAGGCTCAAGTGGTCGCATATAGCCGGACTGCGGTCGTACGATATCATGCGGCACTTCTGGAAGCGATGAGCGAAATGCTGGCCGAAGTCGCGGCGCTTTCCGATGATGAAAAGGCCATGGACGACGAGGCGCTCTGTACAAAGCCGCCTCGGCTCCAGGCACTCGTGCAAGCCTGGCGCTACCGCGATGCTCTCGCACGGATCGAGTTTGCCGCCGTCATGTCCGGCGGCAACGACGATGACCCGAGCTGGAAACAATGGACTGATGGGAGCGCCCAGGAGGCGCGGATCAAGCGCTTCAAGAAACCGCTGTTCCATGCCGACCCTTCCAAAACGGATCCCCTGGCATTCCTGATCGTGAAATCGATGTTGCTGACCGGGTTTGACGCTCCCATCGAGGGGGTGATGTATCTTGACCGCTCAATCCAAGAGGCCGAGCTTTTGCAGGCAATCGCCCGCGTGAACCGGACTGGCCATGGAAAGACCTGCGGCATTGTGGTCGACTATTTCGGCGTTGCCCATCATCTGAAGGCAGCTCTTGCGGCATATTCCGATGAAGACATCGATGGCGCGCTCGTCAGCCTGAATGACCAGATACCCGTTCTTCGAGATCGCCATGTCCGTGTGGTGGACATCTTCCGACGTGCGGGTCTCGATGATCTGGCGGATGATGAAACATGTCTGAATGTGCTGGCGACCGAAAAGGCCCGGGCCGAATTCTCTGTGAAGTTGAAGGATTTCCTGAAATCTCTGGAGATGGTACTTCCGAGAGCTGAAGGCTTGCCTTTCGTCAAGGACGCCAAACGGCTTGCTTACATCTATGCACGGGCTAGGAACCGGTACCGCGATATGGCGCAGATCGGCTCCGATGTCGGTGCAAAAGTACGCAAGCTCATTGACGAGCACGTCATCTCACTGGGGATCAATCCAAAAATTCCGCCTGTTCGGCTGACGGATGCTGAATTCGAGAGCCAGGTCGGTCAGGCATCCGGGAACCGGGCCAAGGCTTCCGAAATGGAGCATGCCATCCGTTCTCACATCAGGAAAAATCTGGACACCGACCCTGTCCGCTTCAAGCGAATGTCTGAACGCCTGAATCAAATCCTTCATAGCTTCGGACAACAATGGGAGGAAATAGCTCGGCAATTGCAGGTAATTATCGATGAGCTGCGCTCAGGGGGCCGTGCTGATACTGATATGCCATCGGATGTACCTGCGATTTATCTTCCGTTCCTCAGAACTACGCTGGACGCCTTTGCCGCAGACGGACACAATTCAGAATTCGAGCTCAACACAATCCACCGTATGACTGTTGAGGTGGTGGATCGAATTACCGAAGAGGTCCGTGCCAACAGGTCCATCTGGAGCTCGTTTAAGATGGCCGATCAGGAGAACCTGCGCTCTGAGATATTCGAAATCATTTTTGACAAACAACTGGGAGGCGTTGACGTTGCAGGCGCTGAACGCCTTGCAGATCAGCTTCTGCAGCAGGCCAAAGCCAACGATTCCATGCTTAGGAGCGCCTGATGCCTTCGCTCCCGCTTTCACCCGTTCGCACCGGCGGCAAGTTGGCACGTATTTCTGGCCAAAGCCTTGAAGTGGATGGCCTCACATTCGAGGTTCGCCGGAGCGACAGGCGAAAGACATTGCAGATTACAGTGGAACGCTCAGGAGAGCTCTCGATTACGGCCCCGACCAAGGTCCCGGAAAGAGACTTGGCGTCCTTCGTCGAAGAAAAATTGCTGTGGATTCATACCAAGATCGAGGAGAAGGCACGGCTCCAGAAGCGCGCTCCTGTCAAAGAATTCGTCAACGGTGAAGGCTTTCTATATCTCGGCAAAAGTTATCGCCTGCGGCTCATGGACGCCCAGCTTGTTGATCTTTGCCTCAAGAATGGCCGCTTCTGCCTTCGGTCCTCTTCGACCCACCGCGCCAGAGACGTCTTCATCGCATGGTACACGAGGCGTGCTTTGACATGGTTTTCACAGCAGGTCGCCGAACATGCCAATCGTATGGATGTTCAAGTAAACGAAATCACGGTGCAAGATCTTGGCTTCAGATGGGGATCCTTCGGCGGCAATAGGGTTTCATTTCATTGGAAAGCAATCTTATTGCCACCGAGGATTGCGCAATATGTTGTTGTCCATGAGCTTGCTCATGCACACTACCCAGACCACTCTGCAAACTTTTGGCTCAAGGTCGAACAGCACCTCCCCGACTGGCGAACCCGGAAGTCCTGGCTGGCGGAGAATGGTATTCAAGTCGAGGGATTATAGCGTTTGCATGCTGCGGCCGCGCAAAGCTCACCTTGGTTTCTACGCCGTCCTTAGACGCAAGAATCGAGCCAAAGTTTGTAAGGGCCAACTCGACGCGGTGCTTCAACGGAAGCTGGGGAGGCAAACTTGATCCTCTCTATCTTCCGCCATCCTGGGGAGACACGCCGTAGAGGCGGAGCGCATCGAACATGATCTGAAATGGAGCCCCGTCAAAGTTTTTGGAAAGACGTTCGCACAGGTGTTGGAGTCGTCGAACTGGCGTCTGTTCGCTGAATATTAAACCCGAACCGGTGAGATCATGCCCGGAAGAAGGCGTACCTTTCACGGCGATCCTGACCATCAGTGTGCCGGGCTGAGCACCACCGAAGAGTCGATGGCGGAAGTCGCGGACAAAATCGCCGAATTGGGTCGCGACTTAGTCGCGCGGGGCAATCCGGAGGATGAGCAATGTTTCGCCGAACACAAGCAGGTTTTCTGCGGCGCGTTGGCTTCTCCTCGCATTTCGACAAACGCGAAAGCGAGTGTCCGCTTTTGCGGGCGCATCTCCGATGCCTTAATACCTGATTTAGGGCGGCGCAAAGCTGCCGCGCCGGGCAAAGGCCGTTCGGGAAATACGTGCTACGCAGAACATGCAAACGACCGCCTGAGGCGGCCTAAGTGATTATTATATCTGGATTTGCAGCGATTTATGTCTGAACTGGTTGCGGGGGCGTGCAACCATCTCAACTTGCTTTTTCGGTCGGCAGCATAATGTCTTTTTCATACACTATCCGATTTCCATCGGCAACACCGTCAGTGTTCCAGGTATTGGTGCCGCAGCCCATGTCCGCGTTTTATTAGAATGCAGCGATACGGCTCTCGATCAACGCACGGATGGATGGCAGTAGCGCAGCAACCTGTTCGGAAGGGACATCGAGTGCCGGACGCTCCTGCCTCGCGGCGATGAGCACGCAGACGCCGATCTCGTCCTTGCCGAAGGCCATGAGCGCCGAGAGGCGGTTTTCCGGCAGGGCTGCGGGATTGATGAGCGAGGCAGCGCGCTCCCATGCATTGCCGGGTTCGGGCATCAATTTCAATTCCCGAAAAACATGCAGCACATCGCCGAGGCTGCCCTCTTTACACCAGGAGAGCGCGGCCCCGCCGAGCACTGTCCAGCCCGCGCCGTTGCACAGGTCGAACCAGCGGCGGACGGGCAATGCCGGCAACATCTCCAGCAGCATGCGATCGGAACTATCTGCGTTTTCGTTGAAGACGAAGCGCGGCGCACCGCCCGCCTTGGCGATCCAGCTACGCTCGCTAGCGTGAAGACTCTGCCAGATATCGACCGGAGTGAGGCCGTCGCCGAGGCTGATCGGTTGCGGCAGGGCGGTGTTCTGCGCGGTCATGGCTATCCGTTACTCCCCATCGAAGAACACATTCCCGGAGCCGGTCAAAGCCGCCCCGCCGCAATCGATGGCGTCGCCGATGCGCGCCGCAGGACGGCCATTGATGAACACTGTTGGCGACCCGGCGGCCTGTGCCCGGCCGTGGGCGGGAGCCGGGCAGGATGGACACCCATGCGCGGCATAGGCGTCGCCCACCCGCACGGCAGGAATCCCATTGATCAATACGTTCGGGCTGCCGGTCATGGCCGGGGTGGGCGGGTAATGGCAGCCATGGCCGGAGCCGATGTCGCCTTTGCGGACGGAAGCTGGCATCGATCGATTTCCTTTAATAGTGGAAATTCATCGGTTAAGTTCATTCGTTTGCGCGGTAAATTTCCTCCTGCCGAAGGGCGCTTTATCGCGTGATTGGTTCTTTAAGCGAATGTCAAACCCTAATGATCAAAATCCTTAGATCGTTCTTTCCAATATTTTGAATATTCCGACTCATGATCTTCTCGGAGATTTTTGAGAAGCGAGTGCACCTCATTCAAAAGAAAATCACCGAAGCTATTTGCAATTTTTGCCTTGCCATAGCTTACACCATTCCCCTGAGCCTCCCAAACGGGAGCTTCTCCGTTAGCATCAATTTCTGCACAGTCAATGAAATAGAACGGCCCATAGCCAGTTACGCCAATCTGTATCATCGTATCCGTGATTAAACCATTTCTTCGATCCTTCTCCGTGGAAAAGACGACACTGCTACTGGTCGTCCCGTCGAGTCCAGCATTACCAATTCCAGCAATAGAAATTGACTCCACCTGGAGTAAGCCGAAGTCAAGCAACATTGCTCTATAAGAGCGTGGTAGACGGACATTCAACCGCCGTTCAAGAAGAATGATGTCTTCCAGCGCTGGACGTCGCACCTTGAGTGGGTGGAGCCCATTATTTTGAAGAAGTCTAATGGCTTCGCGATAAGTTTGTTCAGACATAGCGCATCCTGTCAGTCAGGTTCGAAATCTTTAGCACGAGTTGGCCAGTATTTTCTTCGATAATTGTCATAGCGGCGTGCGTTAGAAGGATTGAGTTTCCTCCAACTGATATAGTCAGGATCACCCCGTGGATAAATATGGATTGCGTTATAATTTTTTGAATGGAAGCTTCTCTCGACCTCAGCTAAGGGAGCCATATCATTGGTAAAGGGTAACCCCTCTTGCTGCACCATGTGATGAAGTTCGATTTGATTCCCATCAGGACCGATAGGCGGTCGCCCCGCGCGCATGTGTTCAAGGTTTGTTAATCCAGTATCGGGATCCACAAAATTCGGATCGATAAGATCATCTCTTTGATAGACTCGCCGACCATTGACTTCCCGAGCCTGCCATCGATTCCCAGATTGTGCTTGCCGATTAGAATTTCCGCTAGGCCCCTGCTCTGGCGCGTCGGCATCGGGGCGGGTTGATCCGAGGCCGCCTTCGCCGAATGCCGCGGCTTCCTCGGGCGTCAGGTCCTTTTCAACATCAACCTGTTGGCGATGAAGCAGACGGCCCGGCTGGCCCTGGCCTGGCAGCGCAGCCGGCTCGACCTTGGTGATCCTGATATCGAATATGGTATCGGCCGCCTGACGTGCGGCGGCTTCGATCAGGTCGGAACCGGCGCGGGTGAGGAAACGTGCCGAGCGGGACCCGATCGAAATCGCCATGCGCAGCCCGATGCCGATCGTCGCCGCAGCTCCCCCGGTTATCGCCACGATGGCTGAGATCATACCGGCGTAGATCAGTTCTTCGGCGACAACATAAGCAGCATCGATCGCCGGCTTCGCCACCGCTTCGAGCATGCGGCCTTGCTTGATCTCGGCCAGGCGCGCATTGTAATAGGAAGTCAGGTTCTCCCATACCGAATTCCACCACTGCCGCCTGCGCTCGGCGACGATTGCATTCAGCTGCTGCTGCTTTTTTGCCGCCGATTGGTAATAGCCGTGGGCCTGGCTGATATAATCGATACCCGGCTGGGAGATGCGGCCATTGCCCACGTCCGGCATGCGCTTGCCATCGGCAATTTCGCCCAGAAACGGTGCATTATCGGCAGGATGGCCAAGTCTTCCGATATTATTCACCGCATTGCCGATATCGATCGCCTCGGCGGTTCCGAACCGATTGAACAGATCAAGACCCTGCCGCATCTCAAGATAGCGGTCATAGTCCTGCTGGACCTGCTGCGCGAGCGGGCCGCCCTGGCTCGCAAGAAAATCGGACAGGGCCTCGATGACGGCGTTACGCGCATTTGCGACATCCTCGGGCTTGCCGTTCGGCCCTTTTATGCCGCACAGCAGCCCCATGAACCGCAATTGCGCCAGCAACTCATTGTGCCGGTTCTGCGCATAGACCGCGGTGTTCTGGGACTGGCTCAGAAAGCTGTTATCCGGGTGCGCGGCGGGGGCGAGACCTGCTTCTGCCATGTTACCCGAGCTCCTGCATGAAGAAGGCAAGCGTCATGGCCGTCACGCTGCATGAGTTGATGTCCGGCCGCCCCAAGGACGTGGTCGGAAGAACCGGGGCGCCGACGCGCAGGAAACCCACTTCGCGCTGCAAGGCCTCGATCGCACTTTTGCTGTCCCCGTGCAGACCATGCGCTTTGGCCAGCAATGCTTCGACAGCCGCAACTTGGCCCGGCATATCCGGTTCATGAGCAAAGGGGTCAGGTTCGGGAGCCAGACCGAGATCGGCAAAGAACTGCGCGAATTTCTCCTCGCGCTGGCTTTTCCGTGCCTGGTTCCGTTCGGGGAAGATTCCGTTTTTGTAAGACATGGTCAGTTCATCTCGACCTTGCCTGCCTTGACGGTCATCCGGTCCTTCCCGGTTAGGAGAATTTTGACCCCTTCTAAAATAATGGTGCCGTCCTCATTCAACTGGATCATCGACTTGCCGCAAACGAATTCCATCCGCTTGCCTGCAACGACGACCTTGTTCTGGCCGACCTCTTCATAAGCGCCGATGGCGATTGCCTGATTGAGCACGCCACCGACCGCAATCTGCATGCCGCCGCCGACGGCCACCGTTTTTGCGCCTCCCACCACCTCCGTTGACGACACCATCACCGTCTCGGCCTTGTTCTTGCCGACGCCGATAATGAGGTTTCCCTCGCCCATGTTGAGGATGTCGGGAATGCCGAGCTTGTTTGCCAATCCGCCGATCTTGTCGGTGAATGCCTTGAACTTGCCGGTGACGAACTTCTGCAAAACATTCGGCCCGACCATCAGCGTCATGTTGCCGCCGATGACCTCGTGATGGTTGTTGCCCACCTCGATCGATTTGTTGTGCCCGACCGATTCCGACTGGTTGTTGTCGATGCGCTTGGAGCGGTTGTTCTCGATATGGATTTCCTGGTCTTTTTGACCGTGGACGTAGATCTTCTCCCGCCCGGCTTCATCCTCGAAGGAAATCTCGTTGAAGCCGTTGCCCTTATGCGTATCGGACCTTATGACCATCTTGGTCTTATGGTCCGGCAGCTTATAGGGCGGCCTGTTTCTCGCATGATAAGTCCGGCCGATGACGATGGGCTGGTCGGGGTCGCCTTCGAGGAAATCGACGATCACCTCCTGGCCGATACGCGGGATGGCCATGTGGCCCCAGGTCGCGCC
>NZ_QJTF01000038.1 GCF_003217235.1 Paramesorhizobium leguminum | reverse complement strand
TTCTCCCAATGGTTCCGCTTCTCGAGGCTGCCTTCGGGATCGACCAGAATGTCGGCGATGTTCTGGACGTCACGGACCTCCCACTCGCCGCGGCGTACCTCAAGCAGCGGATTATAGGCCGACGATTTCGGATTGGTCGGATCGAACAGCAGGACGCGACCATGCCGCGCGCGGAAACCAGCGGTAAGCTGCCAGTTCTCACCTTTGATATCATGAACAATCGCCGAACCGGGCCAAGTCAGAAGCGACGGCACGACCAATCCAACGCCTTTGCCCGATCTCGTCGGAGCAAAACATATGACATGCTCCGGGCCATCATGGCGCAAATAGTCCTGCTTCACCTTGCCGAGGACCACCCCCTCCTGACCGAGCAGGCCAGCGGCTCTCACTTCCTCCGTCTCGGCCCAGCGTGCCGATCCATAGGTCGCAACACTCTTGGCCTCGCGCGCTCGCCAGACCGACATGCCAATTGCAACCACGATGGCAATAAACCCGCCGGATGCGGCAATCAGTCCACCTTCGACGAAAATCAATGGGGCATAAGCATCATAGAAGTACCACCACCAGAAGAAGGCCGGTGGATAGTAAACCGGCCAGCCCGCGATTTCGAACCAGGGCTGACCGAGCTGAGGTTGAAAACCAAGTTGCCAAGCCGTCCATTGCGTCGCTCCCCACGTTGTCATCAACACGATCAGGAAGACGATGAGTATCGGGCCCCAGAGAATTTTCGTTGCAGACAGTGAACAGTCTCCTCGCGCTAATGGCCTAAAAATTCGAGGCTTCCCCAAGAATTTCAAGTGTCAGTAACAGCGGAGGCTGGAATTCGGCGGCAATAGGCGGCTAATACAGGGAAAAGTGCAGAGAAGGATGTATCGCGTATACTTGGAGGACAAGATGGCTTGGTGGCGCAAACTGGCCGTAAAATTTCGCAACAGCATGGAGAATAACAAATGGGCTGTCGCCCTTCTGGTGGGGTTCGCGCCACTAAGTGTAACGCCTGACGATTTCCGAGTTGTTCAAGGTCGGCCTAAAACACTATTTGCACGACTTGGACCGATACGTCCTGTCGTCGCAGCAGGAGGATTATACGGTTTTGCTTCCTCCATGGCCATTTCTACAATCATGTTTGTCGTTCTGCCGGAAATTCCATATTTAAACGATGCAGAATACGCCACTTTTATGGGCAGAAACACGCTGCTTTGTTCAGTCCTTTCTTCGATATACGGAAGCGCGCTGGCTTTATTCGGAGGGTTTCAAAGCTGGACCTTCCATCGCTTTTGCGTTTGGCTGCTGCCCAAAATTGGCTTGCCTGTGAACCCCCAACCTCTAGCCTATTTTCTTTTGATGGGAGCAAGCTTTGTTGTTTGGTTCGGCGTACTGACGTTAGCGAGTGAATACCTAAGTCCGATGTTCTTAAACGGCCAGATTTCCGATCTTTACGATCATATGGGGCAATATCCCGTCCACACCGGAGCTATAATCGTTATTTTAGGCTTGCTTTTGCAAAGGTACCGGGGAATTCGCAACATCAGTGAGAACCAGATATATCCGAGCTTCTGGGCACAGGCGGTCGTATGGGGGCTGTGGTTCTTATATGTGTTTTTCATGTATATCGGGATTTACCTGTTTTTTGGGGTTCTCGGATGGCTCCTTGCATAAAAGCAGGACAATCCTGTCTACAAGCTTAGCCCTCGCTTTCGGCCAAAGCTCCAATCGATCCCACCGTCGTTGCGGGTGACACCGGAGACGTGTTTGCCAAGCTGCTTTTCGAGCGAGGGTACCCAAGGCACGAGCTGGAAGCCGAGGCCGTCGTCAATCATCGCGAAGCGGCCGGAGGCGAGTGCGAAGCGCTGGCGATAGGTGCCGGTCACGTATTCTCCGTTGCCGGCCCGGTTGAACGGCTGGCCTGTCTCTATGGTGAGCCTTTCGCCTAGCGCGTCCAGTTCGCGGCGGCGTAACGTGTCGGTCAGTTTGCGCGCGAACACCACGCTCCGCCCCTGTCGCTCGGCGAGGCCCTGCTCGACAAGATGGTCGGCACGCCGTTCCATGGCCTGCTGCACCTCGGCACCGAAGCCGCCATCGGAGAGTGACAGTGGCTCCCTGGCGACCGCTTGCCGGTCGAGCCAAGTTACGCCAGATGCCGTCACCTGTCGCTCGAGGTCGAAATCCGAGCGAACGGCGAGCGCGACGCGGCGCTGGCCCCGCGCATCATCGAATTTGCGCAACTCAACAATCGAGCCGGGCGCACTGTCGCCCGCCGCGTCGAGGTCGGGCAACTTGATGTGGTGAGTGCGGCCATCAACACCATCCACCACAGCATACGCCGTGCCCTTCAATTCGTCGTCGAGACCGCGTTCGACCAGCCTGCCGACAATAGGCTCGTCCAAGCTTTCGCTCGCCAATACATAGCTCGCTGACCCGCGCTCGATGCCGCGTTCCGTCAGGGCCTTGTGCATCCGTTTGATGATGTCACCGCGCTCGCCGAGTTCGCGCAACACCGCCTCAGCTTCGGGCTTGATCAACCATTGCGAATGACCGACCTGTCCGGCGAGCCCAAGGATTTCCAGTATCCGCAGCCGCCCAATTTTCAGCGCATGGAATTCGTCGGGCTGGTGGTCCGGTCGCGGCGCGAGATCGATGATCCCCGTTTCTTGCGCATCCCGAACGAGCTGACGGTCGAGTTGGGTCCAGCGCTCCGCCTCGATCTGGCGTTCCAGCGCGCGGCGGATGTCGAGGTCGGTGCGCAACCCCAACTCCTGGGTGATGAGATCGCGCGCCCGGTCCCGCATCCCCTCCTTGATGTAATCGCGGGAGATAACGAGGTCCTGTCCGTCGTCGCGGACACCGCGCACGATCAGATGGACGTGGGGGTGCTCGGTGTTCCAATGATCCACGGCCACCCAGTCGAGCCGGGTGCCGAGGTCCTTCTCCATCTGGCCGACGAGGCCGCGGGTGAAGGATCTGAGATCGGACATTTCCAGCGCATCGTCAGGCGAGACGATGAATCGGAAATGATGCCGGTCGTCCCGGCACCGTTCGGCGAAAGCTCCGGCGTCGGCGTTTTCAGTGCCGGGTCCGAACAAGCGGGCCTTCTCCCCATCACGGGTCACGCCTTCCCTGCGCAGATAATTGAGATGGGCGCCGAGCGGCGCGGTACGCACCGAATGGCGCACGACGCGCGCCTTGACGACAGCGCCGCGCGTGCGGGAGGTGATGAGCCGATTGGCCTGGATGCTGGCGCGTTGGCCGCGACCAAAGCGCGATCGGTTACCAGGAACGACGCGACCAGAGCGCGACACGCCGCCGCCAGCCTTCTTCGCCGCGGCGAGCGCCTGCGCAATGAAGGGCCGCGACGATTGCGCCCGTGTGGAACGGATGCGTCCCGGACGGACGCGGAACTCGCGCTCATCGGCCATCGCGCAGCCCCGCAATGTTCAAAACACCTCGCAGAAACAAGGGCTTGAAACGCTGAGGCACATTGCGGCAGAGCCGGGCAATGTGCAGAGCGCACCAAAAATCCCAGCAAAACCAACCACCCGACCGTCGTGCAATGTGCGCCGTTTTATCCTGCCATCGTCCGGTTGCTGGTAAGCGTCCGGCCCCTGCACGGATATTTGATAGTGCAAATTCGCAGCATGTCGGGTTCCTTCGTACACTGGAGGGCCTCCGATGGTTGGCAAACGATCCTGGGCGAAAGCTCACAGTCCGTACTGGTCGATGCACGTTGAAGCCTGGCGTCAGAGCGGGCTGAACCGGACGGAGTATTGCCGTCAGCACGGGCTGTCGAAGAACACTTTCGACAAGTGGATGAAGCACCTCATCCGCGAGGAAGACGCCCGTAAGCACAAGGAATATCTGGCGGAACTGCGCCGGAAGGAGAGCCGGGAAGCGCGCGAAAAGCGGCTGCGGAAGCGTGCCAGAATGCGTTTCGCAGTGAGCGCGGAGACACGCGGCAAGGCGCTTCAGGCGTTCTGGGCGATGCATGTAGAGGCGATGAACTGGAGCGGCATGGGCGTGCGCGAGTACGCCGCGTCGCTGCAACTTTCGCCGACGAGCCTGCGCAAATGGCGTGACCGGCTGGAAGACAGCGAGGAGGAAGTCGACTGGCGGGCTCATCTGCATCCCTCCGCCCGTCCGGTCGTTAGCACTAGTGCTAACGGAATGGCGCCGAAAAGCTGCTGGACGGACGCCCGAAAGGATGATCCGCCGCTGCCCCGGCAGCCTGTACGACGCTTCTTTAGCGACGAGGAAAAGCACGCGATTGCGCTGGAAAGCGACCAGCCAGGCGTCAGCGTGTCGGCTGTCGCGCGCAAGCACGGGATCGTCACTGGCATGCTGTTCCGCTGGCGGGTGCAGTTCGGCATTGCGCAGAAGAAACGCGCCCGTCTGGCCTCCGTCGCGAACGCGGACAAGCCGGAGAGCACCGCCGTCCTGCACGATCTTTTGCAGCCGCCGGACGGAATGATGGTGTTTGATCTGGCGGACGGGCGGCAGGTCTTCGCGCCGGAAGGCAGCGATCCCGATGCGGTTCGCGCGCATGTGACGGCGCAGGAGACAGGCACATGATGATCGTTCCGGCCGGCGTGAAAGTGCATCTGGCGCTGGGCTACACCGACATGAGAAAAGGTCTCGACGGGCTGGCGATGCTGGTACAGCAGACGCTCAAACAGGACCCGTTCTCCGGCCATTTGTTCGCCTTCCGAGGAAAGAAGGCGTCGATATTGAAAATCCTGTTCTGGGATGGGAACGGGCTTTGCCTGTTTACAAAACGGATCGACCAGGGCGGCTTCGTCTGGCCGGTGATGACGGGCTATGGCGGCTCGATCACACTGACACCAGCGCAGCTTGCCATGCTGATAGAAGGCATCGACTGGCGTGTGCCGGAACGGGTCTGGAAGCCGAAGCTGGCTGGCTGAAAAAGCGCCGTGAGCAGGCGCGAAAAGTGCTTGTTTTCTTGGGTTTTTGACTGATTTGTGGTAGATTCGATCATGATGATCGATCTCGAAAATCTGCCGTCCGATCCAGACCTTTTGCAGCGTTTGGTGCGCGACATCGCAGCTGTCATGGCGAGCCGGGACGGCGAGATCGAGCGCCTCCAGGCGATCATCAAAAAGCTCCAGCGTATGCAGTTCGGCCGTCGTTCCGAGCGCCTCGACGTTGACCAGTTCGAGCTGGCGCTGGAAGAGCTCGACGGTGATGTAGCCTGTATGCAGGAAGCCGCGCTGGTCGTCATGCCAGACCGGCAAAGGCGACCGAAGCGCGGTCTTCTTCCCGATCATCTGCCGCGCGAAGACAGGATTCTCGACATCGATCATGCCATGTGCGCGTGCTGCGGCGGTCCCTTGCACGCGGTTGGCGAGAGCGTCAGCGAAATGCTGGACTGGATACCGGCGCAGATGCGGGTCATCCATACGGTGCGTCCGAAGTACGCCTGCCGGATCTGCGAAAAGATCGTTCAGCACGAAGCCCCCGAGCGGGTGATCGCCGGCGGACTGGCGACGCCTGCGCTGCTCGCGCAGGTGCTCGTCTCCAAATATTGCGACCACACGCCGCTGTATCGGCAATCGACCATCTTCGCCCGCCACGGTGTCGATCTGTCCCGCTCGACGCTCGCCGGATGGGTCGGCGGTGCATGCTGGTGGCTGGAAGCCCTGCACGGCAGGCTGAAGAAAAACGTTCTTGCTTCCGACTATCTGTTCGCCGATGACACGCCGGTTCCGGTGCTCGATCCCGGTCGGGGACGCACGAAGACTGGCAGGCTGTGGGTCTATGCCCGTGAACAGCGTGGATGGAACGGCCCTGAACCTCCGGCCGCCATCTACATGTTCGCACCCGACCGCAAGGCCGAACGTCCCGCCGGGCATCTCACGTCTTATAAAGGCGTTCTCCACGTCGATGGCTATGCTGGCTTCGAGGCACTGACCAAGACCGGTAACATCAAGCTCGCCGCCTGCTGGGCGCATACGCGACGCAAGTTCTATGACGTTGTGCAAGCAACTGGATCGCCTATCGCAGAAGAGACGCTGCGACGGATCGGTGAACTTTACGCCATTGAGGCAGAGGTTCGCGGCCAGTCGCCGCCGCACCGGCTCGCAGCCAGGCGCAATCGCACGAAACCTCTCGTTGGCACATTGAAAGCCTGGCTGGAGGTGCAGCTTTCGCTTATTCCCGGCGCAAGCGAACTGGCCAAAGCCATCCGCTACGCGCTTTCCAGATGGAACGGGCTCACCCGTTTCCTGAACGACGGTCGCATCGAGATGGACACCAACCCCGTTGAGCGGGCAATCCGTCCCGTCAGCCTCGGTCGCAAGAACCACCTCTTCGCGGGAAGCGATGGCGGTGGCGACCGATGGGCGATCGTCTGCTCGCTCGTGGAAACATGCAAGCTCAACGGCATCGAGCCTTACGCATATCTCGCCGATGTTCTCCAACGCATGATCGACGGACATCCCGTCAACCGCCTCGACGAAATCCTGCCATGGGCTTGGAAATCTGGAAATCCTGTCAAGTGATGACATCAGTGCATCCTCCGGACGCATACGGTTGCTGGTCCCGCTTCCACTCCTGGCACCCTCCATGATGCGCGGGAGCACGACGGGATGCGAAACAGGCGATTGGCGGTCATTGCGGGCCCTCCCCCGCGCGCCGAGTGAGAAAAATGGGAGTCGCCTGCGATCCGGCAACGCTGTTAGTTTGGACCGGAACGAGAGGTGGCGGGCCGGTTGGCGAACGACCGGCGGCAGGTTGGCGGTCGCCCTCGCGCGCTACGAAGAGCGGCGCCTCGCGCCAATCGGCCGGCCGCCGGAGCGCGGTTCGCGGTTCGCCCAACGGCTCAGCGCTGCCGAGAGCCGGGGCGAGCAAAGCGACATAGG
The DNA here is from genome assembly GCF_003217235.1 of Paramesorhizobium leguminum. GTDB lineage: Bacteria > Pseudomonadota > Alphaproteobacteria > Rhizobiales > Rhizobiaceae > Paramesorhizobium > Paramesorhizobium leguminum. Next base: position 8,406 of record NZ_QJTF01000038.1, on the reverse strand, counting down.
CGCGCGTTTCGGCTGGCAGGGAACGACCAGTTGCGAGGTATTCCTCATAGCGCGCCGGCCCAGCATTGTAGGCAGCGAGCATGGCTGGAACGGTGCCGTAGCGATCGAGCATCTCGCGCAGATAGGCGGTGCCTGCGATGATGTTGTCGCGCGGATCGAAGGGGTCGCCACCCAGGCCATAGCGAGCGCGCAGTTCGGCCCATGTCTTGGGCATGATCTGCATCAGCCCGAGTGCACCGATGGACGACACGGCGCGCGCATCGTCATTGCTTTCGGCCCGCTTCACCGCGACGATCCACGCCTGCGGGATGCCGAAGCGCTCCGACGCTTCGGCGATATGCGCGGCATAGGGATCGCCAGTTGCAGCACGCATCGCCGGCGGCGTCTGCGCGAAAACCGGAAGCGTTGCGGAGGTGGCAGAGGGCAGCCCGGAAAGGAGGAGAAGGACAGCCCTATGCCGGACGAAGGATAGCCGGCCGGCTACGGAGCGACGAATTCGGCGCACGCTCAATCCTCTCTGCGTTGTTTGGCAGGTCGGTTCATGTGCAAGCCCCAGAGGGAACCGTCGCTGCCGGATTTGAAAAGATTGGCGCGCAGCGGCTTGGCAAAGAGCGGACTGTCGATCTCGATCGAAACATATTCGCCGGCGCGGTCGCCAATATGCGTCCAGCCTGCGCCGATGTCGAAACCCTCTTCGTTACCAAGCAGAACGCGATAAGTCGGGGCGTTCTCGGAATCCGATGGCTCGGCAGGAACGAAGGTGATTTCCGCTTCGATGCCGAGCGCTTTGAGCTGCCCTGAGAAGCCGGATTGTGTACGTTTGAATTGGCCGATCTGAGCCACGGTGGCCTCCTATGGATTTGCGGTGAGGACGGGCTGGGCACGCGATCACCGCGTCGGCGCGCGCCAGATGAAGCGGCCATCGCCGTCTTCGTCGGTGTAGAGAGGTGTTGCCCGGCCGATGACTGCCGAAACCGGAAGCGGTCCGAAATAACGACTGTCGAGGCTGTCGCGAACTTCCGCGTTCATGAGGAATAGCTCACCAGCCGCAATGGTGCGGCAGCCCCGCCAGACCAGGAGCGGACGGCCGAGGCGATCACGTTCCAGCGCATCGCCCATCTCGATACCGTCAACGGTGATCACGCGACCGATCCGGCAAACCTGCTGTCCCGGCAGCGCCAGAACATGCTTCAACAGCGGCGTGCCGCGGCGGACATAGCCGCGCTTCGCCATGAAGTCCGTGAGTGGTTCGGGCGGCTGGAGGGCAACCAAGTCGGACACCTCGAGCCGGTCAACCGGTGAGATGGTGTAGAGCCCGACCGGCGCGCTGGCCGTGGCGTTCCAGATGAACCTGGTCGGCGTCGGGATGAATGAGGCGACGGCAACGCTCATCGCCGCGAAGTACGTCACCATGGCGTAGCCGGAGCGGGTCACCGTCCGGTTCCCCGCCGTTTGAGCCATACCTGATGACGCTCGACGGTGTAGGCTCGCGGCGTTTCACCGGCTTGCATCCGGTGGGCGACGTGGCGCCAGTGATCGGGCGCGACGTCGCAGGCATCGATGCCGGCGCGCTCCACGGCGTCAATGTGGTGAAGAACGGCTTCGACCTTTGGCCAGCCGTCGATCATCAGAAGGATTTCGCCACCAGGACGCACGAAGGGCAGCGTCTGGTAGGCCTCACCCCGCTCGACAGCACGAACGATGTCGATACGCGACATGACCGTGCCGAAATCGTTGGCGGCCCAGCGGACGAACGCAAAAATGCTGTTCGGCCGGAAAGAGACGACACGCCTTCGGCGGTTGAGGATTTCCACATGCGCCTCACGGCCAAACCTGATCCAGAATTCGATCTTCTTTTCGACCCAGGTCAGTTCGACATGGGTCATGTGGTCGGTGGAGCGTGCGGGCGGCAACAGGCCGCCGCGCAAGCGGGGAGCCGCGTTGTCGGTCATAAATGGTCTCCTTCGGTCGGGGGAAATTCACGCGCGAGCAGTTCGCGCAGCATATCGGCGACGGTGGTTCCGCGTCGGAAAGCGGTCACCTTGATGCGGCCGCGCAGCTCCGGCGTCACGTCGATGGTGAGCCGTGCGGTGTAACCGCCCGCTTCGCCATCGCGCTGTGGTGCATCGGCAGCCTTGATCCAATGCTCGGGATCGGCAGGCCGCGCGGTAAAGCCTTTGCGGGCGGAACGCACATTCATGACGCGGCACTCCCGCCTAAGGGCAGCACGGAGGCGATGCGGGCACGAGCCTTCCTGGCCATGTCGGCGTCGATCTCACAGCCGAGATAGCGCCGGCCGGAGAGCCGGCAGGCTTCACCGGCTGCGCCCGATCCGGCGAACCAGTCGCCGACAAGCCCGCCCTCAGGGCAGCTCGTCCGGATCAGGATTTCGAGGAGCGCCGACGGCTTTTCGGTCGGGTGAATGGCGCGTCCATGGCAATTACGCACATAGATGACTGAGCGCACAAGCCGCGGCCCGCTGTCATGGCTGACATAGTGGCAGGCATCGATATGGCCGGTACGCAGCGGGCGCTGTTTACGCCGCACACTCCGCGCCGTCGCATCCGGTGTCGTTTGAACATCGTTGTAGATGTCTCGCCAAGGCGTCTCGGCCGGATAGAATTGGACCGCCAGCTCATGTACCCGTTTGAAGCGGTCCGCGTGAAAGTTGCTGCCGTTCTGCTTTTCCCAGACGAACTCCTGCGCCATCCGGAATCCTGCATCGGCGAACTGGTCGGCGGTCGCCATGAAGTGGCGCAGCGAGCCGAACACCCAGAGCGAGCCAGTCGACCGCAGCGCAGCTCGGGCGAGCGCGATCCAGCCGTCTACGCGGCGATCCCAGGCGAGCGACGTCTCGCCGTAAGGAGGATCGGCCAGGATAATGTCGAACGGGCCGCGCATCGGCATGATTTGGCGGCAATCGCCGGTGACGATCGTCATCATGCGGTCCTCCCGATTCCGAGACGCTCGATCTCTTCAACCAGCGCCGCGATTTCACGAGCCGCGGGCGTGTCGTGATCGAGTTCGCTTACAAGGCGACCGGACTGCGCGACCGCCGCGAAGGCGATGCGCTGACCGATGGTGCTGGAGAGCACCGGAGGATCGTGATCGACCAAGGTCTCAGCGGTCTCACGCGCCAGCACGGTGCGCGCGCCGCAGCGGTTCAGGACGAAGCGCGCGGCGAGGCCCGGCCGGTAGATCCGCGCTTCGCGCAGAAGCGCCAGCATCTCGGCCGAGGCCCAGCCGTCGAGCGGCGAAGGCTGCACCGGGATCAGCACAAGATCGGCGGCGAGCAGGGCCGAGCGCATCAGCCCGGCGACGCGCGGCGGGCCGTCGATTACGACGTGATCCACGTTCATCGCCAACTCGGGTGCTTCCCGATGCAACGTGTCGCGCGTCAGGCCGATGACGCCGAACAGGCGCGGAAGGCCTTCATGTTCGCGCTGCTGTGACCAGTCGAGCGCCGAGCCCTGCGGATCCGCATCGATCAGGGTGACGCGCTTTCCTCGCACGGCCCATTCACCCGCGAGATTCAGCGCCAGTGTCGTCTTGCCGACACCGCCTTTCTGATTGAGAAAGGCCACGATCATCGTGAACCTCCCGAGCGGTCATCCAGGGGAAGTTCCGGCTCTTGCGCGGCCTCGTGTGTCGTTCCGAGTTTACGCCAAGCCGATCTGTTTGCAGTCTTGTTCGCGGTTGCGCTAAGGCCTTCGGCCGTCTCGCGGATGAGCTTTTGCACATCACGCGCGCGCTCTTCAAAGTTAGAATCTTTGTTAGATTCTAAGTTAAGGGCGGGATTTTCGCTTTTGTTGTCGCGGGTTAAGCCCGGTTTCTGTTCCCGATAGCACGATACCGGCGTTCCTGATGGCACGATATTCGGCGTTCCCGATAGCACGAGGCCGTCCACAGGCTTTCTACAGGGCGCGAAAGCGAGAAGCATCCGGCCGCCGATCTCAACCTCCATGAACAGCGTGTAGCCCGGCAGTGGCTGACGGCGGATAATATTGCGCAATTCGAAGACGAAGCGCCGGAAGGGCGACAGGCTACCGGATTTCTGATGAAGGTGGTGAAAGTCGAAGCGCCAGCCATCGCGCTGACGGCCGCCATGCTTCCGCACGAGGCGATAGAGCCAGCGGTCAAGGCCACCCGTCAGCTCGAAATAGGCTCGGTCGATGGTAAGCACGAGGGCATCGTCAAGAACGGCCTGGTAGAACCAGTCTGGAAGGATCATCTCGATTCCGTCTGGTCGACCATCGCGATCCGTTAGTTCCTTCCATTCATTGATCCAGGAGAAGCGATGCCGCCGCCCCTCGGCGGGCTGACGAATGGTCGTCGCGACGGTGGTGGACTGGAGCCGGTCGAGCGCCGCTTTCAGCCGCTGGTAGTCCCTGAGTGAGGTGCCGCGACCGATGAATTTGAGTATTTCATAGGGCGTCGCAGCCATGAGACGTGAGGTACGAAGCCCTGCATCGCGAGCTTCGACGATCTGGCTCGCTGCCCAGATCAGGATGTCGGCATCCCAGATCGTGGCCATGCCATGATCTGGGACGGCTTCGACCCGGATAGACACGTTGCCGGCGACAAAATCGATCGGCGCGACACGGTGGGATTTGGAGAGGGAAAAGAACGGATAGGCCATGAGATCCTGTGCATCTCTTGGCGCGAAATCGCCGGGGAGCGCTCTGAAGAGATCGAGCTGTCCTCGCTCCGAGAGGGGCCGGTGCCGCGCCGCCATTGGAAAGACCGCCGTGATCAGGGCGCGTAACGGCCAGGCTGCGGCACCGCAGGAAGCGGCTGGCGCTTCGCTGGCAGCACCTGGCCTCCACGCGGATCGGAGGTCGAGGTGACAGTGCCACGAGCGACCCAGACCTGCAGATCTTCGATGGCATAAACGACGCGTCCGCCCAGCTTCCGGTATGTAGGTCCGGTCCCGTAAGTCCGGTGTTTTTCAAGGGTGCGGGCGGAAAGACTGAGGAATTCGGCAGCTTCCTTGGTGCGTAGGTAGCGCGGCGGCAAAACGGCGAGATCGGGTCGCATAGATCGGGCCTCCGTGTGGTTCTCTGCGGCTGTTGACGATCAGCGGCTGGCAAAACACACGATGGCGTAGCGAAATCGGTTATATGCAGTGGGAAATTGGGTAACCTAAAATTCCACACCGCCGTGCGGCGGAATGGTCAGGTTCGACGACGATGACGAAGGAGTTTGCGATAGTCGCCCGAGACCATGCTTTTGGCATCCCGCAAAAGCGACATTACCGCATGACGAGCGGAGGATGCTTGCCACTCGTCCCGGCCAAGCCGACCGGTCCTGAAAATGATTTGAGCGATTTCCTGTTGGGTCGCACCCGAACGACGGCCATCGAACGCCTGTAACATTCGCCGCGCACGCGCCTTCTGTTGAGCGGTAAGGCGCGTGTCGGGAGGTATTGCGCGACCATGGATGGCGGAGAGAAAGCGTCCGACAGACTCAAGGCGGCCAAATCCGTCCAGGCCGAGCGGCACCAACGCGACCAGAGGTGCGTCATTATCGGCTTGAATGTCATAAGGAAGAAGTTGGAGACGCTCACCGTTGCCAAGATCGTAAAACAGGTCACCGCTGGCCTCGCTGCCATCGCCGCGAGGTTGAAAATCAAGATTTCGCGGTGAGCGAATGGTGCTGTTCAGATAGGCTGGTGCCGCTGTAATGACGATGGCGCTCGTGTCCTCATGCGGCATCCACAGAACAGTCGCGTCCGGCGGTGCGTTTCGAGGATCAACCGCGAAATCGCAACCCCCATTGCTGCCTGATCGTCTCCGTCAGCTTTTCCTTTTCGGTTTCGGCTTGGGAGAGAAGCTCGAAGGCCCGGCGGTAGTTTTCATTGCGCCGCAGCCATTCCCAGGCAAGGTCGGATGCGGTCAGCTTTTCCACGTGCTCGTAATTCGCTGAAGAGCGCCAGTCTGGTATATCCGCTGCCATCACGGTCTTCCTCCCCTCCATCGAAACCGACCATGGGAAGATTCACGCGCAGGGTTCCCTTGCGGAAGTTGTTTTGTCAGCCAAGGGTGATGCTCAGGTAGCATCACTCTGATGTGCGCCGCTGGCTTTTGCGCACCAGATCGCGATAGCCTTGCTCGGACATCCAGCGTGCACGAGCAAGATGGCTTTCGTAAATATGCTGGCAACGCTCTGGATCACTTTCGGCATCGAGGCCGAAGAGAATTCGAACAGCTTCCCGCCAATCCGCACCTTCACGCGCGGAATCGAGGAGCCGAAGATAAAGAACCATGTGCTCACCATCATAGACAGTGAGCGTCTGGCTTGTCGGCGGTTCGTCCAGAAATGTGGGGGTCGATTGTCCCATCTGCCTTACTCTGTGAGCATTTGGTGGTTCGCTGATCTGCTTCTATTAAAACGGGTGTGGAACAGCAGGAACTTGAGAAACATGGTTCGGGAGTGTTCGATCCCTCCACGCGAGGATTACATAATATAGTTGATAAACTTATAGTATGTAAACTGCCATCGCTTGCACATGGATATGCGCAAGCTGGTTGGCCGGAACTTCGCCCGCCTGCGTCGGGAGAAGAACCTGACGCAGGAAGAGATCGAAGCACGTTCCGGTTTCAGCCAACAGTATCTGAGTGGTCTGGAACATGGACGGAGGAATCCGACCGTTATCACGCTGTATGAATTGGCGCAGGCGCTCGGGGTGAGCCATGTCGAGCTCGTCAAGCCCGACGATCAGAATTAAACAGCCAGGAATGCTGGGGAGCAAAGGGCACCGCCAATGATGCCTTTCTCAATCTAAGGGTGATTACGCGGACGCACCTTGCGTGCGCAGGCGAGTTTCTCCGTTCGAGCGCAGCCGAGGGTGGCCGTGCCTATCGTCGTGGGTGACGGATTTGGCGATATTCAGGAAATGCCTGACGGCAGGATTGCTGTTACTGCGTACCCAAACGGCCTTGAACGACAGGTAAGGATCGCTGACAGCAAGCGGACGATAAACAATGTTCGGGAAGATTGCCGAGGTGTTCGCCTCGGTCACAAGGGTGAATCCGTGTTTCAGCCCCACAAGGCTCATAAGCGTTTCGCGCCCGGTCATGCAGAGCGTTGCGCGGGATATGGCAACTCCCGCGCCAACCCCTTTGAGGAACGCGAAGATTTCCGAGCCAAGCTCGCGTTCGCTCAGCATGAGCCGTTCAGTGCTCAGGCTTTCTGGTGAGATCGCCGAACACCTCGCCAAAGGGTGTGCTTTGGGGCACGCGACGAACAGACGCTCTTTCCAAAGGTCGATCGCATGGCAATGGGGAGCGTCGACGGAGCCGGCGAGAAAGGCAATGTCGAGTTGGTTTGCCAGAAGAGCAGCGATATGATCCTCGACATTGCCTTCCAATATTTCCTGCTGCACGCCTCCGCGCGTCTCGCCAAACCGTTGCAATATTTCGGCAAGACACCCGGTCCCCAGAGAGGACCGCAAGCCGATCCGGATCGTGTTGCCCGATGCTGCTGTTACCAGTTCCGCTGCGCTTCTGATCTGGTCCAGCCCGCGCCTGATATTTTCGACGAATACCTTCCCCTGGTCGGTAAGGCTGACGCCGGAATGGCTGCGGATAAATAGCGGCGTTCCAAGCCGGATTTCGAGATCGCGGATATGGCGGCTGATGGCCGATTGCTCGACGTGGAGCGAGGCCGCGGCTTTACGGAAGCTTCCGTGTTCCGCGGCCGAAATCAGATATCGCAATTGCCGAAAATCCATATGGCACATCGGATTGTCATTCCGATAATTGTTCCTGCCGGTGGGCCCCAGAAACGGGCTTTCCGAAATGGGGAAGCACCTCTTCTGCGAGTTCCGCTATCACCTCAGGCAACGGACGGCGGCACGGACGCAGCAACAGCGCAAGATGATTGACCCCTGCTCTCTCCAAAGCTCGGAGATGCTCGATCAGGGGATTTCGCCCTATCCGGGCGCCGAAGCGGCGGGGTGTCGGGTTTTCATGCGGATCGTCAGCAAGATCGAGATGGAATGCGCTGATAAAGACGCCGTCATCGAGGCCGAGCATGCGCCGTGCGTGCCGCCATCCTGCGGCTTGCTGGGCGAGTGCCTCGATATTGTTGGGATAGACGAACCGGCCATCCATGTTTTGTGCGATCCAGTCAGGCGATTGCTGTCCCTGCCCGGCAATAATCATCGGAACAGCGGATTGATACGGCGCCGGCAATAAGGCAAGAGACGGGTGCCGCCTGCCCTCGCCCAAGGGTAGACCGCCGGACGTCCATGCTTCGCGCATATACTCGACGGCTTGCCGAAACAGCTTCCCGCGTTCTTCAAACTCGATGTGGCGCGGCGCGACCTTTGGCACAAATCGGCGTTAGCTTTGGCACAAAAAACCAAAAACGCTAACGCCGATCATCGGATCATCCGTTACTGAT
>NZ_QJTF01000037.1 GCF_003217235.1 Paramesorhizobium leguminum | reverse complement strand
GAGAACACGTCTTCGATCGGCATCAGGAACGGCTGGTCGATCGGACGCTCAGGCGTCGGGATGTACTTGTCCACTTCGGCCATCAGCGCGCGCACCGCGTTCTCGCCGATTTCCTGGTTGGAATCTTCCAGAGCAGCCAGAGCCGAGCCCTTGACGATCGGAATGTCGTCGCCGGGGAAATCGTACTTCGAGAGAAGCTCGCGCACTTCGAGCTCAACCAGCTCGAGAAGTTCCGGATCGTCGACCTGGTCGACCTTGTTCAGGAACACGACGATCGCGGGAACGCCGACCTGACGGGCGAGCAGGATGTGCTCGCGGGTCTGCGGCATCGGGCCGTCGGCGGCCGAAACCACCAGGATCGCGCCGTCCATCTGCGCGGCGCCGGTGATCATGTTCTTCACATAATCGGCGTGGCCGGGGCAATCGACGTGAGCATAGTGACGGGCCGGCGTCTCATATTCGACGTGCGCCGTCGAGATGGTGATGCCGCGCGCCTTTTCTTCCGGCGCGGCGTCGATCTGGTCGTACGCCTTGTACTCGCCGAAATACTTGGTGATCGCAGCCGTCAGAGACGTCTTGCCGTGGTCGACGTGCCCGATCGTGCCGATGTTCACATGCGGCTTGTTACGTTCAAACTTACTTTTCGCCATCTGAGCTCTCCGTTAATTTCGCCTGCTCAGGCATTCTCTAATGGATCAAGCGGAACCTTCAGCGGTTACGCAAACTTCTTCTGGATTTCCTGTGCGACCGCGGTCGGAACCGGCTCATAATGGTCGAACTGCATGGTGTACTGGGCGCGTCCCTGGCTCATCGAACGCAGCGTGTTCACATAACCAAACATGTTGGCGAGCGGCACGTTTGCATTGACGACCGTGGCGATGCCGCGGGCTTCCGTGCCCGAAATCTGGCCACGGCGGGAGTTCAGATCGCCGATCACGTCACCGACGTAATCTTCCGGCGTCACAACCTCCACCTTCATGATCGGCTCAAGAAGCTGCGCGCCGGTCTTCTGCGCGCCCTCGCGGAATGCGGCGCGAGCCGCGATTTCGAAAGCCAGAACCGATGAGTCGACATCATGGTAGGCGCCGTCGATCAGCGTCGCTTTGACGCCGAGCATCGGGAAGCCAGCGAGCGGACCCGCACCCATGACGCTTTCGATACCCTTCTGAACGCCCGGGATGTATTCCTTTGGAATAGATCCACCGACGATCTTGGATTCGAAGAGGAAATCGTCGCCTTCATGAGGCTCGAAGATGATCTTGACGCGAGCGAACTGACCGGAACCACCAGACTGCTTCTTGTGGGTATAGTCGATTTCGGCAGCACGCGTGATCGTTTCACGATAGGCAACCTGCGGCTGACCAACATTCGCCTCGACCTTGAACTCGCGACGCATACGGTCAACGAGAATGTCGAGATGAAGCTCGCCCATGCCGGCGATGATGGTCTGGCCCGACTCTTCATCCGACTTGACGCGGAAAGAAGGATCCTCGGCGGCCAGACGGTTCAAGGCGATGCCCATCTTTTCCTGGTCGGCCTTGGTCTTCGGCTCGATCGCGATCTCGATGACCGGATCGGGGAACTCCATGCGCTCAAGGATAACCGGCTTCAGCGGATCGCAAAGCGTGTCGCCCGTGGTCGTTTCCTTGAGGCCTGCCAGTGCAACGATATCGCCGGCGAAAGCCTCATCGATATCCTCACGGGAATTCGAGTGCATCTGCAGCATACGGCCGATGCGCTCTTTCTTTCCCTTGACCGTATTTTCGAGCGAGATGCCCTTGGTCATCTTGCCGGAATAGATGCGGCAGAAGGTGAGCGAACCGACGAACGGGTCGTTCATGATCTTAAAGGCGAGCATCGAAAGCGGCTCATCGTCCGAAGACTTGCGCACCGTTTCGGCTTCCGTCTTGGCATCGATGCCCTTGATCGCGGGAACATCGACCGGTGACGGGAGGAAATCCACGACACCATCGAGCAGCGGCTGGACGCCCTTGTTCTTGAAGGCCGAGCCACAGAAAACCGGATGGAATTCAACAGCGCAGGTGCCCTTGCGGACCAGCTCACGGAGCTCGTCATTCGTCGGCATCTTGCCTTCGAGATAAGCTTCGGTAGCAGCTTCGTCAGCCTCGACCGCGGCTTCGATCAGCATCTCGCGATACTGCTCGGCCTTTTCCTTGAGATCATCCGGGATCTCGACGACATCCCAGGCAGCGCCCAAGGTCTCGTCGCGCCAGATCAGGGCCTTCATCTCGATAAGATCGACGACGCCCTTGAAATCGCTTTCCGCGCCGACGGGGAGCTGCATGACCACAGCCTTGGCACCAAGACGGGTCTTCACCATCTCAACCGAGCGGTAGAAATCGGCGCCGATCTTGTCCATCTTGTTGACGAAGATCATGCGCGGGACATGATACTTCTCAGCCTGACGCCAGACGGTTTCCGTCTGCGGCTCAACGCCGGCATTGGCATCGAGAAGCGCAATCGCGCCATCGAGAACGCGCAGGGAGCGCTCAACTTCAATGGTGAAGTCGACGTGACCCGGCGTATCGATGATGTTGAAGCGGCGCTGATGACCGTCACGGCCCTTCCAGAAGGTGGTCGTGGCAGCCGACGTGATGGTGATGCCGCGCTCCTGCTCCTGCTCCATCCAGTCCATCGTCGCAGCGCCGTCATGGACTTCGCCAATCTTGTGCGACTTGCCTGTGTAGTACAGGATACGCTCAGTCGTCGTCGTCTTGCCAGCGTCGATGTGCGCCATGATACCGAAATTACGGTAGTCTTCGATTTTGTATTCGCGGGCCATGGTGGCTGCCTCTTTAAACAGGTTCGACGATTACCAGCGGTAATGCGAGAATGCGCGGTTGGCTTCTGCCATGCGGTGCGTGTCTTCCCGCTTCTTCACAGCCGATCCACGGTTGTTCGAAGCATCCAGAAGCTCACCGGAGAGACGATCAACCATCGTGGTCTCGTTGCGGCCGCGAGCGGCGGCAATCAACCAACGGATGGCGAGAGCCTGGCGGCGCTCCGGACGAACATCGACGGGCACCTGGTAGGTGGCGCCACCGACACGACGCGAACGAACTTCGAGGTGCGGAGCGACATTCTCCAGCGCCTGATGGAACAGGGCTACCGGCTCCTGCTTCGTCTTGGCCTGCACCGATTCAAGCGCGCCATAGACGATCGTCTCGGCAATCGACTTCTTGCCGTGCAGCATGACGGCGTTCATGAACTTCGTGATCACGAGATCGCCGAACTTGGGATCCGGATTAATCTCACGCTTCTCTGCCTTGTGGCGTCTGGACATAGTCTTCAGTCTCTCAATTACATCGGGCTCAACCGCGCTCGCGCGGCCGGTATCCCCGGAAAATTACTTCGGACGCTTCGCACCGTACTTCGAACGGCGCTGCTTGCGGTTCTTCACACCCTGCGTATCGAGAACGCCACGGATGATATGATAACGGACGCCCGGCAAATCCTTGACGCGGCCACCACGGATCATGACAACCGAGTGCTCCTGAAGGTTATGCCCCTCACCCGGGATATAGCCGATGACCTCGAAGCCGTTCGTCAGACGAACTTTGGCAACTTTACGAAGCGCCGAGTTCGGCTTCTTCGGGGTCGTCGTATAGACGCGGGTGCAAACACCGCGCTTCTGTGGGTTCGCCTGCAGTGCGGGAACCTTATTGCGCTTCACCGGCGCAGTGCGCGGCTTGCGGATCAGCTGGTTTACGGTAGGCATTCAAACCTTCCTCTTTAACAAATCTCGTACGCGAAGCCCGAAAGGGCCGTTCCACCGTTATGCATATGCACAAAGACGGGCGATAACCGCCTAATCAGCGGTATGCCCGAACAAAAGCAGAGGAAGCTCATCGCTTCATGCGAACGGCAATTTGCATTTCGATCGTAAAACGAACCCTGTTTGAGGTGAACTCCAGAGCGTGTCGCTCCGAAACAGCCAACCTCACATCGGCTCAGATGTGGTGCTGATACGGCGTCCCCCGCGCCGCGTCAAGTCTGAACATGCATTATTATGGCTGAAAGCCCGCAAAGCAGGCCTTCTAGAGTGGTCTGGACGGAATCTTTCATGGGTCTGCTCAGAATTCATCTGGATATTTCGCGATCTGGCGGAAATTTTCCGGTATTTCCGACTCGCTTATGCCAATGGTTGCTCTAGATTCAGCAGATATTAATCAACACCAACCGAATGAGAGAATCGCTTGATGGCTTCTACAGTGGACGAACCCCAACAGATCCATCTCCTCGTCGCCGATGTCTGGAGAGAAAACGACAGCGAGCCTATCCTCGTCCACCTGCTGTTTGTGGGAACCGCCGGGGAGGACATTGTGACGACCGCGCTCAACATCCTGGCCGATCAGGGATATGACGAAGCGGAACTGACGGAAATGGGCACCCTGACCGAGGAGCCTGATGAAGAACCGCATCGCAGCGCCTGGAAGACCGCGCTTGGCGGCGAAGCGGCCTTGATCGAGTTCGAACCGTAAAACCCGCGCATTTGGGGGAATTCATGCGTCGCGGAAACTTCGCTTCTCGACACTGATGGCGATATTATTGGAACAGCAAGGCCGGACGACCAGCGTCTGTTCGTCTTCGAACACGCCAACCCTGATATCGCCGGTGATACCCGCATCATCGGGAACGCAGAAAATACGAATCTTCACGCCGTTTTTCGTCACGATGTCGAAGTGATCGGCTTCTATTTCCGTTTGCAGGCCCTCGATATCAGGAAAAATGATGGTCGCCATGTGAGGCACCCCACGGTCTCGTGTTGATTTTTGTCGCATGACCTTATCCGAAAAGTCTGCAACTTTTCGGGATCATGGTTTTCCTAGCCGCATGATCTTATCCGAAAAGTCTGCAACTTTTCGGGACCATGCTTTGCTGGAACACGCACCCTGGATAGCGATGATGTTTTCTTCATGGCATTGATTTTATAAAGAAAAGGCCGCCCGGAGGCGGCCTTTTCGATAATTACGGGAACGACCGTTCCTATTCGGCTGCGTCACCAGTCATATCGGTCAGCATCGCATTTGCCGTTTCCGCGCCGCTCGACTTGCGGCGCTCGTCGATGATCAGCTCGTCGCGGGCCATTGCGATGCGGCGGATCTGGCTGACCTGACCGCCGGTACCGGCGGGGATCAGACGACCGACGATCACGTTTTCCTTAAGACCCTGCAGCGTATCGACCTTGCCGGCCACAGCCGCCTCGGTGAGAACACGCGTCGTTTCCTGGAAGGACGCGGCGGAGATGAAGGACGGCGTCTGCAGCGAGGCCTTGGTGATGCCGAGCAGCACCGGAGTACCGGCGGCAGGGAACTTGCCTTCCTCGACCAGCTTCTCGTTGATCTCGTCCATTTCGATGCGGTCGACATGGTCGCCGGCGATATAGCCGGAATCGCCGGATTCGGTGATTTCGACCTTCTGCAGCATCTGACGGACAATCACCTCGATGTGCTTGTCGTTGATCAACACGCCCTGCAGACGATAGACTTCCTGGATCTCGTTGACGAGGTACGACGCAAGCGCCTCCACGCCCTTGATCGCCAGGATGTCATGCGGCGCGGGGTTGCCGTCGAGAATGTAGTCGCCCTTCTCGATGGCGTCGCCGTCCTGAAGATGGAACGGCTTGCCCTTCGGGATCAGGTACTCGACAGGCTCGATCGTCTCATCGTTCGGCTCGATGATGATGCGGCGCTTGTTCTTGTAATCCCGGCCAAACCGCACCGTACCGTCGATTTCGGCGATGATGGCATGGTCCTTCGGACGACGTGCCTCGAACAGTTCCGCCACGCGCGGCAGACCGCCCGTGATGTCCTTGGTCTTGGCGCTTTCCATCGGCAGACGCGCGATAACGTCGCCCGCCTTCACATGCGCGCCCGGCTCGACGGAGAGAATGGTCTCCACGGAGAGCTGGAAGCGGGCATCGCCGCCCTTGGAAAGTTTTAGAAGCTTGCCGTTCTTGTCCTTGATGACGATGGCAGGCTTGAGGTCCGAACCGCGCGGGGTCGAACGCCAGTCGATGACGACGCGCTTGGTGATACCGGTCGATTCATCCGTCGTTTCCTGCACGGACAGGCCATCGACCATGTCCTCGAATTCGACGTAGCCCTCGACTTCCGTCATGATCGGACGGGTATACGGATCCCACTCCGCGACACGCTGGCCACGCCTTACCGTATCGCCATCATCCACGAAGATACGTGAACCATAGGTGACGCGGTGCGCGGCGCGTTCCTTGCCCGCGGCGTCTAGGATGAGCACCGCCATGTTGCGGCCCATCACCACCAGATTGCCGTCCGAGTTGCGAACCACGTTGCGGTTGCGGATCTGCACCGTGCCTTCATAGCTCGCTTCGAGATATGAGGAGTCGACCACCTGCGCCGTGCCGCCAAGGTGGAAGGTACGCATGGTGAGCTGGGTACCCGGCTCGCCGATGGACTGGGCTGCGATAACGCCGACGGCCTCGCCCTGGTTGACCGGAGTACCGCGCGCCAGATCGCGACCGTAGCACTTCGCGCAGACGCCGCTGCGGGTTTCGCAGGTCAGCGCCGAGCGGATGCGGATCGACTGGATGCCCGCCTTCTCGATGAGATCGACGTCGAACTCCTCGATCATGCGGCCGGCCTGGACGATCACCTCGCCGGTCAGCGGATGCAGAATGTCATCGAGCGCCGTGCGTCCGAGAACGCGCTGGCCAAGGGAAGCGACGACCTGTCCGGCATCCACGATCGGCTGGATCGTGAGGCCATTGTCGGTGCCGCAATCCACTTGCGAGATGATGGCATCCTGCGCCACGTCGACAAGACGGCGGGTCAGGTAGCCTGAGTTTGCGGTCTTCAAGGCGGTGTCAGCAAGGCCCTTACGGGCACCGTGTGTCGAGTTGAAGTACTCGTTCACGGTCAGGCCTTCCTTGAAGTTCGAGATGATCGGCGTCTCGATGATTTCGCCTGATGGCTTGGCCATCAGGCCGCGCATGCCGCCAAGCTGGCGCATCTGGCTGGGCGAACCGCGCGCGCCGGAATGCGACATCATGTAGATCGAGTTCATCTGCTTCTGACGGCCCGTCTTGGGATCGAACTCGACCGCCTTGATGCGCGCCATCATTTCTTCGGCGACCTTTTCGGTAGCCTTGCCCCAGGCATCCACGACCTTGTTGTACTTTTCGCCCTGAGTGATCAGGCCGTCATTGTACTGCTGCTCGTATTCCTTGGCGAGCGCCTCGGTATCGGCAACGATCTTCGCCTTGGCGTCCGGAATGACCATGTCGTCCTTGCCGAACGAAATGCCGGCGCGGCAGGCATGACCGAAGCCGAGCTGCATGATGCGGTCGCAGAAGATGACCGTCTCTTTCTGGCCGCAGTGGCGATAGACGAGATCGATCATCTTGGAGATGTTCTTCTTCGTCATCTCCTGGTTGGCGATGTCGAACGGAACATTGACGTTCTTCGGCAGAAGCTCGCCGATGATCATACGACCCGGCGTCGTGTCGTAGATCTTCGACACGGGCTTGCCTTCGGCATCGACCGTCTTGAAGCGACCCCGGATCTTCGTGTGCAGCGTGACCGCCTTGGTTTCCAGCGCATGGTGCAGTTCGCCCATATCGGCAAACGCCATGCCCTCGCCCGGCTCCTTGTCCGCGACGATAGACAGATAATAGAGGCCGAGGACCATGTCCTGCGACGGCACGATGATCGGCAGGCCGTTGGCCGGGTGCAGGATGTTGTTGGTCGACATCATCAGCACGCGGGCTTCAAGCTGCGCTTCCAGGGACAGCGGCACGTGAACGGCCATCTGGTCGCCGTCGAAGTCGGCGTTGAAGGCCGTGCAGACGAGCGGATGCAGCTGGATCGCCTTGCCTTCGATCAGGGTAGGTTCGAAGGCCTGGATGCCCAGACGGTGCAGCGTCGGCGCGCGGTTGAGCAGCACCGGATGCTCGCGGATGACCTCGTCCAGGATATCCCAGACCTCAGGCTTTTCCTTCTCGACCAGCTTCTTGGCCTGCTTGACGGTCGAGGAATAACCCTTGGCGTCGAGGCGGGCATAGATGAAGGGCTTGAAGAGCTCGAGCGCCATCTTCTTCGGCAGGCCGCACTGGTGCAGTTTGAGCTCCGGTCCGGTCACGATGACCGAACGGCCGGAATAGTCGACGCGCTTGCCGAGCAGGTTCTGGCGGAAGCGGCCCTGCTTGCCCTTGAGCATGTCGGAGAGCGACTTCAGCGGGCGCTTGTTGGCGCCGGTGATGACGCGGCCGCGGCGGCCGTTGTCGAACAGGGCATCGACCGCTTCCTGAAGCATGCGCTTCTCATTGCGGATGATGATGCCCGGCGCGCGCAGCTCGATGAGGCGCTTGAGACGATTGTTACGGTTGATGACGCGGCGATAAAGATCGTTCAGATCCGACGTCGCGAACCGGCCGCCGTCAAGCGGCACGAGCGGACGCAGGTCCGGCGGGATCACCGGAACGACCTTCATGATCATCCATTCCGGACGATTGCCGGATTCCATGAAGTTCTCAACGATCTTGAGCCGCTTCATCAGCTTCTTCTGCTTAAGCTCGGACGTGGTGGTAGCCAGGTCCGAACGCAGGTCGCCCGCGATCTTTTCAAGATCCATCGAAGCCAGAAGCTCATAGATGGCTTCCGCGCCGATCAGCGCGGTGAACTGATCTTCGCCGAACTCGTCGACGGCCATCATATATTCCTCTTCCGAAAGGAGCTGATGCTCCTTCAGCGAGGTAAGGCCCGGCTCGGTGACGATGTAGTTCTCGAAATAGAGGACGCGCTCGATATCCTTGAGCGTCATGTCCAGCAGCGTGCCGATGCGCGAAGGCAGCGACTTCAGGAACCAGATGTGGGCAACGGGAGCGGCGAGCTCGATGTGGCCCATGCGCTCGCGACGCACGCGCGACAGCGTGACCTCGACGCCGCACTTTTCGCAGATAATGCCCTTGTATTTCATACGCTTGTACTTGCCGCACAAGCACTCGTAGTCCTTGATCGGGCCGAAGATGCGCGCGCAGAAGAGACCGTCACGTTCGGGCTTGAACGTACGATAGTTGATCGTCTCCGGCTTCTTGATCTCGCCGTATGACCAGGAGAGAATCTTCTCTGGCGAAGCGATCGAGATCCGGATGGAATCGAATGTCTGCGCAGGAACCTGCGGATTGAAAAGATTCATGACCTCTTGGTTCATGCCATTCTCCTTTGCGGGGCTCTTCGCCAACCCCATTAGAATTCCGTGATGCCTCGCTTCGCTCGGAAGGGGAGTAAGGGAATAGGGGAATAAGGGAATATGTTCTCAAAAACATACTCCCCTACTCCCTTACTCCCCTACTCCCTCTCTCATGAGCCAAAGGGCCGGACGTGGGGCTGCAACGCCCCTCGTCCCTTCATCCTTATTCAGCCGCGTCGGGCAACGCCGCCGGTTGCGGCGGCAGATCGCGGGTGTTGTCGAGCTCGACATTGAGGCC
Source organism: Paramesorhizobium leguminum (assembly GCF_003217235.1). GTDB lineage: Bacteria > Pseudomonadota > Alphaproteobacteria > Rhizobiales > Rhizobiaceae > Paramesorhizobium > Paramesorhizobium leguminum. The sequence continues at coordinate 8,926 of NZ_QJTF01000037.1, read as the reverse complement.
GAGCGAGCGCATTTCCTTGACGAGAACGTTGAAGCTCTCCGGAATGCCCGCCTCGAACGTATCGTCGCCGCGCACGATGGCCTCGTAGACCTTGGTCCTGCCCGCCACGTCGTCCGACTTGATGGTGAGCATTTCCTGCAAGGTGTAAGCCGCACCGTAAGCTTCGAGCGCCCAGACCTCCATTTCGCCGAAACGCTGTCCGCCGAACTGCGCCTTGCCGCCCAGCGGCTGCTGGGTAACGAGCGAGTAAGGCCCGATCGAACGCGCATGGATCTTGTCGTCGACCAGATGGTGCAGTTTGAGCATATAGATGTAGCCCATCGTCACCTGACGATCGAAGGGTTCACCCGTACGCCCGTCATAGAGCGTCGACTGACCCGAAGTCGCGAGGCCCGCCTGTTCCAGCATCAAATTGATGTCGGCTTCATGCGCGCCATCGAACACCGGCGTCGCAATCGACACGCCACGCTTCATCTGCCCTGCCAGGCGAACGATGCTCTCGTCATCATAACGGCGGACCGGCTCGTTGCGGTCGTTGTCCGGAATGATCTGCTCGATCGTCTGACGCAGCGGCTTGATGTCGCCCGCGGCGCGATAGGCCTCGAGCAACTCGCCGATCTTCCTGCCCATGCCGGCGCAAGCCCAGCCAAGGTGCGTTTCGAGGATCTGCCCGACGTTCATGCGGCTCGGCACGCCGAGCGGATTGAGCACGATATCGGCATGCGTACCGTCCTCAAGGAACGGCATGTCCTCGACAGGCACGATGCGCGACACGACACCCTTGTTGCCGTGACGGCCGGCCATCTTGTCACCCGGCTGGATCTTGCGCTTCACAGCGACAAAGACCTTGACCATCTTCATGACGCCAGGAGGCATCTCATCGCCGCGCTGCACCTTCTCGACCTTATCCATGAAACGCTGTTCAAGCAGCTTCTTGGAGTCGTCATATTGGGTACGCAGCGCTTCGATTTCGCCCTGCAGCTTTTCGTCCTCGAGGGCGAACTGCCACCATTGCGACCGCGGATAATCGCTCAGCGTATCGCGAGTGACCGTCGCGCCTTTCTTGAAGCCCTTCGGCCCTGCAATGGCAGACTTGCCATCGAGAACGTCGGCCAGACGGCCATAGGTGTTGCGGTCGAGGATCGCCTGCTCGTCGTCGCGGTCTTTCGCGAGACGTTCGATCTCCTCGCGCTCGATCGCCATGGCGCGCTCGTCCTTCTCCACGCCGTGGCGGTTGAAGACGCGAACTTCGACAATCGTGCCGTAGGTCCCGGGCGGCATACGCATGGAGGTATCACGAACATCCGATGCCTTTTCGCCGAAGATGGCGCGCAGAAGCTTCTCTTCCGGCGTCATCGGGCTTTCGCCCTTCGGCGTGATCTTGCCGACGAGAATGTCGCCCGGATGCACTTCCGCGCCGATATAGACAATGCCGGCTTCGTCGAGGTTCTTCAGCGCTTCTTCCGAGACGTTCGGAATATCACGTGTGATTTCTTCCGGTCCGAGCTTGGTATCGCGGGCGGCAACCTCGAACTCCTCGATATGGATCGAGGTGAAGACGTCGTCCGACACGATCTTCTCGGAAAGAAGGATCGAATCCTCGTAGTTGTAGCCATTCCACGGCATGAACGCGACGAGCACGTTGCGACCGAGCGCCAGATCGCCCAGATCGGTCGACGGACCATCGGCGATGATGTCGCCCTTCTGGATGCGGTCGCCGACACGAACCAGCGGACGCTGGTTGATGCAGGTGTTCTGGTTCGAGCGCTGATACTTCATCAGGCGATAGATATCGACACCGGACTTGGCCGGATTGAGATCCTCGGTTGCGCGGATAACGATACGGGTCGCATCGACCTGGTCGACGATACCCGTCCGGCGGGCGGCGATTGCAGCGCCGGAGTCGCGAGCCACGATGGGCTCCATGCCGGTGCCGACAAACGGCGCTTCGGCGCGCACCAGCGGCACGGCCTGACGCTGCATGTTCGAGCCCATGAGCGCGCGGTTGGCGTCATCGTTCTCAAGGAACGGAATGAGCGCCGCGGCGACGGACACGAGCTGCTTCGGCGACACGTCCATCAGGTCCACGTTTTCACGCGGCGCCATCAGAACTTCGCCGGCATGACGGCAGACGACGAACTCATCGGTGAAGCTGCCGTCGCTGCTGAGCACGGCATTGGCCTGCGCGACATAGTGCTTGGCTTCTTCCATGGCCGAAAGGTAGATGACGTCTTCCGTCACCTTGCCGTCGACGATCTTGCGGTACGGGCTTTCGATGAAGCCGTACTTGTTGACGCGGGCGAAGGTGGCAAGCGAGTTGATCAGGCCGATGTTCGGGCCCTCAGGCGTTTCAATCGGGCAGATACGGCCATAGTGCGTCGGATGCACGTCGCGGACTTCGAAGCCGGCGCGCTCGCGGGTCAAACCACCGGGTCCAAGCGCCGACAGGCGGCGCTTGTGGGTGATCTCGCTGAGCGGGTTGGTCTGATCCATGAACTGCGACAGCTGCGAGGAGCCGAAGAACTCACGGACCGCGGCAGCCGCGGGCTTGGCGTTGATCAGATCCTGCGGCATGACGGTGTCGATCTCGATCGACGACATGCGCTCCTTGATCGCGCGCTCCATGCGAAGCAGACCGACGCGGTACTGATTTTCCATCAACTCGCCGACCGAACGCACACGCCGGTTGCCGAGATTGTCGATGTCGTCGATCTCACCCTTGCCATCGCGCAGCGCGACGAGCGTCTTGACCACGGCGAGGATATCTTCCTTGCGCAGCACACGGACCGTATCCGGGCAATCCAGATCCAGGCGCATATTCATCTTGACGCGGCCGACCGCCGATAGGTCGTAGCGCTCGGAATCGAAGAACAGCGAATGGAACATGGCTTCGGCCGAGTCCATTGTGGGCGGTTCGCCCGGGCGCATGACGCGGTAGATGTCGAAAAGCGCGTCCTGACGGCTTTCGTTCTTGTCAACAGCAAGCGTATTGCGGATATAGCCGCCGATATTGACATGGTCGATATCGAGCACCTTGATCTCGTCAACGCCCGTGTCGAGCAGGACCTTCAGCGTCTTCTCGTCGAGTTCGTCGCCGGCCTCGAGGAAAATCTCGCCCGTCGCATAATTGACGATATCTTCGGCCAGGTAATTGCCCAGCAAATCGTCCTGGGTCGCCTTGATCGCCTTGAGACCCTTTTCGGCAAGCTGCCGAGCAGAACGCAAGGTCAGCTTCTTGCCGGCTTCAAGCACGACTTCGCCGGTATCTGCATCGACCAGTTCGGAGATGACTTTCATGCCCTTGAAGCGATCGACGGAGAACGGAATCCGCCAGTTGTCGCCGTCACGCGTGTAGACGACCTGGTTGTAGAAGGTCGACAGGATTTCTTCGCCATCCATGCCGAGCGCCATCAGCAACGACGTCGCCGGAATCTTGCGACGGCGGTCAATACGGGCGTACACGACGTCCTTGGCATCAAATTCGATATCGAGCCATGAGCCACGATAAGGAATGACGCGCGCGGCAAACAGAAGCTTGCCCGAGGAATGCGACTTGCCCTTGTCATGATCGAAGAAGACGCCCGGCGAACGGTGCATCTGCGAAACGATAACGCGCTCGGTGCCGTTGACGATGAAGGTGCCGTTGTCGGTCATGAGCGGCATGTCGCCCATGTAGACATCCTGCTCCTTGATGTCCTTGATCGACTTCGCGCCCGTATCCTCATCGATATCGAACACGATGAGGCGCAGCGTCACCTTGAGCGGTGCGGCGTAGGTCAGGTCGCGCTGGCGGCACTCATCAACGTCGAATTTCGGCGCGTCGAACTCATATTTCACGAATTCGAGCATGGAGGCGCCGGAGAAGTCCCCGATCGGGAAAACCGATTTGAAGACCGTCTGCAAGCCTTCATCCGGACGTCCGCCCTTCGGCTCCTCGACCATGAGGAACTGGTCGTAGGATGCCTTCTGAACCTCGATCAGGTTCGGCATCTCTGCGACTTCGGGAATCTTGCCGAAAAACTTGCGTACGCGCTTACGACCGTTAAAAGAGTGGGTCTGAGCCATCGTCGCTCCTCGTTCTGTAGCCTTGCGGCCTGTTTCTTGCCTTGCGGCCTGTTGAAAGCCGCCCTGCGGCGGACTTAAGCGGCTCCATACCGGGAAGAACCACTTCAATTCTCTGTCAGCGGCACGGTCATTTTCAGACCATGTTTTTCCTAATGCCGCATGGTCCTGGCCGAAAAATCTGCAACTTTTCGGGACCATGCTTTAACGGGACAAAACCCGTTTCCTGACAGCCGCCCCACTGTCAGGAAAAGGGTTCAGTACCATTGCATTTTCCGCCTTGTCTTACTTTGGCGGAAACCGGCGGACAGGAAAAACCCGTCCGCCGGAATTTTTTCGAAGTTACTTGACTTCGACCTTGGCGCCAGCTGCTTCGAGCTGGACCTTGATCTTCTCAGCTTCGTCCTTCGTAGCGGCTTCCTTGACAGCCTTCGGAGCGCCTTCGACGAGGTCCTTGGCTTCCTTGAGGCCGAGACCGGTGATGACGCGCACTTCCTTGATCACGTTGATCTTCTGTGCGCCGGCATCGACGAGGATGACGTCGAATTCGGTCTTCTCTTCAACTACGGCAGCGGCAGCGCCACCGCCGGCAGCGGCAACAGCAACCGGAGCGGCAGCAGAAACGCCCCACTTCTCTTCGAGCATCTTGGAAAGCTCAGCGGCTTCCAGGACGGTCAGGTTGGACAGGTCGTCAACGATCTTTGCGAGATCAGTCATTTTAGTTTTCCTTCACGAGGTTTGAACTTGAGTACAGCGAGAAACGGCCTTACGCCGCCTCGTTCTTCCGGGCATACGCGCCGATAACGCGGGCGATCTGGCCCGCCGGAGCGCTGGTAAGAACTGCAAGACGCTGAGCCGGGGTCTGGATCATACCAACCAGCTTTGCGCGCAATTCGTCGAGCGACGGCAGCGAGGCAAGTGACTTGACGCCATCGGCGTTAAGCGTCGTTGCACCCATTGCACCGCCGAGGATAACGAGCTTGTCGTTGCCCTTGGCGAACTCGACGGCCACTTTCGGAGCCGTTACCGGATCGGTGGAATAAGCCACCAGCGTCTGTCCTGTGAACAGGCTGGCGATTTCTTCCGACTCCGTGCCTTGAAGAGCGATTTTGGCAAGGCGGTTTTTCGCGACTTTAACGGTGCCGCCGGCAGCGCGCATTTTCGAACGAAGATCGTTCATTTGCGCCACGGTGAGACCGGTATAGTGGGCCACGACGACCGAACCGGACTCCGTGAAGGCTCCGTTCAGCCACGCGACGAATTCGCGCTTTTCCGCTTTATCCACTGTATCTCTCCAGTTGGCAGAACCGCATCATTGCGTTTCCGCCGGATTACCTTTGCCGATCGGGCTTCCACTGCATAATTCCTTAAATCGAATTCGATTTAAGGATAAAATTATGCAGCATCCAAAGTGCTAGAGCGTCCTTTGTGCGTCCAATTGGACGCACGGCGCTCTAGGGATGACCCGAACGACGCTCGAGTATCCTGTCCCCTTTCGCCTCCCATCATCCGAAAAATGGCGGGCGGACCAAAGGCAACTACGGTTCAAACCTCATAGGCGGGGAACAAGCCCCACGAATTCAGTCATTCCACGTCTCATGCAGGCTCTCTGAATTAAGGCCTGACCTGAAAAATCAAGACAAGCCACCTGCAATCTCGGACAGGAGCACCGGGGTTTCCCCCAGCCATTCGGGCCCTGTTTCCAAGGCCCGAAATTCTTCATATTTCTCAAGCACCCAAGCGCTTGAGAGCAAACCTGATCGTCAAGCGATCTTGATGGTCGATCAAGCGATCTTGACGCTTGAGGGATCGACCTTGAGGCCGACGCCCATGGTCGACGAAAGCGCCACGCGCTTTAGGTATTCACCCTTGGCGCCAGCCGGCTTTGCCTTAATGACCGCGTCGGCGAAAGCCTTGATGTTTTCTTCCAGCGCCTTGGCGTCGAAAGAGGCCTTGCCGATGCCGGCGTGGATGATGCCGGCCTTCTCGACGCGGAACTCGACAGCGCCGCCCTTGGAGGCCTTGACCGCGCCCGCCACATCGACGGTAACGGTGCCGACCTTCGGGTTCGGCATCATGCCGCGAGGGCCGAGAACCTTGCCCAGACGACCGACGAGCGGCATCATGTCCGGCGTGGCAATGCAGCGATCGAAATCGATCGTGCCGCCTGTGACGATCTCGACGAGATCCTCGGCGCCAACGATATCGGCGCCCGCCTTCCTGGCTTCCTCGGCCTTGTCGCCGCGCGCGAACACCGCGACGCGAACGGTACGGCCCGTGCCATTCGGCAAATTGACGACGCCACGGACCATCTGGTCGGCATGACGAGGGTCAACACCCAGGTTGAGAGCCACTTCGATGGTTTCATCGAACTTGGCCGTCGCGCGCTCCTTGACGAGGCCGATAGCCGCCGTCAGATCATAGACCTTGTTGCGGTCAACGCCTTCACGCAGCTTGGCAATACGCTTTGCAATCTTCGCCATCGTCTCAGCCCACCACTTCCAGGCCCATCGAACGGGCAGAACCTTCGACCATGCGCATAGCGGACTCTACGTCGTTTGCGTTCAGGTCTTTCAGCTTCTTCTCGGCGATTTCGCGGATCTTGTCGCGCGATACCGTACCGGCGGTTACCTTGCCCGGCTCCTTGGAACCCGACTTCAGGTTCGCGGCCTTCTTGAGGAAATAAGACACCGGAGGCGTCTTCATCACAAAAGTGAAGGACTTGTCCTGATAATAGGTAATCACGACCGGAACAGGCGAACCCTTTTCCATTTCCTGCGAGGCGGCATTGAACGCCTTGCAGAATTCCATGATGTTAATGCCGCGCTGACCCAGCGCAGGTCCGATCGGGGGCGAAGGATTCGCCGAACCCGCCGATACCTGCAGTTTCAGCTGGCCTGCAACTTTTTTAGCCATTGCTATCTGCCTTCATTTACAAAGCCGGACGACCCGGCATTTTTGTTATCGCCGGACATGCCGGCATTGCTGAACATCGCCGGAAGACCGGCGGGCAGTTCGGTGGTGCGGTTCAATGGCCGGCTAAAGCCACCTCCCCTCCCACCTGAGGCACGATTTCTTCAATCGAAACCATGCTTTAGCCACTTTCGCGGCGCGCAATCCCCTTGAGGGACCGCTTCTTTGGCGCATGACCTTATCCGAAAAGCCTGCAACTTTTTGCTGCGCGGACCTTCGGTTCGGACCACGCTCCGATCAGAGCTTTTCAACCTGACCGAATTCAAGATCCACAGGCGTCGCGCGCCCGAAGATCGAAACCTCCACCTTGAGGCGCGAGCGCTCCTCGTCGACTTCCTGGACGACACCATTGAACGAAGCAAACGGACCATCCGACACGCGCACGGACTCGCCGATCTCGAAGGATACGGACGGCTTCGGACGATCGACGCCTTCCTGCACCTGCATCAGGATCTGGTCGGCCTCGCGGTCGGAAATCGGGACCGGCTTCGAGTCGGAACCAAGGAAACCCGTCACCTTCGGCGTGTTCTTGATCAGATGATAGGCATCATCCGTCAAATCGGCGCGCACAAGCACGTAACCCGGAAAAAACTTGCGCTCGGCATCAACCTTGCGGCCGCGACGCACCTCGACGACCTTCTCGGTCGGAACCAGTATTTTTTCAAAAAGATGCGAAAGACCCTTCTGGCGGGCCTTGTTTTCGATATCTTCAGCGACCTTCTTTTCGAAGTTCGAATAGGCGTGCACAATGTACCAGCGCGCAGTCATCCCGAGCTCTCCCGTATATCCGTTAGCGTCCGAGACCCAGCAACAGCTCTACAACATAAGCCATCAGCTGATCAGCTGCGAAAAAGAACGCCGCCGCCAGAAAGGCCATCACAATCACCATGATGGTCGATATCACCGTTTCACGCCGAGTAGGCCAAGTTACCTTGGCCGTTTCCGCGCGAACCTGCTGAAAAAAAGTGATCGGATTCGTTTTGGATGCCATCTGCCGCTCTAACTATGAACTCGCACGGGCATTTCCTAGTTTCGTGCCATTTTGGGGCAGCTAGACCGCCATAAGGACCGAATCAGTGGAATACACTCACACGAGCGGGGCGCGTAAAGCTGAACATCCAGCTCCACGCACCGCGTGTCTGTTGACCTTACATAGAACTGATTCCCGCAAAAGACAAGCCCCTCGACTTGACTGATGTCAACAGCTCTATACGAACGCTGGCCTGCCGCCATCCAATCGCGCGCAGACCAGCTATATACTCTTCATCCACATATTTTTCCAAAGAAGCCTACAGCCTCTAGAAATTATGCGCTTTTCTTCTACCGCATGATCTTATCCAGAAAGTCTGCAACTTTCTGGGATCATGCTCATTTCTTCCACCGCATGATCTTATCCAGAAAGTCTGCAACTTTCTGGGATCATGCTAAAACTGGCAGGGGCAGCAGGGCTCGAACCTGCGACCTACGGTTTTGGAGACCGTCGCTCTACCAACTGAGCTATACCCCTATCGAACAGGACCGCGTCCCGTTTGAGAATAGATGTCCACTAATCCGACTTTGAAATTGCTTCAAGAGAATTTCGCGGCAGCGGGCAAAAAAATGGCGGCTCCTTATGCTCAAAGAGCCGCCATTCGTTTTATTATTATTCGACGATCTGCGAGACGATGCCGGCGCCGACGGTGCGGCCGCCTTCACGGATAGCGAAGCGCAGCTTCTCTTCCATCGCGATCGGCACGATCAGCGTCACGTCCATCGCAACGTTGTCGCCGGGCATGACCATTTCCGTGCCTTCCGGCAGCGTCACCACGCCCGTCACGTCGGTCGTGCGGAAGTAGAACTGCGGACGGTAGTTGGTGAAGAACGGCGTATGACGGCCACCTTCGTCCTTGGT
>NZ_QJTF01000036.1 GCF_003217235.1 Paramesorhizobium leguminum | reverse complement strand
AAATGAAACTCAAAGGGCTGAGCCCTGTACAATACAGGACCCAGCCCTTAAATCGTCCCAGCCTTTAAACTGTCCAACTTTACGGGGTCAGTTCAATCCCGCCACACTCCGTTTGCGCCGCAGCATTTTGCGTGTAAGCATTGTGCCGGCTTTAGAGGGGAGACCGGTTTCGCCCGAAACCGATAATAACAAATAGAAGGTGGATCGGCTCCGCTCCTCAAGCTCCGTAGTCATGCTTGCAGTTTGGGAGACCTGCCTTGCCGATCAAGAAGATCCTCGTCGCCAATCGATCCGAAATCGCCATCCGGGTTTTCCGCGCGGCCAATGAGCTGGGACTGAAAACGGTCGCCATATGGGCGGAAGAGGACAAGCTGGCGCTGCACCGCTTCAAGGCGGATGAGAGCTATCAGGTCGGGCGCGGGCCGCATCTGCCGCGTGATCTGGGGCCGATCGAAAGCTATCTCTCGATTGATGAGATCATACGCGTCGCCAAGCTTTCCGGGGCTGATGCGATCCATCCGGGCTATGGACTGTTGTCCGAGAGCCCGGAATTCGCAGAAGCCTGTGCGGCGAACGGCATCGTCTTCATCGGGCCGAAGCCGGAGACGATGCGCCGCCTCGGCAACAAGGTGGCGGCGCGCAATCTGGCCATCGAGATCGGCGTTCCAGTCGTACCGGCGACCGAGCCGCTTCCCGACGACATGGATGCCGTCAAGGCGATGGCGGAGAAGATCGGCTATCCCTTGATGCTCAAGGCCTCGTGGGGTGGTGGCGGACGCGGTATGCGTGCCATCCGCTCTGCCAATGAGATCGTCAAGGAGGTGACCGAGGCCAAGCGCGAGGCGATGGCGGCGTTTGGGAAGGACGAGGTGTACCTTGAAAAACTGGTGGAGCGCGCGCGCCATGTCGAGGTGCAGATATTGGGCGATACCCATGGCAATGCCGTGCATCTCTTCGAGCGCGATTGCTCGATCCAGCGGCGCAATCAGAAAGTGGTCGAGCGCGCGCCCGCGCCATATCTCGATGATCTCAAGCGCAAGGAATTGGCCGATCATGCGCTGAAGATCGCCCACGCGACGGACTATATCGGTGCGGGCACCGTTGAATTCCTGATGGATGCCGATACGGGCAAATTCTATTTCATCGAGGTCAATCCGCGCATCCAGGTGGAGCACACGGTCACCGAGCAGGTGACGGGCATCGATATCGTCAAGGCGCAGATTCGCATTCTGGAAGGGGCTGCCATCGGCACGCCCGATTCTGGCGTGCCGGCGCAGGAAGACATTCGCCTCAACGGCCATGCCCTGCAATGCCGCATCACCACGGAAGACCCGGAACAGAACTTCATCCCGGATTACGGCCGCATCACCGCTTATCGCGGCGCGACCGGCTTCGGCATCCGGCTCGATGGGGGGACCGCCTATTCAGGCGCGGTGATCACCCGCTTCTACGATCCGCTGCTCGAAAAAGTGACGGCATGGGCGCCGACGCCGGAGGAGACGATTCTGCGCATGCACCGGGCGCTGCGCGAGTTCCGCATACGCGGCGTGGCGACGAACCTGACGTTCCTAGAGGCGATCATCACGCATCCGCAATTCCGCGATAACGCCTATACGACGAAGTTCATCGACAACACGCCGGAGCTTTTCGAGCATGTGAAGCGGCAGGACCGTGCCACCAAACTTCTCACCTATCTGGCTGACGTGACGGTGAACGGCCATCCCGAGACGAAGGGCAGGGCAAAGCCGCCGGCGGATGCGGCGGCTCCGCGGGTGCCTTATGCAGGTGGCCGAGAGATCGCCGACGGCACGAAGCAGCGGCTGGATGCATTGGGGCCGGAGAAATTTGCGCAGTGGATGCGCGATCAAACTCAAGTGTTGATCACCGACACGACGATGCGCGACGGGCATCAGTCGCTACTCGCGACGCGGATGCGCACCTATGACATTGCGCGCATCGCCGGAACTTATGCCCGCGTGCTGCCCGACCTCTTCTCGCTGGAGTGCTGGGGCGGGGCCACCTTCGATGTGTCGATGCGGTTTCTGACCGAGGACCCGTGGGAGCGGCTGGCGCTGGTGCGCGAGGCGGCGCCCAACATCCTCTTGCAGATGCTGCTGCGCGGGGCAAACGGCGTCGGCTACAAGAGCTATCCCGACAATGTGGTCAAATATTTCGTGCGTGAGGCAGCGCGTGGCGGCGTCGATCTGTTCCGGGTGTTCGACAGCCTCAATTGGGTGGAGAACATGCGCGTCTCGATGGATGCCATCCTTGAGGAGGACAAGCTCTGCGAGGCGGCGATCTGCTATACGGGCGATATCCTCAATGCCAGCAGGCCGAAATACGACCTGAACTATTATATAGCGCTCGCTAAACAAGTGGAGAAGGCCGGGGCGCATATCATCGCCGTCAAGGATATGGCGGGGCTGTTGAAGCCGGCGGCGGCGAAGGTGTTGTTTGGGGCGTTGCGCGAGGCGACGGACCTGCCGATCCATTTCCATACCCATGACACGTCCGGCATTTCGGCGGCGACGGTGCTGGCGGCGGTGGAGGCCGGTGTCGATGCGGTGGACGCGGCGATGGATGCGCTTTCGGGCAATACCTCGCAGCCCTGCCTCGGTTCCATCGTCGAGGCGCTGTCCGGCACCGAGCGCGATCCGGGCCTCGATCCCGAGTGGATCCGCAAGATTTCCTTCTATTGGGAGGCGGTGCGCACGCAATATGCCGCGTTTGAGAGCGATCTGAAGGGACCGGCATCGGAAGTCTATTTGCATGAAATGCCGGGCGGGCAGTTCACCAATCTGAAGGAGCAGGCGCGCTCGCTGGGGCTGGAGGCCCGCTGGCATGAAGTGGCGCAGGCCTATGCCAACGTCAACCGCATGTTCGGCGATATCGTCAAGGTCACGCCTTCTTCCAAGGTGGTCGGCGACATGGCGCTGATGATGGTTGCCCAGGATTTGACGGTCGTCGATGTGGAGAACCCGGAGAAGGACATCGCCTTTCCGGATTCGGTCGTCTCGATGATGCGGGGCGATCTCGGCCAGCCGCCTTCGGGATGGCCGGCGGCCTTGCAGAAGAAGGTGCTGAAAGGCGAGAAGCCGTTCACGGTCAGGCCGGGATCGCTGCTCGCCTCCGCCGATCTCGACAAGGAGCGAAAGGACATCGAGGAGAAGCTTGGGCGCAAGATCAGCGACCAGGAGTTCGCCTCCTATCTGATGTATCCCAAGGTCTTCACCGATTACGCGATTGCCTGTGAAACCTATGGGCCAACGAGCGTGCTGCCGACGCCGGTTTATTTCTACGGGCTGGCGCAGGAGGAAGAGGTCTTCGTCGATCTCGAACGCGGCAAGACGCTTGTCATCCTCAATCAGGCGATGGGCGATACGGACGAGAAGGGTATGGTCACCGTGTTCTTCGAGCTGAACGGCCAGCCGCGTCGCGTGAAAGTGCCGAACCGGGCCAAAGGCGCGGCGGGCAATGGCGTGCGGCGCAAGGCGGAGCCGGGCAACGACAGCCACGTCGGGGCTCCGATGCCGGGGATCGTCTCCACGGTCGCCGTCGCGGCGGGCCAGCCGGTGAAGGCGGGAGATGTGCTCGCCTCTATCGAGGCGATGAAGATGGAAACGGCTATCCATGCGGAGAGGGATGGCGTGGTTGCCGAAGTGCTGGTGCGGGCAGGCGACCAGATCGACGCGAAGGATTTGCTGGTGGTGTTTGAGTGACAGCGTTTGCGCGGCGGTGCTATTCGTCGCCGTCGCGCAAATCGGCTTCGTAGTCCTGGCCGCTGTAGTAAATGCCGTGAATAATTACGGCGTCCTTAGTAACTTCAAATGCGATCGATATACGCCGACGGTAGCCTACCATCCGAATGGCTTGGGGAAGACCCTTGCGTCGCGTGCCCCGTTCCGGGAAGGTTCGGAAGCTCTCGCAATAGTCCACGATGGAATCGATAAATCGCCGCGCTGCGAGGGGTGATCCAGCCTCTGCGATACGCGCTTCCAACTCGTCGAGCTGGCGCAGAGCTTTTGACGAGAGGTGAACAGCGTAAAATCACGCTGAAGCTGACCGCTTTGCGGCGAGATGCTCCCGGACCTGCTCTATAGTGAGCGTTCGACTGGGATCTGCCTTCACCTCATCGTAGGAAGCGATGACCTCGCGCAGCCAGTGTTCAAACGCTGGGTCGCCCTCGTGAGGGCTTTCATGTTCCTGCAAGGCGTACAGCCCGTCGAGAATAACCTCGCTCTCGCTGGCATATTCGCCCGAGGCCACCTTGTCCTTCACCATTTGTGCCATGTCATCCGGCAAGGTGACTTTCAACTGTGTGCTGCGCATGGGTGGCCTCTTATCTGAAACAGCCTGTCGGGGTCGAACCTATCATATATGGCGGTCATCGGGAATCATTTCGAGGGCCCTTGCCAGCCGCGTCCGAGGCCGCTATGCATCATGCACGTTTATACACGATTATGCATGATTAAGGGCAAGCATGAGCGGATCGGATTTTCTTTTGCAGGAGCGGCAGGCGCGGATCGTTGAGAAGCTTGCCGCATCCGGCAAGGTGCTGGCGGGGGAGTTGGCGCGGGAGTTTTCCGTCTCGGAAGACACGATCCGGCGGGATTTGCGGGAAATGGCTGTCGCCGGGCTCTGCCGGCGCGTCTATGGCGGCGCGCTGGCTATTCCCCCTACGGCGCCTTTCGCGGAGCGGGCGGTGGACCAGCCGGAGCGCAAGGGCGCGCTTGCCCGCGCTGCCGTACGGTTTATCGAGCCGGGAATGCTTGTCTTCCTTGACGCATCTTCGGCCAATCTCGCCATCGCGCGGGAAATCTCGTCATTGTCAGGCGTTACCGTCGTTACAAATGCGCCTCCTATCGCTTCGGTTCTGATGGAGGCCGTCGATGTCATCTTGATCGGCGGCGCGGTGGACCGGCGGGTGGGTGGAGCGCTCGGGAGCAGGGCTCTTGGCGACGCGGAACGGTTGCGGCCGGATCTTTGCATCCTTGGCGCCTGCGGTGTCGATGCGGAGGCAGGCATCACCGCGTTTCATCTTGAAGATGCCGAGTTCAAGCGGACGATCGCCCGGCGCAGCCGCTGTGTCATGACGACCGCCATGTCGGAAAAACTGGGCACTGCAGCGCCGCATGATGTGATCGCCATGGCGGAGTGCGGGCGGCTTGTCGTTGAGCACGATGCCGACGCGGCCATCATCAATGACATCGCGGCGCTGGGCGTTGAAATCGTCCGGGCCGGCAAGATTTGACTGGAGGAAGACATGGAAATGCGCGTGGAGACGCCGCTGGCAGATGCCGGTCGGTCCGGTTATTTGCCTAAGGAGAGGCTGGCCGTATGGCTGCTCTTTCTCGTGAATGGCTTCATCGTGGGCAACTGGGCGCCGAAAATTCCGGAATTCGCGGAGCGGCTTCATCTGGATAAGAGCGAACTCGGACTGATGATCCTCGTCTTCGGCGTCGGGTCGCTGGTCATGATGCCGGTGGCGGGAATGCAGATCGCCCGGCTCGGTTCGGCCCGCGTCTCCAAGATATCGGCGGTTCTGCTGGTGCCGTCCATTCTCACGCTGACTTTCACGCAGAGCGTGCCGATGGCGGGTATTGCGCTCTTTCTTTTCGGCGGTTTCGTCGGCGGCATGGATGTCGCTATGAACGCCAATGCGGTGGCGGTCGAGCGCAAGATGCGCCGCGCCATCATGTCGTCCTGCCACGCGTTCTGGAGCCTTGGCGGCCTTCTTGGCGCCGGGCTTGGCGGTTATCTCATCGAGCATTCCGGCCCGACGGTTCATGCAATAGTTGCCACCGCAATAGCGGCCGTCATGCTGGCTGTGGCATGGCCGATAGTGCATATGGACCGCCCCGCAAAATCATCCGTCGATGAAACCTCCCGCGCGCGCCTGCCATTGAAGCCACTGCCCTGGCTGGTGGGCGCGATGGCGCTGTTCTGCATGGTGCCGGAGGGCGCGGTGCTTGACTGGAGCGCGCTCTATCTGCGCCAGGATCTGGGCGCGAATGCGGGTGTTGCCGGGCTCGGCTTCGCCGCTTTCTCGCTGACCATGGCCATCATGCGCTTCGCGGGCGATCTGGTGCGCGACAAGCTCGGCGCGGTGATGACGCTGCGGATATGCACTGTCATCGCGATGATCGGCATGCTGGCCGCCAGCCTTGCCCCGGATCCGACCATGGTCATTCTCGGCTTCGCGCTGTGCGGAATCGGCATTTCCAACATGGTGCCCATCGTCTTCTCCATCGCCGGCAATCTGCCGGGAATGGCGCCGGGCGTCGGCCTGTCCATCGCCACCACGCTCGGCTATTCCGGCATCCTGTTCGCGCCGTCCACCATCGGTTTCATCGCGGAGCATACCGGCTTTTCGGCGGTGTTCGCAGCCTTGCCGCTGCTTCAGGCGGTGGTGTTGGCATTCTCCGGCCTGGCGCGCTATGCGGATGCGGGAGAGCACCACGAGACGGTGGCGCAGCGCGTGTAAAAGCTATAAAACCGCCATGAGCGGGTGATATTCTCCGCGCGAAACACGCTCACTGGCGATCAAGTAAAATGGCAAGCGAAACACCAGGCTATTTCTCTCACCCCTTCGACCGCCGCACGTCGATTGGCGTCATGGTCGGCGGCGTCATGGTCGGCGGCGGCGCGCCCGTTGTCGTGCAGTCGATGACCAATACGGATACCGCCGATGTGGATGGGACGGTGGCGCAGGTGGCCACGCTGCATCGCGCCGGCTCGGAGATCGTCCGCATCACCGTCGACCGTGACGAGGCGGCGGCGGCGGTGCCGAAAATTCGCGAGCGGCTGGACAGGCTGGGGCATGACGTGCCGCTGGTCGGCGACTTCCACTATATCGGCCATAAACTTCTGGCCGATCACCCGGCCTGCGCCGAGGCGCTGGCGAAATACCGCATCAATCCCGGCAATGTGGGCTTCAAGGACAAGAAGGACAAGCAGTTCGCTGATATCGTCGAGATGGCGATCCGCTATGACAAGCCGGTGCGCATCGGCGTCAATTGGGGCTCGCTCGATCAGGAGCTACTGACGACACTGATGGACCGCAACCAGGCGGAAGGCTCGAAGCTGACGGCGCAGCAGGTGATGCGCGAGGCGATTGTGCAATCGGCACTGATTTCGGCGACGCTTGCGGAGGAAATCGGCCTGCCGCGCTCGAAAATCATCCTGTCGGCGAAGGTCAGCCAGGTGCAGGACCTGATCGCCGTCTATACGGAACTGGCGAAGCGATCCGATCACGCGCTGCATCTGGGCCTCACCGAAGCCGGCATGGGCACCAAGGGCGTGGTGGCATCATCCGCCGCGATGGGCATTCTTCTGCAGCAGGGAATCGGCGACACGATCCGCATTTCGCTGACGCCGGAGCCGGGCGGCGACCGCACGCGCGAGGTGCAGGTGGCGCAGGAGCTCCTGCAGACCATGGGGTTCCGGCAATTCGTGCCGATCGTCGCGGCCTGCCCCGGCTGCGGGCGCACGACCTCGACGGTGTTCCAGGAACTGGCGCAGACCATCCAGAACGATCTGCGCGCCAACATGCCGGTCTGGCGGGAGAAATATCCCGGCGTCGAGGCGCTTCAAGTTGCGGTGATGGGCTGCATCGTCAACGGGCCGGGCGAATCGAAACACGCCGATATCGGCATCTCGCTGCCCGGCACCGGCGAAACGCCGTCAGCGCCGGTTTTTGTGGACGGCAAGAAGGTGACGACCCTGCGCGGACCGGGGATTGCCGGGGAGTTCCAGAAGATGGTGGCGGAGTATATCGAGAACCGGTTTGGGATGGGAAAGCAGCAGGTGAATAGGGCAGTAGGGCAGTAGGGCAGGGTGTGATGACTGCCTTTTGTGCCCAGCCTTAACTCTGCCTATCCGCAATAAACCGCGCGGCTTGCTTCAAAAGCGCGGCATCTGCGCCGAAAGGTTCGAGCAGCATTTCGGCCTGTTCAACGAGACCCTTCAGCTGCTTCTTTGTCCATTCCACGCCGTGCATCGAGACGAGCGTTGCCTTGCCTGCCGCCGCGTCCTTGCCGGTCGCCTTGCCCATTTTCGCCGCGTCGGCGGTGACATCGAGGAGATCGTCGGCAAGCTGGAAGGCGAGGCCGATGGCTGCGCCGTATTCCGCGAGGCGCTCGCGGTCCTCAGGCGTGGCGTTGCCGATGATGGCGCCGGCCTCGCAGGCGAAGCGGATGAGCGCTCCGGTTTTCATCGCCTGCAGGGTGATGATGCCGGCTTCGTCCGGCTTGCGGGTTTCGGCGGCAAGGTCGAGCATCTGGCCGCCGGTCATGCCGCCATGGCCGGCGGCGCGGGCAAGCGCCGTGACCAGCGTCATGCGCGTCTGGACGGGCAGCGCCGTTTCCTCGCCGGCGATGATCTCGAAGGCATAGGTGAGCAGGCTGTCGCCAGCCAGAATGGCTGTCGCTTCATCGAAGGCCTTGTGCACGGTCGGCTGACCGCGCCTGATATCGTCATTGTCCATGGCGGGCAGGTCGTCATGCACTAGGGAATAGCAATGGATGCATTCGAGCGCTGCCGCCACGCGCAGCGCCGGTTCCTTGTCGGCGGCGAAGAGGGCAGCGCTTTCCATGACCAGGAAAGGACGAAGCCGCTTGCCGCCATTGAGGACGCCATGGCGCATCGCGGCCAGGAGGCGCTGAGGCCGGACGATCTCGCCGTTGCGCGCGCGGTCGTCGAGCAGTTTTTCCAGCGCGGCTTCCACGGAACGGGCGCGCGAGGCGAGGGCGGTTTCGAAATCGGGGAGAAAAATGTCGGCTGCCATGGGACCGGCATGAACGAAAGCCGCGCGCCGGTCAACCGGGTGATAATGGCCCCCAAGCTTTTTCATGGAACCGTCGTATTGAGGAAAAACTTGCGGCCAAAAGGGATCGAAGCTGAAATCCAGCCGTTTTGTCGGGCGACGGGTTCAATCTTCGGATGGAATGTTCTATGCCGAAAGCGTGGGGCAAGCGGGCAAGACGCGTGGCGAAAGTTGTGATCAGGGAGAGACGCGGCAGGGGTTATCTGACTGATCCGATTCATACGCGGTTGTTGCGTGGCTTCGGAAGGGCTTTGCTTTTTCTGGTTTTCACGCCACTTCTGCTGCTTCTCGTCTATATCGTTCCCTTCGTTCATCCCGTCTCCACACTGATGCTGACGGATGCGGTGACGTTTTCGGGCTATGATCGGCAATGGGTGTCTCTCGATGAGATTTCCCCTGTCCTCGTCAATTCGGTGCTGGTTTCGGAGGACGGGCGATTTTGCAGCCATGCGGGTATCGACTGGCGCCAGCTCGATCTGGTGATTGGGCAAGCGGCGGAGGGCGAGCGGACGCGTGGCGCCTCCACCATCACCATGCAGACGGTGAAGAATCTTTTTCTCTGGAATGGTCGCTCATACGTCCGCAAAATGCTGGAACTGCCGCTTGCGATGGCCGCCGATACGATCCTGTCAAAAAGGCGGGTCATGGAAATCTATCTCAACATCGCCCAATGGGGGCCGGGGATTTATGGCATTGAGGCCGCCGCGCAGCACCATTTCGGCCGCTCCGCCTCGCGGCTGACGGCGCGGCAGGCGGCCTTGCTCGCTGCAACGCTGCCAAATCCGATCCTGCGCAATCCGGCCAAGCCCAGCCGGGGGATGCAGCGCATCGCCCGCATCGTTGAGGCGCGGGCGCGGCGAGCCGGGCCCTATGTGAGGTGTCTGCAATAGCGCGCGTGAGCTTGAGCGCGATCCTGAAAAGTTGCAGATGCCCGATTCAAATCAATCGCATTCTGCGCGCCAAAAAAATGCAGGGCACTCTGGTCAAACGGCGCTATTGCGTGTATAGGCCCAAGCGAACTTTCCGGAATTTTGTCCGATGTGACAGGCTCCGCCGGGGCCGGGCCGGACCTTTGTTGACCGATCAGTGGAGCAAGATCCATGGCAGTACCTAAACGAAAAACATCCCCGTCGAAGCGCGGCATGCGCCGTTCCGCCGATGCGCTGAAGGCCCCGACCTATGTCGAGGACAAGAACTCCGGCGAACTGCGCCGCCCGCACCATATCGACCTGAAGACCGGCATGTATCGCGGCCGCCAGGTTCTGACGCCGAAGGAAGGCTGAGCTTTCAGCCTTTTTCCGCTGCGGAAATTAAAAAGACCGGCTTTTGAGCCGGTCTTTTTGTTTATGGCGTTTTGACTGAGTGCGAAACACCCCCCTCTGTCCTGCCGGACATCTCCCCCTCAAGGGGGGAGATTGGCTGACATGACCATCGGCTGCCATCCGGCAATGTCTGCGATTGGTGCCGTGCGTTGATGAAGGCGTAATCTCCCCCCTTGAGGGGGAGATGCCCGGCAGGGCAGAGGGGGGTATCCCTTGCCGATATCTCTTATTTAAAGCGAAATACCTTACCCGGCATCAGCGGCAAATCCCGCCGCCTCGATGCCCGCCACGGCAGCCGCCTCGTCATTGTCGGAGGTGTCGCCGGTAACGCCGGTGGCGCCCAAAATTTCGCCGTTGGCATCCTTGATGAGCACGCCGCCCGGCACCGGCATGACGCGGCCGCCGGAGATGCCGGAAAGCCCTTCGAGGAAATGCGGGCGGTCCTTTGCCTGGTTGTGCAGCCAGCGCGAGCCGGCGCCGACGGCGAGCGCGCCGAAGGCCTTGCCCGAGGCGATCTCGAAGCGCAGGATTGAGGTTCCGTCCTGCCGCTGGAAGGCTTTCAGATGTCCGCCGGCATCGAAGACAGCAATCGCCAGCGGCTTCAGCCCCAGCGTTTTCGCCTTGGCAAGCGCGCCCTCGATGATCTGATTGGCTTTGTCTAGCGTCAGCTGCGCCATGGGTATTCTCCTGAGAAAATTGAAACTGCCGCCTTCTAGAGGCTTTTACGCGAAAGGGAAACGCTGGCCGGTGAGGGATTTATTTCACAATCTCATCGATCTTGCGCTGCATCGCGGCGACCTGCTCCTTCAGTTCTCGCAATTCGTCGCTCGAAGGCTTTGCCGCTTCGGGTTCGTCTTTTCTTGTTTCGGTTGTCTTGCCATTCGGCGCGTCGCTGAACGGGGCGGGGCTGAACATGCGCATTGCCTGGTTGAACATCTCGGTGTTGCGGCGCACCTGCTCCTCGATCAATTTGACGGGAATATTCATCCGCATGAAATCGGCGGAAGATTTGCCGAAAGCCCCGGTCATTTGCTCGCGCATCCGTTCCTGTTCCCGCGTGAAAGCCGCCATGGACTGTTCCAGATAACTGGGCAGGATCGTCTGCATCTGGTCACCGTAGAAGGCGATCAACTGCCGCAGGAAGGAGATCGGCAGCATATACTGGCTGTCCTTGTTCTCCAGCTCGAAGATGATCTGCGTCAATACGCTATGGGTGATGTCCTCGCCCGTCCTGGCGTCCTGAACGGTGAACTCCTCGCCCTTCTTGACCATCTCCGCCAGATCTTCGAGCGTGACGTAGGTGCTCGTCCCGGTGTTGTAGAGCCGGCGATTGGCATATTTCTTGATAATCGTCGTTTGGCCTGATTTGGTTGCCACGAACGCCTCCCCGCAATGGTTACACCCTCTTCCCCAAGCGAAGGATAGGCCAAAAACCCACATATTTCAAAGCGTTTGTGCGCTGCAGGATTTGGGCAGGATTGGGGCATGGCTTGCATTGCGCGGCGCCCTTGCCAAGGCGTGCGTCTCGTTTCATCTTGGGTCAGCTCAAGAGCAAGGAGACCTTTCATGAACAGTTCTAGTGGGAACGACCATATCGTCATCGCCAGCGCGGCGCGCACGCCCGTTGGTTCGTTCAATGGCGCTTTCGCCAATGTTCCCGCGCATGAGCTGGGAGCGGCGGTGATCCATGAGGCGTTGTTGCGCGCCGGTATCGAGGCGGGCGAGGTCGATGAGGTGGTGCTGGGTCAGGTCTTGACGGCGGGCGAGGGGCAAAACCCGGCGCGGCAGGCGGCGATGGCAGCTGGGTTGCCGAAGGAAACCACCGCCTGGGGCCTGAACCAGCTTTGCGGCTCCGGCTTGCGCGCGGTCGCCATCGGCATGCAGCAGATTGCCATGGGTGATGCGAGGATAATCGTCGCCGGCGGACAGGAATCCATGTCCATGGCGCCGCATTGCGCGCATCTGCGCGGCGGCGTGAAGATGGGCGATTTCAAGATGATCGACACGATGCTTAGGGATGGCCTGACCGACGCCTTTCATGGCTATCACATGGGCATCACGGCGGAAAACATTGCCCGGCAATGGCAATTGAGCCGCGAGGAGCAGGACCGGTTCGCCGTCGCTTCGCAGAACAAGGCGGAAGCGGCGCAGAAGGCGGGGCGGTTCGGGGATGAGCTCGTCCCGGTTGCCGTGAAAACGCGCAAAGGCGAAACCATTGTTTCCGAGGATGAGTATATCCGCCATGGCGTGACGCTTGAAGCGATGGCCAAGCTGAAGCCGGCCTTCGACAAGGATGGCACGGTGACCGCGGGCAATGCCTCTGGTCTCAATGATGGCGCGGCTGCCGTGGTGCTTCTGAGCGAGGCGGAAGCGGAACGGCGCGGGATAGAACCGCTGGCGCGCATCGTCTCGTGGGCGACGGCGGGAGTTGATCCCGCGATCATGGGCACGGGGCCAATTCCCGCGACGAGAAAAGCGCTGGAAAAGGCGGGGTGGAGCATTGGCGATCTCGATCTCATCGAGGCCAATGAGGCATTTGCGGCGCAATCATGCGCGGTCGTGCGGGATCTCGGACTCAATCCGGATATCGTCAACGTCAATGGCGGCGCCATCGCCATCGGCCATCCGATCGGGGCGTCCGGGGCACGTGTCCTCACCACGCTGCTTTATGAGCTGAAGCGGCGGCAGGCCAAACGAGGGCTTGCGACCTTGTGCATCGGCGGCGGGATGGGCGTCGCGCTTTGCGTGGAACGCCTTTAAAAAGGCTCAATAAAGCCTCAGTGGCGGTCGGCAAAATAGGTATGCGAGGAAAAATGGCTAGGGTCGCACTGGTTACAGGCGGATCACGCGGCATTGGCGCGGCCATCGCCATCGCATTGAAACAGGCCGGCTACAGTGTTGCGGTCAATTATTCCAGCGATGGCGATACGGCGGCGCGGTTCAGCGCGGACAATAAAATACCGGTCTATCGCTGGGATGTTTCCGATTATCAGGCCTGCGTGGCGGGAATCGCCCAGGTCGAAGCCGAGCTGGGGCCGATCGAGGTGCTGATCAACAATGCCGGCATCACGCGCGACGCGATGTTTCACAAGGCGACCGTTGAGCAGTGGAAAGAAGTCATCGACACAAATCTCAATGGCATTTTCAACATGACGCACCCGGTCTGGCCGGGAATGCGGGCACGTAAATTCGGGCGCATCATCAATATTTCCTCGATCAACGGCCAGAAGGGGCAGGCGGGGCAGGTTAATTACTCCGCGGCCAAGGCCGGTGCCATCGGCCTGACCAAGGCGCTGGCGCAGGAGGGCGCGCGCGTGGGAATAACGGTCAATGCCGTAGCTCCCGGCTATATCGGTACGGAGATGGTCCGGGCCATGGATGAGACGGTGCTGCAGGAGCGGGTGCTGCCACATATCCCGGTAGGGCGGCTGGGCGAGCCGGAAGAGGTCGCGCGGATCGTCGTTTTCCTGGCATCGGATAATTCAGGCTTCATCACCGGCTCCACCATTACCGCCAATGGCGGGCAGTATATGGCTTGAGATGCCCCAAAACGGCACAAAAGATTAACGCCGGGTGGAGCGGACTATCAGGAAGCCGAAGTATTTTCATACCGGCTATGCGGTTTTGGTGGGCCGTATACTATATGTTGTAGGAACAAAGCAGGAAGACGGGTGAAAAGCTGATTCGTCTCCGATTCGTTCCATGTTTGATCGGGAGGTTAACGAGTGTCGCTCAGACATTGTCCGTAGCTTTAAGCAACTATAAGGAATCATTGAAATTTTCTTAAAAATTCCGAGCACGGAATTTCAGGCCGGCATGAGCCTCCGGCAAAAGTTAACGACCGGGCATTTGGGTCGCCGTTCAGGCTTTCAAGCATGTCATCATGTAGCAGGAAATGCCCTCGAAGTGCTACATGTAGTGGTGAACAAAGCGAGAATTGTTCCAAGTCAATGATTCGTCGCCGATTCGTTCCGTTCACGTTCCGTTTCTTAACGTGACTTGCTTTCAGTCGCATGAGCTTATCCGAAAAGTCTACAACTTTTCGGGATCATGCGCGAACCGATATACGGGTTTCGGTGTGTGGCCGATAATGCTATTCGCTTGAGTTCAGTCTGGAAACCGGTCGCATAAAATGAACCATCAGCCTGCAAACGAACTGCCTCTTATCCTCTCCGGCCGGGATGTGACCGCCGTTCTGGGGCCGACCAACACCGGCAAAACCCATCTCGCCATCGAGCGGATGCTGGCGCATGAGAGTGGCATCATAGGCCTGCCGCTGCGGCTGCTCGCGCGCGAAGTTTATGGGCGGGTTGTCGAGCGCGTGGGGGCGCAACACGTCTCGCTGGTGACGGGGGAAGAGAAGATCGTGCCGTCAGGCGCGCGCTATTCCGTCTGTACCGTTGAGGCGATGCCACGCTCCACCAATGTGGCTTTCGTCGCGATAGATGAGGTGCAGCTCGCGGGCGATCTCGAGCGCGGCCATATTTTTACAGACCGCATCCTGCATTTGCGTGGACGGCAGGAGACGCTGCTGCTTGGCGCCGCCACCATGCGCGGCATTCTGGAAAAGCTGTTGCGCGGCATTTCCGTCGTCACGCGGCCGCGTCTTTCACATCTCGCCTATTCCGGCTCGAAGAAGATCACGCGCCTGCCGCGCCGTTCGGCAATCGTCGCCTTCGCGGCGGATGAGGTCTATGCCATCGCCGAACTGATCCGTCGCCAGCGCGGCGGCGCGGCGGTGGTCATGGGCGCGCTTTCGCCGCGCACGCGCAATGCGCAAGTCGCGCTCTATCAGTCGGGCGACGTGGATTTTCTGGTGGCGACGGATGCCATCGGGATGGGGCTTAATCTTGATGTGGATCATGTCGCCTTCGCGCAGAACCGCAAGTTCGACGGTTACCAGTTCCGCGATCTGACCGCGGCGGAGCTTGGCCAGATCGCCGGCCGCGCGGGCAGGCATCTGCGTGACGGCACCTTCGGCGTCACAGGCCGGGTGGACCCGTTCGAAAGCGCGCTTGTGGAAAAGGTCGAGGCTCATGCCTTCGATCCGGTGCGCGTGCTGCAATGGCGCACGGCGCGGTTCGATTTTTCTTCCATCGACGCATTGCGCCGTTCGATCGATACGCCCGCGCCGGTGGAAGGATTGGTGCGCGCCTTGCCCGCCGTGGATGCCCAGTCGCTCGATTATCTCGCGCGCGATGCCGATCTTGCGCGGCTGTCTGACAGGCCGGAGCGCGTGGAGAGGCTGTGGGATGCTTGCGCGCTGCCGGACTATCGCAAGATCGCCCCGGCGCAACATGCCGATATTATCGCTTCGATCTATAATGATCTTGTCCGGCGCGGCCATGTGGACGAAAACTACATGAGCGAACAGGTGCGCCAGGCGGACCGGACAGACGGCGATATCGATACGCTATCGCACCGCATCGCGCAGATTCGCACCTGGACTTTCGTGTCGCACAGGCCAGGATGGCTTGCCGATCCGACACATTGGCAGGAAAAGACGCGCGAAATAGAGGACAGATTGTCTGATGCGTTGCATGAACGGTTGACGAAACGCTTTGTAGACCGCAGGACAAGCGTGCTCATGAAGCGTCTGAGAGAGAATGCCATGCTTGAAGCCGAAATCAGCCCATCTGGTGATGTCCTTGTCGAGGGGCACCATGTCGGGCAACTGGAAGGGTTCCGATTTACCGCCGATACCCAGGCCGAAGGGTCTGATGCGAAAGCGTTGAAGGGAGCCGCTCACAAGGCGCTTGCCGCCGAGTTCGAACGCCGGGCCGAGCGGTTCGCCGCGTCGGCCAATGGCGATTTCGCGCTAGGGTCGGATGGCGTATTGCGCTGGGTCGGTGCAACTATTGCCATGCTGGTGGCGGGGGAAGATGCGCTGAAGCCCCGCGCGGTGCTTCTGGCGGACGAGCAACTGACCGGACCCGCGCGGGAGAAGGTTGCTGCACGTATCGACCGTTTCGTGGCGCATCATCTGGAAACGGTGCTGAAGCCGCTGTTCGATCTGGTCAACGCCGATGCGTTGACCGGCATGACGCGCGGTCTCGCCTTCCGGATCGTTGAGAATTTCGGCATCCTGCAGCGCCGCGATGTGGCGGAAGACGTGCGCGGCCTCGACCAGGAATCGCGCGCGGCGCTTCGCCGGCTGGGCGTGCGCTTCGGCGCCTATCATGTTTTCGTGCCGGCGCTCTTGAAGCCCGCGCCCGCAGGGCTGGTCACGCTGCTCTGGGCGTTGAAGGAAGACGCGCGCGAGCGTCCCGGCTATGGCGATGTCGTACATATGCTGGCGGCAGGCCGCACGTCGGTCGTCACCGATTCGTCCTTCGATCCCGCCTTCTACAGGCTCGCGGGCTTCCGTATGCTGGGCCGGCGCGCGGTGCGTATCGACATTCTGGAGCGCCTTGCCGATCTCATCCGGCCGGCGCTTGCCTGGCGTCCCGGTGCGGAAACGCGGCCGGATGGTGCCTATGACGGCAGCCGTTTCATCGTAACGCCTGCGATGATGTCCATTCTCGGCGCGACCGCCGATGACATGGAGGAGGTGCTGCGCAATCTTGGCTATCGCCATGAAGCGGTGGATGCCGCCGGCGTAACGGCCAAGCTCGCCGAACTCGATGCTTTCGCAATGCAGGCAACCTCCAAGGACGCCGCCTCCGGAAGGCCTGCCGTGCCTGCCGCGGAACCGGTGGGCGACGTGGCGATGATGCTGGAGAAGAAGGCTCAGGCACCCGCGCCCATGGCTGAACCGGTGGAAGCGGCGGCGGTAAAGCCCGATGCCGTGCCAACGGAAGCGGCGGAAGAGCCGAAGCCGGTGTTGTTGTGGCGACAGGGGCGCGCCGAAGGGCGCGGACGCCGGCCGGACCAAGCGGGCAACAGGCAGAGCAATCGGCCTAACCGGAATGCCGGCAATCAGAACCGTGGCAATCAGAGTAGTACGGGCCAGAATAGCACTGGCGATGCACCGGGACCGGTAGCGGCGGAGAGAGAAGGCGAGCGCCGCAATCATTTCCGTGGGAAGCCACGTCATGACGGCCAGCGCAATGATGGAAAGGACGGAAAGCCTTTCCACAAAGGGAAACCCCGCGATGGCAATTCAGCCAGACCGGAAAGCCATGAGCCGCGCAACGGCGCCAAGCCGCATCATGCGAACCGTGACGGCGGCAAGCGTCATGAACGGCAGGAGCGCCCGGTGAAGATCGATCCGGATTCGCCTTTCGCCAAGCTGGCGGCGCTTAGGGAGCAATTGAAGAAGTAAGGCCATGGCGACGGGCGAAAGACAGCGCATCGATAAATGGCTGTTCTTCGCGCGCGTCGTCAAATCCCGTTCGCTTGCGGCCAAGCTTGCCACGGGCGGGCGGGTGCGGATCAACAGCGACAAGATCGACCAAGCCTCTCATGCCGTGAAGGTCGGCGACGTGCTGACCGTCACGCTGGATCGGCGAATTCTCATCTACAAGGTTCTGGATACGGGACATCGGCGCGGCCCGGCGGAGGAAGCGCGGCTGCTCTACGAGGACATATCGCCGCAACCAAAGGAAGGTGCCGACGTAGGGCCGGCTGGGCTGCCGCCCATGCGTGAGTCGGGTAGCGGTCGTCCCACCAAACGCGAACGCCGGCAGACGGACAGGCTCAGGGATTTCGAGTGACGACACGTTCGCTTGGCTGAGGCGCATCTGTAAAAATATTTTACGTTTCAGTATTCTCGCAGATATGATTTCGCGTTCTGCAAAGGCTGGGTCATTGACAGCGCCTGTCCTCTTGCCAGCCAGCTTCAAAAGCGTTAGCTCACAGCCATATTTATTAAGACTGTCTCAGGAGTCCTGATATGACCTATGTCGTGACTGACAATTGCATCCGTTGCAAATACACGGATTGCGTCGAGGTCTGTCCGGTCGATTGTTTCTACGAGGGCGAGAACATGCTCGTCATCAATCCTGACGAGTGCATCGATTGCGGCGTCTGCGAGCCGGAATGCCCGGCTGAGGCCATCAAGCCGGATACGGAACCGGGCCTCGACAAATGGCTGGAAATCAACGCGGAATATGGCAGCAAATGGCCGAACCTGACGGTCAAGAAGCCGGAACTGCCCGAAGCCAAGGAAATGGACGGCGTGGAGGGTAAATTCGAGAAGTTTTTCTCTCCCGAACCAGGCGAGGGCGATTGAGGCCTTCCTTCCCCCTTGCGGGGAAGGTAAGCGCTTCGTCGTAAACCATTCCAGCTGACTTATTTTTAGCACCAGCCGCAAATTGTTGATTCTTTCAGCTTTTTGTGTTAATGCTTTGTTCATATGTCGATGGCTGGACGTCAACTCGTGGCGCATATGCGTTAATCACCGAAAGGCTGTTTTCTTTTTCCGGACTTTAGCGGGCGCCGGTGGAATTGTGTGGCTAAGGCCGACACCAAGCCCCGTATCCGGGCAAGATTTGCGTTTCTTTTCTTGATTTTCGCTTTCCGGCCAGGTCGACAGACCGGCTTCTCCCTTGCTTGTGAGGGGGCGGCGTACCATGTGTCAACCGGCGGGGGCCGCCGGGCACAACAGGGAGTATTATGCGTATGACATCCCAACCGAAAAAGCCCGCGACGCGTCAGGGTTTCAAGACGAGCGAATTCATCGTTTACCCCGCGCACGGCGTAGGCCAGATCGTTGCTATCGAAGAGCAGGAAGTGGCCGGCCACAAGCTCGAGCTTTTCGTGATCGATTTCCAGAAGGACAAGATGCGCCTCAAGGTGCCGGTCGCCAAGGCGTCGACCATCGGCATGCGCAAGCTTTCCGAGACGGATTATGTCGACCGTGCGCTGAAGGTGGTGCAGGGTCGCGCGCGCGTCAAGCGCACCATGTGGTCGCGCCGCGCGCAGGAGTATGATGCGAAGATCAATTCCGGCGACCTGATCTCCATTTCGGAAGTGGTGCGCGACCTTTACCGCGCGGAAAACCAGCCGGAGCAGTCCTATTCCGAGCGCCAGCTTTATGAAGCTGCACTTGACCGCATGGCGCGAGAAATCGCCGCCGTCAACAAGATGTCGGAAACGGAGGCCGTCCGCCTCATCGAGGTTAACCTCGCCAAGGGTCCGAAGCGCGGCGCCAAGGCCGACGCGGAAGCCGAGGTCGAGGAAGACGAGGCGGAAGCGGCGGCGGCATAATAGCGATAGCGACTCCCCTAATCTTTTTGAAAGCCCGGGTTTTGAACTGACCCCGTAAAGTTGGACAGTTTAAAGGCTGGGACGATTTAAGGGCTGGGTCCTGTATTGTACAGGGCTCAGCCCTTTGAGTTTCATTT
>NZ_QJTF01000035.1 GCF_003217235.1 Paramesorhizobium leguminum | reverse complement strand
CGAGTTCTGTCCCATGCGGCGGAGGCTGGGGCCAAGGTGGTGCTGGTTGGCGATCCGCAGCAGTTGCAGGCTATCGAGGCAGGCGCAGCGTTCCGCTCTATCCACGACCGGCACGGCGGAGTGGAAATCAGCGAGGTTCGCCGCCAGCGCGAGGACTGGCAGCGCGACGCCACGCGCGATCTGGCAAGCGGCAGGGCCGGCGCGGCGATCCATGCTTATGACCGTCACGACATGTTACATTCCGCCGAAACGCGGGAGCAAGCGCGCGGCGACCTCATCGCCCGCTGGGACCGTGACCGGCAGGCCGAGCCGGACAAAAGCCGCATTATCCTCACGCATACAGACGCGGAAGTGCGGGAACTCAACGAGGCAGCCCGTGAACGAATGCGGGAAGCGGGCGATCTGGGCGAGGATGTGCGCGTCACGGTCGAGCGCGGCGCACGCGGCTTTGCCAGCGGGGATCGCGTCATGTTCCTGCAAAACGAGCGCGGCCTTGGCGTCAAGAACGGCACGCTTGGCACAATCGAGGAAGTCAGCACCAAGAGCATGACGGTGCGCACCGACGATGGCCGTTCCGTTGATTTCGATCTCAAGGATTATAATCGCATCGACCATGGCTATGCCGCGACGATCCACAAGGCTCAAGGCATGACGGTGGACCGCACCCATGTTCTGGCAACGCCGGGCTTGGATGCCCATTCGAGCTATGTCGCACTTTCGCGCCATCGCGACGGCCTGGACCTGCATTATGGCCGCGACGATTTCGCCAGCAGGGACAAGCTGGTGAATATTATGTCACGCGACCGCTCCAAGGACATGGCATCCGACTACGAACAGCGCGATCCGGTGCAGGACTACGCCGAGCGCCGCAGCATCGCCCCGCCTGAACATGAACACGTTGCCGAAATCGCGCCGAAACCAGAAGCGGACAGGCCGCGCATCCTGTTCGATAGCCGCAGCCTGCCTGGACATGGACATAGCGCATCCGACCGTGACCATGCTGGAATGGAGGCACGACGGGAAACCGCAGCGCCGGACCATGCCCGCGGTATCGCCCAAGACCTGGAAGCTGCAATGCGCAAGGCCCGCACCGAAGCGCTCAAGCGTCATGCCCGCGCCGTGGATGCCATCTTCACCACCGATGACGCGGGCCGCAGGGCAAGTCCGGAACAGTGGAAGGAACTGGTGGAGGCCCGCAAGGCGTTCGATGAAGTCCGTCCATATGGCTGGCAGGATGCGGAAGCGGCTTATGCCAAGGATGCAGACCTCGCCCGTGAAGCCCGGAACCGGAAGGACCAGCCGGGCCATTCGCGCGCTCCAGTTTGAAACCGAAATTCGTACCGACCCGCAGCGCCGTGCGGATCGTTTCGTGGAGCGCTGGCAGAGGCTCGACCACGCCAGCCAGCGCCAGTATAGGGAAGGCGATATGTCTGGCTATAGGGCCACACGATCAGCGATGGGCGAGATGGCGAAGAGCCTCGAACGCGACCCGCAGCTGGAATCCATCCTTGCCAACCGAAAGCGGGAACTCGGCATCCGCATGGATTTCGACGCCGGGATGAGTGTAGGCAAGCAGCTTACCCTCAATTATGGGCTTGGCAGAGGGCGGGGGCTTGGGCTTTGATCCAGGACGATGGTTAACGCTTAGATAGCGACGACGGCGACCGTACCGCTCCTGACCAATACCTTAGGGCCTGAATCAAAAAGAATGGATTGATATCAAGCTCTTGCGAGCCTGCGTGTGAGCAGGCGAATATGGGCGATGTATATCCAGGCTTCTGCGGAAGCGATGGATTTCTCCCAGTCCTTGGCGAGCCTGCGGCATCGCCCCAGCCATGCGAATGTGCGCTCCACGACCCAGCGGCGCGGCAGGACTTCGAAGCCTTTGGCTTTATCCGTCCACTTGACAATTTCCAGGGTGAATGTGCCGATCTTTGGCAGCGCACCCCTAAGCTTCGGTCCAGCATAGCCGCCGTCGGCGAAGACGTGCCGCAGCCACGGCCAGCGTTTGAGAATAGAGTTGAGGGCGGCCGGTGCGCCGTCCCGATCCTGGATCCTGGATATCGGCAGCGTGAACGACGAGGCCGACCATCAGGCCGATGGTGTCGACAACGATGTGACGCTTGCGCCCGTTGATCTTCTTTCCTGCGTCGAAGCCACGAATTCCGCCGCTTTCGGTGGTCTTGACCGATTGGCTGTCAATCACGCCCGCCGTCGGGCTCGCTTCCCGGCCCTCTGCCTCGCGCGCCGCCATGACCAGACTGTTGCTGATAGTCCGCAACAAGCCATCCTCACGCCAGCGATAGAAGTACTTTTGCACCGTCGAAAAGGGTGGGAAGTCTTTCGGCAGCAATCGCCACGCGCCGCCCGACGAGGCGAGGTAAAGAAGTGCGTTCACCACTTCGCGCAGGTCCGTCTGGCGCGGCCGGCCGATGCGGTTCGCAGACGGCATCATCGGCGCAATCAGCGCCCACTCTCCATCGGTCATATCGCTTGCGTAGCGGGCGCAACGCCGCTCATAATGTACACGGGTGATTTCAGTCCAGGCCATCGTGATCTCCATCGAATCTCGCAAATCCGACCGAACCACAACCTGCTGAAATCACTCAACTCTTTTTGGAACGGGCACTTAGAAACGGCAGCGCTGATACGCGGTATCGGATCGATTGCGGACATTGGCAGACATTCGCGCCCGATACGCCTTAGCCGAGCTTGGAAACTGGGATAAGGGCGTTTCCATCCCGGAAAATTTCAACTAGGTGCACGTTCTTGAGGCCTTCCCAATATCGGGGGTTTATGTGCTCGAAGACGATCATCTGGAACTCTTTTCCAATTTCATTTGCCGTAGTGATGAACTGGTCCAAAAGCTCCAGTGCTAACTTGACCTTTGCAACATCGCTCTGGTCTATGTCCTTCTCGCCCTCACCGTCCGCTTGATCGTCCTCGCCCCAGTAGGGCCTAGAGAACTGATCAATAATCAGAAACGGTGCCACGTGAATGCCGTCGTTCCGCATAATCAGTTCATGCAGACCAAGAAACAGAAACAGGT
Organism: Paramesorhizobium leguminum; assembly: GCF_003217235.1. Lineage (GTDB taxonomy): Bacteria > Pseudomonadota > Alphaproteobacteria > Rhizobiales > Rhizobiaceae > Paramesorhizobium > Paramesorhizobium leguminum. The sequence goes on along the minus strand of NZ_QJTF01000035.1, from coordinate 17,169 downwards.
GGAGGAACATGTGGTTGGAACTGCTGCCTACGTTCTCGATCGATGCTGTTCGGGGCTTGCGCAGATGAAGTTTCTTTTCCGTGTAATTGAAGGCGGAACGATAGTCGCCATAGTTCCCGAGCGCTGCCTTCGTAAGCGAAATATATTCTTGAATTGCCTCATCAAGGGTCCGGGTGAACAGCTCTTGCCGGTCGTTGGCAGGTGGCACAGCGAGGTCTTCGATTTCGGCCTTCAGATTCGCTATCACCTGACTATTGTCTGGAGCCTTTTCTGATTCTGGATCGGCGTATAGCTCAAGCTTGGCTTTCGTTTCGCCGATGAAAATATACTTATCCTTATCGGTTTCGAAGCTCTCCATCTCTGTAGGAAGGGCTTGAAGGTCTCCTTCGAGCTTGTCGCGCTGAGTTTCCAATGCCTTGATAATTTCGGAGACGTTGCTGTCTAACGGCGTCTTCCGAACAGTAGCGTCTTTAATCTGCTGCAGACCCTCGGAAAGGTTCCTGAGAATGTCGTCGAATACAGATGTCCGAACCGTCTCCTCGTAATTTCTCATCAAATATTCAACCGGCTGGAGGCTATCCGCTGTTTCCTTGAGGATCGCCTTATGATTTCCATACTCCGAAGCGAATTTGCGAAGCCCCCTGATCTTCCGAGAAACTCGGTATAGCTGTGAAGAAATTTCGTCATACTGCGCGGATACATGCAGATCGGAGCCACTCTCCCGCTCTGTGACAAGCCGCTTCAACGCGGCGATTGATGCATCTGCGTCCGAATCGTCAGCAACGAGCCCGTACCCCTTCGCCCGCGCGACGGTTTCAGCCAATTGGGCGTTAAACTGATCGCGCTTTTCCTGTGTTTTCGCGGCCAATTTTTCAAGGCGGGCGAGGTTGCGCTCCAACTCAGCTCGCTTCTCTCGCTTCAGTATATTTTCGACCGTGTCGATTCCCACAGCAATGTCGAATATGCGCGGTAACGCCTCTTGGTAGCGGGACTCGTTCTGTTTGTCAAAAAACTGATCACTATGTGTGATTATATCTTGGGAGATCGTGTTGAAGAGCAGGAAATACCGTAGGGACACTCTAGAGCCGGCTTGCAGTGTTCTTCCGCCAAAGGGAATTCTGACGTCTTGGTCGATGCCGAAGTCAGAGCTCAATTGCTTTTTCAAAACGCTTTCGCTGATATTCGGGATCGGCGCGGAGTCCGGCACTTCCCCTATTGAGGAGAAGTAGTAATCAAGCGATGGTGTCGTTCCTGTCGGTGCGCGTCTTGCCAAGGTATAGATTTTGTCGTTCATATGAATGCGCAGTCCATACCAGGCGACATTTTCGTTTATAATACTCTCAGAAATCCGATGCTTGCTTGCGAACATGCAATAATCGAAAATGTCCAGGATGGCGGTCTTACCAGTGTGGCTGGCTCCGGTGATTATATTCACCTTGTTCGGCAGGAACGTAACGGACCTTCTTTGTTCGGTCTTGAGCCACAGGTGCAGGCTTTCGATATAGAATTTCATAGCTCAATCCTCGCATTGAGGTAGAAAACTTCAGCATTACCGGAAACCAGCGCAGCTATGTTTGGTGATGCGCGCTTAACGCGCTCGGCGCGTTTGCCCATCGAGGCGTCGAAGGGTAAGTCAGATACAATCACCGCGCCGTTGTCCTTAAGCTTAATCCCATCAATTTCATGCAAAAATTGGAGGGTATTGACGGTTTGAGTAATCGAAGCAAAGTATCTTTCATTGAAATTATAGAAGAATTCGATGTTATCGATTAGATATTGCTCAAAGCTAACGAAGCGGAATCTGCCATTGCTAAGCTTGTTTACCATCTGGCGATGCGCAACAACCGGCAAAATTAACGCAATTTGGGGAAGTGTTAGAAATCCGGCCTCTTTCAGGACAGAGGAGATAGCGAACGCATTCATTCCGAGATTGTTGTAATATGAGCTGAACTTCACTTGTAGCGGTCTTTCCAGTCGCTCAACCAGCCAATCACTGGCCGATCAGAGAGATCGTAGAACCCGCCATGGCTCAGGGGTAGCGGAAGATCCTGTGAAGCAAGTGTGAGCTTTCTCTGCCGCAAATCTCCGATAATCGCACAGGCAGATGCGCGCTCGTCACCATTTGACTGCTGGTCTGAGTAGGTCTGGCGGAACTTCCCTTCCCATATTAGAAAAGCCTCTTCTTCCAGATCGTCAATATCGGATTGGGTGATATCCCCATCCTGGATCAGTCGTTCCATGTCATCGCGAAACTGCAGCCGTCTAGTGGTGAACTTCGTATGAAACTCAATGTCATCCTCCGAGATGTCGTTGATATCCACCAACTGCTTGATGAACGTCTGGTCGAGGAGATTGTCCGGCAAAACAGGCGGAAATTTCCTGAAAAGCAGAGCGCCGCTCCGGGCCTTATCGAAATGCCGTCGGTACTGCTGATTGAACTCGTCAAAGCTGATCGTGATTTTGTTCCCCGCCTTAATGGTAGCGAAGGAGTTTTGCCGGACTTGGGAATCGACGGCGTTAAAAACGTCGTCAATTCGTGTCGGGTGTATCTGCTTCTCGGCGATGGACATTTTGCATAGGTTAATGATTTCGTCCTCCCCCAAGGCGAACGACAGGTGTTCAAAAAACCTCTTTGACACGGCGACGTCGAGTGAGAGCACGTCATCGATGTAGCCTTGGATCACTTGGTCTTTGCTTTTAGCCTTGAGCGACGTGATATCAGCGACAAGCTCAGCATGACTTTTCATGTTAGCTTTGAAAGCTTCGATGGATATCAGAAAGGCGTTTTTGTTGTTTTCTGACTTGTTGGATGCCAGCAGGAAGCTGGTCTTTTTAAGAAAGGCAAGCTGAGAATCCACTGACGCCCGTCCATCCGCCGGGTCGATAATCAATTTGCACCAGTTTGAAATCGATTTCCAAAGGTCACTGTCCATCGTCGTAAGGTTGATGGGAATACCCTGTGCGCTCGTCTGAACTGTGTGCTTCAGCTGAACAAGTAAAGTAGTTCCATCGGAACGCTCAACATGAACATCATCTAAAACCTCCAAGCCCACAACTTGACCGCTCTTCAGATTTAGCAACTCATTGAGAAAGTAATAATACTGGTAGTCGAAACCGATTGATTTATCATCTGCACTGGTTGTATCGACGCGCGACCTTCCGCTCATAGGCCTACCAACAGAATCCCAGAAAACATGCCCCAAGTTGTTACCCAGACCTAGCAGCTGCAAATCGCTATTTCAACTTAATAGCAATGGGATTTGAGAAGGAGGGGGGAGGTTCTCGCTCGGTTGAATGAATTTCCTCCTGTCCGAAACCGGCATGACTCTGGAGTTTTCTGTACAACTCAGCCTGTGTGGAGGTGGCGAATATGTTCGCTTTCAGTGGACGGCTCTGATTGTCCAAAATGACGGATAAGGGGGCACGAAGCGGCCGAACTGACCCGCGTCCTCAACTATGGGCTTGGCAGAAGGCGAGGGCTTGGGCTTTGATCCCCACGCCGTCGAACCTATTGAGGTGTGCAGCGCAGATTGCGGCGGCGGTTTCTTGCAGCACATTCACACGCTCGACCAGCCAAGCCAGTTCCTCGCCGGTGATTTCGTAGCGGTGCGAATAGCGGGCTTCGACATAGGCACGGTCGAGGCGGGCAAAGCATCGTCCGACAAAACGGCTACCGTTAGGCCAGACTTCCACCAGAAGGGGCGCGACCCGCTCCGCATGGGTGCGCAGGAAGGACAGCCGGTGGGATTTCGGGCTGTAGAGCGTCAGAACATGCAGGGTGCAATGATAGAGCCGTTCGACGGTTTGATGCAGATCAAAGGCTGCTTCCCTGTAATAGCCGCGCCCAATGGCCACCTTCGCCAGTTCAAAGCGATGCGCGGCGCTTGGAAACCAGTGGCCGAAATGCCTGTTCATTTCGGCCTTGACGGTCTCTGGGGTTAGCGGCTTGGGTTGGGCGAAGGGAAAACCCGGCGTCTCGTAGAGCACGATGCCATCGCGGGCGATGTCCATGAAGAACGGCCGACCGAGCGCGAGTTGGTTGTTCACGTCCATGATGGAGTGAACGATGAAGCTGACCGGCGTTGCCAGATGTCCGGTCACCGTCAGTTCCCGCAGGAAGCGATCCTCAGCCCGATACCAGAAACGCGGATCGGCAAAGGTTTCGGTCGTGACGACGACGAGCAGGTTATAATCGGAACGGTCCTGCCAGTCGCCGTGTGCATGAGAGCCAAAGAGAATCAGTTTAAGGATACGTCCACGCTTCCCTTTTTCCGACAGCTTGCCCTTCTGCGCGTCCTCGAATTCATCGAAAAGAATTCGTGCGACTCGTTCCAGTCCACGGCGCTTGTTCTCGGGAAGATGACCGAGGCGTTCAGGCAGCGTCACATACATGACGCGCTCCCGTGCCGCATGATACGCAAAATGTCACCCAGCGCCGAGCGTACCAGTGGCCACGGAAACTCCGTGCAATCTTCGGAAGGTTGACCTTCACGCAGGACCACATCGAGCTTGCCCGCCACACCCGAAAGCGTCGTGGCGGGCGTGTCCGTCAGGGCGTCTACCAGTTCCTGCTGACGGTCGGCGGCGGCGTGTTCCGCCCGCTTGGCGGCGGAATAGCCGAGGCGTTCGTCCTCGGCGTCCCAACGGGCCTGATGGGCGGCGAGATCGGTCTCGGCCTTGGTGCGGATATCGGGGTCACCGCCGAAATAGTCCCCGATGTCGCCCTGCCACCAGATGAAGTAGGTGGCCTCTTCGTCCGGCAGGTAGACCTTGGCGTGCGGAAAGCCAACGGTATTGATCAGTTGGGTTTCGAGGCGTTGTTGTTTTTCGCACAGGGCGATGGTGTTGAGACAGGCGGCCTGCCACGCGCGCCAGAGCGCCATTGCGGGGTCGGAGGTGGCATTACCGGCCAGCGCCTCGCCAGCATCGGCGCCAGTTTCAAACAACAACATTGCCGTGGTCGCCATCGTACCCGTCAGCAACATCCTGCGCGTGACGGAAGGCAAAGTCGTGTTATTGTCAGAATCAGCCATTGATCTGAGCTCCTACCAGCTTGGATTGTGGTCAGGCTGCTAATGATGGTCGCAACATCGTTGGCAGCCGCTTCTTTCAGGCGAACAAAATCGTACCACGGATACGATAATGGAAGCCGGTTCATGGATCAACAAAAATCGTATCAGTGTTACGAAATGGATTATATTCAGTGCCGAATGGCGCGAGCCGCACTTGGTTGGGGAACTCGGGATTTAGCTCGAAATGCTAATGTTTCCCCCGACACTGTCGCGCGTTTTGAACGTGGCGAGAATTTAAAAAGCACGACCGTTGCGGCTCTGCGCGCGGCATTCGAAGCTGCGGGCATCGAGTTCCTCCCGGAGAACGGTGAGGGGCCGGGTGTGCGATTGGCTAAGAAACCCACGCGTTAATGTAAGCACCTCCGGCATCGACCTTGTGCGAGACCGGGGACTTGGATTGTAGATTTTTCCTTTTTACCGCCGTTTGTACGCAGCAGTACGACGGCGGCTAAATATCTCTTGCAAAACGAAAAATTTCTATTCTTCCTGCTTCAGGGGCAGTCAGAAACGACCAGCAGGGGGCGCTCCCGCCATGCCCGAGACAGACCGGATCATTCGCCTTAAAACCGTCCTTGCCCGCACCGGGCTGTCTCGCTCCACCATCTACCGCAAGATCGCAGAGGGCACATTTCCCGCCCAGATCAAAATCAGCATCAACGGCGCGGGGTGGCGGGAATCGGACATCAATCGCTGGATCGCAAACCCCGTGGCGTGGCAGCCAGAGGGAGGGCGCAGGGATGGCCGATGAGGGAAATCATGACGGCAGGCAGAAACCGGCTAATGACAATCGCCTGCCTGATGGACAGGAAGGCGAGAGCAAGGCCGATGCTGCCGAAAAGCTTGATGAGGTTGTGCTGTCCATTGCTCGCTTGATCGGCAGGCAGATGGCGCGGGAAGATTTCGCAGCCCGGATTGCCGCCAATGATAACCGAAAGGCAAAGGCAGCGGATGATGATTAGCCGTCGCTGTTTGCGCGGGGGAGGGCGGAAACGGCTTGCCTCGGGACGCTGCGTTCATTTAGGATTCATGTAAGGCGCACAGTTCGAACCTGTGTGGTGCGATGAAAGCCTTTTTTGGCTTCGAGGCAGTGGGCCGGAAGGAAGCCGCCCCCTCAAGGCCAAGCCGCTTCGCGGTGGCGCTGCGCGCCAGCCTTGACCGGTCGTCTTCCTTCCGGCGAGGGCTTCTGAAGCAAGAAAGGCAGGGCGTGCGCTGGCAGGCAGCGCCAGCCGTGACTGACCCGGCCCAGCCGCAGAACATTGCCCAATGAAGGAGGAGCCATACCATGACCCGCGTTGCCCTTTATGCCCGCTATTCGTCCGACAATCAGAGCGAGGCGTCTATCGAAGACCAGTTCCGGCTTTGCCGGGACCATGCGCGACAGGAGCGGTGGGAAATCGTCGGCTCCTATGAGGATGCCGCCATATCGGGATCGAGCACGATCTTGCGTTCCGGCATTCAGCGGCTGGTGCGGGACGCGCAGCGCGGCGAGTTCAACATCCTGCTGGCGGAAGCGCTGGACCGCATCAGCCGCGATCAGGCGGATGTCGCCACGCTTTACAAGCATTTGAAGTTTGCAGGCGTCAGCATCGTCACCTTGGCCGAGGGCGAAATCTCCGAGCTTCATGTCGGTCTGAAAGGCACAATGAACGCGCTGTTCCTGAAAGACCTCGCGATGAAGACGCATCGCGGCTTACGGGGCAGGGTGGAGAAAGGCAAGGCGGGCGGTGGGCTTTGCTACGGCTATCGTGTTCTCAAGAAACTGGACGCCAATGGCGAGCCTATCCGGGGCGACCGGGAAATCATCCCGGAGGAAGCGGAAACCATTCGCCGCATCTTCCACGAATTTGCATCGGGCAAAAGCCCGAAGGCCATTGCCGTTGATCTGAACCGGGACGGCATCCCCGGTCCGCTGGGCCGTGCCTGGGGCGATACCAGCATTCGCGGCCATGTTTCGCGCGGCACCGGCATCATCAACAATGAACTATATGCGGGAGTTCTGGTCTGGAACCGGCTGCGCTTTGTCAAAGACCCATCCACCGGTAAGCGCGTGTCGCGCCTCAATCCCGAAAGCGCATGGATCAGGGCCGAAGTTCCGCACCTACGCATCGTGGACGATGAACTCCGGAATGCGGTGCGCGCCCGCCAGAAGCAAATCGCGGCCATCTTCGGGCCGAACCCGGCCAACACGCGCGAAGACCGCATGAAGCGCATCCATCTGGCGAACCGGCCTGTTTCGCTTCTTTCCGGCCTTTTGACCCGCGGGTGTTGCAGCGGCAAGGTCGGCATCATCACGCCGGACCGCCATGGCTGCCTCAACCATCACCGCCGTGGCACCTGCGACAATAATCGCACCATCACCCGGCAGAACATCGAGGCGCGTGTGTTGTCTGGCCTGAAAGAGGGGCTGGTATCGTCGGAAGCGGTGGCGGAAGCCATCCGCGCCTATGCGGAAGAAATGAATCGGCTCAACCATGACAGGCGCGCGCAAGCCGCTGCCGATCAAAAGGCGCTCGCCAAGATCGAAAAAGCCATTGCGGGCATCATTGCCGCTATCGAAGATGGCATGTATCAGCCGAGCATGAAGGCGCGCATGGACGAGCTTGAAAGGCAGAAGGCGGAAATCACCGCCCGCATGGGGAAAGCACCCGCCGATGTGCCGGACGTTCATCCCAACATCACCAATGCCTACCGGCTTCGCGTCGAGCGCTTCACCCAGGCGCTGAACGATCCCGAGGGCGGACGGCAGGCAGCGGAATCGCTGCGCTCGCTGATCGGAGAAATCGTTCTCACTCCCGGTCAGAAGCGTGGCGAGGTCCATGCCGAGCTACGCGGCGAGTTGTTCGGTATTCTCGACTTCGCCAAGGCGGAAGAAACCAACCGGCCAGCCGGTTTTATGCCGCCAGTCGAAGCCAGCCCCCGCAACCACGCCACAGTACGCCAGACCATCCCAAACTATGATCCTTACGACGCACTACTCTTCTGAAACGACAGGTTCAGATCAGGTTCGTAGCGGCCTTCAGCCCGGAGCGCGTTCCGGTCGATGTTCAGCAAGCTCGAGCTCGGCAGGTCGAAGAGTCGTTGCCGCTCAATGAATGTTTTTCCTACTCTGTCTCAAGAACGCTGATGTTAAACAGGTATGCGTTTACTGATCGAGGCGATTTAGCGGGGGGGTGCAATTGGCCTGAATCGGTAAGCTGCACCGTTTTGATTAAGCTTGTCGATCAGGTTGATCGCGTCCTGCGCGCTTACTAGGAAATGGTTTCGCAACACGTCATAGATGGCGGAATATTCGTTGCGTAGGCTGGTCGCTAATATCCCTGTGTCGTCACTTCCAACGCAAATCGCTGGAACGGCCTTGAAGCCGTCATCTGTAAGGCCAAGCCACCGGAAGAGGTGGTGTTCGCTGAGGTGATTGTACGAACTGATACGGACATTGCTGGTCGGAAGGGTTTCGAGGGCGACGCCGGAGGCCGCCAGGTCGGAAAGCACTTGGGACTGCAGTCTTGTCAACGCCGCACGGTCGAGCCAATCGGCCTTGACCTCACATAGCTCCAATAAGCTCTTGCCAAGTGTATGCCTCTTTCGAAACAGCGCGTATGCTTGAGGATGCTGTTTCGCAACGTCTGCGATCCGCGCTAATTCAAACCTTCGCGCCGGTGCGTTGATGCGGCCGGATTTGCCGGTTGCCGCCGTTGCAATAGCGGCGGCGGAGGGGGCGTCTGACATATCGCGTTCGAGTTCCAGTATTTCGAGAATGTCGAGATCGCGGCAGAGCCATGCCTGATGAAGGAGCGTTGGGGAATGCTCTTGTCCATAAATGGCCAAAGCCAGTTCGGAAATTTCTCCCTCGAGTGTCTTCGCCTCGTTGGCGATTTCAGGGTTGCCTAGAAGTGTGCGATGCGCATAGACGAGATTGTCGAGGTGTTCGCCCCTAGAGACCATCAATCGTGGTCCAGTGCGCGACAGCCATAAATCCGGCCTAATCCCCAGCGCGGTGGCATGCCCCATCCTGTCACCGGCGCCGAGTGGCAGAAACAATCGTGCCTCGGCGCAGGACCGAATGCCCGACACGAGATGAATGAAATCTTCTCCGACGTGATAAGTGGCGTTTTCGATACAATGGTGACGCAAATACCGGAACGTCGGCGCAAAGACCTCCGGGGCCGCATGCAACTCGTTGGCCGCCGCATCCATGCCGCGGAGGATTTGCCGTACAAGCCGGTGCCGTTCGACTGCCTGGCGCACGACTTGAGCCTGTTGCCTGAGTTCCGAGCGCAACACGAGATCCAGCGCCTGCGAGGCGCGTTTGCCAGACTTGGAGGGCGGCCGTTTGATGAAATGCACGACGAGCGCCAATTCGCTGTCCGCTCTGCCACCGCCATCGCCCCGACAATTGCCGCGGCAGCCGCCCGTTATGCAGCCGGGAGCGTCACCCCTGAGACCCTTGACGGAAGCCCGTGCAGGGCAGCCGCGAAAACGAAGGTATCCGTCGACGACGGCCTCGATCAGGGACAGAAACGTCGCCACATCTTTCTTCGGCGCCAGCCGCCCTTCGAGGTGCCGCAGTGTCGTGTATGGTTTCTGGCCGTTGAGCTGCCGAAACCGCGCGTCATAGACGCTTTCGAGATGTTCCCGTACGCCAACGAGCGTGTATTTCTGGAATTGATCGAACCCGACTTCGTCGATTTGCTGAACGGAAATGCGTGCGACCTGTGTGAGCACCAGCATGTTGAAATACAACGCCAGACCCAGCTCCGCCCTTGGTGCATTGGGTTGTCCAAGAGCCTGAAACCATGTGTAGAGAAATGCGGCCTCGTCCACGAGTGGTGAGGACAACTTCCCAGGAAAAATCCTGGATATAGGGTGATGCGCGAGGGGGAGGCCCGTCGTATGGCAGCAAGTCGAGTCGGCCCAATGGACATTCATTGTCTCCAGCATCGCCTGCATGGAGACGTTGGTCTCGCTTTTCCGCCTATTGATCCGGTTGTCCAGGAGCCTTGCCACCAGATGCCGGACACGGCGCGCCGATCTTAGTCGACGGTAGAAATCATAGGGCGTCAGACCCAGTTCTAGTTGATCGTAAAACTCATCCGTCGGGCCGCCCGTTTTGGTGCGGGCAACGTTGAGTTCGCGCAGATAGGTATCTGGAGAGCGTACGGCATCGGGCCAAAGGATGTCGAGTTCCGTCGATCCGTTGAGGTGCATGTGCATCTCGTTCAGCCCGTCGCGTTCGATGAGGTGCTGCACCTCCTGCTGATGCGGATATATTAGCGCCGTGCCGCCGAGTTGCGCGGCGAGATAGGCTCTAGGGTCATCGCCATGTGCCGGGCCCCGCCCTTCATTGACCAGAAACGCGATGATGACCGCCAGCGGCGAGATCATCGGCAACAGTTCCCGCCAGTCTTCGAATGCATCTGTCCGAATATGGATATTGCCGCCGGAGCGCGTCAGAAAGTGTTTGGCGAGCGCCGATAGAACGCCCAAAGGTAGATCGTGAATCTGGTCGATTCCGGCGAGACGCGCGTCCAGATAATTCTTGTAGAAATGGTCCGGGCGCCCTGCATCGCTGCGTCTTTCGGAGACGAAAATGCGGCGTTTGACATCGCTGATTTTGGGAATATTGCCGTTCGACAGTTCCTTTATTCCAAACCCGTCGCCAAAGGCCCTCCGATAGATGAGGGTACTCATAGGTTGTCAAGTTCGTTTAGTATGTCAATTTCGTTGCTGGTACCCGTGGCGGCATCTGTCGCCTGGCCACCTTTCTGGGTAGTAGCACGCGCCAGCGCCTTAGACAGGACCGGCCCGAAACGACGGTTTTGTGTGAACTGGCCTTGAAGCTGCACTGTATTGAGCGGGAAGAATAAGCCGTCGAACGTTGCCGCGGCTTCGGCTTCTTTCCTCGGCGAATACAGCTCAATGAGCGCGAATGGAGCTTTTGCCTCGGACCAATAGGACGATGTTTTTTCCTGGTATGTTTTGACAATCTGGTTATTCGGGTCGCCACGGCGGGGGGCCGCAACCTCGTCGCGTTCGTCACGTGCCAGGAAATACCCCCAAAGAGGACAGGTGAAAATCAGATCGAAAAAGGCAAATTCCGGCGTCTTGCGGAAATGTTCGTTCTCCGGATTGTTGTAGATTTCGTTGAGAAGACCAACCGTTATCTCGCCGGAATTTACGGGGTTATTACTGAGCGAATCGCTTACCCCCACGTTTGCCGCACGCATCGCTTCATAGCCGACCGAATGAAGGAAGGCGATCACCGAGCGATGCATCAGCACACCGAGATAGCGTGTCTCACCGTGACGCAGGTTTTCGCGAACGTTGTGGAATGTGTACGTGAAACGCGTCCACATCCTCGATAGAACGATAGGCGCGAGCGGACGCAGGGGACCTCTCTTGGCATGGTCGCTTAGCCAGCTGTTTAACACATCCTCGATGGACCAATTGTCGTCGGATGCGGAAGGATCACGGTCTGCGGCTAAATAGTCATCATCATCGAGGTCATCATCGACCCCGGCGAGACCGGCTCGCGTAGCAGCCGGCGTCGGATAACTACGTGCTTGACTGCTCGCGCGCAGAACTGCCTTGATGCCGACTTGTCTCTTTTCATTTGACAACAGGTCGATCAGCTCGCCAATCACGGCGAGAATGCGCGGAAATGAATAGCTGCCCGCCTCAGCAGCCTGACCACTGACGATCCGGTTAAGCGGAATGCGTGCGACCAATCGGCTGTTGCGGTCGAGGCGGTCGGAAAGATCCTCGGCAGCGTTGACGAAATAGACCTGAAAGCCCGCCTCCTTGCGGCGTCGCGATGCATAGCTCCAGCCTGCGTTGAGCAATGCTTTATGATAGCCACGCAACGGCGGTGGCAGGGCGGTAAGGATTTGATCTGTGCGGGGGGCCGGACTGGGCGCAAGATTGAGGAATGCCTCGCGGTTAAGTTTCAACTTTCCGGCATACTCCAAACCATAGAGCTCGCGGGCGGCGGCGGGCGCCTCGCGCACACGCTGGAGCGGGACGCTGGCACCACTCAGGCGGATATCCGCATCGTTGCGACGATTACCCTCGCGGCCTTCGATCGCCTCCCACGAAGCCAGACGGCTTACGAACTGGAGGCTGCTTTCTACCGTGCCCGCCGAGAGATGGGAAAAGAGCCTCGATATGCTCGAGCTTGCAATCTCGCCTCGATCGACTTTTTCCCTGACGATGGCGATCCTGAGCCAATAATCGATCAGCTTTCCGGGAGAGGCCCGAAACACGCCGTTGAGGACGGCGGTTACATAAAGCGCAACGAGGTTGCTGTCATCGGCATCTACCGCATCGGGATGAAAGCGCCCCAATGTCGGCCACAGCGCCGAACGGGTCAGCCACTCACCGAGGACGCCGAAGATCGCGTCCGGAGCGGCGTCGCGGGTTTTCTCGACCTCCAGGCCCAAGCTCATGAGCGCGGTCCAGGCAATATGCATGAGCGCGTCCTGCGCGGCGCGGCGCTCGCTATCTGCCTTCGGGTCATCGGTAGCGCAAACGGCGACCGCTCCCGCCAGCACTTGCAAGGCACTTCGCGTGGGGATCTGCAACAATTGTCTGCGGATAAGCTGAACATCCGGTTCATACCGATTGCCGAAGACGCGATCAACGAGCCGGTGAATGAAATCGTCGAGTGACATAGGAACCGGAAGAGCCGTGGCTTTTACCTCGAACGTACGAATTTTTGCGTGATATGCCAGCGGCATGAGATCGGCGCGATTCTCGGGTGGCGCCACTTTTACCAGATACTGGTCTTGCAGCGCGTCAACCATGGAGTTGATCTTACCGATAAGCGACGGATGGCTATCCGCGTCATCTCGCTGTCTGTCCGCGTCATCTCGCAACTTCTCCGCCTTCAGGAAGTCTTGTCCCATTTGACCCCATTGTTGGCGGCGAACGAGCAAGGCATAAAGACTAAGATCACCGGAAAGGATGATACGAAGCTGCGGGGTGACGAAGTATTTTCGTAAGGCTTCAAGCACCGGCCAGCCTCGTTCGAACCAGGTATCGACATCGTCGATCGCGAGCACGAAGGCGTCTGTGTCCATATATTTCGCAGCGGCCTTGACATAGGCGCGAAAGCGCCGTTCAAAATCGTGGGCTGCCGAAGCATCTTCCAGGCCGCGATCAAGCACGTAATCAGGATCGAGCCAGTCCTTTCCGGCATACAGCCCTTCTCCAATACCATCGAGAAGTGAGAGTCCTTGGGCTAGCCGGCGAAGTGCGTCTTCCACCTGCTTGTGCTCGTCAAAGCGGCCAGATCGTGTTCGGCGATGCTCGGTTGCAATGCGAATGCGATCGATCACCGCGATGATGATGTTTTGTTTCGTTTCGATCAGCGTGGGATCGATGATGCCAAGGCTATAAAGTTTTGTCTGTGCGGTGGTTTTGCCCGCGTTTTCCTTAGCAAATTCGTCCCGGTATTCGTTTGTTTCAATGGATTTGAGGATACTGGCAAGAAACGTCGTCTTGCCTTCTCCTCGCCGGGCTGAAACAAGGATGGCGTCATGGCGCCGCTCTTGCAAAACATTAAGAGCGGCGGGGCGATCGTCTTTTTCATTCTCATCGGCTGGCGGTTTGACCGGACGAGACAACGCCCGGATCACCCGCGTTCGCGCTTCCCGCTGGATGAAATTTTGAGCCGTCGGATTGGGATTTCCGATCAGGTCGAGATCAATGGTAACGACTTCGTCTTGGCTCAAAATATCAAATCCTTGGTATGCTGCTTCTCGCCTATGAAGTCAGAACGCGACGCTTCTTGACGATCTTCTTCGAGAAGGAATGGTGCTAGAGATGTGAGGCAGTCGCGAATGGCGTCTGTAGGATCATCATGGACTTTAGATTCGACCCAGTAGGTTTCAGCCTGCCGTCTTCTAGTGCATCCGGCTATCTGTCTTGAGGTCCATTTTGCAAAGAACGATCCGCTCGACTGGCTCTCCCAAACATTGACCCGCATTGTTCAAGGTTGGCCAGCCTCTGAAATCGAAGCACTCATGCCCTGGAACTTCAAGCCCGACGTTATCGGCTGACCGCTTACGACCAGGCAGTGGCAGTAGACTCTGACCTTGTGCCCATCGATCTCGACATCACGCTCGACGAGATGCAGATGCACGCCGATTTCGTCTGGGTCTCCCGACAAAATTGCGTCGAGTTTGGCACCCGTAATTTCTGCCATTTGTGTGTGTTCCCCCAGAATCACTCGCAAGTATATTGCGGATCACCTCGGCCTGCCGCAAGCGCAGGCTCGTGTCAGTTCACTCATATCATCGGCTTTGTTATGTGAATCGCTTAGAAAAAACTATATGAACAGGGATAGCCCGCCTCGGGAGCGCTCGGTTGAAATTGATCGCGTGCCATACTGCAAGCATTCCCAATATCAGGCCGGCTCGACTTCAACACCTTCTGGCTGTTCGTTGCGCGCTCGAACCCCCTCCAAAGAGGTTTTGTTGGCCACGTATTTCTCCAATTCCGTAGCGTGGTTCTCACAGCCTTTTGCCTGCTTGCGTAAAAGTAATATGTGGTCAGAAAGTTCTCGCGGCGTGCAGAGGCTTATTGGGACTAGGGCCCGTTCGCCGTTTCTAAGCACAGGATACGATTTAACCAGGCGGGTATGGCCAGGAAATACCATTTGGGGAGATGCGGGATCATCGCTCATGCCGACGCGCTTCAGCATTCGCGCAACGACGCCCACCAATTCCTTCTTGGCGAACGCCCTGTAGAAGCTGGCATAAGGGCCAGTCAGAGGCTTGTTCTTAAAAATTTCTTCAACGATCTGGCTTGGCTGTGCAATCTGGCCAGCATCCATCCACTGACCGATGAGCTTATGCAGCTCCGACAATAGTGCAGCATCTTTGGCCATGAGCGTCGTCCTATCACAACGGTTGAACGGAAAAAACGGCGCAGCTATAGACACGTTACTGCCCCCTGCGCGGCTACAGCATTCAAGCGGAATTTGGCTGATAGCTGTAACTTAGCTTGGTGATCATCCACGGTTTCTAAAAATTGTCAAAGCCGTTGTTCTGACTTTGTTCAAGTAAGCAGATATTTGTTCAGGTTGAGTGGAAGAACGGCTGAGGCTTCCTCAGCGCATTTAAAATTGGCGCGCAAAGTCGCTGCGCGACAATGGGGCAGGAGCTATAGGTCATTTCGCCTCCCAGACTTTGCGCCAGGCTGCGAACTCCGAGGGGCGGATCTGATAGCGTGCGAAATTGCCTTCATGCAGTTCCGTCAACTCGGCTTCGGTAGTCTCGACGAAACGCTCACGGTCAGCGGGATCGATCCTGTCAACCGCCCAAGCGGCAACGCGCGCGGCGGCCTCCTTGCGTTCGGTGCGGCCACGGATGAGGTGCGCGACGAGTTCACGCAGTTCGGCGCGATAGCGAAGACGGAATGGATCAGGTTCGCCGAGCGATTGGCGCACAGCGGCGTAACGCGCAGCCGAGCGTTCATAGGCCCATAGGAAGAGGTCTTTAAGGAGATCAATGCGGTTGAGTTCGTACACCCCAAGCACTGCCTCGGTATACGCTTGTCGCGGCACATCGGCGAAGGAGAGCGGTGAAAGGTTGTTCTTGATGAATGGGATATTTGCGGCAAGGCGAGACACGCGCTTGTTTACGTCATCGAATGGCTGAAGATACGGCAGTTGTACCATGACGAAGAACGCTTGCTCGAAGGGGTCGACGATGGCGTCGGCGGTAACCAAAATCTGATCGAAAGATTCCTCGATGAGTTGAGGAACTTCCAGAGGATGGAATGCGGATCGTTCGATCCCCACCGCGATGTAGCGCAATCTACCCGCGGCTGATGAATCGGAAAGGAGATTGTTTGCAAGCAACCCGTGCAGATTGAGGATCGTGTAGCGGTTGAAGCCGATGTCGTCGGCCGCGCTGACCAGGAATTCAATTGCGTCCTTGTGGTTGAGGATCATCTGCGCTTCGACATGCCTTCGGCCCTTGGCTTCTTCGCCGAATTCTATGAGGCGTCTGGTATCGAGGAGTGAATAGGTATTGCCCTCGAGGCGGCTCGAATTCCAGGCGAGATCGATGAGGAGCCTGTTCAGGATGTGCTTGGCGTAGGTTCCTGCCGGCTGCTCGGCGATCTGCGATCGTCCTACCGACATCAGATGGCCTCGTTCGGCCTCGGTCAAATAAAAAGTGACATTCGGGCGGTATCGGTCAAGAAAATCGCGATTGTAGCCGACCGGCTTGCGAGCCTCAGGTGCCTGCCGGACATAATCGCGCACCGATTTGGCCGCATCGGATAGCGCGATCGCGAAGGCCTGATCTCCGCCAGATGGTGCAGCGCCTGAAGCAATGTCAGGCAGACGATATTTTGCCCACCGGCCTTCGCCCTCCATTACAAGACGATTGCCCGATACCAACCGCTTCAGGCGATACTGTAGCGTGCGTTGAGGAATAGGCGCGGGCAGGGCGCGAAGAATTTCCGATGCTGGAATAGCACCTTTATGGCGGCCTACAATCTCTTCAATCATTGCTAAAGCGTCGTCTAAGATTTGGTTTACCATGTTTGACCGCTTTCCTGCGCATAGAGTTTAGGCGCCAAAATGCGGAATCTATGCGCAAATATCAAGTCTATGCGCAATAGTTATTGCGCATATTGCAAACGGGGCGATGAGAGCCTATAAAAGTTTTCGTGTTTCGGAAGCTTAGTTGATGGTATGGAACAACTACGCGGCGGCACGAAACAGTCCGCTACGGTCTTCGATGGATAGCAATTCCATCATTTGGTGATGCCTCGGCGCGATCCGCAAGTTAAGAGCAAATCCTGCCCCCGCAACCAACGATCCTTGTTTTTGCTTCAAGCCCTTGCCTCGCAAGGGCTTTTTTGCGTTCTGGGCCGCCGCCTCCGTAAGCGCGAATTTCTGTGCACCTTTTCGTATTGAGTATGTTTTGACATGAGGTGTCCACTTAACGGAGGTGGACACCAAGTGATTGAGGACGATGAACGGAAGCTGCCGCGCTGGTTCATAAATATGTCGACGGCACCCCGCTCTACCGCCTGGCGCAGGTCTTCGAGCGCGCCGGGGTTCCCGTCAGCCGCGGCGCTCTGG
>NZ_QJTF01000034.1 GCF_003217235.1 Paramesorhizobium leguminum | reverse complement strand
TCGTCGTGGCGCTGCCGTGTAGAATTTGTCCCATAGCGAATCTCTCCAAGCTTGCGAAAAGAATGCACCATCAAAGTCTGGGATCAAACACCTAATAAAAACATAGACTGATGTAAACGGTCCTGCAGGCTCATCGCGTGGATCAAATCCGCGGCTCTGGCCGGGTGGTTACGCTTCCTCATAAGCTCCTCCGCGTAAGCGTCGAGGAGCTTTTTGCGTTTTGCCTCCGTCTCCAGCTCCCCTGTCTCAATCCGTGCCAGATAATCGTGGTGCCTCAGCAGCTTGAAGCGCTCCTCCATGATCGTTGCCGCGTCCATGGCGGCCAGGATCGAGGCGATGCGGCCGTGCACTTCGAGCGATGCCGGCTGATGGCCGGGCGTCTTGCCGATCACCACCTTCTGCACGAGTTGCCGAACGATATCGACAAACGGCTGCTTGGTCGCCGTGTCTGCATGATCGCGCAGATAGAAAAGCAGCGTATCGAGGACGAGTTGGGCTGTATCCGGATTGATCTGAGCGCGCAGCTCGGCCAGCCGCTCCGCCATGTCATCAGGTGCATCGCTGCCCTGCGCCGTCAGTTGCCTCGAAAGATCGGCCCGCTTCTCCTCTAGCCGATCGAGCATGTCGTCGAGCGCCGCGAGGCGAGGGCGGCCCTCGGCAGCGCGGTCGCTGATCTGCTGGATAATGTTCTTCTGCTCCTGTTCAACCTTGTCCAGTTCCGCCTGCAACTGCCGGCTCTCGGACGGCTTCGACTTGAGCTTGGCTACCTGCCGCTGCAGAACCTCCGCCGCCACCCTCTCGAAAATTCCCAGATGCAGGAAGGCGGCCGGCAGGCAGGCGAGAACACGGTCGGCGAGCTTGCTGAGGCCGGATCTATTGCCACGCCCGTCGGCTGGTATCTGAAATTCACGCCGAAGCCCGGTTATTACGGCCCGGCCAGGGTTGGCTTCCGGCTCACCAGCGCGCTCGGCATCTCCAATACCGGCACGGTGACCTACAATCTCGGTCTCGATACGGCGGAGGTCACCGAAGAGATCGATGCGCTTGTGCATGGCTTCGTGCGGTCGCGCCAGAGCCTGATCGCATCGACCGTGAAGGTGCCGGGACTTCTGGAACGCCGGCGAAACCAGACTGCGACGGATCCCATAACCGCCCGGATGACGCCATCGCAACAGGGTATTACGCTTGGCTTCGCCACCAGCCTTGCGCAGATGGAAGCGGCGCGCAATTCCGCCGACGGCATCGAAGGCGGCTCTTCCCTCCTCTACAACATCTGGGTCGACGGCGCGTTCCTGACGCATAACCGCGACGACGACGATAATGACAGCCGGTGGGGCAATTTCGCCATGGTGTCCGCGGGAGCCGATTATCTTTTGTCGGAAAGAGCGCTTATCGGCCTCTCCTTTCATTACGACCGGATGACAGACCCGACGGAAGACGATGCGGAACTCACCGTCAATGGCTCGCTCGCCGGCCCCTATGCCTCCTTCGAGGTGGGCAAGGGCGTCTTCTGGAACACGAGCCTTCTCTACGGCGGTTCCTCGAACGATATCGACACGGAGTTCTGGGACAGGACGTTCGACACCCGCCGCTGGCTTTTCGATACCTCCATTACCGGCCAGTGGAAGCTCGACGATGTCACCGTGCTGACGCCGAAGCTGCGAGCGGTCTATTTCTCGGAAGAGGTCGATGACTACGCGGTCAAGAGCGGCTCTGGCGATGAGATCGGACTCGACGGCTTCACGGAAGAGCAGTTGCGCGTCAGTCTCGGAGCCGAAATCGCCCGTTCGTTCACGCTTGAGGACAGCAGGGTGTTCACCCCGACGCTCGGTGCGACCGCTGGATTTTCGGGCCTGGATGGAGAGGGCTTGTTCGGTTCAGTTTCCGCAGGCCTGTCATTGCAAACCTCCGACGCCTGGAGCATCGATACAAGTCTTCTCTTCAACATCGAGGGCGACGGCGAAACATCCGTCGGGGCGAAGGCCGGCCTGGGAACGCGGTTCTGAGAAGTGTGCGAACAACTGGACGACTATGGCAGGGTGTACCAGGTCGTCCGTCCGCCACCTTGCCGAACCAAATGTCCCTTTTCGACAAGTTGGCGGAACTGCTGCTTCAATGTATTTCGGCTGGCGCCTGTCAACGCGATGATTTCGCCAATGCTCACACGGCCATGCTCACGGGCATGGTCAAGAATGCGCAACGACAACTCAGGCAGCTTCGGCAGCACCAGCTTCTCACGTTCGACCTTGCCGGCTAGCCGCTTCATCTGCCGCTGCAAGGCGCGCAGAAAAAAGCCCAGCCAAGGCTGCCAATCGGGTGCGTTGCTGCGGATCGAGCCCTGTGTCTGCCGAAGGGCAAGGTAATAGGCCTCCTTGCTCTGCTCGATCACGCTTTCGAGCGAGCTATAGGGCACGTAGGCGTAGCCAGCCTGCAGCAATAGCAACGTCGTCAGAATCCGGCTGAACCGGCCGTTGCCATCTTGGAAGGGATGGATTTCCAGGAAAACGACCGTGAATACCGCGATTACGAGCAGGGGGTGCAGCCGCCGTTGCTCACGCTCGGCTGTCAGCCAGCCGACGAGTTCCGTCATCAGGCGTGATGTATCGAAGGGCGTTGCCGTCTCGAAGACGATACCGATTTGTTTGCCTTCCTCATCAAATGCGGCGACGCTGTTTGAAGATGTTTTGTAGTTGCCGCGATGCCACGCATCCTTTTCGCTGTAGGCGAGCAGATCGCGGTGCAACTGCTTGATATGGTTTTCGGTGAGCGTGATGTCTTCCCAGGCGCGAAAGATGAGTTCCATCACTTCGGCGTAGCCAGCCACCTCCTGCTCATCACGCGTGGCAAAGGATTTGATCTCCAGATTGGCGAGCAGCCGTTCGACGTCCCGATCCGAGAGCTTGCTGCCTTCAATGCGGGTCGACGATCCGATGCTTTCAATGGTGGCAACGCGCCGCAAGGCCGAAAGCCGCTCTGGCGCCAGGGTTCCCAGTGCGCGCCACGCGCCCTTGAACTCATCGATATCGGCGATGAGCGCCAAGATTTCCTGCGTGACCAGAATCGTTCCCGTATTAATCATACCTGTATATACACCCAATTACGCCTATATAGGCAATACCATTTTGACACCCATTTACACCCGAATGACATGAGTAACAATCGCAGTGACAATTGGACCTGTCACGGGAGCGTGTGGTCCATTTCGACCAATATTCGGGCAAGCCATTGACCGAATTACGGGCCGCTGGGCAATTGGCTGGAATGGGGTATCAAGGTGCATATGAGGCAGGAATTTGGGCCTTGCGGACCAGCTTGTCCCTCACCGCCGCGAACGTATTCGGGGCTGCGCAGAAGCCGGAACCTGCGGTGGATGTGAAGACGCTGCACGCCAAGATCGGGGAGTTGTCTCTGGAGAACGATTTTTTATCCGGCGCGCTCACCAAAGCGGGACTGTTGGAGAGCGCAAGGAAATGATCGACCGGGGCCATGAACTGTCCATCACCCGCCAGGCCAAGGCACTGGGGATAAGCCGCAGCATCGTCTATTATCTGCCGCAGCCGGTGCCGGCGGCGGACCTCAAGTTGATGCGGCGCATCGACGAACTGCATCTGGATTACCCGTTCGCGGGCTCTCGCATGCTACAGAAGCTTTTGAAGCGTGACGGCTTTGAGGTTGGGCGCCTGCATGTGCGGACCTTGATGAAACGCATGAGGATAGCAGCGCTTTACCGCAAGCCGCGCACTTCGGCGCCCGGCGACGGGCACAAGGTCTACCCCTATCTGCTTCGAAATCTGGCAGTGACGAGACCAAACCAGGTCTGGGCCACGGATCTGACCTATATCCCGATGGCGCGCGGGTTCTGCTATCTGATCGCCGTCATCGACTGGTTCACGCGCAAGATCCTGTCGTGGCGGTTGTCGATCACCATGGACGCGGCCCCCTGCCTCGAGGCGCTCGAGGAGGCGCGGGCCAGATACGGCAAGCCCGACATATTCAATTCCGATCAGGGCAGTCAGTTCACCAGCCATGATTTCACCAAGGTGCTGCTCGATCAGAAAATCCAGGTCAGCATGGATGGCAAGGGTGCATGGCGCGACAACGTCTTCGTCGAGCGGCTGTGGCGGTCGGTGAAATACGAGGAGGTGTATCTCAAGGCCTATGACAGTGTGCGCGAGGCGCGCGCATCCATCGCAAAATATCCGGACTTTTATAATCAGAAACGGCCACATTCCAGCCTTGACGGCAGGACGCCGGATGAGGCCTACTTCACCCCGCTACCGCTTCCCGAAGCGGCTTAACCATTGGCAGCATTCCACTTATAAATCGGGATAACCTGTCCAAACAAACCGAGCCACTTCTCGGAAACATCAGTCCGACAGGCTGCTAGCCGCCTCAAAGTCGGCCATATCCGGGTAACGGGATCGGAAATCGGCATAGGTTCTGGCGATACCATCCTTCAGCGAGGTTTTCGCACGCCATCCAAGTGCATTCATCTTTTCGATACTCAGTAGCTTGCGCGGCGTTCCATCCGGTTTCGAACTGTCAAAGGCGATTTCCCCATCGAAGCCAACAATCTCCATTACTGTCTTCGTAAGTCCGTGAACCGTTACGTCATCGCCCGTTCCGATATTGATAAGATCTTCACCGATCTCCTTTTCCATAAGGAAGACGCAAGCATCCGCCATGTCCTCTACGTAGAGGAATTCTCGTCTAGGCATTCCGGACCCCCACACAACAAGGTGGCGATCACCGCGGATTTTAGCTTCATGTGCCTTACGGATAAGCGCCGGTAGCACATGGCTGCCACTTAGGTCATAATTGTCGTTAGGGCCATAGAGATTGGTCGGCATGACGGAAACGTAATGGGTTCCATACTGGCGATTGTAGCTTTCGCACAATTTTATGCCTGCGATCTTCGCAATGGCGTAAGGTTCATTGGTGTGTTCCAGCGTTCCGGTCAGTATATATTCCTCGCGTATAGGCTGGGGACAATTCCGTGGGTAAATGCAACTGGAACCGAGAAACAGCATGCGCGGAACCCCGGCTCGGTACGCCGCATCGATGATGTTCGCTTCGATCATTAGATTCGTATAAATGAAGTCCGCCGGGTATACGTTATTAGCGTAAATACCGCCCACTCTTGCCGCAGCCATGAAAATATAGTCTGGCTTTTCCCGGTTGAGGAATTGGGTAACAGCCTGTTGGTTTACAAGATCCAGCTCGGCATGGCTGCGGGTAATAATATTCGTATAGCCCCCCAATTGTAGACGGCGAACAATGGCTGACCCGACCATCCCTCGGTGGCCGGCAACATAAATCTTTGCTCTTTTCATGATTTACTCGGCATAAGCGTATGTTGGAAAACCATGCTTCTTGACAAGTTCATCACGCTCTGCGGATCTGAGATCGTGGCGCACCATCTCTGCGACAAGCTCTTCGAAAGTTATTTTGGGCGTCCAGCCGAGCTTTTCCCTCGCCTTGGTCGCGTCGCCGAGCAAGGAGTCCACTTCCGTTGAACGGAAATACCGATGATCAACGGCCACGACGCATGCGCCATGTTCGTCATATCCTTTCTCGTTCACGCCTTCGCCCCTCCAGGTAATGGACATACCTATTTCCTTGGCGGCGGTATTGACGAAGTCTCGCACACTGAATTGTATGCCGGTCGCAATGACGAAATCTTCCGGCTCGTCCTGCTGCATCATCATCCATTGCATCTCGACATAATCGCGAGCATGACCCCAGTCACGTTTCGCATCCAGATTACCAAGATAAAGACAATCTTGTAGACCCAGCTTGATACGTGCAAGCGCACGGGTGATCTTGCGAGTGACGAAGGTTTCTCCACGCACGGGGCTTTCGTGGTTGAAGAGAATGCCATTACACGCATAAATACCATAGGCTTCGCGATAATTGATTGTAATCCAGTAAGCGTAAAGTTTCGCGACCGCGTAAGGCGAACGTGGATAAAACGGCGTTGTTTCACGCTGCGGAACTTCGCGTACAAATCCGTAGAGTTCGGACGTGGAAGCCTGATAAAAACGCGTCTTTTTCTCAAGTCCCAGAATGCGGATGGCTTCGAGAACGCGGAGAGTCCCAAGCGCGTCGGAATTGGCCGTATACTCCGGTTCTTCGAAGGAAACGGCGACATGTGACTGGGCGGCCAGATTGTAAATTTCGTCCGGCTGAACTTGTTGGATGATGCGAATGAGACACGACGTATCCGTCATGTCCCCATAATGCAGCACCAAGCGGCGATTCTTGTTATGCGGGCCTTGGTAAAGGTGATCGATACGATCAGTATTGAATAAAGAAGTACGGCGCTTGATGCCGTGCACCTCGTAACCTTTTTCCAGGAGGAGTTCAGCAAGATAGGAACCGTCTTGGCCAGTTATTCCCGTGATGAGGGCAACACGAGGACGATAAAAATAGGTCGATGACTGAAGCAAGGCTCATTATTCCTCTTCGCTATTTCTGTACTGGATGTTGATGGTAACTTTCGAAAATAGATCATTATCTATGCAATCTATGTATCCATAGACCTCCCCCAGCCATTTCGGTGTACTCATTTATAAATGTGTAATCAATTCTGTACAATGATATGTATAAGGTCAAGCATAATAATAAAAATACCAAATGAAATATCACATCCAACTTATATTGTGTGAAGTAATATCGGAATGTAGTGAATTACGGCTTCCGGCTTTCGATGCCGAACATCTTCTTTTTAGCTGTCCGTCGAAATAGACGCATGTGCCGTTTCCATGAATAAATTCGAAATACCAAGGGAAGAATTAAATAAAAATCTCTAACCCCATATCGTTCAAGGATATCCATCTTTTTTTTTTTGATATGTATTGCCTTGATACCCACACACGGTAGGCCATCATCCACTTGTGTCGAATTATCGGCCAAAATGACACCCGTAGGTATGCCTTTTTAGAGAACTCATCAAAAATAAGTATGTTATCATCAATTATCTTACCGGACTTGATATTTTCTTGCGTTATTTGCGCGCTGTGGCAACGAATAGCGCAAAGAGGACTTGCGATGCTGTATAAGTCACCTCGCTCTAACAGTCGGAACCACATGTCCATGTCCAGCAATTGAGGCAGGTCATTACGAAACTCGGAGCGCGCGTCTGACTTTCTAAACATGGTGGCGGTGGGTTCACCGATAAAATTCCCCCCAAAAAGACATCTGTTGATTGCTTCATATCCGGAAACCACGGCCGTGCGGGATGAATAACGACGAAGCCCAAGAGGCCGCGACTCATTGATGTTCGTGCGACCGCTGCATACCAGGGAAACCGTCGGATGCGATTCCAATACCGCCGCCATCTGCTCCAGGCATCCCGGCAAGAGAAAATCGTCCGCGCACAAATATTTTATGTATTCGCCTTGAGCATGCTCAAGGCATTTGTTGAAATTCCCGGCCAGCCCAATGTTTGTTTCGTTCTTGAAGAAATGAATCTTATCCGACTGCAACAAGAGCTCCGAGAGCAACACCTCCGTACCGTCCGTCGAGCAATTATCGACGATTACGATTTCGAAACTGGGATATTCCTGCTGTAGCGCAGAAACAACAGCTTCTCTGATGTAGCGTGCGCCATTATAGGTTGGAATGCAGATACTTACTTTGGGTGGATGAGTCATGTGGAACCGCCCCGTTGCACGGCAGCCAGCCTCGATTCAAGCTGCCCTGATGAGCCCGTCAAAATCCCGGGGGCTTGATCAGCATTCCCTGCCCAGTCGGGAGCGACAGAATGGTAACGCCGCGTTCTGCGGCAAATTTATCCATCGCAACTTTCTGAGAACGATAACTATAGTAAGCATAATCATCGAACACGATGATTGCACCATCCACAAAACGTGGCCAAAGGAATTCCATCGCTGCAACTTCTGGAGGGCTACAATTCATATCGATACTGGCAAAGGCAATTTTTTTGGAGTCTATCTGACTGAGAGTCTCCGGAATTGCGCCCTGGATTATCTTAACATTTTTCCATTCTGAAAAATTTTGGCGCACGGGCTCGATATCGGTAGTATACATCCCAGATGCGATCATTGTGGTGTTCTTTTCTACTGCACCAGTAGCCAAATCTTCCTGCGAAACATAGCGCATATCAATTCCGTTAAACGTATCCAAAAGATAGAAAATCTTGTCGCGACTGACCCAATCCAGATAATGCATGATCGCCGAAGATAGAAAGCCTCGGTTGACGCCACATTCGACAAAATCACCCGGAAGTTTTGCAGCGAGTGAGGCGGCCCAAAGCCCGACGTGGACGCGCCAATGCCACATATAGTCATTACCGCCGGTGGCCTTGACACCACGTGCATAAGCTGCCGAAAATGCCGGCTGCCTCATGAAGTCGTGGTTGTGGATGCTTCGCAAACCATCTTGATCGTAGACGGAACCTGGTACTTCTGAGACATCTATATCAACGGGAAAAACTAATGATCCAGCATTACGTTCGGCAATTTTTCTTTTCAGCAACTTGATCACAGTCCGGCTCTCCTAGTTACACAATGGATGCCGCCCCATATGCTTGGACGCGGCCTTTTCTCGCGGCAAATCACGTTGTTGCTAATAATTCAAACGTCTTCCTAGGGTATTTTGATAGTATCATCAATAGATTTGTGCGAACTCCATTGTTGCGGCACGCCTCAAGAACTTCACGATTTAACAAAAGCTTGCTTCTCCAGCCTGCGTTGCTGATCCCGCCGGTTTGCATTCGAACCAGTGTTTCAGGTATATGTTCCGCTTTAATCTGCTTTTCCCAAAAGGCACGAATGATGAAATCATAGTCACCCGCAATTTTGTAGCGTGTATCGAAGTTGCCGATACGTCTATATATATCAGCAGTCATGAAGAGAGCCGGATGCGCGGGCATCCAGCCCCATGCCAGCCGCGCCGGCGTAAAACTACCCGAGCGGTAGCGGCGAATAACCCGCTCCGGAAAGGCGGCGCTGGAGAAGACGACATCTCCATACAACACTTCCAAATCTCGTTGCATCATTTGCGTGGCTACACGGGCCACCACGTCCGGATGAGTATATATATCATCGGAATTCAGAAAACAGATTATATCGCCGGTTGCTTGAGTTAACCCCTTGTTCATGGCGTCATAGGGTCCCGTGTCGGGCTCGCTAATAAAATAGGCGATTTGCGCCCTGTGAGCATTGATTATTTCTTGAGTTCCATCGGTCGAAGCGCCATCGATCACAATGTGTTCAATATTTGACGAAGTCTGCGAACGAACAGACTCGAGCGTTGCGGCAATAGTTTTGGCGCTATTACGGCAGACAGTAATGATTGATACTCGACGGTGCATGAAAGACCTGCATAGCGATGTAAGTTGATTATTAGTGTAATTAGCGAGGGTATTTCCAGCAATTACGAAATTAAACTATTAATTGCTTTAAGTCCACATAATTTCAAGATTAAACTCATGGTGATTAAGAGTTATTTTACTATATGCAATAACGCTATGGTTTTTGCAGGATTTTTCTGAAAATTCCAGCACTCCAGTTCCGCTGCTGATTTTACTTATTCCGTTTCTACAAAAACCGAAAACATTCGGCCATGGTGGAATCCATAAGCCTATATCAACAAGCAATAATTTGGCGCCTATTTCAAATAAGTCAAATTTAGAAGAATTATTTATATTTTACTTGCATGTCGAATTTTGTTTTGATTGTATTGATGCGAGACGAGTTTAGTATGTAACCAGGCTTAAACGTGGGGGTGACTGTGTTTGTTTATGGTAACGCTCTTGGGGAAATTAAGCTTAATTCGTAGGATGAACAAGTTCTATCGGAACTCGCGAGCGAACGATGCTCCAATTATTCGAGCATGGCTTTGCGACACGCTACTAAAATTCTAAAATTAAACTGTGCTGTGAAGGCGCCGATGCAGTATTCCAGCTGTTCATCCGCCCCGACCGGACGCATGTCCGATACCCCAGCAACACACCCATCCGGGCCTGTGCAGCGCCCCTATGCCCAGTTTATTGCGAGACAAGGATAAAAAGCATGAAGACTGTTATCCTGGCCGGGGGACTAGGAACCCGACTGTCTGAAGAGACGCACCTAAAGCCGAAGCCCATGTTGGAGATCGGGGGCCGTCCGATCCTGTGGCATATAATGAAGATCTACAACCATTTCGGCTTGCGTGATTTTGTCATCTGCCTGGGCTATCGCGGCTACATCATCAAGGAATACTTCGTCAACTACGCCCTGCACATGTCCGATGTAACGATAAGCGGACGTACCGGGCAGCTTGAATTCCACAATAAGCGTGGTGAGGACTGGCGCGTCACCCTGGTCGATACCGGTGAGCAGACGATGACCGGTGGCCGGTTGAAGCGCGTCAGGCATCTACTGGCCGAAGATGACGCTTTTTGCATGACTTATGGAGACGGTCTGTCCAATCTGAATATCAAGAGTTTGATTGCTTTCCATAAGACGCACGGCAAAATGGCAACGGTGACCGCGGTGCCGCCTCCCGGACGCTTCGGCATTCTGCATATGAACGGCGACGAGAAGAGCCTCGTCGCCAAGTTTGGAGAGAAAACGGAAGCCGCTTTCGACTCGATCAACGGCGGCTTCTTCGTCCTCAGTCCCGCATGCCTCGACCTGATATCCGGTGACGAAACGCCTTGGGAAGACGATCCCATGCAGGCACTGGTCAATAAGAACCAGCTGATGGCTTACCATCACGATGGGTTTTGGCAGCCCATGGACACACTCCGCGAGAAGCACAAGCTGGAGGCGCTTTGGGCCAGCGGCGCTGCGCCATGGAAGGTGTGGGGCGATGAATAAGAGCTTCTGGAACGGCAAGAAAGTCCTTATCACCGGCCATACCGGCTTCAAGGCGGGCTGGATGTCGGTCTGGCTTAAAGCCGCCGGTAGCCGCTTGTTCGGCGTCTCCATAGGCCGTGTATCGGATCCAGACTTCTTCACAGTCTGCGAGTTACCGTCGATTTTCGAGCAGGATTGGCGCATGGATATTCGGGATCTTCGGTCGGTGCGCCAAGTCATGGCCGAGACCAAGCCGGATATCGTGATTCATATGGCGGCCCAGCCGATCGTTCGATATGGCTTGATGAATCCGGCTGAAACCTTTGCGATCAATGTGGTGGGCACCGCCAATGTGCTACAGGCGGCCAACGAAACACGCTCTATCCGGGCGATCATAAATGTCACTACCGACAAAGTGTATCGCAATCTCGAATGGGTTTGGCCCTATCGCGAGAGCGACGCCCTGGGTGGGAAGGATCCCTATTCCAGCTCGAAATCCTGCGCTGATCTTTGCGCTCAGTCGTTCTATCAAACGTATTTCAAGGACGAAGGGGTGGGTCTGGCGAACGTACGCGCGGGCAATGTCATTGGTGGAGGTGACTGGGCGGCCGACCGGCTGCTACCCGATTTCTTTCGCGCCCTGGATGCCGGCGAGCCGCTTCGAATACGCAATCCGGCCTCTGTTCGCCCCTGGCAGCATGTACTGGAACCCGTGGGAGGTTACCTAACCCTTGCCGAGCGACTGTACGAGGCCCCTTCCGTCTACTCTGGGGAATGGAATTTCGGCCCCAGGGATGTGGATTGCAAACCAGTGAGCTGGATGATCGATTACCTCACGGCCAGCGCTCCGGTCAGTCTGGCGCAGGAGTCGATCGCCAACGATAAAGAAGCAAGACTGTTAAAGCTCGACAGCTCAAAAACAATGACTGAACTGGGGTGGTCCTGTCGGCTGCCGGTGGAACAGGCTTTGGATTTTTGCCTCGACTGGCACCAGGCTTGGCGTGCCGGAGAAGCACTTGCACGCACAAGGGCGCAAATTGAGGCATATGATGCCAAGGGATGAAAGATTTATCTTGAACCCGCTGGGCTTGGTGGGCGCTTACAGAATTACCTGCAGGAAGCTCGAGGATGAACGTGGTTTCCTGGAGCGCATGTTCTGCGGCAGAGAATTGGCTGAACGCGTGGGGTTTGGCACTATAGCCCAGATCAACCGGACGTTCACCCGCTTAGCCGGAGTCGTCCGCGGGATGCATTATCAAATGCCGCCCAGCGCTGAGGCCAAGATGGTGACTTGTCTCCACGGCAAGATTCTGGATGTTATAGTCGATCTTCGCAAGGGCTCCCCAACTTTTCTGCACCATGCCGCGATTACGCTATCGGCGGATGACAACTGCGTCCTGTTCGTGCCGCGCGGCTTCGCTCACGGTTTCCAGACCCTGCAGCCGGATACTGAGCTTCTGTATCTGCATGACAATTATTACGATCCAGGACATGAACACGGTTTGTTCCCGCTTGACCCGGAGCTTGGCGTTCGGTGGCCGCTACAGATCAGTCAAATATCGGACCGCGACCGCAGCCATCCAATTATATCGAAAGATTTCGAAGGGGTAATCTTATGAAATGCCGTCATTGTGGTACGGAAATAACGCAACCCTTCTGCGACCTCGCCTGCTCTCCTCCCTCCAATGCCTATTTAAGCGAGAAGCAGTTGGACACGGCGGAAGTCTGGGCTCCGTTACGAACCTTTGTATGCCACAGCTGTTTTCTCGTTCAGACGCAGGATTTCCACACTCCAGGCGAACTGTTCGCGACCGACTACGGTTATTTTAGCGCCACAAGCGCCTCTTGGCTGAAGCATTGCGAGACTTATGTCGATCAGATTGCCGATCGATTGCAACTGGGCCCCGCTTCATTTGTGGTGGAACTGGCCTCCAATGACGGCTACCTGCTGCAATATGTAAAGCGGCGCGGCATTCCTTGTCTTGGTATCGAGCCTACGCTGAGCACGGCCGAGATGGCACGAGCAAAAGGCATCGAGGTCATCACCGAGTTTTTCGGAATGGCTTTGGGAGAGCAGTTGGCTGCGCGAGGGCGTGCAGCAGATCTGGTGATCGGCAACAATGTATTGGCGCATGTCCCCAATATCAACGACTTCCTGAGCGGAGTGACCAAGCTGTTGAAGGACGATGGCGTGGCAACCTTTGAGTTCCCCCATTTGCTGCAACTCATTCGCCACAACCAGTTCGATACAATTTATCACGAGCACTACTCCTACCTCAGCCTGCAAGCTGTCGAACGCATCGCACGTCATGTTGGGCTGCAGGTATTCGATGTGGACGAATTGCCCACCCATGGAGGAAGTTTGCGAGTGCATCTGCAGCGCGCCGATACCGGACAACGGTCCGAGAGCGCCAACCTCGCTGCACTGCGGCAAAAAGAAGTCGAGGCGGGCTTCGGCAATGTCGAAACCTATGGCAGCTTCCAATCAATCGTAAATGGCATCAAGTTCGCGCTTTTGGAATTCCTGCTGGAGCAGCGCCGAGCTGGAAAAAAGGTGGCTGCCTATGGAGCTGCCGCCAAAGGCAACACGCTTCTGAACTTCTCTGGCGTGAAAAGGGATTTGATACCTTATGTGGTGGACCGCAGCCCCGGGAAACTGGGCCGCTATCTCCCTGGCTCGCGCATTCCAATCGTGTCGGAAGACCGGATTCATGCCGAACGTCCGGATTATATAGTAGTCCTGCCTTGGAATATCACCGACGAGATCGAGCTACAATTGTCTTATGTGCGGGAATGGGGCGCCAAATTCGTGCGCGCCGTTCCTGAATTGCGAGTATGGTAACATGGCGCCCCGGATCATTGTTACGGGCGGGTCCGGCTTTATCGGCAGCCGGGTGTGCGCCAAGCTGGCGGCTGATGGGTGGGAAGTCCAATCTTGGACGCGAGGCCGCACCAAGCGGGACTCGACAAGCAGCGCCGACCGGATCGAGTGCCTCAAGATTGATATCTACGATGAAGCAGCAGTGCGAACCGCGCTAAAAGAGGCTGGCGCAAAGCAGATGATCCACCTGGCATGGGGGGGGCTGCCCAATTACTTGTCTTGCCATCACATGGATACCGAACTGGTGCGGCAAATCGGCTTCGTGCGCAGTGTAATCGAAGGCGGGATCGAACACCTGACCCTGACTGGAACATGCTTTGAATATGGCGCGCGCGACGGAGAACTGCGCGAGGATATGGACGGTCGTCCGACCAATCCCTACGGCTATGCGAAGCTGGCGCTATTGCGGTATGTGGAGTTTTTAAGGCGTGAGATGCCGTTTTCATACCGCTGGCTCCGCCTGTTCTACATGTACGGCGAAGGCCAAGGCCCGACTTCGCTCTACACGCTTCTCCGCGCCGCCTATGCGCGAGGCGATCCGACCTTCGACATGTCGGACGGCCACCAAATCCGCGACTTCATGCCGGTTGGCGAGGTTGTATCCAAGATCATAGCGCTGCACGCCGCAGATGTCCCGGACGGCGTCTTCAACGTCTGCTCCGGTCATCCCGTCTCCGTTCGCCAACAGGTCGAGAAATGGATTTCCGACTGGGGATACGATGTACAATTGAATCTTGGAAAATTGCCAATTCCTCCATATGAACAATTGGCCTTCTGGGGAAGTAATGATAAGACCAATTTTATGGTAATGGAGAAAAACTAAATATGCAAAAGCTGAAACTTGTCATCATGCTGGCGAAGAATGAATTAAGAGGAAGATATCGCGGCACTCTAATCGGTAAACTTTGGCTGTTTGTCACTCCATTGGTCACGCTAGTGCTTTATTCCTTGGTTTTTTCGAATATTTTCAAGGCGCGATGGGAGTTCTTGGGTGCAAATGTCTATACGAATTATGCCATAGTTCTTTTTCCAGGGCTGATGATGTATCAATTGATGATGGATGTGCTGGGGAAGGGAGGGGGGGCTTATGATGCTTATGCGCCGCTTACGACCAAACTCAATATCTCGACACGTGACTTGATCTTGGGAGGGGTTCTGGCAAGTCTCATTCCTTTCTGGGCCGCCATCGCAATCTGGTATTTAGGGGTTTCCGTACTGTTCGGGCTCACCCCGCGTGGCGGCACTCTAGTGCTACTCATAGCTTTTGTGTTCAGCATATTCTGCGTAGGACTGGCTTTTCTATCGACTGTCATCGGTGCATTGTTAAAGGATTGGCTGCAGTTTCTTGGTATTATCAGCATGGGTCTGTTGTTTATCTCACCGATCCTCTACCCAACCGAACATTTGCCTGCTGCCCTCCAGAACTTCGTTTATCTAAATCCTCTCTCCCATTTTATTGACATCATCCGCCACGGCGCGTTTCAGCCGGATATCCCATTCTCATTACTCACATCCCTCCTGCCGGTTTTGGGGGCAACAATCGCGGTATTGGTAGTTGGCATCTGGCTTGAGCATGTACTTGGGAGGTTCACACATGAATGATCATGCCATTTACCAGCTTCCGGTAGCAGTTGAAGCCCGCAATCTCGGTAAATCCTATCGCAAGCACAAGAGCAGCGTGGCGCGGATAATGGATTTTGCCAACTACCTTCTCAGGGGAAGGCGATCATCGCGCTTTTTCGAGACCAGCCATGTGCTGCGCGACATTGAATTGGCAGTGCGCGAGGGCCGTTCCCTTGGCATCATCGGACAAAACGGCTGCGGCAAGTCCACCCTTCTTAAGATGGTCGCTTCCATCATCAGTCCAACCAGCGGAACGCTAAAAGTCAACGGTCGGGTTGCTTCCATTATCGAACTGGGAGCCGGGTTCAATTTCGAAGATACTGGGCTACAGAATATTTACAGCTACTTGACTATGTATGCCATTCCATCGGCCGCTATTCAGGAAAAAGTACGACAGATCATCGAGTTCTCCGGTCTGGGCGAAAAGATCAGCGCCCCGGTCAAATCTTATTCCAGCGGCATGGTGGTGCGCCTCGCCTTTGCGATCATCGCCCATCTGGATGCGGATATTCTGCTGGTGGATGAGGCGCTGGCCGTGGGGGACGCGGTATTCTCACAGAAATGTATGCGCTTCATCCAAACGTTCAAGCAGCACGGCACGATCCTGTTCGTCAGTCACGATCTCAACGCGCTCCAAGCTATTTGCGACGAGGTGATATGGCTGCACGATGGCGTCATTCGCGCCCGCGGCCCCGCCCGTCCCGTCTGCGATGCCTATCTGGAGTTCACGTTGTCGGCCGATTATCCGGACTTGGTCCCGCAGGGGCACGCATTGCCACAGAAATTGCCATCCTCGTTGACCACAATTGCCGAAATGACGCTCGATGCGCCGACGGCGCGAGTGGAGATCAGCCCCGAACCAGACTTGAGCCGTGGTTTTGGAGGCAGTAAAGCCGAAATAGTCGATGTGGCTCTGCGCTCAATTACGGGCAAAGAGATCGGCGTACTTAAAGGTGGCGAAACGGTTGAACTAGCTATCCGTGCTCAAGTCAAAGTGGAGGTGAGTTCACCGATCTTCGGATTTATTGTGAAGAACAGCCGCGGCGTGGAAATCTTCGCCGAGAACACACTACACGATTTGCAAAATGGGCCCCTGTATTTTGAGGCTGGCGTGCAGTACGAGGCTGTATTCCGGTTCAGTTTTCCCATTTTGCCTAGCGGGGATTATACGGTCACGGCGGCTGTGGGTGAAGGCGATTTTTATCAGCATAAGCAACTGATTTGGCGTCACGATGTGTTGGTGCTGCGCGTGGCTTCAGAACGGTTTCGCTACGGACTGATAGGGCTGAACGATACGAGAGTTTCGGTATATCGGCATGAAATGGAGCTAGGCTAATATCATGCGTGGTTATGACAAATGGGAAGCTTACTTACCGCTTTACGAACAGATCATGCAGCAGGTCAAACCCGGCTCGGCCTATCTGGAGATTGGCGTACAGAATATGGGCTGGCTAGCCGCACTGGATCCGCAGGGCCTCTTCACCCGCTGTGTGGCGTGCGACATTGATCCTGCTGTTGCGGCGCATGCGGCTGGTACTCGTTTTACTGACATTGTAATAGGTGACTCTGCCACGGAAGCAACTTTCCGAAACGTCAGTGCGCTAAACGTGAACTTCGATCTTATCGTGGATGATGCCTCTCACAC
Source organism: Paramesorhizobium leguminum (assembly GCF_003217235.1). Lineage (GTDB taxonomy): Bacteria > Pseudomonadota > Alphaproteobacteria > Rhizobiales > Rhizobiaceae > Paramesorhizobium > Paramesorhizobium leguminum. Next base: position 3,550 of record NZ_QJTF01000034.1, on the reverse strand, counting down.
GCGGCAGAACATTTTGGCCAATTTTATGCTATACTGGCCGCTTCTGCGTGATGGCGGCCACTTTATGATCGAGGATTGCCATACGGATTTCAGCCCAGATTTTGCTGAAAATAATTACTTCGGTACATCAATTTATGAATTCTTCTCTTCATTGACTGAGTTGCCTACATTGAGCAACTTCGACGCCGCTCTTCGGTGTAATAACTTATCCTATCGAATTATGCGCCGCTTTCATTCGAAGGAGTATTCTGATGCTATTGCCGATAGTATCAAAAATATAACCTTTTCCAATTCCTGCATCTTGATAACCAAAGGGGACCCGTCCATCGGCGAGCACATTCTCTCCGGTGATGAATGGCCGGTCGTGCCGCGTACCCAGCTTAACTCCTTCTTCTTGCCGGCATTGGGGCGCATTGTCAAAAGTTTGCCGGAACTTGCCGTAGTCTATCTTAACCGCGGGATCACTCAGGCGGAGATTGAGGCCCGCGTTCGCTTTGTGGAAGCGTATCAACGCTACCGCCCTGCGGTGCCGCATCAGCTTTACGTTGTAAACAAAGGATTCACGGCGGAACAACAGTCGCAACAATACATGCTGTTCAAGGATTTGGAACCACGTTTCATCAACCTCGACGATGAAGGTTTGGATCTGACGGCCTATAGTAAGGCAGCCCTTCAAATCGAAGAGCGTATAGTTTTTTTTATGAATACGCATTCCGAACCGCTACATCCTGGCTGGCTTGACAAGGTATATGCCGCCTTTACCTCCAGCAGCCAGATAGGGCTCGTTGGGTGTACCGGCAGCGGGGGCCCTTTTGCCCCCGGATATTCGCACTATTCAAATTATCATATCCGTACGAACGGTTTCATGATCGCCAGAGAGGATTATCTGGATATGGTCAAAGGCCGACCGCTGAAAACAAAGTTGCAGGCCCATCAATTCGAAGCCGGTAAACAATCGATGACCTGGATGATCCATGCTTCTGGTCGCAAAGCACTGGTGGTTGGTAAACAAGGCATAGTAGACACGCGAACCCTTTGGCGGGCGGCCATTTTTCGCTCCGGGAACCAGAGCAACCTTCTGCTTGCGGATAATCAAACACGCGCTTATCAGGTAGCGCCGCTCCTCGATAAGCTAAGAGCGTGGACCGCCAGTCACTCCAGGCCATTTCAATTGCATCCTGAGCAGTTGCGGCGGCAGTTGCGCGACAAGCCATTCTCGAGCGTTGTCAAGCGATCGCTGGCATTGTTTCGCAGAGACAACAAACAGGGTCGCCCACAGAATTTTGATATACGGAAAGAAACACCGGGTTGCAGCCGTTTGGCTGTGGTGGTGCCAACTCATCTTGAGCAACTGGATGAACAATTCGCTGCAACGCTGCTGCATAATGCAACTCAGCTCCGAGACTATAAGCTAGAAATTGTCTTGCCTGAGACCAACAGCCCGTCATGGTATGAAAGCTTTTTCGCGAAACATGGCATCAACGGCACGGTTCGGCTGATGCCAGCAAAGTATTTCGGCAGCCCGGCTGCTGTCAACAAGATGGGTACCGATCCGGCATTTTACCGGGTGTATCAGGAGTTTGATTATATCCTGATTTGTCACCTAGACGCCTGGATATTCCGAGACCAATTGGCGTACTGGATGGAGCAGGGCTATGACTTTATCGGCGCGCCTCTTTTCCTTCCGGAAAACGGCAATGTACATTTCCTGAGGCGTATGGCGCCTTTTGGCGGCAATGGCGGCCTCAGTCTTCGGCGCGTAGCCAGTTGCATTCGGGTGCTTGAGACCTTCCATCCCGGTATCAATCCGTGGCGTGTTGCTCAAGCGATCTGGTTTCTGGCCCGCAACCGCCGGTGGGGCTTGATCATCGTCCTGTTCCGATTGCTGCGCGAGCTTTCACAGGATTGGCGCGGAACCTTTAATAAGTACAACATTTATGAGGACGTATTTTTCACGATCATTGCACCTCTGTGCGGCAATCGTATTTCCATACCTCCAAGCCGAATAGCAATGCAGTTTTCTTGCGAAGTGGAATACCCGATGCTTCAAAAGGAAGTCCTTTGTTTGGAACCGCCCATGGGCGTGCATGGCTACGACAAATATATCCAAACTGACTATCTAGATTATATACGAGGCTTTTTTGCGCGCAAACAGCAGTATTATGATGGCGAGGCGCACACGGATGCTCCGGTTGTGTCAGTCGTCATGATCGTCAAAAACCTCATTTCTTCGAGGAGGCTGGAGACTTTCGATCAAGCGCTCACATCGGTGATCAATCAGACTTATCATCGCTTAGAAGTTATAATTCTTGATGGAGGATCAACGGATGAGACACTCGAAGTGCTGCAGGGTCGTTATGGGGATGTGGATAAGATCGTTTTCCATTGTAAGGAAGACAACTCGATCTGGGAGGGCATGTTCAATGGTGTTGATCTGGCAAAAGGTGATTTAATCGCGTTCATGAATTCCGACGATTATTTTTGCACACTGGATGCTCTTGAATTGATGGTACATCGAATAGTGGATGAGGATGCAGATATGGTTTACGGGCGGGCCCTGGTGCTGACCGGTAGTGAAATCGAACTCTTCCCGACGCATCTCCATTCCGTGCTTAACTGCATGGGAATCGTACACCAGGCAACCCTAATCAAGAAGAGCGTACTTACGACGGTTCAGCCTTTTACGTCCGGCCATATCACGTCTGAGAACTACTTGTTCGTCGCTACGTTGATGGCTGGTTTCAAGATATTAGAGGTGCCGGAAACTCTTGTGCATTATCGTGCCGGGGGAATGAGTGCCGAGCTTTATGGCGGCCAGAATTTTGCACAGACCGTGGCTGACTATGTTGAATATATGAAGAAACTGACCACTGTGGGTCGCTACCTCAATGACCACGAGATCAATCTACTTTTGGGCTTCAGGGGGATGTATGAACTTGGACCAATCCGTTTCATTCGAATGATCCTGAAGATCCGTGACAGACGCCTACGACGATTGCTTCTTTCCTCGACATGGAATGCGCTCCGCCGGTATGGATTGAAGCGATTAGCCAAAGGCAAACTTCTCCATTGGAGAAAACGGTTATTATTCCGCGGGCACAATGCGTTACGAGGAAAAATATAACTTATGCCGGCAATCGAGGAACAGCCCGCTCGGCCAATCGCAGGAATCGTTGGTTGCATACCCCCGCAACCATCTCAAATTGCGACCCCGCTGCACACGCCGTATCCCTGCGCCGAGGGCCGTCTGGTGATTTGTAGAGCATGCCTTAAGCTCATGCCTTATGACATGGTCTCCAATTGTTTCCCCCATTGAAGTTCTGCCCGCTGATGGCCCTGGCCGTAGGCGGGAATGGACGAATACAGAGAAGGTCCGGATCGTCGAGGAAAGCCTGTGGGGTTACCGCCAGGGTTATGCGACGGCGCGGCGCTATGGGATTTCGCGATCGTTGCACCGTATGCCTGCGGCGAGGGCCGTCTAGTTTGATTTGTAGAGCATGGTCTAGGCTCATGCCTTATGACATGGTCTCCAGTTGTTTCCCCCATTGAA
>NZ_QJTF01000033.1 GCF_003217235.1 Paramesorhizobium leguminum | reverse complement strand
GCCGGTCAGATCGGGGCTGGCCGTCGCGCCGTATGGCAGATCAAAGTGACGTTTCAACTTTGCGCAACACCGGACATTTCTACATCGCCGCCACAATCATGGGGTGTAGTCGGATACATTCTATCTCCAAGCGCGACTTGCCAATAACTTCAATGGTTTCGCTTTGGAGATTTTCGAATATCGTTTTACTCATCCTCACTTAAGTCCGCCTGCACAATTCCCGGAATATCCGCCAGTGGCTTGTCGCGGTCGAACAGGCCGGCGTCCTCCAGCTTTTCGATATCGGGCAGGTCACGCAGCGTTGCGAAGCCGAAATGTGAAAGGAAGGTGTTCGTGGTGATGTAGGTATAGGGCGCGCCAGGCTTCGGGCTGCGCGGGCCGGATGTGATGAAGCCTGCGTGGCTCAACTGCGCGATCAGGTCGCGGCTCACCTCGCGGCCGGTGATATCAGAGAGTTCGGCGCGCGTTACCGGCTGGGAATAGGCAATCGTCATCAGCACCAGCGCCTGCGTCTGAGACAGGCCCACCGTTTTGTCCTCGCCGCCGGCTACCGCGCGGATGGCGCCTGAATAGGCAGGTCGTGTGCGATGCTGGAAGCCGCCCGCGACGCGGACAAGGTCATATGGGCGCGTCTGCAACTCCTCGCGGATATCCTCGATCAGGCGTTCGATATTGCAATCGCGCCCTACCAGATGGGCAAGAACCTCCACGCCGACGGGTTCACTCGCCGCGAAGATCACCGCCTCGACCCGGTTCATCCATTCGCGCCGGCGAGCAGCCTCGGGCAAATCCGGCAATTCGCGATCGAGCGGCTTAGCCGGCTGCTTTCGTTTCTCCGACACGCTCAAAGCCCATAGAGCCGAAAAGTTGATCGCCCGGTCAATTCCCGGGCTGCGCCCAGCGAAACCAGCCGCTCAAAAAGCCGGCGCACCGCGCGATCGGTCATAGTTTGCCCCGGAAGCGCACCGGTGCAGGCCGAAGGCAGCAGCGCATCATCCTCAAGCAGTGCTTCAACGATATGCGCGGACCCTTTAGCGCGTAATTTCGGCGCCACCATCTTCAATCGTTCTGCCCGGCGGCTCGCATCAGCGGCGGCATCACATGCCTCCAGCGCCGCCTGCCCATAAGCGATAAGGCAGGCCCTGCGCCATCCTGCCTCACCAATCCGTAGGCGGCGGCCGCCCGGCCCCACGCGAAAGAAAGGTTTTTGCACCTGGGTTATCAGAAGCGGCACGGGCCGCGGCCATTTGAGGCGGCGGGCTAATACCAGATCGGCGAGCCAAAAGCCCAGAAGTTCGGCGGGCGCTGTCACGGTAGAGATGGCGCCGGCGATATGTTCGGCAGCTTCAATGGCAGCAAAAGGACCAAGGCTGCCACCCTGCGCGAGCCGCTCGGTATGTGTTGCAACCTCCGCGAAATCACAATCCGGCTTTAATCCGAAGCGTTCCGCAGCCACGACGAGCGTTTCCTTGTCAAGCAAGCCTGAATGCCGGCCAAGCTTCCGCCAGGCAAGCAGAATCCTGCCTGCGGGGCCGGGATCGCCGCCCGGGCGGGTGAGACAGACGGCATCGCGCAAACTCCCCTCCTCTTCCGGCTGGCCAAGAATTGACGCGGAAACCGCCGCCGCCTTCAGCGCCATACGGGCGCGCCACATCCCGGTCCACTCCCGGCCATCCCGAATCGGACCATCCAGTGACTGAAGCGCGGCGCCGGCAAGAAAGGCAGCTTCCGCCTCCTCCATATCAGGCAAAATGCTCCCCCTCGCCCAGGGAGCGGTAAACGAGACAGCGGTGGGAAAAGTTGGCGCGACCGGGCGGTTCATGACGGCAATTTAGAACGAAACGACCGCCACCTCCATGGGGCTTGCGGGATAACCACTATTTATCGGCAAGCAAGACTGTGAAATCGACGATAATTCAAGCGCTATCGATGGCGAGACAGTCGGCTGGTGTCCTCGCGTTGACATGTTTGCTGTCGGCATGACCATACCTTGCGATAATTGCGGGGTTGTCCCCTGCTCTTAGCGGCCTGGTCCACCATCCATCCTTGAGCATCCACCCTGATGTCATGACTGTTTCCACGTCATTGCTGTCCGGCCGGATCGAAGCGCTTTCATGGACGATCTGCGCATTGGGGGAACGTCTTGCCAATAGCGCCCGCCCTTCTGCAAGCGCCAGTGCCTGATCGCCTGCCATGATCAAGCGATGAAAATAATGCCGCGTACGGCGATAGCTGGTGAGATAGGCGATCCTGACTTGATAAGCGGGCATGGCGGCTTTCCCCTACGCTGCCAAAACAATTTACAATACCTTACGCCTGAAAGTATGCGTCGCCCGCATAAGTTGCCGCAAGCAGAAAATTACTTGATTCACAAGTTCAACGGTAGAAAAACTCTTTTCTAGCGATTTAATATTTCATCTATTCTTGGCGCCGAAGCGCTCGGCGATGCGGCGCTTGAGTTGCTCGCGCACATCCCGGTAAGCATCCAGGATCTGTTCACGCGTTCCCTGCACCAAAGTCGGGTCGGGCATCGGCCAATATTCCACATCGACGGAAAAACCCCGCATCCGTTCCAGCACCGCGTGATGGGCGAGCGGCGTGAGCGTCACCACCAGATCGAAATAGCCGTCGCCAAGTTCTTCCAGTTCCCTGGGCTGGCGCGCATCGAGCGAAAGCCCCTCCTCCGCCAGAACCGCCGCAACGAAAGGATCGCGCTCGCCGCGCTTCACACCTGCCGATGCCAGATAGACCTTGGACCCGAGCATATCGCGAGCGAGGCACTCGGCCATGGGCGAACGGATGGCGTTCATGCCGCATACGAACAGAACGGAGGAAGGCATCCGGCTGTGCGGCGCGATGCCTGTGTTTCGATCGTTTGTTTTGTCCCCCTCTTCCACCAAAGCGCTCAACCTCGCCAATGCAATACGCAGACCAATGTGAAGAGGCGGCGCGCCGTATCGAAGTCCACTTCGATTTTGCCGCCAAGCCGCTCCTTCAGGGTCTGCGACCCCTCATTGTGAAGCGCCCGCCGCCCCATGTCGATCGCTTCGATCCGGCTTGGCGTAGCGGAACGGATCGCCTCGTAATAGCTTTCGCAAATCAGGAAATAATCCTTCACCACGCGCCGGAACGGTGCGAGCGAGAGAATGTGGGTAGCGACTTCCTCGCCGGTTTCACGTTGAATAGCGAAAATCAGCCGCGATTCGACGAGCGAGAGCTTCAACTGGTAGGGGCCGCCCGTCTCATCACCAATGGGATAGAAGCTGTTTTCTTCGACCAGATCGAAGATGGCGACGGCGCGCTCATGCTCGACATCCGGGGTAGAACGTCCGATGGATTCGTCCAGTTCGACGTCGATCAGCCTGTTCTTCTTGCCGCCGCCGGATGCCATTTCTACCCTATAAATTCAACCTTATGGCGACCGAACGGCCATGGGCATCCAACCCTTCGGCCCGCGCAAGCGCGATGGCCGCAGGCCCGAGAGCGCGCAACTGATCCGGCCCAAGCTTGAGGATCGAGGTGCGTTTGATGTAATCGAGCACCGACAGGCCGGAAGAGAAGCGCGCCGAACGCGCGGTCGGCAGCACATGGTTCGATCCGCCGACATAATCGCCGATGACCTCAGGCGTATATTTGCCGAGGAAGATTGCACCCGCATTGCGGATTTTCGGCAGCAGTGCCTCCGGATCTGCAATGGCGAGCTCCAGATGTTCGGCGGCGATGCGGTTGATGAGCGGCAGGGCAGTCTCGAAATCCTTCACCAGGATCACCGCGCCGAAATCCCGCCAGCTTGCCGCGGCCGTCGCGGCGCGCGGCAGCGTCCGCAACTGGCGTTCGACCGCTTCCTCGACGGACCGCGCGAAATCTTCGTCATCGGTCATCAGGATCGACTGCGCGGCGGTGTCATGTTCCGCCTGCGCCAGAAGATCGGCGGCGATCCAGTCGGGATCGTTGTCCCTGTCGGCGACCACAAGCACTTCCGACGGTCCGGCGATCATGTCGATGCCAACCGTGCCGAAGACCAGCCGCTTCGCCGCCGCGACATAGGCATTGCCCGGGCCGACGATCTTGACGACTGACGCGATCGTCTGCGTACCGAAGGCCAGCGCGGCAACCGCCTGCGCGCCGCCAACCCGGTAAATCTCGGAAACGCCCGCCAGGCGCGCCGCCACCAGCACCAGCGGATTGAGCACACCGTCAGGTGATGGAACGACCATGACGATGCGCTCCACGCCCGCGACCTTGGCCGGAACCGCGTTCATCAGCACCGAGCTTGGATAGCTGGCGGTGCCGCCCGGAACGTAGAGGCCGACGGATTCGACGGCTGTCCAGCGCGAACCGAGTTCGACGCCGAGCGGATCGGTATAGCGGTCATCCACAGGCATCTGCCGCTCATGATGCGCGCGGATGCGGTCACGCGCCAGTTCCAGCGCTTGAACCGTCTCTTGCGGCGCTGCCGCGACGGCGGCATCGATCTCGGCCTCGGTGACGGCGATGCCGGTCTTTTCCAGATCGATCCGGTCGAAACGCCGGGAATAGTCGATCAGCGCCTTATCGCCATTCTTGCGCACACCATCGATGATCTCGCGTACCGCCCGGTCGACATCTTCCGAAGCCTCCCGCTTGCCCGCGAGAAAGGCGGCGAACTTCGCTTCGAAATCGGGATCACTTTGTCTAAGCGTCTGTGCCACGTCGCAAATCCTTAAATCTTGCGCGTTCAATCTTTCACGCGTCATGCTCCGGTTTGGCGCGCGCCTCCCATGCGGGCCCCAAATCGGTAAGCCTCGCCTCGATGCATTCGGCGGTGAGGCGAATGGCTGACCCACCCGAAAAGGTGAATTCCACGATACCGGCGGGCGCGTCGCCCGCGATGAAGCGAACCGCCAGAAGCGACAGGACGTCATCCTTGCGGCCGTGATCGATGCCGTTCGCCTTGACGGAGATGACCCGGTCGAAATGCAGCACCGTGCGCCGGCGCTCAAACGTGCGCTTTCCGAAAACGCCGGAAGCGGCGCGCTCCCAGACAAAGCGATTGGTAACCGCGATGAAGCGCTTTTCCTGGCGCAAATAATCGAGATCGCCCACCTTCAGCACGGCATCCTGGAGGTGAGCCGAGATAATCCGCAAATCCTCGTCATCGAGCGCAACAAGCTTGAGCATTTCCATCGGCTTCATTCCAAGCAAAACAGTGGGGCCTGCAAACAACGGGCCATGCGCCTATCCTCTAGGACGAGCATGATCCCCGAAAGTTGCAGGCTTCCGGGCAGGATCATGTGTCTATGCTCTAGGATGTCCGCAGGCCAAGCGCAACCAGTCAGTGCGATAAGATGTTATCCGCTGACGCGTTCGACAATAGCGCCGCAGCCCGATAGCTTCTCTTCCAGCCGCTCGAAACCGCGATCGAGATGATAGACGCGGTTGACCGTCGTCTCCCCTTCCGCCGCAAGCCCGGCGATCACCAGCGACACCGAGGCGCGTAAATCCGTTGCCATGACGGGAGCGCCCTGAAGGCGTTCCACCCCTTCCACGGTCGCCACCTGGCCGGAAAGCGAAATCCTGGCGCCGAGGCGCGCCAGTTCCTGCACATGCATGAAGCGGTTTTCGAAGATCGTCTCGGTAATGCGCGACGTACCCTTGGCCTTGGTCATCAGCCCCATGAACTGCGCCTGCAAATCGGTCGGGAAGCCGGGGAAAGGATCGGTGAAGACATCGACCGGATGAATTCCATGACCATTGCGCACCACGCGGATGCCGGTATTGGTCTCGGTGATTTCGGCGCCGGCCTGGCCAAGCGTCTCCAGCGCGGAGGAAAGCAGGCTCGCCTGCGCGCCTTCGAGCAGCACATCGCCGCCAGCCATCGCCACCGCCATCGCATAAGTGCCGGTCTCGATACGATCTGGAATGACACGAACCCGCGCGCCCGAAAGCCTGTCAACGCCTTCAATACGGATCGTGCTTGTGCCGGCGCCGGCAACATTGGCGCCCATGGCGTTCAGGCAATCGGCGAGGTTGACGACTTCCGGCTCACGCGCCGCATTGGAAATAACCGTCTCGCCCTTGGCAAGCGTCGCCGCCATCATCATCACATGGGTCGCGCCGACGGAGATCTTGGGGAAGGTATAGTGCGCGCCGACAAGCCCCTTCTTCGCCGTCGCCTTGACATAGCCGTTCTCGATATCGATTTCGGCGCCCAGCGCGGCAAGGCTTTCAAGGAAAAGGTCGATCGGACGTGTGCCGATGGCGCAGCCGCCCGGCAGCGAAACATTGGCCGTGCCCATGCGCGCCAGAAGCGGACCGATCACCCAGAAGCTCGCCCGCATTTTCGAGACGAGATCATAGGGCGCGGTGGTATCGACGATGTTGCGCGCGGTGAAATGGATCGTACGCGAATAAGCGCCGTCCTGCCGCTCGCGCCGCCCGTTGACGGAATAATCAACGCCGTGATTGCCGAGGATGCGGATCAATTGCTCGACATCGGCCAGATGCGGGACATTTTCGAGCGTCAGCGTATCGTCGGTCAGAAGCGACGCTATCATTAGCGGAAGTGCCGCATTCTTGGCGCCGGAAATCGGAATGATACCGTTGAGCTTGTTGCCGCCGACGATTTTGATGCGATCCATATCTATCCACTTTCCCGGGGTCAAAAGCCCGGTTTTCCAGGTTGTTTTCCGCATACCGGCGTTGCCGGAAAGCTCATCAGGCTTTTCGGGTACCGGAACCGGACCGCGAAGACGCGCGGCTTCAGGGAAGACCGAACGCCGTCTTACACACACATCGCATTCGATGGGCATGTATTATGCCATGTCGGTCCTTGACGGTTTATTGACGGAATCCGAAACAACCTCGATACCCTCATTCCTGTCATCCGCATCGCCGGCGCGGCGCGCGCGCGCCTGCGCCTTGCGGCGTGCAAGATTCGCCCGCAATTGCTCGGAAAGCCTTTGCTTGCGGCCCCCTGCCTTGTGACCCCCGGAATCAGGATCGGATTGTTCGGAACTCTCCTTCATGATCCCCAAGCTATTACTATAGGTTTGCCCCGAGGAAAAGCGGGCGTGACGCCGCCTGTGGAGAACTTGCCCGTTCGCTGAAAAGAATCCCGATTGCTTGCTTGCGGTTTCTCGCATGTTGTGGCAAAAGCCGCCGCATTCGCTGTTTCGATGCTGCGGTAGCTCAGTGGTAGAGCACTCCATTGGTAATGGAGAGGTCGAGAGTTCAATCCTCTCTCGCAGCACCAGTTTTCTATATTAGCCTCCCCTTTCTTTCCTCTGGAGAACTATGAAAACGTCATTTGCCACGCTGGCTGTTGCAATGACTCTGACGGCATGCGGCGTCAAAGAGCATCTTGGACCACGTCGGTGGGCCGAGGTTGGCATGACCCATGCGGAGATTCGGGAAAAAGATGCCAACCAATGTGAAATTAAGGGAGTCAAACGAAATTCTCCCGATTTTGATAATTGCGTAAAGTCTGAATATCAGAAACGCGTCGACGAGGTGGGAAAGCCGCCTGCCTGTATGGGGCCGATAGGCAAGCAGCAGTGCTGGTAAAAGGTCAGGCCGTATCTTCCGTTCTGTTCAATAAGCATGACGAATTGGTCAACATTTGATAAACGCCTTCGCCCCTAGAATCAGCCGCTGAAATCTATAACAATAGTTAATATCAAAATATTCGTCACCTGACGTTTACTTCTTGTAAACTATTTTAAATATGTTTTACTTAAAATTATCTTTGATTTGCATGGGGGAAGCAATGTCTGGAGAAGATAGGCTTAAACGCAGGCGCGGGCGTCCATCCAATACTTCTATCGCCATAAAAAAGGCAGCACTGGCAAAACAACCTGATTCATTCCGCCTGGAAGAAGAAGCGCTTCATACTTTGGAGAGCATGGCTGTGGCGATTGCCGTCATCGACCATAATCTCAAAAACCTCATGAAGAACCTGGCGAAAAAGCAGCCTAGCTAGCCATAAGTAAAGATTGTCGTCTTTTGTCGCCCGCCCGGCCGGCCCTTTTCCATATCGACAAATTGCCTGTAATTCTCTATCCCGCCTGCGGCAGACCGCCCGCAGGAGAACGAGATGACTCTGACCCCGCCCCGGATCACGGACATGGAACGGCTAGACAGGCTTGACCGTCTGCGAGCAGCGATCGAAGCCGCCGGCATCGGCGGGCTGCTGCTCGGCTCCACGGAAAGCCTGCGCTATTTCACCGGCCTCGTCTGGCATCCAAGCGAACGCTTGCTGGGTGCGCTCGTCACGCCGACGGGTCTCTACTACATCGTCCCCGGTTTCGAGCAAAGCCGCGTCGAAACGCTGCCGCATCTGCCGGGCGAGATATGCGTCTGGCAGGAAGATGAAGACAGCACCGCGCTCGTGGCATCGCTTCTGGGTCCAAACCAGCGGCTGGCGGTGGACGATTCCGTGGCACTGTTCGTCTATCATGCGCTGGCCGGCGTGTTCGGGCCTGAGCGGCTTGTCGATGGCGGCCCGATCATCCGTCGCCAGCGCCTTTGCAAATCACCAGCGGAAATCGCGATCATCAAATATGCGATGGAACTGACGCTGGAAGTGCACAAGCGCGCGCATGCGATGCTGAAGCCGGGCATACGGGCATCCGAAGTCGTGCGGTTCATCGATGAAGAACATCGCGCGCGCGGGGCGGAAGGAGGTTCCACCTTCTGCATCGTCTCCTTCGGCGAGGCAACATCGCTGCCTCACGGCGCGGATGGTGATCAGGTTTACAAATCAGGCGATGTCGTTCTGGTCGATACCGGCTGCCGCATCGACGGCTATCACTCTGACATCACCCGCACCTATATGCTCGACGAACCCTCGCCCGAATTCGCCCGCATCTGGGCGATCGAGCGCGAAGCGCAGCAAGCCGTATTCGATGCGGCCAAACTCGGCGCGCCCTGTGAAAACCTTGATAATGCCGCGCGTGCTGTTCTCATCCGCCATGGCTTCGGCCCCGATTACAAACTGCCCGGTCTGGCGCACCGCGCCGGCCATGGCCTTGGCCTCGAAATCCACGAAGAGCCCTATATCGTGCGCGGCAATGCGACACCGCTTGGCGAAGGCATGTGCTTCTCCAACGAGCCGATGATCGTCATTCCCAATCAGTTCGGCGTTCGCCTCGAAGACCATATCCATATGACCGCGTCAGGCCCGGAATGGTTCACCAAGCCGGCAAAGGGGCCAGCAGAGCCTTTTGCCTGAAGCGCTCCACCAAACTTTTCCCATAATTCGTGCGAACATGATGCTTTGTCGAATAGACAGCCCACGCGGCCCCTCGCAACAGGAACCATCCATGAGAAAAGTTACGCCATCGGGTCTTGGATTTTTCACCCTCGCCTGCCTCTCGCTTGGCGCATCCGCCCAAGCCGCCGAAAGCGAGGCGGCGTTGAAACGCACCGTGGACGAAGCGATCCGGCCGGTGATGGAAAAGAACGGCGTTCCGGGAATGGCCGTGGCGGTCACCGCCGGCGGCAAGCATTATTTCTTCAACTATGGCGTCGCCTCGAAGGAGAGCGGACAAAAGGTGAGCGAGAACACGATTTTCGAAATCGGTTCGATCAGCAAGACCTTTACCGGGACGCTTGGCGCTTACGCCGAGGCGCAGGGAAAGCTCTCGCTCGCGGACAAGGCAAGCAAATATTGGCCGGCGCTTGCCGGGTCGAGCTTCGACACCATCCCCCTTCTCGATCTCGGCACCTATACGGCGGGCGGACTGCCTTTGCAGTTTCCCGACGGCGTGACAACGCGGGAGAAGATGCTCGCCTATTACCGCAACTGGCAGCCAGCCTATCCCACCGGTACGCACCGGCAATATTCGAACCCCAGCATCGGCCTCTTCGGCTATCTCGCCGCCCGTAGCATGGATGCGCCTTACGACACGCTGATGGAAAAGAAGCTCCTGCCCATGCTGGGGCTGACCGGCACTTATGCCAAAGTTCCCGAAGCCCGCATGGGCGACTACGCCTATGGTTATTCGAAAGCCAACAAGCCTATTCGAGTGAACCCCGGCTTTATGGCTTCAGAAATGTACGGCGTGAAAACAACGGCGGCGGATTTCATCAAATTCGTCGATGACAATATCGATCCGTCGAAACTCGACCCCGTCATGCAAAAGGCCATTGCCTCCACCCACACCGGCTATTACCGGATCGGCCCGATGACGCAGGGCCTCGGATGGGAGCTCTACCCCTACCCCGTCACGCTCGACCAACTGCTCGACGGCAATTCCACCGACATGGCGCGCAAGGCCAACAAGGCGGAGAAGCTCACCCCGCCCCAGCCGGCGCGAAAAGAGCTTTTCATCAACAAGACAGGCTCCACCAACGGCTTCGGCGCCTATGCCGCCTTTGTGCCGGCGAAGGACATCGGCGTCGTCATCCTGGCGAACAAGGCTTATCCCAATGCCGAGCGGGTGAAAGCCGGCTACCGGATATTGCAGGCGCTTGAGGGGCAGAATTGAGCTGAAGCAATCCGGGTCGCGGGAAGATCAACCCGCGACCCAAGTTTGTCAGCCAACCGCCTGGAGCATTTCATATTTACACGGAAACAACTGTGCGCCCTTCACCCCCGTGGTTCGAGGCTCGCTACGCTCGCACCTCACCATGAGGGTGAAGGGTTGCAACGCTGCAGTAGCCCTCATGGTGAGGTGTGAATGGAGCGAAGCGGAATGAGCCTCGAACCACGGGGGCGCTTGGTGATTCCGTAAAAATATGAACTGCTATAGAACTGAACGACCCCATCGTTCAGGAAACACATCTTGTCGAAAAGTTTCAAATCCAGCGGATTGGGCAATCGGATGTCGTCCGCGCCGGGACAGGGCTTCTTCAGCGGATCGTATGATCGATCGATCTGCGAGACAAAGACGACGATCAGCCCGCGCTTGCGCGCGAATGATCTGAGCGCGCCAACCTGAACCGCCAATGATGGGTTCTCGCGTCTCTGATCGAGCAATTGCAGATAATCGATTACCACCACGGTTCCCCGCGGCGCCGATGCCAACGCTTCCATGATGTAGTTGGCATTTATGGCATCGGAACAATCATATCGGAACAGCCCGTCGAATTGCGCCCGATCCACGCCCAGCGCCCGCAGCCGATCCAAGATATCCTGCCCCGTATATTCCAGCGTGAAGAACATGGCCGGATTGCCCCGTTTCATGGCTTCCACCGCAAGTTCGAGGCTCATCAGCGTCTTTCCATGCCCCGGTCGCGCACCCACGAGAACCAGATCGCCGGTGGTCATCAGGGGAAACAGCTTGATGGCGGGCGTGACCGCAGACGCTTGCGCCACAAGCAAACTCCAGCCGCTGTAGCCTTCCTCAAGCGCAATGCGATTGAGAGCCTCATGCAATGGAATGCTTGATTGCCGGGATAGCTGCTTGGCTTTGCGCTTCAAATGATAAATGGGCGCGGATAGTTTCATCGATAAACCTCCTATTGCGAGCAGATATCCGCAATCCCTCCTTATGCCGGGTCGCTCGAACAGTCGGTTCGATGTTCTGATAGCCCCGCATGAACAGTGCTTTCCCGAATGGAGGGAGGAGGCGTGGGCCGCGCCAGAATCAAACCATAGCGCAGCTTTCAGTTTTCTTCATCTCATAATAATCAGCGCGCATTCCCCTCCCGGAGAATGCGCGCTGGATTGACGGATCAGGATTACAATTACTGCCCGGTCGTCCCATCCGGCAAGGCGAAGGCAACCACCTGATCGCTCACCCGTGGCGTCAGGATGGAATTGCCGCCGACCGCGAAGACCACATATTGCTTGCCTTTGTAGGTGTAGACGGCGGGTATGGAGACAGCGGGAGCGTCAACCATAGCCTTCCACAGGACATCGCCAGTCTTGACGTCGAAGGCCCGTACCTTGTGATCCATCGAGGCGCCGATGAACGCCACGCCGCCCTTGGTGATGACCGGTCCCCCGAGGGTAACGGATCCCCAGGAGTCGGGCATGTAGAAGCCCCATTGCTGCACCGCGCCCATGGGCTTGCGCCACAGGAGATCACCGGTCTTCAGATCATAGGCGGAAATCTGACCATAGGGCGGCTTCCAGCAGGGCATTCCGATAGGGTTGGTGAAAGTGTTGATCTGCAGGCCGTAAGGAGCACCCTTCTGGGGGAAATAACCGCCCGACGCCTCCGATCCAGGGACACTCGTAACCTTGTTGTACTCATCGCGGGGGATGAGCTGTTCTATCATCACCACCACAGAACTGTTGGTGATGAAGGTCTGGCTCTCCGGATCCACCGCGCCACCGCCCCATTCCACGCCGCTAATGGTCGAGGGATAGGCAATCGTGCCCTTCAAGCTCGGAGGGGTGAAACGGCCCTCGTCGCGCAATTCCTTAGCCTTCCGGCTGCAATAGCCCAGGCTCAGCGCGTCGGCGAGCCAGTACACGCCGGGCCATCTGTCCGCCACCACCGGCTCGGGGCGCGCCACATAAGGCTGCGTGGGAGACGCCTTTTCGCCCGGCACGTCGGAGGCCGGGACCGGACGCTCCTCTATCGGATAGATCGGTTCGCCCGTGTAGCGGTTGAGGACATAGAGGAAGCCCTGCTTGGAAGTCTGAACGAGCGCTGGGATCTTTTTTCCGTCCTTCTCGATGTCGACCAGCGTGGGCGCCGAATTGGTATCCATATCCCAGAGATCGTGATGGACGAGCTGCCGGCTCCAGATGACCTTCCCGCTGTCCCCATCGAGCGCGGTTACCGAGGTCGCAAGCGGGATCGGGTCCAGACGGTCTCCGCCATAGAAATTCGGGCTGGGCGACGAGACCGGCAGATAGAGGATGTTCATATCCGGATCGAAGGACATGCTGGCCCAGACATTGGAGGTGCCGGTTTTTCCCCACATCTCCTTCGGGATGGGATTGAACGTCCATTCGGTCTTGCCTGTCCTTGCATCGAGAGCCCATACCCAGCCCGGAGGATCGACGGCATCCGACCAGTCCTTGCCGCTCCAGCCGAGGAAGAGCTTATCCTTGTAGACCGTCGGCGCCTGGAAGAGGGAAAGCGGCCATTTATTGTTCACGGTATTGTATTTGTTGATATCGAGAATGCCCTTGTCGCCGAAATCCGCGCATAGATTGCCCGTATCGGCATCGACTGAATGAAGCTTCGCGTCCATCGTCCCGATATAGATACGCTTCTGGCATGGCTGCCCCGCGACCGGATTTGCCGCGGCCCAATAAGCGATGCCGCGGTTCTTCATGTCCGGCTGGGTAAGAGCCTTTAGAAGCGCATGGGCGTTGTACCGCCACTTCACTTTGCCCGTATCCGGCTCGATGGCGAGGATATTATAGAAGGGCGTACCGACATAGACGGTGTCGTTGATGAAAAGAGGCGTCCCTGACCAGACCGACATGGGAATGACACCGCTGCCGTCCGAAACATCGCCGGTATGAACCTCCCATGCCTTCTGGAGCCTGCCGACATTCTGGGGTGTAATCTGGTCCGCCGGGGAATATTTCTGCGCCTTCAGGTCGCCATTATAGCTCGGCCAGGTGTTGTCCTGCGCCATGGCCGATGCCAGGCCCACGGCGGCGGTCAGCGCAAGGCTAAAGTAAAAAGATATGGCGCGCTTCATCGGGATGCCTTTCTTTTCGCCGGAGTGCGTGTGGCATGCGTGACACGCGCGGCACGAGGACGAGGGTTATGAGGCGAACTGTCGCGTCGTATGCCGGTTGCCCAGAGCCAGCCGATCATCGAGAGCGCCATTGCAAGCACCAGCCATTGGCTCTCCAGCATATATCCGGCGAACGCCGTGCCCAGAATTCCGAGCAGCAGCAGGAAAATCAGCGTTCCCGTCCACCAGTTTCGGCGCGTGTCCCATAGGGTGAGCGCCAGCGCTGCCAGCAAGATCGCAGCACAGGAGAAGATGACCAGGAGCGTGCCTCCGGCACCGTCGATTCCGCTGGATCGGGAGGTATAAGCGATAAGAGATATGATCAGGCCCGCCGCCCCCCCAAGGGCGATGAGGCCGGTAGCGCTACTTGCCCGGCTCATGTGTCGTCACTCCATATGTTGGACTGAGAAATGTCTTGAAGGTTGAGAAATGTACCGCCTAGCATCGTTTCTCTTCGGTTCTGAACGCTGCGCTGCGTTCGGATGATATCCATCATCTTCATCATTATTGAATGGTAAAGGGAGACCACGAAGAAATACGCATGTCAATACTATTAGAACAACCATTGTGCTTTGAGTTGTATTTGAAATACACCCGGCCTTGCAACATACTGAAATGACTTATACTGCGCGTGACATATTTATCACCGGTCACATGCTTTGATTCAGGCTGGGAACCGTGAACGCATGCACGATATTCGCGGGGGACGATTCGCAGCGGTAATCGGCAATGCACCACCTGATGGCTCGTATCCCCACCCGCGAACAGATGCTAAGATGCATCAATCGGATGCGAGACAATACCATGATGCAAAAGCCTGCGAGGGAACGGAAACGCGGTTCCGGTGCCCAATATGTCTATGAGATTTTGCGGGAGGAGATTCTCGATCTCGTCCTTGCCCCCGGCAGCCCGATCGATGAGAACCAGCTGGCCGAGCGGCTGGAAATGTCGCGCACCCCTATTCGTGAGGCTTTGGTCCGCCTCGCCGGCGAAGGTCTGGTGACGCCTCTCCCCAACCGGTCGACCGTCGTCGCCAATATCGATTTCTTCAACCTTCACACCTTCTTCGACGCGCTGACCCTGATGTACCGGGTGACAACACGGCTTGCGGGCGAATATCACACGCCGGCCGATCTCGAACTCATCCGGGCGCGGCAGGAGGATTTTGCCCGCGCGGTTGAGAACCAGGACGCGCTGGCGATGATCGCCACCAACCGGGAGTTCCACGCGGCAATCGCGGAAGCGGGGCGTAATCCATACTTCACCGGCCTCTTCTGCCGCCTTCTCGATGAAGACCAGCGAATCCTGCGGCTTTATTATTCCTCCTTCAACGACCAGCTTCCGAAACGCTATGTCGCGGAGCATGAGCAGATGATTGCGGCCATCGAGGCGCGGGATATCAATGCCTGCGATCGCCTGGCGCTCGCCCATGCCGACCAGATCGTCAGCCAGATCCAGAGTATGATCTCGCGCGGCGTGATGCGTACCGTCCCGCTGGATTAAAAACGCCGACACCGCCAACAATCTTGTCGACAATAATTATACATGATGTAAAGTGGAGAAATATTGGCGGAGAAATAGAGCCCCTCCCCGCCATCATGTAACGAAATGGGAGATTTCCATGACTTCTCAAATTTTCTCCGGCTGCATTCCCGCACTGATGACGCCCTGCAAAGAGGACCGCACGCCTGATTATGACGCGCTGGTGAAGAAGGCGAAGGAGTTGACCGCCGCCGGAATGTCCGCCGTGGTCTATTGCGGGTCGATGGGCGATTGGCCGCTCCTCACCGACGCTGAGCGCATGGAGGGTGTGGAGCGGCTGGCAAAGGCCAGCATTCCGGTGATCGTCGGCACCGGCGCAGTCAACACAAAGCAGGCGGTCGCCCATGCGGCGCATGCGCAGAAGGTTGGCGCCAAAGGTTTGATGGTTATCCCCCGCGTCCTGTCGCGCGGCTCGGTGATTGCGGCGCAGAAGGCCCATTTCAAGGCAATCCTCTCGGCGGCTCCGGAATTGCCGGCGGTGATCTACAACAGCCCCTATTACGGCTTCGCCACCCGCGCCGACCTGTTCTTTGCGCTGCGCGCTGAGCATCCGAACCTCGTCGGCTTCAAGGAATTCGGCGGCCCGGCGGATATGCGCTACGCTGCTGAAAACATCACCAGCCGCGATGACGAGGTTACGCTGATGATCGGCGTCGATACAGCGGTTTTACACGGCTTCGTCAATTGCGGCGCAACGGGCGCCATCACCGGCATCGGCAATGTGCTGCCGAAGGAAGTGCTGCACCTTTGCGCCCTGTCCAAAGCTGCCGCGAAAGGCGATTTCGAAGCGCGCCGCCTGGCGCTCGAGCTCGAAGCCGCGCTTGGCGTTCTTTCGTCCTTCGACGAGGGGCCGGATCTCGTCCTCTATTTCAAGTACATGATGGTGCTGAAGGGCGACAGGGAATACACCCTGCATTTCAACGAGACGGACGAATTGAGTGACAGCCAGAGCGGCTATGTCGAGCAGCAGCTCGGACTGTTCGATGCGTGGTACGCCGGATGGAGCAAGTCGCTCCAGGCGGAGTATAAGCTCGCGGCGTGACGTAGCACGCGCTTTCCCTCCCCCTTGCGGGGAGGGTGGCCCGAAGGGTCGGGTGGGGGTGGTGACGTTTACACCACGGCCGTCAGTAAAAGCGCAAACGTCACCACCCCCATCCGCCCGCTAACGCGGGCACCTTCCCCGCAAGGGGGAAGGAGGGAGCGATCTTATTGGCGCAACTCCCGCAACTGCGCCATTTCCGCCGCTGAAAGCTCGATACCATCCGCGATCGATTTCGCGCGCGCAGCGAAGCGCCGTTGCGATGGCAGGCGGGCGCCGTGTCCCATGATCCCCTCGAACAGGATTTCCGCATGGGCAAGCGGGTTGCCTTTGCGCCCGCCAGAGAATTTTTGGGGGTCGAAGGCTAGGATCAGCTCGCCGTGATTGGGCGCCAGGCTGGTGGTGCCGAGAACGTCGAGCGCTTCCTGGCTCATCGCATCGCCAATCATCGCGCCGGCCAGAAGTTCGATCATTGTCGAGATGGCCGAGCCCTTGTGGCCGCCGAAAGGAAGCATCGCGCCGGCGAGCGCCTGTTCAGGGCTGGTCGTCGGCTCTCCATTGGCATCGAGCGCCCAGCCTTCCGGCAAGGCCTTGCCCGCGCGCCGGTGCAACTCGATTTCCCCGCGCGCCGCCACGCTGGTCGCGAAGTCGAACACGTAAGGATGATTGTTCTCGCGCGGCCAGCCGAAAGCCATGGGGTTGGTGCCAAGCAGTGGTGTGCGACCGCCCGCCGGGGCTACGGTGGCATAGCTCGGGCACATGGCGAGCCCCGCCAGCCCCTCCTCGGCAATTGCTTCGACCTCAGGCCAGAGCGCGGAGAAATGTGTGCAATTGTTGATGACCATCGCCGCCAACCCCAGCGCGCGGGTACGTGCCGCCAGCGCGGGCAAGCCCAGCTCGAAGGCGGCATTGGAAAATCCGCCCTTGGCATCGACGCGCACGATGGCGCTGTCGTCTACCCCAAGCGTGGGAACCGCGTCGGGCACCACCTTCCCCGCCCGGATCGTGCGCAGGCACCCTTCGATCCGGTAGATGCCATGGGATTTGCAGCCGTCGCGTTCGCCGGCGACGATCACCCTCGATATCGCAGCGGCCTGCCCGTCGCTACAGCCCGCCGAAACGAAAATTTCCTTCACCAGTTCGAACAGTTCTGCGATGGGAAAGAAGGTGGTTTCGGTCATGGCTGCGCCTTTCATTCAAGAAGAATCAGAGCCGCCCCAGGAAATCCCGGAGCGGCTTCCGTAGCAATATCAGAATATCAGAGCGTCGCGCCAACCTTCCTCAGATCCGCGAGAACCGGCGCCTTCGGCAGCCAGATCTTGTCATATTCGGCGATGATCTTGCCCGTGTCGGCCACTTCGACATCCTTGATCGTGATCACCTTGCCGAATTCCTCCAGCCGCTTCGGCTCGTTGGCAACGGTGGCGTCGATCTGTTCATCGAGCGCCATCTTCGTCAGCCGTGTAATGAGTTCGCGGTCGGCTTCGGGCAGTCCCTTCCATACGCGCCCGGACGCCAGCGCCACGCAGGGCATGAAGATGGCGTTCATCCTCAGCATCGTCTTCGACACCTTGTCGAACCGCTGGTTCCAGGAGAAGTCGAGATCGGCTTCAAGCCCGTCCACCTGCCCGTTGGACATAGCGTCGAACACGGCGGGGGTCGGGATCGGCGTCGGCGCGGCGCCGAGGAGTTGATAGAAGTCCTTGTAAGCCGGCGTCGTATTGATGCGCAGCTTCATGCCATCGAGATCATCGAGCCCGTCGATTGCCTTCGCCGTGAAGACGACGCGCATGGTGGTGATGCCCCAGGCAAGTCCGATGGTGCCGGTCTCAGCGGGCAGCACGTCGAGCAGGCTCATGGCGACAGGATCGCGAACGAGCTTGGCCACCTTGGCGGTGGAATCCACTACCCATGGCGCGTTGATGGCGGCGATGGAGGGAATGCGGGAGCCAAGTTCCGCCGTCATGATCCAACCGAGATCGAGCGAACCGGCCTGCATCTGCTGCATCATCGCCGCCTCGGTGCCAAGCTGGTTGGCGGGGAAGGCCACGAGATCGAGGCGGCCATTGGTTTCGGCCTTCAGCATCTCGCCGACTTTCAACGCCGCATTGTTCCAGGGATGGCCGGGCGGCGTGGTGATGCCGAGGCGGAAGGTCCGCTTTTCCTGCGCCCGCACGATCGACGGCATGGCAAGAAGGGCAGCGCTCGCGGAAGCGGTGCGGATAAGGTTTCTGCGTGTTATTTTCATGAGTTTGTTCCTCTGGAGTTTAGCTGGCAAAGAAGGTGGAAAGCTGAGGGAAGATCGAAAGCAGGATGAGCAGCAGGCACGCGACGAAGAAGAACGGCAGCGTGACGATGAACATCTTGCCCGGTTTCGCGCCTGTCACTGCGGAGGCGACGAAGAAGCACAGGCCCACCGGGGGCGAGAGGAAGCCGAGCACCAGATTGATGACGACCACGACGCCGAAATGGACGGGATCGATGCCATAGACCTCTGTCGCAATCGGCAGCAGGATCGGCACCGTCATGATCAGTCCCGGCGCACCGTCGATCACCGTGCCGATGACCAGCAGGATGACGTTGACGAGAAGCATGAAGGTGACCGGGTCCGAGGCGACCGTCTGCACCCAGGCCGCCACTTTCTGCGGCACCATCCCGTAAACGAGGACCCAGGAGAACACTGCCGCCGCCGCGACGAGGAAGAGGACGACGGCGGAATAGATGCCCGCCTTCAAGAGCATCGCGGGGAGCTGTTTGTAGGAAAGCTCACCGATCCAGTAGCGCCCGACAAGAAACGCCGCCACCACGCCGACGGCAGCCGCTTCGGTCGGGTTGGCAAGGCCGGTGAGAATCGAGCCGACGATGATGATCGGCACGAGCAGCGTCGGCAATGCGTTGAGGACGATCTTGGCCCGCGTCCGGATCGTCAGCTTGTCGCCCTTCGGGTAGTTGTAGACGAAGCCCATCAGTGCAATCACGATGCAGAACAGCACCGTCAGCAATATCCCCGGCACCAGTCCGGCCATGAGCATATCCGCCACCGGCACCTGCGCCAGCACGCTGTAGACCACGAACATGATCGAGGGCGGGATGATGGGCCCCAACATGCCGGCATAAGCGGTGAGACCCGCGGCGAAGGTCTTGTCGTACCCCTTCTTCTCCATCTCCGGCACCATCATCTGCGCCATGATGGCGACCTGCGCGGTGGCGGATCCAAGGATCGACGCGACGAACATATTCGCGAAAAGGTTCACATAGGCGAGCCCGCCGCGCAGGGAGCCGATGAAGGCCATGGTCATGTCGATGATACGGCGGGTGATGCCGCCGCCATTCATCACCTCGCCGATGAGCACGAAGAGCGGAATGGAGATCAGCCCGTAATTGTCGACGCCGCCGAACAATTGCGTCGGCAGGCTCTCGAAAAGCAGCATGTTTCCGCTATCGAAGATGTAGACCATGCTGGCGAGCATGAGGCAAAGGCCGATAGGGACGCCAACCAGCATCAAAAACAGAAAAGCGCCAGTCGTAACCATCAGTTCACGCCCTCCGTGTTTGAGAAACCGGGATGCGCGCGAGGCGGCGAGAAGCCGAGATCTTCAAAAAAATTCGCCAGCGTATGCAGCAGCATCGTGGCGGCAAAGATCGGGATGACCATGCTGATCGCCCAAGTTGGCCAGCGCAACGTCTGCGTCTGTTCCGTATAGAGAAAGTTGAAGGTCTGCCCCGCATAGGCCTTGGCGTCAAAACCAGCAGCGGCAATGCCGATCGGGTCCATCCACCGCCAGCACATGACAGCAAGCGCAAAGGCGAACACCGCGCCAAAGAGACTGGCGAAGGCCTTCATCCGGCGCGCATTTTTCTCCGAAAGCTTGTCGGAGAGGAGCGTGACCGAGAAATCGAGCCGCAACCGCGTCAACGCCGAAGCGCCGATAAAGGCGAGCCATACCATCGCATATACGGCCGCTTCATCAACCCAGTAAAGCGGTATGCCTGCATAACGCGTCCCCACATTGAGCAGGATGAGGGCGAGGATCAGCATCATAAGGCCGCCGACCACGGCTTTCTCACATGCGAGCATGGCTTCGGAGAGGAAAACGATAAGGCGGACAGGCGCGAATGGCCGCGGTCCGGATGGAGGTGACATTGATGGCATCCGCGTTCCCCTTGTTTTTTATAATTTAGATTTTATACATTTTTGATGTCAAGGGAGTTTTAGTCGCATAAGCTTATATGTGAAGCCCTTCCCTCCCAGGTATCGCTTTAAGGCTTTCATCGATGCAGATCAGACCGTCACTCAAACACCGCACCCTTTCCGGCGCCCTGCTTGATGAGATCCGGCAGGGGATATTGTCCGGCCGTTACGCGGCGGGAACACAATTGCGCCAGGAAGCACTGGCCGAGGCCTTCGGCGTCAGCCGAATCCCGATCCGAGAGGCGCTTTTCCAGCTCGAGGCGGAAGGGCTGGTGAAGATATTGCCACAGAAGGGCGTCGTGGTATCAGAACTTTCGCGCACCGAGATCGACGATGTCTTCGAACTGCGCATCCTGCTCGAGCCGCGCCTGCTCGCGAGTTCGGCTCCCAAACTGACAAACGAGGATTTCGACCGGCTGGAAGAACGGCACGCGGATTATATCCGGGCCATAGCTGCAAATGCCGTCGATCATTATGGACGGCTGAATGCGGAACTGCATCAGGCGCTTTACACCCACGCGGATATGCCGCGTACACAGCAGATCGTCGCGTCGCTGCTCCAGACGAGCGACCGCTATACCCGCATCCAACTTTCCAATCCGGCGGCTATGCAGCGCGCGATGGAAGAGCATGCCGAACTCATTCACCTCTGCCGCTCAGGCCGCTTCGACCGCGCCGCGCGGTTCCTCGCCGAACACGTTGCGGCGGTTCGGGATGATTTGCTGAACGTGCTGAACATCCCTTGAGCGGCACCGGCTGTCCGGCCCAATGGTCTGCCGTCATTCTCGGGCAGATTTTGACCGAGGCCGACACCTACTGACTGTGGGGATTTAAAACTAGCTCCCGCAACCAGTTCAGACATAGCTCGGCAGCTGTTCTAGTGTGAAAATATTTGGGGCGTTTGCCGCAAGCACTAGATGTTTAGGTGTTTGATCCCAGACTTTGATGGTGCATTCTTTTCGCAAGCTTGGAGAGATTCGCTATGGGACAAATTCTACACGGCAGCGCCACGACGA
>NZ_QJTF01000032.1 GCF_003217235.1 Paramesorhizobium leguminum | reverse complement strand
AACATGCCATGGGAAGAGCCCCTTCAGCAGATACTGGAATCCATCGAAGGACCGGTCGCAAAGATCGTCGCGGTGATCATCATCATCGCCACCGGCCTGGCGCTCGCCTTTGGTGACACGAGCGGCGGCTTCAGGCGGCTGATTCAGATCGTCTTCGGCCTGTCGATCGCTTTCGCGGCGAGTTCCTTCTTCCTCAGCTTCTTCTCGTTCGGCGGCGGAGCGCTCGTCTGATGGCCGATGTTCTGGAACATGCCGACGAGGTGCCGGGCTTCACCGTAACGGTCCACAGGGCGCTCACCGAGCACATCCTGCTCGGCGGTGCGCCGAGAAGCATCGCCATCATGAACGGGACTCTGGCCGGAGCTGTCGGCCTTGGCCTGCGTCTCTGGCTGGTTGGCCTCGCGATCTGGGCCGTCGGGCATTTCGTGGCGGTCTGGGCGGCGCGCCGCGATCCGCTCTTTGTCGAAGTTGGTCGCCGCCTAAGGAGCGGCCATGATGAACCTCGCCGAATACCGCCGCACCGCCAGCCGCCTTGCCGACTATCTGCCCTGGGCCGCCCTTGTCGCTGAGGGAATTGTTCTGAACAAGGACGGATCGCTGCAAAGGACCGCCCGGTTCCGCGGCCCCGATCTGGAATCCGCCGTCGCGGCCGAGCTTGTTGCCGTCACCGCGCGATTGAACAATGCCTTCCGCAGATTGGGGAGCGGCTGGGCGATCTTCGTGGAAGCGCAGCGCGATGAGGCCGCGACCTATCCGGACAGCCGCTTTCCCGATCCGGCCTCGGCTCTGCTGGAGGCGGAGCGCAAAGCCGATTTCGAGGAAAAGGGCAGCCATTTCATTTCCGGCTATTTCCTGACCTTCACCTATCTGCCGCCCGCCGAGGACGCAGCCCGTACCGAAACCTGGCTCTACGAGGGCCGCGAACGTTCCGGCGTCGATCCAAATGAGATCCTGCGCGCGTTTATCGATCGCACTGACCGTGTTCTCGCGCTGCTCGATGGCTTCATGCCGGAATGCTACTGGCTTAATGACAGCGAGACACTGACTTATCTCCATTCGACCATTTCAACCAACCGGCACCGCGTCCGCGTGCCCGAGACTCCGATATATCTGGATGCGCTGCTGGCCGATCAGCCACTGACCGGCGGTCTGGAGCCACAAATCGGCAATGCGCATCTGCGCATTCTGACCATTGTCGGCTTTCCGACAGTCACGACGCCCGGAATTCTCGACGAACTGAACAGACTGGCTTTTCCCTATCGCTGGTCGACGCGCGCGATCCTGCTCGACAAGACCGACGCCATCCGGCTGTTGACGAAGATCAGGCGGCAATGGTTCGCCAAGCGCAAGAGCATCGCGGCGATCTTGAAAGAGGTGATGACCAACGAGGCTTCCGTCCTCATCGATACCGACGCCGCCAACAAGGCCGCCGACGCGGACATCGCGCTTCAGGAACTCGGTGCCGATTATGCTGGCATGGCCTATGTCACTGCGACGATCGCCGTCTGGGATGCCGATCCGCGCCTCGCCGACGAAAAGCTCAGGCTTGTCGAAAAAATCATCCAGGGCCGCGACTTCACAGCAATGGTTGAGACCATCAACGCCGTCGATGCCTGGCTCGGCTCGCTGCCGGGTCATGTTTACGCCAATGTGCGGCAACCTCCTATCTCGACACTCAATCTCGCCCACATGATCCCCCTTTCCGCCGTGTGGGCGGGGCCGGAACGGGACGAGCACTTCGACGCCCCCCCTTGCTTTTCGGCAAGACCGAAGGCTCGACCCCGTTCCGGTTTTCCCTTCATGTCGGTGATGTCGGCCACACACTCGTGGTCGGGCCGACCGGTGCGGGCAAGAGCGTCTTGCTCGCCTGCATGGCGCTCCAGTTCCGGCGCTACGAGCGGAACCAGATCTTCGCTTTCGATTTCGGCGGCTCAATCCGGGCCGCAGCAGTCGCCATGGGCGGCGACTGGCATGATTTGGGTGGCGATCTCACCGAAGGAGACGAATTCTCTGTCTCGCTCCAGCCGCTCGCGCGCATCCATGACATGCCCGAACGCGCCTGGGCGGCCGACTGGATCGTCGCCATCCTGATGCGCGAAGGCATCGCGATCACGCCTGATGT
This sequence comes from Paramesorhizobium leguminum, assembly GCF_003217235.1. GTDB lineage: Bacteria > Pseudomonadota > Alphaproteobacteria > Rhizobiales > Rhizobiaceae > Paramesorhizobium > Paramesorhizobium leguminum. The sequence continues at coordinate 20,077 of NZ_QJTF01000032.1, read as the reverse complement.
CAAGGAGCATATCTGGACTGCGCTGACCTCGCTCGCCTCGGCACCGGTCGAAGAGCGCACCATCACCGGCCTGACGGTGTTGCTGCAGTCGAACGGTCTGAAGCAGGCTCTCCGGCCTTATTGTGTCGGTGGTCCCTATGGCCGGTTGCTCGATGCCGAAACCGAGCATCTGGGTAGCGCATCCGTGCAAGCTTTCGAGATCGAGGGTTTGGTCGGCACTGGTGCCGCCCCAGCGGTCCTGTCCTACCTCTTCCATCGGATCGGAGACCGCCTGGACGGCAGACCGACGCTCCTCATCATCGACGAGGGCTGGTTGGCGCTAGATGACGATGCTTTCGCCGGCCAGCTCCGCGAATGGCTGAAGACGCTCCGGAAGAAGAACGCCAGCGTGATCTTCGCCACGCAAAGCCTCTCGGACATCGATAATTCAGCCATCGCTCCCGCGATCATCGAAAGCTGCCCGACGCGGCTGCTGCTACCGAATGAGCGTGCTATCGAACCGCAGATCACCGCCATCTATCGCCGGTTTGGGTTGAACGACCGTCAGATCGAGATCCTCGCGCGCGCCACGCCGAAAAAGGACTATTACTGCCAGAGCCGCAGGGGAAACCGCCTGTTCGAACTGGGCCTTTCCGAAGTCGGCCTGGCGCTCACGGCCGCATCTTCGAAATCCGACCAGTCCGCCATCGCCCGCGTCTTCGCCGAGCACGGCCGCGACGGCTTCCTTGCAGCCTGGCTTCGCCATCGGGGCGTCGATTGGGCTGCCGACCTCATTCCGGACCTCGCCAATCTCATCCCCCAGCCCGACAAGGAGGCTCAACCGTGAAGACTCGTCATTCCCATGCGGCGCTGTTTGCCGCTTCCTTTCTCACCCTCTCAGGTCCCGCTTCGCTGGTGCTGACGCCGCCGGCTTCCGCTGCCTGGATTGTCTACGACCCGACAAACTATGCGCAAAATCTGCTGTCCGCAGCCCGCGCTCTGGAGCAGATCAACAACCAGATCACCAGCCTGCAAAACGAAGCGCAGATGCTGATCAACCAGGCGCGCAATCTCGCCAGCCTGCCATATTCGTCGCTCCAGCAAATCCAGCAATCCGTTCAGCGCACGCAGCAGCTTCTGTCCCAGGCGCAGAACATCGCGTTCGACGTCGGCCAGATCGACCGGGCGTTCCAGTCGAAATATGCCAATGTCTCGCTTTCGGCCACCGACGCGCAGCTTATCGCCGATGCCAAGGACCGCTGGAAGAACAGTGTCGGCGGCCTTCAGGATGCCATGCGCGTGCAGGCCACCGTCGTCGGCAATATCGACACTAACCGTACCGAGATGTCGCAACTGGTAGGCCAGAGCCAGAGTGCGACCGGCGCGCTCCAGGCCACGCAAGCCGGCAACCAGCTTTTGGCGCTCCAGTCGCAGCAGCTCTCCGACCTGACGGCGCTGCTTGCCGCCAATGGCCGCGCCACCGCACTTACCGAGGCCGAACGCGCTGCCGCCGCTGAACAGGGCCGCGTGCAGCGCCAGCGCTTCCTGACGCCGGGCTCCGGCTACACGCAAGGCAATGCCAAGATGTTCAACTGAGGAGGAGGCCATGGACGGCAAACTGCCGGCCCGGCTGGGTGCCATTGTCGTTGTCGCCGTCGCGATTACCGCGACTACAACCGAGATGCTCAGAAAAAGAGAGAACCCCGCGCCATCGATACGATCCCAGGCAGCGGTCGACGCGCAGGAAGATCCGCTTCGCCTCGCCCAGCGCCGGTGCCAGCAGCTTGGGCAGGCCGCCACGAGCGATGTTGAATGCCTGCGCGTCTGGGCACAAACCCGCGACCGCTTTCTCGGCAGGACATCTGTGCGGGCGGCCCCACAAGCCACCGAAGGGCGGTGAACCATGGGCGGCAGCGGTGTCATCGACAATTTCCTTGGTGTTTTTACCTCCTATATCGATAGCGGGTTCGGCCTTCTCGGTGGCGAGGTCGCCTTCATCGCCACCACGCTGATCGTTATCGATGTGACGCTGGCTGCCCTGTTCTGGAGCTGGGGCGCCGATGATGACATCATCGCCCGCCTCATCAAGAAGACCCTGTTCGTCGGGGCATTCGCCTACATCATCGGCAATTGGAACAATCTGGCACGGATTGTCTTCGAGAGTTTCGCCGGCCTCGGCCTGCAAGCCTCCGGGACCGGCTTCAGCGCCGCCGATCTGATGTGTCCCGGCCGGGTAGCGCAGGTCGGCCTTGATGCCGGCCGCCCGCTGCTTGAATCCATTTCCGATCTCATGGGATGGGTGAGTTTCTTCGAAAACTTCATCCAGATCGCCTGCTTGCTCTTCGCCTGGGCGCTCGTGATCCTCGCCTTCTTCATTCTGGCGATCCAGCTCTTCGTCAGCCTGATCGAATTCAAGCTGACCACGCTGGCCGGGTTCGTGCTGATCCCATTCGGCCTCTGGGGCAAGACCGCCTTCATGGCAGAGCGCGTCCTGGGAAACGTCGTTTCCAGCGGCATCAAGATTCTGGTTCTCTCCGTCATCATCGGCATCGGCTCGACCCTGTTCAGCCAGTTCACCGCAGGCTTCGGTGGTGCCATGCCGACGATCGACGATGCGATGGCGATCGTACTGGCCGCGCTTTCCCTGGTCGGTCTCGGTATTTTCGGACCGGGCATAGCCAATGGTCTCGTTTCCGGCGGCCAGCAACTCGGCGCCGGTGCGGCTGTTGGCACCGGTCTTGCCGTCGGTGGTGCGGCGCTGGCGGCTGGCGGGGCGGCTGGTCTGGCCCTTCGCGGTGGTGCCGCGGCGCTTTCCGGCGGAGCAGTCGCTGTGCGGGGTGGAGCGGCTGCCGCGGGCGCTGCCTCGACCGCCTACAGCCTCGGCTCTATGGGGCATACTGGTGCGGCCAGCGTTGTATCCGGCCTCGGCGGGGTAGGTCGCGCGGCGGGTTCAGCCGCAGTGTCGCCGCTCAGGCGCGCCGCTGCCCGCGCCGCAGACAGCGTCAAAGCCAACTTCTCGGAAGGCGTGAAGGACGGCTTCGTTGTAACCGGCGGCTCTTCCACGCTCGGTACCGTGGGCGGTGCCGCTGCCGCCAGCGATCCATCCTTTGCCGCTGCCTCAGCGACTTCTCACGACGGTGCTCCTGACTGGGCTAGGCGCATGAAACGCAGCCAGCACTTCAGCCACGGTGTTTCCGCCGCCGCCCACGCCATCCGTTCCGGTGACAGCCATGGCGGCGGCTCTTCCGTCAACCTTCAATCAAGTGATCCATCATGATCTTCTTCAAACGACCGGCAACCCATTACGGCAAGACGCCACAACCCGAGACTCCCTATCAGAGAGCCGCGCAGGTATGGGACGAGCGCATCGGCTCCGCGCGCGTCCAGGCCAAAAATTGGCGCTACATGGCATTCGGTTGCCTCATTCTTTCGGCGGGTTTCGCCGCCGCGCTGGTCTGGCAATCCGCCAGAGGAACAGTCGTGCCCTGGGTGGTTGAGGTCGACAAGCTCGGTCAGGCCCAGACCGTCGCCGCTGCCACGGCTAGTTATCAGCCAACCGACCCACAAATCGCGTGGCATCTGGCGCGGTTCATCGAGCAGGTCAGGAGCATTCCCGCCGATCCGATCATTGTCCGCCAGAACTGGCTGCGCGCCTATGACTGGACGACCGACCGGGGAGCGGCGGCGCTGAACGACTATGCGCGCAGCAACGACCCGTTCACCAAGGTGGGCAAGCAGCAGATCGCCGTCGAAATCTCATCCGTCATCCGGGCATCGCCGGACTCCTTCCGCGTGGCGTGGATCGAGCGCCATTATGAGAATGGCCAGCTCTCCACGACTGAACGCTGGACGGCCATCCTGACCATCGTGATCCAGGCGCCACGCGACGCTGACAGGCTGAAGGCCAATCCGCTCGGCATCTACGTCAATGCCATCAACTGGTCGCGGGAGATGGGCCAATGATCGCTATGACCCGCATCTCCGCAATCCCGCCTTTCCGTAAATCCGCCTTGGCGCTTATCCTTCTTTCCGGGACTGCTCTGGCCGGCTGCGCTACGCCGCAAAAGCCACCGCAGATTAGCTATGACGCCAGTGTCCCGCCCTTGCCAGCGGTGCCCACACCAGCTGTCGAGCAGCGGCCGCGCGCTCTGCATATTCCTCCAGCTTGGAAGGTGGCGCGGGGAGGGACCGCGTCCGGCACGGCGACAGGCCGTGTCGAAAACGCCAACGCGGCGGCCCGCGTGGAGCCGCGTCGTGAAGGGTATTACAACGCAATTCAGATTTATCCGTGGAGCGAAGGCGCGCTCTATCAGGTCTATGCCGCGCCAGGCCAGATTACCGATATCGCGCTCGAACCGGGCGAAAGCCTGACCGGCGCGGGACCGATCGCTGCCGGAGATACCGCTCGCTGGATCATCGGCGACACCGAGAGCGGCAGCGGCACGACGCGGCGCGTCCATATCTTCGTGAAGCCGACGAGGCCGGACATCTCCACCAACCTTGTCGTGACGACGGACCGGCGCGTCTACATGATCGAGCTGCGGTCAGGCGAGAAGCCCTATATGCCGTCGGTTGCCTGGGCCTATCCTCAGCCGCCCGCCAGCCAGCGCCGGGCCGTCCCCGCCACGCCGATCATTCCGACCATCACAGCAAGGAACTATCGCTACGGTCTGACTGGCGACAATCCACCCTGGAGGCCCGTTTCGGTCTATGATGACGGGCGCCGGGTCTATGTCGAGTTCCCACGCGGCATCGTGCAAGGTGAGCTTCCGCCGCTGTTCGTCATCGGGCCGGAAGGCGAGGCCGAAATCATCAACAGCCGCATCCATCAGAATGTCTTGATCGTCGACCGTCTGTTCGGTGCCGCGGAGCTGCGCCTGGGCGGCAAGCGGCAGCAGACCGTGAGGATCGTGCGCACCGATGGGACGGTGAGAGGCGGTCCACTCTCTTGGCTGCAAAGCTCCGGCGGAGTTTCGAAACCGGTGAACGCTTGGCCTCATAGGGGAGGGCAGGGCAGATGACCGGGAATGATATTGAAAAGGAAGCCGTACCAACGCCAACCGGTTCAGTCGCGGACTCCACAGCTCCTATGAGACTGCGCGCCGAGATACCGCGCGTCACCCGACTGTCCCGCAAAGTGCTGACCTGCATTGGTGTCATCGCGGGTCTCGGTATAGGCGGTACGCTGATTTACGCTCTTCAGACCCGCAGTTCCGGTCCCGGCGGGGAAGAACTCTATTCCACGGAGAACAGGCAAACGGCGGACGGGCTTGCAGGTCTGCCACGCGACTACACCGGCCCGGTTCTCGGACCACCGCTGCCAGGAGATTTAGGACGGCCTATTCTCAACGCGCAGAACCGTGGCCAGCCCGTGCCGCCATCTCCTGTGACGGCGCCGGCCGTCGATCCCGCTGAGCAACGCAGACTGGCGGAGGAAGAGGCCGCGAGAACCTCCCGTGTCTTCTTCCAGAGCGAAACCCGGCCTGGATCTGGCGCTACCGCGCCGGACGCCGCCCCATCGCTCAATCTCGCTGGCCTCGACCTTGCCGGCCAACTCGGCTCCCCATCGGTGCAAGATCGCCAGCTCGCATTTCTGAATGCGGCAATCGACCGCCGCACCGTCGCGCCCGATCGCGTCATGCCGCCTACATCGCCCTATGTCCTTCAGGCTGGCTCCGTCATCCCGGCCGCCCTCATCACCGGCATCCGCTCCGATCTGCCTGGGCAGGTCATCGCCCAGGTCACGCAGCATGTTTACGACAGCCCGACTGGTCGCATTCTGCTCGTGCCACAGGGCACCCGCATCATTGGCCAATACGACAACAATGTCGGCTTCGGGCAGCGTCGCGTCCTTCTGGTCTGGAACCGGCTCATATTCCCCAACGGCCGGTCCATCGTCCTCGAACGCCAGCCGGGCGCCGATATGCAAGGTTATGCCGGTATCGAGGATGGTGTCGACTATCACTGGTGGGATATGGCGAAGGCCGCCGGTCTCTCCACGCTGCTCTCAGTTGGCGCGGAGCTTGCCATGGATGATGAAGACCGGCTGGTGCGGGCAATCCGCAATGGCGCGCAGGATACGATCAACGATGCCGGCCAGCAGATTATCCGCCGCCAGTTGCAGGTCGCACCGACGCTGACGATCCGGTCGGGGTTTCCTGTTCGGGTGGTGGTGATGCGCGATCTCACACTCGAACCATATGAAGGCACATGATAATGCAACTAAAGCTCGATCCGACTTTTCAGAATGAGCTATGGTCAAGCGAATTCTAGAATTGCCCCTATTGTTCCACCGTCTAATATTACTGAGTGCCGTGGTTGATGCGCCCGATCCGTTTGAGCAATTCGGGTTCCCATTCCTCGACCGTCTTTCCGGCGATGGCCTCCTTTAGCCGCGCGGCCTGCGAGGCGGCGTGGGATTTCATTCCCCAGTCGCTGAGGCATTCGAGGATGACCAGTTCCCAGATGGCGCGCTCGCGTGGGCTGCTTTCGCTGCCCCTTGCGCCATCGAGCAATTGCATGGCGGCGGCGAAATCGCCTTCCTTGCCCTTTTCGCGGGCTGTGCGGACAACCGATTGCAGGTCGCCGCCGACCATTGCCGCTGAATCGGAAGCGCCATTGCCGGAATCGGGATGAAATCCCGCGCGGCGGTCCGTATCCGCGCGATTTCCCAGCCATTGCCGGGCATCCGGCGTCAGGATGGGGGAGCCGTCGGTGAAACAAAGCGGCTCCAGGCCCGGCAGGCTCGACGCAAAGCGCTGGGTCTCGCTGCGGATCGCCTCGGCAGCCTCCACCCTTCCGCAGGCGCGGGCGAGGCGATAGGCAAGCATCTGCCCTTCCAGCCAGAAGGGCTGCAGATGACAACTGCGCTCCAGCTTCTGCACGATATCAGCACCGGCCTGCCCGCGTTCCGCCGCGATGCGGTAGCCTTCGGCCACATCCTCCGAAACCGGCTGCAGAACGGTGCGGGAGCCGCTTTTAATCGGCGGGAGCGAGGTGATGCCATACCAGGTTGCGTAACGACGGAGCCGGTAGGAGAGCGGGTGACCGGCGTCCTGGCCGAGCAGAAAATCGGCCACGACCGTCAGGCTCTGCTTGAGCGCGCGCTCATTGCCAGTATCGAGCCGCAAGCTTTCCGGACGGGGTGCAGGCGTTTCGGGTGCGCGAAGGGCGGTAGCCGTAGCGGATGAGGAAGAATCCGGATGTTTCGCCACAGCCGGCTGCGATTTGGGCGGCGGCGCCTCCTCTTTCGCGGCGGCTTCGAGGCGTGCGGGGAGAATGGCGAACCGGATGCCGAGGTCGGGCGCGGTTTCCGCGAAGATGGCGGAGCAGCACTCGATGGCCGAGGCGGTCGCGGCAATCTCGTTCGGTTCCAGATGCTCGTCCTGCGCGATGGCCTTGGAAATGAAACCTTCCAGCAGATCGCCAATGCGGCCGATTTCACGAGCCCGGACCCGCCCGGCGGGGAATGCGCTCTTGCCCCAGAGCGTCATGAAGCGCGCTACAAGCGCCGCGGCGAGCGGCGCCCGTGCAGGCACCGTGCTGTGCGGCAGGCATTGCAGCAGGATGGCGAGCAGCCGGAGGTCCTTGGTGCGCTCGCGTGTCAGAAGCTCGCACTGCTCGGCCAGCCAGTTCCAGCGGATCTGCCCGTGGGCGAGTGTTCCCCGCTTCATCATCTCGGTCTCGATGTCCTGGAATTCCTCCCAGTCATCGGGCTGCATCCCTTGCGGCTGCGCCCCCGGCACATCTGCGCCGACGGCGATCATCCACGGATGCGTATCGACCCATCCCAGGCCGGTCAGATAATCGGCCGGCCTGTTCTCGTCCCCCGCCATCATAATTGTTCCGGTAGTTTGATCGTGCTGAGCGGGCGGGTGGCGAAGGGGTTCTCCGTCGCGGACATGCGGACGCGGTACTTGACCTTGCCTCCGCCGACGTTGAAGCTCAGATCGACGCTCTCCGGCTTCACATCGCTGATCTGGGCCTTGTCGAACAGGCGATAGCTTGACCACAGGCCCTGGAAGGAGAGCCCCGCCGTGCCGGAGACGCCGCCGGTGCCGAAAACCGAAACCTGGCTCATATCCTGCTTGCTGGACAGCGCATTGGGCCAGAGGATGCCGATGGGCCTTGTCGGGCCGTGGCTGTAGGGCACGAGCTGCCCTTCGATGTTGAGCACCGCGCGCGACATCTTCCCGGAGAGGCTCAAGGGTTCCACCGTGTAGCGAAGCGTCGGAACGCCTTCGGTATCGAAGAAGATATCCCTTATGCGCCGCACGGAATTGACCTGCTTCAGGAATTCGTCGCTGACGGCGAGGCTCTGGCCGTCGATGACCACGGGCTCGCCGGTATGTTCATTGATGAAGGTCTTCAAATGCTGGTCGAAGAAGGAGTCGAAATCCCCCTTCGGTCCGAAGAACTGCTGGAACTCCTGCAAGGTCACTTCGTCCCGCGCGTTGGTATTGAAGGGATAGCGCGGCGCGAGCGTCACGTTGAACGTCCGGTAGACATTATCCTGCCAGACCGTCTGCAGATCATGCTTGGCGGCGGCCAGGACGACGGTCCAGCTGTTGTCGGCCAATTGCGTGAAGAACTTGCTGAAGGGCTGGGGCAGGTTCGCTCCGGTCCGCCGGATGATGTAGATCGGATCGTCGCCCTGCAGCTTGGCGCGCTCCTGTGCTTTCTCCAGCGCGACCGGCTTGCTCGACAGGCGCTCTTCGCTCTGGATGGTGTGAACGTAGGTTTCAAGCCCGCCGAGCGTCCCCATCAACTCTTCGAAGAAAGGCTTCTCCTTGTCGCCTGCGGTCACAATCCGCGACAGGTCGGCGAAGGCACGCGCGATGCGCAGGCCGTGCTCGCGGTTCTTGTCGAAGGCGATCTCCGTTTTCGGCTGCTCCGCGTTCTGGTCGACCGGCTTGGCGTCGTAGATTTCGGTCTGGTTCTTCACCAGCATCAGCAGGCGGCCAAAGGGATTTGCCGGGCCGTTGATTTCCTCCAGCACGCGCGTGGCATCGTCGAGATTGCGGAAATCGACGATGTTGAGGCCATTCAGGCCGTTCGACCAAGCATTGATATAGTCGGTTGCATAGCGGTGGCGGATCTTGTCGCGGAACGCTTCGAGATCCTCCGGCGAATATTTCACATGCTCGCGCTCGCCGATGACCCATGCATCCTCGACGGCAATGACCGAGAGGCTGTCGTTCTTGGGAACGAAGAACTCATGGAAACCGCGCTTGGTGAAGAAATAGGGAATGACGATGTCAGGCTGGGTGCGCACGCCGGCATCGCCCTTCTGCTTGAAGACGATGTCGAAGCTCGGCCCGATTTCCCGCCGGAAACCGATGCCACCCGGCACTTGACGCTCGGAGAGCGCCTGCAGGCTGCGGTAGAGGCGGACATCCCTCGGCACTTCACGCAGGGCCGACTGCGTGGCGGCAACGGCCTGCCGGTCGATCGGCACTTCGATGCGGTCGGTGTCGAGCGCATATTCGAGATGGCGCAGCAAATCTCCCTGGACTGGAGCTGCGCCTTCGAAGCGCTGCTGCCAGTTCGCCTGCATCCACGCAACGATCGCCTTGCGGCCGAGGCTGGCGGTCTCACCGCTGGAGTCGAGTTCCCGGCGGCGCTGCAGATCGCCAAGCAGCAGATAGACGCGCAGCGCGTCGAGGCGCTGGTCGCTCGTCGCGGTCTCCTTCGACTGGCCGAGCCGGTCCATTTCCTTTTTCACTTGTAGCGCAAGCGTTGGCACGAAGCGCTGGCGCAGGAGTTCCTCATAGGCCTCCTCCACCTTCGGCCCCACGCGGCGCCCCTGATAAAGCGTGAGGTAGCGGCGCGCATCGGCCTTGTCCTTCCAGCCGGGGAATTCCTGGTTGGCGGCGGCGATGGCGTTGAGGGCCGGCAGGAACTGGGCCTCGTCCTTGGCGTCTTCCGGTTTCGCGTCGCGCGGCAGCTTCACGAAATCGCGGCTGGTGGCCAGAATATTGGCGGCGCGGGCGGAATTGTCCTGCATCGCCTCCTTCAGGAGGAAGCCGAAGATGAGAAGGCCGAGCACGCTGGCAAGGATCGTGCCGTTGAGCGCCAGCCGCTTGCGGCGCTCCACCGCCTTGTTGTCCCCGGCAAGACCGGCCTCGCGGAAAATGACGCGGGAGAACACATTCTCGGCGAAGAAGCGGGTCGAGTGGCCGGAATAGGCCGGCAGGATCGGCGCGAACATATGATAATCGCGCGCCACGCGGGCCAGCAGCGCATTGAAAGGAACGCCTTGCTGCTTCACCGAGGTGAAATAGATGCCGCGCACCAGCGGCGGCGTCGAGAACTTGTCGGAATGCAGCGCACGCTTCAGGAATTCCCCGGCGATCGGCCCGAGTGAGGCAAGCTCGCGCGAGAAAACATAGGTGTTGCGGCGGGTTTCCGTATCGCGCTGGATATAGAGGCGGTCGATGATATCGTCATTTACCCGCTTGATGAAGCCCTCGAACTGCTGGTCGAAGCTTTCGATCCACTGATCGGCGTTTACCTCGTCAAAAATGGGGAAGGAGAAGCCCAGCGGCTGTTCGCGCTCCTGCCTGGAAAATTGCGCGAAGAAATCCTTGAAGCCGGCGAGCCGGTCGAGCTTGGTCATGACCACATGGACCGTGAAGCGCGTCCCCAAGCGCTCGGCGATCTCCACGAGCTTGCCGTGAATGTCGGCGGCGAGATTGGTGCGGGTTTCATCGGTTGCACGCACGAGTTCGGTGGCATCGACGCACAGCACAACGCCGTTAATCGGACGCCGCGGGCGATATTCTACGAGCAGGTCGAGAAAGGCCGACCAGAGGCGGCGCTTGCCGTCGGGCGCGTTGAGGCTTCCGTCCGCGCCTTCTTCCGGCGCCTGCTGCTCGCTTCCCTCATCCTTCAAGGAGCGCCCGAGCCAGCTTCCCGGCATGTCGAAAAGGACGCTGTCGCTGGTCACCCAATATTGCGGCAGGCCGGTCGAGCGGGCCGTCTTGACGTCGCCATCGTTGAGAAGATGGCTCAGCGGAAACTTGAGGTCGGATTCGATGATCAGCGAGGTCTTGCCGCTGGTGGCGGGGCCGAGCACCAGATACCAGGGCAAGGCGTAGATGGAGCGGCCGCCGCGCTCCCGCCCGGTCCATTTCTCGCGGATGGTCTGCATCGCATTGCGGAAGGACTGGCGCAGCAGCAGGATCTGCTCTTCCACCTGGTCGCGCGGCTTCTCAACCATCTCGCGCTTCGCCTTCGGCTTCTCCCGCGCCGCGCGGCGCGCCATGAAGAAATTGTTGATCCCCCAGAGCACCACCAGCACACCGATGGCGATGACCCGGTTCGTCACCGGTCCGAACGGCGCATAGTCCACATATTGGAAGCGCGGGCCGTAGAACCAGATGAACAGGCTCAAGGCGATAAGAACGCCCGTCCAGACGAACAGGCCGGATCTGACGGTCGAAAGAAGTTTTCTGAGGAACTGGGAGAGGAGACTTCTCATGTTCTGGCCTGTTTGTGGGAAAACGGAATATTGAGAATTAATGGATGGGCCTGCGAAAGATGACGCCTGAGAGAAGTGCGCCGCACCGCAGATCGCTGGGATCGGAATAAACTTATCCGAAAGGATTCCCCAGAGCGGGCGGTCAATCTGCCTTCGTGCCGAATGCCAGTGCGAACACCTCGGAGCATCATGGGAAACGGGCAAACCACCCGGTTTGAAGGCGGGACTTGGGACAAGAGTCGTGCATTATCCTCACCACACAGATAGCTAACATCTCGCCCCCCGGTAGTGGAAAGCGAGTCAAGTCATCTCAGTCAAATCAGGAAGAGTGCACAACCGATGAAAGAAATCTACCCCTCAAATTTGCGGGTTTTCAAAAGGGTGCAGAGCATGTAAGGCTTAGCTGGAATGCGGCGGAATCAAGGTTGCTTTGGGATGGCCGGGTGGTTTCATGGGGTAAATGCAGCATAAATTGCGATTTACTGCGGCATTCTTCCTCTTTTCTCGAAGAATACTTGATCTGCAAAATGAACTATGACGTAACGGAAAGTAATCGACCGTAACAACTTACAGTATAGTATTGTGAAAACTTGACGTAAGGTCAATCTGAGCGTCAATAACTCTTTTTGGTTGAAGAGGGGATCTAATGTCCAAAGAAGGCTCCGTCGCTCCCAAGGAGCGGATTAATATCCGGTATGTTCCGGCCACGCTCGGCCAGCAGGCGGAGGTGGAACTGCCGCTGCGCGTGATGGTTCTGGGCGATTATCTAGGGCGCCCCGATGGCACGCCGCTTGAGGACCGGCAGGTTCTGTCGGTCGACAAGAATACTTTCGCCTCCGTCATGGAGGAGGCCGGTCTCGGGCGCGAGTTCACCGTCGAGAACAAGCTTTCCGACGACGCGGAGAATGATCTCAAAGTCTCGCTGCAGTTCAAGTCGCTTAAGGATTTCGAGCCCGATTCCGTTGCGCAGCAGGTTCCGGAGCTGAAGAAGCTCATCGAACTGCGCGAGGCGCTCGTCGCGCTCAAGGGGCCGCTCGGCAACATCCCGGCCTTCCGCCGCCGCCTTCAGCAGCTTCTCGATGATGAGCAGAGCCGCGAGCGTCTGCTGAAGGAACTGAATTCCATCGAGGAAATCACGCCTGTCATCGGCGATACGCCCGCTGAATAGCCCGGGCCGAGGGCGCCGACCTTGAATTATTTCAATTCTGATGAGGTTCATATCATGAACACCGCGATACTGTCGAATGCGGAGAAGCAGGCATCCCTGGCCGAGGCTCCTGGCGGCGATTCCCTGCTGGCGCAGATCATGGAGGAAACCCGCCTCCAGCCGGGCGAGGAGAGTTATGACATCGCCTTGAAGGGAGTCGAAACCTTCATCGCCGATCTGTTGAAATCCAACCGCACGGAAGAGCGGATCAATAAATCGGTGGTAGACCGCATGATCGCCGAGCTCGACCGCAAGATCGGCAAGCAAGTCGATGCGATCATCCACCACGCGGATTTCCAGGAGATGGAATCCGCCTGGCGCTCGCTGAAGCTTCTCGTCGACCGGACGGATTTCCGCGAGAACATCAAGATTGATGTCCTGCCGGTTTCCAAGGAAGACCTGCTGGAGGATTTCCAGACCGCGCCGGAGATCGTGCAGTCAGGTCTCTACAAGCATGTTTATTCTGCGGGCTACGGCCAGTTCGGCGGTGAGCCGACCGGGGTGATGATCGCCAATTACAGCTTCGGCCCGTCCGCGCCGGATGTAAGGCTGCTGCAATATGTGTCAGCGGTGGGCGCGATGGCGCATGCGCCGTTCATTTCAGCCGCCGCACCGGAAATGTTCGGCGTCAGTTCTTATGTCGATCTGCCATCGATCAAGGAGCTTTCGGCTGTCTATGAAAGCCCGCGCTTCCGCAAGTGGAACGCGCTGCGCGAGACCGAGGACGCCCGCTATCTCGGCCTGACCGGCCCGCGCTTCCTGCTGCGCCAGCCCTACGATCCGCTCGACAACCCGACGCGCAGCTTCGTTTACGAGGAAAATGTCGTCGAGGCGCACGACAATTATCTCTGGGGCAACACCGCTTTCCTGATGGCGACGCGCATCACGGAGAGCTTCGCCAAGTTCCGCTGGTGCCCGAACATCATCGGCCCGCAGAGCGGCGGCGCGGTTTATGATCTGCCGGTGCATGTCTATGAGGCGCTCGGCCAGCTCGAAGCCAAGATTCCGACCGAAGTGCTCATCACCGACCGCCGCGAATTCGAAATGGCCGAGATGGGCTTCATCGCACTCACCATGCGCAAGGGCTCCGACAATGCGGCGTTCTTCTCGGCCAATTCCATCCAGAAGCCGAAGCGCTTTCCCAACACCAGGGAAGGCAAGATGGCCGAGACCAATTACAAGCTCGGCACGCAGCTGCCCTACATGTTCATCATCAATCGCCTGGCGCATTACATCAAAGTGCTGCAGCGCGAGCAGATCGGCAGCTGGAAGGAGCGCGAGGATCTCGAGCGCGAGCTGAATGTCTGGCTCAAGCAATATGTGGCCGACCAGGAAAACCCGCCCTCCGACGTCCGCAGCCGCCGTCCGCTGCGCGCCGCGCATGTCGAGGTCGCCGATGTCGAAGGCGATCCGGGCTGGTATCAGGTCTCCCTCAAGGTGCGTCCGCACTTCAAATATATGGGCGCGAACTTCGAGTTGTCGCTCGTCGGCAAGCTCGACAAGGGCACGACAGGCTCGGACGTCGCGGTGTAATCGATGGCATCGGGCCGGTCAGGCAATTCCAAAGCAGGCAAATCCAGCGCGATCTGGGACTCCCGTTCACGGGTCGCGGCGGGCAGCCTCTTCGATCGGCTCCTCCTCGACGAGGAGGAACTCGAGGTCTCGCCTTCGGCCGATGCGACGGATTCGCTGCTGCGCTCCATCCAGCGCAATCTGGAGCGCATTTTGAACACCCATGCCGGTGGCGCCGCTGCGAACCCGCAGGTCGGTGTCACCGACTTCAACGACGGCACGATCTCCTCCAATGACGTGTCGAAGCATATCACGGCGTCGATCGATTATTGCATCCGCACGTTCGAGCCGCGCATCGGGGATGTCCGTGTCGAGCATGCGCCCGATCCGTCGCAGCCATTGCAGCTTCGGTTCACCATCGTGGCATCCATCAAGGTCGCAAGCACGAACGAGCAGATCCGCATCGACATGGCGATGCGTGACGGTCGGTTCCATCAGATAGGGTAAGCGGCCAGTGGGTAATCTGTTCCAGGACGAGATCAGCTATTTGAGGGATGTGGGCCGGGAGTTTTCACGGCTCAATCCAAAGCTGGCGAAATATCTGTCGGAAACCAGCACCGACCCGGATGTCGACCGGCTGATGGAGGGCTTCGCCTTCCTCACGAGCCGCGTTCGGGAAAAGATAGAAGACGAGATGCCGGAATTCACCTATTCCGTCATTTCGCTGCTCTGGCCGAATTTCCTACGCGCCTTCCCGCCGGCCGTGCTCATGAAATTCACGCCGGTCGATCGCTCGATCACGGAAAGGCAGATGATGCCGCGCGGGACGGAGATTCTGTCCAGGCCGGTGCAGGGCTATGAATGTCCGTTCCGGACCACTGCCGATTGCCCCGTCTACCCGCTGGAAATCGCCAGTTCGCAACTGGAGAGAACGCGCGACAGCGCCCGCATCCGCATCTTTTTCGAGACATTGTCCGGTTTGCCGCTTGGGCAGATCAAGCTGAGGGATCTGCGGCTGACCTTCGCGGGCGATTTGCCGGTCAGGCAGATGCTGCATCTGTGGACCGGCCGGTATCTCAAGGGCATGCGGGTGGTGTTCAAAAGCGGCGAAAGCAGGCGCATCAACCACCGCGAAAACCTCCAGCCTATCGGCTTCTCCAGCGCGGAAGCGATCCTGCCGCAGAACACCACGGCTTTCGAGGGCCACCGCCTGCTCCAGGAATATTTCGTGTTCCCGGACAAGTTCTATGGCTATGACCTCGTCAAGCTGGACCAGATTTTCAACGGATCGGACGATACGGAATTCGAGCTGGAGCTGGAATATGAGCGCCCGCTGCCCAATGACGTGAAACTGCGTCCCGACAGCATCCAGCTCTATTGCATCCCCGCCGTAAACCTGTTCGAGGCGGATGCGGATCCGCTCATCGTCGATCATCGCAAGGTCAGCTACCGCGTCCGGCCCCATGGTGTCGATCCCGAGAAGATCGAGATATTCTCCATCGACCGGGTCGGCAGCCATTTCGCTTCCGCTGACGAAGCCCGGCTGTCCGTCGCGCGCACCTATCCCGCATTCGAATCCTTCGAACACGAGATCGGCGAGGGCCGGCACGGCGAGCAGGTCTATTACCGCCAGCGCGCCAAAAAATCGCTGCGCCTCAGCGGCTTCGAGCACGAGATCTCCTTCGTGCTGCACAATTCCGAGCACGCGGTTCCCCCCGAGGAATCTTTGTCGATGCAGCTCAGCTGCTTCAATCGCGGCATTGCCGCCGAGCTTGGCGTCGGGGACATCGGCGTTCCCACCGAGAATTCGCCGGTCTTCGTCACCTATGCCAACATCACCCGCCCGACCGCGCCGGTCTATCCGCCGCTGGACGGCACGCTGAACTGGAACCTCATCTCCAACCTGTCGCTCAACTATATGTCGCTGCTGGACCGCGATGCGCTGGCCGCGATCCTGTCTGTCTACGATTATCGCAGCCTGACCGACCGCCAGGCGGAGCGCGCGGCGCGGCAGCGCCTCGAAGGCATTCGCAAGCTCACCACGACGCCCTTCGACCGCCTCTTCAAGGGGTTGCCCATTCGCGGGCTCAAGTCGCGCATGGTGATGCGCGAGAGCAGCTTTCAGACCGAGGGGGAGATGTATCTCTTCGCCAGCGTACTTGCGGAGTTCTTCGCGCTCTACTCAACAGTCAACTCCTTCCACGAACTTGAAGTTCTGGGCGAGGAAAACGGGGAAATCTACAAATGGCCGGCAAGGATCGGGCGACAGCCGCTGATCTAGGCGGCCATCTCGAGCAGGAAGCCAATCGCTACGCCTTCTTCCAGGCGGTGGAGCTTATCCAGAACCGGCTCGACGGTGGGCGGGAGGTGGGCACGCACGATCTGGCGGCGGATGAAAAAGTGTTCTTCGAGGTAGTCCATAACCTCGCTTTTCCGCTGTCGGATGTGGTTTCCATCAAGCGGCTGTCCCATGACGAGGCGCGCGGCAACGATGCGTCCGCCAGCCGGTTCAAAATGTCCGTGAGCTTCCTCGGCCTCCACGGCTCCGGCTCGCCGCTGCCGTCCTATTACGCCGAAAGAATCGCGCAATATGATGCCGAAGGCTCTGTTATCAAAGGGTTCCTGGACTTTTTCCATAACCGCGTGATCGGCCTGCTGCATCGGTCGTGGCGGAAATTCCGCTATTACCGGCGCTATAAGCCTGGCGGCGAGGACAAGTTCTCCTCCTGGATATTTTCACTGTTCGGCCTCGGTGATGCCAAGACAAGGGCAGAGACCAATATCTATTGGCCGCGCCTTCTTTGTTTCGCCGGCATGCTGTCGACGCGGAACCGTTCGCCGGCCATGCTTTCGGCGGTTATCGCCCACGCCTTCAATCTGGACGCGGTGGAGATCGAGGAGTGGGTCAAGCGCAAGGTGCCGATTGCGGCGGACCAGATCACGCGGCTTGGCCAGATGAACTCGGCCCTCGGCCAATCCTTCATCCTCGGCGACCGTACGCCTGACGTGCAGGGCAAGATCCGTATCGTCATCCGCAACCTGACCTTCGAACGGTTTCAGGATTTCCTGCCGCACGGCAAGGATTTCAAGCCATTGCGCGGCCTCGTCGAGTTCATGCTGCGGGACCAGCTTGCCTATGACCTGAAGCTCGGCCTGCTGCCGCGCGAAGCCCATCCTCTCACTCTACGCTCCGACAGCGCCAGCCGGCTCGGCTGGTCCTCCTTCCTCGGCGACCGGCGCTTCGAAGAAATGCGCGACGTCATCATTCAGGTCCGGAGCTGAACCATGAAAGGCCTGGCTCGATGCGCCTGATGCTGATGATCAATAACACCAGCCTGCTGGACGGCGGGACGAAGGCGACGGCGGTGTTTGGCGAGGCCGGCGGCCTGGTCGGCGCGGCGGCGGAGGCGGACTGGGTGCTGTCGGACCGCGGCGGATCAGTTGCGGACCAGCACTTGCGGGTGCTGCATGTGGACGGCTTCTTCTGCCTCGAAATCCTGTCGGATCGCGGCATCAGGGTCAATGGCGCGACGCAGGCGGTCGGGCGCGGCGAATCCTTCCGCGTCACGGATGGCGATGTGCTCGGTATTGGCCAGTTCGAGGTCAGCGCCTATGTCACCGTCAGCCTGGACGAGGATGCGGAGCAGAGCCATGGGGAGCGCTGGGCGCAGCGCTTCATCTCCGTGGGTTCGCTGGTGGGTGACGCGCGGGAGGAGGAATTCTCCGGCAACAATCTCTTTGATTCAAAAATCATGCGCAAGGACGGCAACATCGCGCTGCGGGAGCGCCTCGAGCGCGCGCAGCACGTCGATCCGGTGTCTCTTCTGGAAGAGCAGAACACGGGCCGCGCGCGAACCGGCCGGGATCCGGTCGCCGCGTTCGACAAGGAATGGAACAGGGAAGGGGACGCCATGGCATCCACACTCGGAGACTATCTGAACATCGAGCCGGAAGAAGCAAGCCACGCTTCCATCCCGGACGATCTGCAGCCTTCGTCGCAATATTTTGCGCCGCCGAAGGCCCGCCGGGTCGACGGCCAGAGCGAACGGGAGCAGCCCATGAGCGGGAATGCCGCCCGGCGCGACACCGCGCAGGACGATATGGACGCCTATCTGGCAATGCTCGCCGCATCGGCGGGAAACCAGACGACGGCGCGTCCGTCCACCCGCGATGTCGTCATCCGCGACCGCTGGCTCGGCGAGGTCGAAACCGATGAGTCCCAGGAGCAACTGGTCGATCACGTCGTATTGCGCCCGCTCTGTCATGCGCTGGGCCTGCCGATCCAGTCGATGACCGTGCCGCAGGCCGATCAATTGGCGCGCGATATCGGCGAGGCGCTGAAAACCGCGATAACAGGCCTGATGGAAGCGCATAAGCGCGAATTGTCCCAGCGCAGCAATCTGGCGGAAACGCATCTCCATGCGATCGAGGACAATCCGCTGCGTCTCGACCAGTCGGTGGAAGATGTGTTGCGCGATTTGTTCCTGAACCGGAGCCCCGTCCACCTTTCGGCAAGTTCGGCCATCGGCGAGAGCCTCACCTTGCTGCGCTATCATCAGGAAGCGAGCGAGGCGGCTTCGGAAGCGGCGCTCGACGCGGTGCTGCAGGCCCTTGCGCCCCTCGCGCTCGCCAAGCGCTTCCTGAAATACAAGGGGCACGCGCCGCGCTCCGGCGATCTCGATGCATGGCACTGGACCATGTACCAGCACTATTACGCGGAGATGCGCTCCAGCCATCAGGGCGGTCTCTCCCGCATGTTCTGGGAAGTCTATCGCCAGGTCTACGACCGCGAAATGCGCCAGCGCTCCAAGGAGATTTGAGGGTCATGCGTTCATTCGCCGGGGGAGCATGCATTGCGCTGCTGTGCGGCCTGTTGACGGCCTGCACGCCAGCCAAGACGGTCGAAGCGGTCAGCAAGATGAGCAAGATCGCCATGAATCCCGACATGCCGATCGGAGAGCCGAAGGACCAGCCTTCGAAGGCGACGATCACGCTTTACGAGGATCCGGGCGTCAACCGGAATGCCGATGGCCAGACCGCGCCCGTCGATGTCTGGGTGTTCCAGCTTTCCGATGACGGCAAGCTCATGACCTCGGACTTCATGAGCCTGTCGCAGGATCCCAAGGCCACGCTCGGCACCTCCTATGTGAGCCACAAGGAAAAACAGGTCGCGCCGGGGCAATCCGAGATTCTCTCCACATGGGAACTCGACAAGGAAACCAGCTTCATCGGCGTCGCCGTCGGCTATCAGGCCATCGACATGGTGAATTGGCGCACCGCGGAAAAGGTCAACGCCACGGGCGAGAATTACAACATCCTCATTCCGATCCGGGCAAAGGGCGTCTCCGTGCAGGTGCATCGATGAGCTTCGTTGGAGAGCAATCATGAATGTCTTATTGAGCGAACCGCTGCATGGCGAGCGTCAGGATGTGTCGTTCTCGTTCTGGAGCGAAGGGGCGCAGTCGCTCGGTCTTGCCGACGACATCTTCGCCGTGACCGCCTTTTGCGCCGACGAGGCCGTGGGTGGGCTGACGCGGGCGGAGATATCGCTGGTCAGCCGCAATGGCGAGATCGACCTGTCGGCGCTCATCGACCGCAAGGCGACATTGACCATCCACCATAAATATCTCGAAGCGCCCCGGCATTTCTCCGGCGTCGTCGCCTCGATCGCGCGCGGCGACGAGGGCCATCACCGCACCGCCTATCATGTGGTGCTGCTGCCGGCGCTGCACCGGCTCGACCATGGCTCGGACAGCCGCATCTTCCAGAATGTTTCGGTGCCCGACATCATCCGCACGGTGCTGAAGGAATGCGGCGTCGAGGATGTCAAATGGCAGCTTTCGGGCAAGCATCTGGCGCGCGAGTTCTGCGTGCAGTACCGCGAGACGCATCTGGCC
>NZ_QJTF01000031.1 GCF_003217235.1 Paramesorhizobium leguminum | reverse complement strand
CGATAAAATTCCACAACAGAATGCTTGAAAGCAGTGCTGTGCCTGGACATGAAAAACCCCCGAAGGTTGACATCCAACTTTCGGGGGTCAGTTCAGCGAAGCCGGGGTTCCACAAGCGTATTTAATTGAACCTATCAAGCCGCCTTTTCGTAAAGCTCCTCGACGAACTCCCAATTGACGAGACTGTCTACGAAAGCTTCGAGGTATTTCGGGCGGGCGTTGCGGTAGTCGATATAGTAGGAGTGCTCCCACACATCCACGCCCAGAAGCGGTGTGCCGCCATGGACGAGCGGGTTTTCGCCGTTCGGCGTCTTGGTGATTTCCAGCTTGCCGTTCTTCAATGTCAGCCAGGCCCAGCCGGAGCCGAACTGCGCCACACCGGCGGCGATGAAATCCTCGCGGAACTTGTCGTAACCGCCGAGATCCGAATCGATGGCCTTCTCGAGCTTGCCGGGCAGCTTCTTGCCGCCGCCGCCCTTTTTCATCCAGTTCCAGAAGAGGTTGTGGTTGTAGTCCTGGCCGGCATTGTTGAAGACGCTCTGGTTCTTGCCATAGCTCTCCTTGACGATCTCCTCCAGGCTCTTGCCTTCGAAGCCGGAGCCCGGCAGCAGCTTGTTGAGGTTGGTCACATAGGCCTGATGGTGCTTGTCGTGATGGTATTCCAGCGTCTCGGCCGACATGAAGGGCGCAAGCGCATCATAGGCATACGGCAACGGAGCTAATTCGAAAGCCATGGGAACTCTCCTCTGAAATTGGCTGAAACAGACCAGCCTGAAAACGATCACGGAAGATTACATAGGCCGCCGCATTGCGCCGGGCAATGCTTAAGGCGGAAATGGGATTCTAATATTATTCAGGATGTCGCGAGGTAACCGACGGCTCATAAAGTGGTGCGTGCTCGTTTCGCTGGGATCACACCGCTGTGAAGCCATCTTTGTGCCGGATTCCCACCGGGCCGAAGCCATATTCCTCGTATGGTAAAGGCGCATCCACAATCTTGTCGGAAATCATTAACCAAAAGAAGCTTATAAAAGCCTCTCACCTACAAAGTCTGGTTATAGAATGGAAAATAAATTTTCCCGCCGCTCGTTCCTGGCATTGTCCGCCGTCACCGCTGTGGGCCTTTCCGGCTGCACAACGGTCGCCCGGAATATCCCGATCATCGACGTCGGTCCCGATGGCCTGCCGATTGCGCCGAGGCCCACCGCGCCCGCGCCGAATGCGGCAACCGCCGCCGCGCTGGGCTCCTATGCGACGATGTATGCGGCGGTGGAAGACGGCGGTTTCAGTCTCCCGGCCATTCCGATCCAGAAGATCGATCCCAAATATCTTCGCCAGATCGTTCCCGATCCGACCGGCGAACAGCCGGGAACGATCGTGGTGGATACGGCCAATCGCTTCCTTTATCTCGTGCGCGAGGGTGGCCAAGCCATCCGCTACGGTGTCGGCATCGGGCGTGCGGGCTTTGCCTGGTCCGGCCGCGCCATCATCCAGTACAAGCGCAAATGGCCAACCTGGACGCCGCCCGCTGAAATGATCACCCGCCAGCCGGAACTGGCGCAATATAGCGCGGCCAATGGCGGCATGGCGCCCGGCCCGAAAAACCCACTCGGCGCGCGCGCGCTCTATCTGTTCCAGAACGGCCAGGATACGGGCTATCGCCTGCATGGCAATCCGGAATGGTGGTCAATCGGCAAGGCGATGTCGTCCGGCTGCGTGCGCCTGATGAACCAGGACATCATCGATCTCTACGACCGCGTCCCGGCGAAGACGCCGGTTTTGGTGATGTAGTTTAAGGCAGTATGGCAATAGGGCAGTAAGGCAATATGTTTTTTCTTACATACTGCCCTACTGCCCTACTGCCTTATTGCCCTACCTTCTCAAACTCCCCAGCACCCCGCGCACCAATGCCCGGCCGAGCGACGAGGCGGCGGAGCGGACGACGGATTTAACGGCGGCTTCGACGATCGTCTGGCGACCGGATGATTTGCCGCCGCCACCGTTACCGAGCACTCCCCCCAACATATCGCCCCAGCCATTGCCTTCGCCTTCAGCTTCGGCTGGTTGCGCATCGGCGCTTTGCTCTGCCTTGCGCTTCAATATCTCATAGGCGGATTCCGGGTCGACCGTCCGGTCGTATAGTCCTGCAACGGGGCTTGCGGCGATGATTTGCGCCCGTTCTTCCGGCGAAAGCGGGCCGATGCGCGATACAGGCGGGCGCATCAGCGTGCGCTGCACAATGGAAGGCACGCCCTTTTCCTGCAATGTCGAGATCAGCGCCTCGCCGGTGCCAAGATTGGTGATGGCCTCATAGGTGTTGAAATCCGGGTTCGGGCGGAACGTGTCCGCCGCCGTTTTCACCGCAGCGGTCTCGCGCGGGGTATAGGCGCGCAGCGCGTGCTGGACGCGGTTGCCGAGCTGGGCGAGGACGCTTTCCGGCACATCGAGCGGGTTCTGCGTGACGAAATAGACGCCGACGCCCTTGGAGCGGATCAGGCGCACCACCTGCTCGACGCGTTCAAGCAGCGCCTTCGGCGCCTCGTTGAAGAGCAGATGCGCTTCGTCGAAGAAGAACACCAGACGCGGCTTTTCCGGGTCGCCAACCTCAGGCAGTTCCTCGAACAGCTCCGAGAGAAGCCAGAGGAGAAAGGTCGAGTACAGCCGCGGATTCATCATCAGCTTGTCGGCGACAAGCACATTGACGACGCCGCGCCCGTCGGTGGTGGTGCGCATGATATCATTAATGCGAAGCGCCGGCTCGCCGAAGAACTTGTCGCCGCCCTGCTGTTCCAGGACCAGAAGCGAACGCTGAATGGCGCCGACGGAGGCGCGGGTCACATTGCCATATTGCGCCGAAAGCTCGGAGCCGCGCTCCGCCATATTGGCGAGCAAGGCCTGCAGATCCTTCATGTCGAGAAGGAGAAGCCCTTCCTCGTCGGCGATGCGGAAGGCGATGTTGAGCACGCCTTCCTGCGCTTCCGTCAGGTCCATCAGCCGCGAAAGCAGGAGCGGTCCCATTTCCGTGACGGTTGCCCGGATCGGATGGCCTTTTTCCCCGAAAATATCCCAAAAGATGGTGGGAGTCGCCTCGAATTCATAAGCATCGAGCCGGATATCGTCGGCGCGTTGCATCAGCACGACCTTCGGCTCCCCCTCTGCCGCGATGCCGGAGAGATCGCTCTTGATGTCGGCGCAGAAAACCGGGACGCCGGCGGCGGAAAAGCCCTCGGCCAGAACCTGCAGGCTGACGGTCTTGCCGGTGCCCGTCGCGCCGGTCACGAGACCGTGGCGGTTGCCGAATTTGAGCAGGAGATGTTCCGGCTTCTGGTAGCTGTCGTCAGGCTTGCGGCTTGCGCCAAGAAAAATGCTGTCGGCGGGCATGTCTTATCCTTTAGGGCAGTAGGGCAGTAGGGCAGTAGGGCAGTAGGGCAAAGTACCATTGCCTCAGCAGGCCGCAAGGCCATAATCATACTGCCTTATTGCCCTACTCCCTTACTGCCCTACTGCCCTAAATCCCTTGCATTCTGGCGATCCGAATGCATATTACGTAAACGTAACATTTTTCGGAGGAATCCCATGGACGAACTCGTCGCGCGCATCACTTCCACTGTCGGCATCGATCCGGCCACCGCCACGAAGGCGGTGGGCCTCATTCTCGCTTTCCTGCAGAAGGAAGGGCCTGCCGACAAGGTGGCAGCGCTCATGGCGGCCATTCCCGGCGCGCAGGAAGCCATAGCCACGGCGGATGCCCAGGGCGGCGGCGGTTTTCTCTCCAACATGATGGGCGGCGTCATGGGCCTCGGCTCGCAGCTGATGGGAATGGGCCTCGGCATGAGCGAGATTTCCGGCGTTTCCAAGCAGACCATCGCCTATGCGCGCGAAAAGGCCGGCGCCGGCCCGGTCGATGCCGTGGTGGATTCCATTCCGGGATTGAGCCAGTTCGTTTGATCGGTCGCAAAACCACATAAATTATCAAAAGGCAGCCTTCGCGGCTGCCTTTTTGTTTTCCGATTACGCGCGTATGCGGCGTCGAGTTGCAAAATGACGTCGCCGCGATTACCACGTTGCGTGAGTTTAGAGACTAAAAATTCGGTGGGTGCAGGTTTATGAAAATCCTTGTGACAGGTGCTGCCGGGTTCATCGGCGCCGATACCGCCCGCTTGCTGCTTGAGCGTGGCGATGAGGTTATGGGCATCGATAATCTCAACGACTATTACGATGTCAAACTAAAGCACGCACGTCTCGACCGGCTGAAACCGTTTGACAAGTTCCGCTTCGAAAAGATCGATATTGCCGATCGCAATGCCACCGAGGAGGTCTTCAAGACCTTCCGCCCCGACCGGGTCATCCATCTGGCAGCGCAAGCCGGGGTGCGTTATGGCATGGAAAATCCGCACAGCTATGCCGACTCCAACCTTGTCGGATTCCTGAACATTCTGGAGGGGTGCCGGCACGGCCAAGTCGAGCATCTGGTCTATGCGTCATCGAGTTCGGTCTACGGCGCCAACACCAACATGCCATTCAGCGTCCACGACAATGTCGACCACCCGCTGAGTCTCTATGCAGCGAGCAAGAAGGCGAATGAGCTGATGGCTCATTCCTATTCGCATCTGTACAACATACCGATGACCGGACTTCGATTTTTTACGGTCTATGGGCCGTGGGGACGACCCGATATGTCGCCGTTTCTTTTCACCAAGAAGATAATCGCCGGCGAGCCGATCGACGTTTTCAATTTCGGCCAGCACTCGCGCGATTTCACCTATATCGATGATATCGTGCAGGGCGTTGTCAGGACGCTCGATCACCCTGCTGAACCGAACGACCGCTGGGATGGGATGCATCCCGATCCCGGAACGTCGAAAGCGCCTTACAGGCTCTATAATATCGGCAACAACAAGCCTGTCGAACTTGATTATTACATCCGCTGCATCGAGAACGCGGTGGGCAAAAAGGCCATCAAGAACATGCTCCCCCTCCAGCCCGGCGATGTGCTCAAAACCTGTGCGGATGTCGATGCGCTGGTGTCCGACATTGGTTTCCATCCCAGTACATCGATCGAGGACGGCATCGGGCGTTTTGTGGCCTGGTACAAAAGCTTCTACGGCCATGCGTGAAGCGTGATTAGAGTATTGCGCATCCGATAAGACCGCAAAGGAAGCGCTAAGGCTTTGAAAAGGCGCGTGTGCAAACAATTTCCCTCTCAAAAGAAAATACTCTAAAGTTCCCGCGCAAGCATCGCATGATCGGGAGAAGGCATGGACGCGGGCATATTGAAGGAAGCGCTCTTTCCTCCAGCCGATTACGATCGCTGGGTCAAGCTCGCCGAAAAAGCGCTGAAGGGCTTGAGTTTCGAGGAAGCGCTGACCTCGCAAACCGATGACGGCATCGTCATCGAACCGCTCTATGAGCGCGGTAAAGGCGCCAAACCGCTTCCCCGCGCGCAACCGGGTCGGCCCTGGCGGATTATCCAACGGGCGGATGATCCCGACCCGGCGCGGGCCAACCGCCAGCTTATCGATGATATCGAGAACGGCGCGGATGGCGTGGCGCTCGTCTTCGAAGGGGCGCAGAATGCATTCGGCTACGGGCTTCCCGTCGGGCCCGACATCATCGACCGTCTGTTCGACAACGTCGATCTCGACGGCCTGCATATCAGGATCGATGCAGGCCCCAACAGCCGGGCCAGCGTCGAATGGCTGGCGGATTACTTGCGCGCCCGGCGCATCGACCCCAAGCGCACGACCTTTTCCCTTGGCATAGACCCGGCGGCGACGCTTGCCTCGACAGGTCGCTTGCGCATGAGCATCGAGGCGCTGAAAGCCTCCATGCCGCAATCGCTGGCAAACTTTTTCGCCACCGGTCTTCCCGGCATCGTGCTTGAGGCCGATGGGCGGCCCTATCACAACGCGGGCGCGACCGAGGCACAGGAGCTGGGCGCGATGCTTTCAGTCGCCGCCGGGCATTTGCGCATGTTCGAGGAGGCGCGCCAGCCGCTCGTTCATGCCGCGCCGCATATCGGCTTTTCGATTGCAGCCGATCAGGACCAGTTCGTTACCATCGCCAAACTGCGGGCGCTTCGGCTGCTTTGGGCGCGGTTGCAGGACGTCTGCCAAATCCCGCCCTCCCCGGCCGTGATCCACGTCGAATCCTCGATGCGGATGATGGTTGCGCGGGACGCGGAGACCAACATCCTGCGCACGACGATTGCCGCCTTCGCCGCAGCAATCGGCGGCGCGGATACGGTTTCGGTATTGCCGCACACCATCACGCATGGCCTGCCCGATGCTCTCGCGCGGCGGCTCGCACGAAATACCCAATTGATCCTTGCCAGGGAATCCAATCTCGGCTTCGTCACCGATCCGTCCGCCGGTTCAGGCGGGGTCGAGGCGCTGACGGAGGCCTTATGCGAGGCGGCGTGGAATGCCTTCCAGGCGCTGGAGCGCGAGGGCGGCATCCTGAAGAGCCTGGTGAGCGGGCATTTTCAGGCGCAAATCACGGAGGCGCGGGAGAAGCGGGCGGCGCTTTATCGCGAGGGCAAGCGGGTGATTGTGGGCACTACCGCGCATGCGCTGAGGGAGGAATATCCGCTGACGGTGCTCGACGCAGAGCGCAAGGCGCTGTCGGGCGACGGCGCGGTGCATTGCGAGCCGCTGGTGTTCAGGCGGATTGATGAGACGGTGCGAGACGTTTGATGAAGGCGCTCTTCGATTTCACCCCCCTCTGTCCTGCCGGACATCTCCCCCTCAAGGGGGGAGATTGGCTGTCACAACGCTCCTCTCTTATCCTGCAACGTTGGCGATTGGTGCCGGGCATCGATGAAGGCGTAATCTCCCCCCTTGAGGGGGAGATGTCCGGCAGGACAGAGGGGGGTGTCGCGGCGCCGGCGTTTCTAAATGGAGCCTCCCCGCGATGATCCCCGATTTCACCCAAATTCCCTGGGCCGAACCGAAAACCAAAATGCCAAAGCCCGCTCCGGACAAATGGAAAACGCCGGAGGGGATCAAGGTCAAGCACGCCTATAGCGAGGCCGATATCAAATCCCTGCCCTGGCTCGACACCTATCCGGGGATGGCGCCTTATCTTCGCGGGCCCTATCCCACCATGTATGTCCAGCAGCCATGGACGATCCGGCAATATGCCGGGTTTTCGACGGCTGAGGAATCAAACGCCTTTTACCGGCGCAATCTGGAAGCCGGGCAGAAGGGACTTTCGGTCGCCTTCGATCTCGCCACCCATCGCGGCTATGACAGCGACCATCCGCGCGTGGCTGCTGATGTGGGCATGGCGGGCGTCGCCATCGATTCCATCCTCGACATGCGCCAGCTCTTCGACGGCATTCCGCTGGATCAAATGACCGTCTCCATGACCATGAACGGTGCGGTGCTGCCGATCATGGCGCTCTATATCGTGGCGGCGGAGGAACAGGGGGTCGCGCAAAAGGATCTGGCCGGGACCATCCAGAACGATATTCTCAAGGAGTTCATGGTCCGCAACACCTATATCTATCCGCCGCAGCCTTCGATGCGGATCGTATCCGACATTTTCGCCTATACGGCGAAGCATATGCCGAAATTCAACTCGATCTCGATTTCCGGCTATCACATGCAGGAAGCCGGCGCGACCGCCGATCTGGAACTCGCCTATACGCTCGCCGACGGCATTGAATACGCGCGCGCGGGCGTCGCCGCCGGGCTCGATATCGACAACTTTGCGCCACGCCTTTCGTTCTTCTGGGGCATCGGCATGAACTTCTTCATGGAGGTTGCCAAGCTGAGGGCGGCGCGGCTGCTATGGGCCGTGCTGATGAAGAAAAACTTCCAGCCGAAGGACGAGCGCTCGCTGGCGCTGCGCGCGCATTGCCAGACATCCGGCTGGTCGTTGACCGCGCAGGACCCGCACAACAACATCATGCGCACCATGGTCGAGGCGATGGCGGCGACTGGAGGAGGCACGCAGTCGCTGCACACCAATGCCTTCGACGAGGCGCTGGCGCTGCCAAGCGAGCATTCGGCGCGGATCGCCCGCAATACGCAGCTGGTCCTGCAGAAGGAATCCGGCACGACTGATATCATTGATCCCTGGGGCGGTTCGGCTTACGTCGAGCGGCTGACGCATGATCTGGCCGCCCGCGCGCTCGCGCATATCGAGGAAGTGGAGAAGCTCGGCGGCATGGCTGATGCCATCGAGCGGGGCATTCCCAAAATGCGCATCGAGGAGGCGGCGGCGCGCGCGCAGGCGCGGATCGACAGCGGGCAACAGCCGGTCATCGGCGTGAATGTCTATCGCCCGGGCGAGGACGCCCAAGTCGATGTGCTTAAAGTCGACAATGCCAGGGTCCGCGCGGCCCAGCTTGCCAAGCTGCAGGAGTTGAAAGGAACGCGCGACGTCGCAAGCGTCGAGGCGGCGCTGACCCAACTCACCGAGGTGGCGAAATCCGGCAAAGGCAATCTTCTCGAATTTGCCGTTCATGCGGCGCGCGCCAAGGCGACGGTGGGCGAAATCTCTCTGGCGCTGGAAAAGGCATTCGGACGGCATGTGGCGGAAATTCGCACGATTTCCGGCGTCTATCGTAGGGAGCTTGGACAAAGCGAGGTGGTGGAGCGCGTGCTTGCGAAGGTGACTGCTTTCGAGAAGCGCAGCGGGGAACGTCCACGCATCCTCATCGCCAAGATGGGACAGGACGGGCATGATCGCGGGCAGAAGGTGATCGCCACCGCGTTTGGCGATCTGGGCTTTGAGGTCATCGTGGGCGCGATGTTCCAAACGCCGGAGGAAGTGGCCGAACTCGCGGTGACAAGCGGCGCGCATGTCCTCGGCATCTCCTCGCTCGCGGCGGGACATCTCACTCTGGTGCCGGAACTGAAGGAGGCGCTGCGTAAGCGCGGCGGCGACAGCATCCTTATCGTCGTCGGCGGCGTCATCCCGCCGCAGGACCATGACGCGGTGCTCAAGGCTGGGGCGACGGCGATCTTCCCGCCCGGAACGGTTATCGGCGAGGCGGCAGAAGAGTTGATCAATGTGCTGCTAAGGGGGCAGTAAAGTTTTTTGAGGGGGGCGAGCACAAAATGGCAGAGTTATCACCGGCGAACGAAGAAATACATCGCATACAGGAAAATGAAAAAGCCAAATTCATAGCTGCCGCACTGGATCGATTCAGCACGACCCTCTTAGGCGTCGGCGCCATAAGCCCGGTTATAGCCTTCCTTTTCAGCCATCGCCCGCTTCCGCCATGGGAACTGATTAAACTAACCGGTATCTTTGTAGTTTGCGGCCTGGGCTCCTACCTGATACATTTGTGGGGCAGGAGTCACCTGAAAAGGCTGAGATAATGTCCAACATAGACCAGCTGCTGATTATGATGACTATGATCGTTATCATAGCGGTCATCGGGGCATATCTTGCCACGAGAGGTGCTATGGCGGAGATCGACCGGCACATTGAGGAAGACAAGCGTAACGCCGAACGCCGGGCGAAGGAACTGGCCGAAAGGCTCAAGCAAAACCCGGCCGAAGTGGAGACCATTACCGTTATGAAATTTCCCGCGGCGACTTTGAACGGGAAAGAGGTTATCGTGATGCCCTCCGATATGTTCGAGGATTTGAAAGCGTCCTTGCGTCGGCGAAAGGCGCAAGAGGCAGCCGAATAGCGTTCTTTATTCCAATTTTAAAACCTCATCGCTATAGAGTTCTCTTTTCATTCCCATTTGTCAGGGAACTCATATGATCAAGATCTACTGTCTCGACAGCGACCATCTGATACTGGTCCAGGAGGAAGCGGGAAGCTCTCTGCCTGCCAATTCGGTATGGATAGACCTCATCGATCCCACGGCGGAAGAGGAAAAGGCGGTCGAGAAGTGGATCGGCGTCAACATTCCGACCCGCGCGGACATGGTCGAGATCGAGGAATCGAGCCGTTTCTACATGGAAAACGGCGTGCAATATCTGACCGCGCCCATCCTCTACACCGTCGGCACGGAACAGCGGATGACCGCGCCCATCTCCTTCGTGCTGGCCGGCAAGCTGCTCGTCACGGTGCGCTACACCGAGCCGAAGGCGTTCGCGATCTACATCGAGCGCGCCATGAAGCCGGGCAACGGGCTCGTCGGGGCGAAGTGCAGCGGCCTTTCGGTTCTGCTCGGCCTCGTGGAAGCGGCGACGGACCGGCTGGCCGATATATTGGAGGCGGTATCGGAGAAGATCGAGACGGAATCGCAGTCGATCTTCCATTTGCGCGCCCACGAGCGCCCGATGACCAACAAGGATTTCCGCCTGCTGCTGACGCATATCGGCCGGCAGGGCGCGTTTCTCTCCAAGGTGCGCGAAAGTCTCGCCGGCATCAGCCGCCTGCTCGTCTATGTGACGGCGAACATGCCAAGCGGGGCGGGGAAGGACAAGGCCGACTGGATCAAATCCCTTGGACGCGACACGGTGTCGCTGGAAAACTACGTCGATTTCCTGTCGAACAAGATCAATTTCCTGCTGGATACCGTCGTCGGTCTGATCTCGGTCGAGCAAAACGCCATCATCAAGATCTTCTCAGTGGCCGCCGTCGGCTTCATGCCGCCCACGCTGATCGCCTCGATCTACGGCATGAACTTCCATTTCATGCCCGAATTGAAGGAAATATGGGGCTATCCGCTGGCGCTCCTGCTGATGGTCGTCTCCGCCCTCCTGCCGCTGGTCTATTTTCGCAAGAAGGGGTGGCTATGAGGATCGACGGGCAGTGCCAGTGCGGTTACGTCACCTATGAGGCGGAGATCGATCCGGAGCGGGTCACGATCTGCCACTGCACCGATTGCCAACGGCTGACCGGCTCGCCCTATCGCGTGACGGTGAGGGCCCTGCCCGGCACTGTCCGGCTCACCGGCAACCCGCCCAAGGTTTATGTGAAAACGGCGCAGAGCGGGCGAAAACGCCTGCAATATTTCTGCCCGGAATGCGGCTCGCCCCTCTTCACCAGCGGCGAGGACCCTGAAAGCACGCCGTGGGGCATTCGCTGGGGCAGCATCAACCAGCGCCGCGAGCTTGTTCCCACACGGCAAATCTGGTGCCGTTCGGCGGTGCCGTGGGCGGCTTGTGCGTTTGAGGATTTGCCGGGGAGCGATGAGGATTGAGGCCGGACCTTGCAGCGGGAAAGGCTTCATGTTATACGTAAGTTATAACAATGGAGTTCGAGCTATGAACGTCACCCTGCGCAAGATTGGAAACTCGGAAGGTGTCATCCTGCCGAAGGAACTTCTTGACCGGCACAACCTCCATGCGGGTGATACGCTGCTTCTCATCGAAGAGGGCAATGAGTTGAAGCTGCGTCCTATATCCGAAGACCCGGAAGCATTTGAAAAGAAGATGCAGATCGCTCGCGAGCGCATGAAGAAATACGAGACCGCCTATCGCGTTCTCGCCAAATGATCGAATTCCATTCGCAGGAATTCGTCGAGGCGCTTCATGCGGAACAATTGCGGCTTCATGGCGGGGCGCCTGGGATTCGCGATGAGGGGATGCTTCAATCCGCCCTCGCCCGGCCTCTCCAGAAGCAGGCTTATGGAGAGGCCGATCTTTGCACGCTGGCAGCGGCCTATCTCTTCGGCATTGCGAAAAACCATCCCTTCGTTGACGGCAACAAACGGACAGGCTTCGCGGCGGCTGACCTTTTTCTCTATTTCAACGGCTATAGCCTCGAAGCCGAACAGGAAGACGTCATCCAGTTGGTTCTCATGGTTGCGGCGAGCGAAGTGGATGAAACAGGCGCCGCCGCTTTCTTCCGTGACTTCACGGTGAAGCTCTGAAGCTACGCTCTCAACCGCGCCAGAAAATCCGCCTCCCCTACCGGCGGCAACATACCCGCCGCATCGCTGAAATATTGCAGACCGCGCCAGAGATCGCGGTCTGCGACAATGAATAACCGGTAGCGGGCGCGCGTTGCGGCTACGTTCAGCAGGTTGGGCCTGGACGCGGCCCATGCTGCCGCGCCACGTCGCGTCGCATCGGTTCCGAGCACCAGAAAGACGGCGTTTTCTTCCTTGCCCTGGAAGGTGTGGACCGTGCCGATCCTATCCTTCAGCCATTGGGCCAGTTTCTTCGGACGCGATACCTGAAGACTGTCCGGCCCAACCCAGCTCACCTTTTCTATCTCACGTTTCAGAGCCGCTTTCGTTTCCTTGAATGGGGAGATGATATAGATATCCGGCAGACTGCCATCGCGCCGGAAGCTCGCGGCGAGAACCGCCACGATGAACGCCACCTGTTCCGGGACAGTCTGCTTGCCTGCCACGCGCCCTCCAATATCGATCCAGGCGCTATCGCCATAAAATGGCGCGACGTCTTCCATGAGCGTACGCTCTCCCGCCGCGAATACCATCTTTCCATGATAGGCAATTCGGTTGGCGAGGCTGAACATTGGGTCGATGCAGCGGCGATGCACGCGCAACGGGCTGCCGATCCAGAGAGGATCGTCGCTTTCGGTGGTAACAGCCGCGCCGAATTTATTGGCGGCATCGGCCAGCGTTTGAACCGAAGCCCGCGCCGGCGAATACTCTCCGGTTTCCGTATGGGGCGATAGCTCCCCGAGGGCCTTGAGGAAGGCCGTTGGCAGCGTGAACACAGGCTCGATCTGCAAGGGATCGCCGATGATCATGGCATTTCGAGACCGCATCAGCGCGCCCACCGCCGCCTGCGGGACGGATTGGCCGGCTTCATCGATGAAGAGCCAGCCGATCCCGCCTGCTCCGACGCCGCGGAACTGGCGGGCGAAGGATGCAAATGTGGTCGATACGACAGGGACGATCATGAAGAAGCTATGCCAGGTATTCGCGATGGCTTCCGGCTCGACCGGCTGGGTGTTCGACAGAAGCTTGGTAATGCCAAGGATATTGCCGCGAAAGCCTCCACCTTTTTGTCCCGCTGCGGCGAGCCAGGCTGCGTGCAGGCGCAATGCAGCGGCGAAAAGATCGGATCTTTGAGCCGCCAGTTCGTCGCAATGCCAGAGGCCGGCGATCTGGAAGCGGTCGGTTTCGAGATCATCCAGCGTTTCCGGAATTGCGGGATTCCCGAGGGCTTCCCCCAATAGGCTGAGTTCCGCGCGTTTCTGAGTCCACTCATCCTGCCGGGCGGCAAGGGCGGCCTGGCATTCTTCGCGCTCTGCGAGCGCGTGCTCCATTTCGGCCGCAAGCTTTGCCAGCGACTGGCGCAAAAGGGACAATTGCCGATTTATCGAGAGTTGTGCTTGCGCATTCTCCGCCTTTTTCGCCCTGTGATCCTGGCCTGCCCTGGTCGGCAACAGACCTTGCCACCATGCCGGCGCGGCCCGGTCGAGAAGGCGTTCCTCTTCCTTCAATTCGGAAAGCCGCGTTTCCGCCGCCTGCATTTGGCCGCGCGCAGCCTCGTGAGCGCGCCGGGCGGCTTGCTCGGCCTCCCCTGAGACATCAATCTGCTTCGAGGCATCCCGGCAATATTCTTCCCGGGAGCACAGGCCCACTTCATTCAAAATATCCGCATAGCGCGTAGAGCGCGCGAGACCGGCATCGACCTTCGCCTGGGCGGCTCTGAACTCTTCGACGGCTTCAGCGAACGAAGGCCCCCGATAGCTGTCCAGCCACCCCCAAATGGTCTGGAATACGCTATCTCCCTTCTGCACCGTATGGTCCGCGCCCATCGCGGGGAAGGCAAACCCGCTGGTGAATGCGCGGCGGTTGCCGGCATTTCCCAGAACGCAGGATATCAGGCCCCAGGGCCGGTCTTTCTCCTTGAGCGTCTCGAAGGTGCCTTTCCTGGTTTGCGCGGCGACTTTGTGGCCGACCGTCTGCAAATATTCGATCGAAGATTGTTTCGCGATGGAGCTTCGTTTCGGCAGGTCGCGGGAAATGTTTTCGACAGCCGTGTTGTTCGATGACGCCACCACCATTCCGAAATTGGTCAATTCGGGTATCAAAGCGGAAACGGTCACGCTCGACCCATCGGATAATTCGATGCTCTTGCCGCGTCCCGTGAAAGCATCCCGAGGTGAAGCCAAGCCGGCAAGGATTTGCGCCCGTTTGACGACGTTGTCGGCGATGATGTCCCTCAGCAGGGTCGTCTTGCCTGTGCCCGGCGGCCCGTTGACCGAGAACAGGCCGCCCTCTTCATGCAGTTTGACAGCCTCGTTGATCGCAAACTGTTGCATGAGGCTCATGGCATGGTGGGGTTCGGACGGCCATCGGCCGCGATTGACATGGCGCGGGTGGAGGGCCTCCAGAATGGCGAGACGCCCCCGGTCGGAATAAAGATCGAAACGCGCTTCGGGCTCCAGCGGCGTCAGATATTGCCGCAGGGCTTCCGGCACGGCGCCATCGCGCACGGCGACGATCGCCCTTTCGATATCCTCCAGATAAAAGCTGTTCAGAATGCCGATCTCGTATTCGACTTCGGCTTCGTCCTCCTCGTCCTCGTCCATCTCTCCGGCAGACATATCGACAGTTTTGGGGGCTTCCAGCTGTTTGGCCGTGCTTTTACGCTTTTCCCGCAACCGGAATTCGACCATGGCGACAGGGCGATCCTGTTTCGGCTTGAAACCGGCCCAGCTTTGCAACAGATCATTGAGGGTAAGGATTTCGGCAGACGTGAGAGCCCCTTCGCTCTCCGTGTCCGTCGATCGATCGAGACGCCGCTGCTCGGCAAAATTCCGGAGCAGTTCCTCCAGGCGCTTCTTGCTTTGCGCGAAAGCGCTGGAAGAAAGGCCGGCGATCTTGCCCTCCCTCAGGCATCCGAGCGCCCAGGGCAGTGTCGAGATGGAAAACTGCGAGAAGAGAGGGTTTCCCTGGACATCGAGATCCAGACTGGCGAAGCAGGTGTCGCCTTCGAGGTCTCCGCGTTCCGCGTCCTCATGTTGCGACAATTCATCCGCCGGCGCGCAAAACGCGTGAAGGGATTCCACCATTTCAGACTTGTCGAACACGCCGAAGAAAATCGTGACCCCGACGATTTCCTTGTCCGCCGGGATCTCCGGCCGGCGCGCATGGGCGAAATCATCTTCGAGCGTTTCGGCATGCAGCAGGAAACAGGCGCGATTCTCCCTCTTCTCGGCACGGGCCGACAAATCGAACGGGATAAAGAACTCGATCCTGTGCCAGTATTCGAGAATGGCCTGCAGCCGCTCGCGATCTATCTGCTCAACATTCATTATAGATTTCATGCTCGCATTTCGAAACGAATCGCAGCCGCCCGCAGAAAGAGCCTACAGGTCAGGCAGAGCATAGCAAATGGCTCGCAACGGCATGGCTTCTGCCAGAACAAAGCGCGAATAAAATCAACCCGAAAATGGTAAATTGTACATTAAAACAATTTGTGGTATAGTTCGCTTGGGGTGACTCTATCTGGGAGGTTGAGGACATGTCCGTTTACAGTGCAGATCCCCAAGAGATACCCGCCGCGATTTCCGAAACCCACATCGCTCCACGCCGCGATATAAGCCCTTTCGCGCTCATGCTGACCGGCCTTGGGTCGATCATTGGTTCGGGCTGGCTGTTCGGTGCGTGGCGCGCCGCCGGCCTTGCCGGTCCTGGCGCTATTTTTACCTGGCTTGTGGGCGCGGCGATCATTACCATGATTGCGATTACCTACTCTGAATTGGGCGCGATGTTTCCCGATTCCGGCGGCATGGTCCGCTACGGCCACTACTCGCACGGCATGCTGGTCGGCTTCATCGCCGGCTGGGCGAACTGGATTGCGATCGTGTCCGTGATCCCGATCGAAGCCGAGGCGTCAGTTCAATACACATCGTCATGGCCATGGGCGTGGGCGCATGGCCTCTATGTGCAGGGCGCCGGAGGTGCGGGAGAGTTGTCGGCATCGGGCCTCATCCTCGCCGCGCTTCTGGTGCTGGTGTATTTCCTGCTGAATTTCTGGAGCGTGAAACTGTTCGCGCACTCCAACAGCCTGATCACCCTTTTCAAGCTGGTGGTGCCTGCCTTGACGGGCGTGGCGCTCATCGCCAGCGGCTTCCACACCGGGAATTTCAGCGTTCCGGCGCAGGGAGGAGTCAGCACGTTCGACTTACCCGCCATACTGACGGCGGTAGCCACCGCAGGCATCGTGTTCAGCTACAACGGCTTTCAGAGTCCTATCAATCTGGCCGGCGAGGCACGCAATCCGGGTCGCAGCGTTCCACTCGCGGTGCTTGGCTCGATCGCGCTAGCGACGGTGATTTATCTCCTGCTGCAAGTCGCCTATCTCGGCGCGGTGCCTCCGGACCTGCTGGCCAAGGCCGGCTGGCACGGCATTGATTTCGCCTCGCCGTTTGCGGAGCTGGCGATCGTGATCAACCTGCAATGGCTGGCGGTGCTGCTCTATGTGGACGCTTTCATCAGCCCCAGCGGCACCGGCCTGACATATACCGCCACCACCGCGCGAATGATCTACGGCATGGAACGCAACGGCACCATGCCAAAAATGTTCGGCCGGATCGATCCTTACTGGCGCGTGCCGCGCCCGGCGATGTTCTTCAATCTCGCGGTGTCTTACCTGTTCCTGATCTTCTTCCGGGGCTGGAGCACACTGGCGGCCGTCATATCGGTGGCCACCATCATCTCCTATCTGACGGGCCCGATCAGTGTGATGGCGCTGCGCCGCTATGCGCCTGAATTGCACCGTCCGCTACGCATTCCCGGCATGTCGCTGCTGGCGCCGGTGTCGTTCGTGCTGGCGACCGAACTACTCTATTGGGCGCGGTGGCCGCTTACGGGCGAGATCATCCTGCTGATGCTGGTGGCGCTGCCGGTCTATATTTACTACCAGCGTCGCCAGGGGCCGAAGGATCTGCGTAATAATCTGCGCGCCTCCGCCTGGTTCCTGACCTATCTGCCGGCCATCGCTTTCCTGTCGTGGATTGGCAGCACGACCTTCGGCGGATTGGGCTATCTGTCTTATGGACCGGACCTTGCAGTGGTCGCAGTGGTGGCGCTCGGCTTCTATTTCTGGGGCGTCCGCTCCGGCTGGCGCACGCCAGCGCTTGAGCAGGCGAAAAACGGCCATATCGAGGCTGCTCCGGAGCTTGCCATGCCATTAGCGAAGTAATTTTCCACGCGACGGCGAAGGCGGAAATCTAACCGATTTCCGCCTTCGCCAATGCCTCCGTCGGGGCGAGCACGCCATACGGAATCTTGTTCCAGTTCTTCATCTCACGGGTCGAATAGCGGTCGAACTTCGCGCTCAGTTCCGGCTCAAAGGCAAAGAGGCGCGATAGGAGGCTTGCAACCATCGTTTCCGAGGCGCGGGTCGCGCCGTCGTCGCATTTGATCGCGAAGCCCAGCCCCAGTTCAGGCACGGCGCCGGCAAAGACGCCCTCCGCGCCCAACTTCACGAAAACGCGGCCCGGCGCCATTCCCATCAGGGTCGTGCAGGCGCGTTTCGTCCCCGCGACATAAAACGGCTCGGCCATGCAGGCCTCGATGAGACGCTTCGCGGCTTTTGCCCGTTCGGGGGAGAGATCGTTTCCGGTCGCCATGCGGGCAAAGCCCCGCGCGAGGCTTGCAAGCGGAATGGCAAAGGTCGGCATCGAGCAGCCATCGGTGCCGCAGAGATCGATGGCGTGCGGCGCGCCGGTGACCGATTGCATGGTCTCGCGCACCATTTCCTGCACAGATGAGCCAAGCGCGACATAGCCTTTCGGCTCGAAGCCGCAATGCATGCAGGTGGCGAGAAAACCTGTGTGCTTGCCCGAACAATTGTTGTGAAGCGGCGTCGGCTCCTCTCCGCTTTTGGCCAAAGCCAGCGAAACCGGCATATCGAACGGCCAATGGACCCCGCATTCGAGCGCCGTGCTATCGAGCCCGGCGCGCTCCAGCATGGACGCGGCGCGCGCGACATGCTCCGGCTCGCCGGAATGGGAGGCGCAGGCCATGGCGAGATCGATATTATCGAAGCCGAAGGCATCCGCCGCCCCGCTCTCGACCAGCGGCAGCGCCTGGATCGCCTTGATCGCCGAGCGCGGAAAAACCGGGCGCTCGATATCGCCCAGCGAAAACACCGTGCGCCCATCGCCATCGACAACCGCTATCGCGCCGCGATGGCGGCTCTCCACCACTTGCCCACGAAAAACCTCGACGAGAACCGGATTGCTCATGATGTATGCTTCCCACTTTGTTCGGTCGTTTTTCTATAGAGCGTGGTGCATGGCATTCCAAGCGGGAAGCTTTGCCTTCCTATAGGCTATGCTGGAAGCACCCCCATCTGCCTTGCCAGGCATCTCCCCCTCAAGGGGGGAGATTAGCCTTCATGGACGCCCGGCACCAATCGCAGACTTTGCAGAACGAGCAGGCGGACCGTGTCGGCCAATCTCCCCCCTTGAGGGGGAGATGCCCGGCAGGGCAGAGGGGGGTTGCCTCGCGATTCCGTTAACCCCCTCTGATTTTTATTGATTGATCAGTCAATCAAACATAAATTACAGAGAAATTCGAAAACTGGACCAATCCAATGCCGAAAATCGGAATGGAACCCATGCGCAGGCGCGAGTTGATCGATGCGGCGATCCGTACGATCGGACAGCGCGGCTCGCTGGACGTCACGGTGGCGCAAATCGCGCAGGAGGCGGGCGTTTCGCCGGCGCTGGCGCATCATTATTTCGGCGGCAAGGAGCAGCTGCTGCTGGCCACGATGCGGCATCTTTTGCGCGAGTTGGGGCAGGATCTCAGCGCCGCATTACGCCGCGCATCCACGCCGCGTGAGCGAGTCTACGCCATCATCGCGGTCAATTTTTCCCCGTCCCAATTCGCACCGCAGACAGTGGCCGCGTGGCTCACCTTCTATGTCCACGCCCAGCAATCGACGGAGACGCGGCGGCTTCTGCGGGTCTATGCCCGCCGGCTTCATTCCAATCTCATGGATGCGCTCACGCGGCTTTGCGACCGGGATAAAGCGGCATTCATCACTGAGGGCGCGGGCGCGCTCATCGACGGGCTCTATATCCGCCATGCGCTCTGGCCTCATGCGCCTGATACTGCCCGGGCGATCGAGCTTGTCGAAGATTACATCACCGTGAAGCTCGGGTAACTCGGATGGAAGCGGATTTCGTCATCATCGGCTCGGGATCGGCGGGTTCGGCCCTCGCCTACCGCCTGTCCGAAAACGGCAAGCATTCGGTGATCGTCATCGAATTTGGCGGCTCGGATATCGGCCCATTCATCCAGATGCCGGCCGCCCTCTCCTTTCCCATGAACATGGCGACCTATGATTGGGGCTTCGCCTCGGAACCGGAGCCGCATCTGGGGGGCCGCAGCCTCGTGACGCCGCGCGGCAAGGTCATCGGCGGCTCGTCCTCCATCAACGGCATGGTCTATGTGCGCGGCCACGCCCGCGACTTCGACCATTGGGCGGAAAGCGGCGCGCGCGGCTGGGCCTTTGCGGACGTGCTGCCTTATTTCAAGCGCATGGAGAATGCGCATTTTCATGAAAATGGGGGGGGAGGCGAGAATGGCTGGCGCGGGACCGACGGGCCGCTGCATGTCCAGCGCGGAAGCCGTAAAAATCCGCTGTTTCATGCCTTCGTGGAGGCGGGCAGCCAGGCGGGTTTTCAGGTCACGGAGGACTATAATGGCGAGAAGCAGGAAGGCTTCGGCGCCATGGAGCAGACCATTTACCGGGGACGACGCTGGTCCGCCGCCAATGCTTATCTCAAGCCCGCGCTGAACCGCCAGAACGTGCGCCTCGTTCGGGGACTGGCGCGCAAGGTCGTCATCGAAAACGGCCGCGCCACCGGCGTTGAAGTCGCGACCGGCGGCCGGATCCGCGTCGCCAGGGCGCGGCGCGAGGTGATTATCTCCGCGTCCTCGATCAACTCGCCGAAACTGCTCATGCTTTCCGGCATCGGCCCCGCCGCGCATTTGAAGGAGCGCGGCGTCACGGTAATCGCCGATCGACCGGGCGTAGGGCAGAATTTGCAGGACCATCTGGAGGTCTACATCCAGCAGGAATGCATCCAGCCGATTACGCTCTATTCCAAGCTCAACCTGTTCTCCAAGGCGCGGATCGGCGCGCAGTGGCTGTTCTTCAAGACGGGTGACGGTGCGACCAACCATTTCGAATCCGCCGCTTTCGTGCGCTCGAAGCCGGGCGTGGAATATCCCGATATCCAGTATCATTTCCTCCCCGTCGCCATCCGCTATGACGGCAAGGCGGCGGCGGAGAGCCATGGTTTTCAGGCGCATGTCGGGCCGATGCGGTCGAAATCGCGGGGGTCCGTGACCTTGCGCTCCGCCGATCCCAAGGAGAAGCCTGTCATCCGGTTCAATTATATGTCGCACCCAGATGACTGGGCGGATTTCCGCCATTGTGTGCGGCTGACGCGCGAGATTTTCGGGCAGGCGGCGTTCGATCCCTATCGCGGGCGTGAAATTCAACCGGGGGCCGATGTGCAGAGCGACGAGGAGATAGACGACTTCATCCGCGCACATGTGGAAAGCGCGTTTCACCCTTGCGGCACGGCGAAGATGGGTTCGGTTGACGATCCCATGGCTGTGGTCGATCCGGAATGCCGGGTGATCGGGGTGGAGGGATTGCGCGTGGCGGATTCATCGATCTTCCCACGGATTACCAATGGCAATCTTAATGGACCGTCGATGATGGTGGGGGAAAAGGCGGCGGATCATATTCTGGGGGTGGATCCGCTGCTGCGGTCCAATCAGGAGCCGTGGGTTAATCCGCGGTGGCGGGTTTCGGATAGGTAGAGTGAAATGATCCACCCCCCTCTGCCCTGCCGGGCATCTCCCCCTCAAGGGGGGAGATTAGCCTTCATCGAGGTTCGGCATCAATCGCAGACGTCGAAGGATGAGCAGCCCAGGCCATATCAGCTAATCTCCCCCCTTGAGGGGGAGATGCCTGGCAAGGCAGAGGGGGGTATAACAGCCGCTACGTTTCCAATCGCAGGAGCTTTTTACCCATGCGCGCGCAACCGAAAGCATCGCACTTCATCAATGGCACGTTCGTGGAGGACAAGGCCGGCAAGCCGCTCGATGTCATCTACCCCGCGACCGGCGAGACCATAGCGAAATTACACTCCGCCACGCCGGCCATCATCGAACAGACAGTACAAGCCGCAGCCACGGCCCAAGCCGCATGGGCCGTGCTGAAACCCGTCGAGCGCGGGCGGATTCTGCGCCGCACGGCGGACATCCTGCGGGCGAAGAACCGGCAGCTTTCGGAACTCGAAACGCTCGATACCGGCAAGGCGCTGCAGGAAACGCTGGTGGCGGATGCGGCTTCGGCGGCGGATGCGCTGGAGTTTTTCGGAGGCATCATCGCCGGGTTCAATGGCGAGTTCGTGGAACTTGGCGGCTCCTTCGCCTATACGCGCCGCGAGCCGCTGGGGGTTTGCGTCGGCATCGGCGCATGGAATTATCCGATCCAGATCGCCGCGTGGAAATCCGCCCCGGCGCTCGCCATGGGCAACGCCTTCATCTTCAAGCCTTCGGAAAATACGCCGCTCTCGGCGCTGGCGCTGGCGGAAGCCTACAAGGAAGCAGGGCTTCCCGATGGCTTGTTCAACGTAGTGCAGGGTTTCGGCGAGGTTGGCGCGGCGCTTGTCGATCATCCGCTCACCGCCAAGGTTTCACTGACAGGCTCGGTGCCGACGGGCAAGCGCATCATGAGCCAGGCGGGCGCGCATCTGAAGCATGTCACGATGGAGCTTGGCGGCAAGTCGCCAATTATTGTCTTTGACGATGCCGATCTGGAAAGCGCCATCGGCGGGGCGATGCTGGGCAATTTCTATTCGACCGGACAGGTCTGCTCGAACGGCACCCGTGTTTTCGTACATAAAAATATCCAGAAAGCTTTTGTCGAACGCCTTGTGGAACGCACCCGCGCCATCCGCATCGGCGACCCGCTGGATGAGGCGACCCAGATGGGACCGCTGGTCAATGCGGCTCAACGTGACAAGATTTTGGGTTACATCGAAAAGGGCAAGGCCCAGGGCGCGACGCTTGCCTGCGGCGGCGGCATACCGAAGTTGCAAGGCTTCGATAAAGGCTTCTTCATCGAGCCGACCGTCTTCACCGATGTGACCGACGATATGACGATCGCGCGGGAGGAAATCTTCGGGCCTGTCATGAGCATCCTCGAATTTGCCGATGAGGATGAGGTGATTGAGCGCGCCAACGATACCGAGTTCGGTCTTGCGGCGGGCGTGTTCACCGCCGACATCCAGCGCGGCCATCGGGTGATCAGCCAGATCAAGGCGGGCACCTGCTGGATCAACGCCTATAATCTGACGCCCGTGGAAGTGCCCTTCGGCGGTTACAAGCAATCCGGCATCGGGCGGGAGAACGGCATCGCGGCGCTCGGACATTACAGCCAGATCAAGACGGTTTATGTGGAGATGGGGCGGGTGGA
Organism: Paramesorhizobium leguminum; assembly: GCF_003217235.1. Classification (GTDB taxonomy): domain Bacteria; phylum Pseudomonadota; class Alphaproteobacteria; order Rhizobiales; family Rhizobiaceae; genus Paramesorhizobium; species Paramesorhizobium leguminum. Next base: position 109 of record NZ_QJTF01000031.1, on the reverse strand, counting down.
AAGTCCTTATTAGTTGTTTAGTCCCGGTATTTGCTGGAGCGGGTTTCTTTTGAATTTCTCTGGTTCTGTTTTCCAGATTTTGCAGATGAACTCGTAAGGCGTGAGGCCT
>NZ_QJTF01000030.1 GCF_003217235.1 Paramesorhizobium leguminum | reverse complement strand
GCGGGCGCCGTCACATCAGGCCGATGCTCTTCATCGCAGCCCTGACCGCCATCCGCGGCAAAAATGATCTGGCCGCGGCATACAAGGCATTCCTCAAAGCCGGGAAGCCAAAGCGCCTCGCTCTTGCAGCCATCATGCGAAAGATCATCATCCGCGCAAACGCCCGCATCCGTGACCAAATCGCTCCCAAACCGCAACTGACTTGATGACGGAAGGTTTGCTGTTAACGGCTAAATTCCAACGTTTCTGCCTGGAAAGAACGGTTCCCGGTAGAGGAAAAAAACATCTCCACCCGTCATTCCTGTGCTTGTCACAGGAATCCATGCCTCAACCTATCCATTCACGACAACGGCGCAAAAGGACACCAAGCGATTCCATCAAAAGAGGAAGCGCTCTAAAAAAACCTCAGCGATGATCACGGAAAGTTGTGACCTTCCCGTGCAAGGTCATGCAGCCGAAAACAAAGTCTCGTCACTATTCGGAGTCACACTCCAACCCAATCGGACGACCTCCAGTCAAAGTCTGATCATGAAGCGCTCGTGGCTCCGGCCTCGGGCGTTTCGTGTTTTTGGCTAAATCTCAATCCCAGCCTGCCTCAAGTCAGCTTTCAACTGCTCCGCGCTTGTAAACTGCACCGCCTGCCATCCTGCGGCGCGGGCGCCTTCGACATTAGCGGCTGAATCGTCGATGAACAGCGTCGCCGCCGGTTCGAGATCGAAGGCTTTGGCATGATGCTCATAAATCGCAATATCGGGTTTTAAGAGGCCAATATCGCCGGAGACCGTCACGCCGCGGCTGATCGTCAGGAACGGAAAGCGTAGCTGCGCTTCGCGGAGCGTATCGGATGCGAAGTTGGTCAGCATCGTCACGTCATGGCCATCGGCGACGAGGCGCTCCAGGATCGCGACGCTCGCCTCATAGGCGTGGGGCACCATTCTGTGCCAGTTCTTGCGGAAGGCGCGGATGTGGTCGGCCCGCTCGGGATGCATCCCGATCAGCAGGGCTTCCGCTTCTTCCCATGTCCGGCCCCGGTCCTGCTCCAGGTTCCAGTCATGCGTGCAGATGTTTTCCAGAAACCAGCGACGTTCCTCATCGTCCGGAATGATGTCGGCGAAGCCCAGATGGGGATCGTAATGGATCAGCACCTTGCCGATATCGAAGACGATGTGTTTGACGGGTTGGTTCATGCGATCTGTCTCCCCTTGAAAGCATCAGGTATCGCCGCGGCTATCGCCTTTTTCATGACGGTCGGCAAGGCTTCGCGCGGTAACTCGTCGGGAACTGACCACCAGCCGGCGCCGATGGCCTGCTCCGGAATGTCGTCAGCCCGGTAGACGGTAAGCCGCAGCTCGAAATGGGTGAAAACATGAGAAATGCTGCCTGAATCGCTCCATTGCGCGGGAAAGGGGGCTGCATTCGCGGATGTGTCGCCATCCACCCGCGCGGTCCAGCCGGTGCACGGCACTTCGGCCATGCCGCCCAGAAGACCAGAGGCGGGCCGCTTGCGCAAATATACCGAGCCGCCGGGCGATATGGCGACGAAAGCCGCGCCCAGGCGCACCGGCCTTTTCTTCTTCGGGGCTTTGACCGGGAAAACTTCGGGATAGCCTCCTTGGAGCCCCTTGCAACCGTCATTGACGGGGCAAAGCGTACAAGCGGGTCGTCTGGGTGTGCAGATCGTGGCGCCCAGATCCATCATGCCTTGGGCAAAGTCGCCGGGCCGGATTTCAGGGGTTATCGCCTGCATCGTCGCGCGGATCTCCGCCTTCGCGGCGGGAAGCGGTGTCGTTATGGCGAAAAGTCTCGTGACGACGCGCTCTACATTGCCATCAACCACCGCGGCAGGACGATCGAATGCGATGGCTGCGATTGCCGCCGCCGTGTAGTCGCCGATGCCGGGGAGAGCCTTCAGCCCTTCGAACGTCGAGGGAAATTCGCCGTCCATCTCGCCCGTGATGATTTCGGCGCATTTTTTCAGGTTTCGTGCGCGCGAATAATAGCCAAGTCCGGCCCATGCGCGCATCACTTCGTCATCGCTTGCCGCCGCCAGCGCGCGGACCGTTGGCCAGCGTGCGACGAAGGTCCGGAAATAGGCCTTCACCGCCTCGACCGTCGTTTGCTGCAGCATGATCTCCGACAGCCACACACGGTAGGGATCGGCGACTTCTCCGGCCAGGCGCTGCGCCGGTGCTATCCGCCATGGCAGCAGGCGATGATGGGTGTCGTACCATTGAAGCAATTGCCGGGCTTTGCGATTCATCGATATCCTGTTTATGCTCCGCATTGCGACGATAGGCTAATTTCGGCCGTTGTTTCTTTATGGTCCTGTTGACTTTCACGCTTATGCGTTCCACCGCTGATACAACACGAAACGGTCCAGAAGGCTACTCCTTGCCGATACCCGTCTATGTCATCAATCTTGACCGGTCGCATGAGCGGTTGCAGGCGGTGAAGGACAGCGCAGCGCGATTTCACGTCGCGATCCACCGGATTCCGGCTGTGGATGGGCGCGCTCTATTGCCGTCATCCCTTGCGGATTTAGATGAAGCGGGGTTCAGGCGTTATCATGGCAAAAATGTCATGCCGGCCGAGATCGGCTGTTATTTCAGCCATTTGAACGCGCTTCGGGAAATCGCCAACGGCGATGCACCGCACGCGGTCATCGTCGAGGACGATATCATATTTACCCATGACTTTGTGCCGTTCATCGACGCTCTCGCTCAGGTATCGGGCTGGGACGCCGTCAAGCTCGTCAATCATCGCACGCCGCTTTTTCGATCGTTCAGGCGCATCGGCTCCCGCTTTTCGATAGGGCGATGCGCTCATGGCCCGCTTGGAAGCTCTGCCGCGTATGTGGTAACCAGAGAGGGGGCGAAAAAGATTCTTGCTGCGTTGAGACCCATGCGCATCCCCTACGATATTGCGCTGGAGCGCGGATGGAGCGGTAATTATGCAATTTTCACAACCGATCGGCCCTTGGTCGAATTCTCGCCGCAGGCGGTTTCCACCATTGCCGATCGTACAGCCTATGCGAGCGCCAAACTGGCGGTGTGGAAGCGAATAGGGGCATTGATGTTCAGGACAAGCGACTATGCGCGCCGCATATGCTTCGCCTGTGCGCCAAATCATCTGACGGATGTGAAAGAATGATCCTGCGAAAGTCCTTTCTGGTGCGCCGGCGCGTCGATCCGTGGGTTTTGGGCGTCGGCGCGGCGATGATGCCGGTGCGTATCGGCCTCGGGCCCATAGTCCTGTTCGTGTTCGCTTGCATCGGCATCTATCTTACCTGTGGACGGCACAGGACTACGCGCCTTTTCGCGCGCAATTTCTATATCTGCGCCGTGCTTTACGGCATCTGGTCGCTCGGGCTGATTTTCGTGCGCGGCGAGCCGATCATGGATAACCGGCAGGTCGGTTATACCTTGCTTTTCACCATTTTTGCCTTTGCCGGTCCGGGCATGGTTCTCATGCGGGATCCTTTGAAAGCCTTCGTCGTGGGATCGCGGGTTGGCACCGTCCTGGCATTTCTCGCTACTTTGACTCTTGTCATCCTCTATGGCGGGCGGATCGGCGTCGGCGGCAATCCCGCCGTTTTTGCCTTTGTCGCCGGTCTTGCAGCAATTGGCGCCACCATTCCCATACGGGGCGCACCGCGCTACCTGCCGAATGGCCCGTGGTGGCTCATTCTTTGTTCCGTTGTAATACTTGCATCCGGAACGCGTGCCGTGCTGGTGGTTCTTCCGGTCTTCGCGCTTGTCGAGATGCTGATTTGGCTCCAGAGGTTCACGCTGAAAACCAGAATGATTTCGTATGTCGCAATAGTCTTCGCGGCATATGGTATTGTATCGTTCAATCTGGTGGACCGTATTGGTCACAGCCGCTTTGCCTCGATCATCGAGTATCACGAAACGGCCGACGCAGGCAAAGCGGAAAGCCAGGCATCAGCCGATGCACAGCCATCGGCCGATGCAGGCAAAGGAGGAGGCGAACCACCAGTCGCTGTCCCTCCAGTCACTGCCCGCTTGCAATCGTCGGCGGAAACCCGCCTTGTTATGTGGGAGGGCGCCAAGCAAGTGATACTGGAGCATCCGCTCATCGGTGTCGGCTCCTATGCCAAGATGGACGCGGTTCGCGCCAAAGCGGGAGAGAACGCCCCGTTGCTGGACGGATACCGTCATGTGCACAATGCCGTGCTGGACGAGTTGTTGAATGGCGGCGTGATCGGCTTGGTTCTTCTTTTCGCCTGCGCCTATTTCGCGTTGTCGCACCTTTTTCGTCATTCCGATTGCTTCGCAATGACGCGCGCCATCATTTATTTTATCATCGCTTGCACAGCCTATGGAATGCTGCACAATCCGCTGCTGCATGAGGTGACGATCTCTGGAATTTTCTTCTTTTTGGGCGCGCTCAATGCGGCTGTCTCGCGTTCCGCCATGGCCGAGCGGCGTGGCGTGAGCGTCAACACCGCCGGAGCGAAGGGGTAGGATTGGGCGACAGGCAGGACCACACCGGCTTCAGGCCACTGGCGGATACGGCATCGGGCGTTCTCGACCCCGTGCTTCGCAAGCGCGCCGGCATTAATCTGGCTCTCGTGCAATCCTGGGAAGATGTCATAGGCGCCGCGTTGGGTGCTCAGTCGCGACCGTTGAAGATCGTCTGGCCGCGCCGCGCCCATGAGGACGATCCGTTTCAGCCCGCGACGCTCGTCATCGCATGCGAAGGTTTCGCGGCTATCCGTATCCAGCACGAGACGGGCGAAATCATCAGCCGCGTCAATTCTTTCCTGGGTTTTGCCGCGATCGGGCGGATCAAGATCGAGCAGAAGCCGGTTGCGACTGCCGCGCGCCCGCGCCGGAAAGGCCCACCTGTTGTAGACGCCGCGTCGGAAAAACGCATTGAGGCTGCGACTGGCGCAATAGAGGACGACGGCCTGCGCGCCGCCCTTGCAAGGCTCGGCCGCAGCGTGATTGCCGAACGAATTAAAAAACGGTAATCTTGCGGAAATCCAAAGACTTCGCGCTTTCCTTGGCCTAGAAAACAATCAAACAGACAACGAAAACAGACGAACCATATAGGTGATTCGAATGGCTGCCAAATTGAACCGTAGAGATATTCTTTCCCTGGCGGCCATATCCGCCGCCGGCGTGGCGCTTGCCGCGTGTAGCGATTCCTCGAGCGATGCCTCCGGGACGCCATCGAAGGAGACGACCGCCGCCACCTCCAACGCGCCTGCTCCCGAGGGCACGGTGGATACCGCCAAGCTCTATGCGCCGGGCAAGCTGAAGGACGAGGTGCTGGGCAACGCCGATGCGCCGGTGACCATCGTCGAATATGCCTCGATGACATGCCCGCATTGCGCCGAATTCACCGAAAAGACGCTGCCGGCCATCAAGCAGAAATATATCGATACCGGCAAGGCGAAGCTGATCCTGCGCGAGTTCCCCTTCGATCCGCGCGCCGCCGCCGCCTTCATGCTGGCGCGCTGCGCGCCTGATGGCCGCTATTACCCAATGGTCGATGTGCTGTTCAAGCAGCAGGACCAATGGGCCGTGGCACAGGATGCCGAGGCGGCTTTGCTGCAAATCGCCAAGCTCGCCGGTTTTACACCGGAATCCTTCAAAGCTTGCTTGACGAACCAGCAGCTTCTCGATGATCTGAATGCAACGCGGGAGCGCGGCGAGAAGGAATTCGGCGTCACCGCGACACCGACCTTTTTTATAAACGGGAAGAAATACGTTGGAGCGCTGTCGGTTGAGCAGATGTCGGCGATCATCGACGGTCTTCTTTGAGCTGGGATTGTTGAGGCGCGGCGGCTGGGACCACCCCCCTCTGGCTTGCCAGCCATCTCCCCCTCAAGGGGGGAGATCATGCCTTCATAGACGTGCAGCACCAATCGCAAACGTTCGCAAGGTAATGGCGGAGGGACATGTCAGCCAATCTCCCCCCTTGAGGGGGAGATGCCCGGCAGGGCAGAGGGGGGTATCCCCGCGCCAACATTTCCATGGAGAACCCCGCTAATGCGTTTCTCCAAACTCCGCCTTGTGGGCTTCAAATCCTTCGTCGAGCCGATGGAGTTCGTCATCGAGGGTGGGTTGACCGGCGTTGTCGGGCCCAATGGTTGCGGCAAGTCCAATCTGGTCGAGGCGCTGCGCTGGGTGATGGGCGAAAGCTCATACAAGAACATGCGCGCCTCCGGCATGGACGACGTGATCTTTTCCGGCTCGGGCAACCGCCCCGCGCGCAACACTGCCGAAGTCACGCTCTTTCTCCAGAACCACGACCGCACGGCGCCTGCGTCATTTAACGATGCGGATGAATTGCAGGTCTCCCGTCGCATCGAGCGTGAGGCGGGCTCGGCCTATCGCATCAACGGCAAGGAAGCCCGCGCCAGGGATGTTCAGCTTCTCTTCGCCGATCAATCCACCGGCGCGCGTTCGCCCTCCATGGTGGGGCAGGGCCGCATCGGGGAATTGATTCAGGCCAAGCCCCAGGCGCGCCGCGCGCTTCTGGAAGAGGCGGCAGGCATCTCCGGCCTGCATACGCGCCGCCATGAGGCGGAGCTCCGTATGCGTGCCGCCGAAGGCAATCTCGAACGGCTCGAGGATGTCGTCGGCGAGCTGGAAACCCAGTTGGAAAGCCTGAAGCGGCAGGCGCGCCAGGCTAACAGGTTCAAGGCGCTTTCCGCCGATATTCGCAGCTTGGAAGCCATTCTGCTGCATCTGAAATGGTCGCTCGCCAAGACGCAGGAGGCCGATGCGCAAAGCGCGCTTTCCGCGGCGACAATGCTTGTCGCGGAAAAGGCGCAAACGCAGATGCTTGCTGCGAAGGAGCAGGCGATTGCCGCCCATCGCCTGCCTGAACTGCGTGACGGCGAGGCCAAGGCTGCCGCCGCGCTGCAACGCCTGACCATTGCCCGCACCCAGCTTGACCAGGAGGCGGAGCGTATCCGTGCCCGCCGGTCTGAGCTTTTCAAGCGGCTGGAACAGCTGGCTGGCGATATCGTGCGCGAGGAGCAGATGGTTCGGGAGAACGCCGATATCCTGGCGCGTCTCGACGAGGAAGAGCGCGCGCTCAACATCGATAACGACAACGCGGGTGATCGCGAGATCGAAACCCGCGAGGCTTTCGAAGAGGCCGATAACCGGCTGAAATCCAGCGAGGCGGACCTCGCGCGCGTGACGGCGGAACGCGCCGAGGCGGTGGCGCAGCGCGGGCAGGTCGAGCGTAGTTTACGTGAAGCCGCCGAGCGACGCGACCGGCAGGCCGCGCAGATGGAGCAAGTCGAGCGCGATATCGCAGCCCTTGGCACACAAATCGCAGCCCTTGCCGACCCGGAAGAAAAGCGCCTCGCCGTTGAAGCGGCAGAAGAGGCGGTTGCTGCCGCCGAAGACGCAGCCATTGCCGCGGAGGAGCATGTCGAGCAGAAGCGTATGGATGAAGCGGGCTTACGCCAGCCCTTGGCGGACGCGCGGGGTGAATTGAACCGCATCGAGACGGAAGCTCGTACGCTTGCGAAAATCCTCAATGCCGATGCCGCCGGCGCATATTCCGCCATCGTCGAGGCGGTTCGCGTGGAGAAAGGTTTCGAGACGGCGCTTGGAGCGGCACTCGGCGAGGATCTGGATGCGCCCGCGGATTCGAACGCCCCGGTCTTCTGGGCCGGAGCCGGCGTTGCGGATGACGATCCCGCTTTGCCGGAAGAGGCCGAAGCGCTCGTTTTCCATGTGACCGCGCCGCGTGAGCTCTCTCGCAGGCTCAAGCAGATCGGCGTGGTTGACGAGGCTGACGGTCCTCGCCTGCAAAAGCTTCTTATGCCTGGACAACGGCTGGTGAGCCGGGAAGGCGCGCTCTGGCGCTGGGACGGCTACACCGCCAGCGCTGATGCACCCACACCCGCCGCGCAGCGCCTTGCCCAGAAGAACCGGCTGGCGGAGCTGGAACAGGAAGCCGTCGACGCGCGTGAAACTTTGCAGAGCATCGAGGTTACGGTGGCCCGAGGCGAGGCTGCGGTGCGCGAGGCGGTGGAGCGCGAACGCATGGCGCGTGACTATTGGCGAGCCGCGCAACGCGCGCTGGATGAAGCCCGCGAGGCGCTTGCCATCGCCGAGCGCGCAAGCGGCCAGCTTTCCAGCCGCCGCGCCGCGCTGGACGAGGCGAGAGCGCGGATCGCCGAGACACTGGAGGAAACGGAAATCCAGTTCGCGGTGGCGGAAGATATTCTCGCCTCCATGCCTGACATCGAAGAGGTGAACGCGCGCCTTGCCCATGAAACGGCGCAAGTGATGGCCGATCGCGCCGCATTGGCCGAGGCGAGGGCGGTGCATGAAGGTTTGCGCCGCGAGGCGGACGCCCGCGTGAGAAGGCTGGAGGCCATCGGGCAGGAACGCCGAAGCTGGATCGCCCGTGCCGCGAATGCCGACCGCCAGATTGAACAACTGGCCGAACGTCGCGCCGAGACGGCCGCCGAGGCTGAGGAGCTAGCGGATGCGCCGGACGAGATCGAAGAACGCCGCCGCGCATTGCTGACCCAACTGACGGGCGCCGAGGCGCTGCGCCGCGAAGCCGCCGACCGGCTGGCGGTGGCGGAGACGAAACAGGCCGAACTCGACAAGCTCGCCACGCAGGCCATTCAGGATCTCGCCGTTTCGCGCGAGGCGCGCGCGCGGGCAGAGGAGAGAGGCACGGCCGCGGAGGAACGGCGGCACGATGCGGAACATCGCATCCACGAGGCGCTGAACTGCCAGCCGCATGAGGCATTCCGCATGACCGGGCTGAAGCCAGATGATCCGCTTCCGCAGGTGGAAGAAATCGAGCGCCGGTTGGAAAGGCTGAAGATCGAGCGCGAGCGCCTTGGAGCGGTCAATCTGCGTGCCGACGAGGAACATCAGGAGCTGGCCGAGCGGCTGGAAGCCATCGTCAACGAGCGCGAGGACGTGATCGAGGCGATCAAGAAGCTGCGCCAGGCGATCCAGAATTTAAACCGCGAAGGCCGCGAACGCCTGCTTGCCGCCTTCGATGTGGTCAACGCGCAGTTCCAGCGGCTGTTCACCCACCTCTTCGGCGGCGGCACGGCGGAATTGCAGCTGATCGAATCCGACGATCCGCTTGATGCCGGGCTCGAAATCCTCGCCCGCCCGCCGGGCAAGAAGCCGCAGACCATGACGCTGCTTTCCGGCGGTGAGCAGGCATTGACGGCGATGGCGCTGATCTTTGCGGTGTTCCTCACCAACCCCGCGCCGATCTGCGTGCTGGACGAGGTGGACGCCCCGCTCGACGACCACAATGTCGAGCGCTTCTGCAATCTGATGGACGAAATGGCGGCTTCGACCGAAACCCGTTTCGTCGTCATCACCCACAATCCCATCACCATGGCCCGCATGAACCGCCTCTTCGGCGTCACGATGGCGGAGCAGGGGGTTTCCCAGATCGTCTCGGTGGATTTGCAGATGGCGGAACGGTTGCTGGAAGCGAGTTGATTGCAAAAGCCATCAGGCGATTCCGAGAAAGACGGCGAGTGAGCGCGTGGTGGCCAGCATCGTTTCATCATCGATCCGGCCAAACGAGGCGCGCAGGCGGTCGCGCTTTACCGACATGGCCTTGTCAACCATGACTTGTGATACTTCACGCAAGCCGTTTTCAGTGGTTGGTTGTACCGTGATGCGAAGCAGGGGGGCGTCCATCAGCGTTCCCGATATCAAAAGCACCGTGACCGTGCCTGTATCCTCGAACTGATCAGCCTGGACGATGAGCGCAGGGCGAGGCTTCCCGAAATCACCCTGCATAGCGACGGTGACGAGGTCGCCCCGCCTCACGTGTCGGCCTCTCCCAGATCAGCCAGTGCCGCGTCCATGAAGACATCGAGATCGTGGTCGGCAGCATCCGCCCTGGCGACAACGCGCGATTGCCGGCGGCATTCTTCAGCGAAGCCGCGGCGGCGCGTATCCGGTACCCATATCTGCACCGGGCGCAATCCAGCTGCGCGCAGCGCACTCCTGCGCTTCTGGACCCGCTCACTTACAGGTGTAGGCATAGTGGAATCTCCAACGAGATGTTACATGTAACATACTCGCAAACAGGTCTGGATGCAAGTCCAGCAGTACGCCAATCCTCGATAGCTTTATTCGCCGTCCTGTTCCCCCCACACCGCCAGTTCATTCCCCGCTGGATCGGTGAAATGAAAACGCCTGCCGCCGGGGAAGGAGAAGATCGGCCTGACGATCACGCCGCCGGCCTTCTCCACCGCCTCGAGCGTTTTTTCCAGATTTTCGGAATAGAGCACCGGCAGCGGCTTGGTCGCCGGTTCCAGCGGGGTTGCATCGAACCCGCCATCCAGTCCTTCGTTGAAGGAGGAATAGGTCGGGCCGTAATCGGTGAAGGTCCAGGCAAAAGCCGCGCTGTAGAAGTTCTTCACGCTGTCAAGCGTCCCCCCGCCGGCCGGCAGTTCCAGATAATCGATTTTTCCCGTAATGCGCATGATACCACCTCTCCGTGTTCTGTTTATGTTCTAAGCGTCCGTTGCGGAAAATGCAAGAGAGAAAGACGGCGCGCCTCCTTCCCCCTTGCGGGGGTGAGAAGCGTTCGGCCATAGGCCGAGGAAAAGCCAACGATTTGGCTTTTCCAGCGACGAACGCCCGCGTTAGCGGGCGGATGGGGGTGGTGACGGGTGCGCCACAGTCCTCAGCAGAGCGCAAACGTCACCACCCCCACCCGGCCCTACGGGCCACCCTCCCCGCAAGGGGGAGGGACGCTGTCTGACGCAGCCCCTAATCGATTTGATTTCTCGGTGCGGCATTTTCCGGTTGTAGCGGGCGGTTGCCATCGCATAAACCTCGTAGGGTGGAAGGGTTTGGAGGAAGTCCCGATGGCAAAATGGGTCTATACGTTCGGCGACGGCAAGGCGGAAGGCTCCGCCTCCGACCGCGATCTGCTTGGCGGCAAGGGCGCAAATCTTGCGGAAATGGCGAGCCTCGGCCTGCCGGTTCCCCCCGGATTCACCATCACGTCAGATGTCTGCAGCTATTATTACGATCACGCCCGCACCTATCCTACCGAGTTGGAGGCGGAGGTCGAAAAGGCGCTCACGCACATCTCGACGCTGACCGGCCGCACCTTCGGCGATCCCAAAAAGCCGTTGCTGGTCTCCGTGCGTTCCGGCGCCCGCGCATCCATGCCGGGCATGATGGATACGGTGCTGAACCTTGGTCTCAATGACGAAACGGTTCTCGCCATCGCGCGGGAATCCGGCGACGAGCGCTTCGCCTATGACAGCTACCGCCGTTTCATCCAGATGTATTCCGATGTCGTGCTGGGTGTCGATCACGCCTTCTTCGAGGAAATCCTGGAGGATGCCAAGGCCAATCTCGGCCACGAAGTTGATACGGATTTGTCGGCGGAAGAGTGGAAGGATGTCATCACACTCTACAAGGCCAAGGTTGAGGAAGAACTGGGCGAGCCGTTTCCTCAGGTCCCTGAAAAACAACTCTGGGGCGCCATCGGCGCCGTGTTTTCCAGCTGGATGAACGCCCGCGCCATTACCTATCGCCGCCTGCATAATATTCCGGAAGCCTGGGGCACGGCGGTCAGCGTCCAGGCGATGGTGTTCGGCAATATGGGCGAGACATCCGCCACGGGCGTCGCCTTCACCCGCAATCCATCCACGGGCGAGAAGAAGCTCTACGGCGAATTCCTCGTCAATGCGCAAGGCGAGGATGTAGTGGCGGGCATCCGCACGCCGCAGAACATCACCGAGGAGGCACGCATAAACGCCGGCTCCGACAAGCCGTCGCTTGAAAAGGTCATGCCGGATGCCTTCGCCGAATTTCTTAAAGTCGCCGATACGCTGGAGAAGCATTATCGCGACATGCAGGATCTCGAATTCACCATCGAGCAGGGCAAGTTGTGGATGCTGCAGACTCGCTCCGGCAAACGCACCGCCAAGGCCGCGTTGAAGATCGCGGTGGAAATGGCGGATGAAGGGCTGATTGCGCAAGAGGAAGCGGTGCTGCGCATAGACCCGGCTTCGCTAGACCAACTCCTGCATCCCACCATCGACCCGAAGGCGGAGCGAAAAATCATCGGCAGCGGCCTTCCCGCCTCGCCGGGCGCAGCGACCGGCGAGATCGTCTTTTCATCCGAAGAAGCGGAATCGGCAAGGGCTGAAGGCCGCAAAGTGATCCTGGTGCGCGTCGAGACGAGCCCGGAGGATATCCACGGCATGCACGCCGCCGAAGGCATCCTCACCACCCGCGGCGGCATGACCAGCCATGCGGCGGTCGTCGCCCGCGGCATGGGCAAGCCCTGCGTATCGGGAGCAGGCGGCCTTCGCGTCGATCACCGCAACGAAACCATGCTGGCGATGGGCGTCACGCTGAAGAAAGGCGATGTCATCACCATCGATGGCGGCACGGGCCAGGTGCTGAACGGCAAGGTGGCGATGCTGCAGCCGGAACTCTCGGGCGATTTCGGCCGCATCATGGAGTGGGCCGACAAGACGCGGCGCATGAAGGTGCGCGCCAATGCCGAAACGCCTGCCGATGCCCGCACGGCCCGTTCCTTCGGCGCGGAGGGTATCGGCCTTTGCCGCACGGAGCATATGTTCTTCGAGGGAACGCGCATTCTCGCCATGCGCGAAATGATCCTCGCCGATACGGAGGAGGGCAGGCGGGCAGCATTGGCCAAACTCCTGCCTATGCAGCGCTCGGATTTCGTCGAGCTTTTCGAGATCATGCAGGGACTGCCGGTCACCATCCGTCTGCTCGACCCGCCGCTGCATGAATTCCTGCCCAAGACGGAAGAAGAAATCGCGGAAGTGGCGGCGGCCATGGGCGTCGATGCGGGCCGCCTGCGCGAGCGCACCGAAGCCCTGCACGAGTTCAACCCCATGCTGGGCCATCGCGGTTGCCGGCTGGCGATCTCCTACCCTGAGATCGCTGAGATGCAGGCGCGCGCCATCTTCGAGGCGGCGGTGGAAGCGGGAAGGAATACCGGCGCGCCCGTAGTACCGGAAGTGATGGTGCCGCTGGTCGGCCTTAAAGCGGAGCTCGATTTCGTCAAGGCGCGCATCGATGCGGTGGCGAAAGAGGTGATGGGGGAAGCGTCCACCCGGATCGATTACATGGTCGGCACCATGATAGAATTGCCTCGAGCCGCCATCCGCGCGCATGAAATCGCGGAAACGGCGGAGTTCTTCTCCTTCGGCACCAACGATCTGACGCAGACCACCTTCGGCATCTCCCGCGACGATGCGGCGTCCTTCATCGCCACTTACCAGCGCAAGGGCATCATCGAGCGTGATCCCTTCGTCTCGCTCGATCTCGACGGCGTCGGCGAACTGGTGAAGCTTGCCACCGAGCGGGGCCGCACCGCCCGCCCAGGCATCAAGCTCGGCATATGCGGCGAGCATGGCGGCGATCCCGCATCCATCAGCTTTTGCGAGGAGACGGGGCTGGATTATGTCTCCTGCTCGCCCTTCCGCGTGCCGATCGCCCGGCTGGCGGCGGCGCAGGCTGCGATTGGTAAGTAATGGGCTGACTATTCACCAAGTATAGCTAATTTAATTCAAAATACGCAAAATGGAGCGCTATAATTCTGCCTTAATGTTGATACTTTATTAAGTATCTGTAAGTCGTGCGAGGTATTGTTGTGCGGTATTCTCTGTCTGTTTTTGCGTTTGCACTTGTTCTGGCGGGGAGTGCCGCCGCCCAAGCCCATGCGATCGATATCGTCGAGCCTCAAATGCATATCGCGAAGGGCGGGGCAAAAGGGCCGCAGGTGGCGCTGACGCTGGATGCCTGCATGGGGCAGACCGACAGGCGCATTCTTGACACGCTTGTCGAGCACAAGATCCCGGCCACGATCTTCATCACCGGCCGTTGGGCGAAGAACAATGCGGGAGCGCTGGCCGTGATGAAGGCGCATCCCGACCTGTTCGAGCTGGAAAATCATGGGCTGAACCATATCCCGCCGATCGACAGCGTTCCCACCATGTACGGCATCAAGACCGCCGGCAGCCTCGAGGCGATCCGCGCCGAGGTGCAGGGCGGGGCGGATGTCGTGCGGGCGCAAACGGGGGCCGCGCCGCGCTGGTATCGCGGAGCGACCGCGCGCTATTCACGCGACGCCATCGGGCTGATCGAGAAAATGGGCTACAAGATCGCCGGCTATTCGCTCAATGGCGATCAAGGCGCCTCGCTTCCGGCGCCCGTGGTCGAAAAGCGGATCGCCGCGGCAAAGGATGGCGACGTTATCATCGCGCATATCAACCAGCCGACCCGTTCGGCCGGCGAGGGTGTGGTCGAGGGCGTTCTGGCGCTGCAGCAAAAGGGCGAACGGTTCGTTCGCCTGGAGGATGTCCAGACTTCGGAGACGATGAATCCGGTCAGCTAGTTCTGACAGACTCTAGGAGCCATTATTTCACTGCTCACTGCTCACTGCTCACTGCTCACTGCTCACTGCTCACCATTCCCTATCTCGCTCACCTTCCTCATCACCGCCGCATAGTTCCGCCCAAGGCTCTCGAACAGCGCATTCCCGCCCGTGAGCGGCGAGAGCGAGAGCGTTGTGCCGTCATTGAGTAATGTCACGAAAATGATCTGGTCGTAAGGATTGCCCGCGACGGCGATTGCGCCAATCCGCTGCGCTTCGCTCGTATCGAGCGCGGGCATGTTGAACAGAACTTCGCCGTTTACCAGCTTTGCAGCCTTGGCGAGCGCGCCATCGAACCCGTCGGACAATACATCCTGCGCACCGAGCGCGAATTCAACCTCGACGGCTTCGAGCGAGGTTTCATTCTCGTCTTGCGGATTTTCATTGAGAAGGCTGGCTATTTGGGGTTGATTCATGTCCCACATTCCTGACCGATAAAGCCCCCAAACATATATGCCCATGGAAATGTGGCGCCGCAATGCCCCTTTTTATTTAGCCACCGGTATTTGATCATGTGCTGAAATTAGAGAGGGGTCCCAAAAAAGTTTGCAGCCTTTTTGGAGAAGATCACGCGGCTATAACACAGAAACCGCTTTGACCCGACGGCACGGGCGGTTAAAACCATGATGCCGATGCCGAGGGTGTCGCTGTCTGAACGAGGGCAGACATGAGAAAACTGCGTTATGAGCGGCGCAAGTCACGCTCCGCCATCTGGTCACTCCGGCTGGCGGTGTTTTCAGCCGTGCTGTTTGCCTTTTCCACGCTCGGACATCATTTTGAAGCCATAGCCACGCCGGATTTCATGCTTCTCGCAGCAACGGTTGCGGCCTTGGCGCTTCTCGCGCTGGCATTGGCGTTGAAGGGCTTTGTGAATCTGTGGCGCAACGGGGACAAGGGCGGTATGCGCTCCTTGTGGGGGTCGGTGATCGCCCTTGGCGTTCTCGCGCCCTTTGCCGTCACCGCATATCACGCCTACGTCACGCCATCGCTCCACGACATTTCCACGGACCTCGACACGCCGCCGCTGTTTCGCGGCGCTTTCCGGCGTGGCGCGGAAATGAATCCGATAAATGACAATCTCGCGCCGCGCGCGGCCTTGCAGACCGCCGCCTATCCGCAAGTGACGGGGCGGCGCTATGAAGGCTCGCCGGACCGTGTTCTGGAGGCGGTGCTCGCCGTTTTGAAAGACAAGGGCTGGACGGTAACCGGCCGTTTCGGCATTCCGGGCGAGCAGATGGAAACCACGGTCGAGGCCGTGGCGCACGGCCTTATTCCCGGCTTCACCAGCGATGTCGCCATCCGCCTGACTGATGAGGACGATACGACCTATGTCGATATGCGCTCTGTCTCGCGCTACGGTGCGCGGGATCTGGGAGCCAATGCCCGTTATGTCACGGATTTCATGAACGCGCTGGACGAGAAGCTGGAGGGCGCTCCGGTGGAGGGGTAGGGGAGTTTTGATACAAACGTCTGCGCGCTACGGGTTCGCACCCTCCCTCCCCCTTGCGGGGAGGGTGGCCCGAAGGGTCGGGTGGGGGTGGTAGGGCAGCGCGCTGTGATTACCCATTGGCGCACACCCGTTCACCACCCCCATCCGCCCGCTGACGCAGGCACCTTCCCCGCAAGGGGGAAGGAGGGCGCTAACCGGCCCCATCAGCCGATCCAAAACACCCCCTCCAGCGCCGCAGCCCCCTCGGTCACCACCAGTCCGCGCGCGACGAGATCCTCCAGATGGGCAAGCACCGAGAGCCCCGCAGCGCCGTGGAGGCGCGGGTCGGTGTCGCGGTAGATCGCCTTGACCATGTCGGGAATGGTCCGGTCGCCCTTGCGGATGCGCTCCAGCACGGCGCGCTCGCGCATCCGGCGGTGCATCCGCAATCCGCGTACGAAAGCTCGCGGGTTCTTCACCGGGCCGCCATGGCCGGGCAGGTAGATTTTATCATCCCGCGCGAGAAGCTTGTCCAGCGATGTCATGTAATCCGCCATGGCGCCATCGGGCGGCGCGACGATGGTCGTCGCCCAGGCCATGACATGATCGGCGGAAAAAAATACGCCTGTACCTTCGAGCGCGAAGGCCGCATGATTGGCGGTGTGGCCCGGCGTGTGGATGGCTCGCAGCGCCCAGCCGTCGCCATGTATAACCTCTCCATCGGCGGTGGAAATGTCGGGCCTGAAATCCATGTCGGCGCTGGCGTCGAGCGGATTGACCTCGCCGATATGCAGCGGACGGGCAGGGCGGTGCGCGCCTTCGGCCACGATAACCGCACCGGTCGCCTCTTTCAGCCGGGCGCCAAGGGGCGAATGATCGCGATGCGTGTGACTGACGAAGATATGGCTGACCGGATGCCCGCCAATGGCGTTGATGAGCGCCGCAAAATGCGCCTCGTCTTCCGGCCCCGGATCGATCACCGCCAGCGTGTCGCGGCCGACGATGTAGGAATTGGTGCCGTGGAAGGTGAACGGCCCCGGATTATTGACCGTGATTCGCCGGACACCGGGCGCCACGTCCACCGCATTCCCATAATCGGGGATAAAGGAATTGTCGAAAACAAGCGCCATGGGAACGAGAAACTCTTTCATTCGGTGAGCGGGATGAGGAAAGTGTGCAGCGGTTTTCCGCCCGCATCCCGCTCCAACATACTCTAATCATATTGCCGGGTGGGCGTTTCCTTAATATACGGTAAGGATTGGTGATAACAGCGCTCTGGAGAACGAGCCCATGATTCCTGCCCGCACACCTGCTGCAAATGCCTCGCTTGCCGAACGGTTCCTTCCGGAGGGACAGTTGGCCCGCGCCTTCTGGCTCGTCTCGCTGGCGCTCGCCGGCACAGCGCTTCTGACGATCGCCGCCAAGATCAAGGTCGATCTCGTCTATGTCAACGTGACGATGGGAACCGTTGCCCTCTTCGCCATTGCCGCCGCCTATGGCTCGCGGCTCGCCGTCGCCACCGTCGCGCTCTACCTTCTGGAAGGCGCGCTCGGCCTGCCGGTCTTCACCGGAACGCCGGAAAAGGGCATCGGCCTTGCCTATATGGTTGGTCCGACGGGCGGCTATCTCCTCGGCTATCTCGCCACCGCCTGGATCGTCGGCCGCGCCGCGGATATGGGTCTTTCGCGCAATCCCTTTGCGCTGTCCGGCTTCATGCTGGCGGGCGAGGTGGTGATCCTGGCCTTGGGCAGCCTGTGGATGGTCTATCTCTTCGGCCTCGAAAAGGGCCTGACCTATGGCTTCGGCATGTTCATCGTCGGCGATCTTATCAAGCTGGCGCTCGCCGCCTGCCTCCTCCCGGCGCTGGGTGCGCTCTTCAAGCGCTGAGCCTCTCTCGACACAGATAAAAAACCGGGCCCCAGCGCCCGGTTTTTTTTATAGAGTGTGGAGTTATCCCACACTTCTTCCTCTCTCTTAAGGTTCGGGGCGCGCAATCAAGAAAGGAGCGCTCCGATGGAAAACACGCCCAATCTCAATCTCCCTTACATTCTGCCAAGCCAGGCCCAGAAGCATGTGACGCACAATGAGGCGCTGCAACTTCTCGATGCCTTCGTGCAACTTTCAGTCCTGGACCGTGATTTGACGACTCCACCCGCGATCCCGGCGGAAGGTTCCCGCTATATCGTCGCTTCAGGCGCAAGCGGCGCCTGGGCTGGACAGGACGGCCTGGTTGCATGTCTTCTCGACGGCGCCTGGGAATTTTACGCTCCGGCGGAAGGCTGGATCGCCTGGGTCTCGGATGAAGACAAGCTTCTGGCATGGAACGGCACCGCGTGGGGCGCCGTATCGGGTGGCGGCGACGGCATCACGCTGGCGGAGCTGGCGAACGGCACGGTCAAGCGGATGGGTGTCAATACGCTGTCTGACGATGCAAATCATCTTGCGGTCAAAACCGATGCCGTCCTGTTCAGCCATGATGATGTGACGCCCGGAACGGGCGACATGCGCGCCACAATCAACAAAAAGGAGCCGGCCAAGGATGCCGGGCTCGTGTTCCAGACCGCCTGGTCGACGCGGGCCTTGCTTGGACTCTACGGGAGCGATAATTTTGCCCTGAAAGTATCGCCCAACGGCACGCTGTTTTATGACGCTTTACGGGTCGATGCCGCCACGGGCAGGATCGAGCTGCCGGCCACCAATATGCTGACGGACTTTGCCATCAATCTTTATCAGGATAGCGGCCGTTTCGCCGGAGAAGGTGCGGTGGACATTGTAATCGGAGCCTTTTCCTTTCCGCGTTATCTGGTCCTTTATAATGGATCGACGGTCCGGGGAGTGGGAAAATTCATTACCGACAATAGTGACTACAGCGGTGCGGGTGCGGCGCTGGCGCCCGAGGTCCGAAGCCTGATCGACATGATTCGCGATGCAGGCGCCGCCGGCTACCGGCGATGGGGACTGGAATTCTGGGTTGCGGAAATCACGGCTGGAGGCGGCACGGCAGCTTCGCTTACTCATAACGGCGCTGCCTATTATACCTCATGCTTCACCAGGCAGCAGGTGCGAGCGCCGGCTCATACCTTCCATGCCTATTTGCGCGCAGTCGATAGTGCCGTGCTCGTGCCGGTGCATTCCGGCGCCAGGGTCTTCAAGAACGGCGTCGAATTCCGGTCTCCAAATCCGGTTCTGGTTGCGCCATCGGAGGGATGGGTTTCGATTACCATCCAGGACACCACCAATCCGCGGTCGAGCTACGGATACGAACCGATGATCTTTCGCGTCTATGCGCGGCAAGCCGGCCACCGGTGGCAGATCGCCTGCCCCGCACTGATGGGAGGCTTGACGAAGGTGTCCGACGATATCGGTATCATCGCCGGCGCCAATAGCTGGGCGGCATGACGGCCGTGGCGTTGTTTTTTCATAGGTGAAAAGAGATCAAGTGCCGAGGGAGACTTTTGTTTTAGTCTCTCTCGGTTGGGTTGGCGGTGCGAAACGACGCAAGACCTCCATTGCGCAAGCTTTGCGAAGCAGTTATAAGGCCGCCCATCGATTGCCGGATATGAGATATTCGGTAGCGGCCATTGGGGCGTAGCCAAGCGGTAAGGCAACGGTTTTTGGTACCGTCATTCCCTGGTTCGAATCCAGGCGCCCCAGCCATGATTTGTTTTTTATTTTAGAAAGCATTGGAAAATTACGAGCCGCAAGAAGCCCGGCACGGCAGTAATTATTATAACGACAGCGCGCTTTAAAAAACTACTCAATAGAATGCTGGCGGTAACTGGCGATTGACATCTATTCCGCGCTGGTTTCCAATTGATTACTGCAGTTTACAGTCGGACGAGTGCCGGCATGTATCTATGCGCCGCGGAGTGGGGAACTTCAGGCAATTTTGAGTAGGTAGGCGGGCATCCATTTCTAGGTCCCGCATAGAGGAGGATGGCATGCCGATTCGCGCAGCTTCTTCGTTCGCCGGGTTCGTCGCGCTTTTTTCGGTCATTCTCATAGGCTCAATCCTCCCCGTTCTGGCGGCGGAGCGCCAGGTCATCATTACTCAAGACGCCGATTATATCGGCTCGGATATGCGAACGCAGAAGAACGTCACGCTGGGGCAATGCGAGGCCGCCTGTGTCGGCGAGAATGCCTGCCGTGCCTTCACTTACAATCCGCAGGCGAAGTGGTGTTTTCTGAAATCCGATTTCACCGCGCCCACGCCCTCCCCCGGCGCGATTGCCGGAAAACTGGTCGATGCGGCAGCGGGTCCGGATATCGGCGCCCCGCCGCCGCTCACATTCCTCCCCGCAATTGTCACGGACGAAGCGCGCCAGGACAGGCAGCGGATCGTGGCGCTTGGGACGGCGGGCGCGGCAAATCAGGCGGGCGCGCCGCCGCAACCGCCGGTCTTTCCGGGTATTAATCCGGGCGGCCCGCTCGATGGGTTTGTCAACGCTTTGTCGAAGAACCCGGACAATGGCGTCTTCTGGCTGGAATTGGCCCACGCGGCTCTGGAACAATCTCAGCCTCAGTCCCAACCTCAACCTCAGTTGCCGTCCCAGCCCCAGCTGCGGACGCGCATTATCAATCCAGCCGCTGCCAACTATCCGCGCGTGGCAAGCTCCGCCGCGCTCAATGCCTATCAGCTTTCGCGTACAGCCCTTGCGCGCGCGCGGGCGCTGGCAACACTTGCCGCGGCCTTGGAAAAGCGGGAATTCTACCGCCCGGCGCTTGAAGCCTATAAGGCCAGTCTCGCGCTGGACGCAGCGCCGCCAGTTCAGGCGGCGTATAATGATCTCAAGGCGCGGCAGGGATTCCGCGTCCTCGACAACACAATCGATTCCGACAGCCAAACCCCACGCGCGTGCGTGCAGTTTTCCGAGCAGCTGGCGAAGTCCGGCGTCGATTACGCGCAGTTCGTCACGCTGGATGACGCCGCGCCCAAGGCGGTCGATGCGCAAGACCGGCAGATTTGCATCGAGGGGCTGCAGCACGGCAAGCGCTATTCCGTCACCATGCGCGCCGGGCTTCCCGATGCGGCCGGCGACAAGCTTGAAAAGCCGGTGGCGCTCAATCTCTATGTCCGCGACCGCGCGCCTTCCGTCCGTTTCACGGGCGAGAACTTCGTGCTGCCGTCGGCCATGCGCCGCGGCCTGCCGCTCGTGAGCGTTAATACGTCTACAGCCGATCTCAAGCTCTACCGCGTCAACGACCGTTCGCTGGCGGAGGTGATGACGGGCTCGCAATTCCTGAAACAGCTCAACGATTATCAGATCGGCAATATTGATGAAAACTTTGGCGAGCCGGTATGGCAGGGCAAGCTTGATATCAAGCCGCAGCAAAACAAGGATGTGGTGACGAGCTTTCCCGTCGATCAGGCGTTGCCGCAGCGCAAGCCAGGCGTCTATGTGCTGACGGCCGTGCCGGACGGCGCGCGTGATACCGGCGCCGCCCGCGCCACGCAATGGTTCGTGGTCTCCAACATCGGCCTTGCCGCCTATGCCGGCGAGGATGGCTTGAGCGTTTTCGCCCGCTCGCTGGCAAGCGCCAAGCCGCTTGCAGGTCTGGAATTGCAGCTTCTCGCCCGCAACAACGAAGTGCTGGGCACCGCGACGACGGACGCCGATGGCCGCGTCACCTTCGCGCCCGGCCTTGCGCGCGGCACCGCCGGATTGACGCCAGCCGTGCTGACGGCAAAAGACGGAGAGAGCGATTATGTCTTTCTCGACCTGACGCGGGCCGGCTTCGACCTCTCCGACCGGGGCGTGACGGGCAGGCCGGTTCCCGGCGCCATCGACATCATGGCCTGGACGGAGCGCGGTATCTACCGTGCGGGCGAAACCGTCCATGCGACGGCGCTTTCCCGCGACCATGCCGGAATGGCGGTGGAGAACCTGCCGCTAACCTTCGTTTTCATGCGGCCGGACGGCGTCGAGGACAGGCGCATGGTCAGCGGCGGCGCGGCGTTGGGCGGCCATGTGGTGGAACTGCCGCTGCCGCAAAATGCCATGCGCGGCACATGGCATATGCGCATCTTCACCGATCCGAAGATGCCTGCGATTTCCGACACCGCGTTTCTGGTGCAGGATTTCGTGCCCGACCGGATCGCCTTCGACCTGACAAGCGATGCCAAGGAAATTGCTACGGGCAAACCGGCGCGAGTCAATGTCGATGGCCGCTATCTCTACGGCGCGCCTGCTGCCGGACTGACGCTTGAAGGGGAGGTGAACCTGAAGACAACGCGGGAGCGCATGGCCTATCCCGGCTATCTCTTCGGCCTCGCGGATGATGAGGCGGAGGAGGCGAGCCGCATCGATCTGGGGCAATTGCCGGTCCTTGACGCCAACGGCAAAGCCTCCTTCGATGTGAATATCGACGAAACGCCTTCCACCACGCGTCCGCTTTTGGCCAATGTGGTGGTGCGGATGCGCGAGCTGGGTGGCCGCGCAGTCGAGCGGTCGCTGGTGCTGCCCGTCGTGCCGGAAGGGCCGCAGATCGGCATCCGACCGGAATTTACCGGCAATCAGGTGCCGGAGAATTCCACCGCCGCCTTCAAGGTCATCGCGGTCGACCCAACGGGAAAACGCCAGAACCTTGGCGGGGCCAACTGGAAGCTCGTCAAGCTGGAGCAGAACTACCAATGGTATCGCAATGGCGATTCCTGGAAATACGAGCCGGTGATCTTTACCAAGCAGGTGGCCAACGGAACGCTGGCGCTTGGGGCGGATGGCGACGAGGCAGCGATCTCCGTTCCCGTCACCTGGGGGCGCTACCGGCTGGAGGTTGCAACATCAGATGCGTCCGGTCCGGCAACCAGCGTCGAATTCGACGCGGGCTGGTACACCGAAGCGCGTTCGGCGGAAACGCCCGACGGCCTCGAAATCGCGCTCGACAGGGAGAGTTACGCTCCCGGCGACGTGGCAAAGCTCAAGATTTCACCGCGTTTCGCCGGTGAGGCGCTGATCACGGTTGGCGCGGATCGGCTGCGGCAGGTGTTGACCCAGAGCGTGCCTGACGGGAGCGCGACCGTCGACATTCCCGTCGGCAACGATTGGGGCGCGGGCGCTTATGTGACGGTGACGCTGTTTCGCCCCGGCGACGCGCAAAAAACCCGCATGCCGATGCGCGCCATCGGCATCAAATGGCTCAAGGTCGATCCGGGCAATCGCAAACTGGCCGTAACGCTGGGTACGCCTGATAAGACTGAGCCGCGCAAAGCCCTGAGCATCCCCATTCAAGTGTCCGGCCTGAAAGCAGGTGATACGGCCTATGTCACGGTTGCCGCCGTCGATGCCGGCATTCTCACCCTGACGAAATATCAGGCGCCGGACCCCGACGGCTGGTATTTCGGCCAGCGGCAATTGGGACTGGAAATCCGCGATCTTTACGGGCGCCTGATCGATGGCTCGCTGGGCGCGACCGGCAAGATCCGCACCGGCGGCGATGGCGGCGGGATGACGGCGGAGGGAAGCCCGCCGACGCAGAAGCTGGTCGCCTTCTTCTCCGGCCCCGTCAAGCTGGATGCGGAAGGAAAGGCCAATGTCAGCTTCGACATGCCGGAGTTCAACGGCACCGTTCGTGTGATGAGCACCGCGTGGACAAAAAGCGGCGTCGGCCATGCGGTGCAGGATGTCATCGTCCGCGATCCGGTGGTGGTGACTGCCAGCCTGCCGGAATTCATGGCCCCCGGCGACAAATCGCAATTGCGCCTCGATATCGCCAATACGGACGGCCCGGCGGGCGAATATGCGCTTGGGCTCGAAGGGAAGGGGCCTGTCTCGATCGATCAGGCGAATTTGCCGAAGACGGTGCAACTGGCAGCGGGCGGCAAGACGAGCCTGATCGTGCCGCTGATGGCGAGCGCGTCCGGAGCAGGCAGCCTGTCCGTGCGGCTCACTCATCCGGGTGGGCCGAGCGTCGGGCAGACGCTGAACGTCCCCGTGCGCCCCTCAGCCTTGCCGGTGACGACACGGCGCGAGGTGACGCTCAAGCCCAATGGCGGCAGCATCACCATCGACCGCGAGCTGTTGGCGGCAAGCCTTGTCGAGGGCGCTTCTGTGGCGGTGAGCGTTTCGCGCACCCCTGGCTTCAACATTCCGGCGCTGCTCGCCTCGCTTGACCGCTATCCCTACGCTTGCGCCGAGCAGACGGTTAGCCGCGCCCTGCCGCTTCTCTATATGAGCGATTTGACGGCGACCGCAGGCATGCCCGATACGCCGGGCGATACGGCGGACGTGCGAAAGCGTGTGCAGGACGCCATCAATAGCGTCCTTTCTTATCAGTCTTCCACCGGCAGCTTCGGCCTGTGGCGTCCCGGTTCCGGCGACCTCTGGCTGGATAGCTACGTCACGGATTTCCTGACGCGCGCGCGTGAACAGGGCTATGCCGTGCCGGATGAGGCTTTTGGCCAAGCGCTGGATAACCTCCAGAACGCGCTTTCCTATGATACCAATGTGAAGGATCAGGGCAGCGGTATCGCCTATGCGCTTTATGTGCTGGCGCGCAACCGCCGCGCCAATGTGGGCGATCTGCGCTATTATGCGGAAACGCAATTGGCCGATTTCCGCTCCCCGCTCGCCCGCGCGCAACTGGCAGCCGCGCTGTCGCTTTATGGCGATGCGCAACTGGCGCAAAGCACGTTTACCTCCGCATTCGATCAGGCGCGCGCGGCTCCCGCCGATCCGGCCCGGTCCGATTATGGCTCGGCGCTGCGCGATAGCGCCGGTGTACTGGCGCTGGCGGCGGAGAGCCGCCCTGTGCCGCCGCAGGTTCCGCAGATGGTCAATCTCGTTCAAGCCTTGCGCAACCAGACGCTCTATTTGAGCACGCAGGACGATGCCTGGATGCTGCTCGCCGCCCGCGCGCTGAAAGCGGATGACCGCACGATCGCGCTGGGCGTGAATGGCGCGCGCCGCATCGGCAATTTCGCGCAAACGCTCACTGGGGATGAGCTGACCGACAGTCCGCTGGTAATAAGCAACCGCGGCAAGAACCCGGTTCAGGCGGTGGTGACAACCATCGCGGCGCCAAAGCAGCCATTACCCGCCGGCGGCAACGGCTTCACCATTGACCGAACCTATTACACGCTGGATGGCAAGCCGGCGGATATCACACAGGCCCGGCAGAACGAGCGCTTCGTCGTCGTGCTGAAAGTGACGGAGAACAATGCCTGGACCTCACGCGTGCTGGTCACGGATCTGCTTCCGGCTGGCTTCGAGATCGACAATCCGAGCCTTGTTTCAAGCGCGGATCTGAAGAATTTTGAATGGCTGGGGCCGACCGACGCGGCGCATAGCGAATTCCGCTATGACCGCTTCGTCGCCGCGTTCGACCGGACGAATTTCAGCCCGCGCGAATTCACCATGGCCTATGTGGTCCGCGCCGTAACGCCGGGTACGTATGCGCTTCCGGCGGCGAGCGTTGAGGACATGTACCGCCCAGAGCTATCGGCGCGCACGGCCACGGGGATGATGGAGGTGAGGGGGAGTGAGTGAGGGGGCATAATAGTTTGAAAATGCGCACGTCATCTCACCCCCCTCTGCCCTGCCGGGCATCTCCCCCTCAAGGGGGGAGATTAGGCCTTCATGAACGCGGGGCGTCAAACGTAAACGTTGGAGATAAGCTAATCTCCCCCCTTGAGGGGGAGATGCCCGGCAGGGCAGAGGGGGGTCGGGGCACCCCGAAAACGTGGCCATGAAAGGCTCCAAAACAGCAGTCTTAACAACCATCGCTTTCATCGCCACTGGCACAATGACCGCCACCCTCCTCACCCTCGACCGCCTCCACCCCCCACCGCTCAACGCCACCCTCTCCCCCGAAGTCATCGACCGCAACAACCATCTCCTCCGCGCCTTCGCCACCAAAGACGGTCGCTGGCGTCTGAAAACCACCCTCGACGACGTCGACCCGCGCTTCGTGCGTATGCTCGTCGCCTACGAGGATCGCCGTTTCTGGTCGCACCACGGCATCGACCCGCTGGCACTCATGCGCGCCGCAGGACAATTCCTCGCCAACGGCCGCATCGTCTCTGGCGGCTCCACGCTCTCCATGCAGCTCGCAAAGCTGATCGAGCCTCGAACCGAGCGCAGCATCGGTGCAAAATTGAGACAATTGGCCCGCGCCATTCAGATCGAACGCCGCCTGAGCAAGCAGGAGATACTCGAACTTTATCTCACGCTCGCGCCCTATGGCGGCAATCTGGAGGGCGTGCGCGCGGCGAGCCTCGCATGGTTCGGCAAGGAGCCGCGCCTGATGACTATAGCTGAGGCGGCGCTGCTGGTAGCCCTGCCGCAATTGCCGGAAAAGCGCCGTCCGGACCGCAATCAGGTCGGTGCACGCGCCGCGCGCGATCGGGTGCTGGAGCGGATGGCCGCGACCGGAACAATCGATGCCGGTGAAATCGTCCGCGCTTCCGCTGAATCAGTACCGTCCACCCGCCGCGCCTTGCCCGCGCTCGCGCCCCATCTGGCAAACGACGCAATGCGGGCAGACCCAGCCGTCCGGGTGCGCAAAGTGACGCTCGACCGCAAGGTCCAGGCCGGGCTGGAAAATGTCGCGAAGGCTGCAGCCGCTACGCTACCGCCCAGAACCTCCGTCGCCATGATCCTCGCCGATGCCGCGACGGGCGAAATTCTGGGCGACGTGGGGTCCGCCGATTATTTCGACGACAGCCGCTGGGGCTGGATCGACATGACGAAAATCCCCCGCTCCCCCGGCTCGACGCTGAAGCCTTTCATCTACGGTCTAGCCTTAGAGGATGGCCTTGTTGCGCAAGAGACGATCATCGAAGATCGCCCCGCCAGCTTTTCCGGCTACAGGCCGCAAAACTTCGACATGAGCTATCAGGGCGATGTCAGCATCCGCGAGGCGTTGCAATTGTCGCTGAACGTCCCCGCCGTCCGGCTGCTTGATGCCGTAGGGCCGACACGGCTGATGGTGCGGTTCCGGCGGGCAGGGGTGGATGCGCAATTGCCGAAGGGGGAGACGCCGGGTTTGGCCATCGGGCTGGGCGGGGTGGGGCTGACATTGCGCGACCTGGTGCAGCTTTATGCGGGGTTGGCGAATGAGGGGAGGGTGGTGCGGTTGGGGGATGGGGTGGGGAAAGAAGGGCATGTCGAGCTTTGCGAGGCACCCCCCTCTGGCTTGCCAGCCATCTCCCCCTCAAGGGGGGAGATTACGCCTTCACAAGGGTTTCGCACTCAATCCCAAACGTTGCAGAAAGAACGGCGAGGATCATGTCAGCCAATCTCCCCCCTTGAGGGGGAGATGCCTGGCAAGGCAGAGGGGGGTATTGCCCCGCCTGCATTTCCGCAAATGCACGATCCCCACCCCCTCCTCACCCCCGCCGCCACCTGGGCCATCGCCGACATCCTCTCCGGCGTCCTCCCTCCCAAGGGCAGCCCCCGGCTCGGCATCGCCTACAAGACCGGCACGAGCTATGGCTATCGCGATGCGTGGTCGGTCGGCTTCGATGGCCGGCATGTGCTGGGCGTCTGGGTCGGGCGGGCGGATAATGCCGCCGTGCCTGGGCTGACCGGCTATGCTTCCGCCGCGCCCATCCTGTTCGAGGCGTTCGCCAAATCCGGCCTCGCCATCGCGCCGCTGCCGCGCCCGCCTGCCGGGACCGTCCGCATGTCGCGCGCCGAACTGCCGCCGGGCCTTCGCCGTTTTGCGCCGGGCAGTTTGGTCACCGCTTCCGCCCGCGAGGCCGCGCCAGAGATCGTCTATCCGCCGGAAGGCTCGGCTGTTGAACTGATGGCGGGGGAGGGCGGCGAGATGTCGCCGCTGATGCTGAAACTCCAGGGCGGCCGCGCGCCGTTCCGCTGGCTCGCCAACGGCAGGCCACTACCGGAACCCTCCCGCCGCCGCACTACTTCCTGGATGCCCGACGGCGCGGGTTATTCCACGCTGACTGTCATCGATGCGGCGGGGAGGGCGGCGAGTGTGGGGGTGTGGGTGAAGTAGTGAGCAGTGAGTAGTGAGCAGTGAGCAGAGAGCAGAGAGCAGTGAGCAGTGAGCAGTGAGCAGTGAGCAGAGAGCAGAGAGCAGAGAGGTATTACTTTCACCGCTCACTGACCACCGCTCACTAAATTGTTTGATCCCAGACTTTAATGGTGCATTCTTTTCTCAGGAATGGAAGGAATCATTATGGGCCAGTTTCTCCATGGGAGCGCCACGACGACTGAGGCAGTCC
>NZ_QJTF01000029.1 GCF_003217235.1 Paramesorhizobium leguminum | reverse complement strand
ATTCCCGGGGTGGCCATCCCGGGAATCGCATCCAGCCTCAGCGCCAATTAAGCATGAAACAAACAGACAATTCCTGTGCTTGTCACAGGAATCCATGCCTCAACGGTGAAGTTGCCGCACCCGACAAAAAAGTATCGTTCCATCCAAAAGTGAAATGCCCTAGTCGCACTTTCTAAAGCAAAAGGGGCATGCGTATCGAAGGGGTCGGTGGTGGCTGCGAACAGGCCCGGTTTACTCCGCTGCAGCCAAGGATAGACGGGCCGCGCGATGGGCGCGGACGGCATCGCCGAAGGCGGTAAAAACCTTGCGCGACGGGCTGTCGGACTTGACCCAAATTTCCGGGTGCCACTGGACTCCGAGGACGAAGCCTTTAGCATCCTTTACTGAGACGGCCTCGATGGTGCCGTCCTCAGCCAAGGCCTCGATTTCAAGGCTTGGTGCGGGGGCATCGATCGCTTGGCGATGGGCCGAATTTACCTGAACGGTGTCCGTCTCCATAATCTCCGCAAGGCACGAGCCGGGCTTGACCAGGACGGGGTGACGAAGGGCGAAACGCTCGGCGAGTTGGCTTGTATCCGGGGCGCGGTGGTCTATGCGCTCGGCCAGTTCCTGAATCTCCGTCGCCAACGTGCCGCCAAGGGCGACATTGAGTTCCTGGATGCCACGGCAAATGGCGAGCAGCGGTACGCCCAGTTCAATAGCGCGGCGGATAAGCGGGAGCGACGTCGCATCGCGGGCAGGGTCGAAAGGCTCATGCGCCGTCGTCGGCTCCTTGCCATAAAGCGAAGGATGCACATTGGATTTCGATCCCGTGACAAGCACGCCATCGACGGTGGCGAGGACGCTATCCAGATCGATCGCCGCGCCAAAACTTGGAACGAGCAACGGAATGACACCGGCTCCCTCGATCGCCGCTGCGAGATATTGTTCCGGCGTGGCGTGCCAGGTGTAATTATCAAAGCTGCGCACATCGGATGTGACCGCGACGAGGGGGATCGATGGTTTCGACATTTCCGCTGTTCCTGCTGAAAAATTGTGGCGCTTATCTAAGCTTGGCTTCGTATTTTTTCAATGCGGTAACACTCATTTGAGAAAACCCAAATATTAATCTTCGCGCTACACTTCTGTTGCCAATTATATATTGCGGGCGTTAAGAATGAGATAGACGAATTTTCTGTTATTTTGATTCAGGCCTAGTGTGATTGTTCATGATCGATGGGGCGCTCTTTTCGGTTGCGGGGAAAACCATTGCGGTGACGGGTGGGTCTTCGGGGCTAGGTTTGCGAATGGTCGACATGCTTGCGAAGCATGGCGCCAATGTCATTTCGATTTCGCGGGCACATGCGCCTGAGCGCAACCGTGCGGGCGGCGGCGAAATCATCGACATCATGGCGGACGTAACTTCACCTGAGGAGGTGGGGCGGGCCTTCGATGAAGCCGAGGCGCGGCTTGGGACGGTGACGGTCGTTTTCAATAATGCCGGTGTGGCGCAAATGGCGCGGGCACTTGATACGACTCGTGAGATGCTGAAAGCTGTCTTCGACGTCAATGTCGGGGGCGCGTTCTGCGTGGCGCAGGAAGCGGCGCGACGGCTGATAGCGGCGGGCAAGGCGGGGACCATCGTCAATTCAACGAGCATTCTCGCCGAGCGGCCGCTCAAGGGGGCTGTTGCCTATGCCATGTCCAAAGCGGCGGTTTCGCATATGACCCGGGCGCTTGCGCTCGAATGGGCTACCCATGATATCCGTGTCAACGCGATCGCGCCCGGCTGGTTTCCGACGCGACTCAATGAGGCGGTGATGGAAGGGCCTGGGTCCGGCTTCCTGAAAGGAATCAACCCGCTGCGCCGGCTGGGGGAGGTGCAGGACCTCGACGGCGCGGTGCTGATGCTCGCCTCCGATGCGAGTCGCTATATGACCGGGGCGATCGTCACCATCGATGGCGGGCATAGCATCTAGGTGGTTGCTTTCGACGGCAATTGTTTGCCAAATCCAGACCCTGCGCTTGCCGAGCGTCGTTCGTCACGGTATCCTACCTATACGGCGCTATGATCACATGAGAATTCGATTCAGATACCTCCTAGTTTGATTTAGGTGTCAGGTATAATTGCAAGTAAACTATAGTATTTGTCTTGAGCTTTAAAGTTCTCCTATAAGATTAGGAAGTGTGCATTTCTTGGTATTCAGTCGGGGTTCAAGCGTCGTTCCAAGTATAATTCTGCGCAATTAATGCGAGAATATGCGCAACCGATGGTTTATAATAGCGAAATATATTTTTAAGTCATTGCTGTAATAATGTTCCGGGAAAAAAGGGACGCATATCGAATATGGCTTGGGGCCGAAGAACAGACATTCCAGCTGATATCCGTCTCTCCTTCGTGCGCTCCCTCTATGGGAATCGCGCAACGCTCTGGTTTGGGATGCTTGCGCATGTGGTGGCCTGCGCGGCGATCTATCTCAAGACGGGCAACGACGCGTTTATTGTTTTCGCGGTGATATTCACGTTCATCGCGCTCGCGCGTCTTTTCGACATGGGTCGCTTTGACCGGGCGCTTCTTTCCAGTCCCTCGCATGTGCAGATCAACCGCTGGGAGTTCCGCTATCTCATCGGCGCGGCAGCGGTATGCACGGCGCTCGGGATGATGTGTTTCTACAGCACTTATGTGGTCAGGGATTCCTTCGCCGAACTTGCCAGTCTTTCGATCCTGCTCGCATCCGTGGTGTCTATCGTCGGGCGCAATTATGCGTCGCGATCCGCCGTCATCGTGATGTCGGTATGCAGCCTCGTTCCCGTGCTGGCGGGCTTCGTGCTGGCGGGCAGCGCATTCCACATGATCATCGGCTTCCTGCTTATTCCCTATTTCCTGAGCAATATTCAGATGGCCAATGGCCTGCGCGAGTTCCTTTTCGCGGCGGTCATGAGGCGACGCGAATTGGCGGTGGTGGCCGGTCGTTTCGACGCCGCGCTCAACAACATGCCGCAAGGGCTCATCATGTTCGATGGCGAGGGGAAACTCGTCGTCGTCAACAACGAGGCGGTGTCATTGCTCAAAATATCGCCCGGTACCGACCTTGCCGGGCGCTCGCTGCAAACGGTGTTGCGCTACTCTTCGTTGCATGGGCTTTTCCCGCGATCCAAGCTCAAGAACATTCGCAGGCTGATTGACGATCTTCTCTCCGGGCGGCGCGAGCGCGACCTGTTCCAGTTTTCCGATGGGCGCTATATCGAATTCAGCTGCAACCAGCGCCAGGACGCGGGCGCGGTTCTGATCTTCGAGGACGTGACCCATCGCGTCGAGGCCGAAGCGCAAATCCAGCACATGGCGCGCTATGACGGGCTGACCGGCCTGCCCAACAGGGTGCATTTCGAATCGCTGGTGAAATCGCTCATTGCGCGCCGCGCGCATGGCAGGCGCATGGCGCTGGTCGTTCTCGACATTAACGACTTCAAGCATGTCAACGACACGTTGGGCCATCATGTCGGTGACCAATTGCTTCGCAAGCTGGCGGAGCGCCTGGCCGAAATGGATCCGATGCGGTTTATCCCGTCGCGCTTCGGTGGCGACGAGTTCGTCATCTTCGTACCCGATGCCGGTTCCGAGATTCAGATCGATTCGGTGATGGATCATCTCCTCTCCGCCGTATCGGGCACGTACCAACTGTCGGATCACAGCGTTGAGGTGGACGTGAACGCCGGCGTGGCGCTGGCCCCGGCGGCGCAGTTCGACCTGCAGAGCCTGCATATCATGGCTGATCTGGCGCTCTACGAGGCGAAGGGGAGCGAGGGCCGAAACTGGGCGATGTTCGAGGAGGCGATGGATATCCGCTATCGCAGCCGGCAACGCCTCAAGAACGATTTGCGCGGTGCGATCGCCAGCGGTTCGCTGAAGGTCGTCTATCAGCCGATCGTCAGCGCCCAATCGCTTCGCATCGTCTCCTGCGAGGCGCTTTCCCGCTGGGACCATCCGCACCTTGGACCGATTTCGCCCGCGGATTATATTCCGCTCGCCGAGGAAATGGGCATCATCACCGAAATCACGCGGTTCATGCTGGAAAAGGCCTGCATCGATTGCAGGGATTGGGGCGGGCGCATCGGCGTGTCGGTCAATCTTTCCGCGATCGATTTGAAAAACAGTGACATCACAGACATCATAGCTGTCGCGCTGCGAAACTCCGGCCTGCCGACAAACCTGCTCGAAGTGGAGGTGACGGAGAGCGCGATCATCAGCGACCGAAACAAGACAAGCATCGTGCTGCAGCAGCTCAAGAATGCAGGCATCAACGTTGCGCTGGACGATTTCGGCACCGGCTATTCAAGTCTCAGCTATCTCAACACGCTGCCGCTGACCAAGGTGAAAATGGATCGGTCCTTCGTGTGCGATATCACCGAGGACCGGCGCTCGCTGATGCTTTTGCGTGGCGTGACCCAGCTTTCGCATGAGATGGGCCTCGGCGTGACCGTGGAGGGGGTGGAGACACAGGAACAGCTGGCGCTCATCAGAGGCGCGGCAGGTGCCGATCTCGTTCAGGGTTATCTCCTTGGCGCCCCCATGCCGGCGCAAGCCATTTCGGCGCTTATCGACAAGAGTTTTCCTCTCAAGCAAAGCGCGCAACGCCAGGCCGCCCTATAAATATCCCTATTCGTTGGGACTGGCGGCGCGCTTCCTTCATATTTATTAATTATTAAAGTTTAATTCAAATTGTTGAAACGCTTTACAGGGTGGAAAACCTCTCTATCCTTCTTCCTGTTTCGGCCTGGGTGAGTGGGGATGATGAGCGCAACAGCCATATCGGCGGGAAACCTGCAAATATCGAATTTTGCGCGGCAACTCCTGAATTTTCTCGATCAGGTGGAATATCGCCGCATCGTCAGCGCAGAGGATTTCGAGGAAATCGGGCGGCTGCGCTATCGTTCCTATATGTCGCGCAATGTCATGAACGATGATTTCGACGGCACGATCGTGGATGATCTCGATCGGGACAGCCATGCCTATGTTTACGGCATCTATATCGACGGACAACTCGTCAGCACGTTGCGTATCCATCATATCACGCCGGAGCATCGCAAGGGTACGAGCTTCAAGCTTTTTCCCGATGTGCTCGGGCCGATGCTGGATAGGGGGATGAGCTTTGTGGACCCGACCCGCTTTGCCAGCGAACCGGCGCTTCTGTCTGAATATCCAGCCGTGCCCTATCTGACGCTGCGTATCGCGGCGATGGCCTCGGAATATTTCGCTGCCGATTTCTGCCTAGCCTCCGTCAAGCCGGAACATATGGCTTTTTACAAGCGCATTTTCGGCTCGCTGCCGATGGCGGAGCCACGGGAACATGAGGGCTACGGCATTCCGGTGGGCCTCTCGGGCGCGCCGGTCCGGGCGATCCGCGATATGGTGGCGGTGCGTTATCCCTTCTTCAAATCCCAGCCGCACGAACGGCGCAGCATGTTCGCCAGCGCCGAGCAGGGCGGGATGGTGCCCCTAACAATTTTGCCGACGGCGAAGTATACGGGTCTTGGTGTGTGAGATTCGGGGAGGGGACTTACCTCGAATCTTTATCATGAAATCGCAAACCAATTTCGGAGAGAAATACATGATCCCGCAACTGACCCCGATCGTCTCGCTCATCGCCGGCATCGTCATCCTGATCATGCCGCGCCTGCTCAATTACATCGTCGCGTTCTATCTCATCTTCATCGGCCTCGTTGGATTGTTTCCGCACCTCTTCCCTTAAAAACGTAAAGCTTGGGGCGCGATGACCCGTCGCATTGCGTCCCCCCCAGTCTTTTCGCTATTGCAGCCTCAGAATTCGTGGAGGGGTACGGACACATGGCCAAGCATCACAAAACCGGAGCAGCGGAACTGGGCGCGCCCATGGATTACGCCGAGCATGAAAAAACCTATTCCGGCTTCCTCTCTGTCGCCAAATGGGGCACGGTCGCGGTTATCGCAATCCTCGCCGCGATGGCGTTCGGCTTTTTCGCCGGCGGCCCGTTCTCCGCGGTCATCCTGTTCATCCTGATCTGCGTCGCGGCCTGGTTCTTGCTGTAATAAAAACGCAAGCGCCCTCCTTCCCCCTTGCGGGGGTGAGGAGCGTTCGGCCATAGGCCGAGGAAAAGCCAACGATTTGGCTTTTCCAGCGACGAACGCCCGCGAAGCGGGCGGATGGGGGTGGAGACGGCTATGCTCGACATTTCACCACCCCCACCCCGGCGCTCCGCGCCGACCCTCCCCGCAAGGGGGAGGGTAAGGTCCAATAGTTTCCGCTTTTCTTCAGAAAATCGCCGCAAATTTTCCCAATTCCCACTTTCGCCGGATTTGCGCATAGCATATCCATATCGCGCTTGGTTTTTTCCGAGCGTGGGGGCGTTTGTTTAAATGCATGATCGTGTTCATCATGCTGAAGCGGGAGGATGGGCTTGGCTCAAACAATATTCATTCCCAAAGAAACGGACCCGGTCGAGCCGCGCGTCGCCGCCTCGCCGGAAACGGTGAAGAAGCTTATCGGCCTCGGTTTTTCCGTCGTCGTTGAGAAGGGCGCCGGAACGCTCTCGCGTATTCCCGACAGCGAGTTCGATGCGGCGGGAGCAAAGATTGGCTCTGCCACGGATGCGAAATCGGCGGATGTGATCCTGAAAGTTCGTCGCCCTTCGTTGAGCGAACTCAAGAGCTATAAAAAGGGCGCGGCGCTTATCGCCATGCTCGATCCTTACGGTGATGACGCCACGGTCCGCGCGTATGCCGATGCGGGCTTATCCAGCTTCACCATGGAATTCATGCCGCGCATCACGCGCGCGCAGGTGATGGACGTCTTGTCTTCGCAGGCCAACCTCGCGGGTTATCAGGCGGTAATCGACGCGGCGGCGGAATATGGACGCGCCTTGCCGATGATGATGACGGCGGCGGGTACGGTGCCGGCGGCCAAGGTGTTCGTGATGGGCGCCGGCGTCGCCGGGCTGCAAGCCATCGCCACCGCGCGTCGTCTCGGCGCCGTGGTGACGGCGACCGACGTGCGTCCCGCAGCGAAGGAACAGGTCGCCTCGCTCGGCGGAAAATTCATCGCGGTCGAGGACGAGGAGTTCAAGGCAGCGGAAACCGCCGGCGGATACGCCAAGGAAATGTCCAGGGAGTATCAGGCGAAGCAGGCGGCGCTCGTCGCGGACCATATCGCCAAGCAGGACATCGTCATCACCACCGCGCTCATTCCGGGCCGCCCGGCGCCACGTCTGGTCACGAAAGAGATGCTGGCCGCGATGCGTCCCGGCTCCGTCGTGGTTGACCTTGCGGTCGAGCGCGGCGGCAATGTTGAGGGCGCGCAGCCGGGCAAGGTGGTAGAGATCGGCGGCGTCAAGATCGTCGGGCATCTCAACGTGCCGGGCCGCATCGCGGCGACGGCGTCGCAGCTTTATGCCCGCAATCTCTTCGCCTTCATCGAGACGCTTACCGACAAGGATAGCAAGGCGCTGAAGATCAATCTCGATGACGAACTGGTCAAGGCGACGCTGCTGACGCATGACGGCTCGGTGGTGCATCCGGCCTTTGCGCAGGCGGCGGCTGCGTCTGCTGCTGAACCGGCGGCGATGAAGCCAGCGGAAAAACCCGTACGCAAGGCTCCGGCAAGGAAGACCAAGGCGGATACGCCCAAGACGGGAGGAGAGGCATAATGGCCGATACGGCACTCGATAAAGCCCTCGGCGGGCTCAACCAGGCGGTCGAAGCGGTGCGGCAGGCAGCGGAGAACTCAGCCAATATGGCCGATGCGGCCGGCGCTGCGGCGCATGCGGCAACGGGCGGCGCGGTCGATCCTTTCGTCTTCCGCTTCGCGATCTTCATCCTGTCGATCTTCGTCGGCTATTACGTCGTCTGGTCGGTGACGCCGGCGCTGCACACGCCGCTGATGGCGGTGACCAACGCCATTTCGTCGGTCATCGTGGTGGGCGCGCTGCTGGCGGTCGGCCTGTCGCTTTCGGGCTGGGCTACCGGCTTCGGCTTCATCGCGCTGGTGCTGGCGAGCGTCAACATCTTCGGCGGTTTCCTCGTCACGCAGCGCATGCTCGCCATGTACAAAAAGAAAGAAAAGTGAGGGGCTGAACCATGGGTGTCGATCTGGCAGCCTTCCTTTATCTCGTTTCCGGCGTGCTTTTCATCCTGGCATTGCGCGGGCTTTCGCATCCCACCACCAGCCGTCAGGGAAATCTCTACGGCATGATCGGCATGGGTATCTCGATCGTTACCACGCTGGCGTTCGCGCGTCCAAGCTTCGGCGGCTTGCTGCTCATCGTGCTCGGCATCGCCATCGGCGGCGGCATTGGCGCTTATATCGCCCGCCGCATCGCCATGACGGCAATGCCGCAGCTGGTGGCGGCGTTCCATTCGCTGATCGGCCTTGCCGCTGTTCTGGTGGCGGCTGCGGCGCTCTATACGCCTAGCTCGTTTGGCATCGGCGACGTCGGCTCCATCCATGGCCAGGCGCTGATCGAAATGTCGCTCGGCGTCGCCATCGGCGCGATCACCTTCACCGGGTCGATCATCGCCTTCCTGAAGCTCGACGGGCGCATGTCCGGCAAGCCGATCATCCTGCCCAACCGCCATATCATCAATGCGGGCCTGGCCATCGCCATCGTCGTGCTGATCGCCATATTGGTGAATACCGAAAGCCATACGGTTTTCTGGCTGATCGTGATCCTGTCGCTGGTCCTGGGCGGCTTGATCATCGTGCCGATCGGCGGCGCGGACATGCCTGTTGTCGTCTCGATGCTCAACTCCTATTCGGGTTGGGCGGCGGCGGGTATCGGCTTCACGCTGGGCAATCTGGCGCTGATCATCACCGGCGCGCTGGTCGGCTCGTCGGGTGCGATCCTTTCCTACATCATGTGCAAGGGCATGAACCGCTCGTTTATCTCGGTCATTCTCGGCGGCTTCGGCGGCGAGACCGCCGGTCCCGCGGGCGAGGCGGTGGAGCAGCGCCCGGTCAAGCAGGGCTCCGCGGAAGACGCGGCATTCATCATGAAGAATGCGTCCAAGGTGATCATCGTGCCCGGCTACGGCATGGCGGTGGCGCAGGCACAGCATGCGCTGCGTGAGATGGCCGACAAGCTCAAGGCGGAGGGCGTCGAGGTGAAGTATGCCATCCACCCGGTGGCGGGCCGTATGCCCGGTCACATGAACGTGCTGCTGGCGGAAGCCAATGTGCCCTATGACGAGGTGTTCGAGCTTGAGGACATCAACTCGGAATTCGCGCAGGCGGATGTGGCTTTCGTCATCGGCGCCAACGACGTGACCAATCCGGCGGCGAAGACTGATCCGAAATCGCCGATCTTCGGCATGCCGATCCTTGATGTGGACAAGGCGGGTACCGTGCTGTTCATCAAGCGCGGCATGGGTTCAGGCTACGCCGGCGTGGAGAACGAACTGTTCTTCCGCGACAATACGATGATGCTGTTTGCCGATGCCAAGAAGATGGTGGAAAATATCGTCAAAGCGTTGGATCACTGAGGCATCCAAGCGGAAATGCGGGGAGGGGAACACAATATTCCCTCTGTCCTGCCAGCGCTTCGTTATGGCTCGGTGTACGCGCGCGTCGTTGGTTTCCCCGGGGTTGCAGTCGACCGCTTCTAAACTTGTGTAAGGGGGAATTTGGCTGACAAATTCCTCCCCGTCTGTTCCGCACCCTTGGGTCAGCATTCCCGCCAGGAGCAAAAAACTGCCGAAGTTCAAAACAACCATTGACGGGCGCATTCCGATATGGTGTATGCGCCACTGTCGGATGGGCGTGTAGCTCAGCGGGAGAGCACTGCATTGACATTGCAGGGGTCACAGGTTCAATCCCTGTCACGCCCACCATCCTTCAGAAATCCTCCAAGTCTCGGTTTCCTATCAGCCTGCCAATCGCGACGGTGTGCGCGATCTCCGCTCGGCGCTAATCAATCTTTCGTAGATATGCGCGCCGACATAGAGGTCCAGCATAGGCAGACCGACGCATGTGATGTGAATGGGCGTCTCCGGCTGGAAATCGGGATCCTCGATGACATCGGAAAGTGAGCGGATACCAAGCGGAGCCGCCAATTGCTCCAATGTTGCACCGTGACGCGAAAAATAAAACGCCAGGCTTTGCGAAGCCCGATGCGATACCATTTCCACATTATCGCAAAGCACGGTTCCGGATCTGATAGCCCGCTGGAGGAAGGCCGTCGGTGTTTCATCGCCGCCCAGATGGAGAACCAATGCATCTCCGATCTCATCGGCCTCAAAAACCGGAGCATCGGCGTTCGAGGCGGTAATGATGAAGTCGCACTCACGCACCATTTCATGGTTGAGCACGGGAATCACCTCGTAACCGACTTTTCTGGCGATTGACGCCGCTAACTGCGCCGCACCCTTTCCTGTCCGGCTGCTCACGAAGAGCCGGCGGATCGACTTCCCGCAACATTTGTCGAGTGCCAGGATGATCTTTTCGGCGATAGGCCCCGCGCCGAACAGGAAAACCGATATATCGCTCCGTCCGGTCAGGAAGCGCTCGGCCACAACGGTCGCATAGCTCGCCGTTCGCGCCGCCGATATCTCCGTACCGTCGAGTACACAGAGCGGCGTAAGCGTGAATTTTTCGAGCAGAACGATGGTCGACTTGGAGCGCGGCAAGCCTAGACGACGATTGAGCGCATTCGCACCGACGATCTTCACACCGCCGTACCGGCCATTGACGCTCGACAGGCAATTGAGCTTCCAGCCCAGCCTTTCACCTGGCATGGTCTTATCGGTTAGCCAGGGATGGTCGGCAATTTCTTCAGGGCGAATGGCGAGCACGGACTTGGTGCCATATGCGCGGCCTGAACAGATGTCCTTCCACGCTCGTCTTGTTATGTCATGCACGGTGCGTCCATCGAGAAGGTCGCCGTGTGCCGCGATATCCGCGGCGGAATAGCATCGAAAAACAGGAAAACTCGGATGACCCGCCAGCTTTTTCATTTTCTTCTCCCATAAAACCCAAGCGGGTAGAAACGCGGCGTAAGCGAGATCGTTCCAGTTTTGCGCGCAACCGCCGGTCCGGTTGAGATTGCGAGCTGCGCCGTGCTAGAGCGGTATGCAATTAAGTTGAATCGGGCATCCCGCTCTAAGTTTTTGTTTTAGCCGCATGATCTTACCTGGAAGTCTGCAACTTTTCGGGATCATGCTCTAGGTTTGGCTCCAGGCTAGCGGCTCCGACCAGAAAGGAAGTTCCCATGTATCGGGCATTGCTTCTTTGCACGTTCGCATTCCTCGTTGGCTGCACCTCCGCCCGGCAAGAACAGGCGGGCATGGCCAATCCAGCCTCTGTCTACTGCGTCAATATCGGCGGGAGATTGGAAATTCGCCAAAGCGCTCAAGGCCAAAGCGGCTATTGCCACCTGCCTGATGGACGGGTGGTCGATGAATGGCAACTCTTCCGGTCGAACCGCCAATTGCAAATGCGAAAACGAATGATGCCTTCTTAAGCCACCGCTTGCGGGCCATTCTTCTGGAATGCCTGTGCGGACGCGCCTTCGCAAACGGAATAATATTTCTTGTTTATCTTCTGCCTCGCGGAAATTATGAAGGGCATCAAGTGTGGGAGCAAAGGATTGCTCCTTCCATGATTTTGTCATCAGTACTCAAGGGAACAAGAAATGATCTCCTCCTCTCCCAAATCGCCGTCGCGCCGCGCCGGCCTCAAGATTCTGCTCCTCTCGGCCATTGCCCTTACCGCCGGCTTCGCCGCCCCAGCATCCGGCGTGGCGCAGGAGAAGACGATCAAGGTTGGCATCATGGGCGGAGAGGATGAGGACATCTGGAAGGTGGTCGCCGAGCAGGCCGCCAAGCATGGCCTGAAGATCGAGACCGTCAATTTTTCCGATTATACCCAGCCGAACGAGGCGCTGGAGCGCAAGGAAATCGACGCCAACGCCTTCCAGCACAAGCCGTACCTCGATGCGCAGATCGAGCAGCATCATTACAAGATCGAGCCTGCCGGCTATACCGCCGTCTTCCCGATCGGCGTCTATTCGCGCAAGGTGAAGAGCTTGAGCGAGCTGAAGGACGGCGCTTCCATCGGCATCCCGAACGATCCGTCCAATGAAGGCCGCGCACTGCGCGTTCTCGAAGCGCAAGGCCTGATCAAGCTCAAGGAGGGCGCGGGCATTCTGGCGACGCCGATCGATATCATCGAGAACCCGAAGAAGCTGGAGATCAAGGAGCTTGACGCCGGTGTCGTCGGTCGCTCCATAGACGATCTTGATGCGGCCATCGTCAATAATGATTGGGCGCTGAAGGCTGGCCTTGATCCGGTGAAGGACGTGATTGCGCGTGAGTCGAAGGAAAATAACCCTTACAACAACTTCATCGCCATCCGCACCGAGGACAAGGACGCGCCCTGGGTGAAGCCGCTTGTCGCTGCCTTCCAGAACGATGCGGTGAAGGCCAAGCTGCTCGAAGTCTACAAAGGCACGGCGCTTCCTGCCTGGTAAGAATCGGGGCAAGCGCAAATCCATGCGGTTCGGATATTCCCATATCCGAACCGTTTGTTTTAGAGCATGGTCCCGAAAAGTTGCAGACTTCCAGGTAAGATCATGCGGCTAAGAGAAACTAGAGGGCGATGAAAATCGAGGCGGATGTGAACACGCAGGCACTCAATATAGCGCCGAAAGCCATCGGCGCGGCCTCCGGCGATACCATCGTCAGGCTGGCCGATGTGCGCCGCGCCTTTGGCGAGACGCCGGCCATCGACGGCGTCTCGCTGAGCGTCGAGCGCGGCGAGATTCTTGGGATCATCGGGCGCAGCGGCGCGGGAAAATCAACGCTGATCCGCTGCCTCAACGGGCTGGAGAGCACGGATTCCGGTTCTATCCAAGTCGAAGGTATGGAAATCACCGCGCTGGACGAGCGCCGCCTGCAGCCGGTGCGCCGCCGCATCGGCATGATCTTCCAGCATTTCAACCTGCTCTCCGCCAAGACGGTGGAAGACAATATCGCCCTGCCGTTGAAAATCGCGGGAGAACGCCGCGAAGAGCGCAAAAAGCGCGTAGCGGAACTGCTTGAGCTTGTCGGCCTTTCCGACAAGGCGAAGCACTATCCCGCGCAGCTTTCCGGCGGTCAGAAGCAGCGCGTGGGTATCGCCCGCGCTCTTGCCGCAAAACCATCGCTGCTTCTTTCCGATGAAGCAACTTCGGCGCTCGATCCCGAGACCACGCAGTCCATTCTGGCGCTCCTGAAAGATATCAACCGCCAGCTTGGACTCACGATTCTGTTGATCACCCATGAGATGGAAGTCATCAAGCGGGTCGCCGACCGCGTCATCGTGCTCGATCGCGGACGCATCGTAGAGGAAGGCCCGGTCTGGCAGGTTTTCGCCAACCCGAAAGCCGATACCACAAAAAGCCTTTTGCAGGTGCTGACGCCGGAACTGCCGCCGGTTTTGAGCCACCGGCTGAACCCGGTCATAGGCGATCATGCCGTCGTGAAGGTCCAGCTTTCGGGCGATGCCGCCCGGAGGCCGTTCCTGAACGAACTGCCCGGCGTCACGCTCCTGCATGGCAGCATGGATACCGTGCAGGGTGAGCCGGTGGGCACACTGTTTCTGAGCCTTCCAGCACACGACAAGGCGACACTGCAAAAGGCCGTGGATTATCTGACAGTGCATGGAACCCAAGTGGAGGTGCTGGGCTATGTCTCAGGCAATGCTTGATCTTCTCTGGCGCTCCTTCTGGGAGACCATGATCATGACCGGCTTTTCCGGCCTGATTTCACTTGTGGCCGGATTGCCGCTGGCGTTGATCCTCATCCTGACGGATCGCGGCGGCCTCGCTGAAAACCTCTGGGTCAATCGCGGCCTGGGCAGCATCATCAACGGCTTCCGCTCCGTTCCCTTCATCATCCTGCTGGTCGCCCTGATCCCAGTGACGCGTTTCATTGTCGGCACATCGCTCGGCACATGGGCATCCATCGTGCCGCTCTCCATCGCGGCGACGCCCTACTACGCCCGTATCGCCGAAGTCTCATTGCGCGAAGTGGACAGGGGATTGATCGAGGCCGCCCGCGCCATGGGCGCGACGCGCTGGACGATCATCCGCGAGGTGCTGGTTCCGGAAGCCTTGCCGAGCCTCGTGGCGGGCTTCACCGTCACGCTGGTGACGCTCGTCGGCGCATCGGCGATGGCGGGCGCCATCGGCGCCGGCGGTCTTGGTGACCTGGCGATCCGCTATGGCTACCAGCGCTTTCAGACGGACATCATGATCGCGGTCGTCGCAATCCTGATTGTTCTGGTCTCGGTGGTTCAGTGGGTTGGCGACCGGCTGGTGGAACGGCTGGACCATCGAATTGTGAAGCGGTGAGTGGAGCTTTTGCGTCGCTTAAGGGATCCAAGCAGCGTGGGTCTTGAAACTCGGTGGCCGACGCAGTAAATTAACGGAGTGGCTGATAGGAAGCGCTAACTCCCTACCAACCGTGTACTTTACTTTTGACGATTAACCCGGACGGTTATTGACCAGCTCGTCCGGGTTTTTCGTATCTGCAAAGTGACGCTAAATGGTTTTTTCCACATAGCTATCCTCCGTATCGGGAGCAAGGGCCACTTGCCTTGGCTGACGCGGCCATCATCGCCAGCGCGCCGGCTGGTCTCAGCGCTTGCTGCTTCTTACTCTCGATACGAGCATTAACAATAAATTTCGGGAGATTGGCAAGCTGAGATTACCCCCAGATTTCGCGGAAGCCGACCTCTATCGTATTGCCATCCGGGTCGAAGACGAGCGTCGCGTAATAGCCCATCTCCTCAGGCCCCTGATAGCCCGGCGGCTCGCTGTCGATGCCGCCTGAGGCTAGCGCCGCTTGATGGAAAGCCTCTACCGCATCCCGGCTCAAGGCGGTGAACATCAGATGCAGATGATTTCCAGGCTTCTCCGGCGCGCCCGCGGGGAGAGCCTCGCCGCTCTGTGGCATTCCCGCAATCCAGATGAATGGAACCGGCGCCCGCTCCCCGCCGCTGACAAAAAACGAAGCATCGGCGTTGCGGATCACTTCCAGTTCCAGCGTGGGCATGCAGCCGGCAAAGAATGCAAGCGAGCGATCCAGATCGGGCGTATGAAAACCTATGTGATCGAAAAGTGACATGACCGCCAATATAGACCGTGCAGTGGCGAATAAAAGGCCGTCAGGGCAATAAGGCAATATGGCAGTAGGGCAATATGTTTTCTTCACATACTGCCCTATTCCCTTACTGCCCTATTCCCCTAGCCACGCGTCCGCTCCAGCCCATCCTTCGCCGGCTTGTACTTCGGATCAAGCTGCGCCGCGCGCGCGTAGGACTTGGCCGCGCGGGCCTTGTCGCCGCGATGCTCGTAGACCAGCGCCTGGTTGGCCCAGCTTTCGGCGACATTGCCGTCGAGATTGATGGCGGTGTTGAAATCGTCGAACGCGTTGTCGTAGTCGCCAAGCGCGGCATAGGAAACGCCGCGACCATTATAGGGCTCCGGCGCATTGGATTGCAGCGATATGGCGGTCGCGAAATCCTCAATCGCCTGCTTGTGCTCGCCGCGCGCCTGATAGATCAGTCCGCGATTGTGGTAAGCTCGTCCATCGGTGGTATCGAGCTGGATGGCGCGGTTGAAATCGTTGAACGCTTCGTCGAGACGCCCCGCCTGGCGGTAGACATTCCCGCGTCCGATATAGGCGACATCATATTGCGGGTTGATCTGGATGGCCCGATTATAATCAGCCACCGCGCGAGCATCCTCGCCCATGAAGCGGTAGATCAGCGCCCGGTTGGCATAGGCCTGGTAGAAATTCGGATTGATCTGCAACGCGGCATCGAAATCCTTCAACGCCTCCTTATAGCGCCCCGCCTTGCCATAGGCCGACCCACGGACATTATACCCTTCCGGATCGCGCGGGTTGCTCTGGATCACCGAGGTGAGCGAGCCGATGTTCTCACTCGACCCCTGCGCCTTGTCGATGGGCGCAAGAATATTGCTCGTGCTGGTCTGGCAACCCGCCAGCGCGAGCATCGCCAGCGAGGCGATTGCGCAAAGACCGGGACGGGCGGACGATTGGACGGCGGTGATCGAGTGGCGCATCGGCAATTCCATTATTCCTTCCAGCTTCCCCCCACCCCGGCGCGAAAAGCACTTATAACCATGTAGAGCCCGCTGGGCTGTCGCATGAATGCGACAACCGCGATAAAAACAGCAAAAAGGGTGCGGCGACGTTGATCGCCCCACCCTTTGACTTTTCTTGGGAATTAAGCAGCCCCGAAGAGCGGGGGCAACTATGAGCGGGCGGCGGGAGCTGCTGCGACGCGGCCGCCGGGGATCAGGCCTTCGCGCTGGGCGCGCTTGCGAGCCAGCTTGCGGGCGCGACGGACAGCTTCCGCCTTCTCGCGAGCGCGCTTTTCCGACGGCTTCTCATAATGGCCGCGCATCTTCATTTCACGGAAGATGCCTTCGCGCTGCATCTTCTTCTTGAGAGCGCGGAGAGCCTGATCGACATTGTTATCGCGGACGAGTACCTGCACGTGTGATCCCGTTTTCAGTTAGAATTTCAGTTGAGCCAGGATACGGATGGAATGGTTCAAAACACCCAAACCCCAAGGCTTCGCAACGGATATCCGAAGCAAATTGGAGTTGGCTGATACCAGAAACCTTGGGCCATGTCCACAACGAAGCGCATCACCCTCCGGTTTTCCCCCTTATGAGCGAGCGAAGCGCCACGTTTGGTCGCAGTT
The DNA here is from genome assembly GCF_003217235.1 of Paramesorhizobium leguminum. GTDB lineage: Bacteria > Pseudomonadota > Alphaproteobacteria > Rhizobiales > Rhizobiaceae > Paramesorhizobium > Paramesorhizobium leguminum. The sequence goes on along the minus strand of NZ_QJTF01000029.1, from coordinate 14,233 downwards.
AAGCAAAATATCGCGCCCGCAATGTTCTAGTGATAAGGAAAAGATGTTATCTCGCGGCCAAGTTCGGCAGGGAGCCAAAAGGGCAGAACATGCGTAAGTTTTCAATTTTCGCCGTCGCCCGCGAGGCGATGCGCGGACATAAGGGCTGGGAAAAGCAGTGGACCTCGCCGGAGCCCAAATCTGAATATGATGTCATTATCATCGGCGCCGGCGGCCATGGCCTGGCGACGGCTTACTATCTTGCCAAGGAGCACGGCATCACCAATGTCGCGGTTCTGGAAAAAGGCTGGCTCGGCGGCGGCAATACCGGGCGCAACACCACCATCATCCGCTCCAACTATCTCTATGACGAATCGGCGGGCATCTACGACCACGCCGTGAAGCTGTGGGAAGGGTTGAGCCAGGACCTGAACTACAACGTCATGTACTCCCCGCGCGGCGTCATGATGCTCGCCCACAATGTTCATGACGTGCAGGTCCTGAAGCGCCATGTCCACGCCAACCGGCTGAACGGCATCGACAATGAATGGCTGACGCCCGAAGAAGCCAAGGACTATTGCCCACCGCTGAATATTTCGCAGACGGCGCGTTATCCCGTGGTCGGCGCCTCGCTGCAGCGGCGCGGCGGCACGGCGCGGCATGACGCGGTGGCCTGGGGCTATGCGCGCGGGGCATCCGACCGCGGCGTCCATATCATCCAGAATTGCGAGGTCACCGGCATCCGCCGCTCGCCGACCGGCGCGGTCACCGGCGTCGAGACGACGCAAGGCTTCATCGGCGCAAGGAAGGTCGGCGTCGTTGCTGCAGGCCACACCTCGGTGCTGATGCAGATGGCGGGCGTGCGCATGCCGCTGGAAAGCTATCCGCTGCAGGCGCTGGTCTCGGAGCCCGTGAAGCCGGCTTTTCCCTGTGTCGTCATGTCCAACACCGTGCACGCCTATATCTCGCAATCCGACAAGGGGGAACTGGTGATCGGCGCGGGTACCGACCAGTACACCTCTTATTCCCAGACCGGCGGCCTGCACATCATCAACCATACGCTCGACGCGATCTGCGAGATGTTCCCGGTCTTCACCCGCATGAAGATGATGCGCTCCTGGGGCGGCATCGTCGATGTCACGCCCGACCGCTCGCCGATCCTTGCCAGGACGCCGGTCCCCGGTCTCTATGTCAATTGCGGCTGGGGCACGGGCGGCTTCAAGGCGACCCCCGGCTCCGGCCACGTCTTCGCCCACACCATCGCCCGCGACGAGCCGCACCCGATCAACGCCCCCTTCACCCTCGATCGCTTCCGCACCGGGCGGCTGATCGATGAAGCGGCGGCGGCAGCCGTGGCGCATTAGGATGGGTTTTGTTTTGATGGAATGGCCTGCATCTACCCCCCTCTGCCCTGCCGGGCATCTCCCCCTCAAGGGGGGAGATTGCGCCTTCATAGACGCTCGGCACCAATCGCAAACATTGCAGGATAGAGGCCGAGCGTGGTGTCAGCCAATCTCCCCCCTTGAGGGGGAGATGCCTGGCAAGGCAGAGGGGGGTATTGCCTCGCCGGCATTTGAAATGCGCCAGGAGCCAACCCCATGCTTCTAATCCACTGCCCCTATTGCGAGGAAGAGCGCCCGGAAATCGAGTTTCGCCACGCGGGCGAAGCGCATCTGGTGCGCTCGTCCGATATCGCCACTCAGGGCGAACTGGAATTCGCAGCCTACCTCTATCTGCGCCAGAACCCCAAGGGGGTTGTGGCCGAGCGCTGGCGGCATATCCATGGGTGTGGGCGGTTTTTCAATGCCATCCGCGACACCGTGAGCGACCGCATCTTGACCACCTATAAAGCGGGCGAACCGATGCCGGATCTGGATAGTGTTCTTGCCAATGCGGAAAACACCGCTCCTTCGGGAAAGCCGCTAATGCAGCCCGTCGCCAGTAAATCAAAGGCCTGATCCATGTCGCTCAATCCCAAGTCAGGCAGCAATCGCATCCCCGGCGCAGGTCGTCTTATACCGGCCAAGACAGTCCGCTTCACCTTCGATGACCAGCATTTCACCGGGCTTGAGGGCGATACGCTGGCCTCCGCGCTTCTTGCCAACGGCGTCCATCTCGTCGGCCGCTCGTTCAAATATCACCGCCCGCGCGGCATCCTTTCCGCCGGAGCTGAGGAACCGAACGCGCTGGTCGGTATCGAGCGGGACGCCATGCGCAAGCAGCCCAATGTTCGAGCCACCGTGCAGGAAGTCTATGACGGGTTGAAAGCCACCTCGCAAAACCGCTGGCCATCGCTCGGCTTCGACATCGGCTCCGTCAACAATCTTTTGTCCCCGCTCTTCTCCGCCGGTTTTTATTACAAGACCTTCATGTGGCCGAAGGCGGCATGGAAGCATCTTTACGAGCCCATCATCCGCGCCTCCGCCGGCCTGGGTGTCGCGCCGGATGAAGCCGATCCCGACCATTACGCCAACCGCTTCGCCCATTGCGATGTGCTGGTCATCGGCGCTGGCGCGGCAGGCCTCGCGGCGGCCCTTGCGGCTGCGGAAACCGGCGCACGGGTCATCCTCTGCGACGAACAGGCGGAAGTGGGCGGCGCGCTGAAATACGAAAGTGGTATCCGCGTCGAGGGCCAGCCCGGCTATGAATGGGCGCAGGAAACCGCGCAACGTCTGGCGGCAATGGATAATGTCCGCGTGCTCACCCGTACCACAGCGTTCGGCTATTACGCGCAGAATTTCGTCGGCCTTATCGAGCGTGTCACCGATCATATGGCGCGGCCTCACGCCGAAGCGCCACGCGAAAAACTCTGGCAGGTGCGCGCCAAACGCGTCATTCTCGCCACCGGCGCCATCGAGCGGCATATGGTCTTTGCCGACAACGACCGTCCGGGTATCATGCTCGCGAGCGCGGCACGCACCTATTTGAATCACTATGGCGTCGCGGTTGGCCGCAAGATCGGTGTCTATACGGCCAACGATTCGGCCTATCTGGCGGCGTTCGACCTGAAGCGCGCTGGAATAAACATTCCAGCCATCGTGGATTTGCGGGATTCCCCCTCGCCCGAACTTGTCGAGGCCGCGCGGAAACTTGGCATTGACGTACTTGCCGGCCATGCCGTGCTCAAGGTCGGCGGTACGCGCCGCGTCTCCTCGATGACGGTATCGCCGAAGAACGGCGGCAAGACCCGTTCCATTCCCCTCGATGCGCTGATCAATTCGGCAGGATGGACGCCTTCGGTACATCTCTTCTCGCAATCGCGCGGCAAGGTGCGCTGGGACAAGGAAAACGAGCGTTTCCTGCCCGGCGCCTATGTGCAGGACTGCGTCTCCGTCGGCGCCTGCAACGGCACGGACGGGTTGCAGGAAACGATGGACGAAGCGCTTGCGGCAGGCGAGCGAATGGCCAAAGAGGCGGGCATCGCCTCGAAGGCAACGGTCCCGAAACTCGCCGTAACCGGCGGTGCGGCCTGGACCGGCGGCATGATCGGCTCCGCGCCGGGCGCCGGTGTCGACACAACCGTCAAGGCCTTCATCGATTTCCAGAACGACGTCACCGCCAAGGATATCCGCCAGGCGGTGCGCGAGGGCATGCACTCCATCGAGCACGTCAAGCGCTTCACCACCAACGGCATGGCGACGGATCAGGGCAAGACCTCCAACCTGCATGGCCTCGCCATCGCCGCCGAAACGCTGGGCCGCGATATCCCGGAGGTGGGGCTGACCACCTTCCGCCCCCCCTATACGCCCGTCACCTTCGGCGCCATCGTCAACCATGCGCGGCACGAACTCTTCGACCCGACACGCCGCACGCCGATCCATGCCTGGCATGAAGCGCATGGCGCGGTCTTCGAGGATGTCGGCCAGTGGAAGCGGCCTTGGTATTATCCCCGTTCCGGCGAGGACATGCACAAGGCGGTCAACCGCGAATGCGTGGCGGTGCGCAATGCCGCCGGTATTTTCGACGCCTCGACCTTGGGCAAGATCGAGGTGGTCGGCCCCGACGCGGCGAAATTTCTGGAGCTGCTCTACACCAACCCGTGGGAGAAGCTTGGGCTGGGTCGCCTGCGCTATGGCGTGATGCTGCGCGAGGACGGCTTCATCTATGATGACGGCGTGGTTGGCCGGCTGGCGGAGGATCGCTTCCATGTGACGACGACGACAGGTGGCGCGCCACGCGTCATGCATCATATGGAAGACTATCTCCAGACCGAGTTCCCGCATCTCGATGTGTGGATCACCTCGACGACAGAGCAGTGGGCTGTCATCGCCGTGCAGGGCCCAAAGGCCCGCGACATCATCGCGCCGCTGGTGGAAGGCATCGACCTTTCAGCCGAAGCCTTCCCGCATATGAGCGTGCGCGAGGGCAAAATCTGCGGCGTGCCGACAAGGCTGTTCCGCATGTCGTTCACCGGCGAGACGGGCTATGAAATCAACGTGCCGACCGATTACGGACAGGCCGTCTGGGAAGCCATTTATGAAAACGGCAAGCCGCATGGCCTGACGCCCTACGGCACCGAAGCCATGCATGTGCTGCGCGCCGAAAAAGGCTATATCATCGTCGGTCAGGATACCGACGGCACGGTGACGCCTCATGATGCGGGCCTCGCCTGGGCCATCGGCAAGAACAAGTCGGATTTCGTCGGCATCCGCGGCCTGAAGCGGCCCGACCTCATGGCCGAAGGCCGCAAGCAGCTTGTCGGCCTGAAGACCAGGAATCCGAAGACCGTGCTGGAGGAAGGCGCGCAAATCGTCGCCGATCCGAAGCAGGCCATACCCATGACCATGATCGGCCATGTCACCTCATCCTACTGGTCTGAAAATTGCGACCGTTCCATCGCGCTTGCTCTGGTCGCGGGCGGCTCGAAACGCATGGGCGAAACGCTCTATGTGCCGATGCCCGATGGCGTGATCGAAGTCGAGGTGACGGGTTCCGTATTCATCGACGAAAAGGGAGAGCGCCTCCATGGCTAAAGGTACAGCCCCCACCCCTATGAAGCGTACCCTCCCCCTATCCGGTCGTCACGGTGGCGGGGGTTTGGTCTCCATCCTCCCCGCCGAACCGGCCTTCCGCATCGCGCTGCGCGCCCGTCCGGATGCGCTGGGCGCACTGTCCAGGGCGTTGGGCCTCGAACTTCCGGTAAAGCCGAAATCATCCGTAACCACGGGTACGCGCACCGCCCTTTGGCTCGGCCCCGATGAGTGGCTGCTGATCGATACGGGCGACAAGGACCTCGCCGCTGATCTCGCCAAGGTAAAGGCGCTTCATTCCGCCGTCGATGTCTCCCAGCGCAACACCGCCATCCTCGTTTCCGGGCTGGGCGCCGAGGCTACGATCAATGCGGGCTGCCCGCAAGACCTCGCCCTTGCCGCCTTCCCTATCGGCGCGGTTTCCCGCACGGTACTGGGCAAGATCGAAATCGTCTTGTGGCGTACCGGCGAGTACAGCTTCCGCATCGAATGCTGGCGTTCGTTCTCCGATTATGCCTTCACCTTTTTGAGCGAGGCGGCACGGGACGCGGTCGTCTAAATTATTTCCCTTCGCCCTTAAAACACCCTAAGAAACCCCTTACTTGCCGTCCATTCGGCGGATGTTCGCGCGGAATCCTCAAGATTCCGCGCGAATTTTGCATTAGAGAAACTGGCTTCATGACCGTCAAAAAGCGTCTCGTTCTCAATTTCACCGGTTATGAGGGGCATCACCCCAATGCCGTGCGCGGTCGTCATATGCAGGCCGTCGCCGATTTCGACCGGCTATGGCATGCGCATACGCAAGCGACGCCCATGGTGGCGGAGGACGCCGGTTGCGGCGCGATGAGGCTCACGACGCAAGGGGCCGATTGGCAAACGCAAATCGAGTTCTGCCAGTTCGGAACCGCCGATATTTTCGATGACTATGCCAAACGACCCACATTAACCCGGCTTCTGACTGGCCTGCGGGCTTTTCTCGATATCCTGCTGACCGGTACGCTTTGGCGCTATGCCAGAACAAGCTGGCGCTTCGTCGTGTTCTTCCTCTGGCCGTTCGGGCTGACGCTCGCAATTATCGGCATGGCCACGCTGGTTGCGGCTAATCCTGTCATTATGGGGCTTTCTACCCTGCATCTGATCTGGTCGCTGCCGCTTGCCGTCGCCATCGGCGCAATCCTCATGCGCTGGCCGGGCAAGAAATTCTTCCTGTCCTACTTGCTGGACGATTGGTCAGCCGCCTATGACCGCGTCCATGGCGGCAATCCCAAACTCAATGCGCGGCGAAAGGAATTCGCCGCCATCCTTGGGCAAAAGATCCATGACTCCGATGCCGATGAGGTCGTCATCGTCGGCCATAGCCTCGGCACTGTGCCGGCAGTCGAGGCCATCGCCCAAATCAGGCGTGAAACGCCTGAGCTTTTCGAAAAGCAGCCGGTTACGTTGCTTTCCCTCGGCTCATGCCTGCTGATGCTTGCGTTCCATCCGAAGGCCAAAAGCCTGCGCGAGGATATCCGCACGGTCCTGCAGGAAACGCCCGTTCTCTGGGCGGAATTCCAGGCGCTGACCGACATCATCCATTTTTATGGATCCGACCCAGCGCTCGTACTCGCGATCACGCCAGCCAAACCACCCGTTATTTCGCGCATCAGGTTCAAGAACGTTCACAGCGAAAGCCGCTACAAACGCGCCAAGGGCAATTTCTTCAAGATGCACCTGCTTTTTCTCAAGGGAGCCCAGAAGCGCAACGCCTACGATATCGGCATGTTTCTGCATGGGCCCTTCGCGCTTGGCGACCTGGTGACAGCCTATAAGGGAAAAGCCGCCCCTCTCGATGAAGAGGGAAGGCTGAATAAGGCAGTAGGGCAGTAGGGCAGTAGGGAAATATGGGGCGCCGTGCGGTTCGGCAATACTGAAATGTAATGCTCTATTCCCCTACTTCGACCACCGCGATCGTTAGCCAGGTTGCCGTCAGCGCCGGCTTCAACGAGTTCTCGATCTCCAGCGTCACCTCGTAATGATTAACGACCCGACCCGAGGGCCTGATATCGGCGTTAGCCAGCTTGAAGCGCGCGCGCACCCGTGCGCCGCTCTTGACCGGCGCCATGAAGCGCACCTTATCGAAGCCGTAATTGATGCCCATCGTCGCGCCCTCGATCATCGGCAACGCTTCGAAGGCGAGTGTTGAAAGCAGCGAAAGCGTCAAAAAGCCATGCGCGATGGTGCCGCCGAACGGTGTTTCTTTCGCGGCCCGCTCCGGGTCCACATGGATAAACTGATGATCGTCGGTGGCGTCCGCGAACTGGTCGATCATCGCCTGGCTTACCACGCGCCATTGCGAACAGCCGATCTCCGTGCCGATGGCTTCTCTCACCTGATCCAGTGTAATTGCTTGTTTCATGTCGCCGCTCTTTCGTGGGTAGACATCTTTTTACGAATCGCTGTTTAGCAATTTGACGTGACATGACAAACCGCACGGGTCCATAACGGGAAAAAGCCGCGCCACTGTGGCAATTCAGCCGATAAAGCATGATCCTGAAAAGTTGGCCAGCTTTTGGGATTGGATCATGTGCTTGATCGAGGAGGAACAAATGGCAACCAACGTAGCATTGACTGGCCTGGCGCGTGACATGCAGGCCCGGGCCGACAGCGGCAAGCCGATCCGCATCGGCCTGATCGGCGCGGGCGAAATGGGAACGGATGTCGTCTCCCGCGTTGCCCACATGCCCGGCATCGAAATCGGTGCGATCTCAGAGTTGCGCGTACCAAACGCAACCAAAGCCGTCGATATCGCCTATCAAGAAAAAGGCCATGCGAGGGAAATCTCCACCGCCTCGGGCCTGACCGAGGCCATGGAAAGCGGTAAAATTGCCGTGACCGACAATGCCGATTTGATCCTCCAGAACGATTTGATCGATGTGGTGATCGACGCGACCGGCGTTCCCGCTGTGGGTGCGGAAATTGGCCTCCGCGCCATGGAGCATGGCAAGCATCTCGTCATGATGAATGTCGAGGCGGACGTGACCATCGGCGCATATCTCAAGAGCGAGGCCGACCGGTTGGGCGTGACCTATTCGCTTGGCGCCGGCGATGAGCCCTCTGCCTGCATGGAACTCATCGAGTTCGTCACCGCCATGGGCCATCCCATCGTTGCCGCCGGGAAGGGCAAGAACAACCCGCTCAACATCGACGCCATACCCGATGACTATGCCGAGGAAGCGCAGCGCCGCAACATGAATGTGCGTATGCTGGTGGAATTCGTCGACGGCTCCAAGACCATGGTGGAAATGGCGGCCATCGCCAACGCCACTGGCCTCGTCCCGGACAAGCCGGGCATGCACGGCCCCATGGCCACGGTGAGCGAACTAAACCAGACGCTGATTCCGCAAAAGGACGGCGGCGTGCTATCGAAGATCGGTGTCGTCGATTATTCCATCGGCAAGGGAGTAGCCCCCGGCGTCTTCGTCATCGCCGATATGTCACATCCGCGCATCCGCGAGCGCATGGAAGATTTGAAGATGGGCCACGGCCCTTATTTCACATTCCACCGGCCCTACCACCTGACTTCGCTCGAAGTGCCCCTGACCTGCGCCCGCGTCGTTCTCTACGGCAAGCCGGACATGGTGCCGCTGGCGAAGCCTGTCGCCGAAGTCTGCGCCGTAGCCAAGAAGGACCTTAAGCCCGGCGACAAGCTGGACGCCATTGGCGAATACTCTTACCGCGCCTGGATCATGACCACGCCGGAAGCCCGTGCCGCCAAGGCTATTCCCTGCGGCCTCCTGGAACGCGGAACAGTTACCGCGCCGATCAGGAAGGGCGACCTGATTACTTATGAGAATGCAGTCGTCGAGCCCGGCTCAAAGATCGCGGAGTTGCGGGCAAGACAGGACAGGCTCGTATATGGAGACTAGATTGTTTCCCTGTTTAAAACGCGAGGCAATCAGGCCGCGACAAGCATTTTCTCGATTTCGTTAACGAGATCACGCAAATGGAACGGCTTCGACAGGATCTTCGCGTCGCGCGGTGCATTCGAATCCGGATTGAGTGCGACCGCGGCAAACCCTGTGATAAACATCACTTTGAGATCAGGATCGATCTCGGTCGCGCGGCGCGCCAGTTCGATCCCGTCCATCTCCGGCATGACGATGTCAGTCAAAAGGAGCGAAAAAGGTTCTTCGCGCAGTCTTTCATAGGCGCTGGCGCCATTGTCGAAGTGGGTTACGTGGTAGCCCGCCTTCTCAAGCGCTTTCACCAGAAAGCGACGCATATCGTTGTCATCTTCCGCTAGAAGAATTCTTTTCATTTTTCCGTCCGAAAATTCCTGGCCACCCGCCACATGCCCGCTTTGATTTCACGGGCGATTCGATCCGTTTCAAAGAAACGGCTTTTTGGTAAACATCGAATGAATGCGGCGGCATGCTAACAATAGAACCGGAAACACCGGCTTGTCGAGTCGGGAGACGGGAAGAGAGATAAGGGCGAAGTCCGGACAGAAAACCGCGAGGCACTTTTCCTGGACTTGCTCTGGACATGAAGCGCGTCTGCTGGCACTTTCTTGTCATGAAGTTTCCGTTGCAGACGGTCTGCCGATGAACCCGGAGTGCGAGTTTTTACAGCTTCCGCCGCATGAGATTCGCGCACCCGCGGAACAGCGCATTCCCTTTGTCTTCGATTCCCCGCATAGCGGGCGGTGTTATCCACCCCGATTTCTCGCCGCTTCGAGGCTTGATGACCATGCGATCCGCCGGTCGGAGGATTGCTATGTCGATGAACTTTTCGGCGGAGCCGTGGTGCTTGGCGCACCCATGCTGCTTGCGCATTTCCCGCGCGCCTATCTCGACGTCAACCGCGAGCCCTATGAGCTCGATCCGCGCATGTTCATCGAGCCCTTGCCGCCTTATGCCAATGCGCAGTCGGCGCGGGTCGCTGGCGGGCTGGGCACCGTGCCGCGCCTGGTGGGCGAGGGGCAGGATATCTATCCCGGCAAATTGCCGCTTGCGGATGCGCTGGCGCGGATCGAGACGCTCTACAAGCCTTATCACACGGTATTAAGCCGGCTCATCGCCGATACGCAGCGCCGCTTCGGTTATTGCGTGCTGATCGACTGCCACTCCATGCCGGCGGGCATTCGGCTGGGGGAGGGTATTGGCCGGCCTGATTTCATCGTCGGCGACCGGTTCGGCATGTCATGCAGCAGCGCGCTTTCCGAGGTGGCAATCGAGCTTTTGCGCGACATGGGCTATGCTGTAGCGCACAACAAGCCTTATGCGGGGGGGTTCATAACCGAGCACTATGGACGCCCGGCGAAGGGCTTCCATGCGCTGCAGATCGAAGTCAATCGCGGCCTTTATCTCAACGAGCGGACCTTCGAGAAGCATTCCGGCTTCAACCGGCTGCGACAGGACATCGATATGTTCCTGGCGGATTTGTCATCTCTGCCGGATTATCACTTCGGACTGCCGCTGGCGGCGGAGTGATTATCAAGTCCGATTGGCGCTAATTGCTCTTCACCTTACCCTCTCCCAAGGCGCTCATAAGGTATAAAAAAAGACCGCCCGGAGGCGGTCGAAAATCTAGGGAGGAAACGCCCCAAGGAGGGCATGGACAGGAACCCCTGTCTGATGCTTACTCTATGGTGCGTTGCAAAATGGGTCAAGCTAAAATGCGATAATTTGGTGCATTTTTACTGGTCGCCTAAATTTTAAGCTAATTGATGTGGCTTTGCTCTCATAACAGCCAATCGGATAAAGCGGGAGGTCTTAGTGATCGTTGAAAAGTCATTCCTTATGCAAATCGCCGCGGCGGCGGCGGCTGAAACGTTGCCGCGGTTTCGCAATGCCGGGGCGGTCGATAATAAATATGCTGTCGGTTTCGACCCGGTGACGGAGGCCGATAGGGAAGCGGAACGGGCGATCCGGCAAGTAATCCGCAGCGCCTATCCCGATCACGGCATTTTGGGGGAGGAGCATGGGTCGGAAAATCTCGATCACAGCCATGTCTGGGTGATCGATCCGATCGACGGGACGCGAGCGTTCATTTCCGGCTTGCCGGTATGGGGAACGCTGGTGGGGCTGACCATCGATGGCAAGGCGCAAGCCGGGCTGATGTCGCAGCCTTTCACGGGCGAGCTGTTCTATTGCGATGGCGAAGGATCGTTCTATGAACGCGCGGGTGACGCAGGCGAACCGCGGCGTCTGAAAACGCGGGATACGACTGCACTCGCTGATGCCACGTTATTCACCACCACGCCCGCGCTTTACAAGGCGGGCAAGCGTCTCGCCTATGATCGGCTGGAGGCAGTTGTGCGCCTGCCGCGCTATGGAGTGGATTGCTACGCCTTCGCGATGGTAGCGGCGGGGTTCGTGGATATCGCCGTTGAAACTGGCCTGCAGCCATATGATATCGTGGCGCTGATCCCGATCATCGAAAAGGCCGGCGGGGTGGTTACCCGCTGGGATGGCGGACCGGCAGAAACGGCCGGTGATATTCTCGCCGCCGCCACGCCGGAGCTTCACCGTGCCGCGCTCGATTTGCTCAACTCCGGCTGAGCCGACTTTTTGCGAGCGTCAACTTTTGATGCCGGCAAATGTTCGATATCGATTTCATTCGATCCGGGCACGAACGCGTCGAAGGCGGCCAGCAATTGCTCGCGGAAAAAATCGGCTTCCTGCAGGATCTCATGGCGCGCGCCATCGATGGTGAGAAGCGCGCCATTGCGCAGGCGTGCCGCGAACCGCTCTGTTGCCAATGTCGAGACGACACGATCCGCCCCGGCGGCGACAATGAGGGTCGGGATGTTGAAATTCATTGCGAAAGCGCGGGTGTTTATCCGTTCAATGGCTTGAAGCGCCGCTGAAACCCAGCGCGCCGTCGGGCCGGCAAGACCCAATTGCGGCCAGCGGCGCACGGTTTCGGCATTGCGCGTATAGCGGCGAGGATCGCTGGTCAACGGATTGCCGGCAAAAGGGCTGGCCGCGCCCAAGCGCCGCCGCCGGCCATTGGCGTAATATCGCCCAAGCCCAATCAGCCCCAGCGTACCGGTAGCCAGGCGAATACCGCCAAGTTCAAGCCGGGAGCGGGGGAGACCCAGAAAGGGAGAAACCAGCACCATCCGGCGGATATGGCGGGCGAGAACCGGTGCGCCGAGCAGAGCTATGAGCCCTCCCGTCGAATGGGCGAGAATGTAGTAGGGCGGCGGGCAATGCGGCAGGACAAGGCTATTCAAGACCTTCTCCAGATCAAGAACATAGTCATCGAAACTGTCGACATGGCCACGTAGCGTATCGCGAAGCATTCGGCTCGATCCGCCTTGGCCCCGCCAGTCGAAACTCACCACCGTGAGGCCACCCGCGGCGAGATCGGCGATGGTCTCGTAATATTTCTCGATGTATTCGTTGCGGCCTTGGAGCAGCAGGACGGTGCCGCGCGGCGAGCCGCCGGCGCCTTGCGTGATCGCATAGCGCAGCACTTTGCCATCCTTAGTCTCCAGCGTTCCGGACCGGGTATCGGCAGGGACCCGGTTGATATCGCTCTCGAAGAGATAGTCAGTCATGCGGCTTCGCCAATGGCGCCCCGGATCGGCAGGATTAGCCATCGTAAAACCGACCCATAGACAGGTCAAATGGCAAAACGCTTTCCGCCGGGCTGGAAGAGGCGCGCTCAGGCCTTTTTCAAACTGATTATAAGATCGGGATTCTGAAAGTCAGACACAATTGTCCAGCCATTTATTGCCCCTTGCTTCCAAACCTGTCCATTAATGGCGAGAAGACCGCCCTCCTGCAGCCGCAAAAATATATAATTTCCATAAAGAACACTCCCGGTCCGGAAACGGAATGAGCCGGTGTTTGCGCCCTCGGTGGTGATGAAATTAAACATGCCCGGAGGACATTTATCATAATTGAACAGACGATCCGGATCGCCGGCACGGGTGAACGTCAGCGTTGCGGAGCCGTGTGACATTATGAAGAAGGAATTGCTGACCGTGACCGCGTCGGTCCCTATCTCCATCGTCGCATTATCTTCGATGCGAATATCGCTGCCGGTCAGCGATATGGTCTTTGCCGCCAACCGAGCCGTCGAGGATGATTGGCAATTTATGGTTACGTCTATAAGGGTCATGCCCTTGGACGCCGATGGCTGCGGCGAAGAGGTGACCCAATCGAGCGAGTAGCCGGTGATCGGAGGGGTGCCGCGTGTCTTATAGCTGCCATAGGAAAGGAAAATTTCGTTGGCCTCGAACTTCATCATCCCCGCGCCGGAAATATCCACCTCGAATCCGCCGCCGACAGTGGTGGCTACAACGGAAAATATGCCGCTTTGCTGGATATCTATCCGCGTAGCGGGGTATTCGGTCCCTCCCAGCTTATCTCCAGCGACTTCCAAGGCCTCCAGGTAGCAGTAGCCTGCGATGGTGAATACGAGATTTGCTGCTCCTACACCCTCGCCATTACCCATATACAAGAGCGCGCCAAGCGACTTATACGTGAACGTTCCGCCCAGGATGTCGAATTTTATAACGCGGGCGTCTCCACCATTACGGCGCCCCCAGTATGTGAATACATTCTCTCGTGTGGCGGTCACATTCAAGAGCAGGCTGTCCTCGGTCGCGCCTTTCATGGTGAAGCTATAGGGCTGATCCTTTCTAAATGCGGATGGCGGACCGCTCAGAGGCGTTTGGCCATAAAGATTGCCATCGTAAACATCGTCCCGGTCCGGATGCCACGTGAAGCTCATGATTTTCCTCCTGATGAATGAGCAGAGCTTTCCAAGTTGTGCAATTTATGAGGGATTAATTTAATTAAGACAAGTTTTAATTGTATTATTGCGTGAGTCCGGGAATTCCCGAAAAACCTTCAAGGCATTTCCGCCGCCAACGTTATTGAGGGGGGAAGTGGAGGGGCTGCGGCTCTTAGTGCATTTCACTTTTGGATGGAACGATACTTTTTTGCCGGGTGCGGCAACTTCACCGTTGAGGCATGGATTCCTGTGACAAGCACAGGAATGACGGCAATATGGCTTTTGACAAACATTTCTGCCTGCAAGATGATGAAGTTTCAGGCGAAGAACCATCTCCTTCCGTCATCAAGTCAGTTGCGGTTTGGGAGCGATTTGGTCACGGATGCGGGCGTTTGCGCGGATGATGATCTTTCGCATGATGGCTGCAAGAGCGAGGCGCTTTGGCTTCCCGGCTTTGAGGAATGCCTTGTATGCCGCGGCCAGATCATTTTTGCCGCGGATGGCGGTCAGGGCTGCGATGAAGAGCATCGGCCTGATGTGACGGCGCCCGC
>NZ_QJTF01000028.1 GCF_003217235.1 Paramesorhizobium leguminum | reverse complement strand
GAGAACACGTCTTCGATCGGCATCAGGAACGGCTGGTCGATCGGACGCTCAGGCGTCGGGATGTACTTGTCCACTTCGGCCATCAGCGCGCGCACTGCGTTCTCGCCGATTTCCTGGTTGGAGTCTTCCAGAGCGGCCAGAGCCGAGCCCTTGACGATCGGAATGTCGTCGCCCGGGAAATCGTACTTCGAGAGAAGCTCGCGCACTTCCAGCTCGACCAGTTCGAGAAGTTCCGGATCGTCGACCTGGTCGACCTTGTTCAGGAACACCACGATCGCGGGAACGCCGACCTGACGGGCGAGCAGGATGTGCTCGCGGGTCTGCGGCATCGGGCCGTCGGCAGCCGAAACCACCAGGATCGCGCCGTCCATCTGCGCGGCGCCGGTGATCATGTTCTTCACATAATCGGCGTGGCCGGGGCAATCGACGTGGGCATAGTGACGGGCCGGCGTCTCATATTCGACGTGCGCCGTCGAGATGGTGATGCCGCGCGCCTTTTCTTCCGGCGCGGCGTCGATCTGGTCATACGCCTTGTACTCGCCGAAATACTTGGTGATCGCAGCCGTCAGAGACGTCTTGCCGTGGTCGACGTGCCCGATCGTGCCGATGTTCACATGCGGCTTGTTACGTTCAAACTTACTTTTCGCCATCGTTCTCTCGTCTTCTAGAACCGGTTGCGCTCGGCCGATTATGACCGGCCCACTTAAATATCGTGCAGACAGTCAGTTACCTGCCTGCCTTACTTCCTCAACGCCATACCGCTCTTTGTGAAACTGGAGCGGGTAGAGGGAATCGAACCCTCGTATTCAGCTTGGAAGGCTGCTGCTCTACCATTGAGCTATACCCGCGCGCGCGACTCCAAAACTCCGGCAGTGGTGGAGGAGGTTGGATTCGAACCAACGTAGGCTAAGCCAACGGATTTACAGTCCGTCCCCTTTAACCACTCGGGCACTCCTCCTGTCACTGCCAGCGGAGCTGAGCGACTAGGCATTTTTACGGGCGCTCCACCTGTTTGAGCAGGCAGCTCGTCCGTGGGGCGCGTTATGCAGAGAAGCCCCCGCGCTGTCAACAGGGGTATCGTAAATTTAGGCAATAAGGCAGCAGGGCAATAAGGCAGCATGTTTTTGAAACATATTCCCCTCTCCTCTTATTCCCCTTATAAGCCAATCCCATGAACGACAATCAGTCCCCCAAATCACCAAAAGATTCCCATTACGCGCGCCTTCGCCGCCAGCATCGCGATACCCATGCGGGCGCCGCGGGACCGAGGCCGCGTTCGGCCAGACCGGCAATCGAAGGGAGCGCGGCGCCTGAAGGATTAATCCGGCTCTATGGGCTGCACACGGTTCGGGCGGCGCTCGATAATCCCGAACGCCGCATCAGGCGCATGCTGGTGACGAAAAACGCACTCGCAAGGCTGGAAATCGCGGAGCCGCAGGCGCTGCCCTTCCCGGTCGAAATTGTCGAGCCGAAACTGATCGACCGCGAAACCGGTTCGGACGCGGTCCATCAGGGCGTTATGATCGAGGCGGAGCCGCTTCGCGCCAAACGGCTGGCGGAATTCAAGGACAGCCCGCTCGTTCTGGTGCTCGACCAGGTGACGGACCCGCACAATGTCGGCGCGATCATGCGCTCCGCCATCGCCTTCGGCGCGGGCGCGCTGATCACCACGGCGCGCCACAGCCCGCAAGAATCAGGCGTGCTGGCGAAGGCGGCGTCCGGCGCGCTGGAAATGATTCCCCATATCGAAGTGCGCAATCTCGCCGACGCACTGGAGGAACTCCATGCGCTGGGCTTCACCACCATCGGCCTTGATTCAGAAGGCCCAACGGAGATGGAATCAGCGCTTTCCGGCGAGCGTATCGCTCTCGTGCTTGGCGCCGAGGGCAAGGGACTGCGGCAGAAGACGCGCGAGACGGTGACAACGCTCGCGCGCCTCGACATGCCTGGCGCCATCAAATCGCTCAACGTCTCGAATGCGGCGGCGATTTCACTTTATGCGGTGCGGCGGTATTTAGGGCAGTAAGCTCGCGCCCTCCTTCCCCCTTGCGGGGAAGGTGTCTGCGGAGCAGACGGATGGGGGTGGTGACGCTTACGCCTCTGTCTCCAGCAAAAGCGCAAACGTAACCACCCCCATCCGCCCGCTAACGCGGGCACCTTCCCCGCAAGGGGGAAGGAGGGCGCGAGCCTTACGCCGTCGCAATATACGCCTTGATCTCCGCCGCCTCGCGTTCCGCCTCCTCGATGCGTTTTTTGACCACGTCGCCAATGGAGACGATGCCATCGAGACGGCCGTCGCGCTCGACGGGCAGGTGACGGAAGCGGTTGGTTGTCATGATCTCCATCACTTCGTTGATGGTATGAGACTCATGGCAGACCTGCACCTTGCTGGTCATGAATTCCGACACCCTGCGATCAAGCGCATGGGCTCCCTCCCCGGCAACAGCGCGGACGATATCGCGTTCCGACAGGATGCCTTGGATAGCCTTGTCGCCATCACAGACGACGAGCGCGCCAATGCGATGCAATGCCAGCACCGCAACGGCCTCGATAAGCGTTGCATCGGGCAACACGCTGACGACATTACGCCCCTTGTTTTCAAGGATCGATCTAACGGTCATGTTTTCCTCCGCCTTATTATTTGCCGGTTATGCCGGAATATTCCTCCTCTTCCGGCCCAACCATTATCCCAACAGAATAATATGGTGCGCGGAAGCGTGCGGTAAAGCAAGTTGCGCGAATATTTTCAGTATGGCCTTGAGAGGGCATCGAGCGGGCTTGGCCTGTCGAGAAGACTGATGCCGAAGAACCCCACGATAAAGCCGCCAATATGCGCTTCCCAGGCAATATTCGCTGCTTCGATTGACGGCGTCAGTGAAACCAGCCCAGCCAGTAGATTGGTAATGAACCAGACGGCGAGGAAGGTCAGGACGGTTCGCGAGGTCAGGGACGCGCCGATGGATAAAAGCGGGCCGGCGAATTCGGAGCGGTTGCGGTGCGATGCATCCGGCACGCGGCGGAAGCCGTAGCGGGCGGCAGCGCCCATCATGCCGGAAATGACGCCGGAAGCGCCCACCAGCGGCGCCGCGTCGCCCGGGTGAACGGCATAAAAAGCGAAGGCCGAGGCAATAGAGGTCACGACCCAGAATATCGCCATCCGCACCGTGCCGATGCGTCCGGCAAGCGGCGAGCCGAAAGCGGCGAGCCACACCATGTTGACCGCGATGTGGGCAAAGCCGCCATGCAGGAACGAATAGGTGACCGCCGACACCCAGGCCGCCGGATCGGCAAATCCGCCACCTTGTGAAAAGCGCACCGGCCAGAAGGCAAGATTGACCAGCACCCATAGGTTTTGCGGTTCATCCAGCACATAATTCTGCGCCAGATATGCCACCACGCAGAGGCCGATGGCGAAAAGGATGATGCCCGGAATGTTGAAAACCGGTTCGGATGTCCGTGCTTGTCTCAAGTGATTCTCCCGCTCATCGGATGATTCTCCCGCTCATCGGACGGGGCAGATTTGATTCTAAAGGTAATTATGAACGGGCATGGTAAAAAAAAGGCCGTTCAGGAAAACCTGAACGGCCTGGTCGAGTCCCCACCCGAGCTCTGTAAATTTGGAGAAAGTGCTGCAATGACAAAGGCTTCTTTCGATTTCCATACTAGCCATATATCACGTCTCCGCGCAATCGAAACCATTTATTAACCTTAACCGGGCGGGGCGGTGGATGAACAAAGGGTTAAGGTAGCGCTGGAGGCCCCCGGATGGCACGGTTCCCACACCTTGTTTGGCAAGTCACCCGCCAGGCGGACGATGTGGAAATGAGACTCTCCGAATGAAGCATGATGGCACCGCAGCGCTTCTCGCATACTGGAACCGCATTCGCGGGAAGCGCCCTGCCCCAGAGCGCAGCGAGATCGAGCCCGGCGCGATAGCCAGGCAGTTGCCCGACATTTTCATCCTGGAACAACCGGAGACGGAACCGGCGCGCTTCCGGCTGGCTGGCACGCGCCTGTGCGCCAATCACGGCGGCGAACTGAAAAACTCGAGCTTCCTTTCGCTCTGGGCGGAGGAAGATCGTGACGGGGTCGAGCATATTCTGCAAATGGTAGCCGGCAGCAAACGCGCCGCGGTGATCGACATCGAGGCAAAAAGCCTTTCAGGGCGCAGCGCCAGCTTCGAAATGCTGCTCCTGCCGCTGGCGAACGGCAAGCTGATCGGCTCTATGATCGCGCTTGAGCATGCCTATTGGCTGGGGGCGGATAGAATCATCGAGAACAGTGTACGCGCGATCCGCATGATCGATCCAAGACGCGCCGAACTGCAGGTTACGCTCAAGGCAGCCGCTTGCGCGGGCGCTTCGGCATATTTCCCGGCGCCGCCGCGCTTTGCCAGCCCGGCTCCGTCCCGGCAAATCCGCCATCTCACCGTTCTCAAGGGTGGCAAGGGGTAACAGCTTTCGTTATCGGATATTAACGTTACCTGATGTTAACGGGTGCCGTTTATGCTCCTGCGAACAAGTCATAAGAGATATGCGCAGGAAAAAATGCTTGATTTCGCGGACCACCAAGTCGGAAACGATGCTCCGCTCGGCAATTTTCATTCGGTAAACGTGAACCTCCAGGGCAGATACATGCTCGAGGACCGTTCCGAGTATCCCTGCACCATCATCGAGATGTCGCCCGGCAGCGCGTTATTGTGTGGCGAGGGTGCAGGGCGGATCGGCGAACGGATCATCGCCTATGTCGATCACGTCGGACGCATCGAGGGCACCGTTGTGAAACAGGCGGCGGATGGGTTTTTCATGTCGCTCACGACTTCGGAGCGCAAGAAGGACAAGCTTGCCGCCCAGTTGACCTGGCTTGCCAACAAACATGAGCTGGATCTGCCGGAAGATCGCCGCCATGAGCGCGTCGCGCCGCGCAATCCAAACAATATTCTGAGCTTAAGCGATGGGCGGCAATATCGCTGCCGCCTCATCGATTTGTCGCTTTCCGGCGCGGCCATTGAAATCGACGTGCGTCCGGCACTGCGCACGCCCGTCACGCTTGGCACGATGCGCGGAACGGTCGTGCGTCATTTCGAAGACGGCATCGCGATCGAGTTCGCGCATGTGCAGCAGGGCTCGACGCTGGAGCGGATGTTTAGTGAGTAGTGAGATAGTGAGCAGTGAGCAGTGAGCAGTGAGCAGGTATACTCTAGCTGACTGCTCACTGTCTCACTGCTCACCGTCTCATTCACACATTCACAACTTTCCCGTTTTTCAGCGTCACCCGGCGATCCATGCGGGCGGCGAGGTCGTGGTTGTGGGTGGCAATCATGGCGGAAAGGCCTGATTGCCGCACCAATGCTTCCAGCGCATCGAAGACATAATTCGCCGTCTTCGGATCGAGATTGCCGGTCGGCTCGTCGGCGAGCAGCACCAGCGGCGCATTGGCAACGGCGCGGGCGATGGCCACGCGCTGCTGTTCGCCGCCGGAAAGTTCCGCCGGGCGATGCGAGGCGCGCGCGCCGATCTTCATATAATCGAGTAGTTGTTGCGCCCGTTCGGCGGCGGCGGCTTTCGACAATCCGCGTACCATCTGCGGGATCATCACATTTTCAAGCGCCGTGAATTCCGGCAGGAGATGATGGAACTGGTAGACGAAGCCGACATCGTTGCGCCGAATGGCGGTGCGCTCATCGTCGGAAAGGCCGCTGCAGGCGCGGCCATTCAGCATCACATCGCCGCTATCGGGATGTTCCAGCAGACCCGCCGTGTGCAAAAGCGTCGATTTGCCCGCGCCGGAAGGCGCAACCAGCGCCACCATCTCACCGCGCGCCAGCGTGAAATCCGCATCCTTCAGGATGACCAGCTCACGGTCCGCCTCATGATAGGCGCGGCCGACGCCGGTCAGTTTCAAAATGGGTTGGGAGACCGATTTGGCTGCCATTACTCGTACCTCAAGGCTTCGACCGGATCGAGCTTGGCTGCGCGCCACGCCGGAAACAGCGTCGCCAGGAAAGACAAGCCCAGCGCCATCGCGATGACCGAGATCGTCTCGCCGGCATCCATCTTGGCCGGGAGCTGGCTCAGGAAATAGAATTCCGGATTGAAGATCACGGTGCCCGTAATCCAGGAGAAGAACTCGCGGATGCGCTCCACGTTGAGGCAGACCAGAATGCCCAGCACGACGCCCGCCACCGTGCCGGCGGTTCCGATCGCGGCGCCCGTCATCAGGAAGATGCGCAGGATGGAGCCGCTGGTCGCGCCCATGGTCCGCAGGATGGCGATATCGCTGCCCTTATCCTTGACCAGCATGATGAGGCCGGAAATGATGTTCAATGCCGCGACGAGCACGATCAGCGTCAGGATCATGAACATCACATTGCGCTCGACACTGAGGGCGGAAAAGAAGGCCTGGTTTCGCTGGCGCCAATCGGTGAGCAGCAGTTGGCGTCCGGCGACCTCCTCAATCGGCTTCTTCAGCGCGTCGACATTATCGGGGTTATCGACGTAAACCTCGATCGACTGAACCTTGTTCTCCTGGTTGAAGAAGAGCTGGGCCTGGCTGAGCGGCATGATGACGACCGATTTGTCGAAATCCGACATGCCGATCGCGAAGATCGCAACGACCTTGTAGGCCTTGACGCGCGGGGTGACGCCGAAGGGGGTGACATCGCCATCGGGCGATATGATGGTCAAGCTGTCGCCAATGGAAAGACCGAGCAACTGCGCCATGCCGGTGCCGATGGCGATGCCGCCGCTATCGTCGAAGCCTTGCAGCGTGCCCTGCTTGATATTGTCGGAAATCATCTTCAACTTGGCGAGATCCTCGCCGCGAAGCCCACGCACGAGCGCGCCGGTGGGGGTGCCGACATTGCCCTGGACGAGCGCCTGCCCCTCCACCACCGGAATGGCATAGGTGATGCCCGGAATGGCATCGATGCGCTTGATCAGATCGGCATAATCATCGAACGGCCGGTCCATCGGCTGCATGACGATGTGACCGTTGATGCCCAGGATGCGGGTCAACAGTTCGGCGCGAAAACCGTTCATGACCGCCATGACGATGATCAGCGTCGCCACGCCCAGCATGATGCCGGTAAACGAGAAGCCGGCGATGACGGAAATGAACGAATCCCGGCGGCGCGAGCGCAAATAGCGCCACGCAATCATCCGCTCGAAAGCGGAAAAGGGGCCGGAGGGCCGCCTTGCCTCGGCTGTCGCCGTCTCGCTCATTATGCGCCCGCCACCAGCTTGTTAATCGCGGCCTCTATGGAAAGCGTTTCGCGCGCGCCGGTCGCCCGGTCTTTTATCTCGACCTCGCCGGCGGCCACGCCGCGCGGGCCGACGATGACCTGGAACGGTAGACCGATCAGATCCATGGTGGCGAATTTGGAACCGGGACGGTCATCGGTGTCATCAAGCAGCGGATCGAGGCCGGCATTGGTGAAAGCTTCATAGAGCTTTTCCGCCACGGCGTCGCAAGCCGCGTCGCCTGCCTTCATGTTGACGATGCCGACACCGAACGGGGCGATGGATTTCGGCCAGACGATGCCGTTTTCATCGTGGAAAGCCTCGATGGTCGCGGCGACGAGGCGCGACGGGCCGATGCCGTAGGAGCCCATCGACACCAGATGCTCCTTGCCATCCGGCCCTTGCACCTTCGCGCCCATGGGCTCGGAATATTTCGTGCCGAAATGGAAGATATGGCCGACTTCGATGCCGCGCGCGGAAAGCTGGTTCTCCGGCTTGACGCTTGCCCAGGCCGCCTCATCGTGCATTTCGTCGGTGGCGGCATAGGGCGTCGTCCAGCGGTTGACGATATCGGTCAGCTGCTGGTCGTCGTGGAAGTCGGTATCCGCGCCGGGTACGGCAAAGTCGAGATAGGCGCGGTCGCAATAGACCTGGCTCTCGCCCGTATCGGCAAGGATGATGAACTCGTGGCTGAGATCGCCGCCGATGGGGCCGGTATCGGCGCGCATCGGGATCGCCTGCAGGCCAACCCGCGCGAAGGTGCGCAAGTAAGCCACGAACATGCGATAATATGCCATCTTCGCGCTCTCGAAATCGAGATCGAACGAATAGGCGTCCTTCATCAGGAACTCACGCGAGCGCATGACGCCGAAGCGCGGGCGCACCTCGTCGCGGAACTTCCACTGGATATGATAGAGATTGAGCGGCAGATCCTTGTAGGAGCGCACATAGGACCGGAAGATATCCGTGACCATTTCCTCATTGGTCGGACCGAACAGCATGTCGCGTTCCTGGCGATCCTTGATGCGCAGCATCTCCTTGCCATAGGCATCGTAGCGGCCGCTCTCGCGCCAGAGATCCGCCGACTGGATGGTCGGCATGAGAATTTCGTTCGCCCCTGCCCTGTTCTGCTCCTCGCGGACGATATCGCAGACCTTGTTCAGCACCTTCAAGCCCATCGGCAGCCAGGAATAGATGCCGGCGGATTGCTGGCGAATCATGCCGGCGCGCAGCATCAGCCTGTGCGAGACGATCTCCGCCTCCTTGGGATTTTCCTTCAGAATGGGCAAGAAATAACGCGAAAGACGCATGGGACCACCAAACATAAGATCGAGATGCCTGCAGAATCAGGCGAAAGCATGAGCAAAGCCAAAGGGTGCATAACGGCTTCTCATGCGGTTGGGAACCCGGGAGAAATCAAGCATTCGGCAAAAGCTGCTTACGTTTCGCATGATGATTCATCACAATACGAAGCGATGAAGAATTTGCGTGACAATCCGTGTGCATTCAGCTATTTTTTTATGCATAAAGAGAGAGCAGTTATATAATTGCTTTCCTACGCGGTCAAAGTCTTGGGAGGATGCGATCTCGGCGCGATTATCCGCAGCCGCCGACTATACGGAATGAGATCGGACGCGTATTGAATTGCAAGGCGCAAGCCTTGCTTTTTTTTTGGAGTTCTTCCTCATCTGCACGCCATTTGGCCGTCGCTATAAGACTTCATTGCTCCGTCTGGAGCTTATCACTTTTTGATGGAAACGGTGCAAGGCGATCCCCTTTACCCTCGCCCTTCGAGGCTCGCTTCGCGAGCACCTCAGGATGAGGGTAAAGGCGCGTTGCGCCTAATAGCCTATCGCGTGGAATGCCCCTCACCCTTACCCTCTCCCCGCACGCGGGGCGAGGGGGCGTCAGCGTTTGCGCCCCTTCCTTTTTTCCCTGCACCGGGCAGAAGGAAAAGGCGAAGACGTTCATGTCCCCCTCTCCCCGTAATTCACGGGGAGAGGGTAAGGATGAGGGGCAATCCGCAACGCTTCAGCAGTCCTAATGGCGCAGAGCCGTCCACTCATTTCAGATGCTGGCGGAAAAATTCGACTACCGCACCATTGAACTCTTTATGAAACGCCGTCCGGTCAAAGCCGGGAGCGTCGGTGCAGGCCTCCGAAGATAGCATTGCTTCTGGACATGGCGCCAGGAACGACAAATGCACGGCATTGGGAGCGATCCGAAAGTCCGGCTTGTTTGGTAATAGGCGAGCAAGCATGCTGACGTTTTCCGGCGACGCTCCCCGGCCGCCTCCGAGTTCGGACACCCATAACTGAAGTGGAATTGTGACCTCCTTCACGCTCTCGGCGGTCTGGAAGACGCTGCTCAACGGATCAGCCACCACCATGGCCTTGATGCGAGGGGCACGCATCAGTAACTGCGGTTGCAATTTCGGCCTTGGAGGCAGAGGTTGGCTGGATGGAGGGCAGCCGGTTGCTTTCGGGCCTGCACAGCGCGGCGGCAGCTTTGTAAAATCGGGCTTCCCTCCGGCAAGCACAAGACCCGTATAGCCACCTTGGGAAAATCCGTAAAAGCCGACCCGTTGCGGATCGATTTTCGCCGCATCCGGCGAGGCACCCAGCATAAAATCAACGGTTCGCTTTATATCGACGGGGCGCCGGACCAGCACTCCCAAGCCATTGGCACGGCTCATATCCGCGTGATTTGCGTGCGGATGATTGATGGCGACGACAATGAAGCCCGCATCGGCGAGCGCTTCGGCTGTATCATGATGCCCCAGATACCAGCCGCCATAACCATGCGAGATGACGACCAGCGGCAGTTTCTCGCCTTCGATCGGGCAATTCGGCACTCCCGGAAGCATCCACGCTCCGATCTTCATCTCTCCCGGCGCTGACGAACAAGACGACCACATTGCCGCATCGATTGCCGGGCCATTCTCCTCGGCAGGGATTTGCATGAATTTCAAACCCGCAGCATGGGCCGATGGCGCGATGAGGCAAAGAGCCGCCGCAAGCGCAAGAGCGAGACGTATCATCGAAATTGCTCCAGTAAACGCTATCTTGCATAAACAGATAGCTTGTTATATATTGACTGTAAAGCTGAGGTGTTCATGGCCGACTCGATCCAGGTTCAATTACGGAAAGGCGCGCTCGATCTTTGCGTTCTGGCCGTGCTTTCACGGGGCGAGAGCTATGGCTATGAAATCGCCAGCACATTGGTCGCCGCGGTCGGCATGGGCGAAGGCACGATCTATCCGCTGATGCGCCGGATGCAAAATGACGGCCTGGTGGCCACGCGGATCATCGAGTCGAGCAGCGGGCCTCCGCGCAAATATTACCGCCTGACGCCTTTGGGCCAGGCGGTCTTCGATGCGCATCGCCGCGACTGGCGCTCGTTTGCGGATGCTGTCGACAAACTTCTTGAGGATCTGCCATGACCAGGGATGCCTTCTTGCGCACGCTGAAATCGGGACTTGCAGGCCTGCCGCCTCAGGACGTCGAAGATATCGTCGCCGATTATGCCGCTCATTTTGCCGAGTCCAATATCTCCGGCCGCAGCGAGGAGGAGGTCGCCGCCGCATTGGGCGACCCGGCCAGGATTGCAAGGGAACTGCGGGCCGATGCGGGCCTGCGCCGCTTCGAAGCGCACTGGAGTGTCTCAAATCTTCTGGCAGCCGCAACGGCTCTCGCCGGTCTTGCGATTGTCGATATCCTCTTCCTGCTGCCGTTGCTGATAGCAACGTTTTTCGTTGCGCTCGGCATTGCAATCGCACTGGTGACGATCGGCGCGGTCGGTCTCAAGGTCATCTTCACCACGTTGCTGTTTCACCTTGGCGAACCGATGACGGGCGTATTCGCGCGCTTGTTTATCGGCGCTGGCCTTGTGAGCGCTCTGCTGGGCGGCGGCGCGTTGCTGCTGATCGGACTGGGCGCGGGCGTGCGCATTCTCGGCCATTACGCAAGACTGCATTTCCGCTTGGCCAAGCTTGACGGCGAGAGCGTCTAAGTCTGCATGAAACCACGCAGAAGGAATCGGACCATGGCAGGAAAATTGGCATTCGTCGCGACGACGGGACTGATCGGCGCAGTCGCTTTTCTAACACTTGGCATCAGCCTTTCCGGGCGGGATTGGGGCGATGCGAGGCATCTGTGGGGGGCAATGCCGTCCGCATGTGGATCCAGCGCATCCACCAGACAAGAGGTCACTCTTCCCCTGGCGGCCAGTGACAGCCTGATAATCGGCCTCCCCGCTTCGGTCCGCTACCAGCCGGGCGGCAAGGCGGAGGCTGTCGTGACCGGGGATCCTACGCTTCTCGATCATGTGCGAATGGAAGGCCACAAACTGAGCCTGGATTGCGACCCCGACTGGTCGGCGCCGAAGCTCGATATCAGCGTGTCGGGACCAGCGATAACAGATTGGGAACTGCTCGGCAGCGGCGACCTTACCTTATCGCAGATCGTTCAGCCTCAGTTGCGCCTGAGCATCCGGGGGAGCGGCAGTGTCACCGCCGCCGGAACCGCCGATAGGGTCGATGTGGACATTGCTGGTGCGGGCGCGGCGCGGCTCAAGCAACTGACTGCGAAATCCGCGCAGATCGTTATCCGCGGCAGCGGCGGCGCGCAGATAACCGCGCAAACAGATGCGGATGTCTCGATTTCCGGGAGCGGCAATGTTGAGCTGTTTGGTCGCCCGATCCTACGGCGTTCGGAGATCAGAGGCAGTGGTCGCATCGTGCAGGAGCCGTAAGTGATAGCGGTGCGGCGAGCGGTCTTTATTTCAAATCCGGGAAGAAGTGCGGGATATCGTCCAACCCGAAGCCGGCGATCTGCGTCAGATAATAGAAGCCCCCGAAAATAACCGTCGAAACGATCGTGGTGCGCAGAAACGCAAGCCCCATGCGCGGGCGGGCGGGGGCGCTGGCGGTGGTGCCGAGCGTGATCTCGCCCTCCTCCGCCTGGGTGCGCAAGCCAACCGGAAGAAGCGCGAAGAGCGTGACCCACCAGATGATGAAATAGATCGCCAACGCCGAACCGATACCCATGATTATACCTGCTCCAGAATTTAATTTTTGCGCAAGTTCGCTGGGAAAACAGTTCCTGTTTTTCCCGGGAAAACCGCTTCACACTTTTCCTGGACTTGCTCCAGTTCAATCAGCGTGCCGTTGAAGTCCTTGGGATGCAGGAACAGCACCGGCCTGCCATGCGCGCCGATCTTCGGCTCGCCGTCGCCCAGGATGCGGGCGCCCTCGTTCCTCAGATGATCCCGCGCGGCGATGATGTCGTCTACTTCATAGCAGAGATGATGGATGCCGCCAGCCGGGTTTTTATCCAGGAAGGCGCGGATCGGGGAGTCGTTGCCCAAGGGTTCCATGAGCTCGATCATGGTGTTGCCGATGTCGATGAAGGAGACGGTTACGCCATGGTCTGGCAGCGCTTGTGGTGGGGTGGGCTCCATGGCGAATGCGGTGCGGTAGAGAGTGGCTGCCGCTGTCAGGTTCGGCACCGCGATGGCGATGTGGTTGAGGCGACGGAGCATTACGAGGCACCCCCCTCTGCCCTGCCGGGCATCTCCCCCTCAAGGGGGGAGATTGGCTGACATGACCTTCCGCATTCACCTTGCAACGCTGGTAATTGGTAGCGCAGCCCCATGAAGGCGTAATCTCCCCCCTTGAGGGGGAGATGGCTGGCAAGCCAGAGGGGGGTTCCTCGTGCTTCCATCGCCCTACACCTTCGTCAAAAACACCGTCACAATCGGCTTCTTGCCCCATGCCTCATTTGCGGCGGCGCGGACTGCGCGGCGTGTCGCCTCGCGTAGCATTTCCAGATCCTTGCGTCGCGCGCGCGGGATGCTTTCAATCGCGCTCACGATCGCATCGAACAGGATATCCTCCAGCAGGTCGCCGGTCGCGTCCTCTTCGGGCAAGCCCAACAGCACCAGATCTGGATCGCCGATGATATTATAATTGCCATCGATGAGAACGGACACGCCGACATGGCCAGCGAAGGAAAGCTTGCGGCGTTCGGCAATGCCAACCTCTTCCTCATCGCCGATCAGCTTGCCATCCTTGAACACGCGGCCAAAGGGCGCTTCGCCAATGATTTCCGCCGGGCCGGGCGCAAGACGCAGCACATGGCCGTTGCGGACCTGTGCCACCTCGGGGATACCTTCCATGGCGCCGAGCGATCCATGCGCCACCAGATGGGCGGCCTCGCCGTGGACAGGCACCAGTATGCGCGGCCGCACCCAGGCGTACATGCGCTTCAACTCGTTGCGGCGCGGATGGCCGGACACGTGCACGAGGGCATCGCCATCCGTGATGATTTTGATGCCCTGCTCGATCAGCAGGTTCTTCGTCTCGTTGATAGCCTTTTCATTGCCGGGAATGGCGCGGGAGGAATAAATCACCGTATCGCCCGCCGAAAGCGCAACGCTGCGCATCTCGTCGCGGGCGAGCTTGGCGAGCGCGGCGCGTGATTCACCCTGGCTGCCGGTCAGGATCAGCACCACGTTTTCGCGCGGGATATAGCCGTAATCCTCTTCCGACAGAAATGGCGGGAGGCCATCCATATAGCCCAGTTCGGAGGCAACCTCGATGGCGCGCTTCATTGAACGGCCCAGAACCAGCACCTGCCGGCCCGCATCGCGCGCGGCCTCGGCGATGGAACGAATGCGCCCGACATTGGAAGCAAAAGACGTGATGGCGACGCGGCCACGGGCATTTTCGATGAGTTCGCGTAGGGATTCGCCCACCTGTCGCTCGGAAGGTGAGTCCCCTTCCCGCATGGCGTTGGTGGAATCGCAGACGAGCGCCAGAACGCCCTCGTCGCCAAGCGCGCGGAAGCGATCCTCATCAAGGAGCGGTCCAAGCGAGGGCTCCGGATCGGCCTTCCAGTCGCCGGTGTGGATCACAGTGCCGAGCGGTGTGGTGATTGCCAGCGATGCGGGCTCGGGGATCGAATGGGTGACCGGGATCGCCTCGATCTGAAACGGACCGACGGAGAAAGTCTCGCCGACCCGATAGAGCGTAACCGGGATTTCCGGCGCGTTATGCTCCGCGTGGCGCTTGGCTTCCAGGAGCCCGGCGGTGAATGGCGAGGCATAGACCGGAACCTTCAAACGCGGCCACAGATCGAGCAATGCGCCGTAATGGTCTTCGTGGGCGTGCGTTATGATGATGCCGCGAAGATTGCGGCGCTCCGCTTCCAGAAACCGGATATCGGGCAATATGAGATCGGCGCCCGGCAGTTCCGGTCCGGCGAAGCTCACGCCCATATCCACCACGATCCATTCGCGGTTATTCTCCGGACCGTAGCCATATAGCGCGAGATTCATGCCGATTTCGCCGACGCCGCCGAGCGGCAGAAAGACGAATTGAGCGGGTTTGGGTTGCGGCATTCAGTTTCCTCACGGGATAATTCTTATTCGAAATCGTTTATTACCAGACGCTTAGCACCCGCTTGGCGCCCAGCGCTACCCCTACTTGCAGGGAAACCTAACCTTATACCGCGCTGGCGGAAGCCACGGCACCGAAATGCACGTCACCGGCGGCGATAGAAACCCGCGTACCGTCGGGTTCGCGGATAACGAAGCGGCAATCCTCGTCGATGGTTTCGAATATACCACTGATAACGCGATCTTCTACCCGCACGGCGACTTCCTGCCCCAATCCCGCGGCGCGATCGAGCCAGCGAAAACGGATTGCGCCAAGTCCCCTGCCCTCATTCCAGAGCGCCATGTTTTCACGCCAGCTATCGGAGAGCGCGAGAAACAGGGTTTCGGCATCGCAGATGCTGCCCAGCGTCTGAAGCGAGATGGCGGGATATGGGGTGTCTTCAGGATGGGACACGACGTTTACACCGATGCCGATGGCAACGGCGAAACGGCCTTGAGAGAGCAGCGTCGATTCCAGCAGGATGCCGGAAAGTTTCGCGCCGTTGACCAACACATCGTTTGGCCATTTGAGACCGATGCGGGGCGTACCGACGAGTACGGCATCGAGCGCATCGGCGAGCGATAGTCCCGCCACGAAGCCAAGGGTTGCCGCCGTCGCGGGTTCATAGCGCTCGACGAGAAGCAGCGTGGCGGCGAGATTGCCTGATGGCGTCGCCCATGCGCGACCGCGACGTCCTCGCCCGCTCTCTTGGCGCTTCGAGACGATCCAGAGTTTTCCCGGATCGCCCGCTTGCGCCCGCTCGAGCGCGACGGCATTGGTGGAGCCGACGGTTTCGAAGGATTCGAGGCGGTAGCCGTTCAGGGAGGCGAGTGGGGAGAGGGAGAAGGTCATAGTGGGGCCGCTGGTGGGGTGACACCCCCCTCTGCCTTGCCGGACATCTCCCCCTCCTCTCCCTCCGTCATCCTCGGGCTTGACCCGAGGATCCACGGCAAAGGGGCGAAAGCGCTGCTATCAGCAGCAACGGGATCGTAGGCTACAGTTCCGCTTATCGATCGAAGAGTGAGTACTGTATTTTCTTTCTGGAATGCGTTGGCGATACGGCTACGTCCGTGCCCCCTTACCGTGGATCCTCGGGTCAAGCCCGAGGATGACGACAGGAGGCGGGGGAGATGTCCGGCAGGACAGAGGGGGGTGATTGGAGCCACCATATCCGTTTAGAAAAACGACTTCGCCGCAGCTTCGGCCATTGTCGCGATCGGGCCGCCGATCAACACATAAAACAGCACGAACGCGCCCGAAGCGCCCAGCACGAGGCGCAACGAACCCGTCACCGGCACGAAACCGCCCGCTGGCTCATCGAACCACATGAGCTTGATCAGGCGCAGATAATAGAATGCGCCGATGACCGAAGCGACGACGCCGATGACGGCGAGCGGGTAGAGCCCGGCCTGAACGGCGGCGAGGAAGACATACCACTTCGCCCAGAAGCCCGCGAGCGGCGGGATGCCGGCGAGCGAGAAGAGGAAGATGGTCATGATCGTCGCCATGACTGGATTGGTGCGCGACAGGCCGGCGAGATCGTCGATCCGCTCGAGATTGCCGTTCTTGCCGCGCATGGCGAGGATGAAGGCGAAGGTGCCGAGCGTCATGACGAGATAGATGAGCATATAGATCGCGACGCCGCGCACGCCCACCGCCGTGCCGGCGGCGAGGCCGACAAGCGCATAGCCCATATGGCTGATGGAGGAATAGGCCATCAGGCGCTTGATGTTGTGCTGACCGATGGCTGCAAACGCGCCGAGCAGCATGGAGGCGATGGAAATGAAGATGATGACCTGCTGCCAGTCATGCGTGACGGAGCCGAACGCACCCATCGTCACGCGCACGACAAGCGCCATGGCCGCCATTTTGGGGGCGGCGGCGAGGAAGGCCGTCACCGGCGTCGGCGCGCCTTCATAGACATCCGGCGTCCACATATGGAACGGCACGGCGGAAATCTTGAAGGCGAGGCCGGCGAGAAGGAAGACGAGGCCGAAAATCAGGCCTAGTTGCGGCTCGCCGCCTTTGAGCGCCGCCGTGATCTCACCAAAGCCGATATGGCCGGTGAAGCCGTAGATCAGCGAAATGCCGTAGAGCAGCATGCCTGATGACAGCGCGCCCAGGACGAAATATTTCAGGCCCGCTTCCGTCGATTTGACGCTGTCGCGATTGAAGGCGGCCAGCACATAGAGCGCAAGCGACTGCAATTCGAGGCCGAGATAGAGCGTCAGCATGTTGTTGGCCGAGACCATCAGCAGCATGCCGAGCGTGGCGAGAACGACCAGCACCGGGAATTCGAAGCGGTCGAACTTCTCTTCCTTGGCGAAGCCCATGGACATGATGAGCGTGACGATGGAGCCGATCAGCGTCAGCACCTTCATGAAGCGGCCGAAGCCGTCGTTGATGATGGCATCGCCGAATGCCTTGCCATCGGCGGGGCAGAAGACCACGAGTGCCAGCGCCGCAAGCATCACCAGCACGGCGAGGCCGCTCACTAGCGCGCTTGCCCGCTCGCCGGCGAAGACGCCAACCATCAATAGCGCCAGCGCGCCCAGCCCCAGGAGCAGCTCCGGGGCCATCAGCGTCAGTTGAGCAATCAGATCGGTCTGCATTGAACCTTCGCCTCTTTACTTAGTGCGCCAGCGCAACGCTGGCGGCTGCGGCCAGCGATGCGTGGTATTGGGTGACAAGCGCGTTCACGGCAGCGGCGGTCGCGTGGAGGACCGGGGCCGGATAGACGCCGAAGAAGATGGTGAGGAGCACGAGAGGATAAAGGATAACCTTCTCGCGCAGGGAGAGATCGAGCAGGCCCTTCAGGCTTTCCTTCGTCAATGCTCCGAAGACGACCCGGCGGTAGAGCCAGAGCGCATAGGCCGCCGAGAGGATCACGCCGGTCGCGGCGAAGAAGGCCACCCAGGTGTTGACCTGGAACACGCCGAACAGCGTCAGGAACTCACCGATGAAGCCGGATGTGCCGGGCAGGCCGACATTGGCCATGGTGAAAATCAGGAACGCGACGGCATATTTCGGCATATTGTTGACGAGGCCGCCGAAGGCCGCGATCTCGCGGGTGTGCATACGGTCATAGATGACGCCGACGCAGAGGAAGAGCGCGCCGGAGACGATGCCGTGCGACAGCATCTGGAAGATCGCGCCTTGAATGCCCAGCTCATTGGCCGCGAAGATGCCCATCGTCACATAGCCCATGTGGGCGACGGAGGAATAGGCGATTAGCTTCTTGATATCCTCCTGCACCAGCGCCACGAGCGAGGTGTAGATGATGGCAATGGCCGAAAGCGCGAAGACGAGCGGCGCGAGCTCCGCCGAGGCCAGCGGGAACATCGGCAGCGAGAAGCGCAGGAAGCCGTAGCCGCCGAGCTTCAGGAGGATGCCCGCCAGGATGACCGAACCGGCCGTGGGCGCCTCGACGTGGGCGTCCGGCAGCCAGGTATGGACCGGCCACATCGGCATCTTCACCGCAAACGAGGCGAAGAAGGCGAGCCACAGCCAAGTCTGCATGGAAGCGGGGAAATTATGGTGCAGAAGCTGCGTGATATCGGTCGTGCCGGCCTGCCAGGCCATCGCCATGATGGCGATCAGCATCAGCACCGAGCCGAGCAGCGTATAGAGGAAGAACTTGAAGCTGGCATAGACGCGGCGCTTGCCGCCCCACACGCCGATGATGATGAACATCGGGATGAGGCCTGCCTCGAAGAACACATAGAAGAGCACGATGTTGAGCGCGCAGAACACGCCGATAACAAGCGTTTCCAGGATCAGGAATGCGATCATGTATTCCTTGACGCGGAATGTGACCGAGTCCCAGCTCGCCAGGATGCAGAACGGCATCAGGAAGGCGGACAGCACGACGAACAGCACCGAAATGCCATCGACGCCCATATGGTAGGACACGCCGGAGCCCAGCCACCCGCGCATTTCCACCATCTGGAAGCCGGCATTGGCGGGGTCGAACTTGGCCCACATCACCAGCGAAAGGATGAAGACGACGACGGTGGTCAGCAGCGCGATAATGCGGATATTGCGCCGCGCGGCATCGCTGTCATCCTTGATCAGAAGGATCAGGAACGCGCCGACGAGCGGCAGGAACGTGACCGTTGAGAGAATTGGCCAGTCGGTCATCAGATAGAGCTCCCGATCATCATCCAGGTGACGAGCGCGGCGACGCCGATCAGCATCGCGAATGCGTAGTGATAAAGATATCCGGACTGCAGCTTGACGACCCGGTTGGTGACATCGACGACGCGGGCGGAAATCCCGTTCGGTCCAAGGCCATCGATGATCTTGCCGTCGCCGTCCTTCCATAGGACGCGGCCCAGCCAAAGCGTGGGACGGACGAAGATGAAGTCATAAAGCTCGTCGAAATACCACTTGTTGAGCAGGAACTGGTAGAGGCCGGGGTGACGGCGCGCCAGCTCCTTGGGCATTTCCGGCGAGCGGATATAGAAGACCCAGGCGATGACGAAGCCCAGCACCATGGCAACGAAGGGCGAGGCTGCAACCCAGGCCGGCACATGATGATGCTCTTCGAGCATCTGGTTGCCCGGCGCGGTGAAGAGCGCCCCTTTCCAGAACTCGGCATATTCGTGGCCGAAGAAATATTCACGGAAGACGAAGCCGGCGAAGAGCGCGCCGATGGCCAGCACGAAGAGCGGGAACAGCATGACCGGCGGCGATTCATGAACATGGTGCATGACTTCGTGCGACGCACGCGGCTTGCCGTGGAACGTCATGAAAATCAGGCGCCATGAATAGAAGCTGGTGAACAGCGCCGCGATGACGAGAAGCCAGAAGGCGTAGCCCGCAGCAGGATTATGCGAGACGTAGGTCGACTCGATGATCGCATCCTTGGAAAAGAAGCCGGCGGTGCCGATCTCGGTGAACGGGATGCCCAATCCGGTCAGCGCAACGGTGCCAATGATCATCATCCAGTAGGTGGTGGGGATCAGCTTGCGAAGGCCGCCCATGTTGCGCATGTCCTGTTCGTCGGAGACGGCGTGGATGACTGAACCGGCGCAGAGGAACAGGAGGGCCTTGAAGAAGGCGTGGGTGAACAGGTGGAAAACGCCCGCGCCGAACGCGCCGACGCCGAGCGCCGCGAACATGTAGCCCAGCTGCGAACAGGTGGAATAGGCGATGACGCGCTTGATGTCGTTCTGCACGAGGCCGACGGTCGCAGCGAAGAAAGCGGTCGTCGCGCCGATAATGGTGATCAAGGTCAGCGCGGTCTGCGACAGCTCGAACAGCGGCGACATGCGCGCCACCATGAACACGCCCGCCGTCACCATGGTGGCGGCATGGATGAGCGCGGAGACCGGGGTCGGGCCTTCCATGGCGTCGGGAAGCCAGGTGTGGAGCAGGAACTGCGCCGACTTGCCCATGGCGCCCATGAACAGCAGGAGGCAGATGACCGTGATCGCGCCTTGCCGATCAAGCGAATAGCCGAGGAAATTCAAGACCGTCTGGCTGGCGTCCGCGCCGCTGAGGTAATTCGAGGCGGCGGGGAAAATCGTGTCGTAGTTCACGGCGTTAAACAGCACGAACACGCCGAAAATGCCGAGCAGGAAGCCGAAATCGCCGACACGGTTGACGACAAAGGCCTTCATCGCGGCGGCATTGGCCGACGGTTTCTGGAACCAGAAACCGATGAGCAGATAGGAGGCAAGGCCGACGCCTTCCCAGCCGAAGAACATCTGCACCAGATTGTCCGACGTCACCAGCATCAGCATGGCGAAGGTGAAGAGCGACAGATAGGCGAAGAAGCGCGGCCGATGCGGATCGTGGTGCATGTAGCCGATGGAATAGATGTGGACCAGCGCGGAGACGGTGTTGACCACCACCAGCATCACGGCAGTGAGCGTATCGATGCGCAGCGCCCAATCGAAGGAGAGCGACCCCACGGTTACCCAGTGCAGCACCGGAATGCGCACCGTTTCGCCATGGCCGAGCGCCACCTGAAAGAAGGCGACCCAGGAGAGAACAGCGGCGATGACGAGGAAGCCGGAGGTGATGAACTCGCAAGCCTTGGCGCCGAGCTGCTTGCCGAAAAGGCCGGCAACCAGAAAGCCCAGAAGCGGAAGGAAGACGATCGCGTAGTAGAGCATTTGCCCGTCAACCTTTCATGACATTGACGTCTTCCACCGCGATGGAGCCGCGGTTGCGGAAGAAAACAACGAGAATTGCAAGACCGATGGCCGCTTCGGCGGCGGCGACGGTCAAAACGAAGAGCGCGAAGACCTGACCGACGAGATCGCCCAGCGCCGCGGAGAAGGCGACGAAGTTCAGGTTCACCGCGAGCAGGATCAGTTCCACGGACATCAGGATGACGATGACGTTCTTGCGGTTCAAGAAGATGCCGAAGACGCCGAGCGTGAACAGAACGGCCGAAACGGTCAGGTAGTGTGCGATACCGATGTCCATCATTAAAGTCCTTTGCCCGTCTCGACCTGCTTGATCTCAATCGCGGTGGCCGGGGTGCGCGCAACCTGGTTCGGCACCGACTGGCGCTTGACGCCTTCCTTATGGCGCAGCGTCAGCACAATGGCGCCGATCATCGCGACCAGCAGGACCAGACCGGAAATCTCGAAGAAGAGGACGTAGTTGGTATAAAGAATATCGCCGAGCGCGGCGGTGTTGGTGCGCGTCGCCAGATCCGGGATCGGCTGCGCCACGGCGCCCGCGCCCAGATGCGGCGCGAAGACCGAACCGCCCAGCACGACGATCAGCTCCGCCGCCAGGATGATGCCGACCAGCGCGCCGATGGGCGCATATTGCAGCGCGCCGCTCTTCAACTCGGCGAAATCGACATCGAGCATCATGACGACGAAAAGGAAGAGCACGGCCACGGCGCCGACATAAACGACCAGCAGAATGAACGCCAGGAACTCAGCGCCCGCCAGCAGGAACAGCGCGGCGGCGTTGAAGAAGGCGAGAATGAGGAACAACACCGAATGCACGGGATTGCGCGCCGCAATCACCATGAAGGCGCTCGCGATCAAGATAAAGGCGAATAGGTAGAAAAACGCGCCCGCTAGACCTGTCAGCATGGGGATACCCCGATTTTCCTTTCATGGCAGTGCTTTCACGCGCTGCCTCATCCTTCGTAGTTTAATGCGGGCGGTGGAATGCCCCTCACCCTTACCCTCTCCCCGCAAGCGGGGCGAGGGGGACATCCACGTTGCCACTTCTTCCTTCTCCCCGCGTGCGGGGAGAAGGTGCCGGCAGGCGGATGAGGGGCATTCCACTGCCCGTCAATATTCTTGACCGTACTCAGCGGTACGGCGCGTCCATTGCGATATTCCGCGCCAGTTCGCGCTCCCAGCGATCGCCGTTGGCCAGAAGCTTGTCCTTGTCGTAGTAGAGCTCCTCGCGCGTCTCGGTCGCGAATTCGAAGTTCGGCCCCTCGACGATGGCATCGACCGGGCAGGCTTCCTGGCAGAAGCCGCAATAGATGCACTTCACCATATCGATATCGTACCGCACGGTACGGCGGGTGCCGTCATTGCGGCGCGGGCCGGCCTCGATGGTGATGGCCTGCGCCGGGCAGATCGCCTCGCACAGCTTGCAGGCGATGCAGCGCTCTTCGCCATTGGGATAACGGCGCAGCGCATGCTCGCCACGGAAGCGCGGGCTGACCGGACCCTTTTCGAAGGGGTAGTTCAGCGTCGCCTTTGGCGCGAAAAACTGGCGCATGGAGAGAAAGAATGCGCCGACGAACTCCTGCAACAGGAGCGATTTTGCGGCTTGAGCAAGGGAAGCCATTGTCTTTCTCCTTAAGCCAGACCGGTGAGTTTCAGGAAGAAGGCCGTCGCAACGACCATGAAGAGCGAGATCGGCAGGAACACCTTCCAGCCAAGGCGCATCAGCTGGTCATAGCGGTAGCGCGGCACGAAAGCCTTCACCATGGCGAACATGAAGAAACAGAAGCACAGTTTCAGCACGAACCAGATGACACCCGGCACCCAGTTCAGGAACCACACATTGACCGGCGGCAGCCAGCCACCGAGGAAAAGAATGGTGGTCAGCGCGCACATCAGCGTGATGGCGACATACTCTCCGAGGAAGAACAGGAGGAACGGCGTCGAGGAATATTCGATCATGTGACCGGCGACGAGTTCCGATTCCGCTTCCACCAGATCGAAGGGCGGACGGTTGGTTTCCGCCAGCGCGGAAATGAAGAAGATGATGAACATCGGGAACAGGCCGAGCCAATGCCAGTCGAGGAACGAGCTTGGCAGGCCCATCATGGTGCCGAGGCCGGTGTTCTGCGATGTGACGATATCCGTCAGGTTGAGCGAGCCGACGCAGAGCAGCACGGTGACGATGACGAAGCCGATGGAGACTTCATACGACACCATCTGCGCCGCCGAGCGCAGCGCGCCGAGGAACGGATATTTGGAGTTCGACGCCCAGCCGCCCATGATCACGCCGTAGACCTCAAGCGAGGAGATGGCGAAGATATAGAGGATGCCGACATTGATGTTGGCGATGGCCCAGCCCGCATTCACCGGGATCACCGCCCATGTCGCCAGCGCCAGGACGGCGGAGACGAGCGGCGCGAGCAGGAACACCGCCTTGTTGGCGCCGGACGGGATGATCGGCTCCTTGAAGAGGAACTTTGTCAGATCGGCGAACGACTGGAGCAGGCCGAAGGGACCGACGACGTTCGGCCCGCGGCGCAGCTGCACGGCGGCCCAGATCTTGCGATCCGCAAACAGGAGATAGGCCACGCAGACGAGCAGCACGACGAGCAGCAGAACCGACTTCAGCGCGATGAACAGCGCCGGCAAGACGTATGTTGCGAAAATACCGTCCATTTTCCGTTTCTTTCCTTGCCCTATTCGGCTGCCTGCTGGAAGCCGCCCTGGGCGAGCGCGGAGCACTCGGCCATGATAGCCGAAGCCCGCGCGATCGGGTTCGTCAGATAGAAGTCTTTGATGACGGAAGCAAATGCGCCTTTGCCGGAACCCGCCTTTTTGCCGCCAAGCGCGACAATATCTTCCGCTTTCCCATGCTCGATGGCATCGATCCGCGCCATATGCGGGTATTCCGCATAGAGCCGCCCGCGCAATTGGGCAAGCGAATCAAAGGGAAGCTTGTGGCCAAGCACATCGGAAAGCGCGCGGAGAATCGCCCAATCCTCCTTCGCCTCGCCCGGCGCAAACGCAGCGCGGCTGGTCATCTGCACACGGCCCTCGGTATTGACGAACGTGCCGGACTTTTCCGTATAGGCCGCACCCGGCAGGATGACATCCGCCGCATGAGCGCCGGCATCGCCGTGAGTGCCAATATAGACCGTGAAGGTGTCGCCCTTGGCTGAGAGGTCAAGCTCGTCGGCGCCAAGCAGGAACAGAACGTCCATGCCACCGATCATCTCAGCGGCAACCTTGCCCACCTCGCCCGGCACGAAGCCGATATCGAGGCCGCCCACGCGGGCTGCGGCGGTGTGGAGGACGGCGAAACCGTTCCACTCATCGCTCACAGCGCCAACCTTGGCCGCGAGTTTGGCAGCGAGAACCAGCGCATCCTTGCCCCCCTCGCCCGTGAGCGCGCCCTGGCCGATGAGGATCATCGGACGCTTGGCGTTTTCGAGAACCGAATAGAACTCGCCCTTGCCATCGGCGAGGCCGCGCAGCGTATCGAGCCCGGCGCCGAGATAGGCATAATCATAGCGCAGATCGAAGGTCTCGCCGATCAGGCCGATGGGGAAATGGCCCTGACGCTGACGCTTCAAGATGCGGGCATTGAGCACCGAGGCCTCATGGCGCGGGTTGGAGCCGATGATGATGAGCGCATCGGCCTCCTCTATGCCCTGAATGGTCGGGTTGAAGATGTAGGACGCGCGTCCGAGCGACGGATCGAGCGCCACGCCATCCTGCCGGCAATCGATATTCGCGGAGCCGAGCGAGGCGAGAAGCGCCTTCAAGGCATACATTTCCTCAACGGTGGCGAGATCGCCGGCAACTGCGCCGATCTTGTCGCTTGAGGTGGCGGAAACCTTGGCGGCAATGGCGGCGAAGGCCTCGCTCCAGCTTGCGGCGTGGAGGCGACCGTTGCGGCGCACATAGGGCCGGTCCAGGCGCTGGGTGCGCAGGCCATCCCAGATGAATCGGGTCTTGTCGGAAATCCACTCCTCGTTGACCGCCTCGTTGGTGCGGGGCAGCACGCGCATCACTTCGCGACCGCGCGTATCGACGCGGATATTGGAGCCGACGGCATCCATCACGTCGATGGATTCGGTCTTGCCCAATTCCCACGGACGCGCCTGGAAGGCGTAGGGCTTGGAGGTGAGCGCGCCGACCGGGCAGAGGTCGATGACATTGCCCTGCAGCTCGGACGTCATGGCGCGTTCGAGATAGGTGGTGATCTCCGCATCCTCGCCGCGACCGATGAGGCCAAGCTCGGATACGCCGGCCACTTCCGTGGTGAAGCGGACGCAGCGCGTGCAGTGGATGCAGCGCGTCATGATCGTCTTCACCAGCGGGCCGATATATTTGTTCTCGACGGCGCGCTTGTTCTCACGGTAGCGCGAATTCTCCGCGCCATAGGCCATGGCCTGATCCTGCAAATCGCACTCGCCGCCCTGATCGCAGATCGGGCAATCGAGCGGATGGTTGATCAGCAGGAATTCCATCACGCCTTCGCGGGCCTTCTTGACCATCGGCGTGTTGGTGAAAATCTCCGGCGTCTCGCCGTTCGGGCCGGGGCGCAGATCGCGCACGCCCATGGCGCAGGAGGCCGCCGGCTTGGGCGGTCCGCCCTTCACCTCGACAAGACACATGCGGCAATTGCCGGCAATGGAAAGACGCTCGTGGAAGCAGAAGCGCGGCACTTCCGCGCCCGCCTCCTCGGCTGCCTGAAGGAGCGTATAGTGATCGGGAACCTCGATCTCTCTGCCGTCAACCTTGATCTTTGCCATCATTTATCCCCATTGAGGCGCGTCGCCTCGTAGGCTTGAAAGAGATCACTTACCTCGATGCCGTCGATCGTCATGCCTTCCAGTCGGCAACTGGAAATCGACGCGCCTGCAAGATTGGCGTTCGTAATCCGCAAACCCGCGAGATTGGCGTCCGTCACCGTCCAGCCGGACATGTTCAGATTATCGAACGTGCAGCCCGACAGATTGATGTTGTGATACGTGCCGCCGGACATGTTGACGTCGTCGTAGGTGGAACCTGAAAGGTTCACGTCATTGAAAACGGAACCTGAAAGATCGCTCTTCGTGACGGTCAGCCGATGCTTTTCCTGGTCGATCTTCATCGGCTCTACTCCGCCGCTTCCAGCGCGATATAGCGGCTGTTCACGGCATTGCGGCTGTAATCATCGATCCGCTTTTCGATTTCCGGGCGGAAATTGCGGATGAGGCCCTGGATCGGCCATGCCGCCGCATCGCCCAGCGCGCAGATCGTGTGGCCTTCCACCTGCTTGGTGATATCGAGCAGCATGTCGATCTCGCGCCGCTGCGCGTTGCCGGTGACCATGCGCTCCATCACCCGCCACATCCAGCCGGTGCCCTCGCGGCACGGCGTGCACTGGCCGCAGCTCTCATGCTTGAAGAACTGCGACAGGCGGGCGATCGCCTTGATGATATCGGTGGACTTGTCCATGACGATGACGGCGGCGGTGCCGAAGGAGGATTTGACCTCGCGCAGGCCGTCGAAATCCATCGGGCAATCCATGATGTCCTCGGCCTTCACCACCGGGCAGGACGCGCCGCCGGGAATGACCGCAAGCAGATTGTCCCAGCCGCCGCGAATGCCGCCGGCATGCTCTTCGATCAGTTGACGGAAGGTGATGCCCATCGCCTCTTCCACGGTGCACGGCCTGTTGACGTGACCGGAGACCATGAACAGCTTGGTGCCGACATTGTTCGGGCGGCCAATCGACGAGAACCATGCCGCGCCCCGGCGCAGGATGGTCGGCGCCACGGCGATGGATTCGACGTTGTTCACCGTCGTCGGGCAGCCATAGAGGCCCATATTGGCCGGGAACGGCGGCTTGAGGCGGGGCTGGCCCTTCTTGCCCTCAAGGCTTTCCAGAAGCGCGGTTTCCTCGCCGCAGATATAGGCGCCGGCGCCGTGGTGGACATAGATATCCATGTCCCAGCCGGTCTTGTTATCCTTGCCGAGAAGGCCGGCGGCATAGCATTCATCCACCGCGCGCTGCAGCGCTTCGCGCTCGCGGATATATTCGCCGCGGATATAGATATAGGAGACATGCGCGCCCATGGCGCAACCCGCGATGACGCAGCCTTCCAGCAGCGTGTGCGGATCGTTGCGCATGATGTCGCGATCCTTGCAGGTGCCGGGCTCGGACTCATCGGCATTGACCACGAGGTAATGCGGACGCCCCTCGGTGGCCTCCTTCGGCATGAAGGACCATTTGAGACCGGTCGGGAAGCCGGCGCCGCCGCGACCGCGCAGGCCGGACGCCTTCATCTCGTTGATGATCCAGTCGCGGCCCTTCTCGATCAGGGCCTTGGTGTTGTCCCAACGGCCCAGCGCCATCGCCTCTTTCAGCGAGTGGCCGTGCTGGCCATAGATATTGGTGAATATGCGATCCTTGTCAGCCAGCATGTCTCACCTCTTGTCCCGATCGATCCCGTTTCATCATCGCAAACCGCTGCATTATACCGGCTTCTTGGGTTTAGGCGCGGATTTCTTCGCCTTCGGAGCGGGGTCCGTCGAAGTCTTCTCTTCCGCGGCTTTGCTTACCTTGACCGGCGACGGCGTTCTCAACGAACCGTTCGTTTCTGCCGCATAGGTCTTGGGCTTTGCCGCCTTTGAAGGGGGCACTTCGACGGCGGCTTCGTTTCCGGCGACAGCGACCTTCGGTGTCTCCGCGCCATCCCCGTTCAGCGAGGTGAAGCCGCCCACCGGGGCCGAGAGAACGCGGTCGATCTGCGGGCCGGGCTTGATCTCGTCGCCCCTGCCCGCCTCGAAGGCGTCGATGATCTGTTCCAGCCGCTCCGGCGTCAGATCCTCATAGGTGTCCTTGAAAATCAGAACCATGGGAGCATTGACGCAGGCGCCGAGGCATTCGACCTCTTCCCACGACAGCGTGCCGGCCTCGTTCAGCGCAAACGGCTGGGGGTTGATCTTATGCTTGCAGACGTCCATCAGCGCTTCGGACCCGCGCAACATGCAGGGCGTCGTGCCGCAGACCTGCACATGGGCGCGGGTGCCGACGGGGCCGAGCTGGAACTGCGTATAGAACGTCGCCACTTCGAGCACGCGGATCAGCGGCATGTCGAGCATCTTGCCGACATACTCGATCGCCGCGCGGGTGACCCAGCCATCCTGTTCCTGCGCGCGCATCAACAGCGGAATCACCGCCGATTGCTGGCGCCCCTCAGGGTATTTCTTGATCTGCTGCTCAGCCCAGACCTGGTTCGCGCGGTTGAACGAGAACGCAAGCGGCTGAACGGAATCATCTGCGAGACGGCGAACGGACATCAGCGATCAACCTCACCAAACACGATATCGAGCGAGCCGAGGATTGCGGAGACGTCGGCAAGCATGTGGCCACGGCACATGAAATCCATGGCTTGAAGATGGGCGAAGCCCGGCGCGCGCAGTTTGCAGCGATAGGGCTTGTTCGAGCCATCCGAGACGAGATAGACGCCGAATTCACCCTTCGGCGCCTCGACTGCGGCATAAACCTCGCCCGCGGGAACGTGATAGCCCTCGGTATAGAGCTTGAAGTGCTGGATGAGCGCTTCCATCGAGCGCTTCATCTCGCCCCGCTTCGGCGGCACGATCTTGTGATCCGCATTCGACACCGGACCGGTGGAATCCTTGCCCAGAAGCAGATCGACGCACTGGCGCATGATGCGCACCGACTGGCGCATCTCTTCCATGCGGATCAGATAGCGATCATAGCAATCGCCATTCTTGCCGATGGGAATGTCGAATTCCATTTCCGGGTAGCACTCATAGGGTTGGCTTTTACGCAAATCCCATGCAGCGCCCGAACCGCGAACCATGACGCCGGAGAAGCCCCAGGCCCAAGCCTCATCCAGCGTGACGACGCCGATATCGACGTTGCGCTGCTTGAAAATGCGGTTGGGCGTGATGAGATCATCGAGGTTCTGCAAGGTCTTGAGGAACGGATCGATCCACTTGCCGATGTCTTCAACCAGTTTCTGCGGAATGTCCTGATGGACGCCGCCGGGACGGAAATAGGCCGCGTGCATGCGCGCGCCGGAGGCACGCTCATAGAAAACCATCAGCTTCTCGCGCTCCTCGAAACCCCAGAGCGGCGGAGTAAGCGCGCCGACATCCATGGCCTGCGTGGTGACATTCAAGAGATGGTTGAGGATGCGGCCGATTTCCGAGAAGAGCACGCGGATGACCTGGCCGCGCCGCGGCACCTCGATTTCAAGAAGCCGCTCGACGGCAAGCGCGAAGGCATGTTCCTGATTCATCGGCGCGACATAATCGAGACGGTCGAGATAAGGCACCGCCTGCAGATAAGTCTTGGCCTCCATCAGCTTCTCGGTGCCGCGATGAAGCAGGCCGATATGCGGATCGACACGCTCGACCACCTCGCCGTCCAGTTCAAGAACCAGACGCAAGACGCCATGCGCGGCAGGGTGTTGAGGCCCAAAGTTGATGTTGAAATTGCGAACCTGTGTTTCAGCCATGGTTAGCCTCACGGCGTGAATAGTGAATGGTGAATAGTGAATAGTGATTCATCAGACTTCACGCCCATTACGCTCTAAAGACCGGATCAATGAAACCAGCATTTTTCCAAGTTTCTCGTATCTTAGACCAAGGTCGTCGGCCTGCTTTTCTTTTAGAAGATCAACGCGCCGGGATAGCATAGTGTGCGTCTCCAACTCCTTGAGAGAGCCTTGCGCTATCCGCAGAAATTGAACGAACACCTTCCTCTGCGCGCGTCCAAAACCTTCGGCGATATTTGCGGGAATCGATGAGGCAGCACGACGCATTTGCGTTGTCATGCCAAACATCTCATCACGGGGAAAAGCCCGCGTCAGTACATAGATGTCAGTCGCCAAAGTCATCGAATCCTTCCAGACGTTCAAATCGCGATAGTCGCGTATCTTTTCTCGTTCTGGTCCCGCGTTTTCCATTCACTATTCACTATTCACCATTCACCATTCACCATTCACTGCTTCGCTTTTTCATCGCCGGGCAGGACGTAATCCGTCCCTTCCCATGGGGAGAGGAAATCGAAATTGCGGAATTCCTGCCGCAGTTCCACCGGCTGATAGACGACGCGCTTCAGCTCGTCGTCGTAGCGCACTTCCACAAAGCCCGTGAGCGGGAAGTCCTTGCGCAGCGGATAACCGTCGAAGCCGTAATCGGTGAGGATGCGGCGCAGATCCGGATGGCCGGAGAACAGGATGCCGTACATATCGTAGGCCTCGCGCTCGTACCACTCCGCACCCGGATATACGCCGGTTGCCGAGGGAACCTGCGTGTTCTCATCCGCCTGAACCTTGACGCGGATGCGGCGGTTATGGCGGGGCGACAGGAACTGGTAGACCACATCGAACCGCTTGGCGCGCTCGGGATAATCGACGCCGCTGATATCGATGAACGACACGAACCGGCACAGATCGTCGTCACGCAGGAAGGTCAGCGTGGCGATCAGCCGATCGACCGGCACGCTGAGCGCCAGTTCGCCATAGCTTATCGAGATATCGTCGATGCCGTCGCCCAGACGCTCTGTCAGGTAGAGCTTGAAATCTTCGAGGGCTTGCTCGTTGCTCATGCCAGCCTCTCCTATCGCTCTATG
Source organism: Paramesorhizobium leguminum (assembly GCF_003217235.1). Taxonomy (GTDB): domain Bacteria; phylum Pseudomonadota; class Alphaproteobacteria; order Rhizobiales; family Rhizobiaceae; genus Paramesorhizobium; species Paramesorhizobium leguminum. Next base: position 4,878 of record NZ_QJTF01000028.1, on the reverse strand, counting down.
GTGCCGGTGCGGCGGATCTTCTTCTGCAGCATGAGAATGCCGTAGAGCAGAGCCTCCGCCGTGGGCGGGCAGCCAGGCACGTAGATATCGACGGGCACGACACGGTCGCAGCCGCGCACCACCGAATAGGAATAATGGTAATAGCCGCCGCCATTGGCGCAGGAGCCCATGGAGATGACATAACGCGGCTCGGGCATCTGGTCGTAGACCTTGCGCAGCGCGGGGGCCATCTTGTTGGTCAGCGTACCGGCGACGATCATCACGTCCGACTGGCGCGGGCTAGCGCGTGGCGCGATGCCGAAGCGCTCGGCGTCATAGCGCGGCATGGAGATATGCATCATCTCCACGGCGCAGCAGGCGAGGCCGAACGTCATCCACATCAGCGAGCCGGTGCGCGCCCAGGTGATGAGCGCATCGGTGGAGGTGACGAGAAAGCCCTTGTCGGACAATTCGCTGTTCAGATCGTTGAAGAACGCATCATCCGCACCGATGGGCTTGCCCGTGTTCGGGTCAATGATGCCCTTGGGACGGGGCGCGACGAGCGTGGCGTTGCTATCGGTCAATCCCATTCCAGCGCTCCCTTTTTCCATTCATAGATGAAGCCGATGGTCAGCACGGCGAGGAACAGCATCATGGACCAGAAGCCAAACCAGCCGATGGAGCCGAACGAGACGGCCCAGGGGAACAGGAAGGCGACTTCCAGATCGAAGATGATGAAGAGAATCGACACCAGATAGAACCGGATGTCGAATTTCATGCGGGCATCGTCGAAAGCGTTGAAACCGCACTCATATGCGGACAGCTTTTCAGGGTCAGGCTGCCGGTACGCGACCAGGAATGGCGCGACAAGAAGCGCCAAGCCGATCACCAGCGCCACGCCGATGAAAATGACGATGGGCAGGTAGGAACTCAAAAGCTCGTTCATGATCCAATTTCCGCCTTTAGAAACGAGGCTGTTTCGCTTGGTCTATAAGCCTTTACCGGCCACGAACATGCGACACATTGCATCTTGTAGCCGCATGATCTTGTCCAAAAAGCTAGCCAACTTTTTGGGACCATGCTCTGGTACAGGCCCTCGCCCAAGCAGCTTCAAAAGGCATGCCGTGCGAAACTCAGCGTGATTTGCGGCGAGGGTTAGCGCAGAGCCGCCAATGGCGCAAGCCTGAAGACAGGCAATTAACCGCCGACCTTTCGCCATATGCTTAACAATATGCGGCCCAGGACTGCATACGGGCAGGCATTCATCGCTGCATATAGGATGAAGGATGCGCCGAGACCACCGCGCGCGGTAGAAAAAGGCCGGGAATCAAACGGATTAACACAATAGAATCGAACCCGGGCGCGTAGCCAGCCTGCACCAAACGACCACAGCCGAACGGGCGTTTTTCACATGCGCATAGACGCCTCAAATGTTCGTGAGGCAGGCCGGCATTACGCGGCGCATGCGGAGACACATTCGCGTGATATCAGACGATGTATATTGGGAAGCGAAAGTTGAAACTGACTAAGGGAAATTTTAATCCCGGGCGGCGCGCCACTTCTCACCAAACAAACCAACTGATTGATTTCGTTTGAAGAAAAGTGGCGCGAGTGACGGGGCTCGAACCCGCGACCTCCGGCGTGACAGGCCGGCACTCTAACCAACTGAGCTACACCCGCGCATTTTGTGGCCGGCGTTTCGTCCGGCGTGAGCGGCTGTCTAAGGGGTTCCCCGATTCATGTCAACGACCTTATGTACAAATTTCGAAGAAAGTTTTTGATGCCCGGAAACATGGGCATCCGAGCGACTGCAATCGCTCGCAAATGCGCGGGCGGCTCAGCGACCCTTCCGCGATTTTCTCTTTTAGACACATATGGAACCGAATCCTCCCGCCGGCGCCGCTTAAAGAACCGCCCTCCCCCCAAAAGGATTCGGTGATGCGTCTTACTTCCCTCTTGCGCTTGCGTCACGAATTGCCTAAACGCTGCACACACGCTGCTTCACTGCAGTCGGGCGATTAGCTCAGTTGGTAGAGCGCTTCGTTTACACCGAAGATGTCGGCAGTTCGAGCCTGTCATCGCCCACCATATCTCATCAATAAAATCAGATATTTAACGCACGCCCTTCGGGGTTTTTGTTTTACCATCACCAACACACCCCCTTGAAATTTGAGGTGCCGTGCCAATAACAATAGTGGGCATTCACTTGCCAGTCGCAAAATCAAGCGAACCCTGTAGCCCTTGAGCTTCCAAATTTCCGGCGCGTAAAATTAAAACCACTGTTCCCTATTAAAAAAACCTCGAATCGCATCGATGGTTTTGTTTTTTTAGTAATGTCTAATAGACACGAGTTAAAACTCGAACAGCCCTCTCATTCTCAACGCAAGCATCCATCATCTCATAATCTCCCCAATATGCAGACTGACACTTACGATACATATCAACCTCGAATTTAAATATACGAGGATTTTTTTTATTTAGATGTTCATACAAAACCTTGTTTCGGATAAATTGAGCTAACTTCGGTGTTTGTTGCTCAGTGCAATAGTCTATCATTGAATTATCCGGCGACCATTTTTGCATACAACGACTGCGCATTGCGGTAGCCGCCACCTTTCGCTGCTCATACTCTTCTTTGAACTGCGCCCGAAGAGCCGGGTCAGTAATTTTACTTGAAATATCTGGGCGATCTAACTCACTAGACGATTGACAACCAGATAATATTACCGAGATAACGAAGATAGCCGTTGCAATTCTGAGTTTCATTTAAGCCGCCAATAAAATTAGGATTCCCTCCCCCGCAGGCACTCGTAATGAATATGGCGTACAAAATAAACCGGGAATAGAATATTTTGGCTGAAATCCTGCTTCAACCATACCATCTTGCAAACAGCCCAAAGACAGCCGCCTGATTGGGCAGCCATCAAACCCTGATCACATATTCCTTCCGCGTCGTCTCGATCACCTCCCACGTTCCCTTGAAGCCAGGACGCAGCGCGAAGCTATCCCCGGCGCGCACGGTAACCGCCGCTCCGCCCGCCTCCGCGATGACGGAAACGCCGGAGAGGATGTGGCAGAACTCCCATTCGTCATATTCGATGCGCCATTTGCCGGGCGTCGCCTCCCAGACGCCGGCATAGAGGCCGCCTTCGGCCTCCTCCATATTCCAGGTGCGGAATGTGGGATTGCCTTCGAGGATGCGGTCGGCGGGAGGAGCGCCCTCTTCCGCCGCCCCGGCACTATTCACATTGATCGAGAGAAAGAGCGGTCGCGCCGTCATCGAATCAGCCTGCCTTCGCCAGCGCCTGATCGAGATCGGCGATGATATCATCCGCATTCTCGATGCCTATGGAAAGGCGGACGACATCCGGCCCGGCGCCGGCCGCGATTTTCTGCGTGTCGGAGAGCTGGCGATGCGTTGTCGAGGCGGGATGGATGACGAGCGAGCGCGTATCGCCAAGATTCGCGACATGCGAGAAGAGTTCGAGGCTACCGACGAGCTTGACGCCCGCCTCGTAACCGCCCTTCAGGCTGAAGGTGAGCACCGCGCCGCCGCCCTTGGGGGAATATTTCTGCTGGAGCGCATGATATTTGTCCGCAGGCAGGGCAGAATAAGAAACCCATGAGACCTTATCGTGGTTTTCCAGCCAGGCGGCGACGGCAAGCGCATTGTCGCAATGGCGCTGCATCCGTAGCGGCAGCGTTTCCACGCCGGTGAGAAGCTGGAACGCGTTGAACGGCGAGATCGCCGGTCCCAGATCACGCAAACCGAGGACGCGGGCGGCGATGGCGAAGGCGATGTTGCCGAAGGTCTGGTGCAGCACCATGCCCGCATATTCCGGGCGCGGCTCGGAAAGCAGCGGATAATTGCCGGACTTGGACCAGTCGAACGTGCCGCCATCGACAATGATGCCGCCCATGGAATTGCCGTGGCCGCCGATGAATTTTGTCAGCGAATGAACGACAATGTCGGCGCCGTGCTCGATAGGGCGAATCAAATAGGGCGAGGCCAACGTGTTATCGACGATGAGCGGCAGGCCATGCTTCTGCGCGATCGCCGCCACCGCCTCAAGATCTACGATAATGCCGCCCGGATTGGCGATGCTTTCCACGAAGATGGCGCGGGTCCGCTCATCGATATGTTTTTCAAAGGATGCCGCATCATCGGTATCGGCCCAACGCACCTGCCAGCCGAAGGATTTAAACGCCTGCCCAAACTGATTGATCGAACCGCCATAGAGCTTGTTGGCCGCGACGAAATTATCGCCCGGCTGCATCAATGTCTGAAAGATCAGAAGCTGGGCCGCATGGCCGGAAGCCGTCGCCAGCGCCGCCGTGCCGCCTTCAAGCGCGGCGATACGCTCCTCCAGCACCGCAGTCGTCGGATTGGTGATGCGCGTATAGATATTGCCAAACGCCTGCAGGCCGAAGAGCGAGGCGGCGTGATCGGCATCCTCGAAGACGAACGATGTCGTCTGGTAGATGGGCGTGGCGCGCGCGCCGGTCGCCGGATCCGGCTTTGCGCCGGCGTGAATGGCGAGCGTTTCGATGCCTGGGGAACGGTGAGCCATGGTTTCCTCCGCTTTCAGCTTTTTTTGCTGGTTGCGCCTATCTATGGCCAGCGCGGCGGCGGAATCAAAGCAAATTCATTCCGGAAAGGGAAGCAAAGCGTAGATATTTCGCCCGCGGCTGGGCCATGAAAAATTTCGGCGCGAAAACAATGGATTGTGCGCGGATGCGTCGAGATTGATTCAAGCAGCCCAAAGCAAATTGTATCCGTTGTTGTAATGGAAATGTTGAGGCATGGATTCCTGTGACAAGCACAGGAATTGTCTGTTTGTTTCATGCTTAATTGGCGCTGAGGCTGGATGCGATTCCCGGGATGGCCACCCCGGGAAT
>NZ_QJTF01000027.1 GCF_003217235.1 Paramesorhizobium leguminum | reverse complement strand
CGATAAAATTCCACAACAGAATGCTTGAAAGCAGTGCTGTGCCTGGACATGAAAAACCCCCGAAGGTTGACATCCAACTTTCGGGGGTCAGTTCACTCGCGCCGGGCTTTTTTGTATTTTGGCAAAGAATCCGACGCTCCTGACGGCTTACGCCGGTGGCGTGCCATTGTCGGCAAGCACGTCGCCTGCCAGATAGAGCGAGCCTCCGATGAGGATGCGCGGCGGGGTATCGCTCGGGTCCCAGCTATCGCGCAGAAGCTTCAGCACGTTCTCCACACTATGCACTGGTTCGGCTGAAATGCCGGCTTCCAGAGCCGCCGCCGCCAGTTCCTCATGCCCGATGCCGGCGTCGCTGGAGCGGATCGGCACGGTGAACACATGCTTCGCCATGCCGGCGAAAGCCTTGAAATAGCCGACAGGATCCTTGGTGTTGATCATGCCGGTGATGAGGAATAGCGGTCGTGGCGCACGTTCTTCCAATTCGGCGAAGGCTTCGGCGATAACCACGCCCGCGCCGGGATTATGCCCGCCATCGAGCCAGATTTCAGCGCCGGGAGGCGCCAACTCCGTCAGCCGTCCCTGCGTCAGGCGCTGCATCCGCGCCGGCCAGTCCACCGTGGTCATCGCCTTTTCGATCGCACGGTCGGAAATGTCGAAACCGGCGGTGCGCACGGCCTTGATCGCGGCGGCGGCATTGCCGAGCTGGTGACGCCCGGCAAGGCGCGGCAGCGGCAAATCCATCAGTCCCGCCTCGTCCTGATAGATCAGGCGACGATGCTCCTCATGGGCAAAAAAATCCTGTCCGTAGACGGAAACGGGCGAACGGAGCCGTTCGGCGGTTTCCAGCATGACCTTGCGCGCTGCGTCATGTTCCTGGAAACCAATGACGACGGGGCAGCCACGCTTGATGATGCCGGCTTTCTCCGCCGCGATCAGCTCCACCCGGTCGCCCAGATAGGACTGATGGTCGAGCGAAACCGGCATGATGAGCGAGACCGCCGGTTTGGGAATGACATTGGTGGCGTCGAAGCGCCCGCCAAGCCCGACTTCAAGTATTACCGCGTCGGCGGGATGTTCGGAAAAGAGGACGAAGGTAACGGCGGTGAGGATTTCGAAGACGGTGATGGGCCGCCCGGCATTGGCCTCGGCCACGCGCGATATCGCGTCTGCCAGTACATCGTCGCGAACCAGCTTGCCGCCGCCGGGCTCACCGATGCGGTAACGCTCGTGCCAGTTGACGAGATGCGGCGAGGTATGGACGTGCACACTCAGCCCGGCTGCTTCGAGCAGCGCCCGCGAGAAGGCACTCGCTGACCCCTTGCCGTTGGTGCCGGCGATATGGATAACGGGCGGCAGCCTCAGATGCGGGTTGCCGAGCGTATCGAGAAGCCGCGTAATCCGCTCGAGCGACAGGTCGAATCCCTTGGGATGCAGGCCCAGAAGCCGTTCGATTTCCTGCCCGGCGGTTTTAAGCGCCATATCAAGCAGCGACGCTGTTGAATACGTCGCTCTCCTGCGCTACGGCGGCTGGCTTCTTCATCAGCATCTTGAGGATGCGCGCAACGGTCGCCTTCATCTCCAGCCGCGAGACGACCATGTCGACCATGCCGTGTTCCATCAGATATTCGGCGGTCTGAAAGCGTTCAGGCAGCTTTTCGCGGATCGTCTGCTCGATGACGCGCGCCCCGGCAAAGCCGATCATTGCGCCCGGTTCGGCGATATGCACATCGCCCAGCATCGCATAGGAGGCCGAAACGCCACCAGTGGTCGGGTTGGTCAGCACCACGATATAGGGCAGGCCGGCTTCCTTCAGCATTTCCACGGCCACCGTTGTACGCGGCAACTGCATCAGAGACAGGACGCCTTCCTGCATCCGCGCGCCGCCGGAAGCGGAGAACAGCACCACTGGACGCCTTTGCGCAATCGCGGTCTCGAAGCCTTTGACGATCGCCTCGCCGGCCGCCATGCCGAGCGAGCCGCCCATGAAGCCGAACTCATGGATGATGACGGAAATGGGCAGGCCTTCGATGGCGCCAAGCGCATTGATGATGGTGTCGTCTAGGCCGGTGCGCGCGCGATAGTCCTTGAGACGGTCGATGTAGCGCTTCTCGTCGCGGAATTTCAGCGGATCAACGGGCACTTTAACGCTTTCCAGCATCTCGTACTTGCCGTCATCGAAGAAGAAGCGCAGCCGATCCCTGGCGGGAATCCGCATGTGATGGCCGGAAGCGGGGATCACCCACTGATTGCTTTCGAGATCCTTATGAAACACCATCTCGCCGCTCTCTGGATCCTTGATCCAGAGATTTTCCGGCATATCGCGGCGTCCGAGCATCGAATTGATCTTGGGCCGGACGTAGTTTGTGATCCAGTTCATGATCTCGCTTCCGTTTGTTCGTCTTCTTATAAAATCTAAGCTGAATCTAAGCGCTTATTCGGCGGCGGCAAGGCGTGCGGCGCGAATCCCGGTGGAAAGGCCGCGCACCATGGTGGCGACAGCCTCCGCCGGATCGGCCACCAGCGAGCCGTCGGGCCGGATCGTGTTGGCAACCGCATTGACGATGGCCGTGCCGACAACGACGCCATCAGCAGAGGCGCCGATGACTTTTGCCTGTTCGGCGGTCTTGACGCCGAAGCCGACACAGATCGGCAGCGCCGTATGCGCCTTGATGCGTTGGACGGCTCCCGCCACTTTGGATGTGTCTGGCAGTGCCGAACCGGTAATGCCGGTCATCGAGACATAATAGACGAAGCCGGAGGTGTTTTCGAGCACCTTGGGCAGGCGCTTGTCATCCGTCGTCGGCGTCGCCAGCCGGATGAAGTTGATGCCGGCCTTTAACGCAGGGACACAAAGTTCTTCGTCCATCTCCGGCGGCAGATCGACGATGATCAGCCCATCCACACCGGCCTGCGCCGCTTCCGTGAGGAACCGCTCGACGCCATGGATGTAGATCGGGTTGTAATAACCCATCATCACGATCGGCGTGGTGTCGTCGCTTTTGCGAAACTCCGCCGCCATGGCCAGCGTCCTGGCCAGTGTCTGCCCGCTTTTCAACGCGCGCAAGCCCGCGGCTTGAATCGCCGGACCATCGGCCATCGGGTCGGAGAACGGCACGCCGAGTTCGATGATATCGGCGCCGGACTCGGGAAGCGCCTTCATGATCCTCAGCGAGGTCTCGTAATCCGGATCGCCGGCCATGAAATAGGTCACGAGCGCCGGACGCCCCTCCGCTTTCAAGTCCGCAAATTTTTTGTCGATACGTGTGGTCATACTGTGCCTCGTGGCATGGTGCGCGTGAGATAGTCGGCGATGGGTTTGCCGGACATTGCCGTTTCCATCCATGCGCGCCGTTCAAAATCGATGATTCCAAGTTCCCAGACACAAGCCGTTAGCAACGGGTCAGCCGGAAGGAATTTAGGCTCTGCGTCGAGATCGGACCGCCAGATTATTTGGGTGGCGATGCCGCCTTCAAGCCACCAGTGAAGGAGCAGCCAAAGCCCTTCCTGCCCCTGATGGAGAATGGCGAATCCTGCGCCGAGATGGCGTGTTTGCGCTAGCTTTTCACCGGTCGTTTCGATCAGTGCGCGCGCCCTTTCGATTGGCACGGTTGCGATAGGCTTTGCCGGGTCAGCCTCGATGACGCTGAGCTTTACCGTCGCCGGGCCGCATTCCACAAGACCGTCGAACCATGCGGCGCGCGGCTGATAAGCGGATATGTCGGCGGCCTGCTTCATGGTCGAGATCAAATCTCCATGCCGAGCATCTGCGCGACGGTATGCACGTCCTTGTCGCCGCGGCCGGACAGGTTAACGATCATCACCTGATCCTTGCCCATTGTCGGCGCGAGCTTGACCGCATAGGCGATGGCGTGGGCGGATTCGAGCGCCGGGATGATGCCTTCCACGCGCGTGGTGAGCTGGAAAGCATCGAGCGCTTCCGTGTCGAGAATCGGCACATAGGAAACGCGGCCCGTGTCGCGTAGCCAGGAATGTTCCGGGCCGACGCCCGGATAATCGAGCCCGGCCGAGATCGAATGGCCTTCGAGGATCTGCCCGTCGTCGTCCTGCAGGAGATAGGTCCGGTTGCCGTGCAGCACGCCGGGGCGTCCGGCATTCATCGAGGCGCAATGCTCGTTGCCGTCGAGACCGTGGCCGCCCGCTTCGACGCCGTAGATTTTCACGTCCTTGTCGTCGAGGAAGGGATGGAAAAGACCGATGGCGTTGGAGCCGCCGCCTACCGCCGCGACGATGGCATCGGGCAGGCGGCCTTCCTGTTCGAGGATCTGCTTGCGCGCTTCCGTGCCGATGACCGACTGGAAATCGCGAACGAGTTCAGGATAGGGATGCGGGCCGGCCGCCGTGCCGATCAGATAATAGGTATCCTCGACATTGGTGACCCAGTCGCGCAACGCCTCGTTCATGGCGTCCTTCAGCGTGCCGTTTCCGGCGCTGACGGGCTTCACTTCCGCGCCGAGCAGCTTCATGCGGAAGACGTTCGGCTTTTGGCGCTCCACATCGGTCGCGCCCATATAGACGACGCAGGGCAGGCCGAAGCGCGCGGCCACGGTGGCCGACGCCACGCCATGCTGACCGGCGCCGGTCTCGGCGATGATGCGGGTCTTGCCCATGCGCCGCGCAAGCAGAATCTGGCCAAGACAATTGTTGATCTTGTGGCTGCCGGTATGGTTCAGATCTTCGCGCTTGAAATAAATCTTCGCGCCGCCCAAATGCTTGGTCAGGCCTTCGGCATAATAGAGCTTCGATGGGCGACCGGCATAATGGGTCGATAGGTTCTGCAATTCCGCCTGAAATTCCGGGTCGTCCTTGGCGGATTCATAGGCTTCCTGCAATTCCAGGATCAGCGGCATCAATGTTTCGGCTACGAAACGGCCGCCGAAAATGCCGAACATGCCCTCTTGATCAGGGCCTGTTTTGAATGAGTTTGGTTCAGCCGGCTTGGTCAACTAATCAGCTCCTGTTCGTCGCGGCGCGCACGGCCCGGAAGAATTCTTCTATCAGGCGCACATCCTTTTCGCCCGGCGCGATTTCCACGCCCGACGAGACATCGATGCCCGGCGCGTTCGTCTGACGGAGCGCTTCGGCTATATTGCCCGCATTGAGCCCACCCGAAAGCATGTAATCGACATTCCCGTCAAGCGCCGCCAGCACGCTCCAGTCGAAGGCAACACCGTTGCCGCCCGGCAGTTCCGCCCCTTTCGGCGGCTTCGCATCGAAGAGTAGCCGGTCGGCCAGCCCTATATAAGGCGGGATCGCGTCAAGATCGGTCGCATCGCGGATGGAGAGGGCCTTCATGACGGGGAGGCCATAGCGGGCCTTGATTTCCGTCACCCGCTCAGGCGTCTCGCTCCCATGCAATTGCAGCATGTCGGGCTCGACCGTCTTCACGATTGCATCGAGCATCGCGTCATCGGCATCGACGGTGACGGCAACCACATTGGCCCGTCCCCGCGCTGCCCCGCGTAGTCGTCCCGCTGTCTCAGGATCGATATTGCGCGGGCTCTTGGCGAAGAAGATGAAACCGATATGCGACGCGCCGCAGTCGAGCGCGGCGGCAACCGCCTCGGATGTCTTCAAGCCGCAGATTTTGATATCGAGAGCCATGTCCAGCCACGTCGCATACTTTGCCCAAGGAGTCGAGTATTTCGAATAGGGCTTTCGCGGCGAAAACCTAGCCTAAATGTTGGTCGAAACCGTGTTCGACGAGAAAATCATAGGCTGACATGACTTCTGGCGGCATGCCCTGTGGGACTTGGTAGCCCTTGGCGGGATAGTCCAGAATGCGTTTCACATCGCCCACCATCTCGTTGACTAGCTTCTCGAACGGATAAGCGGCGGTAGGCTGTTCTTCGAAGGAAGTGGGCGGGGCTGTCACGAACGCCTCAACCTCCGGCCATTGCCGGGCGACAGTGGCAAGCGCACGTCGCTGCGTCTGCGGCTTGGTGACAATGATGACGCTCTGGACGCTATTGCCAAGAAGCATACGCGAAAAACGGATGTTCTCTCCAATATTCGTAGCTTGCGGTTCAATTTTTATCGCTGTAGCCGGAACGCCCCAGGCAATCGCCACATCGGCGAAAACATCCGCCTCGCTTTTCTCATAAAGACCTTCGGTCCAGTTGCCGGACTTGCCGGTGAAGACCAGAAGCGGCGCGAGACCCGCATGAAAAAGCGCCGCGCTATGCTTCGCGACACGTAAGTCATAGCTGCCAAGACCTATGATCGCGTCAGCGGGGCGCAATTCATCGTGGACCAGATGATAATTCCACAGCGCGCGCGCCGCGTCATGAATGCTGTCACTCATGAGAAGTCGATAGCCTGCAAGGCGCTGCCATTGCGTTTCAACCATGCCTTGCAGCGATCCGTATCGGGGCAGAGTTCCAGGCAGAGCTTCCAGAATTTCGGCCCATGGTTCATTTCGATCAAATGCGCCACTTCATGCGCCACCAGATAGTTGATGACGGGGGGAGGGGCCATGACGATGCGCCAGGAGAACGAGAGCACTCCGTCCGAGGTGCACGATCCCCAGCGGCTCTTGGTATCCTTATGGCGGATCGCCTTCGCGCGGCGGCCCACGCTCGCCGTATGGCGGGCTACCAGCACTTCCATCTCGCGCTGGGCTTCGCGCTTCAGGAAATCGGCGATACGGCGCGGCAGGTGCAGCCTGTCGCCATGAACGACCAGCGTTCGCGCGCCGTCTTCACCGTCAATTGCTTCCACTGTGCCGCGTCCCGGCTCATGCACGATCAAATGCGGCACACCGCGTATGGGGATCTTGATGCCGGGGCGCACGAGCGCGCGATCCGGCAACCGGGCGATGCGGGTTTCGATCCATCCCTCGTGGCGCGAGAGGAAGCGGTCCACCTCACGCGCGGGTAGCCCCGGCGGAATGGTGACGCGCAGGCCCTTGCCGCCGGCCTCGATGCGCAGCGTCAGCCGCGTCGCGCGCGGGTTTTCCACCACGCGCAACGGCAGCGTGCGTCCCGCGACCCGGTAGTCGCGGTTGCTCTCGGCCTCGGTACTCTTTTCCGGCGTCACGCTAAACAGACCCATGATGCAAACCTAAAGCCAAGTCCAGGAAAGTGCGAAGCGGTTTTCCCGGGAAAAACAGGAACTGTTTTCCCCGCGGACTTCCGTACCAACCTAGACGATTCGTGGAAACTTTTAGATAAAAGGCTCGTCAAACAGAGACGGCGCGGGATATCCGCGCCGTTTCTTGGTTAGCAAATTATTAAAGAGAAGATCAGCCGATATCGGTAATCTCCGTGGGCGCAGCAGGTGTCTTCTTGCCGGCGCTGCGGCGTTCGGCCTTGAAGCGGTCGAACTCTTCCTTGTCCTTGGCGCGGCGCACTTCACGGGCATAGGCCTCGAAATCGGCGCGGGCTTCATCAAGCTTGCGGCGCTCTTCGGCGAGGCGCTCAAGCTCTTTTGCGCGCCATTCGTCGAAGGCGGCGTTGCCGGACGAACCTGCGCCGCGAGGGCAGGCGTTGCGGAAGCCCTTGAAAATGCCGTCGGTGGCGTTGTTCACATCGTGCTTGAAGCCCTCAAGCCGGTCGCCCCAGAGAATGTAGGCGAGCATGGCGAGACCGAGAGGCCAATAGATCATGAAACCGATGATCATGAGGGCGATGGTAGCCGGCGTCCAGGCCGGGCGGATCAATGCGGAACTGTTCATTGTCAACTCCGTGTGTAAAGGCATGATGCCGTCAAGTCGTAGACTTCCAGGCAATATCATGGGCCACAACAAGCTGGCCCCTATTGGCCGCTTGATTATCGAGTTGGTGAATGAATTATGATTTTTCAAGGCGTAATTGTTCGATTCTTGTTCTGATTTGCCGCCGATATCCGTGATTTCGCATGATCGAGTGCTGCCACCGCCAGCCCCGCAACCAGCGCCCAGAAGGCCGAGCCGATACCGGCGATGGCGATGCCGGAGGCGGTGACGGCGAAGGTGACCATCGCCGGAAGCCGCTCGTTTTCCGCTTTCAGAGCCAGCGTCAGCGCATTGATGAAAGGAGGAAGAAGAGCGAGCCCGGCGATGAGCACGATCAGAACCGCAGGCAGAACGGCGAACAGCGCCACCAGCGACGCGCCGAAAATGGCGAAAACCAGATAGCACACGCCATAGACCGGCCCGGTCAGCCAGCGCCGCGCCGCATCTGGATGCGCGTCCGGCCCGGTGCAGAGCGCCGCCGAAATCGCCGCCATGTTGCTGGTGTGCGCGCCGAAGGGCGCGGTCAGAAGAGAAACGAGGCCCGTCACTTGCAGGCAGGGGCCGGTCGGCGGCTCATAGCCCGCGGCGCGTAATACCGCAAAACCGGGCAGATTCTGCGAGGCCATCGTCACAAGATAGAGCGGCAGCGCCAGGCCGATCATCGCTTTCGCGTGGAAAACGGGTGTGATCCAGGCCAGCGTCGAAAATTCCGGCGCCGGCAAATCAGGCACCCGGTCAAGCGTGAAGGCGAAAATAATGCCGGCGAAGAGCACGGTCAGCACAGCCATTGCCGGATTGAACAGGCGGATGACGAAGAACAGCGCCACCAGCGGCAGTACCAGAACGGGATCGACCGGCAATGTTTTCGCCGCGCCGATGACGAAACTCACCAGCACACCGGCCAGCATTCCAGAGGCGATGGAAGCGGGTATGCGTGCGACAAACGCCGAAATCGGCTTGATGAGCCCGGTCAATATGATGGCGATTGCGGTGACGATGAAGGCGCCGACGGCTTCCGGCATGGTAAAGCCTGTACTCGCGCCGATAAGCGCAAGCCCCGGCGTGGACCAGGCAGTGATGAGCGGCATCCGGTAGCGCCAGCTGAGGAAAGCCGCGGAAACGGCCATGGCGAGGCAGTTCGCGGTGACCCAGCTTGCGGTCTGGGCCTGCGTCGCCCCTAGCGCTTGCGCAGCCGCGATGACCAGTGCCAACGTACCGCCGAAACCGACAAGGGCGGCCACGCTTGCCGAGGCGATGACGGAAAGGCGCATGGTTCAGTCCCCAGAGCATGATCCCAAAAAGTTGTAGACTTTTTGGACAAGATCATGCGGCTAAACAAGGGCTATGTGTTCGGCAAGCGCCGAGACGGTGCGGGTGAGAAGCTCCAGATCCTGCGTTCGCGACAGGCGATGATCGCCGTCGCGCACCAAAGTCAGCGTCACATCATCCATCGGCAGATGCTCGGTGAGGGTGAGCGCATGGGTATACGGCACGTCCGCATCTTCCATACCCTGAAGGATATGAACGGGGCATCCGGTCTCGATTATACCCCGAAGAACCAGATTCTTACCCCCGTCTTCGATGAGTTTACGGGTGTAAATGTAGGGATTGGGGGCGTAATCGGACGGCTTTTCGAAATAGCCCTTCTCGATCAGGTCCCGTTTTTGCGCTTCGGTCATCTGCGGCTCGACCAGCGCGGCGGTGAAATCGGGGGCGGGGGCGATCAGCGCGATGCCGGCGGGCGCATTGCCGGAGCCGGCCAATTCTTGCGCCATGCGCAAAGCAATCCACGCGCCCATGGAGGAGCCGACGAGGATCTGCGGACCTGAGGCAAAGCGGCGATAGACGGCAAGGCTTTCATCCAGCCAGCGCGAAATAGTGCCTTCGTTGAAATCCCCGCCGGACTGGCCGTGGCCGGAATAATCATGGCGCAGGCAGGCATGGCCCGTCCTTGCTGCCCATTGATCGAGATGAAGCGCTTTGCCGCCCATCATGTCGGAGCGGTAGCCGCCGAGCCAGACGATGCCGGGCGACTTCAAGCCTGGACGATAGAGCACGGCGATCCCCACCCCGTTCACATCGAGGAATTCAGGTGTTGCAGCATCCATCTATCGTCTCCTTTGCCATGCGAGAACATGCGTCCCCGCCTTGTGCCATGCAACCGGTTGGCTTGAAAACCCTCATCCAGCTTGAGCAGGCGGAGCGCGGGCTTGAAATGCCTGTCATTATGACCGATATTCCGGCTTCTGGCGGGCAAAAGCATGATCCCGAAAAGCTGCAGACTTTTCGAACAAGATCATGCGACCAAACAAGAATGAGAGGTTTTGCTCGTGGGGGTGATTTCTCGCCTGAAAGATGCTATTGACATCCGCGCCCGCTTGGCGACATTGCCGCCGAGAGCGTAATTTTGTCAGGCATGACACGCGAGAATTTGTGAATACCAGATGAAACAGTTCAGGAGATAACGACCATTCGCCGACCGTTCAGAGCGGAGCCGGTCCGGAAAGACGGACCGCGCTCCAACCGAGATATCCGGGTTCCCCGGATCCAGCTTATCGACGCCGAAGGCCAGAACCTCGGCAACGTATCCACACAGGACGCCATGGCGATGGCCGAGGCGGCGGGGCTTGATCTCGTGGAGATCGTCCCGAACGCCGAGCCGCCGGTGTGCAAGATCGTCGATCTGGGCAAGCTGAAATATCAGAACCAGAAAAAAGCTGCCGAAGCGCGCAAGAAGCAGAAGACGGTCGAGATCAAGGAAATCAAGATGCGGCCGAACATCGACACTCATGATTATGAGACGAAGATGAAGGCGGCCGGGCGTTTCTTCGAGGAAGGCGACAAGGTCAAGTTCACGCTGCGTTTCCGTGGCCGCGAAATGGCCCACCAGGAACTCGGCATGAAGCTTCTGGATCGCGTCAAGGAAGACACGGTCGAGATCGCCAAGGTCGAGGCCGAGCCGCGCCTGGAAGGCCGCCAGATGATGATGGTTCTCGCGCCGCGCTGATCAGGCCCAAATTCAACCGTTCCGAAAAGCCGCCTTCGGGCGGCTTTTCGTTGTCTGCCGCAATAATTGCCGGCGATTCATCCTTGCGTTTTTTGCGCTTTATGCCTATATGGCCGCGTTCGAACCGCCCGGCAGGGCATGCCGTGGCGGTTTTTCATGCTTTTCGGGCTTTGGTCGGCCTGAAAACATAAACAAGAAGCGCGACGCGTCTTCGGTGCCGGAAGGAAACGCCAAAATACAAGAGGCGTGGAGTTCCGCAGGAACGACGGGGAATGCAAAAAAGGAGTAGCAAAATGCCCAAGATGAAGACCAAATCCGCTGCCAAGAAGCGGTTCAAGATCACCGCCTCCGGCAAGGTCAAGGCCGCTGCCGCCGGTAAGCGCCATGGCATGATCAAGCGCTCGAACAAGTTCATTCGCGATGCACGCGGCACGATGGTTCTCGCCGAACCCGATGCCAAGATCGTGAAGAAGTTCCTGCCGAACGGCCTTTGAGCCGAAGCCTAGTTTTTAAGGAGATCATATCATGGCACGCGTAAAACGGGGCGTAACGTCCCATGCCAAGCACAAGAAGGTTCTCAAGCAGGCCGAGGGTTTCCGTGGCCGCCGCAAGAACACCATCCGCGCCGCCAAGGCCGCCGTCGATCGTTCGAAGCAATATGCCTATCGCGACCGCAAGAACCGCAAGCGCTCTTTCCGCGCCCTGTGGATTCAGCGCATCAACGCCGCTGTGCGCGAGCATGGCTTGACCTATGGCCGATTCATCGACGGTCTTTCCAAGACCGGCATCGAAGTCGATCGCAAGGTTCTGTCGGATCTGGCGATCCACGAGCCGGAGGCATTCGGCGCGCTGGTCGCAAAGGCCAAGACGGCGCTCGAATATCTGAAAGACACCACGCCGAACGCTTTTGAGGCCGCTGTTCACTAAGCCAGCGACCTCCCAAAACAAAATCGGTTTACTGTTTGGGAAACCCGCGCTGGCTAGGCTGGCGCGGGTTTTCATTTATCTTCCTGCCCCGAATCACGGAACTTGACCCATGTCCGACATCGCTGAACTGGAACAGACCCTTCTGGCTGAGATTGCCGCCGCCACTGACGAGCCGGCCATCGAGGCCATCAGGATCGCGGCGCTGGGCAAGAAGGGCTCGATTTCGGAGAAACTGAAATCGCTGGGCAGCATGTCGCCGGAAGAGCGCCAGACCCAAGGTCCCGCCATCAACGGGCTGAAAACCAGAGTCACCGAGGCGCTGACAGCTCGCCGGGCGGAACTGCGTGATGTTGCCATTACCGCCCGCCTCGAAACGGAAAAGCTCGACGTCACGCTGCCCGTGCGGGCCTCGCCGGCGGAGCGCGGACGTATCCATCCGATCAGCCAAGTCATCGATGAGATCACCGCGATCTTCGCCGATATGGGCTTCGCCATCGCCGAAGGACCGGATATCGAGACGGATTATTACAATTTCACCGCGCTGAACTTCCCCGAAGGCCATCCGGCGCGCGAAATGCACGACACCTTCTTCTTCAATCCGGACGAGAAAGGCGAGCGCAAGCTTCTGCGCACCCATACCTCGCCGGTGCAGATCCGCACGATGGAGACGCAAAAGCCGCCGATTCGCATCGTCATCCCCGGCAAGACCTACCGCATGGATTCCGACGCGACCCACTCGCCGATGTTCCATCAGGTCGAGGGACTGGTGATCGACAAAACGGCCAACATCGCCAACATGAAATGGGTGCTGGAAGAATTCTGCAAGGCGTTCTTCGAGGTGCCTTCGTTGAAGATGCGCTTCCGCCCGTCCTTCTTCCCCTTCACCGAGCCGTCGATGGAAGTCGATATCCAGTGCGACCGGTCGGGCACCGAGGTGAAGTTCGGCGAAGGCAATGACTGGATGGAGATTCTGGGCTGCGGCATGGTGCACCCCAACGTGCTGCGCTTTTGCGGCCTCGATCCCGATGAATATCAGGGCTTCGCCTGGGGCATGGGCATCGACCGCATCGCCATGCTGAAATATGGCATGCCGGACCTGCGCGCCTTCTTCGACGCCGACGTCCGCTGGCTCCAGCACTACGGCTTCCGCCCCCTCGACATGCCGACGCTGTTCGGCGGGTTGAGTGTGTAAAAGGAGACTTTGGCTATGCCGACGGTTTTGCGTAAGTATGGCTATCGGTTCCATTTTTACTCGGGCGAGAACGACGAACCGCCGCACATCCATGTCGATGGTCATGGCGCAAAGGCTAAAATCTGGCTTGAAAACGTGTCGGTCAGTAAAGCTGCCGGTTTTGGTCAAAAGGAATTAGCGCGTATATTGAGTGTCGTGCAGGAACACCGGGAATATTTTTTGGAGGCTTGGCATGACTATTTCGTATGACTCCTATCCGGAAGGCGAGCGGCCTGTCGAAGCATGGTGCGATCTGCACGAACTTCACGTGCGTCTCGCCGATGGTCGCCATGTTTCGACGCCGCTATGGTGGTATCCGCGCTTGCTGAATGCATCTCCGGCGCAACGCAACACAGTGGAACTTATGATCGACGGCATACATTGGCCGGAAATCGATGAGGACTTATCTGTGAATGGTATGCTGAAAGGCCAGAAGGCGCCTGGCGCGAAGGAGCCTTCAAAGGCTGCTTAATCCAATTCATTAACCCGGGCTGTGCCCGATTTCGGCGCTTCCGGCGCGAGCTATTAGGCTGAACAGACATGAAATTCACACTCTCCTGGCTCAAGGATCATCTCGAAACCGAGGCCTCGCTCGAAGAAATCGTCGAGACGCTGACCATGATCGGCCTTGAGGTCGAATCCGTCGATGACAAATCGGCGCTTAAAGCCTTCAAGATCGCTCGGGTGCTCACGGCGGAACGGCATCCCGATGCCGACAAGCTGCAGGTTCTCGCAGTCGATACGGGCGATGGCAAGCCCGTCCAGGTGGTCTGCGGCGCGCCCAATGCGCGCGCCGGGCTGATCGGCGTTCTCGGCGCGCCGGGAACGTATGTTCCGGGTCTCGATGTGACGCTTGCCGTCGGCAAGATCAGGGGCGTCGAGAGCCATGGCATGATGTGCTCCGAGCGTGAGCTGGAACTGTCCGACGAACATAATGGCATCATCGATTTGCCCGTCGATGCGTCGGTGGGAACAAGCTTCGCCGCCTATGCCGGGCTTGACGATCCGGTGATCGAAATCAACCTGACGCCGAACCGGCCGGATGCCACCGGCGTCTACGGCATTGCCCGCGATCTCGCTGCAGCGGGTCTGGGCAGGCTGAAGGACGGGACTATCACCCCCATCAAGGGCGACGGGGCGACGCCGGTTAAACTGATTATCGAGGCGCCGGACCTCTGCCCCGGCTTCGCGCTGCGGCTTGTCAGAAGCGTCAAGAACGGCCCGAGCCCGAAATGGCTGCAGCAGCGGCTGAAAGCCATCGGCCTTCGCCCGATCAATGCGCTGGTCGATATCACCAACTACATCACCTTTGACCGGGGTCGTCCGCTGCATGTCTTCGACGCCGCCAAGGTCAAGGGCGATCTCGTGGTGCGCCGCGCGACGGCGGGCGAGACGGTGCTGGCGCTCGATGGGCGGGAATACAAGCTCAACGACCAGATCTGCGTCATCGCTGATGACAACGGCATCGAATCGATTGCCGGCATCATGGGCGGCGAGCATTCCGGCTGCGATGAGAACACGACCGATGTGCTGATCGAATCCGCGCTCTGGAACCCGCAAAACATCGCCCGCACCGGACGTGAGCTCGGCATCATCACCGATGCGCGCTATCGCTTCGAGCGCGGCGCCGATCCGGAATTCATGGTGCCGGGGCTGGAACTGGCGACCCGCATGGTGCTCGATCTCTGCGGCGGCACGGCGGCTGAGACCGAAGTGGTCGGCTATGGCGGTTACGAGCCAAAGAAAATTATCTTCCCGGTTTCCGAGGTGAAGCGGCTGACCGGCATCGAGGTTTCAAAATCGGAAAGCCTCGATATCCTGGCGCGTCTCGGGTTCAAGCTTGAGGGCGACGGTGATGTCGTAAATGTCCTCGTTCCATCTTGGCGACCGGATATCGACGGCAAGGCTGATCTAGTCGAAGAGGTAATGCGCATTCACGGCGTCGACAACATCGCGCCGCAGCCCTTGGCGAGCCACGCCACAGTCAACGGCAAGATCCTGACCACGCTGCAGATCCGCACCCGTGCCGCCCGACGCGCATTGGCGGCGCGCGGCATGATGGAAGCAGTAACCTGGTCATTTATCCCTGCCGCTCATGCCGAAGCCTTTGGCAGGGGTGATAACAGCGGTGCCGCGCTCAAGCTTGCCAACCCCATCGCCGCAGACATGTCCGACATGCGGCCTTCGCTGCTTCCCGGGTTGCTTGCTGGCGCGCAGCGCAATGCCGATCGCGGCTTCAATGATCTGGCTTTGTTCGAGGTGTCCGGCACCTACGAGGGGGACACGCCTGACAAGCAGCGCCGCGTCGCCGGCGGCATCCGTCGCGGCACGGCCAAGCTCGATGGCGTAGGTCGCCACTGGGCCGGCAATGCTCAAAACGTGGGCGTGTTCGATGCCAAGGCCGATGCGCTGGCTGTGCTGGAGGCCTGCGGCGTGCCGGTGGATCGTGTGCAGATCGAGGCGGGTGGCCCTGCCTGGTATCATCCGGGCCGCTCCGGCACGATCAAGCTAGGTCCCAAGGTGGTTCTTGGCCATTTCGGCGAGTTCCATCCGAAGACGCTGGAAACGCTCGATGTAAGTGGAGCGCTCTGCGGTTTCGAAGTATTCATCGATACCATTCCGGAACCGAAACAAAAGCCGACCCGCACCAAACCGCCACTCACCCTCTCAAGCTTCCAGACCGTACGCCGCGATTTCGCTTTCGTGGTGGATAAAACGACCGAAGCGGCGGCGGTGATCCGCGCTGCGGGTGCGGCCGACAAAAAACTGATATCAGGCATCCAGGTTTTCGATATCTTTGAAGGTCCGGCCTTGGGTGCGGGTAAAAAGTCCATTGCCATTGAGGTGGCAATCCAGCCGCAAGAGCGCACATTGACCGACGAGGATCTCGACGGGCTTGCAAAGCGCATCGTCGAAAGTGTCGGCAAGCAGACCGGCGGTGTTTTGCGGGGGTAATTACCCCCGCTCCTTCGTCAGCAGCGCCCGCTTGCGTTCCACGCCCCAGCGATAGCCGGAGAGATTGCCATCCTGCCGCACCACGCGGTGGCAGGGAATCGCCACGGCGAGCGTGTTGGCGGCGCAGGCTTGCGCCACGGCGCGCACCGCCTTCGGCGCGCCGATGCGCGTGGCGATATCGGTGTAGCTCGCCGTCTCGCCTGCCGGGATATCGCGCAGCGCCTGCCAGACGCGCTCCTGAAACGCCGTGCCGCGAACGTCGAGCGGAAGATCGAGGCCTATGGCGGGCGCTTCGACGAAACCAACCACCTTCGCCACCAGCGCTTCGAATTCCGTGTTACCGCCGATCAGGTTCGCTTTCGGAAACCGGTCCTGCAAATCGCGCACCAGCTGATCCGGATCGTCTCCGAGGAAAATGGCGCAGACGCCTTTACCGCTTGCCGCCACAAGAATGGCGCCTAGCGAGCACTCAGCGACGGCGAATTTGATTTCAGCCTCGACGCCACCGGCACGAAACGCGCTGGGCGTCATACCAAGAACCTTGTTCGAGGTCTCGTAGAAGCGGCTGCTTGAGCTGAAACCTGCATCGTAGATCGCTTCGGTAACACTGCCCTTGCCTTCAGCGAGATGGTCGCGGATGCGGCGGGTGCGATGCGCGGCGCCATAGGCCTTTGGCGTCAGCCCGGTGATCGATTTGAACAGCCGGTGGAAGTGATAAGGACTGATACCGGCTGCCTTGGCGAGCGCGTCCAGCATCGGGAGCTCTTCCGACGCCTCGATGCGGCGGCATGCCTCGGCCACGATGGCTGCGTGGCGTTCGGCAAGGGGGGCATCATTGGGGCGGCAGCGCAGGCAGGGCCGGAAGCCCGCCCTTTCCGCTTCCGTGCAATCGGCGTGAAAGGCGATATTCTCCGGCTTGGCGAGGCGCGATGGGCATGTCGGACGGCAATAGACGCCCGTTGTCTTCACCGAATAGACGAACTTTCCGTCAAAAGCCGGGTCGCGGTTGACGAGCGCAGTCCAGCGCGGATCGCGTTCGGCGGGCGTGGCTGGTTGAGATTTGGCGATGATGAGGTTCATGGCTTTCATCCTTTTGATGCTCTGATCCTCTTTATCGCCACGGCCAAGGACAAAAAACTCCGGCGCTTGCTTTCAAATATATAAGGCTGATCAAGCCGGGGCCAGAAGCAGGCTCGTCTCAGACCGGGCGATGCCGTCGATAAGCCGCACGGAATTGAGCACGCGGTCGAAATCGATCAGGCTTGCCACCTCGATTTCGGCGATGAGATCCCACGCGCCGTTGGTCGTATGAAGAGAGAGGATTTCCGGAATTTTTCTGAGACTCTGGACGGCCTTGTGTGTGTTGCGACCCACCACCTCGATCGTCATCATCGCCCTGATGCGCTCCGCGCCGCTCATGTCCTTGACCCGCACGGTAAAGCCGAGGATCACGCCGTTGGCAATGAGCCGGTCGAGCCTGTTCTGCACGGTTCCACGCGAAACCTGGAGAATATCGGCGAGCTTGGAAAGCGGCGCCCGCCCATCCTGACGGAGCGCGGCGATGAGGCGGTTGTCCAGATCGTCCATGAGTGGTTCCTATGCAAAATGCTTAAAACGACTATGCAGTATTATCAAAATAGTGCCTGATTTTAAAACTATTTGGCATTTCTTTTAAAACCTGGCCTTCGTATCGTTCTGAATGAAACCAGGGGTACTGCTATGGTTCAGTTCGTAGGCACACGGCACATGATCGATCTGGTAGGAGCGATCGGGCTTGACGGTCTTTTCCGCAAGCTGGCGGCCTATATCGAAGACGATTTTGCCCGCTGGAGCGAATTCGAAAAGACGCCGCGCATTGCCGCTCATTCCAAGAGCGGTGTCATCGAGCTGATGCCAACCGCTGACCACGAGCTTTACGGCTTCAAATATGTCAACGGTCACCCGCAAAATCCCGTTCAGGGGCTGCAGACCGTGACGGCCTTTGGAATGCTTGCGGATGTTGCGACCGGCTATCCCGAATTCCTTTGCGAAATGACCATCGCTACGGCGCTGCGCACGGCGGCGACGTCGGCCATGGCCGCAAAATACCTCGCTCGCAAGAATGCCGGCACGATGGCACTGATCGGCCTCGGTGCGCAGGCCGAATTTCAGGCGTATGCCTTCAAGTCCATTCTCGGCATTCAAGAGCTTCGCGTATTCGACATCGACCCAAGCGCCTACCCGAAATTCATGTCCAACATGGCGCAATCCGGCATCCGCATCACCAAAGCCGCGAGCGCAGAGGAGGCGGTCATGGGCGCGGATATCATCACAACCATCACCGCGGACAAGCGACGCGCCACCATCCTGTCGGATAACATGGTCGGCGCGGGCGTGCATATCAACGCGGTCGGCGGCGATTGTCCGGGCAAGACGGAGTTGCATCGCGACATTCTGCTTAGAAGCGATATCTTCGTCGAGTTTACGCCGCAAACCCGCATCGAGGGTGAGATCCAGCAGCTCGATGCCGATCATCCGGTGACCGAACTCTGGCAGGTGATAGCCGGTGAAAAGCCGGGACGCACTGATGCCGGGCAGATCACGCTTTTCGATTCCGTCGGCTTCGCCGTGGAGGATTTTTCCGCGCTGCGTTTCTTCCGCGATTGTGTGCAAGACACCCGCTTTTATGACGATATCGACCTGATTGCGGAGCCCGCCGATCCGCGCGATCTCTTCGGGCTTCTCGCGATATCAGGCTCGCGTCCAGCGCTGGCTCTGACCCTTTAAAAGCCCAACACGAATTTTTAATTGGAAGATAGCCCCGCTTCTGCGATTAAAAGCGCGGAAATGCGGACAGAAGGCGCGAGCGGAACAAGCATGATCACCCAGACCAGCCACAAACACGTCACTCTCCTGGGCGCGCCTGTTGAAGAGGGTGCGGAAAGCCTTGGTTGCGCCATGGGGCCAGCGGCGCTGCGCCTCGCGGGCATTCGGCCCGCGCTGGAAAAGCTCGGGCATCAGGTAGAAGACCGAGGTGATCTTGCGCCCGAAAATCAGGACACTTTCGCTTTGCCGGGATCGGCCAGGAACGCTCCGCTGATCGTCGGCTGGACCCGGACGCTGGAGCGGGCCGCCTACCAAACATTGAAGGATGGCCGGCTGCCGATATTTCTTGGCGGCGACCACAGCCTTGCCATGGGCACTGTCGCGGGTGCGGCGCGCCATGCGGCGGAACAGGGGCGCCCGCTCTTCGTCCTGTGGATGGATGCGCACGCGGATTTCAACACGCCGGCCACTTCGCCCTCGGGCAACATGCATGGCATGCCGGTTGCCTTCTTCTGCGGCGCCGATGGCTTTTCCGGCATATTGCCCGACGACAGACCTCTCGTTGCCCCGGAGCAGGTCTTTCTGTGCGGTATCCGTTCTATTGATCCGGCTGAGCGCGCGGAGCTTGCAAAGGCGGGTGTGAATGTCTTCGACATGCGCTTCATCGATGAAAACGGCATTGTCGCTGCCATGAAACGGGTCATCGAGACGGTCAGGCAGGCCGGGGGCTTATTGCATGTGAGCTTCGATACGGATTTCCTCGATCCCGACATTGCGCCCGGCACGGGCACCACGGTGCGCGGCGGCGGCACCTACCGCGAGGCGCATCTCGTTATGGAAATGCTCTACGACAGTGGCCTCGTCACCTCGCTCGATATCGTCGAGCTCAATCCATTCCTCGACGATCGCGGCAAGAGCGCCTATCTGCTCGTTGAATTGGTGAGCAGCCTTTTCGGTCAGAAGATTTTTTAGAGGTTGCCCTGAGCGGCCCGACCGTCAGGAGGCGGCCGGGCACCAATCCGGATTATTGTTGCACCGGAGCGCTACTGGGGCCGCCGGTGGTTCCGTTCGCTGAGTCGGCTGCTCTGTTTTGGTTTAAAATGCCACGCGTGAACAGTTGTGATCGCTCGAAGGCCGGCGCGTTATTCAGATCGTCCTTCGATACATCGGCAACGAGCCATTGCTCGCCATTGGGCCGGGTTGCCAGGCCGAGATGATCCAGGCCTACGGCCACATCCTTTTGTCCGACGCCGAGGAAGCCGCCAACGCCGATCACCGCGGCCTGCGCCACGCCATTTTCGCCGATGACGATATCATTGATTTCGCCGATCCGCTGGGCATCGCTCGTGGGGCCGTCATAGACCGCCTGCCCGATCATGCCCGAAGCTAGCACCTTGCCATTGGCTGCACTGAGGTTCTGCGTTCCCGGCGCGATCTTTGGGGCAATTTCCGTCGGATAGGTAAAAAGATCGCTGGTTTGTGCCGGCGGCGTTTCCTGCAATTGCGGCGCCTGTTCGGTGGTTTGGGCAAAGGACGCCGTCGATAACATGGCGATCGCTGCCGTCGTTCCTAAAAGCCGTGTAAGCATGACTGCTCTCCTTGGTCTGGGCCTCGCTTGCGCAAAACCTTCGTTCCAGATGCAGTCCTAACGACGGCCACCCATAAAACGTTCCCGTAACACCTTTCCACGCCGGGGCGCCCCTTGGAGAGGACAAAGGAACCAAACCTTCATCTATCTGTTGTTCCAATGTCGGCCTGAGTACATCATGCGGTTAGCACAGCAGGTCGATTTTTTCTATTTTGGGGAGAATGGCGATGCAATTGCGCGAGACACGAATAGTTCCTGCCTCCAGGCCGGATGGCGCGCCATCAGTCGAATTTGTAGGCAAGATGGGTGAGCGCGTTACAGTGCGTTTTGCCAGGGATCAGGATCTGGCGGATGGCGAACGCAGCGTCCTGATCTCGGAAGCGACCTTGATACTGAACGAACTGGCGAATGCCGATATGGCGGACGGTCTCGACAAGAAGGGAAAGGACGCTCGAACCGACGAACGGCCGACAGATCCGGTTGAACTGGAAGAACAGCTCCAGGAGGGGTTAAAAGATACCTTTCCGGGAAGCGATCCGGTTTCGGTGGTTTCGACAGGTATTCCCGGTAAGCCGGAGAATTAGGATCGGCGAAACAAGGGCGGGAGACCTATGGAAGACCAATAGGGCGGCGATGAATGAATTGCTTTGCTGTTTGACCTTCTAACCCTTCTGCCCTAGCCAACGACCCTACGGTAAAGATGCCAGGAGGCATGACCGAGCACGGGGATGATAATGGCAAGCCCGGCAAAGAACGTAGCAAAGCCTATCGCTAGCAGGATGGCTACGATCAATCCCCACAGGGCCATGGGAACGGGATTGACGACAACAGCCTTGATCGAAGTGCGTATCGCCATCCAAGCGCCGGTATCGCGCTCGATGAGCAGGGGAAAGGTCACGGCGCTGAGGGATAACACCACGATAGCATAAGCGAGGCCGGCGAGATTGCCCCAGACGATGAGCTTGAAGCCTTGCTCCGTGGTGAAAATTCGGGTGAGAAAAGCGCTTGGTGTCTCGCTTGCCATCGGCCCCATCAGATGAAGATAGAGTGTCTCCGCCGTAAAAAGCCAGGCGAGGAAGATGGCGAGAAGCAGGGCGCCGACCGCCAGGATGGCAGGAATGGCAGGGGAGTGCACCACATCGAGGGCATGTTTCCAGGAGGCATCCAGCCCGAACTCCCGTCTCCGGCTGATTTCATAAAGGCCTATGGCTGCAAGCGGGCCCAGCAGGACAAAGCCGGACATCAACGGATAGAGCAACGGCAAAGCGTCAATCCCGGATGTCCAGCGGGCGATGAAAAGTCCGGCGACGGGATAGATCAGGCAAAGAAAAACATAATGCGATGGCTTGTCCCAGAAATCATCGAAACCTTGTTGAAGAGCCGCGAAAACGTCCGAAGTGCCGATCCGGCGCACGAGCGGATAGTCGGGCGTTTCGCTCAATCCGGTAAAGACATGAAAATGGGCCATGACTGCTTCTCCAAAGAGACTGCTTCTCCACGCTATTGCGTTTCGGCGCGAAAACCGAAGGTTCGACGAAAAGCACGATACGCAGATTCTTAAATGTTGCATGGGCAAAAAGGTTGCCGCATAGGTCGAAACAGCGCGCCACATCATGGCTATTGCCAACGGAGTTTGTTTATCGGAAGCATGGTGCAAAGGTGAAGCTGCTGAAATCCTTGTTTATTTCATATGTACTTATATTAGAATACCAAGCATAAAGTATAATGATCTGATCATGAGAATTTTATCTAATTTATAAAAGATGCGTTAATGGCTGCTGACCTAAGCTAGCGCCATTCACAGATAAGAAATAGATTTTGCCAGGAGGGAATAAGTTCGGATGTAGAGCCCGGACACGGGGAAATGCACGTCGGCTAAAGCATGATCTTATCCGAAAAGTTGCAGACTTACAGGTAGGATCGTGCGGCTAAAACGAAGATTTGAGTAGCTGGATACCCGATTCGATTTAATCGCATACCGCTCTAAAGCATGATGTCGGAGAAAACTGCAGCCAAGTAGATCGCTTCAACTGCTCTGGGGTGAATTTACTTGGGCCCCCCAACCGTATTGAGCCGAATGATTCCGTAAAATGGCATGCCTCGGGCAGCCTATCGGCCAAAACTTGCGCCTTTATTTTCTTGGATATAGGAGGAGCTTACGTGTCTGCACTCATCAAGATTACATATCCCGCTGAAAATCAGATCCTTCACCCAGGCGGCCTATCGATCAGAGGCATTGGGCCGGCGGGTCAGAAAATTCGTGTCGCGCTCAAGGAATTCGAATGGCCAACCGGCTATTGGGATCTCATCGTCGGGAATGACGGATACTGGGACGCATCAGGAGCGATAGTCGAGAACGGAACCTGGAATGTCGACGCAATCCTGATTTCCGAGCTTGCCCTACAATCGGAAAAGGATCACATCATTTTTCACGTCAGGCCTTGAGGGCTTTAGCCCTCCCCTTCGCGCGGCTTGAGAGCTCTGACCCTCCCTTGTGGGGAGGGGCAAACCGTAGGTCTCGGGGTGGGGTTTAAGGTCAGCCCCACACCCGCTATTTTAGCCACTCCTCAAAAGAAAAGAGGAGGTAGGACGACAGATCAGAACGGCGAATCCGGGAAATAGAATTCCTTGGCGTTCTCTTTCGTAACCAGCGTGGCGTCGAGGATATAGCTGCCGCGCACAGGCACCTGGTCGTAGAAATTGCCTGCCGTCAGTTCCATGGCGGTGGCGATCATTGCCGGCGGATAGAGCACGTCGACCGGGATCATGCTGTCGCCATCGGCGACGCGCTTGATCATGTCCTTCATGCCGGCGCCGCCGACGACGAATTTGATATCGGTGCGTTTAGCCTGTTGGATGGCTTCGAGGACGCCGACGGCCATGTCGTCATCCTGACACCAGACGGCATCGATCTTTTTGTACTTGGCCAGATAGTCCTGCATCACCTTGAAGGCATCGTCGCGCGACCAGTTGCCGAACTGGCGGTCGAGCACCTTGATCTCGCTGCCCTTGATACCCTCGTCGAAGCCCTTCTGGCGCTCCTCGTCGATGACGATGGGCAGGCCGCGGATGACGACGACATCGCCCTTGCCGCCGAGCTCTTTCTTGATGTATTCGCCGGCGACGCGGCCAAGTTCCGGATTGTTGCCAGCGACGTAGAGATCCTGAATGCTTCGGTCGGACAAGGCCCGGTCGACCACGGTGACGAAGGTGCCTTTTTCTTTCACCTGCCGGATCGGGTCGGTCAGCTCATCGGAATTGTGCGGCAGGGTGACAAGCGCATCGATGCCCTGCGCAGTCAGATCCTCCAGCGCATTGGCCTGGCTTGCTCCATCAGGCGAGGTTTTCACAGTGATCTTCAGCCCCGGATAGCGAGCCTCCAGCGTCTTTTTCGCGCGTTCGGCGTGATAGACCACGCCGCCTGTCCAGCCATGGTCGGCAGCCGGAATGGACACGGCGATATGCACCTTTTTGTCCTGTGCCCCCGCCATTGTTGCCACCGAGGCGAGCGCCAGGGCAGCCAAACCTGCAAATATCGCTTTCATTGTTGTCTCTCTCCCTAAAAGCATGATCCCGAAAAGTTATAGACTTTTCGGATAAGATCATGCGGTTTCTCCCTAAAGCATGATCCCCAAAAGTAGATCATGCATACCTGATAAGGGCCTCTCCCGATGAATGGCGGCTGGCCCCTCTCGCCGCCTTCCATTTACCCTCAGCGCCGCCCGAGCGAGCGCTGGATCAGCATGGCGATGATGATGATCGCCCCCTGCACGGCGCCGATGAGATACTCGCTGACGAGGTCGGACAGCACCATGATGTTGCCGACAACTTCGAGAATCAGCGCGCCGCAGATCGTGCCCCAGATGCGCCCGACGCCGCCGCGCAGCGCGGTGCCGCCGATGACCACCGCCGTGATTGCCTGCAACTCCCACAACAGCCCGGTCGTCGGCGTCGCCGCCCCCAGCCGCGGAACGTAGACGAGCACGGCGATGGCGACGCAAAGGCCCTGAATGACATAGGTCAGGGTGCGCACGCGATTGACCGAAATGCCGGAATAGCGGGCCACATCCTCGTTGGACCCCACCGCCGTGACATGACGGCCAAAGCGGGTGCGGTAGAAGATGAACGCGCCGATAATTCCCACGGCGAGAATAACGATGACCGGGATCGGCACGCCCAGCACATCGCCGAAATAGATGGGGCGGTAGGCGGCGCGCAGTTCCTGCGACTTGATGGCGATGGAGCCGCCTTCCGCCAGATAGATCGTCAGCGCGCGGAAGATGCCCATGGTGCCGAGCGTCACGATGAAGGGTTCTATCCGGCCCAATGTCGTGATCAGCCCGTTGGCGAGTCCGCACAACGCGCCGGTGGCGAGCGCCATGAGCATGGCGGCGGCGATCATGCCGGTATCGCCGGAAACGGCTCCGGAATTGAGGAAAAGGATCATCGTGCCGGCGACGAAGGCCGCCATAGAACCCACGGAAAGATCGAGCCCGCCCGCCGAGATGACGAAGGTGGCCCCGACCGCGATGATGGCGATGAAGGCGCTGCGCGTCGCGACATTCGTCAAATTGTCGAGCCCGAGAAAATTCGGATTGATCAGCGCGCCGAAGACGAGCAGCGCGGCCAGCGCGACGAAGGGCGCGACGGCTCGCAGGTCGATGTCGCTTAAAGGACGCCTCGCGGTTTGCGTCGCCGTGATGTTGTTCATGCAGTTTCCGCCATCAGGGCGGCCTCCCTCCCAAGCATGATCCCAAAAAGTTGCAGACTTTTTGGATAAGATCATGCGGCTAAAAACTTCGCGCCGGTGGCGAGCACGACGATCTCCGCTTCCGTCATGTGCTCGCCCGAAACCTCCCCGGCGACCTCCCCATTGCGCATCACGATGATGCGGTCGCAAATGCCGATCAGTTCCGGCATTTCCGATGAAATCACGATAACGGCCTTTCCTTCAGCCGCAAGCCCGTTGATGAATTTATAGATCTGTTCCTTGGTGCCGATGTCGATGCCGCGCGTCGGCTCGTCGATGACGACGATTTCCGGCCCGAGCAGCATCATCTTGGCAAGCAGCAGTTTCTGCTGGTTGCCGCCCGAAAGCTGTCCGGCGAGAAGATCCCGGTTGCGCGTGCGGATATCGAAGTCGCGGACCGCCTTGTCGAGCGCTTGCGTCTCAGCCTTGGCGTCGATCAGCATGCCACGCGTGAACCGGTCGAGACCGGCAAGCGTCAGGTTTGTCTTCAGGTTTTGCCCAAGCAGCAGGCCCTTGCCCTTGCGGTCCTCGCTCAAATAAACGATGCCCGCGTCCATGCTCTGCTTCACATTGCGGAAATGGACGGGCTTGCCCTTAAGCCGAACCGTGCCATGCGCGGGCCGCAAGCCCAGAATGCCTTCCAGCAACTCCGTCCGTCCCGCGCCGACCAGCCCGGCAAAGCCGAGAATCTCGCCGCGCTTCAATGAAAAGCCGGCATTCTTGACAAAGCCCGGTACGGCCATGTCCTCGACTTCAAGAACGGTTCCGCCCGTCTTTGCCTCCGCGCGGTCAGGATAAAGCTTCGATACATCGCGGCCTACCATCAGCCGGGCCATGTCCACCGGCTCGAGATCGGCGCCTGCATAAGTGCCGACCAATTGCCCATCGCGCAGGACCGTGACGCGGTCGGCAATTGTCTTCACCTCGGGCAACCGGTGCGAGATGTAAAGGACTGCGGCGTTCTTCTTCCTGATAGCTGCGATTACCTTGAGCAGCGCCTCGGTCTCGACCGGCGTGAGCGAGGCCGTGGGCTCATCGAAAATGACTATTCTGTGCGGAACGAGCAGCGCCCGCGCGATCTGAACGAGCTGGCGCTGGGCGATGGACAGCCGGTTGACCACCACGCCGGGATCGATATCTGCGCCAAGATCGAGAACGGCGCGATGCGCTCCATCAGCCATGGCCCGTTCATCGAGCACGAGCCCCTTGCGCAGTTCGCGCCCGAGATAGATGTTCTGCGCAACGGTGAGGTCCGGGGCGAGCAGGATTTCCTGATGCACCAGGACGATGCCATGCTTTTCCGCATCGACCGGGCCGGTGAAGACGATCTTCTCGCCATTCACTTTCAGCGCGCCTTTCGAAGGCGCTAGATGGCCCGAAAGGATTTTCATCAGCGTCGATTTGCCGGCACCGTTCTCGCCGATAATGGCGTGGACCTCACCCGCTTTCAATTGCAGGCCGACATCCTTCAACACCTCGACCGGGCCGAAAGACTTCGAAATACCCGTCGCCTCCAGCAAGATCTTTGCCGCGGGCGGTTCAGCCGTGGAAAGGGGATAGACTTCGCTCATCCGACCTTGGTCCATATATTTCCGGCGTTGGAAGAGGCGACGGCAGCCTCGATGAATTGCATGCCCTTCAGCCCATCCCGGACAGTCGGGAAAAGAATATCGGCATCCGGCTTGCCGCCGCCGCGAGCGGCGATAATGGCGCGGGCGGCTTCGGCGTAGATGTTGGCGAAGCCTTCGAGATAGCCTTCCGGGTGCCCGGCGGGAACGCGGGTCATCCGCGCGGCTTCAGGCCATGCGCCAGCGCCGCCGCGCGTGAGCAACTGCTTCGGCTCGCCGAAGCGGGTGAACCAGAGGTAGTTCGGATCGGCCTGCGTCCACTCCAGGCCGCCCTTCGTGCCGTATATGCGCAGCTTCAGTCCGTTTTCATTGCCGACCGCGACCTGGCTTGCCCAGAGCATCCCCTTTGCGCCGCCCTTGAAGCGCATGAGTATCTGCACATCGTCATCAAGCTGCCTGCCCTCGACGAAGGTGGTAAGCTGCGCCAGCAACTCATCAAGCTCCAGACCGCTGACGAAGCAAGCGAGATTATAGGCGTGGGTGCCGATATCGCCGATGCAGCCCCCCGCGCCGGAGCGCTTGGGGTCGGTGCGCCATTCCGCCTGCTTGCTGCCGGTGGTCTCCGCCCGTTCGGTGAGCCAATCCTGCGGATACTCCGCCTGCACAAGGCGGATCTCGCCAAGCTCGCCTTTCTCCACCATGGCGCGGGCCTGCCGGATCATGGGGTAGCCGGTATAATTGTGGGTGACGGCGAAGACTTTGCCCGTCTTGTCCACGAGATCGACGAGCTCCTTCGCCTCATCGACGGTGAGGGTCAGCGGCTTATCGCAGATGACGTGAATGCCTGCATCGAGGAAGGCCTTGGCCGCCGGGGCGTGCATGTGGTTGGGCGTGACGATGGCCACAGCCTCGATGCCATCAGGCCGCGCGGCCTCGGCCTTCGCCATCTCCTCGAACGAGCCATAGGCGCGGCTGCGCGTGATGCCAAGCTCAAGGGCAGAGGCTTTCGCCCGCTCAGGATCGGAGGAAAGCGCGCCGGCCACCAGTTCATACTGATCATCGATACGCGCGGCGATGCGATGCACCGCGCCGATGAACGCGCCTTGGCCGCCGCCGACCATGCCCAAGCGGATGCGCCCAGCATTCCGCTCCTGCCTGCTTGCTTCTATCGTCATATCCCAATTCTCCTTACAGCAGGCCAAGCATCTTGCGGTTGGCGGCGTCATCGGTGCCTGCGCCGGCGAAATCGTCGAACGCATGTTCGGTGACGCGGATGATGTGCGCCTTGATGAACTCCGCCCCCTCGCGCGCGCCGTCTTCCGGATGCTTCAGCGCGCACTCCCATTCGAGCACCGCCCAGCTGGCATAATCATAGGCGGTGAGCTTTGAGAAGATCGCGCCGAAATCAACCTGCCCGTCGCCCAGCGAGCGGAAGCGCCCGGCCCGGTTCACCCAGCTCTGATAGCCGCCATAAACGCCCTGGCGACCGGTCGGATTGAACTCGGCGTCCTTCACATGGAAGGCCTTGATGCGCTCGTGAT
Organism: Paramesorhizobium leguminum; assembly: GCF_003217235.1. Taxonomy (GTDB): domain Bacteria; phylum Pseudomonadota; class Alphaproteobacteria; order Rhizobiales; family Rhizobiaceae; genus Paramesorhizobium; species Paramesorhizobium leguminum. Next base: position 10,122 of record NZ_QJTF01000027.1, on the reverse strand, counting down.
AAATGTCGATGTAGTCGAGGTAATCGAGCTGCTGCAGCACGAAATGCGAGGGATCGTAGAGAAGATTCGCGCGGGCATGGTTGTTCACGCGGTCGAGGAACATCTCATAGGAGATGCCGTCATGCAGATCCTCGCCGGGATGGATCTCGTAACAGACATCGACGCCGTTCTCGTCCGCATAATCGAGAATGGGATGCCAGCGCCGCGCCAGTTCATCGAACGCCATCTCGACAAGGCCGGCGGGGCGTTGCGGCCACGGATAGACATAGGGCCATGCCAGCGCGCCGGAGAAGGTGGCATGGGCGGCGAGACCCAGATGCTTCGAGGCGCGGAGCGCGCGCTTGACCTGATCGATCGCCCATTCCGTGCGCGCTTGCGGATCGCCCCGCACTTCCGGCGCGGCGAAGCCGTCGAAGGCGATATCATAGGCCGGATGAACGGCGACGAGCTGGCCCTGCAGATGCGTGGAAAGCTCGGTGATCTCAAGACCATGGCTTGCCGCGATGCCCTTGATTTCGTCGCAATAATCCTTGGAGTCGGACGCTTTTTCCAGATCGAACAGACGGGCATCCCATGTCGGAATTTGCACGCCCTTATAGCCAAGTGAGGCCGCCCATTTGCAGATGGAATCGAACGAATTGAATGGCGCGGCATCGCCCGCGAACTGCGCCAGAAAAATGGCCGGCCCCTTGATGGTCTTCATGCTTCTCTCCTCACTTAAGGCATTTCATGTTTGGTAGGAAACGCTGGCGGGGCAGCGATAGCTCTGGCTTGCCAACCATCTCCGTTCCCCATCGTCATCCTCGGGCTTGACCCGAGGATCCACGGATGAGGAGCACTGATGTTCCCCATCGGGCTGACGCATTTCAGCTGGCGCTCCAGTAATCCCGCAGCAGATGATAATACCGTTTCAGCCTCCTAGCCATGGATCCTCGGGTCAAGCCCGAGGATGACGATAAAAGAAGATGGAGATACCCGGTAGGACAGAGCGGGCGCCTCGCAGTTCCATTCAAACAGCAGCCTCTCCAAATCTGCCAACGACGCGATCAGGCGTTTATCGCGTTGATCACAGCGGCGGGTATGGCGCCGGGACCGGGTATGGCGCCGGGCGGGCACTTGCCTAAGATAATCATGCCCAGCACCTCATCCTCCGTCACGTCGCCCACCCGGGCGGTGCCGACGACGCGGCCGTTCTTCATCACGATGACGCGGTCGGCCAGGTGGAAAACGTCATGAATGTCGTGGCTGATGAGGAATATGCCGATGCCTTCGTTCTTCAATTGCTGGATCAGATCGCCCACCTGCGCCGCTTCCTGCGGTCCGAGCGCCGCCGTCGGCTCGTCCATGATGAGGATGCGCGCGTTGAACAGGATGGCGCGGGCAATCGCCACGGACTGGCGCTGACCGCCGGAGAGCGCCTTCACCGGGTCCTTGAAGCGCTGGAAGCGGGGATTGAGCCGCCCCATCACCTCGCGCGCCGCCGCTTCCATCGCCACGTCGTCGAGCGTGCCCCATGGGGTCATGAGCTCACGGCCGAGATAGAGATTGGCGGCGGTGTCCACATTGTCGGCGAGCGCCAGCGTCTGGTAGATTGTCTCGATGCCGTAGCCCTTGGCGTCGCGCGGATTATTGATCACCGCGTCCTCGCCGTTGATGCGGATCGTGCCGCTGTCGCGCTTGTACGCGCCGGAGAGGATCTTGATCAGGGTCGATTTGCCCGCGCCATTGTGGCCGAGAAGCGCCACCACTTCGCCCGGATAAAGGTCGGCGGAGGCGTCGTCGACGGCGCGGATGCCGCCGAAGGCTATCGAGATGTTTTCCATCTCCACGAGAGGCGCCTTGGCCATTGTTTCGTCCTCCCTCTCTTTTTATTTCACGCCATGCGGCGGCGATAGATCGTATCGAGCCATACGGCGATGACCAGCACGATACCCACCACGATGCTTTGCAGCGGAGAATCGAGGCCGAGAAGCACCATGCCTGACGAGAGCGACTGCATCATCACCGCGCCGAGCATCGCACCGGCGATGGTGCCGATGCCGCCGGCAAGCGAGGTGCCGCCTATGACGGCGGCGGCGATGGTGAGAAGCTCGTCAAGGGTGCCTTGCGCGTTGGTGGCGGCGTTGAGACGGGCGGTCGAAATGGCGGCTGATATGGCGCACAGAAGGCCCATCAGGATGAAGACCTTCATGATCACCCATTTGGTATTGATACCCGCCAGTTCCGCCGCTTCCGGATCGCCGCCGATGGCGAAGACATAGCGGCCGAAGCGGGTGCGCTTGGCGAGAAAGGTCATGACGATGCCGACGCCCACCGCCATGAGCACGGGAATGGCGATGCCATGCGCGATGAAGAGGCCGCCATCGGGCAGCGGGATATTATGCGCTTCGGCATATTGGCGGGCGATGGGCGCGGGCCATGGATAGGAATTGGCGATGGCCACCGCGCCGAGCGCCAGCGCGCTGCCGACGATGGCGAGCAGGCCTTCGGCCCATATGGGACGCAAGGGGAAATCGAAACGCTTGCGCTGCCGCCGCCCGTTGAGGATGAGGCCGATGATGCCGAGACAGGCGAGCGCGCCGACGACCCAGCTCCATGTCTCGCCGATCGAGCCGGCGGGACCCCCTCCCATCAGGCGGAAGGTGGAGTCCATCGGCGCGACGGTGCGCCCAGACGTGACCCACCAGGCCGCGCCGCGCCAGACCAGCATTCCGCCCAGCGTGACGATAAAGGAGGGAACGCCGAGAAAGGCGATGATGAAGCCCTGCATGCCGCCGATAACCGCGCCGACGACGAGCCCAAGCGCCAGCGTGATGATCCATGTCGACGGGTTCTCGAAGCCGAGCATGGGCGGCAGCCATTCGGCCTGCGCCGCGCCCATCACCATGCCGACGAAACCGAGGATCGAGCCGACGGAGAGATCGATATTCCGCGTTACGATGACCAGCACCATGCCGGTGGCCATGATCGCGATGGAGGCGCTCTGCACCGAAAGGTTCCAGAGATTGCGCGGCGACAGGAACAGCCCGCCAGAGAGCACATCGAAGAGCACCCAGATGATCAACATGGCAAGGACCATGCCGAGAAGGCGCGGATCGAGTTCCGTCGCCTTGAAGAACCGCGCCACGAGGCCGAGTTCAGACGAACGCGCCATATCGGCTGCGGTAGTTACGCTATTACTCATGCCGCTCCTCCCGCGGGACTATTTAAAAGCCTTCGCGCTTTTCCCAGATCCGTGGGTTACCCCTCATCCGGCCGCGCTTTTGCGCGGCCACCTTCTCCCACAAGGGGAGAAGGAAGAGACTGCGCAAACGCCTATGCCAATCGCAAATGTCGAGGATTGGCAGCGGCGGTTAGGCAACGCACCTCCCTTCTCCCCTTGTGGGAGAAGGTGGCCGCGCAAAAGCGCGGCCGGATGAGGGGTAAACCTGATGATCCATCCAAGTTTGAAAGGCTTTTAAAACGCCGCGGCTTTTTATCACCGCGGCGCTCGTACTTCATTTCCTACTTGCAGGCAGGCACACTGCCGGCCTTCACGCCCTGGCAGACCTGATCCTTCGTCGCCCAGCCGGCGTCGATGATGGTATTCAAATTGTCCTTGGTGATCGCCACCGGCTTCAGGAGGATGGATTCCATCTCGACGCCCTTGGCACCGCCATTGAACTTCTGCACACCCTTGACTTCGCTCATCTTCTTGCCGTCGGCGAGCTGAGAGGCGACATCAGCCGCTTCCTTGCCGAGCACCCGGCTGTCCTTCCAGACCGTTACGGTCTGCGTGCCGAGCGCGATGCGGTTGAGCGCGGCAAGATCGGCGTCCTGGCCCGAGACGGGCACCGAACCCGCAAGACCCTGCGCGGAGAGAGCCGCAATCGCGCCGCCCGCCGTGCCGTCATTGGAAGCAACCACCGCATCCACCTTGTTATCGTTGGCGGTGAGGATCTGCTCCATGTTCTTCTGCGCGTTGGCCGGCAGCCAGCCATCGGTATAGGCCTCGCCGACATTCTTGATCTTGCCGGAATCGATGGCGGCTTTCAGCACCTCCATCTGTCCGGCGAACAGGATGTCCGCATTCGGATCGGCGGCATTGCCCTTGATGAAGGCATAGTTGCCCTCGGGCTTGGCCTTGAAGACCGCCTGCGCCTGCAACCGGCCGACTTCCTTGTTGTCGAAGGTGATGTAGAAGGCGTTCTTGTTTTCGATAAGCCGGTCATAGCCGACGACAGGAATGCCCTCGTCGACGGCCTTCTGCACCGCTGGCTCGATGGCGCTGGAATCCTGCGCCAGGATGATCAGCGCGTTGGCGCCCTGCGAGATGAGGCTTTCGACATCGGTAAGCTGCTTGGACGCCGAAGACTGCGCATCGGCGGAGATGTATTTATCGCCATTGGCCTCGAGCGCGGCCTTGATAGCGGCCTCGTCACGCTTCCAGCGTTCTTCCTGGAAATTGGACCACGACACGCCAACGATCTTGTCCTTGGCGAGAACCGGGCCTGCGAAGGATACGGCAAAGACCGCACTTGCAAGCGCTACTGCATATTTCTTCATAATAACCCTCCCGGTGCTACACGAGCACACAAACGATCTCATATTTCATGCGATCATCACCTGCCCCTCCACTGGCAGGGAGCCTTTTATTTCGAGGCTCGAAAAAAATAGTGATTAAAATTTCGTTCCGTGTCAACATCGAAAGTGGAGGGCATGAAGTTGCTGCGGCGCAATAAGAATTGCGGCGTGGCGACGGAAAGCAAAGGGAGGAGAGGCGTTGGCTGGAGCGATCACGCGTCCGGACGATGTGCGTCGGCAAAACCGCAAGCTGGTTCTCGCCGCGATCAGGCGCAAGGGCGCGCTTTCCCGCACAGACATCACCATGGCGACCGGCCTTAGCGCCTCCACCGTTTCGGCGATCGTGGCGGGGCTGGTTTCCGAAGGCGTGCTGCTGGAAAGCCGTGACGGAGACGGCGGACCTATACGGCGCGGCCGTCCGCAGGTCACCCTTATGCCCAATCCTGATATCGCCAGGGTGGGCGTGGTCAATCTCTCGCTCAATCGCATCACCGTGGCGCTGGTCGATTATGCCGGCGGCATTGTCGCCGATGAGACGGCTGATGTTCCTACCCGCTCCGCAAGCGGCGGCGACCTTATGGCGGAGATCGGCGCGATGCTGCGGCGACAGCTTCAATCGACCGCCGGCAACAGCGGCAGGCTCATGCATATCGCCATGGCGGTGCAGGGGGTAACCGACGCCGCGGGCGAGACGCTGCTGTGGGCGCCGATCATGGAGGAAAGGAACATCGGCTTCGGCCCGGCGCTAGCGCGGGCCTTCGGCGTTCCGGTCGCGATGGCCAATGATTGCGCCATGCTGGCCGAAGCGCTGCGCTGGACCGCTCCCGAGCGCTATGGCGGAGATTTCGCGGCGATATTGCTGTCCTACGGCATTGGCATGGGGCTTTATCTCAAAGGGCAGCCCTTTTCCGGCTCTCGTTCCTCGGCGGCGGAATTCGGCCATATGGCGCATATGCCTCACGGGGCGCTATGCCGCTGCGGACGGCGCGGCTGCATCGAGGCTTATGCCGGGGATTACGCTATCTGGCGCAATGCCCTCGGGATGCCCGACACCGCGCCTCCGATATCGAGCATCGATGCGGCGGTCTTTGCCCGGCTCGCGGAGCGGGCGCGTACGGAACCCGGCGTTGAGCGCGAAGCGTTTCACATTGCGGGGCGCGCCATCGGCTTCGGCCTCAACAATCTGTTTTCGCTGATCGATCCGGTACCTATCGCGCTGGTCGGGCCGGGCGCCAAAGTTTTCGACCTGATGGAGCCGGAAATCCGCAATGCGCTCTCCGGCGCCTTCGGCTGGGGGAGCAATCACCAGCCGGAGATCCGCTGCTATCCGCAAGAGCATCCGCTGATTCTGCAGGGTTGCGCCATGACATCGCTGCTGGCGCTCGATGCCGAAATGTTTTCCGCCGGCGAGGGGCGGAGTTCCGCGCAAATCAGCGCGGCATGATCCAAAACCATCTCAACCACAGGAGGAGCATTGAATATGAATACCGGATTTTTCGGCGATATGGCCAAGATCAAATATGAAGGGCCGGAGAGCAGGAACCCGCTCGCCTACCGCTTCTACAATCCCGACGAGATCGTGCTGGGCAAGCGGCTGGCGGACCATTTGCGCTTCGCCGTCGCCTATTGGCATTCCTTCGGCTGGCCGGGCGGCGATCCATTCGGCGGCCAGACATTCGAGCGCCCATGGTTCAGCGATACGATGGAAGCGGCGAAGCTCAAGGCGGACGTGGCGTTCGAGATGTTCTCGCTCCTGGGCGTCCCGTTCTTCTGCTTTCATGACGCCGATGTCCGCCCCGAAGGCGCGACACTTGCCGAAAGCAATCGCCGGCTGAACGAAATCGCCGATTATTTCGCCGGGAAAATGGAGAAGACCGGCACGAAGCTTCTATGGGGCACGGCAAATCTCTTCTCCAACCGCCGCTATATGTCGGGCGCGGCGACCAATCCGGACCCTGACGTCTTCGCCTATGCGGCGGCGACGGTGAAGAATTGCATCGACGTCACCAAGCGGCTCGGCGGCGAGAATTACGTGCTGTGGGGCGGACGCGAGGGATATGAAACCTTGCTCAACACCGACATGAAGCGCGAGCTCGACCAGATGGGGCGGTTCCTCAGCCTCGTCGTCGATTACAAGCACAAGATCGGCTTCAAGGGCACCATCCTGATCGAGCCGAAGCCGCAGGAGCCGACCAAGCACCAGTATGATTACGATGTGGCGACCGTTTATGGCTTCCTGAAACGCTTCGGGCTGGAAAACGAGGTGAAGCTCAATATCGAGCAGGGCCACGCCATCCTGGCCGGGCATTCCTTCGAGCATGAGCTGGCCACCGCGACAGCGCTCGGCATCTTCGGCTCGATCGACATGAACCGCAACGATTACCAGTCCGGCTGGGATACGGACCAGTTTCCCAACAATGTGCCGGAGGTGGCGCTCGCCTATTACGAGATATTGAAAGCGGGCGGTTTCACCACGGGCGGCACCAATTTCGACGCCAAGCTCCGCCGCCAGTCGCTCGACCCTGAGGACCTGATCATCGCCCATATAGGTGGCATGGACACCTGTGCGCGCGGCCTGAAGGCGGCGGCAGCGATGCTGGAGGACAGGACGCTGACCGATTTCGTTGCGGACCGTTATGCCGGCTGGAACAGTGCGGAAGCCAGGGCAATGCTTGCCGGCGAACGCTCGCTGGATCAAATCGCTGTCCGCGTCGAGGCGGAGGGCATCGAGCCCAACCCGCGCTCTGGCCGGCAGGAATATCTGGAGAATATCGTCAATCGCTATGTCTGAGCGGATTGTCGCAATCGACCGGCTGGAGCGCCGTTCCGGCCGGTCATATTTTCACGTGCGCTTATAGAAAAGCAACGCGTGCAATAGCAATAAATAGAATTCAAATTATACTAAACAGTTCTTTTACATTTTACCCCATATAAACAGTAAATACATTTGACAAATAGGCGAGAGAGAACGATGAAACTTGTTTTTACCATTGCTGCACTTGTCGGGCTTTTCATGTCCCTCTCGGCGATTCCTGCTACTTCCGCCAGTTTCAACTGCGCAATGGCGGACGCGCATGATGAGCGCGCCATTTGCGCCACTCCCAATCTTTCGCTGGCGGATGAGAAGCTGGCCAACCTTTACACCAGTCTGGGAAAAGGTATGGAAGGCAAAAAGCGGGGTGAATTGGCTGTCACTCAACATGAGTGGCTCCAGCAGCGCGCGCTATGCAAGGACGACTCAGCCTGCCTTGTGTCCGCATATGACCGGCGTACGAAGCAGCTCCAGAGCGTTGCCGCCGCGCCCCAAAGCGTTGAAATCGATCCCCAGAGCGTGGGTGCCGTGCCAAAATTGACGGGCCTGAACCTGTTCCGAACGACCGGCCAATGCAAGGGATGCAATCTATCGCGGGCGGATCTCAGCGGCATTGAGCCGGCGGCACATGCCGATGGCGGAAAGCTGGGATGCGCCGTTTCCGCAGTAGCGAATGGCGTTTTCGACGGCGCACGCATCGATCACGCAAATTTCGTCAGTTGTGACACAAAGTATCAGTCCGCGCTGGGCAGCATGAGTTGGGATGGAGCCAGCCTGAAAGGCACGGATTTCACCGGCACCAATCTGGGCGGTAATAAGTTCAGGGACGCCAATTTGACCGGAGCCAATTTGAGTGGCGCAACGCTCTTTTGGGTTGATATGAGCAATGCCACATTGCGTCGGGCGAATTTGACCGGCGCGGAGAGCGAACCGGATGCCATGAACGGGATATGCTCCGATTTCAGCGATGCCGATTTTTCGGACGCAAAGGTGGAAAAGGCCAATCTTTGCGGCAGCTTCTACAATGCGAACCTCACCGGCGCCGATCTACGGTCCGCAACGCTTTCCGGCAATGTCGCGGGACTTTCGAAGCAGGCGGCGGAAGTCTCCGGCATTGATATTGATTCCGCCGCTACAAAGCCCTCCCCAGGACGGTTCCGTGGAAAGATCAATCTGACGGGAGCCGATTTGCGCGGCGCCACCCTCTTTACCGAAACAAAGTTGACGCCCACTGGCTATGGTTTCGCCATTTTGTGCCGCACGAAAATGCCCGATGGCAAAATCTCGAACCGGGACTGCAAACGGAAGTGATCGAAAGGGCGATTCCCAATCCGTTAAAATAGGAACCGCTCCAATTAGAGCATGATCCCGAAAAGTTGCAGACTTCCAGGTAAGATCATGCGGCTAAAACAAAGATTTAGAGCGGGATGCCCGATTCAACTTAATTGCATCCCGCTCCAGCAAATACCGGGACTAAACATCTAAATAAGCGGCGCCGCGCTGGTCGATGCCGGGCGTCTGAGACCGAGGCGGTTGAGAAACCAATCGCCGGCGGGCTTCTCGAGCCATCGGTAAGAGAGAACCGCCACGATCATCGTGATGATCATCGGCAGCGGCAGGAAGGCGTAGAAATCGACGATCCCAAGTGGCGCGACCAGCCTTTTCCAGACGAGGCCGAACATGACGGCTTCCACCACCGGGTGCCAGAGATAGATGCCGAAGGAGACGGCGGCGAACGGGCGCAACCAGCGCGGATAGACCGGCGTCGTCTGATCGTTGCGCTCGGCCACCGCCGCCAGGAATACCGCGAACGCCATGACGGCCATGCTGTAATAGGCGTTCACTCCATGTTGCATCAGTACGCAGGCAGCCAGCATCACGAGCCATGCCGGCCAGCGTGAGATCAATGTCAAGCGGGTGCGCGAGGCGAGGACGCAGATCAACGCACCGGCGGTGAAATCCGCAAAGACGCGCCAGGCGCCCCAGGTGTCGGCCTCCTGCCAATGCCTGTTCGGCATGATGTGAAGCGCGGTGAGCGTTTCCAGAAGCACGATCCATAGGATGAGCAGCGTGATGAGCCCTTTTGCCCCGGCAAGCCGGTTGGCTACGAGGATGAGCGGCAGCAGCAGATAGGAAAACCATTCCGCCGATAGCGACCAGGAAACGAAATTGAACGTCAGCTCATGGCTGACGCCCCATGCCTGTATGAGCAGCAGGTTTGGGATGATCTGGGCCATGTCGTAGCGCTCTGCCCCACCGAACGGACGCAGATATCCCAGATGATAGCCGATGCCGATGAGAAGAAAGAAAAGAAACGTGACGAGGTGCAGCGGATAGAGCCGGGCGAAGCGCCGGATCAGATAGGTGGCATAGCTTCGCCGGTCAGTCACCCTGTCGCCATAGGTGAAGACGATGAGAAAACCGGAAATGATGAAGAACATGTCAAGCAGCGGGCGCAGACGCTCAAGCCATTCGGTTAGCCATGCCGTTCCCGCAGGTCCATTGTAGGAAAAATGGTAGAGCATGATCAGGAGCGCGGCGATCAGGCGCCAGAACTCAAACAGCCGAAAATACATGCGCGCCTTTTTCGTTCCCACATTTCTGCTCGGATACTATCCGAGGCTTCTCAACAACGCAAAAGCCCGGCGCGAGTGAACTGACCCCGTAAAGTTGGACAGTTTAAAGGCTGGGACGATTTAAGGGCTGGGTCCTGTATTGTACAGGGCTCAGCCCTTTGAGTTTCATTT
>NZ_QJTF01000026.1 GCF_003217235.1 Paramesorhizobium leguminum | reverse complement strand
CCCCGGTGCCGGGCACCACCACCGTCACCATCCTCCCCGGCGCCGTGGAAACCCAACCAACGCCACCGGCCAAACCCCGGTAGCGGTGTTGCAAAACCTTCTGCCGGGGACGCGTCGCGTCCCCGGCAGCCAAGACCGGCTACCACCGCATTATGCCGGAAGCAGATCGAAGCACGATTTTAATTCTTTATTTTAGATAGGAGAGTCCCATGCATATTGCCCAAGAGGTGGCGGACCTTTTCCGTCGCATACGCGCACTGCTGAGCTGCGCGACATGTTTTTGTCTATTGTTCATGGCTCAGGCAGTTTCAGTTCAAGCGGCGGCAGCACCAACGACGACTGTGCTTACAGCGTCGCCTGCTTCTCCGGTGAAGCTGGGTACAGTCGTTGCCCTGACGGCCACCGTGACAGCAACACCCAAGGTGACCAAGGGTACGGTCCTTTTTTGTAACGGCACGGTAACCGCTGTTACGCAATGCATCGGCACGAAGCTCATCGGCCGTGTGCAAGTAGATGGAACAGTCACTCCGGCCACGGCTACACTCAAATTAGCTCCGCCGATGCTGGCAACGGACAACACGTACAAAGCGTTCTACGTCGGGAATACGGCCTTTGCTGCATCGGGGAGCACCGCTGTGGCGGTAACCGTAAAGCCGGGCGAAGTTACGGTTAATCTGGACCCACCGGCTGCCGTCCCTGCGAAGCCGGGCTTCTATAATTTTGCAGCCACGGTAAGCGCCGTAGGCAGCCCCGTGGGGCCAACAGGTGGCGTGAACTTTCTCGATATCCAAAGCGGTTTGAATCTGGGGAACGGCCTCGCGGCGCTGTCGGCGCCCACCAAGCCGGCCCTGACATTGCCGCCAGTGCAATCCTACCCCACGGCGATGTCCCAACCCATAGACCAGGCCGTGGCGGATTTCGACGAGGACGGCAATCTCGATCTCGCCGTTCTCTCCGTGGGCGGTAACGGTAGCCAGTTCGTAGTTTATTTCAATGATAAAGCAGGGCAGCCCATGAAGCAGCCCGGGACGCCGTATCAGACATCGAAAACTACGTACGATAGCGCCGGAATGGTCGCAGGAGACGTTGACAACAATGGCACTGTCGATCTCGTCGTATCGAATTCCGGCGCGGGCGGTCAGCCGGGATTTGTAGTTTTCAAGAATACCGGAGCGGGGGGGAATTTCCAAGCGCAGGCGCTGATCCCGGTCCCGCCTGCCGATCCTGCCCCGGGGGTTCTTGCCCTCGCAGACTTCAATAATGACGGCGACCTTGACCTTGCTTCCATGAATCCCAGCGGTGCAACTATGACCGTCACCTTTTATCAAGGAGACGGCTCGCTGAAGTTCACAAAGGTAACGCCCACTCCGATAGCGGTTGGACCGGGTGGAAATTCTCTATTGGCTGCCGATTTCAACGCTGACGGCCTGCCGGATCTTGCGGTGGTGGCGAATCCTATGCCTCCCGCGCTCCCTATTGTCCAGGTATGGGAAAATAAGTCCGCTTGGGCATTTCCGGCTTTTCCCAGCTCACCATACACATTGAGCGTGTTGCCGCCTAAGACGGTGGCATTCGTGATGGATGTTGGCGACCTGAACGATGACGGCTATCTCGATCTGCTTGTCGGCAACTCGGCGACGAATGTGCTGCCGCTACTGCTCGGCAAAGGCGCCGGAGTGTTCGACACGCCGAAGGCGATTACTGTTACCGGTGTCGCCCTCATGCCGGCAATTGCCGATTACAATGCCGATGGCAAGCCGGATTTCGCTTATACTGCTGACAAGACCGGCGAAGTCTTCATTATGGAGAGTACCGATCCGACAACCACCACATACACTGCGGGCCCATCGGTGTATGTCGGGAATTCTGTCTTCCAAGTTGACCCCGGCGACTTCAACAATGATGGCGTGCCGGACCTGGTGGTAACCGCGGGAGGCGACGCCACCGTAAACGTGGCGTCCGTCATCTTGGAGACAAGCGCCACGGCCACCATTCCCAGCAAGCAGGTGGTTGGCACGGCCAACGAACAGCACGCTATATCGGCCAGCTATGAGGGTGACAACCACTATCCGAAAACCCTGTCGAACTTGGAATTGGCGGCTGCACAACCTATAACAACCACCCTTGTGCTCACGCCGCCTACCTTCCCCCAGCAGGGGCAGCCTATGGAATTCAAGGCTACATTGACGCCGTATAAATATCAGACCCTGTTGACAGAGGGGGAAGCCGTCAATTTCTACGTGGACTCCGATCCCACTCCGTTTTTAACGGCGTACCTCAAGGACGGCGTTGCCCAAGCCTCAACGACATCGGATAAACTTACCAAAGGCCAGCACAAAATTACCGCTACATACGTGGGAGACGATTATTTCACTACATCCACGGATGCTACCACCGGAAATAATCCGCTCAACGTCGGGCCGCCTGTCTCCGGCACCACGGTCTCGCTGAAGATCGATCCGGTGGCCCAAACCCTCGTCAAGTTTACGGCGACCGTGACGGCGAACCCGGCAGGCACTGCCGTATCACCGGGCGTCGTCAACTTCTGCCGCGCCAGCGGCCCTTGCACCGGGCTTAACTTCATCGGCACGGCACAGCTCACGCCAGCCGGCACGGCGGAGTTGACAGCCTCGATCGTGGGCACGCCGGGAACAAACTATAACGCCGTCTTCATGGGCACGCCGCAATACAACGGCGGGGTCTCTCCACCCGTCGTCGGGCTTGACACAGCACCGAAAGCGAAGACGGAGACCGCGCTGGGGCTGGGGGCGCCGGCCAATAACAAGGTCGATCTGACGGCCACGGTCACCAGCTACGGTGCGCTGCATCCGGAGCAGAAGCAGGCCCACGTTGAATTCCTGACGCTGGATGCCCCTAACGGCAATGTCGTCGGCAGCGTAGGTAAGGCACAACCCCTGACGGAAGTCACCGGTGCCGCGAAGCTAACTATGACAGGAGTGGAGACTAAACTCGGCGGCGAAACGCAGGCGGGCATCGTGCTGGCGGATTTTGACCAGAATAACAGCCTTGACCTTGCCATCTGCAATCCTGCCCAGGGAACGGTCCACCTGTTGGAATCCACCAATACCGGGACTTTCCAGAACTATACGGCGCAAGGGACCAACCCCGCAACACTGACCGCTGCCGGGGCAGCGGCGATCGTGACTGCCGATTTCAACAATGACGGCTTTCTTGATCTTGTTGTTGCCGGAACTGGCAAGCTCTTCCCTTTCAAGGGTGCCCAAGGCGGCAAATTCACTGCGGCGCCGACTGAGCCATCAACGCTCCATCAGGCGAGCGACATCGCAGCCGCTGACTTCAATAGAGACGGCATATTGGATATTGTCATCACCAGCGGCACCGGCAATGATAACTACGTTGGCGTGTTTCTGGGCGACGGCAGCCTGGGGTTTAAGCCAACATCCGCCCTGCCTGTATCGCTTGCAGGCATAAAGCCTACGGCCATCGTTGCCGCCGATTTCGATGGCGATACCTGGACCGATGTTGCGGTTAATGACGCCACCGTCGGTTCCAACCAGCTGGTGCTGCTGCGTGGCTTGGGCGACGGCACGTTCGATAACACTACCCCGTACAAGCCAAAGCTTTCGGGAGTAGCGGAGTGGCTCGCCGTAGGCGATTTCGACAATAACGGTGACTTGGACATTGCAACAGCCAACTCTAATGGTTCGGTGTCGGTTCTGGTCGGGCAAGGCAAATGGATATTCACCGAGGAGTTCACGACGGTCTCGGCATCGACAGGAGGCAATGGCATTGCCATCGGCGACTTCAATGGTGATGGATGGCAGGATGTCGCTGCCTCCGATAAGACCAAGTTTCTGAACGTGTTTCTGGGAACCGGCAATGGAACGTTTAGTGGCTTTCCTCCCTCCATCCACCTCACGCCAACCGATGTGCCTGGTGCCGTAGCTGTGGGTGATCTCAACTTCGATGGATTGCCGGATGCGGTGACCACCGAAGCGGTTGCCACAACCGGCGGCGTATACGCCGGTGTGGGCGTCCTGACGGACCAGGCGATTGCAAAATTCACCGGCGCGCAGGGCACCGTGGGCGCGGACTATGTGCAGGCGCACTATATAGTAAACGACCTGTTTGCCGACAGCTACTCGCCGTTACCAGCCCAGAAATTGCCGGTAGCTCCGCCCACTCCCCCCATCGCAACAACATTGAAAGGGCAATCATACGTTACCGGTAGAAATAACCGCCCCGCTACGATCGACTTCGAGGTTAAGGCTGCTCCTCCGGGGCCAGATCCCACCGTGGGAACCGTCACCGTCTTTGATGTTGACACCGGCGACAAACTGGGAGAGGGGCCCCCAAACACCCCGTTCCCCTTGGACCCTCTGCCGGGTAACACGTACAACTATAGAGCTTCATATATCGATCTTAGTGGGAAATACGGAACTTCCACTTGTCCGGCGAACAACGGGCCCGGCAACTGCGGCGTGATTCAGATTTCTCAGCAAGATCCCACGCCTGCGCGCGCGTTACCGCGCCGGCCAGAGAATGTTGATACCAAGCCGGCCCCCGGCCGCGCCCCTCAACAGCCAAGCCGTGGCCCTGTCAGGGACCCATCAGCAGGACGGTAAAATCTCCCGCTGCAGGCCACAATGTGGCCTGCAGCCCTCTATTTTTGAGGTCCAGCCCTGCCGGAACTCTATCGACAGGATGGTAGCTCTCTATTTGCAGGCCACGACATGGCCTGCATTTTTTTCTTCCTCCCTCAGTCCCTAAATCTGCTCTCCCCTCGAGCGCTTCCTGTTTTGATGGAATCGCTTGGTGTCCTTTTGCGCCGTTGTCGTGAATGGATAGGTTGAAGCCTGGATTCCTGTGCTTGTCACAGGAATCCAGGCTTCAACGGTGAAACAGTCCGCACCGATAAAAAAATATCACCGTTTCAACCTAAAAATGAAATGCCCCTAAACCCTGAAATTCGCATCGCGATGCGAAACGGAGGAGGCTGGACGCGAATCATTAGGCTCCACTGAAGCAATAAAAACAGATTGTAATTCACGAAGATTTAAGTTTAATGAAAGGTGAATTTGGTAAGGAGTGTAAAATGCCGTGTATCGATACATTTATACTTATATCTGCATTCACGCGTTTTTCCGGAATCTTGTCCAGCACCGGAATCGAGTCAAAATAAAACCATGGCAAAAGTCGGGGGTGCTCAAGCACGCCAAGCCGGGGAAGCGGCTTGGCTGCATAAGGAATATCATGCCGAAATTTTGATCTGTTCGGCCATCGCCGCAAGACTTTGCCTCAATGGGGCAAAGAGAAATGAAGTAATTCGAGCATTCATCGAAGCAAAGAAAAACAATACTTCATTTACCGACGAGATCATGACATCAGCCGGTATACGGCAGGAACGGCTTTATGAGGCGATTGCCTGGGAACTGGGCGTGGGCTTCGAGGAGCGCATCGTTTCCTCCGATATCCTGCTGCGAGAGGATGACATCCCGCAAAATCTGCGGAGCATCCGTCATGTTCTCATAGCGCATGGCGGGGGACGAACCTTGCTCTATATCGCACCGACGATCGACGATCTGGTTGTGCTCAAGCGGAGCCTTTCGCAAACGCCGGCTCTTGCCGAGCGGCTGCGTGTATGCCCCCCGGCGATGCTGGCCCAAATGATGCGTTTGAGGCAGGAGCGAGAGCTGGTAAAGATCGCCCAGGAGATGACTCCGCCGCATTTTTCAGCCGCAACGGTATTGAATGGCTGGCAGGGCTTCGTGCTGGCTGAGACAGTCTGCTTCTTGCTTGGGTTTCTTATGTTTCGTCCGCTGGAAACAGCCGTGGTCCTCCATGTCGGCCTGACGCTGGTCTTTTTCTGCTGCGTTACGATGCGTCTCCTTGCCTCATCTGTTGCGCGGGCGCCGCGTCTGCCCAATGCCGGCAGTGTGCTTCCCCGGGACATGCCGATCTATACCATTCTGGTGCCGCTCTATCAGGAGGCGGAGATTATTCCGCAATTGCTGCGGGCGCTGTCCGGTTTGCAATGGCCGGCATCCAAGCTCGACATAAAACTCGTCTGCGAGGCCGACGATGCAGGCACGATCGCGGCAATCGAAGGATATGTCCTGCCGTCGTGTTTCGAACTCATCCGGGTTCCGGCCGCGGGACCGCGCACCAAGCCGAAGGCATTGAACTACGCCCTGCAGTTCGCACGCGGTGAATTTATTGTCGTCTACGATGCCGAGGACAGGCCGCATCCCGATCAGTTGCTCGAGGCGTGGAATACATTTCGTGTCGGCAATGGAAAGCTCGCTTGCCTGCAGGCGCCGCTCCTGATTTCGAATTTCCACTCCGACTGGCTGACCCGGATGTTCGCGTTCGAATACGCGGCGTTGTTTCGCGGTCTCTTGCCCTGGATGGCGCGCATGAACCTGGTTATTCCGCTGGGCGGAACCTCCAACCATTTGCGCCGCGAATGTCTCGAGGCGGTAGGCGGCTGGGATTGCCACAACGTGACGGAGGATGCTGATCTGGGCTTCAGGCTTGCGCGTTTCGGCTATTCCGTCGGTGTGATCTCCCGCGGCACGTGGGAGGATGCGCCCAGATGCTATACGGATTGGAAGAAGCAACGCACACGCTGGCTCAAGGGCTGGATGCAGACCTCGCTCGTCCACTTGCGCAACCCGTGGCGCACATGCCGCGAGCTGGGTCCGGGCCGTTTCGCCATGAGCGTGCTTTATATGCTTGGCCTGATCCTCTCGGCGCTCGTTTATCCCCTGATGATGGTCACGATCGTTCTGATCGTCACGACCGCCCTCACGGGGCCTGCTTCCTTCTGGTCATTCTATCTCCTTTGCGTCGATGCGGTGAACATCGTGCTTGCCTATTTGAGCTATTATGTCCTGGGGCTAAAGACGCTGAGCCGCGATGAACGCAGGGCAGGGCGGTATTTCTGCTGGATCCCGGTTTATTGGCTGCTGATGTCCTTCGCCGCCTGGCGCGCTGTGTGGCAATTGTTCCAGGCGCCGCATTTATGGGAGAAGACGCCACACCATCCAAGCGGTGCCTTCGCGCTCCCGCGTTCCTCCCAGCCGCCCAAACTGTCGCAAATACGGACCGGCAACCTGGGACATTTTTCCGCCGGGTGGAAACACCCGGCCTAAAGCATGATCCCGAAAAGTTGCAGACTTTTCGGATAAGATCATGCGGCTAAAACAAAGATTTAGAGCGGGATGCCCGATTCGGCTTAATTGCATACCGCTCCGAGCGGCTGCAGAGACCCACGAACCGAAGCAGGGCTTTCGTTGACATTTCATTCTTAAGGTGATTTTCCGTCACCTAAGGGTGATTTTCCGCCCGCCCGGCCGCCGCGCATCAGGACTCTCAAAAAATGACCATGCATCGCCTTCCCGAAATCACGCTGACCCCGGAACTGACCGCAGCCGTGAGGGAAGCGAAAGCCTGGCCTTTCGAGGAGGCGTGGAAAATTCTCAAGCGTTATGAAAAGACCGGTCTGCCCGAAACCGTGCTTTTCGAGACCGGCTACGGCCCATCCGGCCTGCCGCATATCGGGACTTTCGGCGAAGTGGCGCGCACCTCGATGGTACGCCATGCGTTCCGTGTCCTGACCGGCGATAAGGTCAAAACCCGCCTCATCTGCTTTTCCGACGATCTGGATGGGATGCGCAAGATCCCGGATAATGTGCCTGACAGGGCGGCGCTGGAGCCTTACCTGCAAATGCCGCTTTCTTCGGTGCCCAACCCGTTTGGTGGCGATTATAAGAGCTTCGCTGACCATAACAACGTGATGCTCTGCCGCTTTCTCGATACGTTCGGCTTCGATTATGAGTTCGCGAGCGCGACGGAATATTACAAGGCCGGCCGGTTCGACGCGGTGCTGCTGAAAGCCGTCGAGCGTTACGACGATATCATGAAAGTGATGCTGCCGACGCTCGGGGAGGAGCGTCAGGCGACGTATAGCCCTTTCCTGCCGATTTCGCCGAAATCGGGCCGGGTACTTTACGTTCCGATGAAGCGGGTGGACGCCAAGGCCGGAACCATCACGTTCGACGATGATGGCACGGAAACCACACTTTCCGTCACCGGCGGCAATGTTAAGCTGCAATGGAAGCCGGATTTCGGTATGCGTTGGGCGGCGCTCGGCATCGATTTTGAGATGTTCGGCAAGGACCACCAGACCAATGCGGTGATCTACGACCGGATTTGCGAAATCCTCGGGGGACGCGCACCGGAACATTTCGTCTACGAGCTTTTCCTGGATCAGCTTGGCCAGAAAATATCCAAGTCCAAGGGCAACGGCATCGCTATCGACGACTGGCTGGCCTATGCTCCGACGGAGAGCCTGGCGCTCTACAATTTCCAGAAGCCGAAGACCGCGAAGAAGCTCTATTTCGACGTGATCCCGAAGGCGGTGGACGAATATTTCACCTATCTCTCCGCCTATCAGCGGCAGGACTGGAAGGACCGGCTGAACAATCCGGTCTGGCATATCCACTATGGCAATCCGCCGAAGGTGGATTTGCCGGTGCCGTTCGCGCTGTTGCTCAATCTGGTCAGCGCTTCGAACGCGGAAAGCCCAAGCGTTCTGTGGGGCTTCATCTCGCGGCATGCATCGGGTGTTACGCCGGCAAACAATCCGGAACTCGACGCGCTGGTCGGTTACGCGATCCGCTACTTCAATGATTTCGTCAAGCCGACGAAGCAGTTCCGCGCACCTGATGAGGTGGAGCGCGGCGCCCTGGAGGCGCTTGATGCCAAGCTTGGTGAACTGCCCGCCGACAGCGACGGCAATGTCATCCAGAACGCCATTCTGGACGTGGCGCGCGCCAATGAGCGCTATCAGGACCACACCAAGAAGAGCCCGGAAGGTGGCCCAGGCGTGTCCGTGTCATTCTTCCAGATGCTTTATGAAGTGCTGATCGGGCAGGAGCGCGGGCCGCGCTTCGGTTCTTTCGTCGCGCTCTACGGCGTCGATGAAACGCGAGCGTTAATCAAAAAAGCACTGGCTGGGAACTTGGGTTAACAGGACAATAACGCGGCATGTTCCGGCAGGGAATGTCATCTGCCATAAGCATATTTCCTCGCTACTGGCTTGCCCAGATGATGCGCGCGATCCAGTCCACTTCGGGGGCCTCGAAAATACGGTTGGGGTGCTCCGGATTCATCGACGAAAGCTCGATGGCGCGCGGTGTCTGGCGGTGTAGGATCTTGGCCATGATCTCGTTCTCCTTCGTCTTGAGGATCACGCGATCGCCCCGCCGGATGGACGCATTGGGAGCGATGATCAGTGTGTCGCCATCCCTGTAGAGCGGCAACATGGAATCGCCCGAAACCTCCAGCGCATAGGTTGCATCGGCGGGACCTGCGGGAAATTCCAACACATCCCAGCCTTGGCCAGCCGGAAAGCCCGCATCGTCGAAGAAGCTGCCGATATCTGCCTGCGCCAGCCCCAAAAGCGGGATCGCGCGTGAGGACGCACCGGGAGCGGTCAAGGCAGGTCCTTCCTCGCCCCGTACCAGCCCCATGAATTCATCGAGCGACGCGCCGGTCGCATCCATTACCTTGGCAAGCGATTCCGTCGAAGGCCAGCGGGCGCGCCCGTCGGCGGCGTGGCGTTTGGATTTGTTGAAGGTGGTAGGGTCCAACCCCGCGCGACGCGCAAGACCAGAGGCCGTCAGCGAGTATCGCTCGGCCAACGCATCGATAGCGGCCCATACGCGCTCATGAGAGAACATGGCGAAATTTTCCTGATAGAGACAGGAAAAAATACCTCTTTTTTATGGATTAAGCAAGGGAAAGGAAAGGGCGGCTGGCTTGGCTATGAATTGAACCAATGCAATAGGAAAAAAAGCGGGTATCATTGGCTACTTCCTTCCCCCTTGCGGGGAGGGTGGCCCGAAGGGCCGGGTGGGGGTGGCAAAGGCAGCGCGCTCCGGTCGACTGTGCATACAATCGTCACCACCCCCATCCGCCCGCTCCGCGGGCACCTTCCCCGCAAGGGGGAAGGGTAAAGAAGATCACGCCGCCTGTTTTTGCGTCTCCGCCTTGTAGGGATCGAAGCGCTGGTAGAAGGTCTCGCCGTTGTCCGCCATGTCGGTGAGCAGTTTCGGCGCTTTGAACTGAGCGCCATACTTCTTCTGCAACTCCTTGGCTCGTCTCACGAATTTTTTCGCGCCCATGCCGTCGATATAGGAGAGCGTGCCGCCCGTATAGGGTGCGAAGCCGAAGGCGAGGATGGAGCCGACATCGGCCTCGCGCGGATCGGTGACGATGCCCTCTTCCATGACGCGCGCCGCTTCCAGCGCGATGGTGAACAGGAAGCGTTCTTTCAGTTCCTCGACGTTGACCTTGTCGGGGTCCTGCTGCGGATAGAGCGTTTTCAGCTCCGGCCACAGGTGCTTCTTGGCAGGCTTCGCCGGGTAATCATAGAAGCCCTTGCCGTTCTTGCGGCCCTTGCGGTCGAACTCGTTGACGAGCTTGTCCACCAGTTCCACATGGCGCGGATCGACTGCCTTCGGCCCAAGATCGGCAAGCGCCGCCTTGAGGATTTTCTGCGACAGGTCGATGGCCGTTTCGTCATTGAGCGCCAGCGGGCCGACCGGCATTCCGGCCATGCGGGCGGCGTTCTCGATCATTGCCGGCGGCACGCCTTCGATCAGCATGTTGTAGGCTTCCGACATGTAGCGCAGCACGCAGCGGTTGACATAGAAGCCGCGCGTATCGTTGACGACAATCGGCGTCTTCTTGATGGCGCGCACATAGTCGAGCGCCACGGCCAGCGCCTTGTCGCCGGTCTTCTTGCCGAGGATCACTTCCACCAGCATCATCTTGTCGACGGGCGAGAAGAAATGGATGCCGATGAAATTCTTCGGGCGCTCGGAGACCTTGGCGAGGCCTGATATCGGCAGTGTCGAGGTGTTGGAGGCAAAGATGGCTGAGGATTTCAGCACCGCTTCGGCCTTCTCCGTCGCCTGACGCTTGACCTCGCGATCCTCGAACACCGCCTCGATCACCAGATCAGCGCCTTCGAGATCGGCGTAATCCGCTGTGGGGATAATCAGCGAGAGGAGCTTCTGCTTGTCCTCCTCGCTCATCCTGCCCTTCTGCATTTCCTTGGCAATGAGATCGGCGGCATGGGCCTTGCCCTTTTCCGCCGCCTCGACATCGCGATCGATCAGCACGACGGGAATGCCTGATTTGGCGGTGACATAGGCGATGCCCGCGCCCATGAAGCCCGCGCCGATGACGCCAATTTTGGTGAACTTCGTCGGCTTAATATCCGCCGGGCGGCGCGCGCCCTTGTTCAGTTCCTGCAGGGAAACGAACAGCGAGCGGATCATCATGCCCGCCTCAAGGGTCTGCAGGATTTGCGTGAAATAGCGCTGCTCGATCTTCAGCCCCGTGTCAAAAGGCACAAGCAGGCCTTCATAGACGCATTTAAGGATCGCCGCGGCGGCGGGATAGTTGCCATAGGTCTCGCGGCGCAGGATGGCGCTCGCGGCAGGCCAGAGATTGGCCCCCGCCGCCGAATAGATCGGCGCGCCGGGCAGCTTGAAGCCCTTCTCGTCCCATGGCTGCACGGGCTTCAGCCCGCCCTTGATCAATTTCTTCGCCGTCTCGACCAGCTTTTTCGCCGGCGCGATCTCGGTGATGAGGCCCATCGCCTTGGCGCGCTGCGGCGTCAGGCTTTGGCCCGTCGTCATCATCTGCAGGGCGTCCTGCTGATTGGTGAGACGCGGGACGCGCTGCGTGCCACCGGCGCCGGGGAAGATACCGACCTTGACTTCGGGCAGCGCCATCTTGACGCCCGGTGCGTCGGAAGCGACGCGGGCATGACAGGCGAGCGACATCTCGAACGCGCCGCCCATGCAGGTGCCGTTGATTGCCGAGACCCAGGGCTTGCCCGAGGTTTCGAGCTTGCGGAACAACCCGCCCATGCGACCGCTGCTCTTGAAAAGCAGTTCCACCGCCTTTTGCGAGTCCTTGGCCTTTTCTTCCTGAAAGAGCTGGAACATGCGCTTGAGCATGGTCAAATCGGCGCCGCCGGAGAAGGAGTCTTTGCCCGAAGTAATGACCGCGCCCTTGATCGCGGCGTCTCCCGCCACACGGTCGACGATGGTTTCGAGTTCGTCCATCACCTCTTCGGTGAAGACATTCATCGACTTGTCAGGCATATCCCAGGTGACGAGCGCGATACCGTCGGCGTCGACGTCGAATTTGAAGTTTTTGTAATCAGCCATTGGAGAGTTCCTCCTCAAAAATCTGTTGCGGCGATAACGATTGGCCTTCCTTCCCCCTTGCGGGGAAGGTGCCCGCGGAGCGGGCGGATGGGGGTGGTGACGTTTGCGCTTAGGTGAAGACCGTACCGCGCTGCCTTTGCCACCCCCACCCGGCCCTTCGGGCCACCCTCCCCGCAAGGGGGAGGGTAAAAAGGGCGCTAGACGCGTTCGATGATGGTGGCGGTGCCCATGCCCGCGCCGATGCAAAGCGTCACAAGCGCGGTGTTCAAATCGCGGCGCTCCAGCTCGTCGAGCACGGTGCCAAGGATCATCGCGCCGGTGGCGCCGAGCGGATGGCCCATGGCGATGGCGCCGCCGTTGACGTTGATCTTGTCGTGCTGGATGTCGAAGGCCTGCATATAGCGCAGCACGACGGCGGCGAAGGCCTCGTTCAGCTCGAAAAGGTCGATATCCGACAGCTTCATCTTGGAGCGTTTCAGCAGCTTTTCCGTCACATCGACCGGACCGGTCAGCATCAGCGCCGGTTCCGAGCCGATATTGGCGAAGGTGCGGATGCGCGCGCGGGGCTTCAGCCCCAGCGTCTTGCCTGCCTTCCTGGAGCCGAGCAGCACGCCCGCCGCGCCATCGACGATGCCGGAAGAATTGCCGGCGTGATGGACGTGGTTCACCGTCTCGACTTCCGGATGCGCCTGGATGGCGACGGCATTGAAGCCGCCCATCTCACCCGGCATGACGAAGGATGGATTGAGCGACGCCAGCGCCTGCATGTCGGTTCCGGGCCGGATTGTCTCATCGTGACCCAGAATGGTCAGGCCGTTCTGGTCCTTGACCGGGATGACCGAATTCTTGAAATAGCCCTTTTCCCAAGCCTTCGCGGCGCGCTTCTGGCTTTCCACCGCATAGGCATCGACATCATCGCGGGAGAAGCCGTATTTGGTGGCGATCAGATCCGCGGAGACGCCCTGCGGCATGAACCAGCCGGGCAGGCCCACGGACGGATCCATGTACCAGGCGCCGCCCGACATGCCCATGCCGACGCGCGACATGCTTTCCACGCCGCCGGCGATGACGATATCGTCAGCGCCTTGCGCGATCTTGGCTGCGCCGAAATTGACGGCATCGAGGCCGGACGCGCAGAAGCGCGAGATCTGCATTCCCGGCGCCTTGAAATCATAGCCCGCCTCGAAAGCGGATGAGCGCGGGATCACCGCGCCCGCCTCGCCGACAGGATCGACGCAGCCATAAATGATGTCGTCGACTTGCGAGGTGTCCAGCCCGTTGCGGTCGCGCAACGCCTCGAGCACCTTGGCACCAAGGCGCACCGCCGGCACCTCATGCAGGCTGCCATCCTTCTTGCCGCGCCCGCGCGGGGTGCGGACGTGATCGTAAATATAGGCTTCGGCCATTTATCTTCTCCCTTTGTGCCTAGCACTCACCCCCCTCTGCCCTGCCGGGCATCTCCCCCTCAAGGGGGGAGATTACGCCTTCATAGATGGCCGGCACCCGATCGCAGATCTCGCAGGATGAGCGTAAGGCGCCGTGTCAGCCAATCTCCCCCCTTGAGGGGGAGATGCCCGGCAGGGCAGAGGGGGGTGCGGCTTGGTGAAAACACACCCTATGCTTAGTCTAAAACGCTTCCGCCGGCAGCGCCATCAGCGTATCCGCGCCGGTCTGGATGCGGGCGAGATGGGCTGCGGTTTCCGGCATGACGCGCTCCATGAAATAGCGGGCGGTGACGAGCTTGGCTTCGACGAACGCCGCCTTGTCGCCTGCTCCGGCTTCCAGCTTCGCTTCGGCGGCCTTGGCCATCTGCGCCCACATATAGCCCAAAGCGACGAGGCCGAAGAGATGCATATAGTCGGTCGAGGCGGCGCCGGCATTGTCGGGCTTGGCCATCGCGTTCTGCATCAGCCACATGGTAGCGGCCTGAAGGTCACCCAAGCCCTTCTTCAGATGCTTGGTGTAGAATGACAATTTGTCATTCGCGCGATTCTCCTCGCAGAAATCGCCAACTTCCTTGAAGAAGGCCATGACGGCGCGACCGCCGTTCAGCCCCAGCTTGCGGCCGACGAGATCGAGCGCCTGGATACCGTTGGCGCCTTCATAGATCATGGCGATGCGCGCATCGCGCACATACTGGCTCATGCCATGCTCTTCGATATAGCCATGGCCGCCGAAGACCTGCTGCGCCATGACCGCGTGATCGAAACCCTTGTCAGTCAGGACGCCCTTGAGAACCGGCGTCATCAGGCCGATGAGGTCGTCCGCTGCCTGGCGCTCCGCCTCGTCGGGCGAACGGTGGGCGATATCGGATTTGAGCGCGGTCCACAGGATCAGCGCCCGGCCTGCCTCGTTGAAGGAGCGGATCGTCATCAGCGCCCGGCGGATGTCGGGGTGGACGATGATCGGATCGGCCTTCTTTTCCGGCTCCTTCGTGCCTGAAAGCGCGCGGCCTTGAATGCGATCACGCGCGTATGCGGCGGCGTTCTGATAGGCGGTTTCGGCGATCGAAAGCCCCTGCAGCGCGACGCCAAGGCGCGCCTCGTTCATCATGGTGAACATGGCGCGCAGGCCCTTGTTCTCGCCACCGATGAGATAGCCCGTCGCCTCGTCATAATTCATGACGCAGGTGGAGTTGCCGTGAATGCCCATCTTCTCTTCGATCGAGCCACAGGAAACGCCGTTGCGCTTGCCGGTGTTGCCACTCTCGTCCAGCTCGAACTTCGGCACGATGAACAGCGATATGCCCTTGGTGCCCTCAGGCGCACCCTCGATGCGGGCGAGAACGAGATGGACAATGTTCTCGGACATGTCGTGTTCGCCGGCGGAGATGAAAATCTTCTGCCCGGAAATCTTGTAGGAACCGTCGCCATTGGGCACGGCCTTGGTGCGCAGGAGCCCCAGATCGGTGCCGCAATGCGGCTCGGTCAGGTTCATGGTGCCGGTCCAGATGCCCTCGACCATCTTCGGCAGGTAGGCCTGCTTCTGCTCGTCCGTGCCATGGGTGAGGATCGCCGCGATCGCGCCCTGCGTCAGGCCGGGATACATCATCAGAGCCATATTGGCCGACGACATATACTCCCCCGCCGCCACATGCAGCGCATAGGGCAGCCCCTGACCGCCATACTCAGCGGGAACGGCGAGGCCCAGCCAGCCGCCCTGGCAGTAGAGATCGTAACCCTGCTTGAAGCCCTTGGGCGTCGTTACCGAGCCGTCGCCATGGCGCTCGCAGCCCTCATGGTCGCCCACCTGGTTGAGCGGGAACAATGTGTTTTCCGCCAGCTTGGCGCCTTCCTGCAGAATGGCTTCAACCACATCGGGCGAAGCGTCGGCGAAGCCGGGGAGATTGTCATAACGCTCGTAACCCAAGACATCGTTGAGAATGAAAAGCGTGTCTTCGACAGGCGCGCGATAGCTCGGCATCAATTTCCTCCATCAGAATTTTTATTCGCCGCATTTATGCGAATGCCCAAGCATCGCTTGACCGCAAAATGCTGTGCAACCCGTGAAAGGCCCGGAAAAGGCAATATCGTGGCGAATACTAGCGATCTTTGACGTTTGCGTAAACGTCAAAAAACGATCCTCTGCCCGGCGGTGATGTTTTTGTCAGAATATGTGAAATCAGCTATAAGGATATCCGAAAAGGGAAATCCAATGCCTCTGTTCATCAAGGATTCTACAGTTGGCCGTATGGCGGAGCAGATTCGCTTGCGCACCGGGGGCGCGTGCAAAGACCGATGCGGTTCGCACGGCCTTGATGCACGAATTGGAGCGTATCGAAGGACAAACACCATTGCGTGACAAGCTGAGCGCCATGCGGCAGCGCGCGCGGGAACGTCTCGGACCGCCGTGTCCGGTATCGACATGAAAAAGCTCATGGATGAGCTGTGGGAGGAAGGCGAGTGACCTTCGTTTCGGTAATCGTCGCGATTTTGAAAACAAAAAGTAGAGCGGTTCAACGGTTCAATCGAAACACAGGAGCCGCTCCAGCATAGATCCCTGTATCGGGCCGGGATGTGCTTTACGAAGCCGCGGCTTTGGGGGTCGCGCCCAGCTTGCCCAATGCGAAATCGACCACCTCGCGGAGATCGGCGATCGATTCATCGAGCGCAGCGCGCTGCTCTTCCAAGCGGGCGAGTTGGCGGGTGGATTTATCCAATACCGCCCGCATCTGGCGGATGTTGGCGCCTTCCGGCTCGTAAAGGTCGATCAGAGATTTCACTTCACGCAGCGTGAAGCCGACCTTGCGCCCGAACAGGACCAATTTGAGCCGGGTGCGGTCGCTGCGCGTATAGAGCCTGGTGGTTCCGGCGCGGCGCGGATTGAGCAGGCCCTTATCCTCGTAAAAACGCAAGGTCCTGAGCGAAACGCCGAATTCGCTGGCGAGATCGCCGATGCGGAACGCCTTATCTTCCGGTATTTCACGCTGCTCGTCCGAGAACAGCATTACGGCAGGAGAGTTCACGGCCTTCTGGTCGTTCATATTCTCGTTTTTCCAGTTTCGGCCTCTGGAGACCCAGCTTCTCTACCCCTCAAGCCGTCTGTGAAAGAGGCCTGCGAATATGTACTGCACAAGGCCAGCCAAGGCTGCCGTTTCCAACAGATGCCAACCATCGGAACGTAAATTCCGCTTTCGTGGCGGGCAAGTAAGCCAACCCAATCAGAACTTCACGCCTACCAGCCGCATAACGAAATCGATTCTGGAATGCAAGCGCCGCCTCCCAATTTATTTGGAGGGAACGAGATATTTTCAGTGAGGCCTTAAACAGGTTAACGGGATGTTTACCACGTTTGGACAATGGTGCTGGAAGCAGTAATCCGGGGGTGCAGATTCGTCAGTTTTCCACGGAGCGGCATCCCTTGCGGATGACGTTGAAAGTTTGCAAAGCGGGCAGTTTGATGAAGAACCAACGTTCCCCACTCGAAGACCTCAATGCGCTGCGCGCCCGCCGCATGCCTACTTCCCTGGATGCATTGAACAGAACGCTCGAAGGGCTGGAGAGCCGGCTGCAGGGTTTGCCTGACCCATCGGCGCAGCGCCCTTATTACTCGCAGAATGACGATTTCCTCGGCCGCCCGCCGCGCGGCGAATTGCATGACGAAATCGCGGAGTTGAAGCGTACGGTCCAGACACTGGCGCGCGAGGAATCGCTGCGTCGCCTCAATCATCGCTGGGATAGCCTGGACGAGCGCTTCGACACGTTCGAGCAACGCCAGAGCCGCCGCGAGACCGGCGCTGACCCAGTGCCCCCGGCGTTCATGCGGCAGATGGACGAGCGGCTGGATGAGATCAGCCGGGCGATCCTCTCTTCCAACATGTCCCGCCGGTCTGACGGGGACGAAGACGAGCGCCTTGCACGCATCGAGGCGCGGCTGGCGGACCTGGCCCATCATATTGAGGCCGCGGAGACGCGCGCCGCCATACCCGCCCCAGCCTTCCTCCGGGAGATCGATCGCCATTTCGAGGATCTGACGCAGCGACTCGACGATCATGTGGCGAGCAGCATCCATGACGCGCGGCTGATCGAAAATCTCGAAAACCGGCTTGAGGATATTTCGCAGCAGCTTTCGGTCAACACGGCTGCACAATCCGCCATGCATACATTTCCGGCGCATGAAGTTTTCCGCAATCTCGAAGCACAGATGACGCAGATTGCCCGTCGTCTGGCCGAGCCCAACCCACGTATACCGGTGCTGGAGAACAGGCTCGAAACTGTTGAAAAATCGCTCAAGTCCAATCGCGATGTCATGCTGGACGCCGCGCGCGAAGCGGCCGAGGACGCGATCCGCCATGTGATGAAGAACGGCTCGGCAGGAGATGCGGCAATAGCGCGCCAACTCGCCGAGGATCTGAAAGCCCTTGAGCAGCTCGCTCGCGTTTCTGACGAGCGTAGCACCAGAACATTCGACAGCATCCACGATACTTTGGTGAAGATCGTCGACAGGCTGGGACAGATCGAACAGGAAGTGGCCAAGCCGGGTAAAAGGGCAGCCACACATGACGCTCCGATAGAATTGCCCCGGAAGAACGGGCTCGCAGGCGCATCCTCCTCTTACCTCGATCGTGAATCGGCTGCCATGTCGCGATCGCCCGCGGCGGCTGCGGCCGAGGCGGCGCTCGCCGCCATCAGGATCGACGGACAAGCCGCACCAAAGGCGACCGACGACCGTAAATCCTCGGTATTCGGCGGCCTGGCGAAAGCCATCAAAGGCAAGGGCAGGAACGACGGGATCGCTGAAAGGGCCCTGGGCACACAGAACATGGGCACGCAGAAAGCGGAGCCGGGTTTCGCGTCTGCCTCCCCAATGGGCCATATCGCCGAACCACTCGACGCAGCCGATATCAAGCTTGCCAACCAGCCGCTCGAACCGGGCACGGGCCTGCCGGACCTCAATACCATCCTCAAGCGAGTGCGCGACGAGCGTCGCGAGCACGGCGGTGACGTGAACGGCGAAGCCGGCAAGGCGGATTATATCATCGCCGCGCGCCGGGCAGCGCAGGCGGCGGCGGCAGAATCCGAACGGCTGAAGAAAATCAGCGAAAAGTCCCGAACGGCAAAAAGGCGCCCGGCAGGCGGCAATGGCGGCGGCATGTTGCAGCGCCAGCGCAAGCCCATTCTGATGGCGATCGGCGCGATCATGATTGCCATGGCCGGCCTGCAGGTTGGAACGGCGTTCCTTTCACAGACCGACAGGCAAGGCGATTTTGGCGATGCCGCCGATGTCACCCATACTCCGGCCCCGACGACGCTCGACACGCGCAGCACCGCAGGCGTACCGCAAACCGATACAAAATCGCAACCAGCCGCTGAGCCGCAAGCCGCGTCGCCAGCCGAACCGCCGGTGGCATCTCCTCAGGCCCCCGATTCGGTGATGCTCAATACAAGATCGGCAACCGCCGTTCGAGAAACAGTTGCGTCGATACCGGCGCCCTCCCTTCCAAAGCCTGCGATGCAGCAGGCGGAAACAAGCGCTCCACAAGCCTCCATTCCGCAAATCCCTATGGAAGCCGGTCCGGAGAGCTTGCGCGAGGCGGCGGCCAAAGGCGATCCGAAGGCACTCTTCGAAATAGGTAACCGCTATACCGACGGGCAAGGCGTGCAAAGCGATTACGCCAAGGCGGCTGAATGGTATGAACTGTCGGCGGCCAAGGGTTTTGCTCCGGCGCAGTATCGCCTCGGCAATTTCAACGAAAAGGGCTTAGGCATGCCGCGCGATACGGCCAAGGCCAAGACCTGGTACGGCCAAGCTGCCGAACAGGGCAATGCGAGCGCCATGCACAACCTCGCTGTGCTCCTGGCCATGGGGCCGGACGGCGCGCCCGACAACGAAGCCGCCGCGCGCTGGTTCGTCAAGGCGGCGGAACTTGGCGTGAAGGACAGCCAGTTCAATCTGGGCATTCTTGCCGCCAAGGGCATTGGCATGCCGCGGAATCTCGAGGAAAGCTACAAATGGTTCGCGCTTGCCGCCCATGCCGGCGACAAGGACGCGGAACAGAAGCGTGACGCAATAGCCAAGGGACTTAAGCCGGACCAACTCGACCGCGCCAAGGGAGCGGTGACGCTGTGGAAGGCCAAGCCGCTCGACGAGGCCGCCAATTCAGTTGACATGCCTGACGGCTGGGGCGAAAGCCAGACGGTGACGACCGGTTCGGTCGACATGAAAAAGGCCGTGCGCAACATCCAGCTGATCCTTTCGAAGAGCGGATATGACGCCGGCACACCCGACGGCGTAATGGGCGACAAGACCCGCCAAGCCATCTCCGCCTTCCAGAAAACGCATGGCCTGACGCCGACCGGCGAGGTCGACCAACCATTGGTAGAAGCGCTGCTAAAACAGAACCATCAGCTTTCGATGGCCCAATAGGCTGGAAACGCTTTGCCGCTGGAAACTGGCTGGCGTGGGAAAATCGACCTTACCGCGCGCGGCGACGTTCCGAGACTGGCTGGAAGGCAAGCTTCGAGTGGTAGGTGCAGTATGGGCCCGTTTCGGCGGAATCATTGCCGCAGAAATGGAAATCCTCGTTGAGCGGATCGCCGACCGGCCATTTGCAGGTCCGCTCGCTCAATTGAAGCAGTGAAAGGCGCCGCGAGATCGGCACCACCACTTCGGCCGAGGGCCTGATCACCGTATGCGCCACTGCTTCCACTGAATACTCCGCCTGCAGGGCCGTTGCACCTACGCTTTTATGAACACTTGTACGAACAACCGTCTGCTGGCTTGCGCTGCTGGTAGGCGCATTAACATTGACGCGCGCCGTGCTGTTGACGGTATTGACCTTTTTGCTGCGCGCCGGCGCCGCGGACGTTTTGCCGCGACCCGACAGCTTCAGCCGGTGTACCTTTCCGATGACGGCATTGCGGCTCACTCCACCAAGCTGCGCTGCGATCTGGCTGGCGCTGAGGCCCTCGCTCCATAATTTCTTAAGCAGTTCGACCCGCTCGTCTGTCCAGTTCATTGTCCTGGGCTCCAATTCTTAATTTCTCATCCGGAATCCATCATCTCGCCGGGGAGGGCCCGGGCAAAATTACCACATCTATCCGGATGACTAGGTCCGCCGCACGAAATCTAGTTTTTACTGGGGGGAAGCTACATTAACGGGTGACTCCATGACAAGAGTCGGGCTGCCACAGGGTTTTGGTTTTTTCGGTTTTCCCCAACTTGGGCGCCAACTGCTCGGCCTTTCGTGACTCTTTCTCCTGCACAAGAGAAAAATTATATCGAAAAGCCGTTCTTCGCCTTCGCTGCATAAGATCGAAATCGATTTGAGGGAAAAATTATGCAGCACTTAAAAGTGTTGGAGCATCTTTTTCCCGTCGAGTTGGATGCGCTGCACTCTAATTGACATTTAAGCATTCCCGCACGATATTGAAGCCACAGCCGCCCCGAGGGCGGCTTTTTGATTTCATTCGCGCGGGGCCGCGCTTGGGAAAGCGCGTTTCCTGCATCCCCGTTTTTGAGGCCAGGGAGGCCCGACCGGCATGACCCATTCGACCGTGCAACCGCTTTACGATACTTTCAATCGTGCCGCGTTGCGCTTCGAGCGAGGCGAGGGCGTCTGGCTGTTCACCGATAAGGGCGAGCGCTATCTCGATTTTGCCGCGGGCGTTGCCGTCAATTCGCTCGGCCATTCGCATCCCCATCTGGTCAATGCGCTGACATCCCAGGCCGAAAAGCTCTGGCATGTCTCCAATCTTTATGAGATTCCCGGTCAGGAGAAGCTCGGCAAGCGGCTGGTTGATGCCACTTTTGCCGACAAGGTGTTCTTCACCAATTCCGGCGCTGAGGCGATCGAATGTGCGATCAAGACCGCGCGCCGCTATCATTATGTCAATGGTCATCCCGAGCGCTATCGCATCGTCACTTTCGAAGGCGCTTTCCATGGCCGCACGCTGGCGACCATCGCGGCCGGCGGGCAGGCGAAATATCTGGAAGGTTTCGGCCCGAAGGTCGAAGGTTTCGACCAGGTGCCCTTCGGCGACGAGAAGGCCCTGAAGGCGGCGATCACGCCGGAGACGGCGGCCATCCTCATCGAGCCGGTGCAGGGCGAGGGCGGTCTGCGCGTGGCATCGGAGGATAGCCTTCGGTCGCTGCGCAAGCTTTGCGACGAGAATGGCCTGCTTCTTATCCTCGACGAGGTGCAGAGTGGCGTCGGCCGCACCGGCAAGCTCTTCGCCCATGAGTGGGCAGGCATCACGCCCGACATTGTCGCCATCGCAAAGGGCATCGGCGGCGGCTTTCCGATGGGCGCCTGCCTTGCGACCGCCGAAGCAGCCAAAGGCATGACATCAGGTGTGCACGGCACTACGTTTGGTGGCAATCCGCTGGCCATGGCGGTAGGCAATGCCGTGCTGGATTTGATCCTGGCCGATGGCTTTCTGGAGCATGTGCGCGATATCTCGCTCCTCTTCAAGCAGGGCCTTGCATCGATCGCCGATCGTTATCCCGATGTCGTGGCGGAGGTGCGCGGTCGTGGCCTCCTGACGGGCATCAAATGCGTGGTGCCCAACACGGAATTCGTGCAGGCACTGCACGACGAGCATCTTTTAAGCGTCGCCGCCGGTGACAATGCGGTCCGCCTTTTGCCGCCGCTGATCATCACGGAGGATGAGGCGCGTCAGGGGCTCGCCCGCATCGAGGCCGCCTGCGAACGGCTTGTCGCCGCCAACAAGCAGAAACTGGCGTGAGCGACATGGCGAGCAAGCACGATTTGAGACATTTCACCGATCTCTCCGCCGTCTCCGCTGAGGAACTGCGGCGCATTCTCGATGACGCCCGCGTGCGGAAAACGCGCCTCAAGGCGGGCGAGATCGAAAAGCCATTTGCCGGAAAAGTGCTGGCGATGATCTTCGACAAGCCGTCGACGCGCACACGCGTGTCGTTCGATGTCGCGATGCGCCAGCTTGGCGGCGAGACGATCATGCTGACCGGGTCTGAGATGCAGCTTGGCCGCAGCGAAACCATCGCCGATACGGCGAAGGTGCTGTCGCGCTATGTCGATATCATCATGATCCGCACAACCACGCACGATCGCATGATGGAACTGGCCGAAAACGCCACCGTTCCCGTCATCAACGGCCTGACCGATGATACGCACCCATGCCAGATCATGGCCGACGTCATGACCTATGAGGAGCATCGCGGGCCGGTCAAGGGACGCACCTTTGCCTGGATGGGCGATGGCAACAATGTGCTCCATTCACTGGTCGAGGCTTCCGCCCGGTTCGATTTCAACCTGAATATCGCGACGCCTGAGGGCAGCGAGCCGCAAGGCAGCTATCTCGATTGGGCCAAGGCGCATGGCGGCCGGATCATGTCCACCGTCGATCCGGTCAAGGCCGCATCAGGCGCCGATTGCATCGTTACCGATACCTGGGTCTCGATGGGTCAGGAGGACCGCGCGCGCGGTCATAATGTTTTCATGCCCTATCAGGTCAATCAGCGCCTGATGGATCATGCCAATCCCGATGCGCTGTTCATGCATTGCCTGCCCGCCCATCGCGGGGAGGAAGTGACCGACGATGTGATCGATGGGCCTCATTCGGTTGTGTTCGACGAGGCGGAAAACCGTCTTCACGCGCAAAAGGCCATTCTGGCATGGTGTCTTGAAGGAACTGACCGGCATGGTTGATATTCATGGCGGTAAG
The DNA here is from genome assembly GCF_003217235.1 of Paramesorhizobium leguminum. Lineage (GTDB taxonomy): Bacteria > Pseudomonadota > Alphaproteobacteria > Rhizobiales > Rhizobiaceae > Paramesorhizobium > Paramesorhizobium leguminum. The sequence continues at coordinate 17,626 of NZ_QJTF01000026.1, read as the reverse complement.
GACGATGCGGGCAGGGCCACGCTCGGCGATTTCCACTTCGCCGGTGATGATGCCGTCGTCCCGTTCCAGGTCGAGGCGCTGGATGCGCGCGGCCGGGCCGTGCAGCTGGGGTCGGTCCTCAACACGATTCTTGACCGGCATGATTACCCGGACGAGGTAGCCCGGCTTCTGGCAGAGGCCATCGTATTGACCGTACTGCTCGGTACGTCGTTGAAATTCGAGGGCAAATTCATCTTCCAGACCCAGTCGGACGGTCCGGTCGATATGCTGGTGGTCGATTTTCGCACGCCGAAATCCGTGCGCGCCTATGCGCGCTACGATGAGGAAAGGCTGGCGGAGGCGATCGATGCAGGCGAAACTTCGCCGGAAGAGCTTCTGGGGCGCGGCACGCTGGCCCTCACCATCGATCAGGGCGTCTATACGCAGCGCTATCAGGGCATTGTCGCCCTCGATGGCTCCAGTCTTGAGGATATTGCCCGCACCTATTTCCGCCAGTCGGAGCAGATCCCAACCGATCTGCGCCTGTCCGTCGCCAAGCTCGTTGAGCGCAAGAACGGCAAGCCGGTTGAGCAATGGCGCGCCGGGGGACTGATGGTGCAGTTCCTGCCCGAATCCGAAATCCGCATGCGCCAGCGGGATCTGCCCGGCGGCGATGCGCCCGATGGTGATGAGGATGGTGACGAGGCCAATTTCGACGACGACTGGCTGGAAGTGAAATCGCTGGTCGGCACTATCGAAAGCTCGGAACTGACCGACCCGCAGGTCGGTACTGAACGGCTGCTTTACCGCCTCTTCCATGAGCGCGGCGTGCGCGTGTTCGAGCCCGTGCCGGTTATCGACGATTGTTCCTGCTCGCGTGAGAAAATCCACAACGTCCTCTCCGGCTTCACCGCCGAGGAGATCGACGACAGCATCGAAGACGGCAAGATTGCCGTCACCTGCGAATTCTGCTCCACGCTTTATGTATTCGATCCGAAGGAATTCGAAAAGAAATAGAGGGTTCTCTTAGCGAGATGTCGATGTAGGACTGGCCGGAATGCAGCAATTGCCTGACAATATCACGGTCCTTGTCCAATCGCCGCAATTGCGTTGCGATGAGATCGAGGTGGTGGTGACGATCCCGACATTTCGCCGCCCGGAACATCTTCTCGAAACGCTTCATTCCGTCAAAGCCCAAGTGACGGAACGGCGCTTCGCCATCATTGTCATGGAAAACGAGGCGGAGGAGCGGGAAGGGGCGAGGGCCGCCCGCGCGCGCTTCGAGGATGGGACATTCGAAGGGCTATTGCTCCTCGCTCGCGACCGTGGCAATTGCAACGCGTACAATGCCGGCTGGCTGGCGGCGCTTGAGTATTTCCCGCGATTTTCTTCGCTTATCGTCATAGATGATGATGAAATTGCCGATCCGTACTGGCTGGAAAACATGGCCAAAGCGAAAGATGCCTATTCCGCGGATGTGGTCGGCGGCCCGCAGATACCGGTGTTCGCGCATCTGAGCCAGGAAAAATGGGCATCGCATCCGATCTTTGCTCCGCCATATAACCGCAGCGGTCCGGTGCCGGCGCTTTATTCCTCCGGCAATCTCTTGGTATCCCGGCAGGTGCTGGAGACGATGCCTTATCCCTTTCTCGATCCTATGTTCAATTTCATGGGAGGCGGCGATTCGGATTTTATCAGCCGGAGTGTGGACCACGGTTTTCGCACCGCCTGGTGCGCGGAGGCGCTTATCCTTGAAACCATTCCCAGCCGTCGCCTTGAGCGCGAATGGATCAGGGCGCGAGGCTTGCGCAATGGCGTGATTTCAACGCTTGTGGAGAAGCGCAAGCGCGCCGGAAAGCCATTCGGCGGGCTCAGCATCATCCTGAAAAGCCTGGTGCTCCTGGCGTTCTCGCCTTTCAAGGCGGTCGCCAAAACGTTAAAGTCAGGCTCGCCGGCCGCCGGCCTCTACTATATCCATGTCGGCCTTGGCCGGGTTCTGGCCGAATTCGGATATGCCAATGAGCAATATCGCCAGCCTGAGAAAAACTGACAACGGCATGCAATCAGCCGTTTCCATGCGACCCGTCATTTCTATACGGATGGTGGCGGCTTTGCTCGCAGCGTTGATCCTGTCGCTGCTGCTGATCTCGTTCCGCCCCTATTTTCCGGAGGGCACGGATAAGGAAAGCGGCGATCTTGCCAATCAGCTCGGCTTTAGCGGGCTTGGCGTCATCAGTGTCCTTTCGGTGCTGATGCTGGCGAAACCGCGCACCGTTGCGGCGATGGCGAGCCCGCTATGGCTGGTGATGCTCGGCTTCGTGGTCTTTTCCGCGTTGATTTCGCCTAACCCCCCGTTGGCATTGCGTGCCGTGGCATTCACGTTCATCGCCATGATTTCCATCATATCCGTGCTCTGCCTGCCGCGCGGAGGCGACGGCTTTTCGCTTGTTTTTACACTTTCGGCGACTGTGGTGCTTATTCTCTCCTATGGAGGGATTGTGCTCATACCCAATCTGGCGACGCATGGATTTGACGCCCTGGAGCCGCAGAATTCCTATCTCTGGCGTGGTGTCTTCTCGCATAAGAACGTGGCGGCCCCGGTCATGGCGGCGTTCTTCTTCGCCGGCATTTATCTGATAAGGCGGCGCTGGTTTCTCTCGGGCGCGCTCATAGCCCTTGCTGCACTCGTCTTTGTCGGCGGCGCTGGATCGAAAACTACGGCCGCACTCGTGCCGCTTGTCGCGGCGCTGATAGGTGTGCCCGGCATCTTCGGCTTGAGACCGATTGCTGCGGCAATGGTCCTGATGACGCAAATCGGCTTTTTCTTTCTGACGCTCGGCGTGGTACTTTTTCAACCGATCGCACACATATCCCAGGACTATCTTCCTGAGCCATCCTTTACCGGACGCAGCTCGATCTGGCGCTTCGCGTTGGAAATGCTGGAAAAAAAACCATGGACCGGTTATGGGCTGGGGGGCTTCTGGTCGACGCCGGCTGTTCAATATTCAGCGCGGCCCTATTATCTCGAATGGGACGTGCGCGGCATCGTACATGCACACAATGGTTATCTCGACATCGCGGTGATGATGGGAATTCCGGCGGCCATCTGCGCCGTCATTGTTATCATCCTCCTGCCGCTCATCGATTATATCCGTTGCCGGCGCAATCGCGAGAATGTGCTGCTGGCCGACTTTTTCATGATGGTGCTGACATTTTCGACGCTCAATGCCTTTCTTGAGAGTTTCTTCTTCCAGCGCGCCGACCCGGTCTGGTTGATGCTGGTGCTCGCCATTTTCGGGTTGCGCATGACGGCTCGAGTAACGTTAGTAAGCAGGGAATAGTGAGCAGTGAGCAGTGAGCAGTGAGCAGAAAGTCTCGGCTCACTGCTCACTGCTCACTGTTCACCGTTCACTACTCACATTTGGAGACAAGTTTATGAGCGATCGCGTTGTTCTGGTCGGATGCGGCAATATGGGTTTTGCCATGCTGAAGGGCTGGCTCGATTCCGGCGCGCTTGAACCGCAAGCTATCCATGTAGTGGAGCCGGCGGCGATGCTGCGGCAACGCGCGGGTGAGCTTGGTGTTCACACCGTGGCCGAAGCGGGCGAGCTTTCGGCTGACCTTAATCCCCGCATGGTACTGATAGCGGTGAAGCCGCAGGCCATGGCGCAAGTTCTACCCGCCTATACGCGTTTCGCGGGAGACGTGACGTTTGTCAGCGTTGCGGCCGGAATTCCCGTCGCGCTTTTCGAAAAGCACCTGGGCGACAAAGCCGCAATCATGCGCGTTATGCCGAACACGCCTGCCGCCATCGGCAAGGGAATGCTGGTCGTCTACAGGAATGCCCATGTTACGGACGCAAATGCTGTCTTCATCAACGGGCTCTTGAAGACCAGCGGCGAGGTCGCGAGCATTGCTGACGAAAGCCTGATGGATGCGGTGACGGCCATTTCGGGTTCCGGCCCTGCTTATGTCTTTCATTTCATCGAATGCCTGACGGACGCCGGCGTCACCGTCGGGCTCGATCGTGATTTGGCCGCGCTGTTGGCCATGCAGACCGTCTATGGTGCGGGCGCCCTGGCGGCCCAAAGCCATGAAAGCCCCACAAAGCTGCGTGAGCAGGTAACGAGCCCGAACGGCACGACGGCGGCAGCCCTTGACGTATTGATGAGCGAAGACAGGCTGGAAGATCTCATTACCAAAGCTGTGGAAGCAGCAAAGAAGCGCTCAGTGGAACTTGGTAAAGCTTGAATTAATTTTTCTTTCCTACAATATAGAGAAAGCCGCGTGATCTTTTCCAAAAAGCTGGGCTTATTTGGGTTGTGCTGCGGAGCAGATTTTCTGGCATATCGTTATAGTGCTTGTTGGCAATCCCATCGCCGGTAGCCGCGTGTATGGCTATGGGTGAATTCAACGAAGAGAGGAAACAGACATGGCGAGTTTGCTACCCCCGCTTCATGAAGGTCATGCGCCGATTTATCTGCACAACGCGTTTCAGGATGCGATCGACGCTTTTGAAGACTGGATAGCAGGCACCGATGAGCCTGCCGTCGATGTCAACGGCAAGCATACGCGCATCAGCGTTATCTTTCGCCGGCTGTGGAGTTGCACGGATACGGTGCCGATGCGCACGCTCGATGCATTGCGCCATCTCGCGCCGGCGGAACGGCTGGAGCCCAGCGTGACCAATGGCCCAACCTATGCACAGGCCGCGCGCGCCATGCGGGCGCTTTGCGAGGAACGGCTGAGACGGAAATTGGGCGGAAAGCCCAAATAGCATTTCTTGATTTTCCGGCATGGAATCCTAGTCTAATATAGATAATCACAGCAACCAGAGGAGAATTCCTATGGAAGGACAAGTTGTATTCTATAAAGATGACAGGATTTTATATCGGCACAAAATAGAAATGCGCGACGATGGCTTTTCCAAAGGCGTCAATGACGCGATAATTGCATTCCAGCGCAATTATTCAGGCTTCGATCTTGCCGATGACAACATCAATATTCGCGTGACAAAGCCGGGGATTGCCTGATCCAGCGTTTCCCGCACCGGGTGGCGGCGTCGAAATATGCGCCGCCGCGATATCGCCGCAAATTTTATCCACTGAATATTTCAGCATTGTCATAATGGCAGGGGCATTCTTCAATCACTGAGAGGGGGATTTTCGGGGACCGGACGTCCATGTCTCTTTCCGCCAAGCGCCTCATCATCGTCGGGAATGGTGACCTGTCTCGCGATCTTTCGGCCGAGATCGACGCGGCTCAATTCGTTCTCCGCTTCAACGAACCGAAAGCCGGCATGAGCGGCACACGCACAGACCTTCTGATGATGATCAACTCCAGCAAGCAGATGCAGAAGTGGCTGCAAGAGTCCGACTTCGTCCACTCGCCCTTCTTCGTCGCGGCGCGGGAGATCATGCTGGTTCATCACCCCTTGATCATCAGGAAGTATTGTGTCCAGCCGAACGTTCTTTCTCGCCTGAAAGGCCGGCGCACCGATTGGACCTGGGCCGCAATCAACATTCTGGGCAGCGCCGGCAAGGAAATTCGGATCATGCCGCCGCAAGATTATATCGACGGATGCCGGGAGCTTGGAATACCTGAAGATAAAATGCACGAAGTATTTCCAAGCACAGGGTTTTTAGGTATCAGGTATATACTTAAAAATTTCTCCAAAAACGACTGGGATATAAAGCTATGCGGCTTCGGCTGGGAGGGATGGAAGCGCCATGCTTGGGCGGACGAGCGGCGCTGGGTTTCGGGCAAGATCGAAGAGGGATTGCTTTCCATCCTCGACTAAACTTCTCCCAAACTGCTCCTCGCGAAAATTTGCGCGCGATCAAGGCATCCTGTTACCGCCCGTGGCAAATTGCCCCCAATCCCGGCGTGGACGCCAAAGGGCAAAAACGGTAGGAGAAAGATGGAATTTCAGGAGCGCTTGATGGACTATCGCCGTTTTTTCGAGGATGCGATCGACCAGTTGCACGCCGAGAAGCGTTATCGCGTCTTTGCCGATCTGGAACGTATCGTTGGCCGGTTTCCCCGTGCGCTGTGGCGCGCCAACGGAACCGCCCGCGAGATCACCGTATGGTGCTCCAACGATTATCTCGGCATGGGCCAGCACCCCGATGTGATCTCGGCGCTCTGCGATGCCGCCGGGCAACTCGGTTCAGGGGCGGGCGGTACGCGCAACATTTCGGGTAATAACCATCCGCTCGTCGAACTCGAAGCCGAGCTTGCCGATTTGCACGGCAAGGAAGCGGGTCTCGTCTTCACCTCCGGCTTCGTCTCCAATGAGGCGGCGATCTCCACCATCGGCAGGCTCCTGCCCGATTGCCTGATCCTTTCCGATGAATTGAACCACGCCTCAATGATCGAGGGCGTGCGCCGCTCGGGCGCGGAAAAGAAGATTTTCCGGCACAATGATGTCGAGCATCTGGAAAGCCTGCTCAAGGCGGCCGGCAAGAGCCGCGCCAAGATCATCGTGTTCGAGTCCGTCTATTCAATGGATGGCGATATCGCGCCGATCGAGAAGATCGCCGATCTCGCCGACGAATATAACGCCATGACCTATATCGACGAGGTCCACGCGGTCGGCATGTATGGCACACGCGGCGGCGGCATCACCGATCGCGACGGCCTCGCCGATCGCATCGATATTATCGAGGGCACGCTCGCCAAGGCATTCGGCGCGCTCGGCGGCTATATCACCGGCGCGCGATCCGTCATCGACGCGGTGCGATCCTATGCGCCGGGCTTCATCTTCACCACAGCTTTGCCGCCCGCGATCGCTGCAGCAGCAACAGCCTCGATCCGGCACTTAAAAACCTCGCAGGAAGAGCGCCGTCAGCATCAGCGCCAGGCGCAGATGGCCAAGGACGTGCTGGCGGTCGCCGGTCTGCCCGTCATGCCCTCGCAGACGCATATCGTGCCTATCCTGGTAGGCGATCCGGAGCTCTGCAAAATGGCGAGCGACCGGCTGCTTGAAGTCCACGGGATCTATATCCAGCCGATCAACTACCCCACGGTACCCCGGGGCACGGAACGCCTACGCATCACGCCGACGCCGTTTCACGACGATACGCTGGTATTCGAACTGAGGGATGCGCTGCTCGAAGTTTGGGATGCACTCGGGATTCCGCTTATAGAAACCAGCGCTCCCGCTATCGTCAAATCGGATCGGGTGGTTCCGCTGATGGTTTCCAAGGCGGGGGGATGAAAGTTAGCGAGACAGTGATCAGTGAACAAGTGTTCCTTCTGCTCACTGCTCACTGCTCACTGCTCACTACTCCCTTTTCCATTCAGCCACTTCGCGACAAACGGCACCGTCACTGCAATCATGATGAAGCGCGCCACATGATGCGAGGCGACATAGGCCGGATCGACGCCGAGTGAAAAGGCGATGACGGTCAATGCTTCAAGCGCGCCCGGCGCGAATGCAAGCGCGATCTGGGCCGGATGGAGATCGAACATCAGCCAGACCATCGCCCCGGTGGCGAATGCCGCTGATGTGCCGACGATGAAGGCGAGAAGCGCCGCCGGCAGATAGTGCAGGATTTGCCGGCGATGGCTCGCATTGACGCGCGAGCCGATCAGCACACCCAGCACGATGGTGCCTACATCGGAAAGCCCGCGCGGCAGGCTGGCTTCCACCATCGATGTCCCGTGCAGAACGGCGCTCGCAAGCAGCGCGCCAAGCATCATGCCACCCGGAAGGCGGCTATAATGGCCGATGACCGCGCCGGCTAACCCGCCTGCGAAGAGAATGGTGGCGGCTTCGAGCGTCAGTTCATGCGCTGCCGTTAAATCCACATGCGGCGCAGTGCGGCCAAGCACCGCGAGAAGCGGCGCGAGAAATCCTATCAGCAGCAAAAGGCGTGTCGCCTGGATAATGGTGATCCGGGTCAGGTCAGCGCGGGTATCGCTTGCCGCCGCGAGCACGAAGGAGAGCGCGCCCGGAATGGCGGAGAAGAGCGCTGTCTGGCCATCCCAGCCGAAGCCCTTGCGCAGGAGTAGATAGGTCAGCCCGGTCACCGCAAAGAGCATGACGAATAGAAGGGCGAAGCTCCCCGGCCATGACGCCAACTGCCCCAACGTATCGGGCCGCACGCCGGACCCTGCCTGAAGGCCCAGCATGAAGAAGACGATATTGCGCAGCCAATCCGGCAGATAGATGCGGACGCCTGAAAGCGATGCGGTCGTTACCGCAATGACCGACCCCAGCAGAAACGGGATAGGAAGGCCGACCCAGAACGCCAGCAGCGCGCCAACCGCGGCGATGGCAAGCGACACGGCCATGGCATAGGCTTTGGACCAGAGATCGTCATTCGGTTCTAAAATTTGCTGGTTCATTTGGCCGTTTCCCATGATCTGCGGCGCGTTCACCGTCATCCTCGGGACGAGCCCGAGGATGACGGTGAGAGGGGTGATCACTTTTCCTGCTGCTTGGCGAGCAGATCGCGGATTTCAGTCAGGAGCACCTGATCGCGCGGCATTTCCGGTTCCGGCGCGGGCGCCGCTTCCTCTCTTCTCTTCAGGCGGTTCATTCCCTTGACCACCAGGAACAACACAGCCGCGACAATCAGGAAATTGATGAAAAGCGTGAGGAAATGCCCATAGGCGATGGTCGCCCCCGCTTCACGCGCCGCGCCGAGCGTCGCCTTCGGATCGCCCGCGAGCTGGACGAACATGTTGGAAAAATCGATGCCGCCGGTGACGAAGCCGATGACCGGGGTGATGAAATCAGCGACGATTGAATTGACCAGCCCGCCGAAGGCGCTGCCGATGATGACGCCGATGGCCAGATCGACCATGTTTCCCTTCAGGGCAAATTCCTTGAATTCCTTAAGCATGGTATTGTCTCCCATTCTTTTGAGAAAAGCTTCTAAACAGGAAGCTGCCGGGGAAAAAGAGGGAAACCGTGCAGGGTTGGGGAATTATCGGCATTGCCTTTCTTTACCTGCTCCTGCTTTTCGGGGTGGCGAGCATGGGCGACCGGCGCGCGCAGCGCTGGGGAACGGAGCCGCGCCCCTATATCTACGCGCTCAGCCTCGCCGTCTATTGCACGTCGTGGACCTTTTTCGGCTCCGTCGGGGTGGCGGCGGAACGAGGGCTGGAGTTTCTCGGCATTTATATCGGCCCGATCCTCGTTTTCACGCTCGGCAACAAGCTGGTGCGCCATATCGTGCGGCTGGCGAAGGCGGAGCGCATCACCTCGATCGCCGATTTCCTCGCCGCCCGCTACGGCAAGAGCTTCGCCGTCGCCTCGATCGCCACCATTATCGCGACGATTGGAGCGCTGCCCTATATCGCGCTGCAATTGAAGGCGGTATCCGGCAGCGTTGACCTGATCGTCGCGCATTACGGCCAATCGTTCGATCCAATCGGCTATATCTTCAGTGACGTTTCGCTTCCCGTGGCCTGCGTTCTCGCGCTTTTCGCCATCCTGTTCGGCACCCGGCATACCGACGCCACGGAGCATCAGGACGGGCTTATTCTTGCGGTGGCGCTCGAATCCGTCATCAAGCTATGCGCCTTCCTGGCAGTCGGCTTTGTCTGCACATTCTACCTGTTCGGCAATTTTTCCATACTCATGGAGACCGTCACGCGCAATGAAGCGGCGTCGCACGCACTGAACTACCGCACTTCCACCGGGACATGGCTCGTGCAGACGGTGCTCAGTGCTATCGCCATCCTGATGCTGCCGCGCCAGTTCCATGTGGCCGTGGTGGAAAACCGGAGCGAGCGGGAACTCGGCACCGCGGCGTGGCTCTTCCCCGCCTATCTCGTGCTCATCAACCTCTTCGTGCTGCCCATCGCGCTTGCCGGGGTGGTGACGCTAGGTCCCAACACCAATGCCGACCTCTACGTGCTGGCGCTGCCGCTTGCCGCGGATTCTCACCTGCTGGCGCTCATTGCCTTCGTCGGCGGGCTTTCGGCGGCCACCGCCATGGTCATCGTCGCCTGCGTGGCGCTTTCGGTGATGATCTCCAACCATTTGTTGCTGCCGCTCTTCATCAAGCACTTCATCCAAAATCAGGATGCTGAACCCCAGGATCTGACGCGCGTTATCCTTTATACGCGCCGCGCAACGATCATTGGCATCCTCTTTATTTCCTTCATTTATTATCGCGAGACTGCGGACAATATCCGCCTGTCGTCCATCGGCCTGATCTCATTCGCCGCGATTGCCCAGTTCGCCCCCGCCTTTCTGGGTGGGCTCATCTGGCGCGGGGCGAATGCGCGCGGCGCTGTCGCGGGTATGGCGAGTGGCTTCGCGGTCTGGGCCTATACGCTGCTTTTGCCCACGCTTGCCCCGCCCGGCGCCGCCATATTGCGCGAGGGGCTGCTAGGCATCGCCGCGCTTCGCCCGCAGGCCTTGTTCGGGACGGATGCCTTTCCACTGACCAACGGCGTGATCTGGAGCCTCGCCATCAACACGGCCTTCTATGTGCTTGGCTCGCTTTCTCGAAAGGCCACGCCGCTCGAACGCATCCAGGCGACGGCCTTCATGCCGCGCGAGATCATGACCGTCCCGACGCTCCGCCGGTTCCGCACGACGGTGACGGTAGACGAATTGAAGGCGACGATCGCGCGCTATCTCGGTGCGGAGCGGATGGAGCGCTCGTTCCGCAGCTTCGAGCTACGGGAGAACCGCAAACTCGTGGGCAGCGCGCCCGCAGACATGGCAACCATCCGATATGCAGAACGATTGCTCGGCAGCGCGGTGGGCTCTTCTTCCTCCCGCCTCGTCCTCTCGCTGCTCCTGCAACGTAACGACAGCTCGACGCGTGGCGCCTTGCGCCTGCTCGACGATGCGTCAGAGGCGCTGCAACAGAACCGTGGCCTGCTGCAGATCGCGCTCGACCAGATGGAACAGGGCATCACGGTGTTCGACAAGGATTTCCGGCTCACCTGCTGGAACCGGCGGTTCCGCCTGCTCGCCGATTTGCCGGATGAATTCGGCCAGGTGGGGATTCCGTTCTCGGAAATTATTGATTATCTCTCCCGCCGCGGCGATGTTCCCATAGGAAATATCGCCAATATCATGCGCAATTTCACCACCTTCCGGCAGCCATGGCGCATCGAGTTGAAATCGAGCGGCCGCATCCTCGAAATCCGCTCCAACCCGATGCCCGATGGCGGGATCGTTGCCACCTATACCGATATCACCATTGCCGTCGAGGCGGCCAATGCGCTGAAAAAAATCAATGAAACGCTGGAGCAGCGGGTGACGGAGCGGACAGTGGAGCTTACCCATGTCAACAGTGAGCTTGCCAAAGCCCGTGCCGTGGCGGAAGAGGCCAATCTCGGCAAGACGCGGTTTCTAGCGGCGGTGGGCCACGATATCCTCCAACCGCTCAATGCCGCACGGCTCTATAGCTCCGCGCTAACGGAACGGCTGCAGGCTTCGGACGAAGGGAACCTGACGCGCAACATCGATTCATCGCTGGAATCGGTCGAGGCCATTCTTGGCGCGGTGCTGGATATCTCCCGCCTCGATACGGGTGCGCTCAAGCCGCATGTCTCCATTTTCCGGCTCGATGAATTGATGAAGCAGATCGCCACGGATTTCGCTCCCCTCGCCAGACAAAAAGGCCTGCGCCTGCGCGTCGTGCCGAGCAGCGTCGCGGTCGAGACCGACCGTAACCTGCTGCGCCGGCTCGTGCAGAATCTCGTCTCAAACGCAATCAAATACAGCCGCAGCGGCAGCGTGCTTCTGGGCGCAAGACGGCGTGGCAGAGCGCTGGAGCTGCAAGTGCTCGATAGCGGTATCGGCATTCCGGCGGACAAGCTCGAAATCGTCTTTCGCGAGTTCACCCGGCTTGATGAAGGAGCGAGAGAAGCAGAAGGGTTGGGGCTGGGCCTCTCCATCGTTGACCGCATCGCGCGGGTACTTGCCCTGCCGCTGGATCTCACATCCGTGCCGGGCAGGGGGACGGTCTTTTCGGTGAAACTTTCCCCCGCTCAACACCCGATGCCGGCAGAAGGGCCCCAAGAACAGTCCTTGCCCTATCGCACGAATGAACTGAAAGGCACCAGCGTTCTCGTCATCGACAATGACGAGCGCATCCTCTCAGGCATGAAGCTACTGCTTACCGGCTGGGGCTGCCGCGTGGCGGCAGTGCGGGGAAGTGCGGAACTGGAGGCCTTGTACTTGGAGGGAGCCTTCGCGCCCGATATAGTCCTCGCCGATTATCACCTCAATGACGAAAGCGGCCTCGACCTGATCGGTCAGGTTTGGAAACATTTCGGCAGGAAGCTGCCGGCTGTTCTTATTACTGCCGATCGTTCGAACGAAGTGCGCCTGTTGGCCGATGTGGAAGGAGTCACCGTGCTGCACAAGCCGCTGAAACCGGCGGCATTGCGCGCGCTGCTATCGCATTATCATGGACAGAGGCAGGCGGCGGAATAATTGCCGCCTGTCAGCGATTGAAGTAAGTATATAAGTACGATATGGCCAACCCACCTATTCCAATGGATAATGGAAGAATGACAAAGGCGAAAAGTTGCAACCCTGTCATTTCGATTTGGATCGACCGCTAAAATACTTATCGTACCCGATCCAGCCGAAGCAGGCCAGACCGACAAGGATCGGGAAAACATACCACATGAAAATCTGGATAGTCATGGTTTCAGTCTCCCAAGGATATATCTTGCCGCTAAATGTAGTCCCATAGCGGCAAAAATCCAAGCTATAATGACAAGCGCGGAGACAAATAGTCCCTGACCTGGCGTGAAATCGAATGTTTTGCCCAATACACCCACGGCAACGAACGCCGTGGACAAACGGTCCAGATTGCCAGCCATAAGTTCTATGCGTTCATTGTGTATCTGTGTCATTTCCCCACCCCTCAATTCACCATTGAGACCCCATCCCCGCCAATCTTCGCCAGCCGGATAACCGCCTGTGTGCGGCTATCGACGCCAAGCTTCTGCAACACTGCCGAGACATGGGCCTTGATTGTCGCTTCCGATACGTTCAGCTCATAGGCGATCTGCTTGTTGAGGAGACCTTCCGCCAGCATCGACAAAACGCGGGCCTGTTGCGGCGTCAGCGTGCGGATACGCTGGATCAGATCGGATATTTCGGGATCAGGCTCGTGGCCCAGATCAACCTCCTGGGGCGCCCAGATATCGCCGGCCAGAACGGCGCTGACGGCCTTTTCGATGCCTTCGATACTGGCGGATTTTGAGATGAAGCCCGAAGCGCCGAGCTCCAACGCGCGTCTGACCGTCGCGGGATCGTCCGTAGCCGAAACGATGACGACCGCCAATGCCGGGTGGATAGCCTTCAGCATGACCAGGCCCGAAAGGCCGCTTGCGCCCGGCATGGTCAAGTCGAGCAGAAGGAGATCAATGTCGGTGGCTTCAAGAACCAGCTTTTTGACCGTGTCAAAATCGCCCGCCTCGATGATATCCGCCTCGCCGGATTTTCGCGCCAGCGCCTGCCGCAGTGCCCCGCGGAACAGCGGATGATCATCGGCGATGATAAATTTCAACCTCATGACACCGCGTATTCCCCAACCGATTGCGGCAAACCCCACTTTCCGACTAGCCGGCCCCACTCTCCCGACTAACCGGCCTTGTCAGCTTTTCAAGCCGGCAAACCAAAATGAACGGATAATTCGCCGGCCAGCCCGGGTCGTGCCGCCGTCTGGCCTTATTGTGCTATAGGAATGGCCGCGATGGAAACAGCTTATTTCCGGCAAAAACAATAAAAAGGCCCTGAATGACGACGCGCAACACGCTTTATCCAGAAATTTCACCCTACCGCGACGAGATGCTGCCCGTTTCCGACCTGCATACGATCCACATCGAGGAATGCGGCAATCCCGACGGGAAGCCCGTTATCATGATCCATGGCGGACCAGGTGGCGGGATCAACCCGACAATGCGCCGCCTGCACGATCCGGAGCGCTATCGCATCATCCTGTTCGACCAGCGCGGCTGCGGCCGTTCGACGCCGCATGCGGAGCTGCGCGAAAACACCACGTGGGATCTCGTCGCCGACATGGAGCGTATTCGCGAGCATTTGGGCGTGGAGAAATGGCAGGTCTTCGGCGGCTCATGGGGATCGACGCTGGCGCTCGCCTATGCCCAGACGTATCCCACCCGCGTCAGCGAACTCATCCTGCGCGGCATTTTCATGATCCGCCGTTTCGAGATCGACTGGTTCTATTCCAACGGTGCGAGCATCGTCTATCCCGACCGTTTCGAAGCCTATCAGGAGCATATCCCGGAGGCGGAGCGCGGCGATATGATCGCCGCCTACTACAATCGCCTGACCGATCCAGACCCGCAGGTGCAGATCGAGGCGGCGCGCAAATGGGCGCGCTGGGAAGGCTCCGCCCTGTCGCTTCTGCCCAATCCCGAGCGCGAGAATTCCTTTGGCGAGGATCATTTCGCCATCGCCTTCGCCCGCATCGAATGCCATTATTTCCAGAACCGCGGCTTCTTCGACAGCGACGACCAGTTGCTGCGCGATGTCGAGCGTATTCGCCACATCCCCGGCGTGATCGTGCATGGCCGCTATGACATGTGCACGCCGTTCATCAATGCATGGCAGTTGAAAAAGGTGTGGCCGGAGGCGGACCTGCGCATCGTCGAGGACGCAGGCCATGCCGTCACCGAGCCCGGCATCGTGCATGAGCTCATAGAGGCGACACGGCGGTTTGCTTGAGTTAGGCAGTAGGGCAGTAGGGCAGTAGGGCAGAAAATATGTGCCGACGGTAAGCAGGCAATGTTATTTTTTACATACTGTCATACTGCCTTACTGCCCTATCCCCCTAAGTTCTATTGGGCACCGGATCGTTCGTTCCATCCGATCCGTTGTCGAAATTCTTCACGATATCCATGAAACGCCGGAAGAAGCGTTCCATATAGCCCATCGTCTTTTCGAATTCCTCGTCGGTGGGAAGCGCATCGCGGAGGGCGGGCGGTAGCTTGTTATAGGCCGACACCTGCTCTTCCAGCCGCTTTACGCGCGCATCCAGCGCCGCCAATTCGTCCTCATAGGCGCGGCGGTCATCCGGCGCGAGGCGGCACACCATCTGACCCGACTGGTCGGCGCAAACCGAGATATCGCCGGTCTGGGTATCGAGCCGGATATACCCCTTGTCCGTCTTTTCCATGGTGTAGCGCCCGGTTTCCTGCGCATGGGCGACTTCAGGCGCGGACAGGGCGATCACCAACAGCATGACCGGCGAACAGGCTTTCATCATCGCGATTTCTCCCGGTGTAGAACCAACATTCTCTATTATGCCGAAAAAATCAGCCAGATATGTGAAAATCGTGCGTGACGCCCGATGTTATGCTTTTCGCCCCTGATATTTCCTAATAGGAAACCAGGCATGAGCACGACGACAATCTACAAGATCGCCCCCCGCGCACTATGGCAGGCAGCCGAAGAGGCTGGCGTCTTCACCGGCGCGCCGGTCGACATAAACGATGGCTACATTCATTTTTCGACCGCACAGCATGTGCGCGAGACGGCGGCGAAGCATTTCGCCGGGCAGGACGATCTGCTTCTCGTCGCCATCGATGCGGATGTGCTGGGCGACGAGCTGAAATATGAGGCCGCGCGCGGCGGCGCGCTCTTTCCGCATCTCTATGGTGACCTGCCGCTTGCCGCCGTGCGCTGGGTAAAGCCCCTGCCCCTTGGGGCCGATGGCGCGCATCAATTTCCGGAGCTGGACGCATGAGCGGGCTTTTCGAAACCTTCGGTCGCCGCGCTCTCTTCAAGCTTGATCCCGAGCAGGCGCATGGCCTTTCCGTCGCTGCGCTGAAAAGCGGGCTCTTCTCGTGCGGGGGCGGCAATGACCCGGCGCTTGCCGTCACGGTGACGGGGCTTTCCTTCCCCAATCCGCTCGGCATGGCCGCCGGCTATGACAAGAATGCCGAAATTCCGGATGAACTCCTGAAACTCGGTTTCGGCTTTGCCGAAATAGGCACGCTGACGCCGCAACCGCAAAGCGGCAATCCGCGTCCGCGCATTTTCCGGCTTGTCGAGGATCGTGCGGTCATCAACCGTCTTGGTTTCAACAATGACGGCCATGAAGCGGCGTTTCGCAGGCTGTCAGCGCGAACCGGGAAAGCGGGCATCGTCGGCGTCAATATCGGCGCGAACAAGGATTCCGCCGATCGCATTGCCGATTATGTCACCGGAATCCGTCGGTTTTATTCCGTTGCCAGCTACTTCACCGCCAACATTTCCTCACCCAACACGCCGGGCCTGCGCGATCTGCAGGCGCGGGAGAGCCTCGGCCTGCTGCTCGCACAAGTGCTGACGGCGCGCGACGACGAGGCCGCGAAATCCGGGATCGTGCGTCCGGTTTTCCTGAAAATCGCCCCTGATCTGACCGAGGAAGGGCTGGATGATATCGCGGCGGAAGTGAAGGCGCATCCGCTCGACGGGCTGATCATTTCCAACACCACGCTGTCGCGAACCGGCTTGAAGAGCACGAGGAGCACGAGCGAAGCGGGTGGACTCTCAGGCGCGCCGCTGTTCGAGCGCTCGACAATCGTGCTCGCCAAGGTGCGCCAGAAAGTCGGCCCTGAATTGCCGATCATCGGCGTCGGCGGCATCGATAGCGCCGATACGGCGCTCGCCAAGATCAGGGCCGGCGCGGACCTTGTCCAGCTTTATACCGGCCTCGTCTATCGCGGCCCCGGATTGCCGGGCGAGATCGTCAAAGGCATGTCGGAGCGATTGAGACGCGACGGCGTGAAGAGCATTCGCGACTTGCGTGACCGCGACACGACGCACTGGGCGGCGAAGGCCATCCCGGCTTAAACCCCCAGTTCCATCGCCCAATAGATATAGCGCGGCTTGGCTTCGGGCGTCGCCCAAGCGAGGCCGTAGTGATAAAAATCCGGATCGAGCATATTCTTGCGATGGCCGGGAGAGTTCATCCACGCCTCGAAAACCGCCGCCGTATTGCGCTGACCGGCGGCGACGTTTTCCGCCGCGGGACCATGAATGCCGAACTGACGAAGCCGTGAGACGAAATCATTGCCCCAGCCGACACTATGGCCGATCTTGTCATAGCTCGCCATGCGCTTCGCCTGATATAGCGCGGCCTTTTCGAGCTTCGGCTCGGTCGCGAGTAACGGCAGCCCATGCTGCTTGCGGATTATATTGAAAAGCGCGGTCGGGTCTTCCGCCGCAATGGCCTCATTTGCGAGCGGTGCGGCGGAAAGAACCATCGCACCCGCCAGCGTCAGGAAATTCCGCCGGTTCACGGCGAAACCGGAATTCTCTATCGTCATCGTGCTCTCAGATTACCCCAAATGGACAGATCAGCGTCGATAGCTCGCGATCCTGAGCAAAATGAAGGCGGGGATGACGATTGCCGCGCCCAGTAGCAGATAATTGATGAAGTCTCCGAACGCGGAGAAGCCCATATTCCAGAGCTGCAGAAAGAAGCCGCGGATGCCCCACAATATATCATAGGGCGACCAGTCGAAGGCGTGCATGATCACACCAACGACCAGCGACACCAGAACAAGCTTCACGATAACGCGGGCAGGCGTATCGCCTAGATGTTTGATCCCAGACTTTAATGGTGCATTCTTTTCTCAGGAATGGAAGGAATCATTATGGGCCAGTTTCTCCATGGGAGCGCCACGACGACTGAGGCAGTCC
>NZ_QJTF01000025.1 GCF_003217235.1 Paramesorhizobium leguminum | reverse complement strand
GCGGGCGCCGTCACATCAGGCCGATGCTCTTCATCGCAGCCCTGACCGCCATCCGCGGCAAAAATGATCTGGCCGCGGCATACAAGGCATTCCTCAAAGCCGGGAAGCCAAAGCGCCTCGCTCTTGCAGCCATCATGCGAAAGATCATCATCCGCGCAAACGCCCGCATCCGTGACCAAATCGCTCCCAAGCCGCAACTGACTTGATGACGGCAATATGGCTTTTGACACCAGCCCAAACATTTCTGCCTGCAAGACGATGAAGTTTCAGGCGAAGAACCCGCTCTTCCGTCATTCCTGTGCTTGTCACAGGAATCCATGCCTCAACCTATCCATTCACGACAACGGCGCAAAAGGACACCAAGCAATTCCATCAAAAGAGGAAGCTCTCTAGCGAGCGGGAATCCTGCGTTCTCTATTCGCTATTCGTGCTGGCAACGTATTTTCCCTTTCAATATCATTCTAAAAGTGATTTTAAACCCCATCTCCGCTCATTCAGCCTCGATGGATACCCCATGCTTGAGAAGACATATGACGCCGCGGCCACCGAGCCGAAAATCGCCGAACTCTGGGAGAAGGCGGGCGCCTTCAAGGCCGGAGCCGGGGCGAAGCCGGGCGCCGATCCGTTTTCCATCGTCATCCCGCCGCCGAATGTCACCGGCTCGCTGCATATGGGCCATGCGCTCAACAATACGATCCAGGACATTCTCACCCGCTTCGAGCGTATGCGCGGCAAGAATGTCGTCTGGCAGCCGGGTATGGACCATGCCGGCATCGCCACGCAAATGGTGGTCGAGCGCCAGCTGATGGAGCGGCAGGAGCCGAACCGGCATGTCATGGGCCGTGAAAAGTTTATCGAGCGCATCTGGCAGTGGAAGGATGAATCCGGCGGCATGATCGCCAACCAGCTGCGCCGCCTCGGCGCGTCCTGCGATTGGTCGCGCGAGCGTTTCACCATGGATGAGGGGCTGTCGAAGGCGGTTCTGGAGGTCTTCGTCACGCTCTACAAGCAGGGCCTGATCTACAAGGACAAGCGCCTTGTGAACTGGGACCCGAAGCTTCTGACCGCCATTTCGGATATCGAGGTGGAATCGCGCGAGGTGAAGGGGCATCTCTGGCATTTCCGCTATCCGCTGGAGAACGTGCCGTTCGATCCGGAAAATCCGCACACTTATATCGTCGTCGCCACGACGCGGCCCGAGACGATGCTGGGCGATACGGGCGTGGCGGTCAATCCTGACGATCCGCGCTATCATGCGCTCGTCGGCAACAATGTCGTGTTGCCGCTGGTCGGACGGCATATCCCAATCGTGGCGGACGATTACGCTGATCCGGAAGCGGGATCGGGCGCGGTGAAGATCACGCCCGCGCATGATTTCAACGATTTCGAAGTCGGCAAGCGCAACGATCTGCGCCAGATCAATATCCTGACCGTCGAGGCGGATATAACGCTTAAAGACAACAAGGACTTCCTGGAAGGGCTGGAGAGTTCGAGCCATCTCGATAAGCTCATCCACGATCTCGACGGGCTTGACCGGTTTACCGCGCGCAAGCGCATCGTGGAGATGATGGAAGAGGGCGGTTATCTCGAAAAGATCGAGGACCACACCCATGCGGTGCCGCATGGCGACCGCGGCGGCGTGCCGATCGAGCCGTTCCTGACCGACCAATGGTACGTCAACGCGGCGGAACTCGCCAAGCCGGCGATTGCGGCTGTGCGCGACGGGCGCACGAAGATCATCCCGGAAAACTGGGAAAAGACCTATTTCGGCTGGATGGAGAACATCCAGCCCTGGTGCATCTCGCGCCAGCTCTGGTGGGGACATCAGATCCCGGCATGGTACGGGCCGGATGGGGCCTATTTCGTGGAGCGAAGCGAGGAAGAGGCACAAGCGGCGGCGCGCGCGCATTATGGCGCGGACGTTGCCCTCACGCGCGATTCCGATGTGCTCGACACCTGGTTTTCCTCCGCGCTCTGGCCTTTCTCGACCTTCGGCTGGCCGGAGAAGACGCCGGAGCTTGCCGCCTATTATCCGACCAGCGTTCTCGTCACCGGTTTCGATCTCATCTTCTTCTGGATCGCGCGGATGATGATGATGGGACTGCACTTCATGGATGAAGTGCCGTTCCACACCGTCTACATGCACGCCCTCGTTCGCGACAAGAACGGGGCGAAGATGTCAAAGTCCAAGGGCAACGTCATCGACCCCCTGGAGCTGATCGATGAATATGGCGCGGACGCGCTGCGCTTCACGCTCGCCATCATGGCGGCGCAGGGACGCGACGTGAAGCTCGATCCGGCGCGTATCGCGGGCTATCGCAATTTTGGCACCAAGCTATGGAACGCGACCCGCTTTGCGGAAATGAACGGCGTGGCGCGCGACGAGGGATTCGAGCCCGCGAACGCGAAGCTTGCCGTTAACAGCTGGATATTGACCGAACTGACACGGGCGACCCGCGCCGTTACCGAAGGGATCGCCTCCTACCGGTTCAACGAGGCGGCGGGTGCGGCCTATAAATTCGTCTGGAACCAGTTCTGCGACTGGTATCTGGAACTGCTCAAGCCGATCTTCATGGGCGAGGACGAGGCTGCCAAGAAGGAGGCGCAGGCTTGCGCCGCTTATTGCCTCGATGAGATTTACAAGCTGCTGCACCCGTTCATGCCGTTCATGACGGAAGAGCTATGGGCGCATACGGCGGGCGAGGGGAAGACGCGTCCAACCCTGCTTGCCCATGCCGAATGGCCGGTGCTGGATTTCGCGGATGAGACGGCGGCTGCGGATTTGAACTGGCTGATCGATCTCGTCACCGGAATCCGTTCCGTGCGCTCGGAGATGAATGTGCCGCCATCGGCGCTCGCGCCGCTCATCGTGCTTGGCGCGAACGATACGACGAAGGATCGCCTCACGCGTCACGAAGCGGCGATCAAGCGGCTGGCGCGTGTGGATGCGATCACTTTGGCGCCGGAAGCGCCGAAGGCATCGGCGCAGATCGTCATCGGCGAGGCGACGGCCTGCCTGCCGCTGGGCAGCCTGATCGACCTCAAGGCGGAAGCTGCAAGGCTCGCCAAGGAGGCGGGCAAGATCGCCGGCGAGATCGAGCGCATCGAAAAGAAGCTCTCGAACGAGAAATTCGTCGCCAATGCGCGCGAGGATGTTGTCGAGGCCGAACGCGAGAAACTCGCCGAATTGCGCGAGGCGGCGGAAAAGATCGCGACCGCGCAGAAACGCGTCGGTGGCTAGCGCCCTCCTTCCCCCTTGCGGGGGTGAGGAGCGTTCGGCCATAGGCCGAGGAAAAGCCAACGATTTGGCTTTTCCAGCGACGAACGCCCGCGAAGCGGGCGGATGGGGGTGGAGACGGTTGTGCTCAATTCTGCACCACCCCACCCCGGCGCTCCGCGCCCTTACCCTCCCCGCAAGGGGGAGGGTAAGGGCGCGCCTCGATTCGAAAGGCCGCCCCAGTCTCTCATTGCCGCAACCCTTGCTCCGCTGGATTGCCATTTTCGCCATGATTTGAACAATATGCGGACATTGTTGCGTTCCCGCAACAGCATGCCCTGATCGGCCTAAAACCCCTCGAAATTGGCACTTTTG
This sequence comes from Paramesorhizobium leguminum, assembly GCF_003217235.1. Lineage (GTDB taxonomy): Bacteria > Pseudomonadota > Alphaproteobacteria > Rhizobiales > Rhizobiaceae > Paramesorhizobium > Paramesorhizobium leguminum. The sequence goes on along the minus strand of NZ_QJTF01000025.1, from coordinate 48,753 downwards.
GCGCTCTCACAAGCAAAGAATCTGCCTATAAGTTCGCTCATCAGGCTGAAAACATGTGTTTTTTACGAAACGTGGTTTTGGCCGATGGAAACGGCATTTTAGCACCCCCTTGCCGGGCATCACTTTCATGTTACGTTTCCGTCAAAATTCGATTGCAGTCATTGATCTGGGGAGGGACAAAATGACCAGGGGAACCACAAAACTCATCGGCGCCGCGCTTATCGTAGCAGGCACTGCCGCCACGGCGCAGGCCGGCGGCATGGAGCGCAGCTCGCAGGATTTCGATATCCTGTTCGAGCCGGGCACGCGCATTGAATCAGGCGTGACCTACGTCAAGCCTGAGCGGAAGCTGAAGAATATTCGGGGGTCGGTAGTAGGGGCCAAGACTGGCGGCATCAATCCTATCACGCGCCGCCCCTACGAGACGGAGACGGGGGAAGCACGCGGCTATGCTGTACCGAAATTCTCCGCCAAGGTCGATCTGACCGATGATCTTGCCTGTGCCGCGCAATATCGCGAGCCGATCGGCATCCATAGCGATGTCGGCACCAACACGGTGGAGATGTACACCAGCATCGAGCAGAAAATCACCTCGCGCGATTACGGCCTCAACTGCTCCTACCGCTTTGCGGCGGGCGAAAAGGGCTTTATCCGTATTCTGGGCGGCGTTTCCTACCAGGAAGTCGAGGGTTATCAGTCCCGCTACCTGCCTGCTGGCTTTCCTCTCCCCTTTGGCGCATCGCTGCCGTTCCGTACCGGCTATCTTAATGTCGAAGACAAGGGCTATGGCTGGCGCCTCGGCGCGGCGTATGAGATTCCGGAATATGCCTTGCGCGCTTCGGTGGTCTACCAGTCGAAGGTAAAGTACGATCTGGAAGGGACGGTCACCGGCCTGTTCCCCATTACCATCCCTGTCGTGGGCGAGGCGGAAGTGCCTGACTCGGTCGAATTCAAATTCCAGACCGGCATTGCGCCGAACTGGTTGGCGTTCGGCTCGGTCAAATGGACCCATTGGTCCAACCAGGACAGCATTGAGTTCCTGAATACCAGCGCGAATCTTCCCGGACCATTCGGCGCAATCCCCGTCGGCGCACGGATCACCGGCCTCGATCTTTACTATCGCGATGGCTGGACGGTTACCGGTGGTGTCGGGCACAAGCTCAACGACCAGTGGTCGGTGGCATCGAGCCTGACTTGGGATCGTGGCACATCGACGGGCCTGCAGTCACAGACGGATACCTGGACCCTCGGTCTCGGCACAACTTATTCGCCGAACGAGCGCATCGAGATTCGCGTTGCCGGTGCCGTCGGCCTCCTGACGTCTGGAACCAAGGATAATACGTTTATCGGCGGCAAGCCTAACCCGACCGGCTCCATCGCCGATTTCGACGATGATTTTGTCGGCGCACTGTCGGTTTCGGCCAAGTTGAAGTTCTAACATCGCCATACGGGCAAAGTGTTGAGAAAGCCCGGTTTTTTAGCCGGGCTTTTTTCTGAAAAGAGTGTTCTTTCAAAGGGGTGAATGGGGGCATGTTTTCCTGCTGTTTAAAGCGCTTTGAGAGATCGGGATTGCTCCTCGATTTCGTGTCGATTCAGCAACACTTGCTTCACCATGAAAGTGCATGAAGGGGTGGTCCGGGCCTTTCGCCAATTTCCCGCCACAAACCCGGAGCACCCGGAAAGGGCGAGGCATATTGTCCGCTTATGTTTGCCAAGAGAAATGCATTGATGCGCGTCGTTAAGCACTTCACAAATCCGGTGTTCGGCCCCGTGGTCGGAATGGCCCTGACGCTCGCCATCCTGTGCGGACAGGCAAGCGCGTTCGACGTGGCGGATGAATCCGAGGGGAGCCGTAGTCCCTTCGAACTCTTCAAGCTCGGTTTTTCCGCCTATAAGAGCGGCCATAAGGATGAGGCGCTCAAGACGCTGCGCTATGCCGCGGATATGGGGCACCAGGGCGCCAAGTGGAAGCTTGCGCGCATGTACGCGGAAGGCGACGGCGTCACCGAAAACGATTTCGAAGCCTATCAGATGTTCGAAAAGATCGTGAGGGACGGAGCGGAGCCCGGCTCGCAGAACGAGAGCTATGTCGCGGATGCGATGGTGGCGCTGGCAGGCTATGTGCGGCGAGGCATTCCGGGTTCGCCGGTGAAGGCCAATCCGGGCGTGGCGCGCCAGCTCTATGTCCAGGCTGCCTCCAATTTCGGCGATCCGGCGGCGCAATATGAATTGGGCAAGATGCTGCTGAAAGGCGAGGGCGGCGCGTCCAATCCCGTGCAGGCCGCCCGCTGGTTCCGCCTGGCCGCCGAAAAGGGCAATGCGAACGCGCAGGCCATGCTGGGCAACATGCTGTTCCAGGCGGGCAAGACGGTGAAGGGCCTCGCAATCCTCACCGCTGCCTTCGAGCGCTGTTCGCCCAAGGATTGCGAATGGATCCGCAACATGCAGGAGCAGGCGTTCTCGGTCGCCGGCGAGGCGGACCGCCGCACGGCGATTTCACTGGCTGGCGATATCGTGAAGACGGGCGATTTTTAGAGTTTGTCAGAGTTAAACTGAAACGGCCGATCTAACTGGGACACCACTCACGCCTACCGGCACCCTTCTTCTCCCCATAAAAGACGGGGAGAAGGTAAGGGTGAGGGCAACTACGCTGGGCTATCCCTGCTCCTTGTCGATCGACATATAATCGAGCGGTAGCTCCGTCGTGTATTTGATCTGCTCCATCGCAAACGACGACGACACGTCGCGAATTTCGATCTTGGCGATCAGTCGCTTGTAGAACGAATCGTAGGCGGCGATGTCGGGGACGACGACGCGCAGGAGATAATCGATATCGCCGCTCATGCGATAGAATTCCACCACTTCGGGGAATTCCGTCACCACTTCCGAAAAGCGCTTCAGCCACTCAAGATTATGGGTGTTGGTGCGGACTGATACGAAAACCGTCACCCGCGCGTTGACGCGCACCGGATCGAGAATCGCCACGCGCCGCTTGATGACGCCGTCCTCCTCCAGCTTCTGGATGCGCCGCCAGCAGGGCGTCGTGGAAAGCCCGACCTTCTTGGCGACATCGGCTACCGCTAACGTCGCATCTTCCTGCAGAAGCCGCAGAATTTTCCGGTCGAGTCTGTCCATGGCATCGCCTCATGTAAAAACAACAAAATACCTTATGCAGCATTGATGCCGGACTATCCAAGATAGCATTTCTACATATAGCCGCATAAGCGAAATTATTTTCCGTTGGATGTCAATTTTTGAACACGCCGCTTCAATTCGGGCACGAGATCGCGTTCAAACCATGGGTTGCGCTTGAGCCAGCCACTGTTGCGCCAGGAGGGATGCGGCAGGGGCAGCACGATGCGCCCCGTCTCATCAGGCGTTTCCAATGCGTCACGCCAGTCCGCCACGGTTTGCGTCAGCGATGCCTTGCGGCGATTGCCCATGTGATAGGCCTGCGCATATTGGCCGATGGCGATGATGAGTTTGAGTTGCGGCATCTCTGCGAACACTTGGGCATGCCAGGTTTCGCGGCATTCGCGGCGCGGCGGCAGGTCGCCGCCTTTTGCATCATAACCCGGAAAGCAGAAGCCCATCGGCACGATGGCGAAAAGGGCCGGGTCGTAGAATTCCTCGCGGGTAACGCCCAGCCATTGCCGCAGGCGGTCGCCAGAGGGATCGTTGAAGGGCAGGCCGGTATTGTGTACGCGAATGCCGGGAGCCTGCCCGCAGATGGCGATGCGCGCCGTCCGCGACATCACACAGACCGGACGCGGCTCGTGCGGGAGCGATCCGCCATGACGCGGGGCGTCTCGGCATACGCGGCACCGCGAGATTTCGGCCCGCAACCGGCATTCAGAAATCACATTCGCTCCAGCTGGCAGTTTTTACCTAAATCCTGCCTGAAAACTTATGCGTTCTTCGGGATCAGGCTTTTTATCCAGAGATAGAGCTTTTCCATGAAAATTTCGAGAGTGGAGGTGGTGTCCGGCGCCTGATGCGCCTTTCGCCAATCCTGCGGGCGTTGGAATGTTCCGGCCCACATGCCGCGCCGCATGGTGCGGGCCATTTCTTCCTCGCCTGCGTAGCGGCCATAGGCCACGGCCCATCCCTTCTCCACCATTTCCCGGTTGAGGTCGGTTTCGCCCATTCGGCAGTCGGCGAGAAGCCGCCGGTATTTGTCAGCGCTCCCGCCGGCGCAACGCACATTGCGACCGCCTATCAGCGATTTTAGCGCGTTGCGGGCATCCGCGCCGCAATCATAGGCCTGTTGCCGGCGATGGCAGGTCTGCTCCATTTCCGGCGCGTCGATCCCTTGCAGACGGATGTGCCGCCTGTTGACGACGAGCGTGTCGCCATCGATGACATAGGCCGGCCCCGTGACCGGTTCCTGAGTGGGGGACGATGTCTCCAGCTTGGCCGTCACAAGCGCGCCAAGCGCAAAAAAGGCGATTGCCAGCAGCCAGCTGAATAATTTGCGCAACAGCGACCGCCGCGGTGGCTCGCGATCATAATACCATCTGCCGCGCCGGTAGATACGATGCATAGAATTCGCTTGGCCTCGAAAAACCGCTGCATTTAAGTAGTTATTCTAACGTAAAACTTGAGGTTCTTTTAATCATTCCTCCATATTCTGCTCGCTGTTATTCAATCCGGGCTGTGGAACAATAGGGTGGACGCTGCGGAAATGACATTGTCATCCCCGCTTATCGACAAGAATGTCGTCGACCGACGCCGCGCCCAGCGGAATCCCGAACTTGCGAAAGCAATGCGGAAGACCCGCGACCGGCTGCTCGAGCAGACCGGCAAGGCCAATTACGAATATGAAATTCTGCGGATATACGCGCGCGCGGTGGCGGCGAGCGCCGTTCCAATAGGTTTGTTTGTTGCCATCGTGGCGGTCGCGGGCTTTACGGTAGGCCTCAAGCAGCAGATGGGGATCTGGTTCGCTCTCTCCGTCGGATGCTCCGCCTTCCTGGCGCTTGCCACCCGCAAATTCATGCGTACGCCGCAGGAAGCGGTCGATGTCGAGCACTGGAAGAATGTCTTCTTTGCCGGGCATGCGTTGACAGGTCTCGGCTGGGCTTATTTCGCGTCGATTCGGTGCACTTCCTGCGGCATCGATTTCTTTCCCTTCGCCCAGGTGCTGGTGCTTCTGGTGGCAATGGCCGCCACCGCCATCATCTGTTCGGCATTGCGCGGGGCGACATTTGCCGCTTTCGCGCTGCCGATCGTGACCTACAGCCTTACCTCCGGTCGGGAACTGCCGCCCACCTTCCACGGCACCATGGTGGTAATGCTGGTCATGGCGCTGATTTTCTTCACCTACATCGCGACCCATTTCAACCGGTCGTCGCGGATGACGCTCGCCTTCCAGAGTGAAAAGGACGGCCTGATCGCGGAACTCGAAACGGCCAACGCCATGTCGGATGAGGCGCGCCGCCGTGCGGAGGAAGCCAATCTGGCCAAATCGCGCTTCCTGGCCTCGATGAGCCATGAGCTGCGCACGCCGCTCAACGCGATCCTTGGTTTCTCCGAGGTCATGTCCAAGGAGATTCTGGGCAAGATGGGCAACGAGACCTACAAGGACTATGCGCGGGATATCCACACCTCCGGCCAGCATCTTTTGAACCTGATCAACGAGATCCTGGATCTCAGCCGGGTCGAGGCGGGGCGCTACGCGCTGAATGAGGAGCCCGTTCGGCTGGTGGATGCGGTGAGCGAAAGCATTCATCTGATGCAGATCAAGCTGCAGAAGAAGAATATCCATCTTACCGAGAATTTCGAGCCGGAATTGCCGCTTCTATGGGCCGATGTCCGTTCCGTCCGCCAGATCGTGCTGAACCTGCTTTCGAATGCGGTAAAATTCACGCCGGCGGGCGGGGAGATCCAGATCAAGGTCGGTTGGACGGCGGGGGGCGGGCAATATATCTCGGTGCGCGATAATGGCCCCGGCATTCCGCAGGAGGAAATCCCCATCGTGCTGTCCGCCTTCGGGCAGGGCAGCATCGCCATCAAGAGCGCGGAGCAGGGCACGGGGCTGGGCCTGCCCATCGTGCAGGCGCTGATGGCCATGCATGGCGGCGAGTTCCGGCTTTATTCGAAACTGCGCGAAGGGACGGAGGGCATCGCCATTTTCCCCGCCGCGCGCGTCATGGAAGCGATGCCCGCGATCAAGCCGAAGGCGCGGCCGGCGAAGCGATCGCGCGCGGCGTAAAGGCGTTAGTCAGGGTTTCAGCTTGACCTCTAGCAGCGCATCGAAGAGCTTTTGCTTATCCGTGGCCGATAGATTGGGCTCCGTGACAGCATTGTCGAAAAGCGCCAAATCACCGGGCTTCATCCCGCCTTGCGACAATACCGTATGCAGTTCCGTCAATATGGCATCGCCGGTTTTGGCGATGCGGGAGCGCAGGATGTCAAGCGGAACAGTTTGCTGCTTCTTTTCCGGGACGGACAGCCAGTCGGCGCGATAGCGATATTGTATGGCCTTGGCGGCGTCGATTTGAGCTTTAAGGAACGGACCCACTGATTTTGGATCGAGACCGATCTTGCGGGCTTGTTCCGTTGATTTCTCGACGACTTTCTTTTCCTGCGCGATATCCTCGACCGGCGAATGGGCGGTGGCCTTATAGGCGGCGACAGCCTTCATATAGGATAAGCGCTGGTTGATGAGATTGAATAATTGCTGGTTTTCCGCCGCGGAAGCACTAAGCGGCAGCATGGCGAAGGCGATCACGCAAAGAATTTTGAGCATGGGACTTTCCTCCGAAGGGGGCTATCTTTCAAGCAGCGCCAGCAGCGAGGATGTATCCCAGCGGCTGCCGCCCATCTTTTGTATTTCCTTGTAGAACTGGTCGACGAGCGCGGTGACAGGGAGCGCCGCGCCGTTGCGGTTTGCTTCGGTGAGGCAGATGCCCAGATCCTTGCGCATCCAGTCCACGGCGAAGCCGAAATCATATTTGCCTTCGTTCATCGTCTTGTAACGGTTCTCCATCTGCCATGAGCCGGCTGCGCCCTTGGAAATGACGCCGATCACCTTCTCGATATCGAGCCCGGCCTGCTTGCCGAAATGGATGCCTTCGGCCAATCCCTGGACAAGGCCGGCAATGCAGATCTGGTTGACCATCTTGGTCAATTGTCCCGCGCCCGATGGGCCCATCAGGCCGACGGAACGGGCATAAGCCTCGATGACCGGGCGCGCGCGTTCGAAAGCCGTTTCCTCGCCGCCGACCATGACCGTCAGCACGCCGTTTTCGGCTCCCGCCTGTCCGCCGGAAACCGGAGCGTCGAGGAAATGAAAGCCTTGGGCTTGAGCCTTCGCCGCAAGCTCGCGGGCAATTTCCGCCGACGCCGTGGTGTTGTCGATAAAGATGGCGTTCCGTTTCATTGCCCGGAACGCGCCATCCTTGCCCGTGGTCACCTGTCGCAGATCGTCATCATTGCCGACGCACGAGAAGACGAAATCCTTGTCCCTTGCGGCTTCCGCCGGGGTGAGGGCTAAATTTCCGCTGAACTCCTTCGCCCATTTTTCCGCCTTGGCCGTGGTGCGATTATAGACGGTCACGTCGTGGCCGCCGCGCGTCTTCAAATGTCCAGCCATCGAATAGCCCATAACGCCTAGACCGATGAACGCCACTGTTGCCATTGTCTGATTCCTCTAGAATAGTGTGAGGGCGCTTTTTCAAGCGCAACCTGAGGGAGGGATAGTTAAGCCAATGCGATGGATCGTCAAAGGCCTTTTATGGCTGCTATTCTTCCTTGTTCCTCTCGCATTGCTGGCTATGGCCGTTCTGTATGTCTGGGTTGCGCGATCAGTCACCCCGGCGAGCGGCGAGGCGCGCCTCACGGGGCTGAGCGCGCCCGTGACCATCACGCGCGACCGCAACGCCGTGCCGCATATCTCGGGCGCATCGCTGGAAGATGTCGCCATGGCGCTGGGCTTCGTCCACGCGCAGGAACGGCTGTGGCAGATGGAAGTTGCGCGCATGGCCGCGCAGGGGCGGCTTTCGGAGCTTTTTGGTGAGCCGGCCATCAACGCCGATCTCTTCCTGCGTACGCTCGATATGCATGGTGCGGCGGCGCAATCATTGCAGGGGCTGAACGAGGGCGACCGCAAGGTGACGGAAGCCTATGCGCGCGGCATCAATGCCTTTCTTGACGCGCCGGGCCGGCCGTTCGCCTCGAAGTTCTCGCCGGAGTTCGTGATGCTCGGTCACATGCCGGAGCCCTGGCAGGCGGCGGATGCGGTCGCCGCCGTCAAGATGATGTCGGTGTCGCTCGGCGGAAACATGACGCAAGAGATCGAGCGGCTCAAATTCGCGCGGCTCGGCATGAATGACGCGGAAATAGACGATCTGCTGCCGCCGCTGAAACAGGATACGCCGCCGCCATTGCCTGAACTCAAGGCCCTGCTGGGGCTCGGCAGCGGCCCGCTCGATACGGCTTTCCTGCCGGAGCAGCATTTTGCCGCGATCGAAGCCATGATGGGCAAGGGCGCATCAAACAACTGGGTGCTGTCGGGGGCGAAGACCGCGACGGACAAGCCGATTCTCGCCAATGACCCCCATCTGGAATTCTCCGCGCCGTCGCTCTGGTATCTGGCGCATTTGCAGGTGAAGGCGCCCGGCGGCGAAGCGCGCAATCTCGTGGGCGCCACCCTGCCGGGCGCGCCGCTCGTTTTCCTCGGGCGCAACGATCGCGTCGCCTGGGGCTTCACGAATACGGACCCGGATGTGCAGGATCTCTTCATCGAGCGGATCAACCCGGAAAACCCGGATGAATATCTGACGCCGGATGGGTACCGGCTTTTCGACAAGCGAACGGAGACAATCCGGGTCAAGGGCGGCCGGGACGTGACCTTCGAGCGCCGCGTCACCCGGCATGGACCCGTGCTGCCTGCCAGCTATCGCGACCTTGCGCGCTATTTGCCCGAAGGCACCGTCGCCGCGCTGCAATGGACGGCGTTTGCCACGGACGACACATCGATATCGGCGGGCTATCGTCTGTGGGATTTCCGGTCGGTTCAGGAATATCTGGACGAGATGCAGGATTTCGTGACGCCGATGCAGTCGATGGTCGTGGCGGATGTCGATGGTAATATCGGTTTGATTGCGCCGGGGCGCGTGCCGGTGCGCGATCCCGCGAATGAAATCATGGGCCGCGCGCCTTCTCCGGGCTGGGATGCGACTTACGACTGGAAGGGCTACATTCCCTATGACGAGCTGCCGCGCCAATATAATCCGCTGCGTGGCGCTATCGGCACCGCCAACAGCAAGATCGTCGATTCGAGTTACCAGCCGTTCCTCACCTTCGATTGGGATGAGCCATGGCGGCAGGAGCGCATCGATACGCTGATGGTCGACAGCAACGTCAAGCAGACGCTTGAAACCAACCGCGAGGCGCAAGGGGACGATTATTCTCCGGCCTATGCGGCGTTGGGGCCGCTCATGCTCGGCCTCATCGAGGGCCGAACGGATGTGGACGCCGAGGCCATCACCGCGCTGAAGCGGTGGGATTACCGGCAGGACAGGATGCGCAGCGAATCGCTCATCTTCGATGCGTGGCTGCGCTATGCCACCAAACGCATCATCGCGGACGATCTGGGCGATGCTTTTCCCGAGTTCTGGAAGGCGCGGGCGGATGCCATGCTGCGCTGGCTTTTACCCGATCCGGCGCGGGACTGGTGCGACGACCGGCTGACGCCGGAAAGGGAAAGCTGCGGCGATGAGCTGGCGCTCGCTTTGCAGGACGCGCTGTCCGATCTGGAAAAGCGCCTCGGCCCTGATCGCAAGATTTGGACCTGGGGCACCTTGCATTATGCCTATGGCGCGCACCGGCCTTTCGCGCGGGTAAAAGCGCTTAGAAGCATTTTCGACGTGAACGAACCGATGTCGGGGGGCGCATATACGCTGGATCGCGGCACTTCCAACTGGAACGATGAGGCCAATCCCTATCGCGCCACGCACGGCACCAGCTATCGTGGCATATTCGACCTGAGCGATCTCGACCGCTCAACCTATATCCAGACGACCGGCCAATCAGGCAATGTGCTTTCACCCTATTATCGCGACATGGCAAAGCGCTGGGAACGGATCGAGGCGGTTCCTATCCCTATTGCTGAGCCGGCCTATCAGGAAGGGTTGATAGGGACATGGCGATTATTGCCGGGAAAGTGAGCAGGCCAGGGCCGTTTCTTTTCACCTGTAAACCTCTGTTAAACAAAACAATGTTTCTGTGAGCCCTTAGAGCCGCACGACCTTGTCCGAAAATCTCAAATTTTTCAGGGCGTACGGAAGGATGCAGGACCATGTGGACAAAACAAAAGCGCAAATCAATTCGTGGGCGATTGATCCTGCCGGCCTTGGCGGCTGGGTTCCTCTATTATTTCGGCTTCCATGCCTATCATGGCGAGTACGGACTTTATTCCCGGGTGAAGCTTGAGGAGCAGGTGAAAATCATGGAAGCCCAGCTTGGCGACCTTACCGGCAAGCGCGCGGCGCTGGAGCGCGAGGTCTCGCTTGTGCGCGATGGTTCCATCGAAAAGGACATGTTGGACGAGCAGGCGCGACGCGCATTGAATCTGTCCCGTCCCGATGAAGTGACGATCATGCTGTCGCATTAAGCGCATAAAAATTCCAAACCATGCAGCCGGAGAGACTCGGATAGCGGATGCCTGGTTCAACTTAATTGCATGGCTCAGCCGTTATTCGCATAGCTCCGCCGACCGCATATTAACCGAAATCAGGTTAATATCGTTTTTATCGTGCATTTTTAAGATGTTATTCTCATAGCAGCTATGCGTCCCGTGCATATTGTATGTTGGGTGACAGGTGTTTATCCTCCGCGCCAATTCATAACAGGGAGTGAGATATGGCATCGAGGGCTACCCAAGCTCCTGCGCCGAAGACGCAAGCGGCTTCATCCAGCGCACCCAAGGCACCCAAGCCTGCCGATTTTAACAAAAAACAGGAACTCGAAGCCTATCGCGAGATGCTGCTGATTCGACGTTTCGAAGAGAAGGCCGGCCAGCTCTATGGCATGGGCCTGATCGGTGGCTTCTGCCACCTTTATATCGGTCAGGAAGCCGTCGTTGTCGGCATGCAGCTTGCGCTGAAGCCGGGCGATGAAGTCATCACCGCCTATCGCGATCACGGCCACATGCTGGCCACCGGCATGAGCCCGCGCGGCGTCATGGCGGAGCTGACCGGACGGCGCGGCGGCCTTTCCAAGGGGAAGGGCGGCTCGATGCATATGTTCTCCAAGGAAAAGCATTTCTATGGCGGCCACGGCATCGTCGGCGCGCAGGTGCCGCTCGGCACCGGGCTGGCTTTCGCCAACAAATATCGCGGCAACGACAATATCTCGCTGACCTATTTCGGCGATGGCGCGGCCAATCAGGGTCAGGTCTACGAAAGCTTCAACATGGCCGCGCTGTGGAAGCTGCCGGTCGTCTACATCATCGAGAACAATCGCTATGCGATGGGAACCTCGGTTTCGCGCGCTTCCGCCGAAACGGATTTCTCCCGCCGCGGCCTTTCCTTCAACATCCCCGGCATTCAGGTCGACGGCATGGATGTGCGGGCGGTGAGGGCTGCCGGCGACGAGGCCGCCGAATGGGCGCGTTCCGGCAAGGGGCCGATCATCCTGGAGATGCAGACCTACCGCTATCGTGGCCACTCCATGTCCGATCCGGCGAAATACCGCACCAAGGATGAAGTGCAGAAGATGCGCTCCGAGCATGACCCCATCGAGCAGGTGCGCAACCGGCTTCTTGAAAAGGGCTGGGCGAGCGAGGACGAGTTGAAGGCGATCGACAAGGACATTCGCGACATCGTCGCCGACGCGGCGGATTTCGCGCAAGCCGATCCCGAACCCGATGCGTCCGAACTTTACACCGATATCCTGCTCTAAGGGGAGGGAGTAGACATGCCCGTAGAAATTCTCATGCCCGCCCTTTCCCCGACGATGGAAGAGGGCAAACTTTCAAAATGGCTGAAAAAGGAAGGCGACAAGATCGCCGCCGGTGATGTGCTCGCCGAAATCGAGACTGACAAGGCGACGATGGAAGTCGAAGCCGTCGATGAAGGCACGCTCGGTAAGATCCTCGTTGCCGAAGGTACCGATAATGTGAAGGTGAACACGCCGATTGCCGTTATCATCGGCGAAGGCGAGAGCGCCGGCGACATTTCCGCTGCTCCAAAGACGGAAGCGCCTAAGGAAGAGCCAAAGGCAGAAGAAAAGAAGGCCGATTCTGTTCCCGCCGCGCCGAAAGCGCCGACGCTGGAAATCGCGTCCGACCCGGATATTCCGCAAGGCACCGAAATGGTGAACACGACGGTACGCGAAGCATTGCGCGATGCGATGGCCGAGGAAATGCGCCGCGATCCCGATGTCTTCGTCATGGGCGAGGAAGTCGCCGAATATCAGGGCGCCTACAAGATCACGCAGGGCCTTCTCGACGAGTTCGGCCCGCGCCGCGTGGTCGATACGCCGATCACGGAGCATGGCTTCGCCGGCGTCGGCGTCGGCGCCGCGATGGCGGGCTTGCGTCCGATTGTCGAGTTCATGACCTTCAACTTCGCCATGCAGGCGATTGACCAGATCATCAATTCGGCGGCAAAGACGCTCTATATGTCGGGCGGCCAGATGGGCGCACCGATCGTGTTTCGTGGACCGAGCGGCGCCGCCGCCCGCGTCGCGGCCCAGCATTCCCAGTGCTATGCCGCCTGGTACAGCCATATTCCAGGGCTGAAAGTGGTGATGCCTTACACCGCCGCCGACGCCAAGGGCCTGCTCAAGGCGGCAATCCGCGATCCGAACCCGGTGATCTTCCTCGAAAACGAGATCCTCTACGGCCAGCATTTCGATGTGCCAAAGCTGGATGATTTCGTGCTGCCCATCGGCAAGGCGCGCATCCATAAGGTTGGCACGGATGTGACCATCGTCTCCTTCGGCATCGGCATGACCTATGCGATCAAGGCGGCGGAAGAACTGGCGACCCTTGGCATCGACGCGGAAATCATCGATTTGAGGACAATCCGCCCGATGGATCTGCCGACGGTGATCGAATCTGTTAAAAAGACGGGACGCTGCGTGACGGTCGAGGAAGGCTATCCGCAATCCTCCGTCGGAACCGAGATTGCCACGCGCGTGATGCAGCAGGCATTCGACTATCTCGATGCGCCGGTCATCACCATCGCGGGCAAGGATGTGCCGATGCCTTACGCCGCCAATCTCGAAAAGCTGGCGCTGCCGAACGTCGCGGAAGTCGTCGAGGCGGTGAAAGCCGTAACCTACACCGCCTAAGGGAAGGATCAGGACATGCCGATCAATATCACCATGCCGGCCCTTTCCCCGACGATGGAAGAGGGAAATCTGGCCAAATGGCTGGTCAAGGAGGGCGACAAGGTCGCCCCCGGCGATGTGATCGCCGAGATCGAGACCGACAAGGCGACGATGGAAGTCGAAGCCGTAGATGAAGGCACGGTCGCCAAGATCGTCGTACCAGCGGGTACGGAAGGCGTGAAGGTCAACGCGCTGATCGCTGTTTTGGCCGAAGAAGGCGAGGATGTGAAGGACGCGGCGAAGGGTGGCGGTGCTGCTCCGGCCAAGGCGGAAACGCCGAAGACGGAAGAGAAGGCCGCTCCTTCCACTGAAGCAAAAGCTTCCGAACCCGCGAAACAGGAACAGCCTAAGGTCGCTCCAGCGCCTGCCGCGCAGCCGGCAGGCGACCGCGTCTTCTCCTCACCGCTCGCCCGCCGCCTGGCCAAGGAAGCAGGCGTGGACATTTCCGCCATCACCGGCTCTGGCCCGCGTGGCCGCGTCGTGAAGGCGGATGTGGAGAAGGCGGCCAGCTCCGGCGGCGCCAAGGCCGCCCCGCAGGCAGCACCCGCCATGGCGAAGGGTTCCTCCGATGAAGCTACCCTCAAGCTGTTCGAGGAAGGATCCTACGAGCTTCTGCCCCATGACGGCATGCGCAAGACGATTGCGGCCCGCCTGACCGAATCACACCAGACGGTTCCGTCCTATTTCGTCTCGATGGATTGCGAGATCGACGCGCTGATGAAACTGCGCGCCGAGATCAACAAATCCGCGCCGGTAACGAAGACCGAGAAGGGCGACGTGCCTGCCTTCAAGCTTTCGGTCAACGATTTCGTCATCAAGGCGATGGCGCTGGCGCTGCGCGATGTGCCGATGGCGAACGCCTCGTGGACCTCGACGGCCCGCGTCAAGCACAAACATTCGGATGTCGGCGTCGCCGTGGCGATCCCGGATGGCCTGATCACGCCGATCATCCGCAAGGCGGAAACAAAGACGCTGTCAACCATCTCCAACGAGATGAAGGACCTCGCCAAGCGCGCCCGTGACAAGAAGCTGAAGCCTGCCGAATATCAGGGCGGCACGACGGCGGTCTCGAATCTCGGTATGTTCGGCGTCTCGAACTTCACCTCGATCATCAACCCGCCGCACGCCTCCATCGTTTCCATTGGCGCGGGCATCGAAAAGCCGGTTGTCAAGAACGGCGAGATCAAGGTCGGCACGGTGATGACGGCGACATTCGCCTTCGATCACCGCGTCATCGACGGCGCGCTCGGCGCGGAACTGGCATCCGCCTTCAAGCGCTACATAGAGAACCCGGTTGGCATGCTGGTTTAACCAGAGTCTCCCTCCCCCTTGCGGGGAGGGTGGCCGCGTAGCGGACGGGTGGGGGGGTGACGACTCTAGAGTCCCTTCACCCTCGTGGTTCGAGGCTCATTCCGCTTCGCTCCAATCGCACCTCACCATGAGGGTGAAGGGGCGTCGGCGCTACCAGTAGCCCTCATCCTGAGGTGCTCATGAAGCGAAGCGGAATGAGCCTCGAAGGACGAGGGCGCTTGGCGATTCTATAAAAGAAGCGCTCTAACCCCTCTCCGTAAGGGGAATGGGAACGCAGGTTCTGAAAGCAATGATGGCTAGACACCTTCACCTCCGCCCGGCTGAAAACCGCGAAGCTGCAGAGATCGCCATTCTGGTCGATATCTCGGCGCATGGCTTTGCCTCATGGCTCTGGTATGGGGCTGTGCTCGATGGCCGCACCGAAACGGCGATAGAGCGGGGACGCCAGAAAATGCGCTCTGACGATACCGAAGGCTGGAAGAACACAACCATGGCCGAATGGGATGGCGAGATCGCCGGTCTTTCCATTGGCTATACGCTGGACGAGAGTCTCAATGACTTTCCGCCGCAGCATCCAGTGCTGGACCAGTTGATCACCTTGCAGCGCAAAGTGATTGGTCACCGCTTCGTCGACAGCGTCGGGGTTTATCGCGAGTTTCGTGGGCGTGGCATTGGTCGGGCGTTGATGGTGCATGAGATTGGAAAAGCGCGTGAGAATGGCAATCCGGCCATCAGCCTGATTACCGAAAGCTACAATGAAGTGGCGCTTTCGCTCTACGCGGCGCATGGTTTCAAGGAAGTTGAACGGCTCGAAGCGCTGGAGCGCATCGGCCAGGACAAGAAACACGACTGGGTGCTACTCAGCCGGGACATGAATTAACAAGGCAGGATAGTATGGCAAACAATTACGACGTCATTGTTATCGGTTCCGGTCCGGGAGGCTATATCGCCGCCATTCGTGCCGCTCAGCTTGGAATGAAGGTGGCGGTGGTCGAGCGCGAGCATCTGGCCGGCATCTGCTCCAATTGGGGCTGCATCCCGACCAAGGCGCTGCTGCGCTCCGCCGATGTGCTGCATACGGCCCAGCACGGCAAGGATTACGGCCTGACGCTGGAAGGCTCCATCACGCCTGACATTAAGGCCATCGTCGCCCGCTCGCGTGGTATCGCGCACCGGATGAACAATGGCGTCGGCTTCCTGTTCAAGAAGAACAAGGTCGATATCATCTGGGGTGAGGCGAAAATCGTGAAGCCCGGTGAGATCGTCGTGACCAAGCCGGGCAAGAAGCCGGTGGAGCCGGTCGGG
Source organism: Paramesorhizobium leguminum (assembly GCF_003217235.1). Taxonomy (GTDB): domain Bacteria; phylum Pseudomonadota; class Alphaproteobacteria; order Rhizobiales; family Rhizobiaceae; genus Paramesorhizobium; species Paramesorhizobium leguminum. Next base: position 32,796 of record NZ_QJTF01000025.1, on the reverse strand, counting down.
CCGGTACCGAAGAACACGCTGGGCGAGGGCACCTATACTGCCAAGCACATCATCATCGCCACCGGCGCGCGCCCGCGTGCGCTGCCCGGCATCGAGCCGGATGGCAAGCTGATCTGGACCTATTTCGAGGCAATGAAGCCGGAAACCTTGCCTAAATCTCTGCTCGTCATGGGCTCAGGCGCCATCGGCATCGAATTCGCCAGTTTCTACCGCGCCATGGGCGTCGATGTCACGGTCATCGAGATCATGAGCCAGGTGATGCCGGTGGAAGATGCGGAAATCTCCGGCATCGCCCGGAAGCAGTTCGAAAAGCAGGGCATGAAGATCCATCTGGAGGCCAAAGTCGCCAAGGTGGAGAAGGGCGCTGACTCCATCACCGCGACCATCGAGAAGAAGGATGGCACATCTGAGAAGATCACCGCCGACCGGATGATCTCCGCCGTGGGCGTACAGGCCAATATCGAGAATATCGGTCTGGAAGGCGTCGGCGTGAAGACCGACCGCGGCTTCATCGTCATCGACGGCTACGGCAAGACCAATGTGCCGGGCATCTATGCCATAGGCGACGTCGCCGGCCCCCCGCTGCTCGCGCACAAGGCGGAGCACGAGGCGGTGGTCTGCGTTGAAAAGATCGCGGGATTGCCGAATGTGCACCCGACGGACAAATCGAAAATCCCAGGCTGCACCTATTGCACGCCGCAGGTTGCGTCCGTTGGCCTGACCGAGGCGAAGGCCAAGGAGCAGGGCCGCGACATCCGCGTCGGGCGGTTTCCGTTCTCAGCCAACGGCAAGGCCGTCGCGCTGGGCGAGGATTACGGGATGGTCAAGACCATCTTCGACAAGAAGACGGGCGAACTCATCGGCGCGCATCTGGTGGGGCCGGAAGTCACCGAACTCATCCAGGGCTTCGTCATCGCCATGAATCTGGAGACGACGGAGGAAGAACTGATCCACACGATCTTCCCGCACCCGACGCTTTCGGAAGCGATGAAGGAAAGCGTGCTGGATGCGTATGGTAGGGCGCTGAACGCTTAGGACTTCAATATCGTCGGCATTAAATATCTGCCGTCACGCTCTAATATCTATCGTCATCCTCAATATCTATCGTCATCCTCGGGCTTGACCCGAGGATCCACGGCAAGGAGGCAAAAGCGGTTCTATCGTCCGGGACGGGATCATGAATCATCTGTCGGGATATTGATTGTTTCCGTTTGCTGAAATGCGTCGATGTGGTGGAAAGGTTAGTGCTCCCTAGCCGTGGATCCTCGGGTCAAGCCCGAGGATGACGACAAATGGATGGGGATGACCTTAAGATGGATACGGAATAGCCAGGCAGGGCTAGCGATACCGTCAAAACCGGAATCGCCTGGCATTGCCAAGAGACAAATAACCGCCCATATCTTTGGGACGTTTTTCAGGAGGGAATTCAAATGGATGTGAATTGGGTTGTAGCGATCATCGTCGGCGGACTGGCGGGCTGGCTCGCCGGTATTCTGATCGGGCTTCGTTTTGGTATCTTCATGAACATCGTGATCGGCATCATCGGCGCCGTGATCGCCAACGCCATCTTCGATAGCGCCAATATTCATGTAGCAGCCGGATGGCCCGGTTATCTGGTGCAGGGTTTCGTGGGCTCCTGCATTTTGCTATTCATCGCCAAAATCGTCCGGCGCTGACCCAAAAAGGCGCGGCTGAAAGCAGGTTTTTGATGGTCACCATTCTCGACAGGACGGTTCTCCCGGCGGAAAAGCGAGTCCGTCATCCTGAAAAGGCGAACCGGCCGGATTCCGAAATCCTCAAGAAGCCGGACTGGATCCGCGTGAAGGCGCCGACCTCGAAAGGCTATAGCGAGACGCGCGAGATCGTGCGCTCGCACAAGCTCGTGACGGTGTGCGAGGAGGCGGGCTGCCCGAATATCGGTGAGTGCTGGGACAAGAAGCACGCCACCTTCATGATCATGGGTGAAATCTGCACCCGCGCCTGCGCCTTCTGCAACGTCGCAACCGGCATTCCCACCGCGCTCGATCCGAACGAGCCGGAGAATGTGGCCAAGGCCGTCAGGGAAATGGGTCTGACCCATGTGGTCATCACCTCGGTCGACCGCGACGATCTCGACGATGGCGGCGCGCAGCATTTCGCCGATGTCATCCACGCGATCCGCGCGGCGACACCGAAGACCACCATCGAAATCCTGACACCGGATTTCCTGCGCAAGGACGGCGCGCTGGAAATCGTGGTCAGGGCCAAGCCTGATGTCTTCAACCACAATCTGGAAACCGTGCCGTCGAACTATCTCAAGGTTCGTCCCGGCGCGCGCTATTTCCACTCGATCCGGCTGTTGCAGCGGGTCAAGGAGCTCGATCCGACCATCTTCACCAAATCCGGCATCATGGTGGGCTTGGGCGAGGAGCGCAACGAAGTGCTGCAGCTGATGGACGATCTGCGTTCGGCGGATGTGGATTTCATGACCATCGGCCAATATCTCCAGCCCTCGCGCAAGCATCATCCGGTCATCCGCTTCATCACTCCCGATGAGTTCAAATCCTATGAAACCATCGGCCGCACCAAGGGTTTCCTGCTTGTGGCGTCGAGCCCGCTGACCCGTTCCTCACACCATGCCGGGGAGGATTTCGCCAAGCTCAAGGCGGCACGCGAAGCCCAAGTTTCAGGAAACTGAACGCCCATGCCGCAGTTCACGACAACACGGCAGGTCAGGCACCGGGCCGAGCAAATGTTCGCGCTCGTTGCCGATGTCGAAAAATACCCTGAGTTTCTCCCCATGTGCGAGGCGCTGACCGTGCGCTCGCGCAAGGAACGGGGCGAGCGCACCCTGCTCGTCGCCGACATGACGGTGGGCTACAAGCTCCTCCGCGAAACCTTCACCAGCCAAGTCTTCCTCAACCCGGCGGAAAACATCATCGATGTCAACTATATCGACGGCCCGTTCCGTTATCTCGACAACCGCTGGACCTTCCGCCCGGTAGGCGACGGATCGTCCTGCGACGTCGAGTTCTTCATCGACTACGAGTTCAAAAGCCGCACGCTGGGGCTCTTGATGGGAACGATGTTCGACATCGCCTTTCGCAAGTTTTCGGAGGCTTTTGAGAAAAGGGCGGACGCGATTTATGGGTAAGTAATCTCACTTGGGGGAGGGGTGGTATGACTTTAATTCACAACGAGCGCATCAAGCTTTTAGCGACATATTTTAACGGTATTGGCATTGCTGTTTTTGCCGTTGGCGGATTTGCGCCGGCAATTTCAAGCATTTACAGTCCAAACGGGCCGACGCCGGCCCTTATGTTTATCAGCTTTGTTTGTATTCTGGCATCATTCGCGCTACATTATGCCGCGAGCAACATTCTTAGGAGGTTGGAACCATGACAACGATGCAAATCCTAGGCCTTCTCATTGCGCCGGTGGGTGCTCTCCTTATCGCCGCTGCAGGATTCTATTACGCGAAACATATCCGTTGATAGGCCAGAGTTGGCTTGTTTTCCTGCCAACTTATTATCCAACCACCTCCAGCACCAGATCCAGCGCCGCGATCACCGTCGCCCGCCTGACCCCATCCCGCCCCAGATCGCCGAAACGGCATTCGCAGTGACGCGCCACGCCGTCCTTGCGCATTGCCGCGATATGGACGAGGCCCACGGGCTTTTCCTCGGAGCCGCCATCCGGTCCCGCAATGCCGGTGACGGCGACCGATACCCCGGCGTGGGAGTGGGTGAGGGCCCCCTCCGCCATGGTGAGGGCTACCTCCTTCGATACCGCTCCTACCCTCTCGATGAGGGGGGCTGGGACGCCGAGCATCTCCTGCTTGGCCTCGTTGGAATAGGTGACGAAGCCGCGATCGACCACATGCGAACAGCCGGCGATGTCGGTCAGCGCCGATATGATCTGACCGCCGGTGCAGGATTCGGCGGTCGCCAGCATCAGCCCCGCGCGGCGGCAGGTATCGAGCACGGCGACGGCTTTTTCTTCCAGAGCCTTGTCTCTCATGCTGGTTTTCTCATTCGGGCACTTCTCCTGGATAGATGACGGTGGCAGTGGCGATGGCCGCGATGCCTTCGCCGCGCCCGACGAACCCCAGCTTCTCATTGGTCGTCGCCTTGACCGAGACGCGATCCGGGGCGATGCCAAGCATATCAGACAGGGCGGCGGTCATCGCCTCGCGATGCGGGCCGATCTTGGGCGCTTCGCAGATCAGCGTGATATCAGCATTAGCGATGCGGCCCCCCGATTCCCTCACGATTTTCACCGCATGTTCCACGAAAATACGGGAGGGGGCCCCCTTCCATTGGGGGTTGGAGGGGGGGAAGTGCGTGCCTATATCCCCAGCCCCCCGCGTCGCAAGCAAGGCATCGGTGAGCGCATGCAGGCCCACATCGGCATCCGAATGACCGGACAGTTTCAGCGTATGGGGTATCTCCACTCCGCACAGCGTCACATGATCGCCGGGCTCGAAGGAATGGACGTCATAGCCATTGCCGGTCCGGACATCGGGAAAAATGCCGCGCTCTTGCGCAAACCGCTTGTCGGCCATTTCGATATCCTTTGCCCAGGTGAGCTTTGTGTTGTCGGCGGAGCCTTCCACCACGCGTACGGCCAAACCATGCCATTCGGCAATCGCCGCGTCGTCGGTGAAATCCGAGCGTCCGACGCGGTAAGCCGATTCATGCGCGTCGAGAATCGGCGCGAACGGAAATGCCTGCGGGGTCTGTGCGGCATAGAGCCCGGCGCGGGAGACCGTCGCCTTCACATGCGCATCCGGCCCCGCCTGCTTCAGCGTGTCGGAAACCGCGAGCGCGGGCAGCACGCCGATGGCGGGGTGAAGCGCGTGGATGATGCGCTGCAGAAGTTCCTGCGCGATGAAAGGCCGTACGCCATCGTGGATCATCACGAAATCCGGCTGATGCTCAATCAGCGCCAGAAGCCCGAGCCGGGTCGATTCCTGCCGCGTCGGGCCGCCGGTGATGACGATTGCCTTGGCGCCAAGCTCTCCGGTTGCTTCATCGTAGAGATGACGGTCTTCCGGATGAATCACAGAAACGACATGGGCGATATGCGGACAATCGAAAAACGCCCGGAGCGTATGCGTGAGCACGGCTTCGCCGCCGATGCGCCGGTATTGCTTCGGCCCTTCGGTGCTCTGTCCGGCCCGTTCCCCGCGGCCGGCTGCGACAATGACAGCTGCTACTTTTATGGTTTTACTGCCTTTTCAGTCATATTTTCCGCGTCTATGTCCGATTAGACCCTGCGCCGCCCAAATGCCAGATGGGAATCAATGCCAAGCATTGCTTTTCCTTGCGGAAATATCCCATCCTGTCTAAAGACTGGGCGATAGATAAAATGCACACGAAACAGGCATAACCGACGTGACCATTCTGGGTGAAGCTTTATACGTAGGCGATGTCCGTTTGCGCAACCGGGTGTTTCTGGCGCCGATGTCCGGCGTATCGGACCTGCCTTTCCGCAAGCTTGCCTGGGCGGCGGGCGCCGGCATGGTGGTTTCGGAAATGGTGGCGAGCGCGGAACTCTGCTCGCGCGACCGCGAAAGCCTGATGCGGCTGAAAGGCGAGGGGCTTGAAACGCATGTGGTGCAGCTCGCCGGGCGCGAGGCCCGCTGGATGGGCGAGGCCGCCCGCATAGCGGAAGGCGAGGGGGCGCATATCATCGATATCAATATGGGCTGCCCGGCCAAAAAGGTCACGGGCGGTTATTCAGGCTCGGCGCTGATGCGTGACCTCGATCATGCGATGACGCTTGTCGAGACGACGGTGAAGGCAGTCCGCGTGCCGGTCACGCTCAAGATGCGGCTCGGCTGGGACGAACACAGCATCAACGCGCCGGAACTGGCGCGCCGGGCTGAGGATGCAGGCGTACGCATGGTTACGGTGCATGGCCGCACCCGCTGCCAGTTCTATGAAGGCAGGGCGGATTGGGATGCAATTCACGCGGTGCGGGAGGCGGTCAGCATCCCATTGGTTGCCAATGGCGATGTGATTTCGGCAAGCGATGCGGAAGAAATCCTCGCCCGCTCCGGTGCTGACGCGGTGATGATCGGACGGGGATGCTACGGCCAGCCCTGGCTGCCGGGAGAGATTGCCCGCATGGCTGATGGCCCCTCACCCTTACCCTCTCCCCGTGAAATACGGGGAGAGGGGGACCTTGACGTTGGCCCTTCACAGCAGGCGACGAACCTTGCACAAACGTTGACGCCTCCCTCTCCCCGCGTGCGGGGAGAGGGTAAGGGTGAGGGGCAAACGGCGATGCCTTTGGATATCAGCGAATACGTCATCACGCATTACGAAGCGATGCTCTCCCATTACGGCCCGAATACCGGAACGCGCCATGCGCGCAAGCATCTGGGCTGGTATCTCGACCGCCATGCCGGTGAGCTTCCACAACAGGATCGCGCGGCGATCATGACCGAAAGCGATCCAGCCACCGTTATCAGAAAACTCGCCCAAGCCTTTTCGTGCCCTCCCCAAATAACCGAACTGAAAAAGGTGGCGTGATGAACGCGCGCGAAAAATCCGCAGCCGAAGCGATGGCCTCGATCGTGCTCAACACGATCAGCCATCCCGTCATCATGGTGGATGCGGAAGGCTATATCACCTTCGCCAATGCCGATGCGGAGCAGTTCTTCAAGTCGAGCTCGAATATCCTGGCGCGCAACAAGCTCGATTCCTTCCTGCCGTTCGGCAGTCCGCTGATTGCGCTTGTCGAACAGGTCAGAGCGCATCCGTCGCCGGTGAACGAATATCGCGTCGACATCTCTTCGCCGCGACTGGGCAGCGATCGCATGGTGGATATCTATGTGACGCCGGTGAGCGAATTTCCGGGGTCAGTCGTTATCCTGTTCAAGGAAAAGTCGATGGCGGAGAAGCTGGACCGCCAGATGACTCATCGCGGCGCCGCACGGTCTGTAACCGGTCTTGCCTCGATGCTGGCGCATGAAATCAAGAACCCTCTGTCAGGCATTCGCGGCGCTGCGCAGCTTCTGGAGAGCGTCGTCGGCGACGAGGACCGCTCGCTGACGCGGCTTATCACCGACGAGACGGACAGGATCGTCTCGCTGGTCGACCGCATGGAGGTTTTCTCGGACGAGCGTCCTATCGACCGCGAGGCCGTCAATATCCATGTCGTGCTCGACCATGTGAAGGCCATCGCCCGCAACGGCTTTGCCAGCCACATCAAGTTCAACGAGGATTACGACCCATCGCTGCCACCGGTCTACGCCAACCGCGACCAGCTGGTGCAAATCTTCCTCAATCTGGTCAAGAACGCCGCCGAGGCCATTGGCAACGAAGAGCAGGGGGAGATCACGCTTTCCACCGCTTATCGTCCGGGCATCCGGCTTTCCGTGCCGGGCGTACGTGACCGGGTGGCGCTGCCGCTGGAATTCTGCGTGCATGACACAGGAGCGGGGGTGCCGGCGGATCTGTTGCCACACCTTTTCGATCCCTTCGTGACAACGAAGCCCAATGGCTCCGGACTGGGCTTGGCCCTTGTCGCCAAGATCGTCGGAGACCATGGCGGCGTGATCGAGTGCGATTCGCAAGCGCGGCGCACGACTTTCCGCATTCTCATGCCCGCGTGGCGCGGGCAGAATTCAGATACGACAGGAACCGACGAATGAGCCTTGGCAGCATACTTGTCGCCGATGATGATGCCGCGATCCGGACGGTCCTTAACCAGGCATTGTCACGCGCGGGTTACGATGTTCGCGTCACATCCAACGCAGCAACGCTCTGGCGGTGGATTTCCGGCGGCGATGGCGATCTGGTCGTTACCGATGTGGTGATGCCGGATGAGAACGCCTTCGATCTCCTGCCGCGCATCAAGAAATCTCGGCCTGACCTGCCCGTCGTCGTCATGAGCGCGCAGAACACTTTCATGACCGCGATCAAGGCATCGGAGGCTGGCGCCTACGAGTATTTGCCGAAACCCTTCGACCTGACGGAGCTGGTCAGCATTGTCGGCAGGGCGCTTGCGGAGCCGAAGAAGAAGCTCGGAGCGCGCGGCGGCCAGGAAGAGCAGGCGGAGAACATGCCGCTCGTCGGCCGTTCGCCGGCGATGCAGGATATCTATCGCGTACTCGCGCGCATGATGCAGACGGATCTGACGGTCATGATCACCGGCGAATCCGGCACGGGCAAGGAACTCGTGGCTCGCGCGCTGCATGAATATGGCCGCCGCCGCAAGGGTCCCTTCGTCGCCATCAACATGGCGGCAATCCCGCGCGATCTGATCGAATCGGAACTGTTCGGCCATGAGAAGGGCGCCTTCACAGGTGCGCAAACTCGCTCCAGTGGACGCTTCGAGCAGGCGGATGGCGGCACGCTGTTCCTCGACGAGATCGGCGACATGCCGATGGAGGCGCAGACGCGACTGCTGCGCGTGTTGCAGCAGGGCGAATATATGACCGTCGGCGGACGTACGCCGATCAAGACCGATGTGCGCATCGTGGCCGCGACCAACAAGGATCTGCGCATCCTCATCAATCAGGGGCTGTTCCGCGAAGACCTCTATTACCGCTTGAATGTGGTGCCGCTCAGGCTGCCGCCGTTGCGTGAGCGCAGCGAGGATATCCCCGATCTCGTCCGCCATTTCTTCAAGCAGGCGGTAAAGGACGGCCTGCCGGAAAAGCTGATCACCACGGCGGGGCTCGATCTGATGCGCCGTTACTCGTGGCCCGGCAACGTGCGCGAACTTGAAAATATGGTGCGCCGTCTGGCCGCTCTCTATCCGCAGGAAGAAATCGCGCCGGAAGTGATCGAGGCGGAACTGAAATCCGACCTGCACAGCCCGGAGCCGGCCGGTGGAGTGATCGTTTCCGATAACATGACAATCGCACAGGCTGTCGAAATCAACATGCAGCGCTATTTCGCCTCCTACGGCTCTGACCTGCCGCCGCCCGGCGTCTATCAGCGCGTGTTGGCCGAGGTAGAGTATCCGCTCATTCTTGCCTGCCTCACCGCAACGCGCGGCAACCAGATCAAAGCCGCCGATCTTCTGGGTCTCAACCGCAATACGCTTCGCAAGAAAATCCGCGAATTGGGGGTGAATATTTATCGGGGCGCGAAAGGTTAGAGCAATTCAACCTGAGCGCCTCTATCGCAGCAAACGGAAGGGCAGGCCGGATATAAGCGCCTCGACATAACGCTTCTTCTGGAAGTTTCCATTCAGCGATACGCGTGGCAATCCTGTTGGTTGCTCAAGGCTTCGCTGGCTGAGGACGCCCGGCTGCGTTGTCACGGCAGTGGCGAAGCCTGCATCGGCCGCCGCGCGGAACTCTCGATCGCTTGCGGCGGAGGACCAACCGTAGGGATATGAAAACGATTTCGGACGGCAACCGACATAGCGCTCGATTGCCTCCGTCGATTCCCGGATTTCGCGTTGCAAACGTTCCGCGCTTACGCGACGCAGGTTCACATGAGTGACGGTATGTGCGCCAAAATGGACAAGCGGATCCTTCGCAAGGTCTCTCAGTTCCTGCTCGTTCATAACGAGATCGTCCACGAATTTTATTGGATCGATGCGATGGCTTCTCGCCATATCATCGATTCTGCGCACAGCCTCGTCTTCGTCGGTCGACTGGACGAAGGCCACCAAGCGATCGTATAGCCCAAACTTCTCGCTCACCGTTGCGGATTTGACAATTTCCGGCCCGTTGCCGAAATCAAAGTCGACCGAGGAGACTTCGCGCGCCATCGCCGCGGCCGTTTCCCACCACATCGTACGCGTCCGCTCTACAAATCCGGGATTGACGAAAATCGTGTATGGAATGTTGAATTTCCCGAAAACGGGCGCTGCAAATTCTGCATTGTTGCGATAGCCGTCATCAAGCGTAAAGGCGACGAACTTACGCCCATCGGCAGGGTTCGCCAGCAAGGCCGGCAGGTGGTGAAGGTGGACGGGCGTTAGGCCGCGCTCCAAAACCGCCCGAATGGCCTCCACCAGAAACTCCGGCGTGATCGAATGAATGGCGTTTGGCGCAAATTCGGGCCGCTCCGTTTCCGGGCGAACATGATGAAGCGTGAAGATCAGTCCACGACCGCCGGCGGATGGAATCAACCGTCCCAGACCCGTCGATGCGACCGCCTCCAGGCCCACGCGGATGGCGGCATATTTCAGACGACGCTTCACCAGGGCAAGCGTTCCGGGAGCGCCGCCAAGAATCACCGAACCCAAGCTGCGCAAACGCTGCCTTTCCCCATCAAAAACCGCATAAGTGTATCGGAAATTTCTTACAGCTTGTCCGAGAAGCCTGCAACTTTTCCCGGCGCATATAATTTCCGCTTGGAAAAGACCCTGAAAATGGCAAAAACGTTGCAATTCCGCCACAATGCGTTGCATGATTGCAACGCATTACGTTAGGTTGGGGGCATGGCGATATTGAACCCGTTGAGTCTGTTTGGACAATTGAGCGCATCCTCGCAGGGTGGCGAAGGGCGCAAGCTGCTTGCCCTTCCGGGAATCGTTACCGTCGTCACCGCGCTTGTGACAGCCGCCGTCTCCTTCGTCATCCTCATCGGTCTTACGCCGATCAACCCCGACCGCAACGTCACGCTCGCGCTCACCACGATCAATGTGGCGCTGATTCTGTTCCTGATCCTGCTGATTTGCCGGGAAGTCTATCGCATCGTCCATGCGCGGCGGCATGGCAAGGCAGCGGCACGGCTGCATGTGCGCATCGTCGCGCTGTTCTGCCTCATCGCCGCGGTTCCCGCCATCATCGTGGCGATCGTCGCGTCGGTCACGCTCAATCTGGGCCTCGATCGCTGGTTCGAGACGAACACCCGGACGATTGTCGAATCCTCACGCAGTATTGCCGAGGCCTATCTCAACGAAACAGCGCGCAACCTGCAAGGCACGACCTATTCGATGTTGCAGGATCTCGATGAGCAGCGCACCCTCTATAGCCTCGACCGTAGCGGGTTCATCAAGATCATGTCGCTGCAGGCGCGCGGACGCGGACTTCTCGGCGCGTTTCTTTTGCGCGACAATGGCGACATCATTTTTAAAAGCGACTTGGGCACGGAAAATGCGTTGCCGCCGCCGCCGCCGGATACACTCCGTATAGCGCGGGACGGGAAGCCTGTCCTGATCCCGCCCGGCAATAGCAATTTCGTCGGTGCCGTTATCAAGATGCGGCAAATTCCTGACGCGTACCTTTATACAATCCGCGCCGTCGAGCCGAAAATCATCGACTCGATGCGGCTGATGGAAGCCAATACGAAGCGCTACCAGGAGCTGGAAGCCAACCGCATTCCCACGCAGATTGCGTTCGCGCTGCTTTATTTCGGCTTGACGCTGGTGGTGCTGCTCTCTGCGATCTGGACAGGCATTGCGGTCGCCGACCGGCTGGTGCGTCCCATCCGCCTGCTTATCGGCGCCGCCGACGACGTGGCGGCGGGCGATCTCGACGTATCGGTACCGGTCAGAAGCTCTGATGGCGATGTCGGAGCTTTATCCGGCACGTTCAACAATATGGTGGCGGAGCTGAAGAGCCAGCGCAACGAGCTGATTGCGGCTAAGGACCAGATCGACGAACGGCGACGGTTCTCCGAAGCGGTTCTTTCCGGCGTGACGGCGGGCGTTATAGGCATCGATACGGACGGGCTGGTCAGCATCGTCAACCGTTCCGCGGAACAGATGTTCGGCATGAATCCAAAGAAGATCATCGGCAAAAGCCTGACGGGCGCCGTGCCGGAAATCGGGCAAGTGTTCGAGATTGCAAGGGCGACCGGGCGTCCTGTTCACCGCGAACAGGTGACGATGACGCGGGCCGGCAGCTCACGCACGTTCAACGTGCAGATCACCGTGGAAGACGCCGCATCGGACGAACATTCCTATGTCGTGACGGTGGATGACATAACCGATCTCGTTCAGGCGCAGCGCTCCTCGGCCTGGGCGGATGTGGCGCGGCGCATCGCGCATGAGATCAAGAACCCGCTGACGCCGATCCAGCTTTCCGCCGAGCGGATACGCCGGCGCTACGGCAAGGTCATCACCGAGGATCGCGAGGTGTTCGACCAATGCACAGAGACGATCATCCGGCAGGTGGGCGATATCGGCCGCATGGTCGATGAGTTCTCATCCTTCGCGCGCATGCCGAAGCCTGAAATAAAGCCGATGGATTTGCGCGAGGCACTGCGCGAGGCGGCCTTCCTGATCGAGGTGAGCCGCAACGATATCCGCTTCGAACAAGCTTTCAACGGCGAGCCGCTGGTCGGCGAATTCGACAGCCGGCTATTGGGCCAGGCGTTCGGCAACGTTATCAAGAACGCCAGTGAGGCGATCGACGCCGTCCCAAAGGAGGAGCGGGGAGAGGGCCATATCCTCATCCGCGCGCTGCGCGAAGGCGAGCAGCTCATTGTCGATGTGATCGACAATGGCAAGGGGCTACCGGGCGAGAACCGCCAGCGGCTGCTCGAACCCTATATGACGACGCGCGAGAAGGGGACAGGCCTTGGCCTCGCGATCGTCAAGAAGATCGTGGAGGAGCACGGCGGCCATATGGAATTGCATGACGCGCCGCCGGATTTTCATGATGGCAAGGGCGCAATGATACGCATGGTCTTCCCGGTGGCGGGAGAGATCGAGAAGAAATCACATAAGAAGACAGGGCAGGTGAACTGATGGCGTCTGATATTCTTGTTGTCGATGACGAAGCGGACATTCGTGAACTGGTAGCCGGCATCTTGAGCGACGAAGGGCACGAGACCCGTGTGGCGCACGATGCCGATAGCGCGCTGGCGGCAATCGGCGATCGCGTTCCCCGATTGATTTTTCTCGACATCTGGATGCAGGGCAGCCGGCTCGACGGGCTGGCGCTGCTCGATGAGATCAAGGTCCGGCATCCGGAGCTTCCGGTGGTGATGATTTCCGGCCACGGTAACATCGAAACCGCCGTTTCCGCTATCCGGCGCGGCGCCTATGATTTCATCGAGAAGCCGTTCAAGGCGGACCGTCTCATTCTTATCGCGGAAAGGGCGCTCGAGAACTCTAAGCTGAAGCGCGAAGTCTCGGACTTGCGCAAACGCAGCAGCGACAGTGTGGAACTGCACGGCACTTCGCTCGCGATGAATCATCTGCGCCAGACCATAGAGCGCGTTGCGCCCACCAACAGCCGCATCATGATCATGGGGCCTTCCGGTTCCGGCAAGGAGCTGGTGGCGCGCACCATCCATGCGCTTTCAGGCCGCGCGCGCGGCCCATTCGTGACGGTGAATGCGGCAACGATCACGCCGGAACGCATGGAGATCGAACTTTTCGGCACCGAGATGGATGGCGGCGAGCGCAAGGTCGGCGCGCTGGAAGAGGCGCATGGCGGCATCCTCTATCTGGACGAGGTTGCCGACATGCCCCGCGAGACGCAGAACAAGATCCTGAGGGTGCTTGTCGACCAGCAGTTCGAGCGCGTCGGCGGCACGAAGCGGGTCAAGGTCGATGTCAGGATCATTTCATCGACCGCCCAGAATCTCGAAGGCATGATTGCCGAGGGGCGGTTTCGCGAGGATCTATTTCACCGCCTCGCCGTCGTGCCGGTGATGGTGCCGGGGCTTGCGGCGCGGCGTGACGACATTCCAGCCCTCGTCCAAGTGTTCATGAAGCAGGTCGCCGAGCAGGCGGGTATCAAGCCGCGCAAGATCGGACCGGACGCCATGGCCGTCCTGCAGGCGCATAGCTGGCCGGGCAATGTGCGCCAACTGCGCAATAATGTGGAGCGGCTGTTGATCCTCGCACGGGGTGATAACCCGGATTCGGTCATCACGGCCGACCTGCTGCCGGCGGAAATTGGCGATACACTGCCGCGCGCGCCGACGGAATCCGACCAGCACATCATGGCGCTGCCGTTGCGCGAGGCGCGGGAGTTGTTCGAAAAGGAATATCTGATCGCGCAGATCAACCGCTTCGGGGGCAATATTTCGCGCACGGCCGAATTTGTCGGCATGGAACGCTCCGCATTGCATCGCAAGCTCAAATCGCTCGGGGTTTGAAAATAAGCATGTAGAGGAAGTACATGCGCGCAACAGTTTCACGCCATCAACATTTTTCAGATTGCAGAAAAAACGCCATCCTGTTACCGGAATATAGAGGGTTGGACTTGGCTTGTCGCTTTTCTGCCACTGTCGGCTCGATTGGCCGCGTCGCCTGTTTTTTGGGAACTTTATTTCTCAAGACGGGCGTACGCCTAAGCCATATACGCGTATGAGTCAGTTGCTGATCGAATTAAAGGATAAAAAAAATGGCTGAGCGATCGCAAAATCTTCAGGATCTCTTTCTCAATTCCGTTCGGAAGCAGAAGATTTCGTTGACGATCTTTCTCATCAACGGCGTCAAGCTGACGGGAATCGTCACCTCGTTCGATAATTTCTGCGTGCTTTTGCGGCGTGACGGTCACTCGCAGTTGGTCTATAAGCATGCGATCTCGACCATCATGCCAAGCCAGCCTGTGCAGATGTTCGAAGGCGAAGAAGGGCAGTAATTGCCCTCACAAGGATTAACCATTGAGTAAATCAAAAGGGCGCACGCCACAGGGGGGCGATGCGGATTTCGGATTTGATGTTTCCGGAAAAACCTCCACGCGCGCCATTGTCATCGTTCCGGTCCTGCCGGAGCGCTTTCAGGATGCCGGGCAGGGCGACGACGCTCACCGCCCGCAATTTCGGCGCAGCAACGAGGCGCGCCTGGAAGAAGCGGAAGGGCTGGCGCGGGCCATCGACCTCGATCTCGTCCATTCCGATATCGTTATCGTCGGCAATCCGCGCCCGGCAACGCTTTTAGGTTCCGGTAAAGTCGAGGCGATCGCCGAAATCCTCAAGGAAAAAGAGGCGGAGCTCGTCATCGTTGATCATGCACTGACGCCGGTGCAGCAGCGCAACCTCGAAAAGGAATGGCATGCGAAGGTCATTGACCGGACCGGGTTGATTCTGGAAATCTTCGGACGCCGGGCTCAGACGAAGGAAGGCGCGCTGCAGGTCGAGCTGGCGCATCTGAACTACCAGAAGGGACGTCTCGTCAGGAGCTGGACCCACCTTGAGCGCCAGCGCGGCGGCGGCGGGTTTCTCGGCGGTCCGGGTGAAACGCAGATCGAGGCCGACCGGCGCATGTTGCAGGAAAAGATCCTGCGCATCCGTCGCGAGCTGGAAACGGTGGTGCGCACCCGTACGCTGCATCGCCAAAAGCGCAAGAAGGTGCCGCACCCGATCATTGCGCTCGTCGGCTATACCAATGCCGGCAAGTCGACGCTGTTCAACCGCCTGACCGGTGCGGAAGTGCTGGCAGAGGACATGCTCTTCGCCACGCTCGACCCGACGTTGCGGCGCATCCGCCTGCCGCATGGCCAGACGATCATCCTTTCCGATACGGTCGGCTTCATCTCGAACCTGCCTACCCATCTGGTGGCCGCGTTCCGGGCGACGCTGGAAGAGGTGGTGGAAGCGGATTTGATCCTGCATGTGCGCGATATTTCCGACCCCGACAATGCGGCGCAGTCCGAGGATGTCGAGAGCATCCTTGCGAGCCTCGGCATAGAGCGCGGCGATACCAGGCGCATATTGGAAGTGTGGAACAAGATCGACCTGCTCGACGAAGCGGGCCGCGAGGCAGCGTTGCGCCTGAGCGCGGCCGCGGTCGAGGATGCGCGGCCTATCGCTATTTCAGCCGTGACGGGGGAGGGCGTCGATCATCTCCTGTCGGTGATCGAGGGCCGTATTTCCGGTAATCTGGAACATATCGCACTCGATCTGTCGCCCGGCGAACTGCATATGCTCGACTGGATTTACCAGCATGCCAGCAACATCCGCCGGGAAGACCTGGAAGACGGCTCATTGCGGATAGAGGCGGATATGACCGCCACGGCGCGGAAAAATTTGCAGGAGCGGATGCAAGGGTCGAAATAGCCCGGCTACTTTCTTAGCTTTTTCGCCTTTTGCCAAAGCGCTTCCATTTCTTCCAGCGAAGCCTCATTGAGCGAGCGTTTTTGTTCGTTCAGCGAATTCTCGATGAAGTGAAACCGCGAACGAAACTTCTCGTTCGTCGCGCGTAACGCGCTCTCCGGCTCGATGTCGAGATGCCGGCCGAGATTGACGAGGGCGAACAGCAGGTCGCCATATTCTTCTGTGATGTCAGCTTTTATTCCGCTTTGCAGGGCTTCGCGCAACTCTTCCGTTTCCTCGGCGATCTTGTCGAGGATCGGTTCGGCCTCACTCCAGTCGAAGCCGACTTTTGCCGCTTTCTGTTGCAATTTCAGCGCGCGCATCAGGGCGGGGAGGGCCTGCGGCACGTCATCGAGGAAGCCGTCCTTGTCGCCGCCTTCAAGCCCCAGTTCCGTCCGTCGTTTCGCGCGCTCGGCCTTTTCCTCGTCCTTGATGCGATTCCAGGCGCCTTTCGCCATGCCTGCCTCGCGGGCATCCTCGTCGCCGAAGACATGCGGATGGCGGCGGATCATCTTGGTTGTGATGGCATCGACCACATCGCCGAAATCGAAAGCGCCCTGTTCCTCCGCCATGCGGGCGTGAAAAACGACCTGCAGCAGAAGATCGCCCAGCTCTTCCCTCAGATCGTCCAGATCGCCGCGCTCTATCGCGTCGATCACCTCGAAAGCCTCTTCCAGAGTATAGGGCGCGATGGTGCGGAAATCCTGTTCCAGATCCCACGGGCAGCCTGTGACCGGCGTACGCAGCGCGGTCATGATCTCGATCAGGCGTTCAATATTGCGCGAAGGTTTCATGCGGGAAATCCACGGGGCTTGCGGGCAGGGGACAATTTGCTTATCCGATCGGATAGATGCTGATTATCATCGATGAGGCTCAACGCAAATGACCATCCTCGTGACCGGCGGCGCCGGCTATATCGGTTCCCATACTTGCGTCGAGCTTTTGCAGGCGGGGCATGATGTGGTGGTGGTCGACAATTTCGACAACAGCCACCCGGAAGCCATGAACCGTATCGCAAAGATCACGGGCAGAGCGCCCGCAAGCGAGACCGGCGATATCCGCGATCAGGCTTTTCTCGAAGACGTTCTGCGCCGCCACGGCTGCACCGCGGTCATCCATTTCGCCGGGTTGAAGGCGGTGGGGGAATCGAGCGAAAAGCCGCTGCATTATTACGATTACAACGTCGTCGGCACGCTGCGCCTTTTGCAGGCCATGCAGGCTGCCAATGTGCGCAAGCTCGTTTTCAGCTCCTCCGCCACTGTCTATGGCGAACCGCAAAAGCTGCCGCTCGAAGAGAAGCACCCGCTATCGGCGACGAACCCTTATGGTCGCACCAAGCTGGTGATCGAGGAAATGCTGCGCGATTTTCACCAGAGCGATCCTTCCTGGCATATCGGCATATTGCGCTATTTCAATCCTGTCGGCGCGCATGAGAGCGGCTTGATCGGCGAGGACCCGAAAGGCATTCCCAACAATCTGATGCCGATCATTGCGCAGGTCGCCGGAGGGCGGCGCGAAAAGCTCAAGGTTTGGGGCAATGATTATCCGACGCCCGACGGTACCGGCATTCGCGACTATATCCATGTGGTCGATCTGGCGCGCGGACATCTGAAGGCGCTGGAAAAGCTCGATGAGCCGCAATGCTTCGCCGTAAATCTCGGAACAGGGCAGGGCTATAGCGTGATAGACGTGATCAAGGCGTTCGAGCATGTCTCGAACCGCCAGATCGCCTATGAAATCGCGCCGCGCCGTGCGGGCGATGTCGCCATTTGCTATTCCGACCCTGCTCATGCGAAGGATTTTCTTGGCTGGTCGGCAACCAAAGGCCTGCGCGAGATGTGCCAGGACATGTGGAACTGGCAGGCCAAGAACCCGAATGGGTATGAATAAGGATATTGCTTGATGGAGGCGTTGCTCACCCCCCTCTGCCCTGCCGGGCATCTCCCCCTCAAGGGGGGAGATTACGCCTTCATAGACCTGCGGCACCAATCGCCGACGTCGCAGGATGAGGGCCGAGCGTCGTGTCAGCCAATCTCCCCCCTTGAGGGGGAGATGTCCGGCAGGACAGAGGGGGGTACTGTCCCGCCAGCATTTCAAATCGAAATGCTCAGGTAATGACTCCCATGCGTTTCCTCCCCGACAAATTCATCCTGATGCTTATCGCGGCAATTATCACGGCATCCTTCCTGCCGGTGAGGGGGGAATTTGCCGAATGGTTCGCCATCGCGACGAAGATCGCGGTCGGGCTCCTTTTCTTCCTGCATGGCGCGCGGCTGTCGCGCGCGGCGGTGATGGCGGGGCTGGTGCACTGGCGGCTGCATCTCGTCGTGCTCGCCGCAACCTTTGTGCTTTTCCCGATTTTGGGACTGGCGGCGGGATGGCTGGTGCCGGGGCTTAGAGAATCCGCCTTTTATACCGGCATCTTGTTCCTCTGCGTCCTGCCCTCGACCGTGCAATCCTCCATCGCATTCACGGCGATTGCCGGGGGGAATGTCTCCGCCGCGGTCGTATCGGCTTCCGCATCGAACCTGCTGGGCATGTTTCTGACGCCTCTGTTGGTCGGTCTTCTCTTCACCGTGCAGGGCAGCCATGGCATATCGCTTCATGCGCTGGAAGGAATTCTCCTGCAATTGCTGGCGCCATTCCTGCTGGGCCAGTTGCTGCAGCCGCTGATCGGCGATTTCATGCGCCGCCATAACAAGGCGCTTGGGGTGGTAGACCGGGGATCGATCCTCATGGTCGTCTATCTCGCCTTCAGCGAGGCGGTGGTCGCGGGCTTGTGGCACAGCGTATCCTGGGAAGACCTCGCCATGATGGTCGGCGTCGATATGGCGCTTCTGGCCCTGGTGCTGCTCATCACCGCCTTTGGCAGCAAATGGCTGGGCTTTAAGCTGGAAGATCGCATCACCATCATGTTCTGCGGCTCGAAGAAAAGCCTTGCCAGCGGCGCGCCCATGGCGAACGCGATTTTTCCCAGCCAGGTCGTGGGCAGCGTCGTTCTGCCCTTGATGCTGTTCCACCAGATCCAGCTCATAGCCTGTGCCATGCTGGCGCGCAGATATGCGGACAGAAAGCTCAAGCGGGAAACAGCCTCAAGGGCGTCTGTGTAAATTATAACAATATCAATGCGATACATCGCTATCCTAAATTAGGAAATCATTTTGAAAGCCAGCACTGAAGAATTCGACGTCGTTGTGCTGGGCGCCGGAGCGGCCGGCATGATGTGCGCGATCGAGGCCGGAAAACGCGGAAAATCCGTGCTGGTCGTGGACCATGCGAAGGCGCCGGGCGAGAAGATCCGCATCTCCGGAGGAGGGCGCTGCAACTTCACCAATCTCAACGCCGCGCCGGAAAACTTCCTTTCCGCCAACCCACGCTTCTGCATCTCGGCCTTGCGACGCTATACGCAACGGGATTTCATCCGCTTAGTGGAGCGCCACGGCATTGCCTATCATGAGAAGACGCTGGGGCAGCTGTTCTGCGACGGCTCCTCGCGCCAGATCATCGACATGCTGGTGAAGGAAATGCGCGAGGCCGGCGCCACCTTGCAGCTTGCGACTGAGATCGGAGAGGTCGAAAGAGCGGGCGAGGAGTTCTCTGTTGCCCTGTCGACGGGCACCATCCGCTGCCGCTCGCTGGTGGTGGCCACTGGCGGCAAGTCCATTCCCAAGATGAGTGCAACCGGTCTCGGCTATGAGATCGCGGCGAAATTCGGCCTGCCACTCGTGGAAACGCGCCCGGCGCTGGTGCCGCTGACATTCGAGGCAAGAACGCTGGAGAAGCTGAAGGAACTGTCGGGCATAGCCGTCGATGCGGTGGTCGGCTGCGGCAAGAAGCGGTTTGCCGAAGCGGTCTTGTTCACGCATCGCGGCCTCAGCGGTCCTGCGATCCTGCAAATATCGTCCTATTGGCGCGAGGGGCAGGAAATCGCCGTCTCGATGTTGCCGGGAACCGATATCTTCGAACGATTGAAGACCGCGCGGACGCAAAATGGCCGTCAGGCGGTGCAGACGGCGCTGGCCCTATATCTGCCGAAACGCCTGGCGCAGCATATTGCCGAACAGGAAAAAGCCGAAGGGAACCTCGCTGATTTTTCAGACAAGCGTTTGCAAAACATCGCCGCCGCCGTCAATGACTGGCGCATAAAGCCGGCGGGATCGGAAGGCTATCGCACCGCGGAGGTGACGCTTGGAGGCGTCGATACGCAGGCGCTCGATTCCCGGACGATGCAGGCAAAAGCGGTGCCCGGACTTTACTTCATCGGCGAAGTCGTGGATGTCACGGGCTGGCTCGGCGGCTATAATTTCCAATGGGCCTGGTCATCCGGCTGGAGCGCCGGGCAGGCGGCCTGAATTGCAGGAAACAATCGTGATGAGTGAATTCGACGAAGAAGCACTGGCGGAAGCCTACAATCGCGCGCTGGGGCTGGAGAAGGCAGGCGATCTCGACGGCGCAGCGCTGGCTTATGCCGAAGTCCTCAAGATCGATCCGGACGATCATGGCGGGGCAGCGGTGCGGCTCGCCAGCATCGGTCGCGGCGCGGTGCCGCAGAAGGCGCCGGACGCCTATGTGGCGACGCTGTTCGACCAGCACGCGGAAATGTTCGATACCATCCTCGTCGATGAGCTGGGCTATGACGTGCCGCTGCAATTGCGCGAAATGTTATTGACGCGGGATGAAGACGCAGACTTCGCCCGGATGCTCGATCTTGGTTGCGGCACGGGACTTTCGGCCGATGCTCTGGACGACGTGGCCGACCACAAGACCGGCGTCGACATCTCCGAGAACATGATCGAAATCGCTCACGAAAAAGGCGATTACGACGCCTTGTTCGTGGGGGAGGCCGTCCGGTTTTTGCAAGAGACCGAAGGCCCTGCCTGGGACCTGATCGTGGCAACGGACGTGCTGCCCTATATGGGCGAACTGGACGCTTTTTTCGCGGGCGTCGGCAAGCATCTGGCTCCCGGCGGAACATTCGCATTCTCAAGCGAGACGCTGCCTAACGAGGTTTTGGGCGACCGCCCCTTCATGGTCGGCCCCCACCAACGCTTCGCTCATTCTGCAGCCTATGTGCACCGGATGCTTGAGGCAAACGGCATGGAATGCACCGAATGCGCTAAAATCGTCGTGCGCGCAGAACAGGGAAAGCCGGTGCCGGGACATCTCATGCTGGCAGTGAAGCGGCTGGCGTGAGCGTTGAGAAATCGCATATAACTAATTGATTTTATGCGTCCATTCGAAATAATTTGACGCAGCGTCAATCCTCCGTTGTTCTTGTTATCAAAGACAAGGGAGGAATACGATGAATCGATACGCGCAGGGAACGCTCGTTCCGCGGCGACTTTTCTTCGATCCGCCTGAAAAACAGTTGGTGCGTATAAGTCCTGACGGCAGGCGGATCGCCTTTCAGGCGCCGATAAATGGTGTTCTCAATCTCTGGCTTGCTCCTGTAGATGACCCGGAAAATGCCCGGCCGCTTACCAATTATCGCGAGCGGAACATCGGGCCGGCGCTCGTATGGGCGTATGACAACCGCCACATTCTGATTATCCGCGACAATGCCGGCGATGAGAACTGGTGCATCTGGAGCGTCGATATCGAGACAGGGGAAGCCAGGGCGCTCACGCCGACAGATGGCGTGCAAGCTCATGTTCAGCAGACGTCGCGGCATTTTCCGGGCGAGGCCCTGATTGCACATAACGAGCGCGACAAGCGCTATTTCGATATCTACCGCATCGACGTGGCGACCGGAAAAGCCTCCTTGGTGGAGAAGAACGACGGTTTCGTCGGGTTCTTCACCGACCAGCATTTCCAAGTGCGCCGGGCGGACAGATATACCGCTGATGGCGGGATAGAACATCTCAGCCGCGATGAAAGCGGCGCGTGGTCGAGAGTGGTCAGCCGCATCCCGGTCGAGGACAGCCTGACGACATGGCCGATCGAATATAGCCACGACGGAGAGGTCCTCTACTGGAAGGACAGCCGTGGCCGCGACAAAGCTGCCGCTGTTGCCGAGGATATAAAGACTGGAGCCATTCGCATCCTGGCTGAAGACGCGCGGGCGGATATCGGCGGGATGCTTTTCGACCCGGTAACGATGCGGCCCATCGCGGCGGCAAGCACTTTCGATCGCAGCCAATGGAAAGTTCTGGACCCGGAATTTCAGCAGGATTTCGATATCCTCGCGCAGCTCTTTCGCGGCGAGCTTGTGTTCACCGACATTTCCGACGACGGCCTCAAGATCATTATCGCTCATCGGCAGGATACCCGTCCGCTCGAATATTTCTGCTATGACCGCTCCACCAAACAGGCCGGAAGGCTCTTTTCGGCGCAATCGCGGCTTGAGAATGTGCCCCTGGTGCCGATGGAACCCGTCATCGTGCGCGCGCGTGATGGGCTCGAACTCCTCTGTTATCTTTCGCGTCCGACGGAAAGCAAAACCGGGCCCGGACCGATGGTGCTTTTGGTTCACGGCGGCCCTTGGGCGAGGGATTTGTGGGGCCTCAATCCCGTACACCAATGGTTGGCCAATCGCGGATATGGCGTATTGAGCGTCAATTTTCGCGGCTCGACCGGCTTTGGCAAGGTGTTTGTCAACGCAGCCAACCGGGAATGGGGCGGCAAGATGCAGGACGATCTCATCGACGCCGTCGATTGGGCGATTTCCGAAGGCATCGCCGACCCGAACCGCGTGGCGATCATGGGCGGCAGCTATGGCGGCTATGCCGCGTTGGCCGGTCTCACATTCACGCCGGAGAAATTCGCCTGCGCCGTCGATCTGGTCGGCATATCCAATCTCGTCACCTTCATAAACGCGATTCCAGACTATTGGCGAAGCTGGCAGTCTGAATGGAAGGTCCGTATGGGCGACTTTACCACTGAGGAGGGGAGGCGCTTCCTCGAGGAGCGCTCCCCCTTGAACCATATCGACCGGATCGTGCGTCCCTTGCTCATCGCGCAAGGAGCCAATGATGTCAGGGTAAAGGTCTCCGAGTCGGACCAGATCGCCGCGGCGATGCAGGAGCGCGGCATTCCCGTCACCTATATCCTGTATCCCGACGAAGGCCATGGCGTTGAGAGAGCCGAAAACAGGCGTTCGTACTTCGCAGTGGTCGAAGCATTCCTGGCCGCGCATTTAGGCGGTCAACGCGAGCCTGTTGGGGAAGACTTCACCGGCTCTTCGGTCCAGTTCATGGCAGGCCGCGAATTGATCGACGGGCTCTCGGAAACGAAAGCATGAATCATTTCTACGAACTCCGCCCCGTCATGTCCGCCGAAGACTGGCGCCGCTTGCATGAAATCAGGCGTACCGTTTTGTTTCGTCCGGGGCGCCAGTCGGTTGCCTATGATGAAAATCATCCTGATGACCGGGCAGCGGACAATGTGCCGTACCTGCTCCACCTCGATGATCGTCGCATCGGTGTCGTCCGCCTCGATTTTCGCGGTGAGATAGCCATCGTCCGGCTTGTTGCTATCGCGGCAGACGAACAGGGGAAAGGCCATGGACGGCAGCTGGATGCCTTGGTGGCGACCGAGGCGAAGCGGCGAGGGGTAAAGAGCCTGCATGTCAACGCCGCTCCGGAGGCGGTCGGGTATTATGAAAAGATGGGCTGGAAACGTGCGGGCTGGGATCCGGACGAACTCACTGGCATCGCAAGGAATTGCACCCAGATGACCAAGCAGATGGACGGATAACATCCAGCCTGTTGCCTCGGATTCTCACATTCCCTATGGTCCGCGAGCCATGCAGGATCGGGAGGGAATCATGCGCGCGGAACCAACGGGCGACGACGGACAACTTGCAGGACGCCGCGAGTGGGTTGGGCTCTGCGTTCTCTCGATAGCCTGCCTCATTTATTCCATGGATCTGTCCGTGCTGTTTCTGGCCATGCCGGCGATTGTGGCGGACCTCGACCCGTCCGCGTCGGAACTCCTCTGGATCAACGACATCTACGGCTTCATGGTCGCGGGCTTTCTTGTCACCATGGGTACGCTGGGGGACAGGATCGGCCGCAGGCGCGTCCTCCTGATCGGCGCTTTTGCTTTCGGCGTGGCTTCCGCATTGGCCGCTTTCTCAAGCACGGCCCAACAGCTGATTGTTTCCCGCGCCTTGCTCGGAATTGCCGGTGCGACGATTGCACCTTCGACGCTTTCCCTCGTGGTCAATCTGTTCCGGAACGAAGCCGAGCGGAACCGCGCAATCGGTATCTGGGGCACGGCTTTCGCCCTGGGCGGTCTTGTCGGGCCATTGATTGGCGGCGCGCTCCTGCAATATTTCCATTGGGGATCGGTCTTCCTGATCAACATCCCCGTTATGATAGCCCTGCTGATCGCGGCGCCTTTTCTGCTGCCGGAGTACAAGAACGACGAGGGCGGCAAGCTCGATCTCTTGAGCGTGCTGCTATCGCTGGCAACGGTTCTGCCTATTATTTACGGCTTCAAGCATATGGCGGCCTATGGTTTCGAGCCGCGCCAGCTGCTGCCGATATTCATTGGCCTGTTGGTCGGCTTCCTCTTCGTGCGCCGCCAGAAAAGCCTCGCTCACCCGCTCATCGATTTGGCACTTTTCCGCATACCGGCCTTCACCGCCTCGCTGATGGTCAATCTGGCCGGTGTTTTCTTCGTTTTCGGCACCTTCCTTTTCCAGAACCTCTTCCTGCAACTGGTGCTGGGTCTTTCGCCGCTGCACGCGGCCCTGTGGTCGATCCCTTCGGCGCTTGTCTTCACGATCATGTCGTTCCAGGCTTACCGGGTCACCAACCGCCTTGGCCCGGTCCGGACTGTTCTGATAGGCCTGCTCGTCAATGCGGTGGGAACGGCGGTGATGGCGGCTGCGGCCTATGCGGAAAGCCTCGTTGGCGTGCTCGGCGCAAGCATGCTCGTCGGCCTCGGCTTCGTGCCCGTCATCCTCACCACCACAGGCCTGATTGTCGGCACAGCCCCGCCCGAACGCGCCGGCTCCGCCTCCGCCATATCCGAAACCAGCGCGGAGTTCGGCGGCGCGCTCGGTATCGCGCTGCTGGGTAGCCTCGGAACGGTGGTCTACCGCATGAAGATGAGCAGCGTGGATTTGAGCGGCCTCAATGAAGCCCAGGCAGCGGCAGCCGCATTCACACTCGCCGGAGCGGTCGAGATTGCCAAATCCTTGGGCGGCGCGACGCCGGCATGGCTGGAAACAGCAAGAGCCAGCTTCGCGCTTGGCTTTGCCGTATGCTGTCTGCTTGCCACCGTCACGCTCGTGATACTGGCGGTTGTCGCCCGCAAGGTTTATGCCAGCGCCCACATCGACAACAAAAGCCATCCGTGAGCACCAGTTCCAAGACGTCATTCTCGAGCTTGTCCCGAGAATAGAAAGTGAATGGGATTACGCGGCGGAGAGCACCTCATGTCGTAAGTTCATAGGAACTTGGGTTAACCTCGTATAAACCTCAAAATACAACTTTAAAGAGAATCTTTGCGCCAATAGAAAACTCATAATAGTATTTACGAGCGAAATCTTTGTTGCACATCATTTTTAGGAGGATAAATTGCGTACTATCATATTTGCTGCGGTCACCATGGCCGTTCTGGCAGGCGCAGGCACCGCTTACGGCGCCGGATCTGCACCTAACAAAGCCGATTCATCCACGCGTCCCGCATCGATTCCGTCCGACTATGTCTTCACGCCTTTCGGCTATTTCTCGCCGAAATGTGTGATTGCCCTGGGCAAGGACGAAGTAGGGCTTCCCGGTGGGGATATTCGCGATGGAGCAGGGAACGTGCGGAAGCCAGCGCCTTGCGCCGAACCGCGGTATTTAGGCGACGGCACAGTTGCATCGAAGGCAACACCTCCAGCAGGCAAACCTGAAAATGCGCCGCTGGATATATCTACCTGGCAAATGGGCACGGTGATGGATCTAACTACCAGGTTCTCCATTCCTTATGATGCGTATCAAATGCAGATGACGGTTCCCACCGTTCCAGCCCTGAACGGACCGACACTCTATTTCTTTACGGTCCTTCAAGCTTCGGATATTGCCACACTACAACCGGATGAAGCCTGGATTCCGGCATTAGCCTTCAATCAGGCGGCACATCCGGGGAAATGGTCGGCAGCCCTTTGGTGGAACCCCTACGTTAACGGTAATGTTTATTTGTTGCGCGATTATGGCATCTTTTTTCCTGGTGACCAAGTGCAGATGAATATAAAACAAGCAGAAGACGATGGTTTTCTGTATATGATTGCCATAAGTAAAGGCCGGCCAAATTCCGATAGCTGGTATAATGAAAGCGTTGGCACTGGGCCATTTGATGTATACATTGTTATATATCCCGCTGTATACGCAGTAGATTCATTACCTGCGTGTGACCAAACCCCAGGAAGCGTGGGCATTTACTCAACATTCACCAATCCAATGCCCTATACCTTAAGCCCAATTTATTGGCAGAAGCCGGGCGGGTGCATGGACTATGATGTATCGATTCAGGGGGGGAATCCCGTTTATTTGACTACGCTTAAAATACACAACTGAATCGATTGGAACGCCAACTCACCGCAGCGCGAAAAGCGCTGCGGTGAGTTTTTGCGACACTGGTAGGCAGATGGTAGCGGCTAGCATTATGGGCGAGGGGCCTCAGTCCGAGGGTTTCCAACTCGCCTGCAATAGGCTACAGACGCCCCTCCCATAATTTCCCGCCCCTGTGAGCCGTCTATGAACCGTTTTCATTGTGGTGTCGATTTCGGCACCACCAATTCCACCGTCGGTCTCTGTGAAAGAGGCAACGCTCCGTTCCTGATCCCCGTCGAAGGCGACCACGTCACCATCCCGTCGGCGCTGTTCTTCAGCCTTGAGGATGGCAGCGTGCATTTCGGGCGTTCCGCTGTTCATGAATATATGGATGGTGCGGAAGGGCGGTTCATGCGGGCGTTGAAGTCCATCCTCGGCACCAGCCTGATGAAGGAAACGACGGCGGTCGGACGCGAGCGCATGAGTTTTCAGGACCTGATCGGACGCTTTCTCCGGCATCTGAAGGCCCGTCTCGAGCAGCATTCAGGCGGCATGCCTGAACATGTGGTGTTTGGCCGGCCCGTATTCTTCATCGATGGTGACGAGACCGCCGACCGCGCCGCGCAAGACCAGCTTGCGGCCGCCGCGCGCGCGGAAGGCTTCCGCCATATCGAATTCCAGTTCGAGCCGGTCGCGGCGGCGCTCCACTTCGAGCGTATGCTCAACGAGGAAGCGCTCGCGCTGGTGGTCGATATCGGCGGCGGCACGTCCGATTTTTCCGTCCTGCGGCTCTCGCCGGAGCGGGCACGGGCAACGGACCGGCGCGGCGATATTCTGAGCACATCGGGCGTCCATGTCGGCGGCACCGATTTCGATCGCTGCCTCAACATTGCAGAGGTGATGCCGCATCTGGGGCTCGGCACGAAAACCCTCGACGGCAAGCGCAATCTGCCCGTCTGGTATTTCAACGACATGGCAACCTGGCACCGGATCAACCAGCTCTATACGGCGAAGAATTTGCGCGACATCCAGTCGCTGGCGCGCGAGGCAGCCGAGCCGGAAAAACTGGCGCGCTTCGAGCATCTGCTGGAGCATCGCTCCGGCCACAGGCTGGCGGCGCAGGTGGAGAAGGCCAAGATCGCCCTGACCGATGCGCCTGACACTATCATCCGCCTGGTGGAACCGGGCCTGTCGATGGAGCTACCCGTCGACCGCCATGCATTCGAGGCGGCGAGCACCGAGCTGGCGGCGAAAATCAGCATCGCGATCGACGATGCGCTCGTTGGGGCAGGGGTGGCCGGCGGGGCGATCGACACCGTGATCATGACCGGTGGCGGCGCGCTGGTTCCGCTGGTGCGAACAGCCGTGACGTCACGCTTCCCCGATGCCCGTATCGCGCAATCCGACCAGTTCGGATCGGTGGGACTTGGGCTCGCCGTCGATGCCGCCCGGCGGTTCGGGTAAACGTCTCCCGTAAACGCGTTGTTTTTTCAGTGTTCTCCAACTTATTGGGATGTGCGGTTTGGCCCGCCTTTCAATAAAGGAGTTTGGCCGCTGGGGAATTAGCTCGTCGCTCGCAGGGAGCGGCGAAGGAGAGGGGACTGGGGAATATGTTTTTAAAACGGGGAACTGGATTGAGCGGCGCCTGGAAGGCTGTCATCGCCGTCATCATGGGCAGCATCCTTCTTACAGGCTGCATGACGCGCGATCCACGTCTTGTCGAGGCATTGAAAGGCGTACGGGTTGCCGAAGTCCAGGTTGAATCCACGCCGGATGTGGCAACGGGCTTGCCGATGATCAACGGAAAGACGCCCGAGCAGCAGGTCGCCATCGTCGTAAATGCACTCCATACGGTCGCCACGCGGGACCTCAAAGGCTATCCGGGCGGGTCCAGCCCCGCGCGTCTGGTCATCACCTTGCAACGTGCCGACCTTGCCTCCGAACAAGGGCGCGTCATGCTGGGAAGCAATAGCTCGATTACCGGCACGGTTCGCCTGGAAGACATCAAGACGGGCCAATTGATCGCGCAAAACCCGCGCATTTACGGCGAGAACAGAGGCGTGAAAGGCGGCGATCTTGGCGGCTTTGTCGTCGCGATGGCCATCAACGCAGCCATGACCAAGAGCCAGGAAGCGCTTGCGGAAAAGCTCGCAACCGACTTTACCAGGCAGGTGAAGACCTGGCTGACGCCGAAGTGAGCGGCACTTACGGATTGTGTTTCGGATCTCAGCGCTCAAGGCATTGCAACTACGGGGCCGCGTAGCGGCCCTTATTTTTTTGGGGAAAGGCACATAGTCCTGTCGTCATTCTCGGGCTTGTCCCGAGGATCTGCCATCAGAAAAAGATAAGCGATTACCGTCCTGACAGATTGGGCCACGGTAGATTCTCGGGACAAGCCCGAGAATGACGGTGAGAGGGGGCTCTGCTTCAAAAGAGAATCCGGTATATACCCGCAGCAATTCCGCAACAAAAGAAGTATTTTTCTATTTTACTATTAGAATTTCGTTTACCATTATCTTAAATTAATAGTTTATTTGAAATATCATCGTCTTATCGACAGGCGTGATTCTAATTTTTTGTCAAAATATACTTATATAACCGGAAGCCAAAAATGACCGCCAAAGCAACGTTTGGTAATACCGTCATTCACAGAATTGGAGCGCCCGCGACGCTCGCAACATTGGCCATCACCGTAAGCCTGATGGCATTGCAGCCCCATACCGCGTTTGCTCAGGTCATATCCAATCCGCAGCAATTATACACTCAGTTTGGTGGCGGACTGGGCGGCCACTCCGCAACATCAGGCAATGACGGCGGCAATGGCGGCGGTGGGCTCGCCACGGGCGGCGGCACTGGCGGCAACGCCGGCGGTGTGGCGGGGGGAACGGGAAGTTCCGGGACGGGCGGCGCCGGCGCGCCGCCTGGCGGCGGGGCAGGCGGCACCGTCGGCACCGGCAGCGGCGGCCATGGCGGAGATGCCACCGGCGCCGGTGGCGGCGGCGGCGGGGGTTTGGGCGATTCCACCACGACCAAGACTGACCCCGATACTGGTGGCGGCAATGGTGGAAACGCGACTGCCGGCGGCGGCGGAGGAGGAGGCGCAGGGGTAAATGCTACCGGCGATCTTATCGCCGTTACTGGTAGAGCAGAAACCAACGGCGGCAGGGGTGGTAACGGCGCCGGAGGAGGGGGTGGCGGCGTCGGTATATATTATGCGGGAAATGGAACCGTCACAAGTAGCTATGCATATGGAGGCGCCGGCGGGCAGGGATTGGCCGGTAACGGCGGCAACGGCGGCGTCGCCATGATGATTGATGGCAGCAATATTATATACAGGCCCACCGTCGATATAAGAACTCCGACATCACAATTAATAGGAGGGAACGGCGGAGCAGGCTCAGCCGGACAATTGAACGGCACCGGCGGCTATGGCCTATGGGTGAGGGGGGACAATAATTTCATCAATAATACCTCTCGAGGTGCGGTTAACGTCCCATCAGCCTCTTATATTCAGGGCGGCAACGCCGCCACGGCGACCGATATCGCGGGGGCGGGGGTCGGCCTTCGTATCGATGGCGACGGCAATAGTATCATCCAGGCGGGGGCCATGTGGGGTGGGATGGCCGGTGCGAATTATGGTCATGCAGCGGAAATAAACGGTAACAATAATATTTTTGAGATACGCCAGAGTTATCCTGGTTACCAATTTTTTGATACCCGCGGGCATGTCATTGCCGTTGGAACCGGCAATGTGATGGAGCTTGGTACCGAGGCGACAAACACCTATATCGACAGCAACTATCGTTTCGACCTTTCCACGATCGTCGACAAGCTCGATCCGAGCGTGATGACCCAGTATTCCGGGTTCAGCGTGTATAAGAAAACCGGCCCCATGGACTGGAATGTCAAGAACGCGGTCGGCAGCGCCGCGCCCTGGATCATCGTGGATGGCGCGCTGGTATTCGATGCGACCGCGGACCTGAGCGCCGCCGCCAGCGTGAAGGTCGGCGTCTCTGGCGCGCCCAATCTCGCGCACCCGACGCTCGATATGACAAACGGCCCCGCCACGTCAAAGATCAAGAGCCTGGCCGGCGATGAAAGAGGCAACGGAAAGCCCCTTGGAACCGTCGATATCGGCACCAAAAACCTGGAGATTACCGCTGCGACAGGCTTGGATTACGCGGGCCAGATCAAAGGCAGCGGGACTGTGACGATTTCCGGCGGCAGACAGATCTTCTCGGGCGATAATAGCACGACCCTGACCGGCAATGTCATCCTGAGCTGTGGAACTCCCGGCAACTGCGGCACGCTCTCGGTCGGCGATGACAAGAACCTCGGCTCGGCACAGAGCGCGCTCGACTTCGAGGGCGGCACATTGCAGGTGACCGGAACCCAATTCAAACAAACCGCGCGCGCCATCAACTGGGGTCCATCGGGCGGCAGCTTCGATATCGAGGACAAGGACAACACATTCACACTATCTGCGTCGCAGGCACTCACCGGCAGGGGTCCGCTCACCAAGCTGGGCGCCGGCACGCTGGTCCTCACCGGCCCCAACACCTATAGCGGCGCAACGACGGTGACCGGCGGCACACTCGTCGCGGGCGCGGCCAATGTATTCAGCCCCAACTCCGCTTTCAGTATCGGTGCCGATAACAACCTCGACCTGAACGGCTTCAACCAGACGATGGGGAGCCTCGCCAATGCCGGCACGGTGCTTCTGGGCAAAACCGGGGCAGGCACCACGCTTACCGTCAATGGCGATTACACCGGGCAGGGCGGCGTGATCCATTTCAACACCGTGCTGGGCGATGACACCTCACCGACCGATCTCCTCCATGTGAAGGGCGCCACATCGGGTACAGGCGTTGTCATGGTGACCAATGTTGGTGGCAAGGGCGCACAGACCAAAGAGGGCATCAAGCTCATTGAGGTCGACGGCGACTCAAACGGCAAGTTCACACTCGCCGGCGGTAAAGCGTATCAAACCGGGAAGCAGACGACGGTAGCCGCCGGCGCCTATGCCTACCAGCTCTATCAGGGTGGAGTTTCCACGCCAACTGACGGTGACTGGTACCTGCGTTCGCAATACCAGGCCGGCATACCGGTCTACGAGGCCTATGCCCAGGTGCTGCAAGAGTTGAACGATACCGGCACAATGCGCCACCGCCTCAGCAACCGCATCTGGAGCGGCGAGGCCAATCCGAGGCTCAACGAGGGCGACGGGCCGGGCACGCCGGCTTCACCTGATGAGGCGGGCGCGGAAATCAACACGGCCGCCAATATCTGGGGCCGCATCGAAAGCGCGCATGGCCGCTTCAAGCCCAACTATTCCACCAGCGACACACACTACAACATCAATACCTATAAGGCAGAGGCCGGACTCGACGGCAAGCTTTACGAGAATGAAATGGGCAGCGTGGTCGGCGGGGTCACGATGCATTACGGCTATGCCAAGGCCAATATGGGCTCGGTGCTTGGTTCCGGCGATGTCGAGGCCTCCGGCTATGGCCTCGGCGGCACGCTCACCTGGTATGGCGACAACGGCGTCTATGTCGATGCCGTGGCGAAGACCACTTGGTACAGCAACGACCTGAACTCCGATACGATGCGTCGCCGGCTTATCGACGGCAATGAAGGCTTCGGCTATGCGCTGAGCCTGGAAGCAGGCAAGCGCGTCGCCCTCGATGGGCTCATCGACACCGGCTGGGCTTCCGACATAACGCTGACGCCACAAGCTCAGCTCACCTGGTCGTCGGTCAAGTTCGATGGTTTCACCGATCCCTTCGGCGCTCAGGTGACCCACAACGAGACCGACAGCCTGAAGGGCCGGCTCGGCATCGCCGCCGATTACGGGCAGGCCTGGCGTGACAGCCGGGGCCACCTAACCCAGACCAACCTCTATGCCAGCGCCAACCTCTCTTACGAGTTCCGCAAGGCGAGCAAGATCGAAGTGACGGAAATCGACTTCGCCACCCAGAATGACCGCACCTGGGGCGGCATCGGCGGCGGCGGCACCTATAGCTGGGCCGACGGCAAATACGCCCTCTACGGCGAGGTCTCAGTCGACACCAGCCTCGAACACTTCGCCGACAGCTACAAGCTGACCGGGAATGTGGGACTTAAGGTGAAGTGGTGATGGAAATCGGGAAAAGTATAGGTTTCGCAAAACCGCATAATACGCGAAAAGCCAGGTTACCTTTGATGACCGGGCGTTGCTATGAAACCACTGCAGTTCCATAATCTATCTTATGCGATCCACAGATGTAGCCGCAAAGTTGAAGTGTCCTGTTTCTGCAAAGTAAGGATGTCACACTCCCCGCGCGTTTGATCGGCCGGGAGATGAGCAGATGGGACTG
>NZ_QJTF01000024.1 GCF_003217235.1 Paramesorhizobium leguminum | reverse complement strand
ATTCCCGGGGTGGCCATCCCGGGAATCGCATCCAGCCTCAGCGCCAATTAAGCATGAAACAAACAGACAATTCCTGTGCTTGTCACAGGAATCCATGCCTCAACGGTGAAGTTGCCGCACCCGGCAAAAAAGTATCGTTCCATCCAAAAGTGAAATGCCCTAATTCCGGTGCGCGCGTATCACCTTCAGGAAGGCATCGCCATAGCGCTCCAATTTCGACTGACCGACACCTGAGATGCCAAGGAGCGCATCGCGGGTCGTCGGTCGCTCGGTGGCGAAGGCAACCAGCGTCGTGTCTGGAAAGACGACATAGGGCGGAACCGAGAGCTCCTTGGCGATAAGCATTCTGGCCGCGCGAAGCGCCATGAAAAGCTCCATATCAGCGCCTTCCAGCGCGGCTTTGGCGTTTTCTGAACGCAGTGACCCGCCCTTCGCTGCCTTCCTCCCCGTGGGCCGGTCCTTGCGGAAGCGAACCTCGCGCTCGCGCTTGAAGACGGCGCGGGCCCCCGGCTCCAGTTTCAGCGCACCGAAGGCGCCATGATCGACGCTGACAAGGCCGGCAGCCAGGAGCTGGCGGTAGACCGACTGCCAGGTCTTGGACGCAATATCCTTACCGGCCCCGAAAACCGGCATGGTAGTATGGCCGAAGCGGGTGGTCTTCTCGTTCTCATTGCCGAGCAGCACGTCGATGAGGTGGCCGGTGCCGAAGCGCTCGCCGGTCCGGTAGATCGCCGCCAGCGCCTTGATGGCGGCATCCGTTCCGTCCCAGGTCTCCACCGGCTTGAGGCAGGTATCGCAATTGCCGCATTGACCCCCATGCGCCTCGCCGAAATGCGCGAGAATCGCCTGCCTGCGGCAACCCGGCGTTTCGCAGATACCGAGCAGCGCATTGAGCTTGGCGCGTTCGACGCGCTTGATATCGTCGCCTGAATTTCCTTCGTCGATCATCCGTCCGCGCTGGATGACATCGGCCATGCCATAGGCCATCCAGACATCCGATGGTAGCCCGTCCCGCCCGGCGCGGCCCGTTTCCTGATAATAGGCTTCGACGGAGCCGGGCAGGTCGAGATGCGCAACATAGCGCACATTCGGCTTGTCGATGCCCATGCCGAAGGCCACGGTGGCGACGAGGCAAAGGCCCTCCTCCTTCAGGAAGGCATCCTGATTGGTATCGCGAACGGCGCGGTCCATGCCCGCATGATAGGCAAGCGCGTATATCCCCTGCCCGTTCAGCCATTCCGCCGTGTCCTCCACCTTGGCGCGCGACAGGCAATAGACGATGCCGCTCGAACCCTTGTGGCGCGAGAGGAAACGCAGGAGTTGCTGCCGGGGCTGGTCGCGCTCGACGATTTCATAGGCGATATTCGGACGGTCGAACGAGGTGGTAAAAACTTCCGCCGAATGCAGGTGGAGCTTGTCGATGATATCTTCGCGGGTATGCGGATCGGCTGTCGCCGTCAGCGCCATCCGCGGCACGCCGGGATATTCCTCGGCGAGGTGGCCGAGTTCGCGATATTCCGGGCGGAAATCATGCCCCCATTGGGAAACGCAATGCGCCTCGTCTATGGCGAACAAGGCGATCCGCGCATTGCGGACCATGTCCTTGAAGGCGGATGTCACAATGCGTTCGGGTGTCACATAGAGAAGATCGAGTTCGCCATCGGCAACCGCCCGGCGCACCTCGACGAATTCCTCGCGCGTCAGCGAGGAGTTCAGCGCGGCGGCGCGCACGCCAAGTTGCTTGAGCGCTTCCACCTGATCCCGCATCAGCGCGATCAAAGGTGAAACCACAATCCCGACGCCATCACGACAGAGCGCCGGAATCTGGTAGCAAAGGGATTTTCCTGCACCGGTCGGAAACAGGACGACCGCGTCGCCACCCGACACGACCCGTTCGACGACATCGGCCTGCTTGCCACGGAAGGCGGGGTAACCGTAGACGCGCTTCAGGACGGCAAGCGGCTCTTTCGCCGCCTCGCCGTCAAATTCTGGATCGAAACGGGTATGTATCTGCACCATGGAATCGCTCTCTAGGGAAGGCCATCCTTATGGCATTCCGTAGCGCACGATTGAAGGCTGTGCTCAAGCATATTCTGCTGCCCACGAACCGTCTGCCTTCATTGGCTGACATGCTTTTCTCGACACGCGTTGCAACGCGGAAATGCAGAGCATTATATTTACCGCGGAATCCTATGAGGGGCTGCAGGAAAAATATGAGGAACTCCGTGAATGGGTAAGGGCCACGACCTCTTGGCAACATGCGGCAGCCACAAATGACGCTTTTGCTTGAGCGGCCATTTCGCACGTACTGGGTCTTCAACGAGTTTGCATATTTCTCAGTCTGGATGAACACAGTTGCGATTGGCTGGTCCATGACCCAGATGTCGGCGTCGACGTTCATGGTAGCTTCTGTCCAAGCGGCAGCGTCGCTCCCCGTCGCTTTCGCGGCGCTTCCCGCCGGCATCCTTGCCGATCGCTGGGAAAGACGCCGATTCCTCTTTTGGGTCAACGCCTGGATGACAGCGGTCGGCGCCGCCATGGTCATAACTTACGCAATTGGAGCGGTCACTCCCGCAATTCTACTCGTGTTCGCGGCCCTGATGGCAGTTGGCATGGGGGCAAATTTTCCTGCCTCGCAAGCAATGTCTGCGGATATCGTCGAGCCCCCAAAAATCATGGAGGCTGCAGCATTGAACACACTCGGCTCCAATTTGGCCAGGTCTTTTGGTCCCCCTGCGGGTGCGGCAATCCTGACGATCGCGGGTCCAATAGCCGTATTTGCCTACGGGATGTTATCGAGAGCTGCATTGGGAATTATGTATTGGTTTTGGCCCGCCTCTGAAAGTCGCCTTGTTGGGTTCGATGACCGAAAGCAACCGCCAATGAGTTTTGGCGGTATACTCAAGCAGCAGGCGTTTATCCCCACACTCTCGGTCACATTCTTATTATTCCTCAGCGGAAGCGCTTTTTGGGCTCTTCTGCCAGTCTATGCGAACACAACAATGCCGGGCGAATCCGCAAACTTGTTGGGTTGGTGCATGGGATCTACTGGGCTAGGTGCGGTCGTAGCGACGGGATTTCTGAAGCGGCTTAGGATGCGGATGTCGGACGGCTGGGTCGCATTTTTTCTTTGTATCGCGTGCGCTCTCGGTCTGGCGGGGTTGACGAAAGGAACCGGATTTTTGCAGGCGTTGGGAGCATGTGGGCTGTTCGGTATCGGATGGGGCGCGATGGTGGCTATTCTGAATGGTAAGACGCAGTCGATCTTTTCTTCCCAAGTCCGAGCAAGAGCCATCTCTCTTAACATCTTGGCAATGTATGTCGGTATGGGACTCGGTAGCTTGATAGTCGGCGTTTTAGCTGACCAGTTCGGGATATCATCATCCCTTCTAAGCGCGTCCAGCTTATTAGTCGCCTTGGCGCTGATATCAGCGTTTGTGCTTTAGGCATCGGATGACCGCTTGAATGGCTTTTCGCAGGCAGCCGGCCTCACGCGCGTACAGCTTTACTCATTCATTAAAGATGCCTAAAGCTGCTTTGCCTCACGGACAATTGAAGCGCAAACTGGTGCCAGGATGGTTACGGACGAAAAGTCTCCGCTGCTGCATATGCTGACCCTGCATTATGCCGATCTGGTCAGGCATCTGACCAGAAAGCTCGGCAGCGCCGCCTCGGCGCGGGACGTTGTGCAGGATACGTATCTGCGATTGCAGCACCTGCCAGCCGAAACGCCGGTTCACAGCCCGCGCGCGTATATCTTCCGTGTCGCCAACAATATCGCCGTCGATCATCTTCGCAGCGAGGCCTCCCGCGCCCGCTACTTCACCTCCGCGCTGGCTCCCGATCAGGCGCTGGACGAGCCGCCTGCCGATAGCGTCATCGATTATCGCCAGCGGCTGGAGATTCTGGAAAAAGCCGTTGCCGAACTGCCCGACCGGTGCCGCGAGGTGTTTCTGATGCACAAGTTCGACGGCTTGAGTCATATGGAAATCGCCGGCGAACTCGGCATTTCGCGCAGCATGGTGGAAA
Organism: Paramesorhizobium leguminum; assembly: GCF_003217235.1. Lineage (GTDB taxonomy): Bacteria > Pseudomonadota > Alphaproteobacteria > Rhizobiales > Rhizobiaceae > Paramesorhizobium > Paramesorhizobium leguminum. Next base: position 51,669 of record NZ_QJTF01000024.1, on the reverse strand, counting down.
AACACATCATGAAGGCGCTTTCCCATTGCCGTGACCGCATGGCGGATCTTCTCGATTAATTTTAGCGACGGCGTGAGGGAAAGCGCCTCCGCAGCCGTCTTATTCTCAAAAGCGACCGAAAATTTCGGCTCCGCTCCATTTCAAACCCGGTTTCCGATGGCCAGAAGCACCAACACTATTGTCCGTGACGCGGCGCTTGCATGGTTCGTGCGGATCAATTCCGGTGACGCCACGGCGCAGGAGCACCGGGAATTCGAGCGCTGGCGTGGCCTCGATGCCGCGCATGTCCAAGAATATGAGAAGCTCGCCGGCGTCTGGTCCACTTTGGACGGCATCGCCGACCCCCGGCGAGTCACGCACACCCCCCTCACCTCGCGGCGGATGTTCCTGGGTGGGGGTGCGCTTGCGCTGGCGGGGGGTGTCATGGCGCTTAACGGCATGCCGGACTTTATCGCCAGCGACCACTATACCGGCACATCCGAGCTGAAATCGCTGACGCTGGCCGATGGCAGCGTGGTCGATCTGGATGCCGACAGCGCCATCTCTGTCAATTATACGGCGTCGGCCCGGCGGCTTCGGTTGCAGCGGGGACGCGCCTTCTTCAAGGTGGCAAAGGATGCGCACCGCCCCTTCATCGTCGAAGCCTCGGGTGGAAGCACCGCTGCCCTCGGCACGGAATTCGTCGTGCATCTCACCGATGACGACGTCATCGTCGCCGTTGAAGAAAGCGCCGTTTCGGTGGCGCCATCGCCCGGAGCGATGGATGCGCGGCTCCAAGCCGGCGAAAGCGTTTCCTACCAGAATGGCCGCCTTGGCGATATCAGGAGAGCAACATCGGCGGAAACCGCATGGCGGCGCGGCAAGCTGATTTTCGACGACCAGCCCCTGCGCCGCGTGATCGCCGACGTGAACCGGTATCGCCGCGGCACGATCCGCATCCTCGACAAAAGCCTGCTGAACTTGCGCGTCAGCGGCATTTTCGACATCCGCAATCCCGACGGCGTGCTCGACGCCATCACCGGAACGCTGCCGGTCAGAAGCACCACATTGACGCCCTATCTGGTGCTGCTTCGCCCGGCGTGAGCCACTAGAAACGCGGGCGCTAAGTACCCCCCTCTGCCCTGCCGGGCATCTCCCCCTCAAGGGCGGGAGATTACGCCTTCATGACCGCTCTCGCACCAATCGCAAACGTCGAAGTTAAGCCAATCTCCCCACCTGACGGGGAGATGCCCGGCAGGGCAGAGGGGGGTGAGAACGTGAAGCTATTCCATCAAAACAGCGCCCTCTCGACTTATCATGACTTTTATTTTCATATTTAGGTGAGGGACTCCCCGCCCGGACTCGTCATGCCATCGACAGGCGCATTTTGTTGCGCCACGGGGAACGTGTTCAAGAGTTTAAGAGGGACGGCATGCAGGGGACTGGAAGAGGTTTGACTGGCGCGATCGGCGCAACGCTGGCGCGTTTGAATGTGGCGCTTCTGGCAACGGCGGCAATCTATCCCGCCATGGCAAACGCCCAAACGGCGCAGCAGGCGACCACCAACCGGGTCAGCTACGCCATTCCCGCTACATCGCTCGGCAATGCGATTGCCCAGTTCGGCGAGCGCAGCAATCTGCAGGTGCTTTACCCCGCCGATCTCGCCCGAGGCCGCAATTCGCGCGGCGTTTCGGGAAGTCTCACGCGCGAGCAAGCCTTGGGCAAACTTCTTAGCGGTACAGGCCTCAGCTACCGCTTCACCAATGCCAAAACGGTGACGCTCATCGAGACGACCGGCGCGACCACGGGGGATACCGGTGCGGCAGCCGAGGGGGCGATCGTTCTCAACCCCATTACCATCGATTCCCGCATCGAGAGCGCCTGGGGACCGGTCAAGGGTTATGTCGCCAAGCAGGGCTCCACCGGCATGAAGACCGATACCCCCTTGATCGAAACGCCGCAGTCCGTCTCCGTCGTCACGCGCGACCAGATGGACACGATGAACATGGACAGCCTCAACAGCGTGCTGCGCTATACCCCCGGCGTGAACGGCAATGTCTACGGCACGGACAATCGCGGCATGGGCGTGCAGTTGCGCGGTCTTTCCAGCGCGCATGGCGTCTTCTACCGCGACGGCCTGAAACTGAAGGAAAGCCAGTATGTGTTCTTCACCGGGCTCGATCCCTTCGGCGCGGAGCGCTACGAGATCCTGCGCGGCCCCGCTTCCGTGCTCTATGGACAGACCGGTCCGGGCGGCATCATCAACTATGTGAGCAAGCGGCCGACCGAGGAGCGGATCAACGATGTTTCGTTCAGCGTCGGCAACTTTAACCGCAAGGAAGGACGGTTCGATTTCAGCGGGCAGGCGTCGCCGGAAAGCGACCTGTATTACCGCTTGGTCGGGCTTGTCCGAAAGGGCGATACCCAGATCGATTACGTCAATGAAGATCGCGTCTTCATCGCCCCATCGGTGACCTGGAAGCCCGATGAGGACACCAAGCTGACGGTCCTCTCCAACTACCAGCGCGACCGGTCGGGCTGGGCGATGCAATATCTGCCCGCCGACGGCACGATAAGGCCAAGCCCGCACGGCTTCGGCAAGCTGCCTTCGAGCCGTTTCGTCGGCGAGCCGGGGTTCGATACCTACAACAACACGCAGGCCTCCATCGGCTACGAGTTCGAGCATCGTTTCAATGAGACGTGGCAGATCAAGCAGAACGCCCGCTATGTCTGGATGAAGCATGATGAGGAAGGTGTTTTCGGTGGCGGACTGCAGGAAGATGGCCGCACCTATGACCGTTATGCCGATGCCGGCGGCAGCCGCTTGCATGGCGTGACCATCGATACGCAAGCGCTCGCCGATTTCGAGACCGGCGCTCTGGAACACAAATTCCTGATGGGGCTGGATTATTCCCGTTACAAATACCGCGATTTCGCCGCCGAGGGGACAGCTGAGCCGCTCGATATCTGGAATCCGGTCTATGGCAGCCCGATCGGTGAGTTGACGCCCTATCAGAACACCACCACCATTCAGGAGCAGATCGGCCTCTACGCGCAGAACCAGATCACGCTCGACAAATGGCACCTGACGCTTGGCGGACGTCAGGACTGGGTGAATTCCGAGGTAAGCGATCCGATTGCCGACCAGCATATAGAACAGAAGGACAAGGCCTTCACCGGCCGCGCCGGACTGGTCTATCTCGCCGACAATGGACTTGCCCCCTATATCAGCTACTCGGAGTCCTTCCTGCCGGAGGCCGGGTTCGATAGCGCCGGAAACCCGTTCGAGCCGGAAACAGGCCGGCAATATGAGGTGGGCGTAAAATATCAGCCTGTCGGCTGGAATTCCTTCATCACGCTTTCCGCGTTCGAACTGACCCGCCAGAACGTCATGCGCTCCGCCGGCGACGAGGTCTTCCAGACCGGTGAGATCACCTCTAGGGGCATCGAGTTGGAGGGCGTCGCCAGCGTTGCTTCAGGCGTCGATCTGCGGCTCGCCTATACCTATCTCGATACCGAGATTTCGAAGGCGACCACCGTCAACGAGGACGGATCGAGCAATCAGGGTAACACGCCATTCGGCGTACCCACCCACAGCGCATCGCTCTGGGCGAACTATAAGGTCCAGAGCGGCGCTCTCGAAGGTCTCGGGCTTGGCGCGGGCGTGCGCTATGTCGGATCCACTTATGGCGACGACGCGAATACGTTCAAGGTGCCTGCCGTGACCCTGGTCGATGCTTCTGTCAGCTACGATTGGAAGAACGTCCAATTGCAGCTCGGCGCCAGCAATCTCTTCGACAAGACCTACGTCGCCTCCTGCTTCGCCGAAAGTTTCGGCTGCTTCTATGGCGAGGGGCGCCGGGTGACCGGCACGTTGAAAGTTAGCTGGTAGGTTCGTGACTGCGTTCGAGGCACCCCCCTCTGGCTTGCCAGCCATCTCCCCCTCAAGGGGGGAGATTACGCCTTCACCGACGGTTGGTGCCAATCGCCAACATTGCTGGATGGGTGCGGTGAGCCATGCCAGCCAATCTCCCCCCTTGAGGGGGAGATGCCCGGCAGGGCAGAGGGGGGTATCTCCAGTCATCACAAGGCGGGCATTTCTTGGCGGGTTGGCGCTGGCATCGTTCGGCGGCAGTCCCGCCATTGCAGAAACGCGTCCGCGCCGTGTCGTGTGCCTCGAATGGACGTCGGCGGAGATGGTGATATCGCTCGGAATAACACCCATCGCCGTTGGTGACATAAGAGGCTATCGCGACTGGGTGGTCGAACCGCAATTGCCGGCATCCGTCATGGATCTCGGATCACGCAGCGAGCCCAATCTCGAATTGCTGGCGGAGCTTCAACCGGATCTCATCGTCGGCGCCTATGGCTATGGGCTGGACGCGAATGACTTCATCCGCTTCGCGCCGGTGTTCAATATCCCCTTTTATGACGGCACGTCTTCGCCCTACGCACAGGCCGTCGCGGAAACCCGGCGGCTGGGGACCGTGCTGGACCGTGAGCGACAAGCGGACCAATTGATTACGAATGTGGAAAATTCCATTGCCCAAGCGCGGACGAAGCTTGCCCCCCGCGCGGCGCGTCCGCTTTGCGTGGTCAGCATGTTCGATGACCGCCATGTTCGCGTCTACGGTGCGGGGAGCCTGTTTCAGGATGTGATGGACAGGCTGGGGCTCGCCAATGCGTGGGTTCGGCCAACCACGGATTGGGGCTTTGCGCAGGCCGGCATCGAGGAACTGGTCTCGATCGGCGATGCCACCCTGATTTCGCTCGATCCCATCCCGCGACATGTCCAGATCCGCATCGACAACAGCTCGCTCTGGAACAACCTTCCCTGCGTCAGGAACGGCAAGGTCATCAGGATTGCGCCGGTCTGGCCCTTCGGCGCCCTCCTCGCCGCGCAACGCTTCGCGGCACTTCTGGCGAATATATGAGCATGGCATCCCCTTCGATACCGCTGGCAGGCAAACAGAGAAAGCTGACCGTTCTGGTCGCCCTCCCCGCTTTGCTCGCGGCGGCCCTGACGATATCAGGCCTTTTGCAACTCCTGCCGCTGGGCCTCTGGTGGAACGCTGTTGCTTCAACCGATCTCAACAATCCGCAGCAACTGCTTTTCCGATACGCCGCGCTACCACGCCTTTTCATCGCGCCGCTCGTGGGCGCGGCTCTGGGATTGACCGGGGTGCTCCTTCAACAGATCCTGCGTAACCCGCTGGCGGAACCGACCACCATCGGCACCAATGCCGGGGCAAGCCTCGCCATAACGGTTGCCACGCTTTATGCGCCCTCAATGCTCGACGGCGGCAGGGTCTGGGTCGCGCTTCTGGGCGGAGCGGTAACGACGGCCATCGTCTTCATGACGGCACGGGGCCGTGCTTTCTCGCCGGTCGCCGTCATCATGTCAGGCTTGATCGTCAGCCTGACCTGCAGCTCCGCCGGCGCCTTGCTGATGGCGCTCAACCATGAATATTCCGAGGAACTGTTCATCTGGCAAAGCGGATCGCTCATCCAGAACGGCGATGCCGACGTCATATCCCTGATCCCCTGGCTCGCCGTGAGCCTCGTTGCAGCTTCCGCGATGCTGCGCCCGCTCATCCTGCTCGAACTTGGCAGCGAAAGCGTGCAGAGCCTGGGCTCTCGTCCCGCCTTGATCCGCATGGCGGGCTTGGGTGTGGCCATCGTCTTGAGCAGCGTCGTCGTCGCCTATGTCGGCGTCATCAGCTTCGTCGCGCTTGCCGCGCCCGCCCTCGTGCATCTCCTGGGCGCGCGATCCCTGCGTAAGCGGCTGATATGGGCGCCGCTGACTGGAGCCTCGCTACTGTGGCTGACCGACCGCCTCGTGCAGATCGCCCCTTTCCCCTCGGAAGTACCCACCGGTACGGCAACGGCCCTGCTCGGCGCGCCGCTGCTTCTGTTTCTGCTGGCGAGGCTGCGCACGATTCCCAGTCCGGCTCAATCCGCTGATGCATCCGTGCGGCGCGGCACATGGAAACATATCTGCATCGGTATTGCCGTACTCGTTGGTACGCTCCTCATTGCCCTGGCATTCGGCCGGGGCATCGGCGGCTGGCATTGGATCTTTTCGGCTGAGCTTTTGGAACTGCGGGCTCCGCGCGTCTTCACCGCGTTGGGCTGCGGCATCATGCTGGCGCTCGCCGGCACGCTGATGCAGCGCATGACCGGCAACCCGATGGCCGCGCCTGAGGTCCTCGGCATATCGGGAGGCGCCACCATCGGCGTGCTCGCGCTCATGCTGTTCACCGGGGGCATCGATCATATCGCAATGCTCGCAGCCGCTCTCGCCGGCTCATTCGCCGCGCTTGTCACATTGCTGGCAGTCGGTCGCCGCAACCATTTCTCCAGCGACCAATTGCTGCTTGCCGGCGTTTCGCTGACGACCATCGCCTCGACCTTTTCGGCGCTGTTCATCGCGTCCGGCGATCAGCGGGTCGAATATCTGCTGGCATGGATGGCCGGCTCGACCTACCGCGCCACATGGCCCGACGCCATCACTGCCGTGACAACAGCGCTCCTCCTTCTCGGAGTACTCCCCCTGACCGCCCGCTGGCTGGACATCCTGCCGCTCGGTGAAACCAGCACACGCGCCTTGGGCGTCACGCTGAAACGCACGCGCCTGATCCTCATGCTGCTGATCGCCATCCCGACCGGCGTCGCCACCCTGCTCATCGGCCCATTGAGCTTCGTCGGTCTAATGGCGCCGCACCTTGCTCGCACACTCGGCTTCCAGCGCGCCCTGCCCCAGCTTCTCGCCTCGGCGCTAACAGGCGGTTTCATCCTGCTGGCCGCCGACTGGCTGGGACGAACCGTGATCTTTCCATGGCAGGTGCCGGCCGGCCTGCTCGCCGCCTTCATCGGCGGACCGTATTTCATGATACGACGTTGGGCAAAAAGCGAATAAGGTTGCTTACATACTCCAATAATTAGCGCCATGGACGGACCGGCCAAAAACGCGGACTTAGGCATCCGATGGCAGTGCAACATATTCACTCTTGCCATTTCAACAATCGCCGATATCCTATTCAACCATGATGCGCCTGCTTCGCTCCTTTTTGATTCTCATGATCGCGCTTGCCTTTTCGGCAACGAGCACGAGCTGGAGCGTTGCGGGCACCTCCGGGGCATCGAACGGTGGCGCGGGACATCACGCGCTGAGCGCGGATAGTCACCCCCATGGGCTCTCCGGCGGGCAGCACGAACATGGCGAGCAGAAATCGGCCAAGAAGGCGGAATGTGTTCAGGCTGATCCCAATTGCGCCGGCAAGCACAAGCGTATCGATCTGACGAGTTCCTGCTGCGCTGCCGCGTGCCACACCGTCATTCCCGCCTTGGGATGCGATATGGCGGTCCTCGTCTTTGCACGTACCGTCGATCGCCCGCTGCTGGAAGCCGGGCTGGAGGAAGCGCCCTCCACGCGCCTCGATCGTCCCCCGAGATCGCTCGACGCCTGATCGTCGGCCGATCCCCTTTCACGACTACCGACTGCTGATGGATTTGTTCCGTCTCCGTTCAGAGCATGATTCCGAAAAGTCGCAGACTTTTGGAGTGATCATGCGCTGAAACAAAGCTGTCACCGGGTATCTGCCGACGGCCTTCACCGCTGCGCCATGCGCCGCTGAAGTATGCTGTTTAACGTCGCGCGCGCTGCCGCTCGACCGAACCGGCCGATTCCGAGGATACAATGAAGCCCATTTTACTGACGGCCGTCGCCGTCACCCTGTCCGCATGTTCAAGCCCGCCCCTCATCAGCGCCGGGGCCGATCCGTCCGACGCGGCCATACCCGTGCCCGCCATGCGGCATATGTCCGTGACGGCGGGAACCATCAATTATCGGCCCGTCGAGCCCAAGCCGTGGATCGAGCGCAATGAGCTGGTCGCTCCCAAAAAGGGGGGCGAATGATGGCGCAAATCAACGCATTCGCAGCGCTGCCATGGAAGCGGTTCGCCGCAATCGGCGCGGTTGCCGCCACGCTCAGCGGCTGCGCCAGCTTCACGCCGGATGGCGGCATGAGCCCGGTTGCGAGCCAGGTCAGCGCCGCGATCGGCAAGGACGCGGTCAAGATTACATCACCGGCGGAAGCCGCCGCTGTTCAGAGCCGCGTCAAGGCTCTGCTGGCGAAGCCCTTGACCGCCGACGGCGCCGTCCAACTGGCGCTCATCAACAATCGCGGCCTGCAGGCCGAATACAACGCGCTCGGGATTTCCGAAGCGGCCTATATCGAAGCGAGCCTGCCGCCGAACCCGGTTATCGGGGTGGAGCGGCTTGCAACGGGCGGCTCGCTGGAGATCGAGCGCCGGCTGGTTGCCGATATTCTGGCGCTCTTCACGCTGCCGAAACGCAGCGACATTGCCAAGACGCAGTTCGAGGCGGCGCGGCAGAAGGCGATCGAAGCCACCTTCCGCACCGCAGCGGAGACGCGTCGCGCCTATTACAACGCGGTCGCCGCCCGGCAAACCGTCTCGTTCCTCGAGCAGGCGCGAGTCTCGGCGGATGCTGCCGCAGACATCACCCGCAAGCTTGGCGAGACCGGCGCCACGAAAAAGCTCGACCAGGCGCGGGCCGGAGCTTTCTACGCGGAAGTGTCGAACGAACTGGCTCAGGCACGCCTGAAAGCGGGCACGGAGCGCGAGGCCCTCACCCGTATGCTGGGTCTATGGGGAGCAGATCTGGACTACAAGCTGCCCGCACAGCTTCCGGGTTTGCCGCGCATCCAGACGGAAAGCCAAGTCGAGGCGGAAGCGGTGCGCAAGCGCGTCGATCTGATCGCGGCACGGCTTGAGCTCGACGCCATGGCCAAATCGCTCGGGCTCACCCAGGCGACGCGCTTCGTCTCCATGCTCGATGGCGGCTGGCGCGGCAATACCGAGCGAGAGACCGTGGATGGCGAGCGGGAAAAGTCCTCACCGAAGGGCTTCGAGCTCGAAGTCCAGATCCCCATCTTCGATCTCGGCGAGACCAAAACCCGTCAGGCGCGCGAGACCTATATGCAGGCAGTCAATCGGCTGCTGGAGAAGGCCGTCAATGTGCGGTCGCAGGCGCGTTCCGCCTATCTCACCTATCGCGGCACATACGATATCGCCCGGCAATACCAGAACAGCATCCTGCCGCTGCGCCGGACGGTCAATGAACAGGCCATGCTCGAATATAACGGCATGCTGATCGATGAGTTCGAGTTGCTCACCACAGCGCGCGAAAGCATCGCCAGCAATGTCGCGGCGATCAACGCCAAGCGCGACTTCTTCATCGCAGACGTCGATTTCGAAACCGCGATCATCGGCGGAGGCGGCTCCGCCGGCGAAGCTGGCGAAGGCGCTGTCGTCGCTGCGGGCGGCGAGAGCGGCGGGCATTGAACAATGAGGTACGTAATATGACAGTTTCCCGTCGCAATTTCCTAGGCGCAGCGGCGCTGATCAGCGCGGGCGCGGTTTCGGGCCGCGTCCAGGCGGCTTCGATTCCCGAGGCCGCCACGATGAAAGAGCCCACCATGCAACCGCCCCTCGTCCCATTGAGCGGCCCGGATTACCAGCCGGTCGTCACCCTCAATGGCTGGACGCTGCCATGGCGGATGAATGGCGACTGGAAGGAGTTCCATCTCGTCGCTGAACCGGTAGTTCGCGAGATGGCGCCCGGCATGGTCGCGCATCTCTGGGGCTATAACGGCCAGTCGCCGGGTCCTACCCTCGAGGCGGTCGAGGGCGACAAGGTGCGCATCTTCGTCACCAACAAGCTGCCGGAGCACACCACCATCCACTGGCACGGGCAGCTTCTGCCCAATGGCATGGACGGCGTCGGCGGGCTGACGCAGCCGCATATCAAGCCGGGCCAGACCTTCGTCTACGAGTTCCAGCTCCAGAAGAGCGGTACCTTCATGTACCATCCGCATGCCGATGAGATGGTGCAGATGGCGATGGGGATGATGGGCTTTTTCGTGGTGCATCCGAAGGACCCCGCCTTCCGCCGTGTCGATCGGGATTTCGTGTTTCTCATGGCGGCCTACGACATCGACCCCGGTTCCTATGTGCCAAAGGTCGCCGAGATGACCGACTTCAACCTGTGGACCTGGAACAGCCGGGTTTTCCCCGGCATCGACCACCTCGTCGCCGCCAAGGGCGACAAGGTGCGTGTCCGCTTCGGCAATCTCACCATGACCAACCATCCGATCCACATGCATGGCTATGACTTCAAGGTGTCATGCACCGATGGCGGCTGGGTGCCGGAGGCGGCTGCGTGGCCGGAGGTGACGATCGACTGCGCCGTCGGGCAGATGCGCGCCTTCGACTTCGTCGCCGATGCGCCCGGCGACTGGGCGATCCACTGCCACAAGTCGCACCACACCATGAACGCCATGGGCCACAACGTCAGGAACTTCATCGGCGTCGACAAGAAGGAGATCGCCAAGAAGATGCGCAAGCTCGCGCCGGACTACATGCCGATGGGCTCCGCCGGCATGGCCGACATGGGCGAAATGGAAATGCCGCTGCCCGACAACACCCTGCCGATGATGACGGGCTTTGCCCAGTTCGGCGCGGTGGAGATGGGCGGCATGTTCTCGGTGGTCAAGGTCCGCGAGGGCCTGCCCAGCGGCGACTACAAGGATCCGGGCTGGTTCAAGAACCCGGAAGGAACTGTCGCCTTCGAGTGGAAGGGCGAGAGCAAGGCCGCCGTGCGGGCACCGGAACCGAGTTTCGACCCCGCGAAGACTACGGAATTTCAGGTGGTGAAACCGGGAAAACGCGCCAGTGGCGGCCACGACAACCACTAAAGTTCACGACAAAAAGGAGAAGACAATATGCAAGCAAAACGCTTTCTGCTCACGCTGATGGTGAGTGCGGCCTTGCTCGGACCGGCTCTCGCCAGCCCCGGACATGGGTCCGGCGAAGGCCATGACGATCGCGCCTATGGCGAACCGGGCAATCCGAAAAAGCCCGCGCGCATCGTGCAGATCACGATGAGCGATGCCGATGGCAAGATGCGTTTCATCCCCGATCGCATCGCCATCAAGAAGGGCGAGCAGGTCAAGTTCGTCCTGCGCAATGGCGGCGAGATGGATCATGAGATCGTTCTCGCCACGCTCGACGAGAATCTCAAGCACGGTGAAGAGATGGCCAAGAACCCCGACATGGAGCACGACGACCCGAACGCAAAGCGTCTGGCTCCAAGCAAGACGGGAGAAATCGTCTGGAAGTTCACCAAGGCGGGCGAGTTCGACTTCTCCTGCCTTATCCCCGGCCACCGCGAATCCGGCATGACCGGAACGATCGTGGTCAAGTGATCGAACGAAGGAAAAGGAATAAAACGATGCGTAAATTCTTGATGACGGCTGCAATCGCCCTGTTTTCGACCGTCGCGCTGGCGCAGGCCGCGCCGGTCGACGGGCAGGTGACCAAAATCAATGAAGCCCAGGGCAAGATCACCCTCAAGCATGGGCCGATCAAGAATCTTGACATGGACGGAATGACGATGGTTTTCGCCGTCGGCGACCCGGCGATGCTGAAGACCGTCAAGGTCGGCGACAAGGTCAAGTTCGAGGCCGACCGCGTCAACGGTCGTCTCACCGTGACGAAGATATCCAAAGCGAAGTAAACCCACCTCAGGGATGCGTGCGAACAGCGCATCCCTGTTTTAAGGAGAAACCGGCATGAAAATAGATCGCAGACGTTTATTGCTGCTTACAGGCGCAGTGCTCATCGCGCCGACGGGTGCAAGGGCAGTCAATCGTCCCCTTGTCACCATATATAAGGACCCGTCCTGCGGATGCTGCGGCGCCTGGGCCGAGCATATCAAGAAGGCCGGATTTCCGACAAAGATCATCGAGGAAGCCGATATCAGCGCGCTAAAGGAGCGGCTGGGCGTGCCATCCGCTGTCCAGTCCTGCCATACGGCCGAGGTGGACGGTTACATTCTCGAAGGACATGTGCCTGCGCAAGCGCTGGAGCACCTGCTCGCCACCCGGCCATCCATACGCGGCCTCGCCGTGCCGGGGATGCCCGCGGGATCGCCGGGCATGGAAGTAACGGGCACCGAGCCCGCGACTTATGATGTGATGGCGTTCGGTACGGCGGCTCCGACAATGTTCATGCGCTTTCGCGGCGCAAGCCCGGTGCGGAACTAGAGCATGATCCCGAAAAGTTGCAGACTTTTCGAACAAGATCATGCAGTTAAAACAAAGACTTAGAGCGGGATGCCCGATTCGGCTTAATTACATACCGCTCTAAGAGAGCCCTCTCCGGTCAGAAACAGTGTTTCCCCGACAAAGAGGCTGCTGACGCCACTCATGGCGCCTACAAGCTCGAATCCGTTCAGCCCCATATCGGTGCTGATGCCGTGGAGTTCGGTTTCCCGGCGGATTCGATGCAGGATACCGGCACAGTCAAGACCGAGGGCGCGCGCGAGCCAGTAATCCGCAATCATGCCATGACACAGGCATAAGGAGGGCTGTCTCTCGCCCAGCCGGGCAGTGACTATCCCCATATCGGCCTCATAGACATCATCAGGAATATAAGGCCGGCATTGCAGCCGCGAAAAACCTATTCCCACGGTGCCATGACACCAGGACGTGTTGCACCCGCCACCTTTGTCCAGCCGCCGCCAACCGGCATCGGTCCGGTAACGGGTCTCATGGGCAATGTGGCGCATGATCGTCGCGACCGCCTCCGGATCGTGTTGACCGAAATACGTCATATACTCGGCAAGCACCGCGGAAACCCCGGCTGTCCCGTGAGCGAAACCGAGCAACGTTTCATCATTGAGAAGAACCGGGGATTTCTCCTTTAAAAGCTCGAATGCGAAACCTGAGAGCTTCTCGATGACATCGGCAACGGGAAAGTCTCGATAGATACGGTGCAATCTCAGAAGCATCTGCAGCATACCCGCCACGCCGCCGATGATATCCAGATCCTTATAATCGATCCATTCGTTCGTGATGAGATGGCGGGACAAATTGGCGAGCTCGCGGTCAAGCGGCGGCAACAGTTGGGGCAGCCGATCCGATTGGGCGACACTCGCCGCCCACAAAACTCCGATGGTACCGGAGTAAGCACCCGGCGTGGCGTTCTTCACTTTCTCAAGCGCGCGGATCGTCTGGTTTGTCAGCACGCGTGCGAAATCGAGGAACCGTTCGCAGGATAGCCATCGTCCGACGGCATGGAAGGCAAGCGCGAGGCCGGCGGTGCCGTCATAGAGATCGATACCGCTCAGCCCCATGCGCACCGTGCTTTCGTCCACCATATCGACATTGCGCCAATACCGATAGTCTTCCAGAACCATCGCCCTGTCCATCAAGTGACCCAGCACGATACGTCCGAGTTCACCGAGCCACCGGTCGTCCGGGACGCCGGCAAGATTGTCATAGGCTGGTCCAAGCGCCACAGCGCCCTGCCGCTTGTTGGCGCGATAGATCAGGAAAGAAAAGCGGATATCTTCCGTCACCTGGTCGATGAATGCCCCTGTCAGACGCGAGAGTTCATATTCAACGTTCTGGCGTGGCGAGTGGAATACCGGCGTCGCCAGCGCTCGTCCGCGACCATCGAACAGAACGGCTTCGTCAAAGGGCATCTGAAAATAAGGGACATCTCCGCGCTCCAGCTCCTCCAATTCCGACGCCAGGATATCTCCGTCCTTCATATCGCAGGTTAGCGCGCGGATATCCCGGCGCGCTTCCTGATAAGCGAGGGATTCCGGGTGATAGACATTATTCAGAACCTTGATGTATTCCGCCGTCGCGCGGCGGACGATGCGAACCCAGGCGCCGCTCATGACCCGGGTGAGGATCTCCTGAAGGCTGGCCCGGTTTTCGTTGAAATAATTTAGGGTGTCGCGCAATCCCTCGACCAGACAGTCTTCGTACTGAACAAAGTCGACCGTCTCGCCCACAAGAAACACCTTGGAGCCGTAATCTCCCGTGACCCATTTCCGGGATTCCATCTTGAGCGCGCTGCTGCGCCGCTGTGGGTTGGCAAGCACCTCGATCGTCGTCATCGTGTTGGCTTGAGCGCCAAGCGGGCTGACCTCCATTTCGTCTTCGCTGAAACGGGCCGGCAAAAGCAGGGACGAGTAGAGATGATGAATTGCTGGGCTATGCTGTTCATATGCCAGCGTGCATGAAAACAGCGTTTCGAGATCGACGATAACAGGGTATTCGCCGCTGGCGATGATATTTTCCATGTGAAGATCTCTCGCGGCAAAGATTTGAGCGAAAGCCAGGATGGACCCGTAGCGACGATAAAAGGCGCGAACTTGATCCTGGTTCTCGCATTCCTTCCGGGGGATGGCTTCGGCCCACCCGTATTCCCCGCGGTTCAGAACACGCGGAGCGCGATGTTCGATCGGAGCGTGCTGGTTCCACCACGCGATGAAGTTGAAAAACCCCTCATCGATGGCGAGGTTTCGGGCCTTGTAATAGACTGTTCGGGCTTTCCCCTCGCCATCGGCATAGTCTATTCTCGCCGATTGCTGCATGCCTCGGTGCGGGTCTCCGACCAGACTGATTTTTCTGACCTCGCCGATGGATTCGTCACCGTAAAACTCCCGCGCAACACGTCCGATATCTTGTTCGATACGCTCGATGAGTTGGACGAGAGCTGTCGTATATGTCGAAATGTCCCGCTGCCATTGCTCCTCAAGGCCGGGATATTTGCGCAAGAGCAGGGCAAAATTCTCCGGCTTCATAACTTCGTCCACGAAGAATTCGAAGCGCTCGGCTTCCGTCCTTCCCTGGAGCAGGCCTTCCTGATCAGCGAAGTTCATTTCAACCATGAACAAGCGTTCCCACGCTTTGCGCGCGAGCGGCACGAAGGCCGTTTCGGCAAGGTCTTGCAGCGTCGCCTCCGGAACAAGCCGGGTTCGAAGCCGCTGGAGTTGATTGTAGCCGTCGATAATCAGATGACGGTAGAGGTCAGCAAAAACCTCCTGTTCGAAGGGGGAATCTGTCGATGGCATCTGCCTTCTCCTTTCGTCCCCCTTCTCTCCTCTCCAAAACTCAATTGGACGCTGGAATTGGGCTTGTTTCGATATCCCACGGAGCCTCATGAGGACTGAAAATCTCGATGGCGACATTGAAAGCAGCCTTGCCGTCGTTCACCGTGCCGTCGAAAGTGCAAACGGCTTTCCGGGGAGAAAGAAATTGCATGTCGTAGGTTGACTGCAGCCTGACAGGACGGCCAGGCCTGATCGGACCGGCAAAATTCCACCGGATGCCCTTGATGAACAGAAACTTGAATTGTCGTCCTTGCTGCTGGAGAATATAGGCAGATACGGCAAAGCCCAGGGATTGCAAAATTCTATCCAGCAACAGCAAGGAGACATTCGTCGGCTCGTAGCTATCGAGATCGACAATGCAGGACACGCTTTCAGCGTCGATCAAAAACTCCCTAAACGAAAACGTCTCATCCCTGAAATGATCGGTGAAATAGTCGTATTGGAATATCTGGCCGGCGATATCGACGGGGGCAGAGGATGCCCTCATAATTTCCATGGTCATGATAGACCTCGCTCACCATTGCCCGCGGATCTGAAAAATCCTTGTCAGTTCCTGCGGGACTGTAAACAGGCATTCCAGCAATAAGTATGATCGCCGGTACAAAGCGGGTTGTTTGCAGCGACCCGCTGACGGCGGCCGATCACCGCCTCGGCCAATTTGTCGTTGAATTTTGTCGAAATCATTTTTTTCTCCATTGTTCGCATTCTCGATTGTTCGCATGTGATGCGTGCCGTCAGCCGCGCTGGGTACCAGGCAAGACTAACGGCACGCACACCCTAGACACTCAAGATTCATGAGGACGCTTTGTTCGCCTCACCAATCCTGGCCTGATGGCAACGCCCCGCCTCTGTACATCCCGTGCTACAACCATCGCTGCAGAGCGCATTGTTTGTTTCAATCTGCATGCGGCGCCCAATGACGCTTGCAGCCAACTGTCTGTTGAAAGTGTTCGAGATCATTTTTTTACTCCGTTTCTCGGGCGTGATCGTGCGTTATTCGCCGATACGTCGGTGTCGGTGAGTAAACGACACAGTACACGCACATTATTCCGCCGCAGGACCGGATACTTCGCTCCGGATAGTGCGGCGGAGACATACCCTTTACTATGAAAGGGGAAACCATCTTCATTAATGAATCGGACCGAACAATGGCGAATATATGGTTTTAATAATGCGCCCTTGCGGATGAACTGCCCATGGATGTGGAAGCATGTAATGGCGGTCTTGACGCCCTCTCAGTCTTCGTCGCCGACGAACCGATAACCGACCCCCGGTTCGGTGCGCACAACCTTCGGATTACCGGGATCGCGTTCGATCTTGCCGCGCAACTGGCCGATGAAGACCCTTAAGTAATGCAAATCATCGCCATGCGCCGCCCCCCATATCGAAGTTAAAAGCGTCCTGTGCGTGACCACGCGGCCCGCATGGCGCGCCAGCATGACCAGGAGGTCATATTCCTTTGGCGTCAGCCGCAATGCCTCACCGTCGCGGGTCACGATACGCTTGACGATATCGATAGAGAGGCCATCGGCGATGAGCTGCGCCTGACCTCCCTCCATCTGGATGCGATGGCGCAACGCCGCGCGGATGCGCGCGGTCAGCTCCCCGATTCTGAAAGGTTTTTCGATATAATCATCAGCGCCCAGGTCGAGCGCGGCGATCTTTTCACTTTCCCGGTCGCGCGCCGAAAGGATGATGATCGGCACCTGTGACCAGGCCCGGATATTGGCGACCACATCCTTACCGTCCATGTCGGGAAGGCCGAGATCGAGGATAACGATGTCGGGTGCCGCCGTCGCGGCTGCCTTGAGGGCCTGCGTACCGTTTTCCGCCTCCAGCACTTCATAGCCTGCGGCGATAAGCGCGGGACGAAGGAACCGTTGGATTTGCGGTTCGTCATCCACGACAAGTATGCGTTCGGTCGTCATCGGCGCTCCTTGGTCTCGGCAACAGGAAACCGCATGGTCATACGTGTGCCGCGACGCTTCCACGCCGGACTCTCCGCCTTGATGCGCCCGCCCATCGCCTCGACGAAACCCTTGGCTATCGAGAGGCCAAGGCCCATACCGGGCGAGCGACCATCGGGTTTTCCTTTCCGGAAGAATCTATCGAAAACATGGCCAAGATCGGCTGGCGGGATGCCTTTGCCAAGATCGGTCACGGAGACCACGATCTCGTCCTCATGCCGCCGCGCATAGATGCTGACCGGCTCATCGCCGCCGAACCGGTTGGCGTTATCGAGCAGGTTAAACAGCACCTGACCCAAAAGCACGCCGTCGCCGCGCATCAACGGCAGATCGGGGGAAAGGCTCGTCTCGAAGACGCGGCCGGGGAAATATTTTCGCGCCCGCTCGACAGCCCCGTGCACAACATCGGCAACATCCACCCAGTCACGCCGGGCATTGATCGTTCCGGCCTCGATACGGGTCATGTCGAGCAGATTGGCGACAAACCGCATGAGCCTGTCCCCCTCCTCCTCGATCGATTTCAAAAGATCGTCGCGGCTCTCAAGAGACATCCGCTCGCCGAACTGGCGCAAAGTCGTCACCGCTCCGGTGATCGTCGCCAGCGGCGTTCGAAGATCGTGGGAGAGTGAGGAAAGCAGCGCGGCGCGGAATTTCTCCCCCTCCAGCCGTGCGGCCTGATCGAGACTTTCGCGTGAAAGCCGCGCCCGGTCGATTGCGATTGCGGTCTGGTCGAGAACCGCCGAGAGAAGGCGTTCCTCATCCGGCTCCAGCGGCTTGCCGTCCTGTAAAAATCCGCACACGCCGGCGATGCCTTGCGGGCTTTTCAGCGGCCTGAACTGAAATGGGCTGTTCGGCAGCGTGCCGGTGTCGTTCCCGGCCGCTTCCTTCTTTTCGAAGGCCCAGCGGGCGGCGGTCATATCGGTGACGCTTAGTTCGGTGTCCGGCGGCCAGGCCGCCATCACGGCGACGTCGCCATCTTTCGGCAGTAGCAACACCGCGCTGCGCCGGAAGGTCGTATGCATCTGGTTTACCGCTGCCCAGAGCACGTCCTCCGCCTTGGCGGCGCCGGAGAGTTTGCGGGAGAAATCGTAAAGCGCCTGCGCCGCCGCCGCCCGCCGCCGCGCGGTCGTAGCCTGTTCGCGGACGCGCGAGGCGAGCCCCCCGGCAAGCATCGCGGCGGCGAGGAAGATGAAGAGCGCGAAGACCTCGTGCGGCTTGGCGATGGTGAAGGTACCGACCGGCTCGATGAAACAGAAATTATAGGCCAGGGCCGATATGATCGCCGCTGAAATGGCCGCGAGATAGCCGGCATAAGCCGCCGAGACGAGCACGGCCAGCATATAGAGCAGCGAAATGTTCTGCAGCGGGAGGAACCGGTCGAGTCCCAGTCCCAGCGCGGTTGCCACGGTGACGGATGCTATGGCGATAGCAAGCGCGCGGGCGCTACCGGCGGCAAGGACCCTTTTGCCGCGCCTCGCCTTTGGTTTTGAAGCGGCGTCGCACTTATCGGTGACGAGATGGATACCGATTCCCGGGACCCGTGCCGCCAGGGCGTCAGCGAGAGAGCGGCGGAAGAGCCGATAAGGCAAACGGTCGCGCCGCGCGCCGATGACGATCTGCGTGGCGTGTTCCCGCCGGGCGAGCTTCAGTATCTCCTCGACAAAATCACTCCCGGTTATGCGACGTGTTTCCGCGCCCAATTGTTCGGCGAGGCGAAGAGTCTCATCAAGCTGCCGCAGTCCTTCGCTGCTTTTAGGCGCCGCCTCCACATGCTCCACCGACACGACAATCCAGTCGGCGTTAAGGCCGGATGCGAGCCTGGCAGCCGTCCTCACAACCTTTTCCGACAGCGGATCGGGGCCTACACAGACAAGGAGCCTTTCGCCCGTCGCCCAAGGGCCTTCGATGGCATTCTGGCGCAAATAGTCGACCATCTGGTCATCGACCCGGTCGGCGGTGCGCCTGAGAGCCAGTTCGCGCAGAGCCGTAAGATTGCCCAGCCGGAAGAAACGGTCGGTGGCGCGCCTGGCATTGTCAGGCAGATAGACCTTTCCTTCTTTCAGCCGCTCGATCAGCTCAGCTGGTGGCAGATCCACCAGAAGCACGTCGTCGGCGCGCTTGAGCACGGTATCGGGAATACGTTCCCGCACGGGCACCCCGGCGATCTGTGCGACAACATCCGATAGGCTTTCCAGATGCTGGATGTTGAGCGCCGTCCAGACATCGATGCCGGCGTCGATGAGTTCCTCGATATCCTGATAGCGCTTGGGATGACGGACCTCTCCCAGATTGGTATGCGCAAGCTCATCGACGATGATAATGCGTGGGCGCCGCGCCAGCGCGCTATCCAGATCGAATTCCTGGAGGCACTTTCCGTTATGAATCACCTCCCGGCGCGGCAGAACCTCCAGCCCGTGAAGCAGGGCAGCCGTTTCACTGCGCCCGTGGGTTTCGACAAGGCCGATGACGATGTCGATGCCCTCTTGCCTCAAACGCTGCGCGCGCATCAGCATGGCGTAGGTTTTTCCTACACCAGGGGCCGCGCCCAGAAAAACCGTAAGCTTCCCCCGCCGGTCCTGTTCGGCCAGCGCCAGCAGGGCATCGGGGTCGGGGCGGTTCGTCGGGTCGCGGTCAGCCATCAAGGTTTCGGTTCAGCCTTTGCAGTATCCAAAACGAGGTTCAGTCTTAGCACATTGACGCGAGGCTCGCCTATGATGCCCAATAGACGGCCTTCCATCGTGCTCTCAACCAGAGCGGCGACCTGGGTCTCCGGCAAGCCGCGCGCCTTGGCGACGCGGGCAATTTGAGCCTTTGCGAATTCCGGCGAGATATCCGGGTCGAGGCCGGAACCTGAAGCCGTTCCGGCATCGGCGGGAATTTCCCCCGCTACGCCTGCAGCGCGCAGCCGTTCGATGTCGGCGGCAACGCGCTCCTTCAGCTTGGCGGAGGTGGTGCCGAGGTTGGAGCCACCAGATGCGCTGGCATTGTACGGTTCCGGCCCCGTCGCCGATGGGCGTGGCCAGAAATATTTGTCCGACGTGAAGTTCTGCCCGATCAGTTCGGAGCCGATGACGGCGCCGTCTTCGCGGATGAGGCTGCCATTGGCCTGCGACGGCATCACCGTTTGCGCCACACCGGTGATCAGCAGGGGATAGGCGAGCCCGGTAATGACTGTCAGTGCCAGTGTCAAAACGATTGCAGGGCGGAGTTGTTGAAGCATGATCACACCAGATTGAGAGTTGAAACGGCAAGATCGATCAGCTTGATCCCGGCGAAGGGCAGGATCAGGCCGCCAAGGCCGTAAACCAGGAGATTGCGGCGTAGCAGGGCAGCCGCGCCGACGGGGCGATATTTGATGCCCTTCAACGCCAATGGAATGAGCGCAATGATGATCAGCGCGTTGAAGATAACGGCTGAAAGAATGGCTGACTGAGGCGAAGCCAGCCCCATGACGTTGAGGGCACCGAGCGCCGGGTACGTGGTTATGAACAGCGCCGGGATGATGGCGAAATACTTCGCCACATCATTGGCGATGGAGAAGGTGGTAAGCGAGCCGCGCGTCATCAGGAGTTGCTTGCCGATCTCGACGATCTCGATCAGCTTCGTCGGGCTGGAATCGAGGTCGACCATGTTGGCGGCCTCGCGGGCAGCCTGGGTTCCGGTCTGCATCGCAACGCCCACGTCAGCCTGCGCCAGCGCCGGCGCGTCGTTGGTGCCATCGCCGCACATGGCGATAAGCCGTCCGCCTTTCTGTTCCTTGCGGATATAGCCGAGCTTGTCCTCCGGCGTCGCTTCGGCGAGGAAATCATCGACACCGGCCTCCGAGGCGATTGCCGCCGCGGTGATCGGGTTGTCGCCCGTCACCATCACGGTGCGGATGCCCATGGCGCGCAAGGCAGCGAAACGTTCCTTGATATCAGGCTTGACGATGTCCTTCAGGTGGATAACGCCAAGCAGCCGGTTGCCGTCGGCAACGGCCAACGGCGTGCCGCCGGTGCGGGCGACCCGCTCGACCGACTGCCTGAAGGCGGCCGGAACCGTGTAATCGGTGAGGCCTGCAAATTTCAGCACTGAATCCACCGCGCCCTTGCGCAGACGGCGGCCGGCATGATCGACGCCGGAAAGCCGGGTTTCCGCGGCAAAGGGCACGACCGTGTCCATCTCGACGTCAGGCGCCTTGCGACTGAACTCTCCCGTGGCCAGCGCCACAATCGAGCGGCCTTCGGGTGTTTCGTCCGCGAGGCTTGCCAGCAGCGCGGCATGGCTAAGCTCCTCCTGCGTAACCTCAGGTACGGGCAGGAAATCGCTGGCCATGCGGTTGCCGAAGGTGATCGTGCCGGTCTTGTCGAGCAGCAGCGTGTCCACGTCCCCCGCCGCTTCGACCGCGCGGCCGGACGTGGCGATGACGTTGAAACGCACCAGCCGGTCCATGCCGGCGATGCCGATGGCGGAGAGCAGTCCGCCGATGGTGGTCGGGATGAGTGTCACAAGCAGCGCCGCCAGCACCGTAACCGAGAGTACGGTTGCGGAATAACCGGCAAGCCCCCAGAGCGTGACCACGGCAATGAGGAAAATCAGCGTCAGGCCGGAAAGCAGGATCGACAGCGCGATCTCGTTCGGCGTCTTCTGACGCTGCGCGCCCTCGATCAGCGCGATCATGCGATCGACGAAAGTGGAACCGGGAGCGACGGTGATGCGGACCTTGATCCAGTCGGAAAGAACCTGCGTACCACCGGTTACGGCGGAGCGGTCGCCGCCCGCTTCGCGAATGACAGGCGCGGATTCGCCGGTAATCGCGCTTTCGTTGACCGAAGCCACGCCTTCGATGACCTCGCCATCGCCGGGGATCAACTCGCCCGCCTCGACGAGAACGAGATCGCCGACCTTCAGCATCGTCGCCGGT
This sequence comes from Paramesorhizobium leguminum, assembly GCF_003217235.1. Lineage (GTDB taxonomy): Bacteria > Pseudomonadota > Alphaproteobacteria > Rhizobiales > Rhizobiaceae > Paramesorhizobium > Paramesorhizobium leguminum. The sequence goes on along the minus strand of NZ_QJTF01000024.1, from coordinate 29,825 downwards.
ATCGCTTCGGTCTCGCGCGAATTTTGCGACGCGAGCTTGCGGGCGGTCAGTTCCGATTTGGTGCGGCGAAGGCTATCGGCCTGCGCCTTGCCGCGCCCTTCGGCCACGGCTTCCGCGAATGTCGCGAAGAGCACGGTGAACCAGAGCCACGCGGCGATCTGGCCCGAAAAGAGCGGATCCCCACCTGCGGAAACGAGGTCGCGGATGAAGAAGACGCTCACAAGCGCCGCCACCATCTCGGTCACGAAGATCACCGGATTGCGGATAAGTTGGCGCGGGTCGAGCTTGACGAAGGCGCCTTTGATGGCCGGAACGAGGATCGACGGGTCGAACAGGCCGGGTGCGACGGGTTTATGGGACATGAGCTGAGTTCCTTAAAAAGTCTGGCCCGCGAGCATGGCGAAATGCTCGATGATCGGACCGAGCGCGAGCGCCGGGAAGAACTGGAGCCCGCCGAGAATGAGGATGATGCCGATGAGCAGGCCGACGAAGAGCGGCGTGTCGGTCGGGAAAGTTCCCTTCGAGGCCGGGGCACGCGTCTTGGCGGCAATGGAGCCGGCAATGGCCAGCACCGGAACGGCATAGGCGAAACGGCCAAGCAGCATCGCGATACCCAGCGTCGTGTTGTACCAGGGCGTGTTGCCGGAGAGGCCGCCGAAGGCCGAGCCGTTATTGCCTGCGGCGGATGTGTAGGCATAGAGGATTTCCGACAGCCCGTGCGGGCCGGGTGTGCCTATGCTGGCGACCGCCACGGGCAGGACAGCGGAAACGGCGGTGAAACCGAGGATGACGAGCGGCAGGATCAGCACGGCCAACATCGCGAATTTCATCTCGCGCGCTTCGATCTTCTTGCCGAGCAGTTCCGGCGTGCGCCCGACCATGAGCCCGGCCACGAAGACGGCGAGGATCGTAAAGACGATCATGCCGTAGAGCCCTGAGCCAACGCCGCCCGGCAGAACTTCGCCGAGCTGGATCAGGAACATCGGAACGAGACCGCCAAGCCCGGTGAACGAGCCGTGCATGCCGTTGACGCCGCCATCGGAAAGACCGGTCGTGACCGTGGCGTAGAGCGCCGTCATCGCCTGCCCGAAGCGGACCTCCTTGCCCTCCATATTGCCGAGCGCCGGATCGAGGCCTTGCGCGGACAGGATCGGATTGCCCTGCGTTTCTGCCCAATAGACGATTCCAGAACCGGCAATCAGGAAGATCGCGGTTACAGCGATGAAGGCCCAGCCCTGGCGGCGATTGCCGACGAGCTGGCCGAAAGTGTAGAGCAGCGCCGCCGAGATGGACAGCATCGCGAAGATGTTGAGATAGTTCGAAAGCGCCGTCGGGTTTTCGAACGGATGCGCGGCATTGACGTTGAAGAACCCGCCGCCATTGGTGCCAAGCTGCTTGATGGCCTCCTGGCTGGCGACCGGGCCAAGCGCAATCGTCTGCCTGGCGCCTTCGAGCGTGGTTGCATCGACGGATGCGCTCAGCGTCTGCGGCAGGCCCATCGCCACGAAGGCGAGCGCCACGACGATGGCGAGCGGCAGGAGCACATAGAGCGTCGCGCGGGTAAGATCGACCCAGAAATTGCCGATTGTCGAGACGGCGGAACGCGCGAAGGCCCGCGTGACCGCTAGCGCGATGGCAATGCCGGTGGCGGCCGAGACGAAGTTTTGAACATTGAGGCCCATCATCTGGCTGAGATGACTCATCGTCGTCTCGCCCGCATAATTCTGCCAATTGGTGTTGGTGACGAAGCTGACGGCGGTGTTGAACGCCAGATCCGGCGGCACATTGCCGAAGCCTTGCGGGTTCAAGGGCAAGAACGCCTGCAGCCTCAAAATGGCATAGAGGAGCGCAAAACCCGCGACGCTGAAGACAAGCATCGAAAGCGCATAGACGAGCCAGCCCTGCTCCCTTGCCGGATCGATGCCAGCGGCCTTATAGAGGCCATGCTCGACGGGAGCGAAAACAGGCGAAAAGATAGTGCGCTCGCCGGAAAAGACCCGCGCCATATAAAGCCCGAGTGGCTTGATGACGAGGAGGACGGCGACAAAAAGCAGGCCGATCTGCAGCCAGCCGATAACGGACATGATAATTCTCCGAGGAAGGGAGCGGTTAGAACCGCTCCGGGCGCACGAGCGTCACGATGAGATAGGCCGCGAGCGCGATGGCGACGGCAAGCCCAATGAGAGCTTCAAACATTGGAGCCTCCTAAAGCCGGCTCAGTACGCGAGCATAAAGGCCAAGGACGGCAAGGCTGCCGATGCCGGTCGCGAGAAAAAGAAAATCAGACACGGGTATTCTCCAGATCTTTCGAGATCCGGATGATGCACGCTCATCGAGTCAATTATCGATTGGGATGGTTCGGCGGCCACATAAGGAAAAGATAAAGAACGGTATTGTCAGGATGACCGGCGGGGACGGAGAAGGAAGACATCATTCCGACCGTTATTTCCGCCACCCGATCAGCCAGGCAAGATAGGGCGCGCCCGCCAGGGCGGCGAACAGGCCGAGCGGCAGCTCGTAGGGGAAGGTCAGCGTCCTTGCGCCAAGATCGGCAAGCGTCATCAGGAGAGCGCCGATCAGGCAGGCGGCGAGCACTTGGTCTTGCGCTCGGGCAAAGCCCGCTTTCAGGGCGATATGCGGGCCCATCAGGCCTACGAAACTTAAAGGACCGACCAGCATGGAAGCGGCGCCCGTGGCCAAACCTGCAACTAGGATGATCGCAAGCCGCGCCGGTCGCAGGGGCACGCCGAGCGCGGGAGGAACGGCTTGCCCCAGCGGCAATACGGAAAGCCAGCGCGCGAGCAGGAGGCTGATTGCCAGCACGAATAAGGCGAGCATCGCAAGAATGAGGGCGGAGCCCGGCGTCGCCGCCGAAGCCGAGCCGCCGAGCCACGCCAATATCTGCCAGGAACGCTGATCGCCGACCGCCAGCAGCGCGCTCAGCACGGCTGACGTGAATGAACTGACCGCGATGCCGGCAAGGAGAAGCCTCTCCGGCGCCAGGTGCCTCTGACTGGCATAGAGCAGCACGACGCCCATCACCAATATCGCTCCAAGGCCGGCGCCGGTGAACAGCGCCGCCATGCCAGCGGCGGGGAAGATGGTGATCGCCGCCGCAAAGCCGATGCCGGCGCCGCCGCTCACTCCGATGACCTCCGGGCTCGCCATCGGATTGGCCGTCAGGCGCTGAAGCAGCGTGCCGGCCATGGCTAGAAGACTGCCCGCCGCAGCCGCAGCGAGCAGCCGGGGCCAGCGCAGGGGGAGAAGATCGCGCACTTCCGTTGCCGGCAATATCTGCCAGCCATGCGCCATCTTTCCGATCAGAAGTCCGATGGATGCCACAGCCAGCAACAGGATGAGGGGCAGGACAAGCGCGCTGCGCCTCCGCCGGTTGATCGAAACCGCCCCGTTCTGCGGAACCGCGACGATGCTTATCCTGGGGAGAAGCCAGAGCAGGAGTGGAGCGCCGAGCAGCCCGGTTATCGCCCCTGTCGGGAAGGTCTCACTCGTCGTCGCCGCCAGCAACTGCACCACGCCGTCGCAGAACCATAGCAGTATCCCGCCAGCCGCAGCTGAGGCAAGAAGCACGGCAACGGGCCGCCGCAAGCCGCAGCTTCTGACCAGCGTCGGCGCGGCGAGCCCGATGAAACTGACCAGCCCGACGCTTGCCGCGACACCGGCTGCGAGGCAAACGGCGAGCGATGAGACCGCGAGCCTAAGCCAGGTGAGCGATATGCCGAGCGAACGAGCGCCCGTATCGCCAAGGCTGAGCAGATGGAGCGGGCGCGCCAGCAGAAGCGCGATTGCGCCGCCGATGACAAGTTCCACGGCAAGCCGTTGCGCAACCGACCAGTCCTGCTGGCTGAGCGCGCCGCCATTCCATGTGACGAGCGACATCAGATATTCCCCTTGGGAGAGCGTCAGTGCCGCCGACAAGGCGCTTGCAGTGATGCCGACCAGCAACCCCGATACGACCATCGAGACCGGATCGAAGGAGCGACGCCAGCCAATCGAAAAGACGATACCGGCGGCTATTGCAGCGCCGCCGAGCGCGACGAGTTCACGATGGCCGTCCAGCACCGAGGGAAAGAACAGCGTGGCGGCAACAATGGCAAGCTGTGCTCCCGACGAGACGCCTAAAGTTGACGGGTCGGCGATCGGGTTATGAAGAAGTTGCTGGAGAAGCGCTCCGGCGAGACCGAGCGCTGCCCCTGCCAGAACCGCCACCGCCGCTCTCGGAAAAAGACCATAGGCAAGGATGATCTGCTGCGTCGTCATCCGGTCCGGATCGAAGGGGAATGCGGGCCAGCTTGCCATCGGCAGCAATGATATGGCCGCATGGCCAAGCAGCGCCGCCGCCCCGATGGAAATAAACAGCGGGAGCACCCAATACGCGGCGGGTCTCAAATGGCCTCTCCGCTCGAAAGCAGGGCCTCATGCAACAATCCGGCAAAACGCATGCCAGCAATGATCCCGCCATAAGGATTGATGTTGGCGAGACGGATAACGCGGTTTTCTTTAACGGGCATGAGAGAGCGCCAGATCATGCTGTTCTCAAGGCCGGTGCGGGCCTCCACCGGAATATCGGAGACGATGACGATAATGGCATCCGGCTTGGCCGCCAGATTCTCCAGCGGCACGGGTGCGGCGAAAGTATAGCGGGAGCGGTCGGTCCATGCGTTCGCAAGGCCAAGGCGCTGGAGAACATCGCCAAACATGCTGTCGGCGCCGAAAGCACGGAAATGCCTGGCATCGCCGATATTGATCACATAGACAGGTCTTGTCGCGAAGGGCACGAGCGCTGCCTTGATGGCGGCGAGCGTCTGCTCCTGTTGTTGCAGCACCGCAGCGGCTTGCTCGCTTCTTCCGAGCCGGGCCCCAAGCGCCGATACCGCTTTCAGCGCTTTCTCGAAGGGCGGCTCGCCCTTGGCATAAAACGGAAGAGAGAAAACCGGAGCGATCGCCTCCAGACGCGATTGGTGGCGTGTATAGAAGGGTGAGATGAGGATGAGATCGGGTTTCAGGAGATAGAGACGCTCGAAATTCGGCGAGCCGCGCAAACCGAGATCGGCAACGCTACCCGGAATCACCGGCTCGACCGCGTCCTTCCGGAACTGGATGAGCTCGGTGGCCGCAACGGGCGTAACGCCCAGCGCCATCGCGGTCTCCAGCATGGCCCAGTCGATGGCCGCCATCCGGCTTGGCACGGCTGAACGCGCCGGCGTTGGAAATGCCAGGGCGGCAAGCAGGCCAAGCATCCGCCGCCGTCCCATCGCCATGGACATCATTCTCTCCGTCATGCTTCAAGTCTTTGTAGCCGCATGATCTTACCTGGAAGTCTGCAACTTTTCAGGATCATGCTTCAGCGCTCACCGGACCCCCTACCACCCGAAGCTCACCTTGCCCATCACCTTTCGCCCCTCGCCATAGAAACAGCCGAAGCTGCTGCAGCTCGAGACATAATCCTTGTCGGCAAGGTTGGTCAGATTAAGGGAGGCGCGAATGCCGTCCTTCTGATAGTGGAGCGCCGCATCGACGAGGGTGACGGGATCGAGGTCGTAAGTGTTGGCCGTGTTCCCATAGCGTTGGCCGACATAGCGGACACCGCCACCGATGCCGAAGCCTTCAAGCGCGGATCCTTCCTGGAACGTATAGTCGAGCCAGAGGCTAGCGGCATGTTCGGGAGCATTGTCAGGGCGATTGCCGTCATCGGCGCCTTCGACGATCGTGGCATCCATATATGTGTAGGCGGCGTGAAGATCGAGCCCTTGCGCAAGGCTGGCGACGCCCTCCAGTTCCAGCCCCTTGACCTGAACCTCGCCAATCTGGCTGCTCACCGGGTTTCCGTTGACGACCGTCGTGGTCAGCACGTTCTTCTGCCTGAGATCGAAGACAGCCGCCGAGAAGAAGCCGTTCCAGCCCTCCGGCTGGTATTTTATACCCAGTTCGATCTGTTCGCCGGTTGTCGGCTCCAGCAATTGCCCGCTTGCCGGCACAGGCACCGGTTCGAAGGACGTGGCGTAGCTGATATAGGGCGCAAGGCCATTGTCGAAGACATAGCTGAGCCCCACGCGACCGGTCGGCTTCCGGTCGTCCTTGTCGAGCGAACGCGTGACGCCGGCGGCATTGGTGGAGCCGCCGCCTGTGCTCGCCCAGTCATGCCGCAGCCCAAGCGTGGCGCGCCAATTCTCATAGGACATCTCATCCTGAACATAGACGCCAACCTGCGTCATGTCGGAATCAACAGCCGCATAGAGCGTCCTCGGCCCCAGATTAATCGGCCCCCCATATACGGGACTGAATGCATCAATCGGCGTTGCCGTCCAGAATTCGGTCGTCACATCATTGCTGAAATAGCGATAATCGAGCCCCATCAGAACGCTATGATCGATGCCTCCGGTCGAAAACTCCGCCTGCAAATTGTTATCGATGTTGAAGGTCTTGAGCCGTTCGTCCTGGAATGTCGCATTGCGGCGAATGGTGTGTCCATCAGGCGCCAGCCCGGCGGTCGCCATGCCGAGCGCCTGATATTGCCAATCAAAATCAGAGTAGCGGGCATTCTGCCTGAAGGTCCAGACATCGCTGAAGCGATGCTCGAATTCATAGCCGATATTCGCCAGCGTCCGGTCGGATTCGTCGAAGCTCTTGTCGCCGACGAAGAAATCGCGTCCCAACCGCTTGCCATCAGCATTCAGCGTCAGTTGCGGCGGGAGCCCCGATGGCGAGCTCGGATTGTCATGCTGCAGGCTCGTCAGGATTGTCAGCGACGTGTCTTCGTCCGGTTTCCATGTGAGGGCCGGAGCGATGAAATAGCGGTCATTGTCGAGGAAATCGGTCTGCTCTCCACCCTTTCGCGCCACGCCCGTCAGGCGATAGGCAAAGTCCGGGCTCCCGGCGAGCGGACCGCCGAAATCGAAATAGGTGCCATAGGTCTCAAAGCTGCCGCCCTGGACGCCGATCTCGCCGAAGCGCTCGAAGGTCGGGCGCTTGCTGATCATGTTGATCATGCCGCCGGGATTGCCCTGGCCGTACATCACCGAGGCCGGCCCGCGCAGGACCTCGACCCGTTCCATGCCGTAAATATCGAGAGCCGGAGCACCGGCCGTGCGCATCATCTTGAGGCCGTTGAGAAACTGGCTCTGCCGGCTGTCGAAGCCGCGGATCTTCGAAGAATCGAAGCGCGGGTCGGCGCCGAAGGGTGTTCCAACCACCCCCGGCGTATAACTGAGCGCCTGTCCGAGATTTTGGGCGCCTTGCGCCTTCATCTCATTGGCCGTGATCACGGAAATCGACTGCTGCGTTTCGAGAAGCGGCGTCCCCGTCTTCGTCGCCGTCGTGCTTGATCTGGCCACATAGCCCTTGATGGGCCCCTTGGGGTCTTCGTCCGCATTGCCTTCGACGACGATCGGCGCCAGCGTGATCGTGCCGCCGCTTTCCTGCGCCAAGGCGATTGAACAATGAAAAACCGCCGTGCAACCGGCAAGCGCCGTGGCTGCCAGCGTCGATCCCAATCCTGTAGTCCGCTTCACTCGTGCGACCCCTCGCATGATAAATATGACAATAATAGTCATCTTTAGAGGGTTGGCGCTGCCAAATCCAATAAGCGATTGGAGCAATTTTCAGAATTATCGCTTATGAAACTTGCGGTGTCTGATAGGCTGCACTATCGACCAGTCATGAGCATGATCGAGACACCCCGTTCCGCAGGCTTCGAACTCCGCCATCTTCGCTATTTCGTCGCCCTGGCGGAAGAGCGGAACTTCGAGCGCGCGGCCAGCCGCTTGCGGATCGCGCAGCCCGGCCTGAGCCAGCAGATATTGAAGCTCGAGGCGATCCTCGGAGTTTCCCTGCTCGACCGGAGCAAGCGTCTCGTACGGCTGACGGCGGCTGGCGAGGTTTTCTTCGCGGAGGCAAAGAAAGTGCTCGCCCAATCCAATGCGGCGCTGACCGCTGTCACCCGGACTGACCGTGGCGAAAGCGGACGGATTTCCATCGGCTATGTCGCCTCGGCGGCCTATTCCGGCGCGCTCGTCGGTTCTATCTCCTCTTTCAGGTCCGCCCATCCGCACGTCGAATTGCAGCTCACCGAAATGGAAATGCGGCAACAGCTTGAGCATATCCGCGATGGAGTACTGGATTTCGGCTATATAAGGCCGCCTATCGCGCTTCCCGACGGTATCGCCACGACAATCATCCTGAGAGAACCGATGGTTGTCGCCCTGGCCGAAACGCATGAATTGGCGAATGCCGGGGAAATCGATCTCGCCGCGCTATCCGGCGAAACCTTCATCACGCCGCGCCAGCCATCGGATGTCGGTTTTCACAGCAACACGATTGCCGCTTGCCGGGAGGCCGGTTTTCAACCGGCGGTCAACCCGCTCGGCCGGGATTTCACCGCGATCGGCAGCATGGTCGCCCTCGGCCTCGGTATCGCGCTGGTGCCAAAATCGCTCGATTGCCTCCGCTTGCCGGCAATCGCCTATGTCCCGATCTCGAAATCGCGCACCACTTCGGACCTCGCCGTCGCTTATCGCAAGACGGAAACCTCGCCCGCCATACGCGCATTGATCGCCCATTGCCGCCGCGCTCATGCCCTGCCCGCGCACCGGGGAATTTAACGTTTGCGGACGAACTCAGTGCGCAAGACCAAGCCTTTAATCCCCTCGAAGCGACAGTCAATTTCCTCCGGATTGGCTGTAAGCCGGATCGATCGGATCACCGTGCCCTGTTTTAGCGTCTGGTTCGCTCCTTTGACTTTTAGATCCTTGATAAGAGCAACGGAATCGCCGTCGGAAAGAACATTGCCAATCGCATCTCGAACGACCACTTGGCCCGTATCGGAGGATTCTGCTATCTCCGAAGCCGGACGCCACTCACCGGTTACTTCGTCGTAGATGTAATCATCGTTGTCGTTGGCCATGCTACCTCGGTTCGAAAGGAATGGTTTACTGCCGCCGTTCCGGAAGCGACCGGTACGACAACCATGGGGCAATACGCATCTTGAGATAGAACGTCAATCGCGGGCCAGCGCCACGACTGGATCGAGTTTCGAGGCATTGCGGGCTGGAATGAAGCCGAAACCGATGCCGATGAGGCTGGAGCAGAGCAGCGCCACGACGATGGACGTGGGCGAATAGATGAGATGGAACGGCGATCCGAACTGCGCGAACAACAGGCCGAAGCCCGCTGCCAGCAGGACACCGAGCACGCCGCCGATAAGACACACCAGAACGGCCTCGATCAGAAACTGCTGGAGAATATCGCTCTGCCGCGCGCCGATGGCCATGCGCACGCCGATTTCGTTGATCCGTTCCGAAACGGCGACGAGCATGATGTTCATCACGCCGATGCCGCCGACGAAGAGCGATATGGCCGCAATGCTGGAAACGAGAAGGGAGAGCATCGCCGTCGTCGCCTGAACTGCTTTCTGCAACGTTCCGGTGTTGAAGATCGAGAAATCCTTCTCTCCATGCCTTTTGGTCAAAAACTCCGTTATCATCTTTTCGGCTTCGGCGGGGTCCATCGTATCGGCGACGCGGACCATGATCATCTGCAGCGAACGCGAGCCCGTCATGCGGGTCTGGACGGTCGTATAGGGAAGATAGGCTTCCAGCGTCGTGGCACCGCCCATCCCCCGTTCCTCAGCCTTGACCACGCCGACGATACGCACGGGCACCTTTCCCAGAAGGATGATCTTGCCGATCACCGAACCGGTTTCATGCGGGAAAAGCGTATTGCGGGCTGTGTCGTCGATGTCGGCAACCTGCGCCAGATCTTCGACGCTGTGCTGGTCGAAGAAGCGCCCCTCCAGGAGCTTGCTGTTGCGGGTGGCGAAATATTCGGCGCCGACGCCATTGACCGAAACGCTGACCTCCTTGTCGCCGACACGGATGGTCGAGGACGTCGTGTTCAGCGGTGTCGCGGCCAGCACATAGGGCAGCTTGGCGATTTCGCCGGCGTCGCTCAAGGTCAGCGTGGTGATCTGCGCGGCTTTCAGATCGCCGAAGCCCTTGCCGGGGCTGATATAAAGCGTATTCGTGCCCAGATCGCTTATCTGCTTGAGAATTTGCTGCTGCGAGCCCTGCCCGAGCGCGACGACGCACACGACCGATGCGGTGCCGATAATGATACCGAGCATGGTGAGGAAGGTTCGCAGGCGATGCGCGTTCATCGAACGCAGGGCCATGGCGAAGGCCTCGCTGAAGCGATCGCGAATGCCGCCAAGGAACCGGGGCTTTTTGGGCTTGCCGTGCTTGACCGGACCTTCGGGCGAACTTTTTGAAGTATCGCCCTTTCTCGTATCGGAAATGATCTCGCCATCGCGAATTTCGATGATGCGTCCCGCCCGCGCGGCGACGTTGCGATCATGGGTGACGATGACGATGGTGTGGCCTTCGCGGTTCAACTCCTGAAGGATGCCGAGAACTTCCTCGCCGCTATGGCTATCGAGCGCGCCGGTCGGCTCGTCGGCGAGAATGACATCCGCGTCGTTGACCAGCGCGCGGGCAATGGAGACGCGCTGCTGCTGGCCGCCGGAAAGCTGGCTTGGCCTATGGTGCGTCCGGTCGCTCATGCCGAGCCGATCGAGAATGGTTTCGGCTTTTTCGCGTCTGGCGTCGCGGTTCTGCCCCGCATAGATCGCGGGGATTTCCACATTGCCGACCGCATCCAGTTCGCCCAGCAGATGGTACCGCTGGAAGATGAAGCCGAAATGCTCGCGCCTCAACTCCGCCAGTTCGTCGGGCTCCAGCTCGAATGTGGGACGGCCGGAGATGAGGTACTCCCCTTCGGAGGGCCGGTCCAGGCAGCCGAGAATGTTCATCAGCGTGGATTTGCCCGAGCCGGAAGCGCCGATGATGGCGACCATTTCGCCGCGCTCGATGGCGAGATCGACATGGTCGAGCACCGTCGTGAAGCCATCGCCGGATGGATAATGCCGGGAAACGCCCTTCAGCGAAATGAGTGGAGCTTTTTTCATGTCACAGCATCAGGGCGCCGCGCGACGAGACAGGCGCATTGGCATCGACGACCACCTTGTCGCCCTCCTTCAGGCCCGACAGGATTTCCGTGTTGATCTTGTCGGTAATGCCTGTCTCGACGGTTCGCTCTTCGAGCTTGTTGCCCACCAGCACCTGAACCGTCGCCTTGTTCGGCTGATCGGTGTCCTTGAGGGCGGAAACCGGTGCGATCAGGACATTCTTCGCATTGGCAAGAATGATATGGACCTCAGCCGTCATATAGGTTCGAAGCAATCCATCGGGATTGGGAACGTTGAAAATGCCCTTGTAATAGATGGCCGAAGCGGACGGCGAAGCGGAGGAGGCAACCGAAGCCGTCGTGGAAAAACTCTTGTCGTTGACGATGGAATCCGGCGCCGGCTCGATCTTTTCAAGCTTGGCGTCGTAACGCTTGAAATCCTGGCCGGCTATCGTGAAATAGAGCGGCATTCCTACGCGAACCTTGGTTATGTCCGCTTCCGAAATATCGGCTTCCACGGCCATGGTATCGAGCTGGCCGAGGATCGCAATGGTCGGAGCGCTCTGTTGGGCGTTGACGGTCTGGCCCTCCTGAACGACGGTTGCGAGGATCGTTCCACCGATCGGCGCCGTTATGCGCGTGTAAGTGAGGTTCGTTTCCGCGATCTGCACATCGACCTGGGCAGCGTCGATCGCCGCTTCGCTATTGGCAACCTGCGCCTGCTTGGATTTCACCGTGCTGACCGCCTTGTCGTAGTCCGCGCGCGCGACGGCATTCTTGCCGATCATCATCTGGTTCCGGGCGAGGTCCTCTTTCGCAAGTTCCAGATCGGCCATATTTTGATCGCGGGTGGCTTCGTTCTGGCGAAGCGTCGCCTGCGCCTTGTTCAGCTGGTTCAGCTGATTGGTCGAGTCGATCAGCGCGACGACCTCACCGGCCTTGACCTGCTGGCCCGGCTGCACCTTGAGCGACAGGATGCGCCCCGTCGCCTGCGCGCCGATGGCGACCAGCTTCTTCGGCCGCAGCGTGCCGGTGGCAAGCACCGAGCTTTCGATGTCGCCGCGCTTGATCGCGATTGTCGGCGGCAGCGGTTCTTCCCTGGTCAGGGAGCGGACGATAAAATATCCCGCGACCAGCAATGCGGTGAGGACGGCGAGCCAGAGGCGCCAGCGAAAACGGCGTTGCGGCTTGCGCTTCATAGCGGCCTCTTATCGGTTGCAAGCAGGGGCGCCGGAGCCGGTTGGACAATGTGCGGACCGGTAGGGCCATCGACGACTTCAGGTTTTTCGACGTCGATGAAACCGTCCCAGCCGCCGCCCAGCGCTTTTTGCAAGGCCACATAATTCACCACCATGTCCATTCTGGCCTGGCTCAGATTGGTTTCCGCGCTCAAGAGATTGCGCTGTGCGATCAGGACATCGGAAAACGCCTTGGTGCCGGCCTTGTACTGGTCGATGGTCAAGGCGACGATCTTGCGGTTATTGGCGACGATTTTCTGTAATTGCGCTGCCCGCAGGCGGTTCTGATTGAGCGAAACGCTGGCATTTTCCACCTCGCTCAGGGCCGTCAGAACAGCCTTGCGATAGGCAATCAGAGACTGATCGCGCACGGCCCGCGCGGCATCTACGTTAGCACTCAGTTGACCGCCATGGAAAATCGGCACGCTGAGGCTCGGTCCGAAATTCCAGCTGATCGTGGACAGCCTGGCGAGATCGCCGAAATTGGAACCGCCCGTATTGATGTTGCCGGTCAGCGAAACGCTCGGATAAAGCAGGGACTGCTTCTGCCCGACACTGGCCGTAGCGCTCGCATAGGCGCGTTCAGCCGCGCGAACATCCGGACGGCTCAGAAGCATATCGGCGGGGAGCCCGGCGGCAAGCCCGCGCGGGACGGCTGGAATAGGCCGCGCTTTATCGAGAATATCCGCTAGCGCCTGTGAAGAGGTGCCCGTCAGCACCGATAACTGGTTCAGATATCGCGCGTAACTGATCCGCAGAGCCGGGATTTGCGCCTGTGTCGAAGCGGCCTCGGTTTCGGCGCTCAGGAGATCGACTTGGGAAATCTGCCCGGCCTCGAGCCGGTTGCGCGTCAGCGCCACCGTTTGCCGCTGTGACGCCGCATTGCGCTGCGCGATGGCGATATCGGCTTGCGCGCCGCGCAAATTCGCATAGTTGGTGGCGATATCGCCGATCAGCGTTACGAGGGCCGCGCGCAATTGTTCGTTGGCGGATTCGGCATTGTAATAGGCCGCTTCGACGCTGCGCTTGTTGCCGCCGAAGAGGTCGAGCTCCCATTTGGTAATGAAACCCATGCTGAATTGGTTCGACGCTCTTGTCGCCCCGATGTCCGACCGCGTATAGCTGCCGTCACCATCGAGCTGCGGATAAAGTACGCCTCCAGCGGAGACGAAATTGGCGCGCGCCTGGCGCACTTTCGCCTTCGCCGTCGCAACATCGGTGCTGCCGGAAATGCCGTCCGCTATCAGCCGGTCGAGAACCGGATCCCCGAGGTTTCGCCACCACTCCCCAAGCCGGTGCGCCCGCGTGTCGGCCTTGCTATTCCAGCCCGCCGGCGCCAGAACCACCGGCTTATGGTAATCCGGACCGACCGCAACACATGCCGCCAATAAGAAAGGGGAAGTGAAAACCACCCCCAATCGCAGTATACGGCAATTCATTCGGCACCATGGCGGCATTGATATTCAGCGCTCTGAAAGTAAGGCGGGTTTCAGGCATGTCGATAGATTTCCAGTGCCAACGAAATCCCAGGGAGCGACCAGAATCAGGTGTAACACTACATTATAAGGAAGCGCGCGTCTCGCAACCAAATTGAGCTCCGCAATGTCCGTCGACTTTCATGTAGATCATGGAACGCGAAATTGAAAAACGAGCTACCAGCCGAGGCCCTCGGAGATTTTCTTCGCCGCGTCTTTCAGCAGAAGCGCGTAGCGCTGAACGTCGCTGTCGCTCGTGCGAAAGGCCGGGGCGGCGATGTTGACGGAAGCGATGACAGAACCGTCGAAGGCCAATACCGGCACGGCAACCGACACGAGTTGCTCGCTCACTTCGCCCTGGCTGACGCAGTGGCCCGCCTCCCGGATGCGCTGCAGCTCGGCCTTCAGCTTCGCCCTGTCGACGATCGTCCTTGCGGTGAATTTCTTGATCTCGGCGGGAATGAGCTGGTCCTGAACCTGGGGCGGCAGGAACGCCAGCAGCAGTTTGTAGGAACCCGCATAGAGCGGTCGCCGCCGTCCGATCAGGGAGTGCACACGCAGATCCCGCATCGGCTCGAATTTTGCGATGCACAGGGATTCGCCATTATCGATGATCCGCAGAAAGGCCGTCTCATTCACCTTCTGCCCCAACCGCTCAAGGATGGGATTGGCCACCCTGACCAGATCGACCTGCGTCGAGGCGGCGGTGCCGAGCACGATGGCGGTGTTGCCCAAACGGTAGGTGCCGCTTTTGTCCTTCCGAACCAGCCCGCGGTGTTCCAGTGTACGTAACATTCGCAAGATTCTTGGCTTGGTTTCGCTCAAGGCCCGCGCGATTTCCGATAGCCTGACATCCGGCTGCTTGGCGACATACATGAGAACACTGATCGCCGCGTTCACCGATTCCAGCACATTTTTATCGGAATTTACCCCAGAATCGCCCATTCACCCCCCTTTTCCGCTCTGCTTCCCCACGCGCGGCAACGTCGCCCAATCATGTTACGATGACTGTAACATCAGATTTTTGTGTTTGACACCCCCCTCCCCCGTTCCTAGGCTTCCCCTCCAAGAGCGGCACAAGCGCGCTCATCAAGCCGGCAGCAAGACCGGTCGCCTTGTTTACAAAAATGGAAGCGGGAACAATGAACCAATCGATATTGATGCGCGCAGCCTTTGCGCTGCTAGGAACCATCGCCATCCCGGCCTTGGCGGCGGCACAGGAAACACCTCTCACCATCGGCATGTCCACGACACCGACAACGCTTGATCCCCACGAGGACAGTTCCGCCCCCAACAATGCCACGTCTCGGCATATCTGGGACAGCCTCATCAACCTGACCGGCAAGTCCGCCAATGCGCCGGAACTGGCTACGCAATGGAAGACTGTCGATCCGACCCATTGGGAATTCAAGCTGCGCGAAGGCGTCAAATTCCATGACGGCAGCGACTTCAATGCCGACGATGTCATAGCCTCTCTGTTGCGCGCGCGCGAAAAGCCGAGCCAGGGCTTTGCGTCCTATACCCGCAGCATTGCGGGCGTGACGGCGAAAGATCCGTACACGGTCATCGTCGAAACCAAGGTTCCGGATCCGCTGCTCCTCAATTCGATCAGCCGCATCCGCATCATCAGCGCCGATTGCAAGGATGCGCCGGTGCAGGATTTCGACAATGGCAAATGCGCGACCGGCACGGGCGCTTTCTCGTTCGCTTCCTATGCGCCCGGCAGCAATCTGACGCTGAAGCGTAACGACAATTATTTCGCCGGCCCCTCGCATTGGTCTGGCGTCACCTTGCGCTTCCTGCCCGACGATGGCGCCCGTCTCGCCTCGCTTCTCTCCAATGAGATCGACATTATCGAAACCCTGCCCGCCGATGGCATGGCCCGCGTGGAATCGAGCGGCGATTTGCAGATCATCAATGGCCAGTCCTCGCGTTTCGTCTATCTCGGCATGGATGTCAGCCGCGACGCCTCGCCCTTCGTGCAGGCCGCGGACGGCAAGAATCCGCTCAAGGACGTTCGTGTGCGCCGCGCCATGCTGATGTCGATCAACCGTCCGGCAATCGTCGACCGCGTCATGCAGAAGAACGGCACGCTTGCAGACCAGTTCGTCGCCGAGGGTTATGCCGGCCATTCCGGCAAGGTTGAAAAGGTTGGTTACGATGCCGCTGCGGCAAAAGCCCTTCTGGCGGAAGCCGGTTACCCTGACGGATTCAGCCTGACCATTCACGGTCCTTCCGGACGCTACGTCAAGGATGCGGAAGTCCTGCAGGCCGTAGGCCAGATGTTCACCCGCATCGGCATCAAGACGAAGGTCGAGGTGCTGCCCTGGGCGATGTATTCGGATGCCTATGCGAGGGGCGATTACAGCGTCTACTTCGGCTCCTGGGGCGTCAATTCCGGCGAGACCACCAATCCGACGGTGGCCGTCGTCGCCACCCGCGACGAGAAGAAGGGCACCGGACGCTATAATGGCGGCGGAATCTCCGATCCTCAGATCGACGAGGTTCTCGCCAAGGCCAGTTCCACGCTCGCCGAAGCGGAGCGCGAGCCATTGCTGGAAGACTTGTCGGTGCGGACCTTCAACAATCTCTGGCTCCTTCCGCTGCATTACGAAAACGTGGTGCTGGGCGCGAAGAAGACCGTCGCCTACACCCCGCGCGGCGACAAATACACGCTCGCTTACGAAGTGAAGCCGGCGAACTAATCATTATTTGAGGGCTGCGCCATCAGCGGCCCTCTCCATTTCTCCAGGAGACATTCATGCAGGAACTCGGAACGGGCGAAGCCGTCGCCCGGGCGGCGGCCGTCTATGATTATGGCCAGACGGCCATCTTCGCCTCCAAGGTCGATCCCCGCCTCCATATGGTGCTCTATGTGCCGCCAACCGCCGCCGACGGGCGCAAGCTCGACCTCCTGGTGGCGGTGCATGGCACGGGCCGCACCTCGGCCATCGATTTCCGCGACGGCTTTGCCGAATTCGGGCTCTATAATGACTGCGCCATCCTGTGCCCGATCTTTCCCGTCGGCATCTTCGGTGACGGCGCGCGCTCCGGCTACAAATTTATGGAAGAAGGCGATATCCGCTACGATCAGACGGTCATCGCCATGGTCGCGGAAATGGCGGCCAAATACCGGCAGGACTGGGCGAAATTCGCCATGTTCGGCTTTTCCGGCGGCGGCCATTTCACCCATCGCTTCGCAATCCTGCATCCCGAAAAGCTCTGGGCGGCGTCCATCGGCGCGCCGGGCTCCGTCACGCTGTTGGACCCTACCCGCGACTGGTGGGTCGGCATCCGCGACATCGAGAGCCGTTTCGGCAAACCGTTCCGGCCCGAGGAACTCGCCAAGGTGCCGGTCCATATGGTCGTCGGCGATGCCGATCTCGAAACCTGGGAAATCACCCATAGACCGGGCGGCAAATATTACATGGACGGCGCGAACGACGCGGGCGGAACCCGCCCCGAACGCCTCGCCGCGCTGGCGCAATCCTTCCGCGATGCCGGTGTCGACGTGACGTTCGACCGCGTGCCGGGCGTTTCCCACGACCGGATCAAGGTGCTGAGCCAGGTCAAGGCTTTCCTCGCAAAGGTGCTGAAGGACCGTCGCGAAAAATGAAGAATGGAACGATTGTTGCGCCTCAACCCGAGGCGGTCGAGGCGGGCGCGGAAGTTCTGGAGCGTGGCGGCAACGCCGTGGATGCGGCGCTCGCCTGCGCCTTCACGCAAGGCGTGGTGGATCCGCAGATGGCCGGCATCGGGGGCTTCGGCTCCATGCATGTCTATATGCCGAAGAAGGGCGTGCACGAGATCCTCGAATTCTATGCCCGAGCCCCCCTCAAGGCGACGCCCGATATGTGGGTGGACAAGATCAGGCACCAGAGCCGCGACGGCTTCGGCTATGTCCTCGAGGACAATATCTCCGACATCGGCTATCTGGCGGTCTGCACGCCCGGCTCGCTCAAGGGCTACGAGACGGCGCTCCGCGATTACGGCACATTCGACTGGGCCGATTTGATCGCGCCCGCGATCCGCTACGCGCGCGACGGCTTCATGATCCGCAACCACATGCACTGGTACTGGACCAAGGACCAGTCGGACGACGGCTTCGCCAACACGCTGGACAAGCTGCGCTTCTCGTCCACGGGGCGCCGCGTCTATTTCCATGAGGACGGCCAGGTCAGGAATGTCGGCGACACCCTCGTCAACACCGACATGGCCCGAACGCTCGAAAGGATCGCACGAAGCGGCGGGGCGGACATCTTCTATCATGGCGAAATCGCCGATGAGATCGCTGATGACTTCAAGGCCAATGGCGGACTGATCGGTCGCGAGGACCTGGCCCGCTATGAATTGTCACGGGTTGCGCCGATCTGGGGCGAGTATCGCGGCAACCGGATTGCGTCGTCGCCGCCCCCGGGTTCCGGTTTCCCGATGCTGGAACTGCTGCACATCATGGAAGAGTTCGATGTGGGCGCGATGCGGCATGGCAGTACCGAGCATGTGCGCATCCTCTTCGAGGCCATGAAGCGCATGACCATCGACAAGGACGCCCATATGGGCGATCCGGCCTATGTGGAAGTGCCCTATGGGAAGTTGCTGTCGAGAGATCATGCCGCGGAACATGCCCGCTCGATCCGGGCGGAGAAAATCGCCAATGTATCGCGTCTCGATCGCTCCCAGCGCGACACGACGCATATTTCCGTAGTGGACAAGGATGGCAACGCCGTCGCCCTGACCCATACGCTCGGCAGCCCCTCGGGCGCGATCACGGACGGGCTTGGCTTCATGTATAACGGCACCATGAGCCGCTTCAATCCGGTTCCCGGCAAGCCGGGTTCCATCGCGCCGGGCAAGCGCCGGCCCAGCTCCGCGGCCCCGACGATCGTCTTCAAGGGTGACGAGCCCAGCATCGTCATCGGCGCGCCGGGCGGCAGCTATATCGCGCCTTCTGTTGCACAATGCCTGATGAACATGATCGATTTCGACATGCCCGTGCTCGAGGCCGTTTCCGCGCCAAGGGTCGTGGGCGTGTCGAACACCATAGACATCTGCAACCGCATCCGCCGCTCGGTGGAACGCGAGTTGCGGGCGCTGGGCTATAAAGTCGCGCGGTCGCCGCAAACCTATGCCTTCGCCGCGGTCCATGCGATCAAGATCGAGGACGGCGTCTCCAGGGGCGCCGCCGATCCGCAGCGCGACGGGGTAGCCATCTCCGTGGCGTAAGGAGGACTAGCATGGTTACATCCATCATCAGGCGGCTGATGCAGGCGCTGTTCGTCATCCTTGCGATGACCGTCATCGTCTTCATCGGCGTCAGCGTAATCGGCAATCCGGTGGACATCCTGATCAATCCGGATGCCAATCAGGCGGAGCGCGCCCGCGTCATCGCCCATTACGGCCTCGATCAGCCGCTTTGGAAGCAATATCTCCTGTTCCTGCAGGGCTTGCTGCGCGGCGATTTCGGCGACAGCTTCGTCTATGGCCGCCCCGCGCTTGGCCTCATCCTCGAGCGCCTGCCGGCAACGCTGGAGCTCGCCATCACTGCGCTCGTCATTGCGCTCGTCTTCGGCCTGCCCCTGGGGCTTTACGCCGGGCTTTATCCGGGCCGGATTTCCTCCCGAATCATCATGAGCGGCTCGGTTCTGGGCTTTTCGCTGCCGACATTCTGGGTCGGGCTCATGCTGGTCATGGTGTTCTCGGTGGAGCTTGGCTGGCTGCCCACCAATGGCCGCGGCCCGACGCTGGCGCTTTTCGGCGTGGAATGGTCCTTCCTGACATGGGAGGGAATGCGGCACCTCATTCTTCCCGCCTTCAATCTGGCGCTGTTCAAGACATCGCTGATCCTACGCCTGGTGCGCGCCGGGGTTCAGGAAGTGCTGCCGCAGGATTATGTGAAATTCGCCCGTGCCAAGGGATTGCGGGAAAGCCGGATCATCGCCGTGCATGTGCTCAAAAACCTGATGATCCCTGTCGTCACCATCATCGGCCTTGAATTCGGCTCGCTGATCGCTTTCTCCGTGGTGACGGAAAGCATCTTCGCGTGGCCGGGCATGGGCAAGCTCATCATCGACTCGATCAACCTTCTCGATCGGCCGGTTATCGTCGCCTACCTGATGATGATGGTGCTGCTCTTCGTCGTCCTGAATTTCATTATCGACGTTTGTTACACAATCCTGGATCCGCGGATCCGGCTGGATGCGAAGGCATGAAGCCATGACCGAACTGGAAGACACGACTATCGCGGCATCCGAACGTGGCCGGCTCAGGAAAGGCATAACGGATTTCTTCGCTTCCCCCGTTGCGGCTACCGGGTTCGTCACGCTCATCATCATCTGCGGGCTGGCGCTTCTGGCGCCATGGATTTCCCCGCAGAACCCCTATGACCTGATGCAGCTCGACATCATGGATGGAAGGCTGGCGCCGGGATCGGAATCCATGAGCGGCCTTGTGTATCATCTTGGCACGGATAGCCAGGGGCGCGACATCCTGTCGGGCATTCTCTACGGACTCAGGACCTCGCTGATAGTGGGCGTGCTCTCGGCTTTCGCCGCCGCCATCATCGGGACCACCATCGGCCTTATCGCCGCCTATAGAGGACGGCGCACTGAAACCATCATCATGCGGCTCGTTGACCTGCAACTGTCCTTGCCCACCATCCTGATGGCGTTGATGATGCTCGCTATTCTCGGCAAGGGCGTTATGAACGTGGTCATCGCGCTGATCATAGCCGAATGGGCCACCTATGCCCGCACGGTGCGCGGCATCGCCCTGGTGGAGCGGGAAAAGGAATATATCGAGGCGGCGCGCATGTTGCGATTGCCCGGATGGCGCATTCTTTTCCGGCACCTGCTGCCAAACTGCCTTGCGCCCGTCATCGTCATCGCGACAATGCAGGTGGCAAGGGCCATCGGACTGGAGGCGACCCTGTCCTTCCTCGGTCTCGGCGCTTCGGTCACCGAGCCGTCGCTCGGCATGCTGATCTCGTCGGGCTATCAATATCTCCTGACCGGCCTTTACTGGATCAGCTTCTTCCCCGGCATCGCGCTTCTCATCACCATCGTCGCCATCAATCTCGTCGGCGACCGGCTCCGCGATGTCCTCAATCCGAGGAGCATGTCATGACGCCGCTGCTGGAGGTAAGCAATCTCGTCACCGAGTTCGGCGGGGGCAAGGACCGGCCCGGTCTCAGGGCTGTAAACGGAGTGTCCTTTACGGTCGAGCGCGGCAAGGTGCTGGGCCTCGTCGGCGAATCCGGCTCGGGAAAATCCGTCACCGGCTTCTCGATCATGCGGCTTCTCGAAAAGCCTGGACGCATTGCCGGCGGCCAGGTGCTGTTCGATGGCGAGGATATCGCCGGGTATTCCGACGACGAGATGCGGCAATTGCGTGGGCGTCGCATCGCCATGGTGTTCCAGGACCCGATGACGACGCTTAATCCCGTCCTCACCATCGGTACGCAGATGATCGAAGCGGTTCAGGCGCACGATCCTGTGTCCAAAGACGCCGCCCGGCAAAGGGCGCGGGATGCGCTGGGGCTGGTCGGCATACCGAGCCCCGAGGAACGGCTGTCCGCCTATCCGCATCAATTTTCCGGCGGAATGCGCCAGCGGGTGGCGATTGCCATCGCGCTTCTCCACAAGCCGGACCTGATCATCGCCGACGAGCCGACCACGGCGCTCGACGTGACGATCCAGAGCCAGATCATCTCGGAATTCCAGCGCCTCACCGAGGAGGCCAACACGGCGGTGATCTGGATCACCCACGATCTGGCGATCGTCTCGCGCCTCGCCGACGAAATCGCTGTCATGTATGCGGGCCGGCTGGTCGAGACCGGGCCGGTGGGCCAGGTGCTGACCGATCCGCGCCATCCCTATACGGCAGGCCTGATCGCCTCCGTCCCGTCCCAGAACCGGCGGGGAGAACCGCTGCGCCAGATCCGGGGCATGACGCCGGCGATCGACCGCCTGCCGAAGGGCTGCAGCTTCCGCGCGCGATGTGATCGGGCGACGAATGGCTGCTTGCGCCTGCCTGATCTCGCGCCGGAAGGCGCTCGGTCCTTCCGCTGCTTCCACCCCGTAATGAATGAGAGTGCATCATGATGGCGACCGGTGCGCCCCTGATCGAAGCCAGAAATGTTTCGCAGCGCTTCGGCGCGAAACCGGATCTGGCCGCAAAAATCGCGCTCAAACTGAAACTGGCGAAGCCCGCCCCCGTCGTCCACGCGCTCGACGATGTCAGCCTCACCATCCGCGAAGGAGAAGTCGTCGGCCTCGTCGGCGAAAGCGGCTGCGGAAAATCGACGCTGGGCCGCGTCATCGCGGGGATAACAAATCCGAGCGCCGGTCACATCCTATGGAAGGGTGTGGATCGCGGTGCGATGACAGGCCGCCAGCGGCATGAGCTCGGTCTCGCCACCCAGATGATCTTCCAGAACCCGATGGCGGCGCTCAATCCGCGCATGACGGTGGAAGACCTGATCTGGGAGGCGCCCCACACCCATGGCCTCGCCCGGGCACCCGAACGAAACGCTTACGTCGATAGATATCTGACGCTGGCGGGCTTCGATCCGGCGATGAAGAAACGGTTCCCGCACCAGTTTTCAGGCGGCCAGCGGCAGCGCGTGAACATCGCACGGGCGCTCGCGGTCCAGCCCAAATTCCTCGTCTGTGATGAAAGTGTTGCGGCGCTCGACGTTTCCATCCAGGCGCAGGTCATCAACTTGTTCATGGAACTGCGCGACAAGCTCGACCTCACCTATCTCTTCGTCAGCCATGATCTGGGCGTGGTCGAGCACATATCGGATCGCGTGGCGATCATGTATCTGGGCCGGATCGTGGAGGAGGCTCCGGTCGAGGAAATATTCAGGCACGCCAACCATCCCTACACCCGGGCCCTGCTTGCCGAGGTGCCGCGCATCGAGCCGGGGAAGCGCCGCTTCAAGGCGGTCGAGGGCGAACTTCCCAGCCCCCTCAATCCCCCCAAAGGGTGCCATTTTCACCCCCGTTGCCCCCTCGCTACGGCCCGTTGCAGGGAGGAAATTCCTGTGAAGAGGGAGGTCGCACCGGGACATTTCTCCGCCTGCCACCTCAATTCTTAAGTCAGGCGCTTCGCGGATATTCGCCGCGGCCATTGACGCTGAGATGCCGAAGCATCCATACCATCGGGTGATTACCTTCCACCTCGTTTTCGCGCCGCTCAGCCGGCACATATGTGCAAAAGGCCAATGACCCTTTCGATCAGTTTCCGCGAGCGCATCGCTCTCTATGCCCTTTTGACGTCTATCACCTCGATCAGCATCGACGCGCTTCTGCCGGGGTTGCGGCAGATCGGAGCGGATGTCGGCGTCACGCCTCCCCTGTCGACCCAGCATGTCATATCGCTCTTCATCTTCGGAATGGCGTTTGGCGAGTTGTTTCTCGGGCCACTGTCGGACGCCATCGGGCGAAAGAAAGCGCTTGTCCTCGGCCTTAGCGTTTATGCCGTCGGCACGGTCATAGCCATGCTGGCCGGGTCGCTCGAAATGGTGATCCTCGGCCGGTTCCTTCAGGGCGCAGGCGTTGCCGGCCCCAAGATCGCGACGCGGGCCATGATCCGTGACCAGTTCGAAGGCGATGCCATGGCGCGTGTCATGTCCTTCATGTTCACGCTTTTCATTCTGGTGCCGATGCTGGCTCCCGCCCTCGGACAGGGCATTATCGCGGTCGCAGGGTGGCGCGGTGTTTTTCTGCTCTATCTCGTGGTGGCTGGCCTGCTCGGCCTTTGGCTGGTGCTGCGGCAACCGGAAACATTACCCGTCGATAAACGAATAGCCTTCCGCCCGAAGCTGCTCCTGACGAATGGCCGGCGCATCCTGTCGAACCGCCGCGTGGTCATGCTGATTGCAGCCACCGGTTTCGTGTTCGGCGCGCAGCTTCTCTATCTCGGCACGGCAGCCGATCTCTTCCTCGATGTCTACGGGATCGCGGAAACCTTTCCCTTCTATTTTGCGGCGCTGGCGGCGGGAATAGGACTTGCCTCGTTTCTCAATGGCAAACTTGTGCAGCGCTTTGGAATGGACACCATGGCGCGCCCAGCCTTTCTGGGCCTGGCCTCGACAGGTCTTTTAATGCTGCTTGCATCCACCCTTTGGGACGGACGGCCACCGCTTGCCGTTCTCATGCTGCTCGGCTTCGCCGCCTTTTTCGCTATCGGCGTTCTCTTCGGTAATCTGAATGCCATGGCCATGCGCTCGCTCGGTGAGGTCGCCGGTCTGGGCGCATCGCTGATTGCGTCGGGATCGAGCCTCGTCGCGACCTTGTTCGCTGTCGCGATGGGCGTGTTCTATGACGGCACCGCGTTCAATCTGTCGGCCGGCTTTTTTCTCGCGGGGGCCATTTCCCTCATTCTGTCCGAGCTGTCGGCGCGGGGCAGCGCCGCGCCGGTGGTGGCCGTCAGGTAGGATGCCAGCTGCGCGGCCCTAGAGCATGATCCCGAAAAGTTGTAGACTTTTCGGATAAGATCATGCAGCTAAAACAAAGACTTAGAGCGGAATGCCCGATTCAGCTTAATTGCATACCGCTCTAGCGTCCGCCCAAAAGTCCGCGATCGATCTGACGTTGCCGGTATTCCAGGTCGATCAAATCGCGAGCCTCCGAAAGATATGCGAATTCTTTCTCATCTCGAGAACGGCCGCGAAGAGCTTTTACGAAGCGTCTGATTGGCTTGATCATGGGGTACTCCTTGGCGGAAGTTAGCTTGTTCGTCAGAAATACATTGCCATGAACAGCGCTACTACTACGGAATTGTCCGATGCAGGCTTGCAATGCATGCATGGCTGGGAATTCCATATTTTTAACAAAGATAATGAACCATCTTGCCGGCAGTGCTCGCGGTCGGATGGTTGCGTCCGGGCTATAGCGAATTGGACATCAGAGCCTGCGCGACTTTCTGGGCCTGCACCCGGATATCCGGCACCGCGGTGATTTCCCAAAATTGCCCGGCGGTAAGCGCCCCGATTGCAAAAATGTCCTGATGTGGCTTTCCATTGCCGCGCAACACCTGGGAAGCCGCGTTAACGTCGATCCCGAAACCGAGCGTGTCGGCGCGCAGAAGTCCGCCCTGCCGCATATCCCTGAGCAGAGGCGAATGGTCGATCCCCGCCCGTTCCAGCCCCGTGCAATTGATGATGCGGTTTACCTGGAGCGCCAGGTCATCCGACCTTCCACGGGGACGATAATGAAGATTGACCCCTCCATTTTCTTTCGAGATGGAATGCAGAAGGCCGGCTTGAATAGTCACGGTCCCATCCCTGACCAAGCTATCGAACCGCTCAGAAATCGCCGGCGGGATGCGATGGCGATGAATATTCCACCATGGGAGCGCATGGCGTAGAAATCGTGCCCGCTGTTCGGCCGTCAATGACTGCCACAGTTGCCGGGTGAGCGGACGCAGCCCATCCATGACACAACGCCAATTCGCAGCGGCTCCAGCCTGCCGCCGCAGGCTGGCCAGGATATGGCTGATCTCCCGGCTAGCTTCGGGTAATTGTACCGGAACCGGGCCTGGAACGCTGGAGAGATGGGCATGAGGAAGCAGCCCCCGACGGGACAGGACGTGGATCTTTCCCCGATGGCCGTGCTGGCGGAGCGCAAGCACCTGGTCAATCATCGTGAGACCGGAACCCAGGATGCATAGCGTTTCGTCGGGCTTCACCTTCGAAAGCCAGCCAAGCCTCCAGGGATTATCGACAATAGATTGCCGCGCGCGTTCATCGACTCTATCGGACCCAAGCGGAAGTCGAGCATTATTCATACCCACGCATAGAACAACGTTCCGCGCGGTTAATTCGTCTGAATTATCCAGCCGAAACACGATCCCCGTTTCACTGCGTCCGAGGCATGCCGTCGCCTTCGCACGGATAAGGTCCAGCCTGGCCCGGTCGCGTTTCCTTAAAAGTGCCGCCAAGGTGTCCCGCAAATAGAGACCGTAATCGCTTCGCGGCGCAAACGCGTTCAGGGTAGCATTTTTCCCTCGACGGCGCAGCCAGTCGACGAAATCATCCGGGGATTCCGGAAAAACGCTCATGCGCGCTGCCGGCACGTTTAAACGATGCAGATGGAATTCTGACCGATAGGCGGCGCCTCGGCCAAACTCCGGATCGTCCCCGATAACAGCGATCGACCGTGTCGGCGGCAACAGCTGTAAGAGGTGTATCGTAACCGCAATGGCGGAAAATCCGGAACCGACAACCGCGATATCGTAGACCAAAAGATCACGTCCCAGCAACTGAGATTTAAAGCCCGTCAGTTTTCAAGGGTATACGCATAGCAGACGAGATGGGCCTAAAAAAGCCCACAAAAAAGCTACTCCTCGCATCGTGAAAGAACATTATTGTCGCTAGGCCTATAGCGAACCCCAATGATAGGACCGTCGTATAAAGTCCAAATGCCTTACCTCTTACCTCGGATCTGGTAATTGCGCTCAACCAAGTCTCACTGATCGGCGACCGCTGCGATTATTCCGTACTGCGGCGTAGAACATTGTAAGTAGAATAAAGGCGCGAGGCACAACGCTAAGCGGACAGGGAGCATAATGTAGGCATACCTGAATATCTTCGATCCCGTCCGCAATCCAGTTAGATTGGACTTGCTTCGGAAAAGTGGAGAGGTATCCCTGAGTTGAAAGGAAACCTGGATGCCGAAGCAGAAGAATTTTACGAAGGAATTTGAGAAGGAAGCGGTCCGGCTGGCGCAGACGAGCGGCCGGACGCAGCGTGAGATTGCACAGGATCTTGGAATTGGCTTATCGACGCTGGTGCGCTGGATTGGCCGGAGCCGGGATCAGGCGATGGACGATCCGGCGCATTCAGCCCAGAATGAAGATATGGCGGCCGAGCTGAAACGGTTGCGCCGGGAGAACGAAATCCTGCGGCAGGAGCGCGAGATATTGAAGCGGGCCGCAACTTTTTTCGCCAAGGAGGGAAGTCGATGAAGTTTCGTTTCATCGACCAGGCGAAAACGGAATTCCCCGCACACCGTCTTTGCAAGGTTCTGGGCGTCAGCCAGAGCGGCTATTTTGCCTGGAAGGATCGACCTGCCAGTTGCCGGCAGCAGAAGGACATGGTGATGCTGGCGCATGTGCGTTCGGCCTACGCGCTTTCTCATGAGACCTACGGCAGTCCGCGCATGACGCGGGAATTGCAGGCCAGCGGCTTTGCCATCGGTCGACGGCGAACCGCCCGGCTGATGCGGGAAAATGGCCTCTAGTAAAGCGTTTGTGAACCTGGATACCTAGTTGGGCCGGATTTTGTTTTAAATGTGATGTTATTATGCTGCGTAAAATAATACTTTACCTCATTTGTCACAGGAACCAAACCCCGTACCTAACGGATAGCTTCAATGCAATCCTGGTATATAATAAGAAACTATAATGATTATAAAATAAGCTACCATTGCGATTATAAACGCAAGGGGAATCCGCCACCGCGCCAACCTTGGCCGTTTTTGCGCCCATCTCTCAAACAAAGAAAACATCAAACCGATTATCGCTGCTATAATTAGAATATATATAAATTCTAATAACGAAATTCCTTCCTCTGAAAAAATAAGTTCTCCTACACTGATGCCAATCGCAGCGCTTACCGCAATAGAAAGCTGTTTTGCCCAAGCGATAGCCGGCCATCTTTGCTTACATTTTTCAAATAAATATAACGAAATACCCACTGCCGCCGCCCCAACAAGTGGAATCATAAAATGCCAAGATTGCAATTCGGATAACATAGCAATTCCCCTCCTTCTGGAAAGAAACCTGTGATTTTTCACAATAAAGCAACCATGACTATAGCGACAGTAAAGCATTTGTGACTAAGAAAACCTGATTTAGGCCTAAAATTGCTCTACAATTTTTCGCAAGATATCATATCAAGCGAAATTTTTACATGAATGAAAACCAATCCAAGCCAGCACTGCTGTCCTGGTTCACAAAATCAACCTTCAGGTATACTCCGTACCTCGTCGAACTAGCAGTCATTGCCATCGTTCTGCGTCTTCTGGGCTTGGTGCAACCGTTCGTATTCCAGGCGATTATTGATCGTGTGCTCCCCTTTCAGCGCGAGGCGACGTTATCACTTATTGTCGTCATCCTGATAGCGACAACTATTTTCTCCGCCACTTTAAGCGCCTTGGCGGCCTATCTCGGCAACCACATGGCGGCTGGTCACCGAATTGGCGCGGCGCATTTTTACGCATGTGCTCGATCTGCCTTTGCAGTTTCTCCAGCGCTGGCCGGTGGGCGAAACCCTCGCCCGCATCGGCGAGATCGACACGGTACGCGCTTTCCTGACGGGAACGGTGATGGGCATTGCGCTCGACGCTCTCTTCGCCGTCATCTATCTCGCGGCGATGCTGGCGATCAGCCCATTCCTGACGGCGGTATGCTGGTCACCCTCCCTCTGGAAATCGCAACATTCAGCGCCATGGGGCCGCTCATTAGGCGGCGAATGCAGGAAGCATTCTTGGCCGGATCACGGCATCAGGCGCGTCTGGTGGAAACGTTAGGCAACGACACCACAGTCAAGGCGCTGGCATCGGAGCGTCTTCAGACCGAGCGGTTTCAGGAGACGTTACGCCATAGCATTGCTATGGGCTTTCGGGTCACCAAGCTGAATATCCTGAATGGCTTCATTGGGGATATTCTGGGGAGTGCTTCTAATATCATCACGATCTATATCGGCTGTCAGCTCGTATTCCGCAATGAAATCACGCTCGGTCAACTGATCGCCTTTAACATGCTGGCCGGTTATGTCTCTGGCCCGATCATGTCTTTGTCTTCTCTAATGGGAGCAATGGCAGGGGCTGCGGATTGCACGCCTGCGCTTAGGCGATTTCCTGAATGTTGAGCCGGAAACAAAGACGGATAAACCGCCGCTTAAAATTGAGGGGCCATTGACCTTGCGGTTCCATAGGGTGTCATTCGGATATTCCCCCGACCGCCCTGTCATTCAGGATTTCAGCACCGATATAGGACCGGGGCGCCCAACTCTCATTATTGGAAACTCGGGCTGCGGCAAATCAACATTGGCCAAGCTTGCAAGCGGTCTTTACATGCCCGATAATGGTCATATCGTTGCCAATGACAGCGATCTGGCAGAGCACGAGGCTCGCAGTGTCAGGCAGACAATTGCCTATCTGCCACAAGAGGCCGACCTCTTTTCCGGGTCCATCCGCGACAATCTGCTGATGGCCAAGCCCGACGCGACAGATATGGAAATTGCACGAGCATTGGCTGGAAGCGCCAGCACTTTTGTTGCCGATCTTCCTAACGGGATACACACAGAGGTCGGTGAGGCTGGTGGACATCTCTCCGGCGGCCAACGGCAACGTATCGCTCTGGCAAGGGCGCTGCTTCAGGACCCTAAGGCGTTGATCCTTGATGAGCCGACGAGTTCGCTCGACCCGGGATCGGCGCATCTCATCATCAAGACGCTTAAAATGCTCGCCAAGGACAAGACACTAGTCGTCATCTCGCATGACCCTAAATTATTCGACAAGGACCCGGTCGGCGTGATCGATCTCAATCCACCCCGAACACAATCGGGAGGCCGAAAATGACCAGAAATAGCGATGAAAACACCGCGTCTCCCACGTTGCGATTGACAGCATGGCTACTGATCATTTTGTTCTCCGCAGTCGTTGTTGGCAGTTACATCGGAAGACCGAGATCGTAGCTCGCGGTCAAGGAAAGGTTATTCCTACCGGCAGGGTCCAGGTGGTGCAGCCGCACTCCAACGGAAAGATCACGAAAATCCTCGCAACTGAGGGACAAGCCGTCAAAGCCGGAGATGTACTCTTATTGATGGATACCGCGAGAAACGGAAGCGAGATCAAACAAATCGAGGCCGACATCGCGCGGCAACATCAGGAACTGGCGGTTGCACGGGCCATACTCGTTCCTCTATCCACCATTGATCCATCCGATGCGCGCTTCGTCGATACCGGAAAAGCAAATATTCGAAAAGAAAAGGTGGGAAACAGGGGGTATGGGGAGGAAAAACTCGTCATCGCCGTATGCCTGCGGCGAGGGCCGTCTAGTTTGATTTGTAGAGCATGGTCTAGGCTCATGCCTTATGACATGGTCTCCAGTTGTTTCCCCCATTGAA
>NZ_QJTF01000023.1 GCF_003217235.1 Paramesorhizobium leguminum | reverse complement strand
AAATGAAACTCAAAGGGCTGAGCCCTGTACAATACAGGACCCAGCCCTTAAATCGTCCCAGCCTTTAAACTGTCCAACTTTACGGGGTCAGTTCAATAGCGTCCGGGCTTTTTCATACTCATGCCGCAGCGCCCGCCAGGCTGGCGCCCACCGCATCCGTTCCCTGCTTTTGCGGGCGAATGCCGATCATGTGGCAAATGGCGAAGGCGAGATCGGCGCGGTTCATCGTATAAAAGTGGAAATCCTGCACGCCGCGCTCGACGAGGTCCAGCACCTGTTCGGCGGCGACGGCGGCGGCGACCAGCATATGCGTCTGCGGGTCATTCTCCAGCCCGTCGAAGCGCTCCGTCAGCCAGGCCGGAACGTGCGTCCCGGACCGTGCGCAGAAATTCGTCACCTGCTTGAAATTATGTATGGGAAGGATGCCCGGCAGGATCGGGATATAGATGCCCGCTCGGCGCACACGCTCGACATAGCGCTCGTAGAGATCATTATCGAAGAAGAACTGGGTGATAGCCCGCGTCGCGCCATTGTCGACCTTGCGCTTCAGCATGTCGATATCGGTGGCGAAATCCGGGCTTTCGGGATGCTTCTCAGGGTATGCGGAAACGGAAATATCGAAATCGGCAAAGGCTCTCAGCCCGGCCACCAGTTCGGCGCCGTTGTGATAACCGCCCGGAGTTGGCCGGTATTGCGCGCCGATGCCCGCCGCCGGATCGCCGCGCAACGCCACGAAACGCTTGATGCCGAGGCTCGCAAACTCGCGCACCACGGCGTCCACCTCTTCTTTCGTCGCATCGACGCAGGTCAGATGCGCCGCCGGCGTCACGTCGGTTTCCTTGAGGATGCGCGCCACCGTGCGCGCTGTGCGCTCGCGCGTCGAGCCGCCTGCGCCATAGGTCACCGACACGAATTCCGGCTTGAGCGGCGCCAGCCGCGTCACCGTTTCCCAGAGACGCGTTTCCATCTCCTCCGTCTTCGGCGGAAAGAACTCGAACGAAACCCGCGTCGTCTGTCCGATATCGGGACGGCGGGAAAGACCGAAAACACTCATCAAACACTCTCCGTCGTGTTTTGGGAGGAAGAGACAGGGTCGGCAATAATCAGGCGCGGATCGCGGGCAAGCCAGAGCTTTACGGTCAGCCCCGCTTCACCGCCCTTCGATTCCAGTTCCTGGATGTCCTCGACGGCAAGCCCGGCCTCGGCCAGCCAGCCGCGCATCTGTTCATCGCTGAAACCAAGGCGTAAGTGAGCATGCTCCTCGCGCAGGAACTCCAGCGTATGCGGCGCGAAATCAACGATCAACAGTCGCCCGCCAGGCCGCACCGCCCTCGCCGCCTCCCGGATCGCCGCATGGGGATCGTCAAGGAAATGGAGCACCTGATGAATGGTGACGAGATCGAAGCTCTCTCGTTCCACCGGCAACGCATAGATATCGCCCTGCCGAACTTGAGCGTTGGTAATGCCCGCGCGGTCTAGATTGGCGCGCGCCACCGTCAGCATGTCGCGGTTGATGTCGATGCCGACGCCGCGGACATAAAGCGGTGAGAAAAGCTCAAGCAGCCGCCCGGTGCCGGTGCCGACATCGAGCATCGCCTGAAACGGCGTCTTGCCGACGATCCGCTTCAGCGCCGCCTCCACCGCACTCTCGGAGACATGCAGCAGGCGGATGCGGTCCCAGCTATGGGCATTGGCGCTGAAATAGGCCGTCGCCTTTTCCAGGCGCTGCGATTTGACGGCCGAAAGCCGCTCCAGATCGCGCTCCAGAAGCGGATCGGCGCTATCCAGCCGGGCGATTAGCGCCCGCGCGATTGCCCCACGCACCGCCTCGTCGGAAAGCCGGAAATAAGCCCAGGCGCCTTCCTGATAGCGGTTGATCAGCCCTGCTTCGTACAGCAGCTTCAAATGGCGCGAAACCCGCGGCTGCGATTGGCCGAGGATGGAGGTGAGGTCTGAAACCGTCAGATCGCCGCGCGACAACAGCGCCAGAATGCGCAGGCGGCTGGATTCCGCCGCTGCTTTCAGCGTATCAACTATCTGGTCGAGATGAAGACTGGTATTGCTCATGGCTCGGTTCCGATGCGCGACTTACGCGAAAGACATAAAGATATGTTTATGTGAAAATTGATCACCGCGCAAGCATAAACTATCTCGAACATGATCCCGGAACAGGAGCTCAGCACAGCAAAAAATTGGCTAGCTTTCCAAATAAGATGGCTGCGGCACTCTAAGCTGCACTGAAAGGACAGAATGAAATGAGCACGGGTACGGCACGGCAGCGCGCCATCGGCAAGGCCTTGACGGCACTCCTACCGGTGGTTCCCTATTCCGATTCCGAGCCGATCCGTGCAGCTGCTCAGGCCCCGCACATGAAGACGCTACCGCCCTCCATCGCCGTATGGCTGGCGACGATCGCCCATATCCGCCACGCCTACACCGATTACGACGCGCTGCGCGACGAAGGCTACGACAAGGATTCCGCCCGCTTCTTCGTGCTCGACGCAATCAACGCCAAACTGACGGAATGGCGTGGGACGAGGCTGTTGAGCGCGGATGAGGAGGAAGGCATATAAAGCCAGCGATTAGCCGGGGTAATACCATTGCTCCGGTATCCGCGCCTCGACCTTCTCGCCAGACATTATCGTGCCGGGCTTTTCCACCCAGGCCACCAGTCCGCGCAGGCGTTTCGCAACCCGGACGAACTCCAGCGACATGGCCGCCACGTCGGTGGCTCCGGCATGTCCGGCCACCGCCTTTCCCGAAAATTTGCAGGGCGACGCCTGGCCGTCCACCTTCAGCGTCACACCGCCTTCGAAAAACAACAGCGTGCGCGGCGGCAGCATCGAGAAGAACGGGATACCTTCGACCACCATATTCGCGCCGATCCATTCCGGCTTGACCTCGACAATATCAAGACCGCCGGCAATGGCGTCGAGCTCATCCGGTGCCACCAGTGAAATCTGGCGCTCGTTGCGCATCTGCGTGCCGCGCGGATACCATGGTTCGCGCCCTCCGGATTTGCGCGTCAGCCCCGCATGGTAATCTCCAAGAATACCCTCGAAGGACAGTTCCAGCTTATCTGTCGCCTGTGTACCGAAATGACCGTGCCGCGCATCGAAGAGACCAGCAACGCTGCCGGAAATCCTGCGACCGGGCACGATTTCAGGCATCGTCTTGTTCTCGAGAGGCGATAAAAGGTCTGTCATGAAGTCAGGCCTTCTGTGCCATGAGGAAAAAACGCGGGTACCGCAGGAGCACCTTCCCGTCGCGGGCAAGCGGATAATGCTCGGCTATGCGCGCGGTATAAACCGTGAGATATTGTGCCTGCTCGTCCGCATTCAGCGGATCGAGGAAAGGCCTGAGACCCGTCCCCTTCACCCATTCGACGATCGCCTCCGCGCCCGCCAGCGGGTGATAATAGATCGTGTGCCAGATATCGACGCGCGCGGACTTTGGCGACAGCGCGTCATAATAAGCGGAAACGGGCGGCAGGGGCGCGCGTGCCTTTGCCCCAATCCGTTCGGCCCACCGCGCATCCCCCGCTACCTCGCTCATCAGCCGATGCGTCGGCTCGGCAAGATTGTCGGGCATCTGCACCGCCAGCACCGCGCCGGGCTTCAACGCGTCGAAAAGCCGCGCCAGCTGCGTGACATGGTCTGGCACCCACTGGAAAACGGCGTTGGAAAACAACAGATCGACATCGCCATTCGGCGTCCAATCCGCCACATCGCCAACCTTGAAGTGAAGCTTGGGCAGCCGCGCCCTCGCCTTTTCGATCATATCGGGCGAACTATCGAAGCCCGAGATATCCGCATCCGGCCAGCGCGCCGCCAGAAGTTCGGTCGAATTGCCCGGCCCGCAACCGATATCGACAATCTTTTTGGGCGCGTTGAGAGGCACCTGCGCGATGAGATCGCGCACCGGACGATTGCGCTCATTCTCGAATTTCACATATTGGGCGGCGGACCAGTCTGAGGATTTTGGATTGGTAACGGGAGCGGTCATCGATACACCTCGCAGCGGTTGCCGATACGCACTACATAAATTGTGATTGCGCGATCGTCTATCCTGGCGATCACTCGGTAATCTCCAACCCGATATTTCCATAATCCAGAAAGCGGGCCTGTCAGGGCTTCGCCGATGGAACGCGGATTTTCGGAAGAAGCGATACGTTGATGAAGATATCTTAGAATACGCTGCCGATCTATTCCCGAAAGCCGGCCAAGTTCCTTTTCTGCCTTGGCATCAATCCTGATCGTCCACACCCGTCACATCCTTGTCGATCTCGGCATATTTCTTCATTACCTCGTCGAGGGAGATTGTTGGACCACCTTCCGCGATGCGCTGTTCTGCAATAGCGAGATCTTCCAAGTCTTCCATGTGATTCATGAGTACTTCAAGAGCAAATTCGTTCTTTGTCTTGCCCTCATTTCGGGCAAGCTTTTCGAGACGCTTTTCGATATTCGGAGGCAGCCGTAGCGCAAGCATGAAAAAAGCTCCTTTGCTACATATTTATTATAGCAAAGAAGCTTAAATAACAACGATCAGGATGATCAGCGCGTCAGACGCTTGTACGACACCCGCTTCGGGTTGACGCTCTCGGGCCCAAGCCGGCGGATCTTGTCGGCCTCGTATTCCTGGAAATTGCCCTCGAACCACTCGACATGGCTATCGCCTTCGAAGGCGAGGATATGCGTCGCCAGACGGTCGAGGAACATGCGATCGTGGCTGATGATGACGGCGCAGCCGGCGAAGTTCTCCAGCGCGTCTTCCAGCGCCGCCAGCGTCTCCGTGTCGAGATCGTTGGTCGGCTCGTCGAGCAGGATGACATTGCCGCCGCTTTTCAGCATCTTGGCCAGATGCACACGATTGCGCTGGCCGCCGGAGAGATTGCCGACCTTCTGCTGCTGGTCGCCGCCCTTGAAGTTGAAGGCACCGCAATAGGCGCGGCTGTTCATCTCGTGCTTGCCGAGCTTGATGATGTCGTTGCCGCCGGAAATCTCCTCCCACACCGTCTTGTTGGCATCGAGATGATCGCGGCTCTGGTCGACATAGCCCAGATCCACGGTCTCGCCTACGCGGATCGAGCCCGCATCCGGCTTTTCCTGCCCGGTGATCATCTTGAACAGCGTCGACTTGCCCGCGCCGTTCGGCCCGATGACGCCGACGATGCCGCCGGGCGGTAGCTTGAAGTCAAGCCCTTCGATCAGCATCCGCTCGCCGAAGGCCTTGGTCAGTCCGTCAGCCTCGATCACCACTTGGCCGAGCCGTTCGCCGACCGGAATGATGATCTGCGCCTCGCCCGGACGACGGTTATCAGCCGCCTCGACCAGTTCATCATAGGCCTTGATGCGCGCCTTGGATTTTGCCTGGCGCGCCTTAGGGCTCTTCGCCATCCATTCGCGTTCGCGCTCCAGCGCCTTCTGACGGGAATCTTCCTCGCGCCCCTCCTGCTTCATGCGCTTGGCCTTGGCTTCGAGGTAGGCAGAGTAATTGCCCTCATAGGGAATGCCACGGCCACGGTCGAGTTCGAGAATCCAGCCCGTCACATTGTCGAGGAAATAGCGATCGTGAGTGATGATCATCACGGCGCCCGGATAGTTGCGCAGATGGTTTTCCAGCCACCCCGTCGTCTCGGCGTCGAGATGGTTGGTCGGCTCATCGAGGAGCAGCAGGTCCGGCTTCGACAGGAGCAACTTGCACAACGCCACGCGGCGCTTCTCGCCGCCCGAAAGCGTGCTCACGTCTGCATCCGCCGGCGGGCAGCGCAGCGCTTCCATCGCCATCTCGACCTGGCTTTCAAGATCCCACAAGTTCTGGCTGTCTATGATGTCCTGAAGCTTCGCGCCCTCTTCCGCAGTCTCGTCGGAATAATTCATCATCAGTTCGTTGTAACGGTCGACGATCGCCGTCTTCTTGGCGACGCCCTCCATGACATTGCCCATGACATCCTTGGAGGGATCCAGCTCCGGCTCCTGCGGCAGATATCCGCAAGTCGCGCCCTCGGCGAGCCAGGCTTCACCGGTATAGTCCTTATCGATCCCGGCCATGATGCGCAGCACCGTGGACTTGCCGGCCCCGTTGGGCCCCAGAATGCCGATCTTGGCATCGGGATAAAACGACAAATGCAGGTTTTCGAGGATCTTCTTGTTGCCGTAGGCCTTGTTGAGGTCGGCCATGTGATAGATGAATTGGCGTGCCATGTCGCGCGGGATCTCCAATCATGGGATAAGTTACGCGCTATGTAGGCGAAATGGCGGATTGGGGCAATCAGGCAGAATTCCGCCGCCCGGAAAAGTGCGAAACCGGGTGCGGATATTTCCGTCACCCGGTTTCCCCTCTGGTTCCGCTTGCGGAAGCACCTCTCTTCCATGGGCGGCATGTAAAATGTTGATGACAGTTTTCCCAAGGCGTAGGCCGAAACCCGCGCAGTCACTTCCCGTTAAAGCCGATTATGTCGCCAATGAAGAAAACACCCCGATAAGCCCGCCAGCCCCTGAATATCGTCTTCTGAAAAGCACTTTTGCGCAGCTTTTTGAAATTAGCAAGCGGCTTTGCAAAAATAATTTGCAGCGATTAAAAAGCAGGCAATTCAAGCGATACCTGCATATGGCGAAGTCATGACAGAACACCAATTGACTATTGGATCGCCACACCATCAAGCTTGTAGCGTTCATTAGGGAGATTAGTGTGCCTTTCGAAGAAGCGGAAACTCTGCTCTCGCCTTCGGGCGCCGCGCTTTGTCTGCGGCAGGCAGAGGCCCATGGCGCACCGCGCGGCGTCATTCATATCAATCACGGCCTTGCCGAACATTCCGCCCGCTACGCCCGCTTTGCGGAAAACCTCGCCGGGGCCGGTTTTCATGTCTACGCGCATGACCACCGGGGCCACGGGGAAACCAGGGCTGCGGATGCGCCGCAAGGCACGTTCTCACATCGAGACGGGACGGAAAAGGTTCTTGCGGATGTCGCCGCCGTCAATGCTCATATCCATGCGGCGCATCCCGGCCTGCCTGTAATGATCTTCGGCCATTCCATGGGCGGCCTGATCACGCTCGCCTATGTTCTGGAGCATCCCCAGGCGATCGATGCAGCGGCGATCTGGAACGCCAATTTTTCCGCCGGCGCCGCTGGAAGGCTCGCGCAACTCATCCTGCGAGCGGAGCGGATGCTGATGGGTTCCGACGTGCCGAGCCGCGCCCTCCCGAAGCTCACCTTCCGCGCATGGGCGCGCCAAATCCCCAACCGCCGCACGGAGTTCGACTGGCTCTCCCGCGACGAGGCGGAAGTGGACGCCTATATCGCCGATCCCAATTGCGGCTGGGACGCCTCTGTCGGCATGTGGATCGATATATTTGACCTCGTCTTCCGGGGGGCAGCCGACAGAAACTTCGCCCATGTCCCGCGCAATCTACCGTTTCATCTGGTCGGCGGGGAAACCGACCCGGCAACGGACAATGGCAGCGCGGTCACCGCACTTGCGCGGCGCATGAAGGCCATGGGCTTTGGCGACGTGACCGAACGCATCTACCCCGAAACCCGGCACGAGAGCCTGAACGAGATCAACCGCGAGGCTATCACGCGGGATTTTATCGCGTGGCTGGACAAGGTCGTCGAACAATCGGCATTGCGCTAAATAAAAAGAACCAAGCCTCCCCCAAGTTCTTCGTGGCAATATTCCATTTTCGGTGCTATTCAGCCGCGCAATCTGCTTCGAGGACTGATAATTGACAGATACGATGATCTCGGTGGTCATTCCCTGCCGGAACGAAGCCGACAATCTCGCCTTCCTGCTCGACGAGGTGGACGCCGCCATGAAAGGCCGCGCCTACGAGGTCATCGTTGTCGACGATGGCTCGACCGATGCGACGGGCGAGGTTCTGGCGAAGCGGATCGAGACCGGCCTGCCCTTGCGCCATATCCGCCATGACCGCTCCGCCGGGCAAAGCGCAGCCGTGCGCTCCGGCGTCTTCGCCGCGAAGGGCAAGATCGTCGCGACGATGGATGGCGACGGCCAGAACAATCCCGCTTATCTGCCCAAACTCGCCGATGCGCTTCTCGCCGCCGGCCCCTCCATTGGCATCGCGGCCGGCCAGCGGCTGAAACGCACCGACACCAAGCTCAAGCAAATTTCCTCCCGCCTCGCCAACAAGCTGCGCGGCGCGCTGCTAAAGGACGACACGCGCGATTCCGGTTGCGGCCTGAAGGCGGTGCATACAGAACTCTTCCGGCAATTGCCGTTCTTCGACGGCTGGCACCGCTATCTCCCCGCGCTGGTCATCCGCGAGGGGTTCGGCGTCGTCCATGTCGATGTGACCGACCGCGAGCGCCGCCACGGCAAATCCAATTACGGCATCCTCGACCGCGGCGCGCGCGGCATTCTCGATCTTTATGGCGTCTGGTGGCTGCGCCGCCGCCGCAAAATTGTGCCGGGTGTGACGGAGATTACCCATGGCTGACATGTTCGCCAATCTGGCGGTTTGGTTCCACGACGTTTTCGTCAAGCAATTGGACGCCTGGGTCATTCTCGGCTTCATCGCGCAGGCCTGTTTCAGCATGCGCTTCGTCTTGCAGTGGATCGCGTCCGAAAGAGCCAAGCGCAGCGTCGTGCCCGTCGCCTTCTGGTTCTTCTCGCTATTCGGCGGCGCGCTGCTGCTGATCTACGCCATCCAGCGCAAGGACCCAGTCTTCATCGCCGGCCAGGGCATGGGGCTGTTGATCTATGTGCGCAATCTCTGGCTGATCGCAAATGAGAAGAAGGCGGTTACGAAGGTGGATTGAGGGCCCAGCCTTTTAATGGCGATACTCGCGTTGCCAATCCTCGTGTTCGTGTCGCACACCGAGAATCAAGATATGGTCGTCATTTTCGATCCGATAAAATATCAGATGAGCTTTATGCGGATGAACCCGCAGTGGCGGCGATAGCTCGAACCGAGCGCGCGCCATGTGAGGATTGGCGGCAAGCAGGTCGAAAATCGCAAACAGCTCATCATAATATCTCTCGGCCTGTACCTGGCCGAATAAAATCATCCCCTGCTCGATAATATGGGAAATGTCCTCTACTGCCTCACGAGAGAGACGAAAGCCCATTAGTCATTACCACGACGCGCTTCGGCACGTTTCACCGCCATTGCGAAAATTTCATCCTTGGTCAGAGTGCTGATGCCGCTCTGTAAGGACTTATCCATCTGGCGCTGCATCGCCGCGATCTTTTCATTGCGCACCTGGTCCTGCCGGATCAAATCGCGCACATAGTCGCTTGCATTGGCGTAGCGGCCCGTTTCGGCTTGCGCCTCGACCCAGTCTTTCATCGGGTCCGGCAGGGAAATGTTCATTGTTGCCATATCAGCCTCCATTTCCCGTAAAATGGCATAGTTTGGCAAAGATTGTCAATTCCAAGCCCGCCGCCCTCATCAAGCAGCGGGCTTAAGCCAACCAATATTAACGCGCCGGCCCTGCCCGTTCCGCCGAGGCCGCCCATATATTGACATTGGCATCCACGGCCAAATTGTCGATCTCGCGCAGTTCCTCCTCGGTGAACTCCCCATTGTCCAGCGCCTTGACGCAATCGGCGATCTGTTCGGGACGGCTTGCGCCGATGAGGGCTGAGGTGACGCGGCCGCCGCGCAGCACCCAGGCGAGCGCCATCTGCGCCAGCGACTGCCCGCGCCTTTCGGCGATCTCGTTCAGCCCGCGAATGCGCGCAATCGTCGCCTCGTTGATGAAGTCTGGACGCAGCGACTTATCCTGCGCCGCCCGGCTTTTTTCGGGAATACCGTGGAGATATTTCGTCGTCAGCATGCCCTGCGCCAGTGGCGAGAACACGATCGAGCCCATGCCAAGATCTTCCAGAGTATCGATGAGACCGTCATCTTCCACCCAGCGATTAATCATTGAATAACTCGGCTGATGGATGACGCAGGGCGTCCCAAGCTCTTTCAAGATCGCGGCGGCTTCCCGCGTACGCTTCGAATTATAGGAGGAAATGCCGACATAGAGCGCCCGGCCCGAGCGCACGATATGATCGAGCGCCTGCATGGTTTCCTCCAGCGGCGTTTCGGGATCGAAGCGGTGCGAATAGAAGATATCGACATAATCCAGCCCAAGCCGCTTCAGGCTCTGGTCGCAGCTCGCGATCAGATATTTGCGGCTGCCCCACTCGCCATGCGGCCCGGGCCACATGCGATAGCCCGCCTTGGACGAAATGATCAGCTCGTCGCGAAGCCCGCGGAAATTCTCGCGCAGGATGCGCCCGAAGGCGATTTCCGCAGAGCCGGGAGGCGGGCCGTAATTGTTGGCAAGGTCGAAATGATTGATGCCGAGGTCGAAAGCCGTGCGGCAGAGCGCATGCTTCAGCGCGTCCGGCGTATCATCCCCGAAATTGTGCCACAGCCCCAGAGAAATCGCCGGGAGTTGCAAACCGCTGCGCCCGCAGCGGTTATATTTCATCGTCTCGTATCGATTGGCGCGCGGTTTCCAGCCCATCTTTGTCCTCCCGGATCAGGCAAGCCATTTGTCGTAATCGGACACCAGAAGGTGCAGCGGCGGCACATCTTCCTCAACGGTCGAGAAACGCCCGATCTTTTCGCGGAAGATGTTGTCGGTCAGATCGTCATTGACCGTCGAGACCTCGCCGATGAGCACATCGCCGCCCTCGCCCCAGAAGGCATGCCAATTTCCCGGCAATAATGTGACGCTTTCGCCCGGCGTGAGCTTCAGGAGCCCGCCTGCCTTGAGCGTGACGAGCCGCCCGTCGCAGGCGACCGTGACATCCGTCTCCTCATCGATGCTG
This sequence comes from Paramesorhizobium leguminum, assembly GCF_003217235.1. Classification (GTDB taxonomy): domain Bacteria; phylum Pseudomonadota; class Alphaproteobacteria; order Rhizobiales; family Rhizobiaceae; genus Paramesorhizobium; species Paramesorhizobium leguminum. The sequence continues at coordinate 49,483 of NZ_QJTF01000023.1, read as the reverse complement.
CCATCGGGGAGTGAGTTGAAGAGTTCCAGCGTCAGCGTCGCGCCGCCGCGATTGATGATGTCCTCCGCCTTGACGATATGGCGATGCATCGGCGAAAGCTGGTCCTTGCGCGAGATCATGATCTTTTCCGCATAGAGCATGCCCGTGCCCTTTTTCAGGTCTTCGGCATTGCCGTTGCGCGTCGTGAACAGGAAGAGCCCGAGATCGGCGAATTTGCCCTGACCGTAATCGGTGATGTCCCAACCGAGCCGCGCATCGCGGATCGCCGCCGCATCATCAGACGTGCGCGTCTTCATCTCCTCCGCCGACCAATAGGCGAAAGGCGGCATGACATAGCCGAAGGAACGGATGAAGGCGTCGCTTTCGCGGATGATTTCGTTGATTTCGGAGCGTTGCATGTTTTTTTCCTCCCGTATGGGCATTTATATTGGCGCTTTTCGTAGCCGCCTTTGCCGGGCGATGACAAGAACCATTTCTGTCAGTTGACGAAACCGCGTTTCTGACGCACGTCTTTTCCATAAAGAGGAAATGCGTCGCGAGGGAGGTTCACATGGCGGAGGAAGCGCTTGTTGTCATCGATGTGCAGAATGATTTCTGCCCCGGCGGCGCGCTGGCGGTTAGCGGCGGCGATGAGATCGTGCCCGATATCAACCACCTCATCGAACAGTTCGATCATGTCATCCTGACGCAGGACTGGCACCCCGCCGGCCATTCGAGCTTCGCCTCCAGCCACGAAGGCAGGGAGCCGTTCGAGATCGTCGGCATGCCCTATGGCGACCAGAAGCTCTGGCCGGACCATTGCATCCAGGGCAGCAAGGGCGCGGATTTCCACCCCGGCCTGGAATGGACGAAGGCGGAGCTGGTGGTGCGCAAGGGCTTTCGCAAAAGCATCGACAGCTATTCGGCGTTTTTCGAAAACGACCATGCCACACCCACCGGCCTTGGCGGCTATTTGCGCGAGCGCGGCATCGGCCATCTCACCATGGCCGGGCTCGCGACCGATTTCTGCGTCGCCTATTCGGCGCTCGACGCGGTCAAGCTGGGCTTTGATGTGACGGTGCTATTGAAGGCAAGCCGCGGCATCGATCTCGACGGATCTATGATCGAGATGACCCGCCGGATGCGCGAAAAGGGCGTCATTATCCTCTGACCTGCCCTCCCCTATGGGGAACCATCGCCCCATCCATCCATTGATTTGCTCCCGTTCTTCAACGGGCTTTTTGCGGTTGAATTCAAATGGCCACCCTTACCGAAACGCGCTTGCTCAAGGTCGATTCCTATTGGGAAGAGGCGCGCGCCATGCTGGCGCTGGCATGGCCGATCATCCTCACCAACCTCGCGCAGACGGCGATGACCGCCACCGACGTGATGATGATGGGCTGGCTCAGCCCCGATACGCTCGCCGCCGGCGCGCTGGGCTCCAACCTTTATTTCACGCCGATGTTCTTCGGCATGGGGCTGGTGCTCGCCACCTCCCCCATGCTCGCCAAGGAGCTGGGCACCAACCGCCATTCCGTGCGCGAGGTGAGGCGCACGGTCCGCCAGGGCCTTTGGCTGGCGCTCATCATCTCTCTGCCGCTCTGGCTCATCCTCTGGCACACCGAGGAGATTTTGCTGCTGATGGGACAGAGGCCCGAACTCGCCCGTGAAGCGGGGCGCTACATGCACGCGCTGCAATGGAGCATCCTGCCCTTCTATGGCTATATCGTGCTGCGCTCCTTCGTCACCGCCTTCGAGCGGCCGGGCTGGGCCACCATCGTGGTCGTCTTCGCCGTCGCCTTCAATGCGCTTGCCGACTGGTGCCTGATGTTCGGCAAGCTCGGCTTCCCGGCGCTGGGCGTCGTCGGCTCGGGTCTCGCCACGACGCTCTCCAACGTGCTGATGTTTACAGGCCTCGCCATCGTCGTGTTGAGGGAAAAGCAGTTCCGCCGCTACCGGCTCTTCGGAAGGTTCTGGCGCGCCGACTGGCAGCGTCTCTCCCAGATCGTGCGGCTGGGGCTGCCGATTGCGGCCATCGTCGTCTTCGAAGTGGCGCTCTTCAACGGCGCGGCCCTGCTGATGGGCCTCATAGGCGCATCGTCTCTGGCTGCCCACGCCATCGCCATCCAGATCAGCGCAATCGCCTTCATGGTGCCGCTCGGCTTCGGCCAGGCCGCAACCGTCCGCGTCGGCCGCTTCTTCGGCGCAAACGACCCGGAAGGCATCCGCCGCACCGGCTGGACCGCCTACATGCTGGGCGTCGGCTTCATGACGCTGACGGCGCTGGTAATGCTGCTCGCCCCCCGCCTCCTCATCTCCGGCTTCATCGATATCCACGACCCCCGCAACGAAGAGGTGGTCCGCCTCGCCGTAACCTTCCTCGCCTTCGCCGCCCTCTTCCAGATCGCCGACGGCGCGCAAGCAGTCGGCAGCGGCAACCTCCGCGGCCTGCATGATACGACGATGCCGATGATCTACGCGGCGATTGGTTATTGGGGCGTAGGGATGCCGCTGGGCGCCTGGCTGGCGTTTCGGGCGGGGTATGGCGGCGCGGGGATTTGGACGGGGCTGTTTCTGGGGCTGGCGGTGGTGGCGGTGTTGTTGTTGGGAAGGTGGGTTAGGAGGGGGAGATGGGGGAGTGGAAAAATAGGTTAAGGTGGCGCAGCAATGCAGCTTTTGATGGCGATAAAACTTGACTCTTATATTGATATATTGAGCGTGTATGACCTTTGTGAAGGCTGATTCTAGGGTTTAGTAAATGCTGCAACGCAACCAACGCTTTGTCCTCTACTTCGATTTTTCCATGGCTCCATATCCTAGTGATGCACCCCCAATCGATTTGAACGATCTTCTACCTGAATTAAAGAAGCGATGTGGTAATAGTATAGCGGTTGAAGAAATCGATGCAGGACGCCGCATCATCCGTCTTATGGAGATGAAAGACATTAAGCTGGGTGATGGCTCGACCGCAGCTAGCCTGCTGCTTTGCCTCGGAGACCGCGAAAAAGCCGATGCTGGCGTTACCAACATTAAGACCGGTGGGGTTCGAATCTTTGAGAAGAAGGAAGATGAGGTAGGAGGACTATCAGTCCATGTTCTGCTGCATACCGCGCCAACGAAGCCTGGTAGTCATCTCTATCGGATGGTGATGGAGGATGTGACCGGTTTCGGACGTACACTGGTACAAAACTTCTTTCGTTCACAGTTTAAGGCCATTTGTGACGATCATGAGTTCTCATTTAAGCGAGATGACAAGAAAAATATTAAGACCCGGCCAATGGTTGAGTTACACGGTCACGCTTCCCAACAGTTGAAGGATTCCTTGCAAGAGGGGAGACTTCTTCACATCGAACTGATTGATTATGTCGAGCAGGATTTCGGGTTCGATGAAGCCATATTTATCAAAACTGCCAGACGAAATTTGAACCTTTCAATCTCCGGAAAATTGCCTGACGGAGAAGCCCTCACCGTCGTGGAAAAAGTGAAAGCATGGGCAAACGGTCAAGGTTACAGTAGCATGCGGGTTCGATGGAAAGATCCTTCGAGCACAAAACCACAGAGTGCAAAAATCGACACTACAAAAATGGACGCAGGTGAGGCATTCTTCATTCGGACGGCAGAGGTCAAATTTACGACGCCCCTTGCTGACATTAGTGAAAAAATAAGCGACGAAATAATCGAGGAAATGAGAAAGCTGCTGGTGAGTTGATGTGGAGGCTCTTTGTACCTCTCAAATATCTCTTGATACGCCATCCCGAGAAAACCAAATTTGATCTGGTTTTTCCGATTGTATTTGCTTGTTTTTTTCTTCTTCCTACGCTGTCTTCTGATTTCCGAGACGCGGCCGCGAAGATGGACATTCTGGGTCGATCAAGCGATCTACTGAGCATTCTTACTGGTTTTTTCGTTGCGGCATTGGCCGCGGTTGCTACGTTCGGCGGCGAAGAAATGAATGAAATCATGCCAGGTTCATCACCGGTTACGTTGCGAGATCCATATAGAACCGAACCGGAAAAGCTATCACGTCGTCGTTTCCTCTCGTTCCTGTTTGGCTATTTGGCATTTTTATCGCTTACTCTTTATCTGATGGGGTTCGTTTATTACGGGCTGGAAACCTATGTTATCATCAAATACTTCCCCCATTGGGCGGGCACTTCATTCGTGGTTTTTTGGGGAATTTACGGCTTCGCCCTTGGAAATTTATTAGCCAATACTTTGCTTGGACTTTTTTATCTTACAGATCGCATTCATCGACCGAATCGCCGAATTTATTCGAAGAATAATTTGGTGGGCCCGGAGGGACTCGAACCCCCAACCAAGCGGTTATGAGCCGCCGGCTCTAACCAATTGAGCTACAGGCCCCACCCTCATTTGCCGGGATCGGTAGCGCTCTGATTAGTTCGCGCTGTTCCATCCGGCTTCAAAACGCTCTAGCCTAAACCTTGTCCTGAAACAAGCGTCCTGAACACCTCCCCTGCCCTATTGCGCACATATTCGCCTATGATGTTGAGCCGTTGGGACATTTTTTCGATTCGGAGAGCTTTTTCATGATCAACAAGGCAACATCAGGATTTTTGGGTACGACGCTTTTCGCCGCGGCGCTTTTTGCGGCCGCATCCCTTCCGGCAAATGCTCAGGAGGCCGATATGGGCAAGATCGTGCCGAAGATCACCGTGACCGGCGAAGGCGAGGCGCAGGCTGCGCCCGACATGGCCATCCTCACGCTCAATGTGCTGCGCGAGGCCGATACTGCCCGCGAGGCCATGACCGCCAACAACGAGGCCATGGCCAAGGTGCTCGCGGCCATGAAGGAAGCCGGCATCGAGGATCGCGATCTCCAGACCGCAGGCATCAACATCCAGCCGCGCTATGTCTATCCTGATGACAAGAATGGCCTGAAGGAGCCGAAGATCAACGGCTACTCCGTCACCAATTCGCTCACCGTGCGCGTGCGCGATCTCGACAAGGTCGGCGCGATCCTCGACCAGTCGGTCTCGCTGGGCGTCAACCAGGGCGGCAATCTGAGCTTCACCAACGACAATCCCGCCGCCGTCATCAACGAAGCGCGCAAGCGCGCCATGGCCGACGCCATCGCCAAGGCCAAGACGCTGACGGATGCCGCCGGTGTCGGCCTCGGTCGCGTGATCGAGATCAACGAGCAGTCCTTCCGCCCGCGCCCGATGCCTTTCGCCCGCGCCGAAATGAAGATGGCCGCGCCGCAGTCCGATGCCGTGCCGGTCGCGTCGGGCGAGAACAGCTATAATGTGAACGTGAACGTCACCTTCGAGCTGAAGTAATACATCCGTATTGCCTCGAATCAAAAAGGGCGCCGCGAGGCGCCCTTTTCATTAGCCGATGTTCCATCTCGACTAAAAATCAGCGGATGACCGGGCATCCTGGAGCGCGGGCGAAGAGCACGCTGGAGCGGAAGCCCTTGCGCCAGCCGCTCACGCGGATGGTATCGCGGCGCACATTGACGCTGACGCGGCGAAAGCCCATGCGTTCCGCCTTCAGGGCGGCATGGTCGGCGCTGCAGGCGCGAGCCGGGCGATAGCCATGATGGCCCCAGCGATGATCGACCTGGATAAACTTCGCTCCGCTGGTGGCCACTGCGGGCGCAGCCGGCACGGCAGGCGCGGCATTGGCCGCTGCTCCAGCCGAAAACGCAACGGCAAGGCCGAGGCCAGCGGTCACGGCGAGGCTTTTCAAGGAAATACGAGACATGGGAAATTCCTTTCAGACTTCAGTTCGGCCGGCACTTTGGCTTGCCGGCACTGAACGGAAATTATCCCGCCGAAGCTGAATAAACAGCGAACTGCCCGTTCATTTTGCGTTCATGCGGCCATTATAGCGCTTGTGCGAGGCACCCCCCTCTGCCCTGCCGGGCATCTCCCCCACAAGGAGGGAGATTACGCCTTCATCAACGGGCGGGAACCAATCGCTGATGTTGCAGAATGAAAGCGGAGGATCGCGTCAGCCAATCTCCCTCCTTGTGGGGGAGATGGCCGGCAGGCCAGAGGGGGGTGCCTCGCGATTCCGTCAAAACAGGAACCCTAAACCGCCTCTAATTCACCCCCGTCATATGCTCCAGGTAATCGTCGTCGCTTTCCATGTCATGGTCGAACGCGGTGACCTTGCCGCGCACGGAAATGCCCGCCTCGTGCACCGTCTCCGGATTGCCCGATATGAGCGGATGCCACCAATAAAGGCCGCTTCCTTCGTTCACCAGCCGATAGGCGCAGGTCTTTGGCAGCCAGTCGGCCTCGCGGATGATTTCCGGTGTCAGGAAAACGCAGTCCGGCACCTTTTTCTTGCGTCCCGGATAATCGGAGCACTGGCATGTTTCCGCGTCGAGCAATGTGCAGGCGACGCTTGTCCAGTAGATCTCGTCCGTATCCTCGTCTTGCAGCTTGTGCAGACAGCATTGGCCGCAGCCGTCGCAAAGGCTCTCCCACTCGGCCTTCGTCAGCTGTTCGAGTGTTTTTACCTGCCAGAATGGTTTGTCGTTCATATTGAAAACCCAATACCGTTGCGCTACACGCTCGCCATCATCTCAATGATCGTAAGCGTCTAACGTCAAGCAACGCATCAACGGCCGGGAACGGTTGGCGGTGGCCCATGACGTCACATGAAGACGACGCATGAAAGCGGTTGCTTTCGCCTCAAGCGTTCCCGCATATTTCAGGGTTTGCAAATGCAATATTCCGTCAATTCGCGCCGCTGGAAGCTTCCCGCGCGTTACGCATCCGTTGTGATGCCCTTCATTCTTTCAATCATGATGACCTTCGTGGTCTCGCTGATTTCCACCGCGAAAAGCTTAGGTCTCGGTCATCCCGATCTGGCGCCGAACTGGATGTCCGCCTGGGGCATATCCTGGCTCATAGCCTTTCCAGTTCTGCTCATGATCCTGCCCATGGTGCGCAGAATCGTGGCCTTCGTCTGCGAACGGCCCTGAGCGCAAGTTTGGAACCGCCGTGTGCACCGGTCACGCGGCGGCCATCAAATCACCCGAAAAGGCTTTCGCCCTGTTCGTTGATGATCTGCCGTCCCTTGGCAAGGCTGATGTCGACCGCATCGTCGAGGCTGGCGAACTTGTCGGCGCGGATGAACCTGTGTTCCTTCACCGCGCCGTCCACCTGTTTCGATATGACGCCGCACACCTGATACTGCCCGCCCTCATTATAGGGCGTGGCGCGGATGGTGAAACCGTTGTGCTCGATTTCCTTGGCCGTGACGGCTTGCGCCGCCGCCTCACCAGCCGCGCCGCCACCACCGAAAAGCCGCTTGAGAAAGGACATGCTTGCCTCTTAGCTATCCAGGAACGAGCGCAGCTTGCGCGAGCGGCTCGGATGCTTGAGCTTGCGCAGCGCCTTCGCCTCGATCTGGCGGATACGCTCGCGCGTGACCGAGAACTGCTGGCCGACTTCCTCCAGCGTGTGATCGGTGTTCATGCCGATGCCGAAGCGCATACGTAGCACACGCTCCTCGCGCGGCGTCAGCGAGGCGAGCACCCGCGTCGTCGTATCGCGCAAGTTCGCCTGGATGGCGGCATCGATCGGCAGAAGCGCGTTCTTGTCCTCGATGAAATCGCCGAGGTGCGAGTCTTCCTCGTCACCGACAGGCGTTTCAAGGCTGATCGGCTCCTTGGCGATCTTCAGAACCTTACGCACCTTCTCCAGCGGCATGGCGAGCTTTTCCGCCAGTTCCTCCGGCGTCGGCTCGCGGCCAATCTCGTGCAGCATCTGGCGCGAGGTGCGCACGATCTTGTTGATCGTCTCGATCATATGCACCGGAATGCGGATCGTGCGGGCCTGATCGGCGATCGAACGGGTGATCGCCTGCCTGATCCACCAGGTCGCATAGGTCGAGAACTTGTAGCCGCGACGGTATTCGAACTTGTCCACCGCCTTCATCAGGCCGATATTGCCTTCCTGGATGAGATCGAGGAACTGCAGCCCGCGATTGGTGTATTTCTTGGCGATGGAGATGACGAGACGCAGATTTGCCTCCACCATCTCCTTCTTGGCGATGGCCGCCTCGCGCTCGCCCTTCTGCACCTGATTGACGATGCGGCGGAACTCGCCGATGGAAATCGCCGTCTCCTGCGCCAGGTTCTGGATCTCGGCGCGCAGATTGTGGATCCCCTTCACCTCGTTCTTGGCGAATTCCTTCCAGCCGCGCGTTGTCAGCACTGCGATTCTTTCAACCCAGTTCGGATCAAGCTCACTGCCCTGATACTCTCGCAGGAACTCTTCGCGGCGCACGCCATAGGATTCGGCGAGACGCAACAGCTTGCCCTCGTTCTGCACCAGGCGCTTGTTGATGTCGTAGAGCTGCGCGACCAGCGCCTCGATGCGGTTCTGGTTGAGCGAAAGCGATTTTACCGCTGTGATGAGCTGGTCCTTCAGCTCCTTGTAGCGGCGCTCCTGGCTTGTCGAAAGCTCGCCCGATGCAGCGAGACGGCCCTCAACCTGCTGATCCTGCAGCTTGCGCAGCTTCTTGTAGGTATCGGCGATGAGGTCGAGCGTTTCCATGACCTGCGGACGCAGCTCCGCCTCCATCGCTGCAAGCGACAGATTAGCCTCGTCGTCTTCGTCGTCCTCTTCCTCGATCGGCATTTCGCCGCCGACATTGGTGATGTCATCATCATCGCGGCCGCCCCGGCGCGGCTTTTCGTCGGTACGCGGCTTTTCCTCCTCGACCCGCTCGACAACCGGCGCCTGCTTGGCTTCCGGCCCGGCATAGGTGGTCTCCAAATCGATGATCTCGCGAAGCAGTATTTTCGACTCGTTCAGGTCTTCGCGCCAGATGATAATGGCCTGGAAGGTGAGCGGGCTCTCGCACAGGCCCGCGATCATCGTCTCGCGACCTGCCTCGATGCGCTTGGCGATGGCGATTTCGCCCTCGCGCGACAGAAGCTCCACCGAGCCCATCTCGCGCAGATACATGCGCACGGGATCATCGGTACGGTCTGTCGGCTCTTTCTTGGTCGTCGTCGGTGCAACGGCAGTGCCGGTCGCCTCGACCAGTTCGCCGCCCTCCGGCTCGTCGTCGTCGCTCTCTTCGGCGTCGGCGTCGCGCTCGTCATCCTCCACGACATTGATGCCCATGTCGGAGAGCATCGCCATCGTGTCTTCGATCTGCTCGGAGGTCACTTCCTCGGAGGGAAGAACGGCGTTGAGCTCATCCATCGTGACATAGCCGCGCTTCTTGGCGACCTTGATCATCTTCTTGACAGCGTCGTCAGAAAGGTCGAGAAGCGGCCCATCGGTTGCGCCTTCGCGCTCGACTTCAGCCTCTTCGTTTTCCTTCACCTTCGTTGCCATATGCTTTTCTCCAGGCGATCTTGGATCGCTTTGTCTTGAAAAAGTAGAGCGTGCGGACGGCTTCGCACATCACCCGTGTGATCAGCGAGTAGCTGCTTCCTGTTAATAGCCGATTAACCCTGTTTCCGGCCGCGCAGGTTTTTATCTATTTGGGCGGCGAGCCACCCTTTTTTGGGCAATTTCGCGGAAAGGCGGCTTAAGCCTTGCCAGCTTTTTGTTTTTACCCAATGATTAAAGCGTCCTGATTCCGTCATTTTGGCCGCTCGTCAAGAGCGAGTCATCTGATTCGCCTAAAAAAAGCGAATCATTTTATCGAGCAGAAAGCCGAATCGAATCAGAAGCCGCCGGCTGGCCGCCCCGACGGAATTCCGAAACCCTCGATCAGCGCTTCGGTTGCCTCCGCCTTGCGGATTTCGTTCTGGATATCGAGGAGACGCCCGAAAACTTCGCCCGTTTCATCGTCCATGAGCGCGGCTTCCACCGCTCTCAGCTCCTTATGTAGAACTCTTGCCCGTTGATGCAAGTGAACGGCCTGTTTGAGCGCTTCCCGCGCATCCTCTTCCGCCGCCCTATCCGTCGCCGTCCAGACGCGGGCGCGCCGCACGATCAATTCCAGCGTCTCGATCGTCTCGCCATGGCCCGCGATGCGCAACGCCTCGCGCATTTCCGTTCCATCCTGCAAATTCGCTTCCGCCATCGCGTCCAGCATCGCCAGATGCAACCGCCGCAATAAAGGGTGTTGCAGATCAAGGGCCGCCATCGCCTCGAAATCCTCGTCGATCAGCCGGGGATGGTTGAGCAGCATCAGCAGGATCGCCGTTTCGCGCAACGGAGGCATCGAAGTGGACGAGGCGCTTTTCACCAACGACGAGCGAGCCAGACTATCGGAAACACCAAGCCGCCCCGGCGCCCCCCTGCCCCGCTGGCCATATCCGCCTTGTCCAACGGCCCCTTGCCCATAACCATTGCGGTTATTGCCGCGCTGGTTGCCCATCTGATTGCGTTGCCGCGCCTGGCCGAAGAACTGTTGCGCGCGGTCGCGCATTTCCTGCGCATAATGCCGCCGCACATTTTCGTCACCGATGCGTGACGTGATCTCACGCATCCGCGCTTCCAGCTCCGCGCGCCGCTCCGGCGTATCGAACACGCCGCCGGATGTCTCGCGCGTCCACAGCATGTCGGCGAGCGGACGCGCATCCCTGAGCACCGCATGGAACGCCTGCGGCCCATCCGCCTTGACCAGATCGTCCGGGTCCTTGCCTTCAGGCAACAGCGCGAAGCGCAGCGACCTGCCGGGTTTGAGCGCCGGCAACCCCAGATCGACCGCGCGATGCGCCGCCCGCACCCCCGCCTGGTCGCCGTCGAAACAAAGCACCGGCTCCGGGCTTATCCGCCAAAGAAGGTCGAGCTGATCCTCGGTCAACGCCGTGCCCATCGGCGCCACCACTTGCCCAATGCCCGCCTGCGCCAATGCGATGACATCCATATAGCCTTCAACCGCGATCACCGCCTTGGCCGGATCGCCGCCCTGCGGCTGGCAGGCCTTGCGGGCGCGCAGCGCATTATAAAGCATCTGCCCCTTGTGAAAGAGTTCGGTCTCGGGGGAATTCAGATATTTGGCAGGCACATCCGGCGACAGCGCCCGCCCGCCAAACGCAATGACGCGCCCGCGCAAATCCTCGATTGGAAACATGACGCGGTCGCGAAAGCGGTCATAGGAAACGGCAATGCCCTCGCCATGCACCACGAGCCCGCAAGCCTCCATCTGCTCCCGCGTCACGCCCTTGAGCGCCAGATGCTCCTTCAGCGCATTGCGGCTTTCCGGCGCATAGCCCAGGCGAAAGGCCTGCTGCGTCGCCGCCGACAGGCCCCGCTCACGCAAATACGCGCGGGCCTTGGCACCGGCTGCCGCCTGCAATTGCTGCTCGAAGAACCCCGCCGCCATGTCCATCACGTCATGCAGCGTGGCCCGCTGCGCCTCGCGCTTTTCCGCCTCCGCGTCGCGCGCCGGCATCGGCACCCCGGCCATATCGGCGACACGCTGCACCGCTTCGGGAAAATTCAGCCCCTCCAGATCTGTCAGGAACTTGAAATGATCGCCCGTCACGCCGCAGCCGAAGCAATGGTATCGGCCCTTGCGATCCTCGCAGTGAAAGCTCGGCGTCTTCTCGCCATGGAACGGACAGCACGCCCAGAAATCGCCCTTGGCGGCGTTGGTCTTCTTGCGGTCGAACGAAACCCGCGTTCCGATCAAATTCGAGATCGGAACGCGGTCGCGTATCTCGTCGAGAAAGGAAGGCGGAAAACGCATTTCATGTACTCTGGGGGAACCTGTGGCCTCAAGGCCATCTTATATCATAGGCCGGACGGGAATAATGGCCAAACACAGAGTTCGGCTTATCCCCACCCATTGCCATATATGCCTGCCGTCATAAATTTGTCATTGAGGAAGCAGGAGATTTCCGAAATTTGAATGCAGGAATATGTTTTTAAGCAAAACCCTGAATTGATGGAATATATTATCCACTTTTGCGCTACGCTTGCTTGATCTTTTTAATGACAATTCTTGACCGGAAGGACGTGATCTCTTGAATGGCTCTGTCGTCTTGCTGCATCTGGCCGGAGCCGTAGCCCTGCTCCTGTGGGCGACGCGCATGGTACGCACGGGCGTGGAGCGGACCTATGGCAGCGAACTGCGCCAGCGTCTGCGCAGCGTGGTGAAGCGGCCGGTGCTCGCGGTGAGCTTCGGCGCAGCCTTGGCAATTGCCTTGCAAAGCTCCACCGCCGTCACGCTGCTTGTCGGCTCCTTCGTCGGCTCGGGCTTCGTCGGCGGCGTCACCGGGCTGATGGCCGTGCGCGGCGCCGAAGTCGGCTCGGCGCTGGTCGTCAAGATCCTCAATTACGATCTCACCCTGCTCGTGCCGATCTGCATTCTCGCCGGCACAATCATATTCATGACGACGGAACGCCGCGACTGGCGCCAGAACGGCCGCATTCTGGTGGGTATCGGTCTCCTCATCCTCTCGCTCGAAATGATTGGGCAGGCGACCGAGCCGCTCCGTCACAGCCAGCTCCTGCCGGTTATCGTCAGCTATCTCTCGAGCGACCCGATCACCGCCTATCTGCTGGCGGCGCTCGTCACATGGCTGTTCCATTCCAGCATCGCCGCCGTCATTCTTCTGACCAGCTTCGCCTCGCGCGGGTTCATCCAGCCCGAACTGGGCCTCGTCATGGTACTGGGGGTTAATCTCGGCTCCTCCATCATCGCGCCCATCCTCACCCGCAACGCCCCGCCCAAGACCCGTGTCGTACCGCTCGGCAATCTCTTGATGCGCGGCGCGGGCTCGCTGGTCGCCCTATTGTTGTTTCTCACTTTCCAGCCCCCGCTAAGCCTGCTTGGCAGCACCTCGGTCGACCAGATCGTCAACGCGCATATCCTATTCAATGTCCTTATCCTCCTCGCCGGCATCCCGCTTTCAGGGCTGGTGCTGCGCGCCACCGAGGCGCTGGTCAGCCTCAACACGCCGCAGGGCGAGCAACAGCCCCTGGCCGCGCAGGAGGTCAGCGCGCTCGATCCGAGCGTTCTCGATACGCCATCCCTGGCGCTCGCCAACGCGACGCGCGAGGTGGTGCGCGTCTGTGAGACCGTGGAACTCATGCTGCAGCGGATCATGGATCTCTACGAAAAGCCCGATCAGGCCCGCATCAAGGAACTCGCAGCCCTCGATGACCGCGTCGACCGTCGCCACGCGGCGATAAAGCTCTATCTCTCCCGCCTCGCCACAAGTAATTTGAGCGACTACGAGGCCCTGCGCACGCAGGAACTGCTCGGCGCCTGCGTCAAGCTGGAACAGGTCGGCGATATCATCGTGCGCAACATGCTCGCTCAGGTGCGCAAGAAGATGAACCGCAAGGTGGAATTCACCGAGGAAGGCTGGCGCGAACTGTCACAGTTCCATGCCTTCGTGCTCGCCAATGCGCGCCTCGCCTTCAACGTGCTCATCTCGCGCGACGAACACACCGCCCGCCAGCTCGTGCAGGAAAAGGACCGGCTGCGCGACATGGAAAAAGACACCAGCCAGCGCCATTTCTCGCGCCTGCGGGAAGGATCGGAGCGCAGCATCGAGACGAGCACCATCCACCTCGACACCATCCGCGATTTGAAGCAGATCAACTCCCTCCTCACCTCCATGGCCTACCCGGTTCTGGAGGAACAGGGCCTGCTGCGCGATAGCCGATTGAGGATGGCCAGGAAGTAGCCTAGCAGCCCAATTCTTATCGAAACCGAAACCGGAGGACATGATTGGGATAGGCCTGATCGCCAATCTGAAACTGGGTCTCTCCTACGCGTTCAAAGCCATTCTTCAAGTAAAAGCCGATTGCCCGTTCGTTCTCGGCGTTGACGGTAAGCCATACGTTCGGCCTCCCGCTTGACGCACAGTGCCGCAATGCCGCTTCGAGCAATCGTTGTCCCACGCCATTATGCTGGTGCCGGGACTGAACATAGAGAGTTACAATCTCCAGATCGGAGCAATTCTCAACGGGAGACTTTGCTCCCGAGGATATATGGACAAATCCAACGATCCCGACCGTATCTTGTGCAACCAGAATATGTTCATTCTGGCGCGACAGGAGTTGCCCGAACCGGGCCGCCGTAAAATGGCTCAAGGCATAATCGGCAAAAAACGCATTCACTCCATTGTGAAGATAAGTGTGAAGCCACACCTCCAGCCCAATTGCGGCCAGGCTGGAGGCATCCTTAATATCCGCTTGTCTTATCATTTCCCAATTATTGCTCTCTCGCCATCGATGGGCGCTGCTATCAATCAGCCGCTTTACTGAAGCAATTCCTTCACAATCCCGTTCGCCTTGCTGAAATCCATCTGCCCGGCGAAACGCTCCTTCAGCAAGCCCATAACCTTGCCCATGTCCTTCACGCCGCTCGCGCCGGCTTCCGCGATAACCGCTGCAACAGCCTTGCGCATTTCGGCTTCGTCGAGCTGCTTCGGCAGGAACCCGCGAATGATCTCGATCTCCGCCCGCTCTTGCCCCGCCAGTTCCGGGCGGTTGCCTTCGTCGTAAAGCTTGGCCGATTCCTCGCGCTGCTTGATCATCTTGGCGAGAATTGAAAGCAGTTCGTCATCCGCAACCGCCTCCTTGCCCGCGCCGCGATTGGCGATGTCGCGGTCCTTCACCGCCGCCATGATGAGGCGCAGCGTCGAGACGCGGGGCTTGTCCTGCGCTTTTTGTGCCATGGTGAGGGCCTGGGCGATCTCGTCGCGTAGCATGGGGTTTTCTCCTGATGAATCTGATTTGAAGCCTATAATAAGCTTGAAATCGGTTTCGGGAAGCGTTGACCAAGGCCTCCGCTTTCTTTATTGGACAAATTCTAGCTGAACAATTGTCTTGGGACACGGGCGGCGGGCTTGATCGGCCTGCCGTGTTTTGCCGCGTCTTAACCTCTTCAAGGAGTGTCCGATGACCGCCACCAAAACCGCAGCCTGGACGGCGACGAAGCCGACCGCCCTTCTCGTTCTCGCTGATGGTACGGTCATCGAGGGCATGGGCGTCGGCGCGACCGGCGCGGTCGAGGCGGAAGTCTGCTTCAACACCGCGCTGACGGGTTATCAGGAAATCCTGACCGATCCTTCCTATGCCGGACAGATCGTCACCTTCACCTTCCCGCATATCGGCAATATCGGAACCAATGGCGAGGATATCGAGGATCTGACCCCGGCGAACCGGGCCGGCGCTGTCGGCGCAATCTTCAAGGCTGATATCACCGAACCCTCCAATTATCGCGCCGCCGCCGGCCTCGATGAGTGGCTGAAAAGCCGCGGCATCATCGCGCTCTCAGGCATCGACACCCGTGCCCTCACCGCGCTCATCCGCGAAAAAGGCACCCCCAACGCCATCATCGCGCATAACCCCTCCGGCGAATTCGACGTGCCTGAACTCAAAAAACGCGCCGCCGCATGGCACGGCCTGGTCAATCTCGACCTCGCGAAAGAAGTCACCTCCGGGCAGACCTCCGTCTGGAACGAGACGCCATGGGTATGGAACGAAGGCTATGCCAGCGAGGAAGCGCCGCGTTACCACATCGTCGCCATCGATTACGGCGTGAAGCGCAACATCCTGCGGCTGATGACCGGCCTTGGCGCGAGGGTAACGGTCCTCCCCGCCACCGCCACGGCTGAAGACGTGCTGGCGCATAATCCGGACGGCATCTTCCTCTCCAACGGCCCCGGCGATCCGGCGGCGACGGGCGAATATGCGGTTCCCGCCATCAAGAAGCTCGTGGAGACGGGCATTCCGCTCTTCGGCATCTGCCTCGGCCACCAGATGCTGGCGCTGGCGCTAGGCGGCAAGACGCAGAAGATGCACCAGGGCCACCACGGCGCCAACCATCCGGTCAAGGATCACACGACGGGCAAGGTGGAAATCGTCTCGATGAACCACGGTTTCGCCGTCGATTCAGACTCGCTGCCCGAGGGCGTCGACGAAACCCACATCTCCCTCTTCGACGGCTCCAATTGCGGCCTGCGCCTCGTCGGCAAGCCGGTCTTCTCGGTGCAGCACCACCCCGAAGCCTCCCCCGGCCCACAGGATTCGCACTACCTTTTCACGCGGTTCTTCAATCTGATCCGTGAGAAGAAGGGCGAGGCGCCGTTGGCGGAAAGGGCAAAGGCGGCGTAAGCAGCCCGAACAGTTTGTAATTAAAAGCCGGCGTCACTCGCCGGCTTTTTACTTTCCCGGTATCTTCATCTTCCAAAAAACTGTGGCCACCGCAAACGAATTGCGCAATATTATGCGCATAACGCATTAATCGGGGGGCACGATGGATGCCAAAATATGAAGACGATCGCCGCAGGATCGTCGCCCGTCTCCTCGCGGAAGGCTGGACCAGCAAGGGTGGCAAGGAGCACGAAAACTTCACGAAGCACGGGCACCGAATGATCCAGGTTCCCCGCCACAGAACCGTAACGCAAGGTGTGGCGCAGTCGATTGCCAAGGCCGCGGGTTGGGGTAAGACTCAAGGAGAATGAACCATGACGACGACCAGGTATATTGCCCTGATTGACGGAAAGGCTGGCGCATATGGCGTCGTGTTCCCAGACGCCCCCGGATGCGCGGCGATGGGCAAAACGCTTGATGAGGCGATCCGCAATGCCGTCTCGGCTCTCGCCGAATGGATTGAACATTACGACAGCGAAGATGTGCCTGATGTACCGGGGCCTCGCGCTGCTGATGAATTGCGAAAGGACCCGGAGACGGCAGAGCAGATTGCGAACGGGTCGATAATGGTTGTCATCCCCCTCGTTCGCGAAAAAGGGCGTCAGGTTCGTGCCAACCTTTCAATAGATGCGGGCCTGCTGGAGGCAATCGATGAGGCAGCCGACGCTTCGGGACTGACCCGCTCGGCTTTTTTGGCAAGCGCTGCCCGAGACAAGATTCTGAGCCGGGTTTAGAGGAGTTTAACGGAAATCCGTATCGTTAAATATCCCCTTTGAACGTATCGCAAGCCTCCAGCTTGCCGCTATTATACCCCCGGCTGAACCACTCCGCCCGCTGCGCCGACGTGCCGTGGTTGAACGTCTCCGGCACCACATAGCCCTGGGTGCGCTTCTGTATCGTATCGTCGCCGATCTGGTGAGCGGCGTTGATCGCTTCTTCAAGGTCGCCCTGTTCGACGATGCCTTCCTGGTTGGTGTAATAGCCCCAGATGCCGGCGAAGCAGTCCGCCTGCAACTCGACGCGCACCGACATCTTGTTGGCGTCGTCCTGGCTCATCGATTGCCGCATCTGGTTGAAGCGCGGCAGGATGCCGAGCAGATTCTGCACGTGATGGCCCACTTCATGCGCCAGCACGTAGGCCTCCGCAAAATCGCCCGAAGCGCCGAAGCGGTTGGCAAGCTCATTATAGAAGCTCAGATCGATATAGACCTTGCGGTCGCCGGGGCAGTAGAACGGCCCGGAGGCGGCGCTGGCGAAGCCGCAGGCCGAGCGTACCTGATTGCTGAACAGCACCGTGGTCGGCGGCGCATAGGTCGCGCCCTTGGCCTTGAAGATGCCGCTCCACACATCCTCGGTTTCCGCCAGCACGGTGCGCACGAACTGCGTCATCTCGTCATTGCGCGGGCCTGACGATGCGCCCAGTTTTTGCCCCGGCGCTTGGGCCTGCTGGGTCGGCGCCAGATTGCCGGTCAAGAGAAACTGGATGGGATCGAGCCCGATGGCCTGCATTCCGAAGAAAGCCACGACCAGAATGATAATGCCGGAAATGCCGCCGCCGCGCACAAGTTGAAAGGCTGGCCCGATAAGCCCACCGCCACCGCCGAAGCCGCCCTGGCGAAAACCGCCCTGCGCCCCGCCATTCTCGTCGCGGAGATCCTCCACATTGTCGCTCTGCCTGCCACCCTGCCAACGCATGGATGCCGCCCTCTCTCATTTCGCTCTTGGCAGGGATTAATGCCGCGAAAGAAGAGCGTTCACAACCTTATTCGCATGTTATGACAGAGGAAAATCCACGGCAGGCTGCACCAGCCGGCACGCGCCGCTGCTGCCAACGCAGCGCCGCCGGTTTTGTCGACGCCCGTATCGCCGAACTGTATCCAGAGCCGTTCAGCCTTCTAGCGAATTAAATTCAGAACCACGGCATCGAGACTATATGGCCCGGCGCCGCTCGCGATGATGACGATCAGCATGATGGCGTATAGAGTTTCAGGCAGATAAAGCCAGTCATCGAGCCGGTCTGCTTCATCGATGGGCTTGTAGATTCTGACCCGCTGCCTGCCTGTCACCGCGACGGCAACGATAATGATCACAAGCAGGCCTAGCGCGGCGAGCGGAGTGAGAAATCCAATCGCGACGGCGATGCCGGCCGTGAACTCGACGAGCGGCACCCACCATTGATTAAAGCCTACGCAGGGAATGCCGCACCGCTTCAGTTCCTCGGTAAACGAAATGTGGCGCTGTGCATTGAATAGCTTGTGATAGCCGCAGAGTGCGAAGAATACGCCAATGGCGACTCGATTAAGCGTAAGCGCGATGTCGGCTCCGCAGAGCCCCCTAAAGAGTATGTCGGTCAATATATCCGGTAAAGCCATCGAACCACTCTATTGCCCAATCACTCCGGTCATCTGCTGACGCGGCGTCTTGCTACCCCTTCCACTCGACTTTGCCAGTTTGGCGGCCCGCAGCGCCGCGGGCTGCTGGAAGACCAGAAGCGAAACGATCGCCAGAAGCGCAAACATGGCCGCAACGAAGCCAAGCTCGGCGAGCCAGCCATATTGAAGCACCATGCTGCCCATGAGCGAGCCGAATGCAACGCCCAGAAACATCACCGAATTATTGAGCGACAGTGTGATCGGGGCAAGTTTTGGCGCAACGCTGACGATGTGGCTTGCCTGCGCCGGTGGAAACGCCCAGCCGATGAGGCCCCACGGCACCATGGCCGCGATGAGGATCACACCGGCGAGAGGACGCGGCACGAAGAGCGGGATGACGGAGAATGTCGCAAGGATGATGGCATCGAGCGCGAGGACGACGAGCGCAGTCCGGGTCACGCCGAAACGGTCGGCAAAGTAGCCGCCGCTTAAGTTTCCGATCGCCGCGCCGATGCCGAAGAGAAGCAGCATGATCGGGAGCGCCGTTGCGTCCAGTCCCGCCCCCTGCATTGCCAGCGGCGCGATATAGGTGAAGACGGCGAAGGACCCGACCGTGAAGAGAAAAGTCGTCGCCAGCGCCGGGAAAATGCCGGGCTGGACCGCCGCAGCCAGCCTTTCGGAAAGCGGCTGGCGCGCTCCCGTGAGACCGCGCGGCAGTTCTCTCCACAGGATAAGGGCGGCAATACCCCCGAAGACCGCGACGGTAAGGAAAGTTCCCCGCCACCCCACCACATTTCCGATCAGCGCGCCAAGGGGGGCGCCAAGCGTCACCGCCACCGTCGTCCCGCCGGCGATGATGGCAATCGCGCTCGCCCTTCGCTTCGGTCCGGCAAGCGCCACGGCGGTCGCCTGCGCCATGGCCATGAACGGACCCGCCGCCAGCGCCATGAGGGTTCGGGCGCTGACCAGCATGGCCAAGGACGAACTCGCCGCGGCGACAAGATTGCCGAGAACGAATAGAGCCAGCGTCGCGGTAATGACGTGCCGGCGATCCGCCGATGCCACCAATGAGGTCGATATCGGCGCGCTGATGGCATAGGTCAGTGCGAATGCGGTGATGAGAAACCCAGCATGGGCTACCGTTATCCCGACATCGGCCGAAATGTCAGGCAGAAGGCTCGATATGACGTAGCCCTCGGTGCCTATGGCGAAAGATCCCAATGCCAGCCAAATAAAGCGCTTGTCCATGAGAAACTATACCTACGGTTTGTCAGTACAATTGGTCTTTACTACATGAAGGTCAACCAATAGTGGTTCATACTCACAAACATGTCATTACAAGAGAATTGTAGCGCCACGTGCCCTGCATGGGCTGTCAGGCCCGCGGAAACCCACATAAAACCATGAAAAATCGTGTTTTTGGGGGTTACGTCGCAGCGCACCTTTGCCTATAAGGCCCCCTTAGCCTCATAGAAATCTGCTGCCAACCCGCCGGGACATGTCCCTGCGGGCTTTCATGGCAGCGCGCCGAACGACGGGATAAGACCATGCCGAAACGTACAGACATCAAATCGATCCTGATCATCGGCGCGGGACCGATCGTCATCGGCCAGGCATGCGAGTTCGATTATTCCGGCACCCAGGCCTGCAAGGCGCTGAAGGATGAGGGCTACCGCATCATTCTCGTCAATTCCAATCCGGCGACGATCATGACCGATCCGGAGCTGGCCGACGCCACCTATATCGAGCCGATCACGCCGGAAGTCGTCGCCAAGATCATCGCCAAGGAGCGCCCGGACGCGCTGCTGCCGACCATGGGCGGCCAGACCGCGCTCAACACCGCGCTGTCGCTGAAGCGCATGGGTGTGCTCGACCGCTATAATGTCGAGATGATCGGCGCCAATGCCGAAGCCATCGACAAGGCCGAGGACCGCGCGCTGTTCCGCGAGGCCATGGCCAAGATCGGGCTGGAAACGCCCAAATCGATGCTCGCCAATGCCACCGAAGCCAAGGACAAGGACCGCAAGGCGCATGAGGAGCAGCGCAAGGCGCTGAAGGCCCAATATTCAGGCGCCGAACTCGACACCGCGCTCGACAAGCTGGAGACCGAGTGGCAGCTCGGCGAAGTCGATCGCAAGCAGCGCTACATGACCCATGCCATGAGCATGGCGGCGCAGGCGCTCGACCATGTCGGCCTGCCCGCCATCATCCGCCCCTCCTTCACGCTGGGCGGCACCGGCGGCGGCATCGCCTACAACCGCTCCGAATTCTATGAGATCATCGAGCGCGGCCTCGACGCCTCGCCAACCACCGAAGTCCTGATCGAGGAATCCGTGCTCGGCTGGAAGGAATATGAGATGGAAGTCGTCCGCGATCACGCGGATAATTGCATCATCATCTGCTCCATCGAAAACCTCGACCCGATGGGCGTCCATACCGGCGATAGCATCACCGTCGCCCCAGCGCTGACCTTGACCGACAAGGAATATCAGATCATGCGCAACGCCTCCATCGCGGTGCTGCGCGAGATCGGCGTCGAGACCGGCGGCTCCAACGTGCAGTTCGCCGTCAACCCGAAGGACGGACGCCTCATCGTCATCGAGATGAACCCGCGCGTCTCGCGCTCCTCCGCGCTCGCCTCCAAGGCGACCGGCTTCCCCATCGCCAAGGTCGCGGCCAAGCTCGCCGTCGGCTATACGCTGGACGAGCTGGAGAACGACATCACCGGCGGCGCGACGCCCGCATCGTTCGAGCCATCAATCGATTATGTCGTCACCAAGATCCCGCGCTTTGCCTTCGAGAAGTTCCCCGGCGCATCGCCTATCCTCACCACCGCCATGAAATCGGTCGGCGAGGTCATGGCCATCGGCCGCACCTTCCAGGAATCGTTGCAGAAGGCCTTGCGCGGCCTCGAAACCGGACTTACCGGCCTTGACGAAATCTCCATCCCCGGCATCGAGGACGGCGACGACAAGAACGCCATCCGCGCCGCCATCGGCACGCCGACGCCCGACCGGCTGCGCATGGTCGCGCAAGCGATCCGCATGGGTATGACACTTGAGCAGGTGCATGAGAGCTGCAAGATCGATCCGTGGTTCCTTGAGCAGATCGAGGGGATCATCGACATGGAGACCCGCATTCGCGAGCACGGCCTGCCGCAGGATCAGGAAAACCTGCGCATGTTGAAGGCGATGGGCTTCTCCGATGCCCGCCTCGCCAGCCTCACCGGCCAGGACGCTTCGGATGTGGCGAAACTGCGCAACAGCCTCGACGTCCATCCGGTATTCAAGCGCATCGACACCTGCGCCGCCGAATTCGCCTCCCCCACCGCCTATATGTATTCCACCTACGAGACGCCCTTTGCCGGCGAGACGCGCTCGGAAGCGCAGGTCTCCGACCGCAAAAAGGTCGTCATCCTCGGCGGCGGCCCCAACCGCATCGGCCAGGGCATCGAGTTCGACTATTGCTGCTGTCATGCCGCCTTCGCGCTGGGCGATGCAGGCTACGAGTCGATCATGATCAACTGCAACCCGGAGACGGTCTCGACGGACTACGATACCTCCGACCGGCTCTATTTCGAGCCGCTGACGGCGGAGGACGTGCTGGAAATCCTACGCGCCGAACAGGAGGCTGGCACGCTCGTTGGCGTCATCGTGCAGTTCGGCGGCCAGACGCCGCTGAAGCTCGCCGACGCGCTGGAAAAGGCCGGCATCCCGATCCTCGGGACCTCGCCCGACGCCATCGACCTCGCCGAAGACCGCGACCGCTTCCAGAAGCTTCTGGTCAAACTCGGTCTCAACCAGCCGAAGAACGGCATCGCCTATTCGGTCGAGCAGTCCCGCCTGATCGCAAGCGATCTCGGCTTCCCGCTGGTGGTCCGCCCCTCTTACGTGCTGGGCGGTCGCGCCATGCAGATCATCCATGACGAGCGCGGCCTGCAAAGCTATCTGCTCGACACCGTGCCGGAACTGGTGCCGGAGGATATTAAGGCGAAGTATCCCAACGACAAGACCGGCCAGATCAACACGCTTCTGGGCAAGAACCCGCTGCTGTTCGACACCTATCTCACCGAAGCCATCGAAGTGGATGTCGATTGCCTGTGCGACGGCAAGGATACCTATGTCTCCGGCATCATGGAGCATATCGAGGAAGCCGGCATCCATTCCGGCGATAGCGCCTGCTCCCTCCCCGTCCACACGCTTTCGCCGGAAACGGTGGCGGAACTTGAGCGCCAGACCGCGGCGCTCGCCAAGGCGCTCAATGTCGGCGGATTGATGAACGTGCAGTTCGCCATCAAGGACGGCACGATCTATGTGCTGGAAGTCAACCCCCGCGCCTCGCGCACGGTGCCCTTCGTCGCCAAGACCATTGGCCGCCCCATCGCCAAGGTCGCCGCCCGCATCATGGCCGGCGAAACGCTCGAAGCCGCGCTCGGCGCCTATGGCGGCAAGCCGGATCTGGCGACGCGCCCGCATATCGCGGTCAAGGAAGCCGTGTTCCCCTTCGCTCGCTTCCCCGGCGTCGATACGCTGCTCGGACCCGAAATGCGCTCGACCGGCGAGGTCATGGGCCTCGATTACGATTACGCCCTCGCCTTCGCCAAGGCGCAGCTCGGCGCGGGCGTCGATCTGCCGCGCGACGGCACCCTGTTCGTCTCCGTCCGCGACGAGGACAAGGCCGGCATCCTGCCCGCCGTGAAGCGCCTGGCCGGCATCGGGTTCAAGGTGCTCGCCACCGGCGGCACCCAGCGCTTCCTCGCCGAAAACGGCGTCGAGGCGACCAAGATCAACAAGGTCCTGGAAGGACGCCCCCACATCGAGGACGCCATCCGCAACCGCCAGGTCCACATCGTCTTCAACACCACCGACAGCGCCAAGGCAGTCTCGGATTCCAAATCCATCCGCCGCGCCACGCTGATGCAGAAGGTGCCGTATTATACGACACTCGCCGGCGCGGAGGCGGTGGCTGAGGCCATAGCGGCGCTGAAGGCGGGGAGCCTCGAGGTGAGGCCGCTGCAGGATTATTTTTAGGGGAGGCAGACTTGGGAGGGGGCAAACACAATGGTACTGGCGCCGGAGCATGACAGAGAGGAACTGCAGCGGCGCTTTGAGGAACGTGAGGCCGAGAAGAAACGTGCCGCTACGGCTGAGAATGAACGTATCAAGCTGACGGCCACAATGGTCAGCCAGATCGGCGTGATCGTTGTTACCATAGGGTTCGTCACGCCACTTCTGACGACCGGGCTAAGCTGGATTCAGGAGCAAAAAGTAATTTCCGCCATTTGCATAATCCTATGGATCGGCTTACATTTGGTGGCAAGACGGCTGTTGAGAGGTCTCAAATGAGCGATCCTTTCGCCTATATGATCGGTTATATGTTAATTGTCGTTGCGATCTGTGCGGTGCTGGCGGTGTATCAATTACGCGAGAGCCGGAAGGTCGACGAGAAATTGGCGCGCATCCGCGAAGAGCAATATGAGATTGCACGCCAACTGCGTGCGCTCGACGCAAAGACGCGATAAACTCATTCAGCGGCGGGTTTGATCATACGACAGCGCCGGAAAACCTGAACACAAGTATAGCACCCAACTCTCCATCCTGCTCCCTACCCCTCCCCCGGCAATTCCAACTTCTCCCCCGCCTCATCCTTGTCCAGATACAGCACCCGCGAAAACACATGGTCGTGCGGGAGGCGGCGGCCGATGTTGATGATGGCGGCCTCCTGCAGATAGTTGCGCAGGATATCGAGCACACGGTCGAGCGCGTCCTCCTCCATCCCGTCGAGCGCCTCGTCCACCACCACCCAGCGGGGATTGATCAGGCTGAGGCGCGCAAAGGCGAGGCATTGCTGCTCGTCCTCGCTCAGCACCCGGTCCCACCGCGCCACGCGGCCAAGGCTCGATGCGAGCCGGTCGAGGCCGCCGCGCTTGAGGGCGGCCTTCAGTTCGTCCTCAGAAAACCGGCTGGCATCCAGCGGATAGGCGAGCGCCTCGCGCAATGAAGTCGGCGGGAAATAGGGTATTCTCGGCATATAGACGACCTCTTCGCCCTTCGGCAGGCCGATCCTGCCCGCGCCCCAGGGCCAAAGCCCGGCCAGCGCGCGGAAAAGCAGCGTCTTGTCGGTGCCGGGCGAGCCGATGATCAGAACTTTCTCGCCAGGCTTCACCTCGACATGCGCCTCGCGCAGCTTCATCCCGCCTTCGGTCGAAGCAATCTCCAGATCGTCGATGGTCAGCCGATTGTCCTCGTTCTCCTCGGTGACGATGCGCCGGCCGAGTGCGCCCATCTCGTCCATCCTGACCACCGCCTGGCGAAACGAGGCGACGCGCAACAACGTCGCGCGCCAATCCGCGATGGCGCCGAAATTATCGACGAACCAGCGCAGCGAGGTGTGCACCTGCGTAAACGCGCCCACCGCCATCATCAGCCCGCCAAAGGTAAGCCCGCCGGAGAAATAGACCGGCGCGGCGACGAGAATCGGCGCCACGATGGTGAACCACCCATAGCCGGCGATTACCCATGTCAGATTGGTCAATGCATACGCGATGCGCCGGATGGAGATAAGAACCGCATCCAGATCGAGATCGAGCCGCCGCTTTTCATCCGCCTCGCCGCGCGCAAGCGCGATGGCATCAATATGCTCGTTCACCCGCATCAGCGAGAAACGGAGATCCGCCTCCCGCGCGTAGCGATCCGCATTGATCGTCACCAGCTTGCGCCCGACGATCCATGTAAGCCAGGAGGCGGAAGCCGCGTAAATGATCGCCGCCCAGACCATATAACCGGGGATGGTGAAATTGTAGCCGGCGACATGAAAGACAAAGCCGCTCGAAAGCGCCCACAGAACGCCGATGAAGCTGGCAAGCACGATGGTTGCCTGCAAAAGTCCGATGCCCAGATCCGCCGTCGTCTCCGCCAGATGCCTGGCATCCTCATGCAAACGTTGATCCGGGTTGACGCCGATTTCTCCCGCGCCGGACAGACGGAAAGCGCGGCCGGGCATCATCCATTGCCCGATCACGTCGCGCGCCAGCCCCTCGCGCAGCTTGAGCTTGAACATCTGGTTGAGCCAAGTCTGCGTCACGTTGAGCACCAGAAGCGTCCCGGTAATGCCAACGAAAATCAGGAGCTGATGCAGGAAGGCGTTTACATCCCGCCGCGAAAGCGCATCGTAGAACGGCACGTTCCAGCGGTTGAGAGCGAGCTGGCCATAGGCAATGGCCGCGATCAGAATGAAAATCAGGCTGCCGAACGCGATGAGCGTATTGCGCACGGGCGACGCCCAGAAGGCGCCCATCATCATCGACCCCTGCGACAGGATATCCGTGCCTTCCAGATTCGCGCCCCGCGCAAGGCGCGACAGGCGCCCGGGCGCTTTTTCTTTGGATCCCGAAGCTCTGCGTGGGGTCTTCAATGCTTGCCAAGCCCTTTCTTAGAGCATGATCGCTTCTCGTATGAGATCATGCTGCAAAACCAGCGAATCAAAATCGATCTCTCTCTCTCCAGAATGTATGGGAAGAGGTGGTCACGGAAAGATATAGGCCGCAACACGATAAGTTTTTGCGGCTCGGCCATATATTGCGCCTTTTGTGCCTTATAATGCTCCGTCCGGAAAGCGAGGCCCGGCATTCATTTCAGGCAATGGCTTGTAATGAAGGCCATTCTATCATAAAGTTGGCCTATCGATATTTCGGTCGAGTGACTTTGCGACCCGTGCGACACGTTCGCGCTTCCTCACGATCTCCTCTCTATAATCTCGATCCAACGGGCACGTATGCCTATCTGTACGGGCCTTCTTTTTACGACGTTACAAGGAGTTTCCCATGGCTACGGGAACAGTGAAGTGGTTCAACGGCACCAAGGGCTTCGGCTTCATTCAGCCTGATCAGGGCGGCGCGGACGTTTTCGTCCACATCTCCGCCGTCGAGCGCGCCGGTCTGCGCGGCCTCAACGAAGGCCAGAAGATCAACTACGAAATCGTGCAGGACCGCCGTTCCGGCAAGTCCTCCGCTGACAACCTGACGGTTGCCTAATCTTTCGCTATTCAAGCGCTAGAATCAGAATGAAGAGGCGGGGGCAACCCCGCCTTTTTTGTTTTTGAACTGACGTACGGAATGGCGGCATCACCCGATGAAGCAGCGGAATACCCCCTCGATAAGGTCACAATACCGCCGCATTTGCCGCATTTTAGCCTTGACAGTTATACCGAAATCGCACACGCTTGGAGGGAAAACACAAAAAATTCCCTCGCGCCTTGTGATGAAGGGCTAGAGGGGTGGGGGATGAATAAAAATGTCGGTTCGCGCGCTATACTATATAAAAAATTTCATTACTGACAATATACCTCAATCAATATTTTATGAAAAACTTTCCAGGACATTAGACGACTACAGCAGCAATGAAATTGAATCACTGCTTTACAGGGTGAATTACTATAACAAATTGAATAATGAATTCAGCTTGAATAGTGCAACCATCAATAATATCGACAAGAATAAAAGCCTATATTATTACGATTTAAAGCAATATGCTCGGTACTTTCAGCCAGACATCAGGATTTCCTATGTCTTTGGCGATGTAATAACAATTCCTGACGAGCCATCAATTGTCAAAAGCAGACCGATAGATGGAAATAATCCAAATTCCGTCATTATGAATTTGAATAAGGTGAGACATTTCAAGGAAGCGAAAGATACGCTTAGCTTTCGCGCAAAGAAGAATATGGCCGTCTGGAGAGGACGCAGCAACAATATAAAACGAGTGAACCTTGCTAAATTATATCACGACAGCCCCCTCTGCGACATCGGATTGGTAAATGGGGAGCTTCCGGAGCTTATGAAGCCTTGGCTGTCTATGGAGCAACAGCTTGGATATAAATACATAGTTTCCGTGGAAGGAAATGATGTAGCTACAAATTTGAAATGGATAATGTCAAGCAATTCACTCTGCATGATGCCGAAATGCGTATATGAAACCTGGTTTATGGAAGGCTTGTTAGTACCTGGCTTCCATTTTGTTCTTTTGAATGATGACATCTCAGATTTGGAAGAGAAGATAAGTTATTACAACGATAACCCGGCAGAGGCGGAGGAAATAATTAAGAGCGCACAAATGTACACATCCATGTTCTACAATAAGAGAGAAGAAAAGCTTATATCTATATTGATTTTATTGAAGTATTTTTCTCTAAGTGGGCAAATTACCCTTAATGGGCAACTTGAATCCCTTTCCGAAAGCGTAATAAAGGGGCTTATGTCCGGGAAAACGGACGCCGACCGGCCCGAACAACAGCTCCTATTTGGAGCTGGGAATGTTCGAGCCGAATCACCTATTTTGGCGGCTTGACAGCCTTGAACGTCACTGCGGCAGCCACTCAATCGGCACGTGCCCCGGATCGGCAGCGACGCGATCGAGCCACGCTGACACGGCGGGATAACGCTTGAGGTCGAAGCCGCCGCGATCCGCATCGTGCGTATAGGCATAAAGCGCGATATCAGCGACGCTGAGCGCCTCGCCCGCCAGGAATGGCGTCTTCTGCAATTGCGCTTCCATGACGCCCAGCGCCTTGTCGCCCCCTTCAAGCGTGGAGCTTAGCCTTTCCGGCGTCGCCAGCTTTGCGCGCTCGGGATAAATCATCAGCGAACGCCGCACAGCGATATAGGGCTCATGGCTATACTGCTCGAAAAACAGCCATTGATAAGCGAGCGCCCTTGCATAGGCATCATCAGGCAAAAACTGCGTGCCTTCGGCCAGATGCAGCAGAATGGCGTTGGATTCGGCTAGGAATCGCCCATCGTCGAGCTCAAGCAGCGGCACCTTGCCGTTCGGGTTTTTGGCAAGATAATCCGGCGTACGCGTCGAGCCGTCGAGTGAGGATACGCTCACATGGCGAAAAGACATTCCAAGCTTCGCCATCAAAAGCCGCGGCTTGTAGCAATTTCCTGAATCGAGTTGTGAATAAAGGACAGGCATTCGGTCGGTTCTCCAGTTTCCCGCCAGAATTGGCACGCCAACCTTTTACCGTCCAATCAGTTTGGCTGAACTGTTCGTCAATGATTGCTGATGGTTCCGCCCTTCGCGGCAACACCTGATCTCAAATCGCCGGGTTGTGAAACCGAAAACCAAAGCTTTTCTTGCGATTCGCCCCATATTGCGACATAGAAAATCCCGCGAAATCATGCGGCTAAAGCATGATCCCGAAAAGTTGTAGACTTTTCGGATAAGATCATGCGGCCAAACCAAAAACTTACCGCCATCCAGGAGAATGAACCATGGCATTCCTCGCCGACGCCCTTTCCCGCGTAAAGCCTTCCGCCACCATCGCGGTCAGCCAGAAAGCACGCGAGCTGAAGGCGAAAGGCAAGGATGTCATCGGCCTTGGCGCGGGCGAGCCGGATTTCGATACGCCTGACAATATCAAGAAGGCGGCCATCGCCGCCATCGAGCGCGGCGAGACAAAGTATCCGCCCGTTTCCGGCATCCCCGAACTGCGCCAGGCGATCGCCGCCAAGTTCA
The DNA here is from genome assembly GCF_003217235.1 of Paramesorhizobium leguminum. GTDB lineage: Bacteria > Pseudomonadota > Alphaproteobacteria > Rhizobiales > Rhizobiaceae > Paramesorhizobium > Paramesorhizobium leguminum. The sequence continues at coordinate 20,557 of NZ_QJTF01000023.1, read as the reverse complement.
AACGCGAGAACGGCCTCGACTACAAGCCGGAGCAGACCATCGTCGGCACAGGCGGCAAGCAGATCCTGTTCAACGCTTTCATGGCCACGCTGAACCCCGGCGATGAGGTGGTGATCCCCGCCCCTTATTGGGTCAGCTACCCCGAAATGGTGGCGATTTGCGGGGGCACCCCCGTCTTCGTCAACACCCGGCAGGAAGACAATTTCAAGCTGACGGCCGAGGATCTGGAAAAGGCAATCACCCCGAAGACGAAATGGCTGGTCTTCAACTCGCCGTCGAACCCGACCGGCGCGGCCTATACCGAGAGCGAACTGAAGGCGTTGACCGACGTGCTGGTGCGCCATCCGCATGTCTGGATACTCACCGACGACATGTATGAGCATCTGGTCTATGGCGATTTCGTCTTCACCACGCCGGCGCAGGTCGAGCCGTCGCTTTATGACCGCACGCTCACCATGAATGGCGTGTCCAAGGCCTATGCCATGACCGGCTGGCGCATCGGCTATGCCGCCGGCCCGCTGCAGCTCATCAAGGCGATGGACATGATCCAGGGCCAGCAAACCTCGGGCGCCTGCACCATCGCGCAATGGGCGGCAGTCGAGGCGCTCAACGGCCCGCAGGATTTCATTCCGCAGAACAAGAAAATCTTCCAGGGCCGCCGCGATCTGGTCGTCTCCATGCTCAACCAGGCCAAAGGCATCGTCTGCCCGATGCCGGAAGGCGCTTTCTACGTCTATCCGTCCTGCGCCGGACTGATCGGCAAGACGGCTCCTTCGGGCAAGGTTATCGAGACCGACGAAGATTTCGTCACCGAGCTTCTGGAAGCGGAAGGCGTGGCGGTGGTGCAGGGCTCGGCTTTCGGCCTTGGCCCCAACTTCCGCATTTCCTACGCCACCTCGGAAGCGCTTCTGGAAGAAGCCTGCTCCCGCATCCAGCGCTTCTGCGCCTCGCTGCGCTAAAACAAGGACAACTTGAGACAGAGGGGCCGTAAGGCCCCTTTTTTTGGTTCGCGATGGCGGGCTTTGCAAAAAGACAAAAAAAAGCCGGACAAAAGTCCGGCTTTACAGTTGTGAAGGTGCCGTTTCCAGCAAAACCTCCAGAGGGGAACACTCAAGGATGCGCAAATGGGAGGAGGAGACGCATCACTTAAGATGTCCTGCATATGCGCCCCCCACCCTTTTAATGCAACCCTGCGAAATCGCAATGCAGCCATGCGTGAGGCGCATAGCCTAAAGAGGCAAAATTCCTCTTTTATTTCAACCTATTAGACAAAACAAACAGGAACACTCGCTCTGCAGCAGATAAAAATCCTCGTCTGCCGTTCGTATTTTATTGCCTTGCCGCCATGCATTACACCGTTAAATTGGGCAAAGCGCTGATGATGAATAAGCCAGACTGCTCGATTTGTGAGCAACTGAGCCGCAATCAATAAGCCCAGGTCCGCGCCTTGGAAAACAGAAAGTCGCGGAAGGCATGGAGCTTCGCCGAATTCTTCAGCGCTTCCGGATAGCAGAAGAACGTATCGAAGGATGGTATCTCCTCCATATCGGGAAGAAGCCGAACAAGGCCGGATTCCTTGTCGACCATATAGTCCGGCAACACGGCGATGCCGACGCTGCGTTGCGCAGCGCGCTTGATGGAGAGCAGATTGTTGACCTGAAGCGTGGGAATGCGCGGATTGCCATCATCGCGGCCTGCCACTTCCAGCCAGTTGAGTCCGGTCAGATAGCTCGGCGCCGGCTCGCCGAAGGTGACGATGCGATGCTCATCGATCTCGTCGACTGAAGTCAGTTTGCCATGCCTGGCGATATAGGCGGCTGCGGCATAGACATGCATGTGCACGGTAAACAGCCGCCGCTGGATCAAGTCCGGCTGCTGCGGCTGACGCAGGCGGATGGCGCAATCCGCATGTCGCATGGTGAGGTCCAGCTCCTCATTATCGAGGATGAGCTGCAGGCGGACATCCGGATAAAGTTCTATGAACTCCTGCACCCGTTCGACCAGCCAGCCGGAACCAAGGCCCACCGTCGTGGTCACCCGCAGCCGTCCAGAAGGCTTCTCCCTGCTTTCGGCAAGCTTCGAGCGAACATTCTCCAGCTTCATCAGCACATCATGCGCCGTGCGGTAGAGCATCTCGCCTTGCTCGGTCAGGATCAGCCCGCGCGCATGGCGCTGAAACAGCGGCACACCCACATCCTGCTCAAGCGCGCTCACCTGCCGCGAGATGGCCGATTGCGAGAGATGCAATGTCTGCGCGGCATGGGTGAACGATCCAGCCTCCGCAGCGGCATGAAATATGCGCAGCTTGTCCCAGTCCAGCGGTGCAACCAATTTTCCGTCCCTTAGCATGATCCCGAAAAGTTGCAGACTTTTTGGATAAGATCGTGCGCCAACCTCTAAGCACGATCCTGAACCAAGATCATGCGTGAAAACTAAAGCATAATCCCGTCTTTAGACAGGACTATGCACAAAAACAAAATTCCTGGCTACTCGGCGGCCTGACGGATCGGCTCCTGCGCCGCCAACCAGCGTTCGGCTTCAAGCGCGGCCATGCAGCCCATGCCCGCCGCCGTCACGGCCTGGCGGAACACATCATCGGTGACATCGCCGGCAGCAAAGACACCCGGCACATCGGTAGCCGTCGAATCCGGCGCCGTCCACAGATAACCATTTGGTTTCTGCTTCAACTTGCCCTCGAAAAGCGCCGTCGAGGGTGCATGGCCGATGGCTACAAAGACACCATCGGTCGAAAGCTCGGCGGTAAGCCCCGTCTTGACATTCTTCAGCCGTACGCCGGTAACGACCGGGCCCATGGGCGGCTTTGCCTGCGTTCCCAGGATTTCCTCCACCATGCTGTCCCAGATAATGCGAACATTCGGCTTGGAAAGCAGCCGGTCCTGCAAAATCTTTTCGGCGCGGAAGCCATCGCGGCGGTGAATGACCGTGACCGACTTCGCCAGATGCGAAAGATAGAGCGCTTCCTCGACAGCCGTATTGCCGCCGCCCACCACCACCACGTCACGCCCGCGATAGAAGAACCCGTCGCAGGTGGCGCAGGCCGAAACACCACCGCCCATGAATATCTGCTCGCTCGGGAGACCCAGCCATTTGGCCTGCGCACCGGTGGCGATGATCAGCGCATCGCACGTATACACCGTGCCGGAATCGCCCTTGAGGCGGAATGGCCTGACGGAGACGTCCGCCTCGACGATAATGTCCTGCACGATTTCGGTGCCGACATTTTCCGCCTGCTTGGCCATCTGCTCCATCATCCACGGTCCCTGCACGGGGTCGGCATAGCCCGGATAATTCTCCACATCCGTGGTGATCATCAACTGGCCGCCCTGTTGAAGGCCCGCCACGATGACAGGCTTCAGCATGGCCCGCGCCGCATAGATCGCCGCCGTATAGCCCGCCGGGCCGGAACCGATGATGAGAACGGGCGCGTGGCGCTGTGACATGGGGCGAATCCTCTCCGGGCACGATAAAGCATCGCAACGTCCGTGGACATTGCTGCTGTTCCCGTCAAAGTAATGTTTCCTATGGCTATTTTGCAAGGTTTCCACAGTTTTTTGCGGAGTTTAGCCACAGGCTATAATCCTGGAGCACGATTCCCAAAAATTGCAGACCTTGTGGACAAGAGTATGCGGCTAAACTCGAGGAAAAGGGCAACATCCGGTTGCAGCTGACCGGGAATCGGATATTATTATTACCCATAAACGCAAGATCATTGCGCAGTTGAAACCCTCCCCCGGAGCTAGCCATGCCGATCAAGGCCGATCTCGACGACATCGATTGGAAAATTCTGCGGGAATTACAAAATGATGGGCGCATCACCAATGTCGAGTTGGCCGACCGCGTCGGCATATCCGCTCCGCCCTGCCTGCGCCGGGTCCGCAAGCTGGAGGAAAGCGGCGTTATCAGAGGCTATCGCGCCATTTTGAACGGCTCGGCGCTGGGACAGGATCTCGTCGCCTTCTGCTCGGTCGGGCTGCATCGGCAGGCGGACGCGGACTTGAAGGCATTCGCGGAAAAGACCAAGCATTGGCCGCTCGTGCGCCGCGCCTGGATGGTTTCAGGCGAGTCGGATTTCCTGCTCCATTGCGTCGCCCCTGATATCAACACCTTCCAGACTTTCGTCATCGAGGAACTGACGGCGACGCCCAACGTCGATTCCGTACGCACAGCACTGACAATTCGCCCGGTCAAGGACGAGGCACTGATGCTGATTTAGGGCAGTAGAGGAATAAGGCAGTAAGGCAATATGTTCGCAACATACTGCCCTACTGCCCTACTGCCCTACTGCTCTTCCTGAACACCCGCTCATAAACCGCCCCAATCGCCCCCGCCTCTTTCTCCAGCGGAAAATTCTTCCGCACATGGACAAGGGCATTGTCCCCGTGCGTTGCGGCAAGCATGGGATCGGCGAGATAGGGGCGGATCGCCTCGCGCAGCGCCGCGCCGTCGCCGGCCGGCACGACTGTGCCTGTACCCGGCTCGATCATCTCGGCATAAGCCCCGGCATCGCTCGCAATCACCGCGGTGCGCGAAGCCATCGCCTCCAGCGGTGTCAGGCCGAAGCCTTCGTTGCGTGACGGCGCGACATAAAGCGAAAGCCGCCGGTACCAGATTTTGATGTCAGGCACTTCGCCCAAAAACAGGATACGGTCCTGCAGCCCGGCTGCCGCTATGCGCACCTTGAGCTCATCCTCGAACGCCTTGTGCTCGGCAGTGGTGCGACCGGCGATGATCGCCGTCCAGTCCGGATAATCAGGCAGAAGCGCAATCATCGCGTCGACGAAGAGATCCGTGCCCTTCTGGTGACGCACCCGCCCGAAACAGCCGATGGCATAGCGCCCCGGCAGCCCGGTCGCCGCAAATTCATCCTCCGCCGTCTCAGCCGGATGAAACCGCCCGATATCGACGCCATGCATAATGACCGTGTGCGGCATTTCCAGATAGCTGCCGGAACGCGCGCTGGTCGCGATCACCGCATCCATGTGGCGGATCAGCCATTTGGTGAACGGCTTGTGGTTGCGCTGCGCGGCGGAGGTGAAGACGAGGCGAAGCGGTATGCGCAGCGCGTCGCGCATGAGAACACCGGCAATCATCTCGTTGTTGCGTCGCGCATGCCAAAGGCGAACATCGCGCCGCTTCGGTCTTCCCCACAAACGGAGGAGCGAAAGCCAGCTGATCTTCGGCAGCCCAGCCGGCAGGCCGGGGCCCAGCGTGGCTATCCTGAGGCCCAGCCGACGCTGCAACGGAATAAGCTGTACGATGGTCGAGGTCACGCCCGAAAGCTGACGCTTGAAATTGGGCGCGACGATCTCGATGTCGCCTATCGGCTCAGGCACGGGGAAGCTTCCTGGAATGTCGCGGAACAGTACCCCCCTCTGCCCTGCCGGGCATCTCCCCCTCAAGGGGGGAGATTGCTCCTTCATATGCGTTCGGTACCAATCGCATACGCTGTGGAACGGCAACCGTGAGCCATGTCAGCCAATCTCCCCCCTTGAGGGGGAGATGGCCGGCAGGCCAGAGGGGGGTATCTGGCGCTTCCATTAAAACAATCCCGGAATAGCCACTCGCCCTCTCGCCTACGAATACCTCAAGCCGATGATCTCGTAAGAGCGCGAGCCGCCGGGAGCGTTGACCTCGATCGTGTCGCCCTCGCTCTTGCCGATCAGCGCCCGCGCGATGGGTGAGGAAATGGAGATGCGGCCCTGCTTCACATCAGCTTCCTGGTCGCCGACGATCTGGTAGACCTTTTCCTCTTCCGTATCCTCATCGATCATGGTCACCGTGGCGCCAAACTTGATCTTGTCGCCCGAGAGCTTGGAGATGTCGATCACCTCCGCGCGACCGATATAATCCTCAAGCTCGCTGATGCGGCCCTCATTGTGGCTCTGCGCTTCCTTCGCGGCATGATATTCCGCGTTTTCGGAGAGATCGCCATGCGCGCGCGCCTCGGCGATCGCTTCGATGATGCGCGGCCGTTCCGCCTGCTGACGCCAGCGAAGCTCTTCCTTGAGCTTTTCGAAACCGCCCGGAGTCATCGGAAACTTTTCCATGCTCAACTTCCTTTCCTCTGCCTATGCCCGCTAAAACGGCATCGGGACACAAAAAGAAAACGGCCCCCGAAGCAAAACCTCGGAACCGTCCAAATCATTCGTGCATATAATATAGCACCGATCACGACGATTTCACGAAGAAAAAATCACACGGCATGATTGTCTTTTACAAAAGCGGGGACTTGATGCGGGCCAATTAGCCGCTACATTCGAGAATATGACGAACCGAACCACGATTATCCTTTCCGCGCTCTGCGCCGTCGCCGTCATCGGCCTTGTCGCCCCAGCCGGAGCGGAGGAATTCGCGACCCAAAAGGTCCGCATCAAGGCTGAGCCGGTGGCGACCGGCCTCGCCTCACCCTGGAGCCTCGCTTTTCTCCCCGATGGCGCGCTGCTGGTGACCGAAAAGGCCGGAACTATGCGCATCGTCCGTGATGGCAAGCTTTCGGAGCCGGTATCCGGCGTGCCGAAGGTCTGGGACAACGGGCAGGGCGGTCTGCTCGACGTCGCGCTCGCGCCGGATTTCAAAACAAGCGGCGCGATCTATTTCACCTATTCCGAGCCGGGCGATGGCGGGGCTGGCACGGCGATTGCTCGCGCGCATCTCGAACGGGATGGCGGAAAAGCCCGTCTCACCGATGTGAAAACCCTGTTTTCGACGAAGAAGAAGACCTCGCGCGGCCAGCATTTCGGCTCGCGCATCGTGGTTGCGCCCAATGGCACGCTTTTCGTCACCTTCGGCGAGCGCGGCGACATGGACCGGGCGCAGGATTTTTCTGATTCCGCCGGTTCCGTGTTGCACATCAATGCCGATGGCTCCATCCCGAAGGACAATCCCTTCGCCGATGGCGCCAAGGCGCTGCCGCAGATCTGGTCGAAAGGGCATCGCAACGCGCAAGGCGCGGCCTGGGACCCGCTCACCAATTCGCTTCTGGTCACCGAGCACGGCCCGCGCGGCGGCGATGAGGTCAACCAGCCCGAAGCCGGCAAGAATTACGGCTGGCCGGTCATTGGTTTTGGCAAGCATTATTCCGGCGCCAAGATCGGCGTCGGCACGGCGGCGGATGGCTATGAACAGCCGCTCTATTATTGGGACCCGTCGATTGCGCCGTCCGGTCTCGCCGTCTATGAGGGCAAGATGTTCCCCGAATGGAAGAACGACCTTCTGGCCGGCGCGCTGAAATATGAGATGCTGGTGCGCCTCGAACGGGACGACAAAGGCAAGATCACCGGCGAGGAGCGGATGCTGGAGGGCAAGTTCGGCCGCATCCGCGATGTCCGCGTCGCCCCTGACGGTTCGGTGTATCTCCTGCCGGACAGTGAAGACGCCTCTATCATCCGTCTTTCCCGCGCCGGGCCGTAAGCAACCCGCCTCGGCAACCGCACGATGTCACCTGCCCGCGCCAATCTGCTTCTGCTTATTGCCGGCGCGATCTGGGGTTTCGGCTTCGTCGCGCAATCGACGGCGATGGCGAGCATCGCCCCGCTCGTCTTTCTCGGTCTGCGTTTTCTCCTGGCAACGCTGCTGATGCTGCCGCTTGCGCTTCGCGAAACACGGCAGGCGCAAAAGCCGCTGACCTCTTCCGACCGTTTTTTCTTTTTGCTCATCGGCCTTTTCCTGTTCGGCGGCATCACCGCCCAACTCTTCGGCATCATGGCCACATCGGTCACCAATGCGGGCTTTCTGACCGGGCTTTACGTTCTTTTCGTGCCGTTCGCCGACGTCATCCTATTCCGCAACTGGCCGCATCCGGTCGTCTGGCCCTCATCCCTTGCCGCGCTTATCGGTATATGGCTGCTTTCCGGCGCAAGGTTCGACTCTTTCCTCGCGCCGGGCGACTGGATGGTCATTCTGGGCGCAACATTCTGGGCGCTGCAGGTGCTCTTCATCTCACGCTACGCCAGCCGCACCGGCAGGCCGTTCACGCTGTCTCTCGTCCAGTTCGCGGTATGCGCGGTGCTGGGCTTGTCCTGGGGCGTCGCGCTGGAAGGCATTGACTGGCCCGCCATAATGGCAGCCGCGCCGCAAATCCTTTACACCGGCATTTTCGCATCCTGCGTTGCCATTACGCTGCAAACGGTCGGCCTGCGCTACACCGCCGCGCCGCAGGCGGCGATTTTTCTTTCGTCGGAAACGCTTTTCGCCGCCCTCTTCGGCGCAATTTTGCTGGGCGACCGCCTGCCTCTCATTGGAATGGCCGGCTGCGCCCTGATATTCGCCGCCATGCTCGCCGTCGAACTCGTCCCGATGATGGGCAAAAGAAAAATCACGCCTTGAAGATCAGCGCCGCGCCGCAGGCGATCAGCGCGAAGCCCGCGAGATGCTGCCACGTCAGCGGCTCCTTGAGATAAAGCACCGAGAACGCAACGAAGATGGTGAGCGTAATGACTTCCTGTATCGTCTTGAGCTGCGCCGTCGAATAGATTCCATGGCCGATCCGGTTAGCGGGAACCGCAAGGCAATACTCCACCAGCGCGATGCCCCAGCTGATGAGAACGACCGCGATCAGCGACGCCTTGGGAAATTTGAGATGCCCATACCAGGCGAATGTCATGAATACATTCGAGGCAGCCAGCATCAGGATGGGCAGAATGGAAGGGGATAACAGCACCCGCATGAGACGTCCTCGTCGAATAACAGCAACGCGCGCCATTGCGTTGTGAACGGCCCGGAATGCAAGAGGCCCATAATGATTTCACAGCAATGCCGCTTTTCGGCCACAGCCCCTAACCGGGCCGCTGACTCTTCCTTTACGCTTGCCCATTATCGTCCGTCCTGACCATCAATGGAGCACGCGTCCCTCTCCGGGCGCAGGATGGAAATGACGGACATGAGTACTGCGTTGTCCCTACGCCTCGCGCATCCGCGCCGGCTTGTCGCCTTGTTAGCCGCATGCACGGCGCTTCTCACCGCCTCCTGCTCGCGCGAAATCCCCCGCCCCGAGTCTGATGTCGGCATGCCACTCTCCGCCTCGGTCGAGACTGATATCGCGGACAACCAGGATTACGGTTTCCAGCCGCGCGTCGAAAACCCGGTCGCGGCGGGCGAAAACATCTATGCACAATCATCGGGAGAGGCGGCCTGCCGCCTGCGCCTGAAGCGGCTTGGCGTGGTCTTTTCCGATCTGCCGCCCATCGACGATGGCGGCTCGTGCCGCATCGATAACCCCATTCTGGTATCGGGCTTCGCCGGCGGCTCCATCAGCTTCAAGCCCGCCGCCAAGCTCAATTGCGCCGTCACGGAAGCCTTCGCCCGCTGGGTCAGGGGCGATCTCGTACCCTCGACGCGCTTGCGCTATTTGTCTGGCGTCGACACCATCTACAATGCCGGCGGCTATTCCTGCCGCACCATGAACCATCGGCGCGGCGCGAAGATGTCGGAACATTCACGCGGCAACGCCGTCGACGTCACCCGTATCAAACTCAACAACGACAAGTTGGTGAAGGTGCAGAAGCCGGGCTGGTTCTCCTTCCGTCAACGCGGATTGCTCAACAGCGTCCGCGCCGACGCCTGCGACTATTTCACCACCGTGCTCGGTCCCGGCTATAACCGCGAGCACGCCGACCATTTTCACTTCGATCTTATGCGGCGGAGCAGCGGGTATAGGGCGTGTAAGTGAGTGAGCGGTGAGCAGTAAGCAGTAAGCAGTGAAAGATACCATTCCGCTCACTGCTCACTGCCTCACCGCTCACTCTTCCGGCACCGGCGTCGGCGTCCCCGTCTTATCCAGCGCGACCATGACGAACTCGGCGTGGGTCACGAGTTCCATGTTCAGCGTCAGATAGCGCTGCGCCCAGGCTTCGACCCGAAGCGTGATCGAGGTGCGCCCGACGCGGACGATATCGGTATAGACGCAGAGCGTATCGCCGATCTTGACCGCCTTGGCGAAGGCCATCTGGTTCACGGCGGCGGTCACCACGCGGCCTCCCGCCCGTTCCGCCGCCCGGATCGCGCCGGCGATATCCATCTGCGACATCACCCAGCCGCCGAAAATATCGCCCGCCGCGTTGGCGTCCTTGGGCATGGCCTGGGTGCGCAGGGTGAGCACCCCCGTGGGGTTCGCTTCCTTCATTGGTGGTCCTTTCGCTGGAAAACTCTTCGGAAAAATAGAATCGCGCCTTTTGCCAAACATGATGATGCAGGCCAGCGCCGCTGATAAGAGGTTCCCGCGCCATTCGCCAGTGGATATCCAGCATGGCAGGGTTGCGATATCGCGTCATTGCTGATTGTTTCCACCGCAATCGCGTCCAGAATTGGGCTGTGAGGGAGTTGGTGGGACTGATGACAGCAACGCGATTTGCCGCGCTCTTACTGACGGCGCTCCTCCTTGCGGGATGCGGCGGTCCGCGCGCAATCCTCTGGAACGGCCCCACCGCCGAAGCGGGCATGGTCCGCGCAGGCGAAAAGCCGGTTGCCGTCGTGCCTGTTTATGTCGCCACCAGCCGCCAGCGCTCCGACAATCTGTCCCTGCCTTATAACGCCAAGCGCTCGCTCACGCTCAATTTCGCGCGCGTCGATGTCGGCATTCCGCCTGTTCACAAGAGCGGAATCGTCGAGAAGACGGGCCGCAAGCCTAATCCGGCCAAATATTTCACCGCCACCGCCTTCCAGCCCTACGACACCAGCAAAATCTTCGCCGAAAAGCTGGATGCGGCGCTTGAGCACCGCCCCGCGAACGAGCAGGAAGTTCTGATCTTTGTGCACGGCTACAACAACAATTTCGCCGACAGTACGTTCCGCGAGGCCCAGTTCGTCCACGATTATGGCTTCAAATCGGTCGCCGTCCACTATGCCTGGCCCTCCGCCGGCTCGCTGGGACTCTACGTCTATGACCGCGACAGCGCCAATTTCGCCCGCGACGGCCTTGCCGAATTGCTTGAGATCGTCAGCAGGACCAGGGCCAAGCGCATCATCCTGGTCGGCCATTCCATGGGCTCGATGGTGGTCATGGAAGCCCTGCGCTCGCTAGCCATATCCGGCAAGCGCACCCCAATCGACCGGCTGACCAGCGTCATGCTCGCCGCGCCAGATGTCGATGTTGACGTATTTCAGGAACAGGTCCGCGATATCGGCAAATTGCCCCGTCCCTTCGCCGTTCTGGTTTCGCGCGAGGACAGGGCGCTCAACGTCTCCGGCCGCATCACCGGCGGCCACCCTCGCGTCGGCGATGGCTCCGACATCGAGATGCTGCGGAAAAACGGCATCGCCGTGCTCGATCTTTCGGACGTCGATAGCGGCGGCCACGACGTCTTCGCCTCCTCGCCAACCCTGATGACGCTGGTCAAACGCGGCGGATTGACGGAGCGCACGCTGGAAGGCGAAGGCCCCACACCGGGCGAAACCATCCTTGCCGATGGCTCCTCCGTTGTTCGTGGAGCGGCCTCTCTGGTGCTCTATTTGCCTGTGCGCATCCTGACCGCCGCGACGGAGTTGCCCCGGTAGTCAACTGGGCAAAATCCGTCAGCGCACTGGATCTTAACAAACCCAATGCGCCATCAATCATCCCCAGAAACATCCCTCTTCATATCATCCGCGAACTTACGCATCAGCCGCACCAGCTCCTCGAAATCGCGTTCATCCCAACTGGCGAAGATCGCGCGCGCCATTTTCTCGCGTGCGGCATCGACCAGATCGGTCATCGCCTTGCCCTTCGCCGTGATGGTCGCCTCGCGAACCCGGCGGTCGGTGGCATTGCCCTTGCGCTCGATGAGACCAAGGCTTTCAAGCTTGGCGACCTGCCGGCTGACGGTGGTATGGTCGCGCCCGACGCGATCCGCCATCTCCACCACGCCGATCGGCCCAAGGCGCTCGATGCCGACCAGCAGCGGAAACAGCGCGCGGTCGAGCGCAATTCCAGCCGCCCGCACCATCGCCTCGTCGCGCTGGGGCCGGTTCATGACGCTGACGATATCGATCAAGGCGCCGTGAAGCTGGCGCAACTGCTCACTTATGTGTGTATTTTGCACGTTCCTTATTGACGTCATGGCCGTACTCCTATTATGTGCACAATACACATATTGAGGTGAAAATGACAAACCGATTTGCAGCAGATGTGCTGATATCAGGCGCGGGAGCGGCTGGCCTGACGCTGGCGATAGAGCTGGCGCGACGGGGTGTTCCCTTCCTGCTGATCGAGAAAATGGACGGCCCCTTCCACGGCTCGCGCGGCAAGGGCATCCAGCCGCGCACGCAGGAAGTGTTCGAGGATTTGGGCATCCTCGACCGCCTCGTCGCGGCGGGCGGTCTCTATCCGAAGCAGCGGAAATATCATGGCGACGGAAGCTTCACCGACTCCGAGTTGGAAGAATACAAGAACCCGACGCCATCGGAGCCTTATCACCTTGCCCTGATGGCGCCGCAGTTCCTGACCGAAGCCGTCATGCGCGAGCGCCTTCTCGAACTGGGGCACCGGCCTGAATTCGGTTGCGAACTCGTCGGCTTCGAGCAGGACGCGGACGGCGTGACGGCTCGCCTTGCCGGCAAGGATGGAGAAGAAAGCATCCGCGTTCGCTGGCTCGTCGGCGCCGACGGCGGCCGTAGCTTCGTGCGCCAGGCGCTCGATGTCGGCTTTCCCGGCAAGACGCTCGGCGTCCGCGCCATCGTCGCCGATGTCGTCCTGACAGGCCTCGACCGCGATGCATGGCATCGCTTCGCGGAAGGCGACATGGTGCGGCAGATATCGTTCTGCCCGCTCGCCGGAACTGATTTGTTCCAGATTCAGGGCCCGGTTCCGCTGGAAGGCGAGATCGATCTCTCCGCCAAAGGGCTGACCGATCTCGTGGCGCAACGCACTGGACGCGACGACATCCGCGTACAGTCGGTGTCCTGGGCTTCCGCCTTCCACATGAATGCGAGGCTCGCGGATCGCTATCGGGTCGGCCGCGTGTTTCTCGTCGGCGATGCCGCGCATACCCATCCACCCACTGGTGGCCAAGGCCTCAACACCAGCGTCCAGGATGCCTATAATCTCGGCTGGAAACTTGCCGCGGTCGCCGCCGGCGCTCCGGACGAATTGCTCGATAGCTACGAGCAGGAACGCCGCCCGATAGCAGCCGCCATGCTCGGTCTCGCCACGAAATTGCTCGAGGCGGCCAAACGCGGCGAGATGCGGCGCGGTCGCGAAGTGCATCAACTCGATCTCGGCTATCCGGACTCACCGCTCGCGCTGGAAAATCCGGATCGAAGCGGCGCTCTTCATGCAGGCCACCGGGCGCCCGATGCGCCAGTTCGCGGCGCCGCCGGCCAGCCGGCGCGCTTGTTCGAACTATTCAAGGGGACATATTGGACACTGCTCGGTTACGAAGCCGAACGTCCCATAGGGCCCCCACGCCCGGGCCTGCGCATCCACATGATAGGCGCGCGTGGAGACATCCTCGATGAATACGGGCATTTCAATGACGCCTACGCGCTGACTCCGGGCGATTGGCTGCTGGTGCGCCCCGATGGCTATGTGGGCGCAATCGTCTCCGATAACGATGTAAAAGCGCTGGATACATATCTTCACCGCGTCGGCGTCACGGGTCTCTAGTTTGGCGCGGCATACCTTGCGCCACGCAGTAAAAAAGCCGCAATCGGAACATTCCTCTGCTATCTCCCGTTATCGACCGAGGGATGAAAAGGAGGGTATTATGAAATCAATCTTGAGAAGCGTCGCGCTGGCGATGGGCGTTCTGGCAAGCGGCGCCGCCCAGGCAGCGAATGCGTTGGTGACCACGGATTTGAACGTGCGTAGCGGGCCGGGAGCGGGATATCCGGCGATAGGGATGTTCCCCAATGGCTCGCGGGTCAATGTCGGCGGATGCACGTCCGGCTATGGCTGGTGCCAGGTGAACTATGGCGGGATGACCGGCTGGGCATCCTCGCGCTATCTCGCCATCCGCGAGGGTGGTTCGGCCACCTATTCCGGCAATGATTTCGGCTCCAACGCCGCCGCCATCGGCATTCCGCTGATCGCCGGCGTCGCCATCGGCGCCGCCATTGCGAACAACCACGATCGTGACCGCGACCGCTGGGAGCGCCGGCACTGGCGTGATCGCGACCGCTGGGATCGCCGGCGCGACTGGGACCGCCGTGACCGTTGGGATCGCCGTGACGGCTGGCGTGATGGCCGACGCTGGGAACGGCGTGGCTGGCAGGGCCGCATGGGCGACGGCCCGCACGGGCAGTGATCGTCGTGTCTCCTGACACTACCTTGTCAGGAGGGGCCTGATAGAAGATGAAGGGGCGCAGGCGTTTTGAATCGCCGCGCCCTTTTCATTTTTTCGGACTCTCTCCATATATTGAGACCATGGCACCAACACCGAAAAACTCATCCGCACCCGACCGGAACGAATATGATCGCCCGGAGCGCGATGACGCATACAGTACCGGCGGGTTCGGCGAAGCGCCCCAATCCGAACTGACGGGTACGCCCCTGTCCGGGTCCATCTCCGATTGGGCGGCGGAAATCGGCGCGGAGGCGGAGAAGGCGAAGACCGCCAAACCAAAACAGCCGAAGAAAATACCGGAGCGCTCCACAGCCGCTACCAAGACCGCTCGCGGTACTTCCATGGGCGGCGCGGCCTCCGCCAAGGAGCGGACGGCGGCGGGTCTCAACCCGGTCGCCGGTCTCGACATCAGCCTTGAGGACGCCACCGGTCTCTCTCCCTCCGGCGCCACCGCCACCGTTCAGGCGCTGGCGGATTTGATCGAATCCGGCAATCCGTTGTTCAAGAACGGCGTGCTGTGGACGCCGCACCGTCCTGCCCGCCCGGAAAAGTCCGAAGGCGGCATCGCCATCCGGATGGAGACGCCCTTCCAGCCTTCCGGCGACCAGCCGACCGCCATCCGCGATCTGGTGGAAGGGATACAGAACGAAGACCGCACGCAGGTGCTACTCGGCGTCACCGGCTCGGGCAAGACCTTCACCATGGCCAAGGTGATCGAGGAAACGCAGCGCCCGGCGCTCATCCTCGCGCACAACAAGACGCTCGCCGCCCAGCTCTATGGCGAGTTCAAGAGCTTCTTCCCCAACAATGCGGTGGAGTATTTCGTCTCCTACTACGATTACTATCAGCCGGAAGCCTATGTGCCGCGCTCCGACACCTACATCGAGAAGGAATCCTCGATCAACGAGCAGATCGACCGGATGCGCCACTCCGCCACCCGCGCTTTGCTCGAACGCGACGACGTGATCATCGTCGCCTCCGTCTCCTGCATCTACGGTATCGGCTCGGTCGAGACCTATACCGCCATGACCTTCGAGATGAAGATCGGCGACCGGCTCGATTTGCGCCAGCTTCTTGCCGACCTCGTGGCCCAGCAATACAAGCGGCAGGACATCAATTTCGTCCGCGGCTCCTTCCGCGTACGGGGCGATACCGTCGAAATCTTCCCGGCCCACCTGGAGGACCGCGCCTGGCGCATCTCGCTCTTCGGCGATGAGATCGAGACCATCACCGAGTTCGATCCGCTGACCGGGCAGAAGACCGGCGACCTGAAATCGGTCAAGATCTATGCCAATTCGCACTATGTCACGCCGCGCCCGACGCTCAACCAGGCGATCAAATCGATCAAGGAAGAGCTGAAGCACCGGCTCGACGAACTGAATCGCGCCGGACGCCTGCTCGAAGCCCAGCGTCTCGAACAGCGCTGCACCTTCGACCTCGAAATGCTGGAAGCGACCGGCTCCTGCAACGGCATCGAGAACTATTCGCGCTATCTCACCGGGCGCAGGCCGGGCGATCCGCCGCCGACGCTGTTCGAATACATCCCCGACAACACGCTGGTTTTCATCGATGAGAGCCACGTCACCATCCCGCAGATCGGCGCCATGTATCGCGGCGACTTCCGCCGTAAGGCGACGCTGGCCGAATATGGCTTTCGCCTGCCCTCCTGCATGGACAACCGCCCGCTGCGCTTCGAGGAATGGGACGCGATGCGCCCGCAGACCGTTGCGGTTTCGGCCACGCCGGCCAAATGGGAGATGGAACAGGCCGGCGGCGTCTTCGCCGAGCAGGTCATCCGCCCCACCGGCCTGATCGACCCGCCGGTCGAGGTGCGCCCCGCCAAGTCCCAGGTGGACGACGTGCTGGGCGAAATCCGCGAGACCACCGCCAAGGGCTACCGCACCTTGGTGACGGTGCTGACCAAGCGCATGGCCGAGGATTTGACGGAATATCTGCACGAGCAGGGCATCCGCGTGCGCTACATGCACGCCGACATCGACACGCTGGAGCGCATCGAAATCCTGCGCGATCTGCGCCTTGGCGCCTTCGACGTGCTGGTCGGCATCAATCTCCTGCGCGAGGGCCTCGACATCCCCGAATGCGCGCTCGTCGCCATTCTCGACGCCGACAAGGAAGGCTTCCTGCGCTCCGAAACCTCGCTGGTGCAGACCATCGGCCGCGCCGCGCGTAACGTGGACGGCAAGGTCATCCTTTATGCCGACCGCATCACCGGGTCGATGGAACGCGCCATGGCGGAAACCACCCGCCGCCGCGAAAAGCAGACCGAATACAACCTCGCCAACGGCATCACGCCGGAGAGCATCAAGAGCAATATTTCGGATATCCTCAATTCCGTCTACGAGCGCGACCACGTCCGCGCCGATATTTCCGGCTTCGCCAAGGAAGGCGCGCTTGTCGGCAACAATCTCAAGGCGCATCTCGAATATCTCGAAAAGGAAATGCGCGACGCCGCCGCCGATCTCGACTTCGAAAAGGCCGCCCGCCTGCGCGACGAAATCAAGCGCCTGCGCGAGATGGAGCTCGCCATCTCGGACGATCCGATGGCCCGCGAAGTCGAGCTGGAAAGCCCCGTCACGGGCCGAGCCAAAGGCAAGCACAATGCCGGCCGCAAGCTGCATCGGGTGGTCACCGATGAGGAAACCACCGGCGGCGACGGCAAGCCTTCCCTCTTCCGCAAGCCATCCCTCGACGAAATGGGCACCTCCGGCGACCATGCGGTGCCGGCGGGAGAAAGCCTGTTTCGCAAGAACACGCTCGACGAAATGACCGTCCGCCGCACCGAAATCCCGGATGGCGAGCCCCCCGTCAGACGCGAACGCACCGGGATTGGCTCCTATGAGGACCCGGTGGAGATGGCCCGCAAGAAACGCCGACCGGGCAAGACGGGGCGGCCGGGACGATAGTACCGCTCATCTGCCGGTTCTCGATCCGGAATTGATCCAAGGCCCGCACGCTCACGAACGCTAAAAACAGGGCGGCTATACAGGTCGTAAATATCCTCAATATACTTCGGTCACGGAGCCAAAACGATGTTGGATCAACGCGGTCCGGTTATTATCGCAGATCCGGGACCGCTCCTGCGGCTGGCAGCGGCTGGACTGCTTGACGCCATACGGCTGACCAACCGGCAAATCGTGATCGTCGATATGGTAGAACTCGAAGCTTGCCACCGGAACCCGGACAAGCCCTTCGCCAAAGAAATCCTTGAATGGATAGAACGGTCCGGAGAGGCCGTGCGCCGTGTCGAGACGGTGGAAGGGATCGCCTATAAAGCACTACAGGCGAGAGAGCCCACGCAGGAAAATCTGGCGAGGCTGAAAAAGATGCAGCGCGACGGTGGAGAACGCGCCGTGCGCGATTTCATCGAAGAACTGGAGCCGAAAGACATCCGGTCGGTTCTCGTGGTCCACGAGGACCAACAGGTGCCGAAGCTCATGCGCGCCTCGCAGGTTCCGCTTCACCTCATGACAACGCGACTATTTCTCCAATCCCTTGCGCGACAGGGGATGAAAATCGATGTGAGCGCTGCTGTCGAGGCAATTAAGCATGTACCGTTCACATTGGCTGAAGCAGAAGAAACGCGAATACGCCCGTTTGACGAACCGGACGATGCCGGGGACTGAATGCTGAAGTCACCAGAAAGGATGCCTGGTTGGTTCAATGACGCACCACGCCACTCTTCTTCGCCCGTACCAGTTCAAGAAAGCTCGCTCGGCTCGTCGTCGAGGCAGGCCGCTTCGGAAAACCGGTCGCCATGCCTGCGCCGGTTGATA
Source organism: Paramesorhizobium leguminum (assembly GCF_003217235.1). Taxonomy (GTDB): domain Bacteria; phylum Pseudomonadota; class Alphaproteobacteria; order Rhizobiales; family Rhizobiaceae; genus Paramesorhizobium; species Paramesorhizobium leguminum. The sequence continues at coordinate 2,487 of NZ_QJTF01000023.1, read as the reverse complement.
ACGCGGCATAATGGCCTCACCTGCATGGGCCGTTGGCGACGATGCGGGCGCTGTCACGCTTTGCGTAGCAGGCATTTGGAAACGTCTTGACTGACCTGCCGCGTCGCGCGCAGACGGGCGCGTATTCATCCGTGCAGAATGCCGGTCGCGCCGATCTGCGAAGCTGAGACGGCAAAACGGGCCCAATACCGGCGACGGGAGGCCAATTTGGAATGCCGGAAGATGGGCGCTCATCACATCCGCCACGGCGCACGACGCGGAACCCTTTGGCACCGGCCTGGCAGGCATTGCCGAAAGTCTGCCGCACCCCGCCGCGCTTGCCGCAGACGGGCGCATAGATCATCGGGCACATGGTCTGGCCGCCGGTCCACGAATCCGTGCGGTCGCGCTCTTCTGCTCCAACGCACCCTGTCAACAAAAGCGCCGCGAGCGCGCCCAGGGATGTCATTTTCCTACAGATGATTGTCATGACAAATCTCCTCGCCTCAATGCCCACGATTCTGCCCCACTTCATGGTAAAGGAGTGAGGCCGCGATGCAAGCAAGAACCCAGCTTCGTTTTTTGCCGCATCCATGCTTATTCTGCCTAAAACTAGCGATACACTTCATGGGACCTTTGCATTTGCGCAAAAGACTTTTCCTTATTGTTGGTCTTGCCCTTATTGTTGGCCCTGCATTGACTCAGGTCGCAGGTTTGACCGGAGCAGGGGCTGATCCTCTGCCCGCTCGCCCTTCCCCCACCGCAGCCAAGCCTTCGATTGAAGCAACGGGATCGCTGCAAAAGCCGGAAAAACCGCAGGCGCCCACAGTCGACCGCATATGCGCGCTCATCGCGACCCATGCTGATGGCCATGGCCTGCCGCGCGATTTCTTTGCCCGGTTGATATGGAAGGAAAGTCGCTTCGATCACCGGGCCGTCAGCCCTGTTGGCGCCGAAGGTATCGCCCAGTTCATGCCCTATACGGCTAGGGAGCGCGGTCTCGCCGATCCTTTCGATATCGAACAGGCTATCCCGGCATCGGCAGCGCTTCTGAAGGATCTGCGCAAGGCTTTCGGCAATTGGGGGCTGGCGGCGGCCGCATATAATGCCGGCGCCGGACGGGTTTCTTCATGGCTGAAATCCGGCGGGTTTCTTCCGCTCGAAACCGAGGGCTATGTGCGGGATATTACCGGCCAGGCGGCGGATGATTTCGCGGCCGGTTCACAACTGGAGGCAACGCCGCTCGATGCCGCGCTTCCCTTCGAGCAGGCGTGCCGCCGGCTGCCGATTATCAAGGCTTCGACAATTCCCATGGCGCGGATCAAGCCAAAGCCTTGGGGTATTCAGGTGGCGGGCAATTTCCGCCGCGCCGCGGCTGTCGGCCAATGGGAGCGAACGAGACGTCAATTCACATCCATTCTCAAGGGGAGCCTCGCGGTGGTCAGCCGTGTCCGCTCGCCGATGGGCAAACGCGGCATCTATGCTGTCAGGATTGGCGCCGATAGCCGCGCGCAAGCGGATCGCATCTGCGCGAGCCTGCGTTCCGCTGGTGGCGCCTGCATAGTGTTAAAGAATCAGTAGAATTATATTCTACTGCATAATTCCATGAATCGGATTCGATTCAAGGAATTATGCAGCATTTCGAAGTGCTGGAGCATCCTTTATCCGTCCAACTGGACGGATGGCGCTCTAGTGGAGAATATCCTCTCACCATATGCTTACGATGATTTCAGGACAATGTAAGATTAGAGCCTTCTACCTAACGGAATCACGAAAATGTGCTTGCCAAAATTCGCGTCATAGATCAGTCTCCTGATGTTCGGGCATTTTGCGAACAATGGAAGACTGGAAGACGGCGCGCGCCGGAACCGCTATAAGTTTCGGGCTGGGATTTTCCTGGCAATGATCGGCTCCTTCCCTGATTTCGAGAACTGCCTGCATACCCTCCGCCGGGCGTGGTGCGCATGGCGGTTCTACCAAACCCGCTTTCCCAGAGGGGAGCGGCCAAAGGAAAAAGGAACGGATCCTATGGCTCAGACCGGCCTGGTCAAATTCTTCAACACTGAAAAAGGCTTCGGCTTCATCAAGCCGGATAATGGCGGCCCGGACATTTTCGTCCACATCTCCGCTGTACAGGCCTCCGGCCTCACCGGCCTCGCCGACAACCAGAAAGTTACCTTCGACACCGAGCCGGATCGTCGCGGCAAGGGCCCGAAGGCTGTCAATATCGCAGTCGCCGACTGAACGAATTCCACCGCTTTCACGGTAAACCCCGGCCATGCGCCGGGGTTTTTTATTGGCGTGACTGCGAGCAGTGAAGGGAGAGGAAAAGCGCTCACTAGAGAGCTTCCTCTTTTGATGGAAACGCTTGGTGTCCTTTTGCGCCGTTGTCGTGAATGGATAGGTTGAGGCATGGATTCCTGTGACAAGCACAGGAATTGTCTGTTTGTTTCATGCTTAATTGGCGCTGAGGCTGGATGCGATTCCCGGGATGGCCACCCCGGGAAT
>NZ_QJTF01000022.1 GCF_003217235.1 Paramesorhizobium leguminum | reverse complement strand
AAATGAAACTCAAAGGGCTGAGCCCTGTACAATACAGGACCCAGCCCTTAAATCGTCCCAGCCTTTAAACTGTCCAACTTTACGGGGTCAGTTCACCATGTGGAAGCACTGGGGAGGGGCTTTTGTTGTAGTGCTTAGCCTGCAGGCATTGCGGGTGTAGCAGGTGTAAGCGTCATGGATGTGCTCGTGGCAGCAAGATTGAGGCCCTTCAATCCTGTAAGGCTGACCAATTGCAGCTGCACGGAGCCTGCGGTACCGCCGCCCATGACATTGAGCCCGCCGCCGAGGCCGAAGCTGGCTTCCGCCGTCAGGCCCTGGTAGAGGCCGGCCAGCGACCCATGATGATACCCGGCGGTCGGCGCGAAAACGGCCCAAATCATCCGTCCTTCCGTCGTAAAGCCGAGATCCACACCCAATTTGCGGATAACGCCGGTGTAATGGTCGAGCGGCTCACCGCCACCCATGGTCGACGTGAAAACGCAATCCGCTTCCTTCGCCGAACCGATCACATAACCGACGCCGCCGCCGACGCGGCAATCCAGATAGCCGATGCGCACGCCATCCCGCTGGTCAGGCTGTACCTGGACCGGGGGCGCCTCGCGAATCATATCGGCCGCAAGGGCGGTTCCGCCGAATGCCAGAACCGGAAGAGCGGCAAGCGCTGCGGCAACAATCTTCTTCATCCCTGTAACTCCTTCAAATACTTTTGTGGCCCGTCCATTTTTCGTTTCTACTCAAACGGGCGGGAGCGTCATGGGCCACACATGTGGCGGAACAATGATCCAACGTTTCGACGCACGAATTGTTGCATTTCGCCATATGCAACCTCGATTATCCTCACGAGCGCGTGATTGGAGCAATGAGCGGTGAGCAGCGAGCAGTGAGCCGGAAAAAGGCGCTATCGCCCTGCTTACTGCTTACCGCTTACCGCTCACTGCCTCACTGCTCACTATTGGAACATCCAGCCCGCCTCCTCGTTTCCACTCCATTAAATCAGAAAGGAAGACCGGACATGGAAACGCACCACCCTACCCCGCCATTCGATACGCCCCACCAGCCAATGCCCGGCACCACGGGCAGGATGAATCCGAGGCCGGACCACGGCGAGACGAGCTATCGCGGTTCCGGCAAGCTTCAAGGCAAGAAAGCCATCATCACGGGCGGCGATAGCGGCATTGGCCGCGCCGTCGCGCTCGCCTTTGCCCGCGAAGGCGCGGATGTGCTCATCGCCTATATCGAGGAAGACACCGACGCCGAGGACACCTGCTCGCTCATCGAAGTGGAAGGCCGCAAGGCCGTTGCCGTGAAGTGCGACGTGCAATATCCGCAAGCCTGCCGCCAGATCGTAGAAACAGCTGTAAGCGAGTTGGGCGGTATCGACATTCTGGTCAACAATGCCGCGCATCAGGCGAGCTTCGCCAAGCTGGAGGATATCACCGACGAGGAATGGGACCTGACATTCCGCGTGAACATCCACGCGATGTTCTATCTGACCAAGGCCGCCCTGCCCTACCTGTTACCAGGCTCGGCGATCATCAACACCGCCTCGATCAATTCCGATATGCCCAATCCATCGCTGCTCGCCTATGCCACGACCAAGGGCGCCATACAGAACTTCACGGCGGGTCTCGCGCAACTGCTCGCCGAGAAAGGCATTCGCGTCAACACGGTTGCGCCGGGACCAGTGTGGACGCCCCTCATCCCCTCCACGCTCCCTGACGAAGCCGTCAGGAATTTCGGTAAGCAGGTGCCGATGAAACGGCCGGCCCAGCCGGCGGAGCTTGCGTCTGCCTATGTAATGTTGGCCGATCCGCTGTCGAGCTATACATCCGGCGCAACCATCGCCGTCACCGGCGGCAGGCCTATCCTATAAGCCAACAAAAAACGCCCGCCACTCTGGCGGGCGTTTCGTTGGGAGGGTCTGCATGGGTTAATGCTCGCCGCCCTTGCGGCCGGCCTGTGCGGCGCGTTCCGGATCATTCTTGAAGTTGCCGCCCGAAACCTGGCCGCCCTTATGGCCGGCCTTCGCAGCGCGCTCGGGGTCGTTCTTGAAGTTACCACCCGAAGCATGACCGCCCTTCGAGGCGATTGCCCGCTGCTTGTCCTCATCCATTGAGGCAAACCCACGGTTCGAAGTGTTATCAGCCATTTTCTTATCTCCTTTAGCTGGTGAACACTCTCTTAACCTGTCAACTTGCTTGATGTTCCCCGATAGATTTCATTTTCTTGAAAGTTGATCGCTCGCTCATCCCCGCGCGCCCGCGCGTGAAATCGCAATCCATCGATCACCAAATCGACCATCCGCCGCGTATGTTCAGGCGCTATCCCTGACGATCAATTTCCCCTCGAACAGCCGATCCAGATTTTCAGTCTCCGAGCTCTGGAGCACTTCGACAAGGTATTCGCCCATTTCGGTGAGCGGCTGCCGGTATGTCGTCAGTTGGTAGTTGGGGCTTGCGGCCTGAGGCACGTCGTCGAAGCCGGTCACGGCGATGTCTTCGGGAATGCGCAGGTTCAGCCTGTGCCGGATGACATCAATGGCGCCCATCGCCAGAGCGTCGTTCTCGCAGACGAGGATATCCGGCAGCGCCAGCGCCGGCCGTTCGCTCAATTTCTCCATCACGATCCCGGCGGCCAGCACCGGATCATATGCCGGCACCCCGACGATCTCCGGCTCATTGCCGAAATGCTCGCGCCAATATTCGACGAAGGTTTCCTTGCGTAAGAGATGCGCGGAATAGGTTTGCGGTCCGGCGAGGAACATTGGCCTGCGATAGCCGCGCGCGTTCACGTAATTTGCCATCTCCTTGATGGCGAGGACATCATCGACGGCAATAGAGATCGTGTTCGGGTTCTGCGATGTGCGGGCGAAAATGATGAGCTTGCGGAACCGCCGCGCATGGAGCGCGGTTTCGAGCACCTCATCATCGAACTGAATGCCGATCAGGATCACCGCGTCCACGCGCCGCTGGCTGGCGTTTAGAAGCGCGTGCCCGGCATCGTCCCGGTCAAGCGTGTTGACCAGCAATATATCCCAGCCTTCGCGCCGCAGGATACGGGTCAGCCGTTCCATCATCACGAGCTTGTGCGGATTGGCGAAATCGTCGATCAGCAGCGCCACCAGATTGGACCTATCGGAGGCGAGGCTGGCGGCCCTGAGGTCCGGCACGTAGCCCAGCCGCTCGGCTGCGGCCATGACCTTTTCGAGGCTTTTGGCGGAGATGGAGGCATCTTTGCGGAAAGCGCGATTGACCGTCCAGCGCGATACGCCGGCTGCAAGCGCCACATCGTCCGCCGTGACATTGCCCGCAAAATGCGCTTTCTTCCCGTCCGTCATTTCCATCTCTGTCCTAGTTTTTCAACCGGATCGCACTCCCTTATAGAACGATTTCAGTCAACCCTTCAGAAAAATTGCTCACGGGAGCATAATCCTCTTGCTCACGTGAGCAAAGACTGGATAGTCTACTCCCCTAGCGGCAGAGGAACCGCTTGGGAGGAATAGAGTGCTGAGAGTTGGATTGCTCGGCGCCGGCCGCATTGGCCGTGTGCACGCCGTCAATATTGCCGGCCATGCGAGAAGCGAGCTGATTGCCGTGTCTGATGTCAACGAGGATGCGGCGCGCTTGCTTGCGGAAGCCCATGGCGCAAAGGCCGCGAGCACGGAGGAAATTCTGGCGGATAGCTCCATCGATGCCGTGCTGATCGCTACTTCGACGGATACGCATTCGGACCTGATCGAGAAAGCGACCGCCGCCGGGAAGGCCGTGCTGTGCGAAAAGCCGGTGGACCTGTCGCTTGATCGAGCGCGGGCCTGCCTTGAAGCCGTCTCGTCCGCCCGTGTGCCTGTCATGATCGGCTTCAACCGGCGCTTCGACCCGAATTTCGCGATGATCAAGGCCGCTGTCGCCGCCGGTGAAATCGGCAAGCCGGAACTTCTGTCGATCACGTCATTCGATCCGGCGCCGCCGCCGCTCAGCTATGTCAAACTGTCCGGCGGCCTGTTCCGCGACATGATGATCCATGATTTCGACATGGCGAATTTCATCATGGGCGACATGCCGAAAACCGTGTCCGCCGTCGGCACCTCGATCGTCGATCCGGCGATCGGCGCGGCTGGTGATGTCGATACGGCGGTGGTGACGCTGACCTATGCCGATGGCCGCATAACGGTCATCAAGAACAGCCGCCGCGCCGTCTATGGCTACGACCAGCGCCTCGAGCTTCTCGGCTCGCAAGGCCTGCTTTCGGCGGCGAACGTTCTTGAGAACACCGTGTCGAAGGCGACAGCCGCCGGTGTGACGAGCGCCAGGCCGGAATTCTTTTTCCTGGAGCGCTACATGCGCGCCTACGCGGCGGAATGGGATGCCTTCGTCAAGGCCGTTCTCGATGGCGCCGACATTCCGGTGACGCTTCGCGACGGGGTCGCCGCACTGGCGCTCGCCGAAGCTGCGACGATATCCGCGAGGACGGGCCAGCCCGTCGAACCGCCGATGTGAAACGATGAATTGCCCACGGCCGCACGGGGAGGTGCGGTCGCCGGCTCTCGGTGCCGGTCCCGCGTGACCGGGTGAACGGGACGTCAGGAGGTGGCGTCCTCTTTTCAACCGCATGATCTTACCTGGAAGTCTTCAACTTTTCGGGATCATGCTCAATGGGAGGATAGCATGAAAAATTTATTCGCAGCTGTCGCAGCCGCCGCGATTCTGGCGGCCACCCCTGCTCTTGCCGCTGACATCATCGTCGTGACCCATGGCCAGGCGAACGATCCGTTCTGGTCCGTGGTCAAGAACGGCGTGGAGAAGGCGGGCAAGGATACCGGCGTCAATGTTGAATACCGCGCGCCTGACACATTCGATATGGTCAAGATGGGCCAGCTGATCGATGCGGCGGTCAACCAGGATCCGGATGGCCTCGTGGTTTCGATCCCCGATGCCGATGCCCTCGGTCCCTCGATCAAGCGCGCGGTCGAGGCTGGCATCCCGGTCATTTCCATCAATTCGGGCGGCGATGTCTCGCACAAGCTCGGCGCGCGTCTCCATGTCGGCCAGTCCGAATTCGATGCCGGCAAGGTCGCCGGGGCCAAGCTTGCCGAAATGGGCGGCAAGAAGGGCATCTGCATCAACCAGGAAGTCGGCAACGTCTCGCTCGACCAACGCTGCGCCGGCTTCACGGAAGGCTTCGGGAAACCGGTCACGGTATTGCCGACGAGCAACGATCCGGCGGAAGTGGAATCCAAGGTCCGGGCGGCGCTTGAATCCGACAAGGATGTCAACACCGTTCTCAGCCTCAACGCCACGCTGGTGGGCGAGCCGGCGGTCAAGGCCGCGCAGGCGCTTGGCCGCGACGATGTGCTGATCGCGACGTTCGATCTTTCGGCAGGGTTTCTCCAGCAGGTTGCCGACGGCAAGGCCGCTTTCGCCATCGATCAACAGCAGTTCCTGCAGGGCTATCTGCCGGTCGCGTTTCTGGCGCTGAATGCCGAGTACGGACTGATGCCGGGTGGTGATGTGCCTTCCGGGCCGAACCTTGTGACGAAGGATAGCGCGGCGAAGGTGATCGAGCTTTCGGCGAAGGGGATTAGGTAGGCGAGAGCGTTAACGCTTGGCGCGAGGCAGTACCCCCCTCTGCCCTGCCGGGCATCTCCCCCTCAAGGGGGGAGATTGGCTGGGACGACGCTCGGCCCTCATCATCAGACATCTGCGATTGGTGCCGAACGTTTATGAAGGCTGATCTCCCCCCTTGAGGGGGAGATGGCCGGCAGGCCAGAGGGGGGTGTTCATGCCCCAGCGTTTCCGCAGAATAAAGGAAAACCCATGTCCACCGATACGCTGGCTAAGACCGACGAGCGGATCAAATCCGAATCTCTCGCGACAAAACTCATGAAACGGCCGGAGCTGGGCGCCATCGGGGGCGTGATCCTCGTCACCATCTTTTTCCTGATCACCGCCGACCGCAGCATGTTCACGCTCTCGGGCATCATGAATTTCATGACGCCGGCGGCGCAGCTTGGCATTCTTGGTATTGCCGCCGCGATGCTGATGATCGGTGGCGAGTTCGATTTGTCGATCGGCTCGATGGTTGCCTTCGCGGGCATGATCTTCGGCGTCTTCACCGTCAATATGGGCCTGCCGCTCATCCTTGCCATTCCGCTGACGATTGCGTTTGCTGCGGTGCTGGGCGCGGCGAATGGACTCATCGTCATCCGCACCGGCCTGCCATCCTTTATCGTCACGCTTGCGGGGCTTTTCGTCCTGCGTGGCGCTTCGCTGGTTGGCCTCAAGATATTCACCGGCGGCGCGACGCAGTTGCGCGGGGTTCGCGAGGCGGTCGCAAGCGATTTCCTGACGCCGATCTTTTCCGGCGATGCCTTTGGCTTTCTCTTTGACTGGCTGGCAAAGGCGGGCGTCATCGACGCCTTCAAATCCGGCGCGCCGAAAGTGCCGGGCGTTCCCGTCGAAATCATCTGGTTCATTTTGTTCGCACTTATTGCGACCTGGGTTCTCCTGCGCACGCCGTTCGGCAACTGGATCTTCGCCACGGGCGGCGATGCCCTTGCCGCTGAGAATTCCGGCGTGCCCGTCCGCCGCGTCAAGATCATGCTCTTCATGCTGACGGCAACAGCCGCGGCGCTTGTGGCCATCATCACCGTGATCGATGCCGGATCCACCGATGCGCGGCGTGGTTTCATGAAGGAGTTCGAGGCGATCATCACGGCCGTCATCGGCGGCTGCCTGCTGACCGGCGGCTACGGCTCGGCCATCGGCGCCTTCTTCGGCGCCATCCTTTTCGGCATGGTCACGATTGGTTTGACCTATACCCGCTTCGATCAGGACTGGTTCCAGGTGTTTCTCGGCGCCATGCTCCTCATCGCCGTGCTTTTCAACAACGCAATCCGCAAGCGCGTGACGGGGGAGCGCTGAGCATGATCCCGAAAAGTTGCAGACTTCCAGGCAAGATCATGCGGTTTCAGAAAGGATTCAGATGTCCCATCCGATCATCCACATGGAAAACATCAGCAAGCATTTCGGCAACGTCATCGCGCTCAATGGCGTGACCTTCGACGTCAGGCCGGGCGAGTGCCACTGCCTGCTTGGCGACAATGGCGCCGGAAAATCCACCTTCATCAAGACCATGTCCGGCGTGCACAAGCCGACCGGGGGATCGATCACCTTCGAAGGCAGGCCGATGTCCTTCGATAGTCCGCGTGATGCCATGGAGGCGGGGATCGCCACGGTGTTTCAAGATCTCGCCATGATCCCGCTGATGTCGGTCACCCGCAACTTCTTCATGGGGCGGGAACCGACGAAAGGCAGGGGGCTCTTCAAGCGCTTCGATATCGACACGGCCAACGACATCACCCGGGCCGAAATGCGCCGGATGGGCATCAATCTGCGCAGCCCCGAACAGGCGGTGGGGACGCTGTCGGGCGGGGAGCGGCAGACGGTGGCTATCGCCCGGGCGGTCTATTTCGGCGCAAAGGTGCTGATTCTCGATGAGCCGACCTCGGCGCTCGGCGTGCGCCAGACCTCGAACGTGCTGGCGACGATTGATCGCGTCCGGTCGCAGGGGATCGGCGTGGTGTTCATTTCCCACAATGTGCGGCATGCGCTCGCTGTCGGCGACCGCTTCACCGTGCTCAATCGCGGGCAGACGCTCGGCACGGCGACGAAGGGCGAAATCACGGCCACTGAACTGCAGGATTTGATGGCGGGCGGGCAGGAACTGGCCGTACTCGAAGGTTCGCTTGGAGGAACTGTGTGATGTCAGGGAAACCTCAAATGCTTAGTGGAATGCCCCTCACCCTTACCCTCTCCCCGCACACGGGGAGAGGGGGACATGAACGCCGCGCCTCCTTCTCATGCCAGGCAAGGGGGAGAAAAAGGGCGCCGGCGATGACGTCCCCCTCTCCCCGCAATTCGCGGGGAGAGGGTAAGGGTGAGGGGCGGATTGCTCCCTATCCGACCGGCTTTTTATCGAGCGGGAGTTGACGATGTCGCAGAAAGAATTGGGCGTCGCCCTGATCGGAACCGGCTTCATGGGCAAATGCCACGCCATGGCCTGGCGCAATGTCGCGGCGGTTTTCAGCGGGGCGCATCCGAGGCTGGAAATCCTCGCGGATGCGACGGAGGATGCGGCGAACGCTTTCGCTAGCCAGTTCGGTTTTGCTCGTGCCACGGCCCGCTGGGAGGAGGCTGTTACCGATCCCAAGGTCGATGTCGTGTCCATCACCGCGCCCAACGGTTTGCACCGGCCCATGGCAGAAGCCGCGTTGAAGGCCGGCAAGCATGTCTGGCTGGAAAAGCCTATGGCGCTGACGCTTGCCGACGCGGAAGCAATGGCCGCCACCGCCGCCGCCCATCCGGGACAGATGACGATGCTCGGCTACAACTATTTGAGGAACCCCGCCTTTCAGGCGGCGCGCGACATGATCCGCAATGGCGAGATCGGGGAGCCGCTTGCCTTTCGCGGCGTCTATGACGAGGATTATTCCGCCGATCCGCTCCTGCCATGGTCGTGGCGGATGACGCATGAGGGCGGAGGTCTCGGTGCGCTCGGCGACCTTGGCTGCCATCTTGTGAGCCAGATGCTGGCGCTGATGGGACCTGTCACACAGGTCATCGCGCAGACGCAGATCGCCATACCGGCACGTCCCTCGCGGGAGGGCGCGAAGGCGGTGGAGAACGAGGACAGCGCCATGGCTCTGTTGCGTTTTGCGTCCGGCGCGCATGGCTCCTTTGCCACGTCGCGCGTGGCGCGCGGGCGAAAGTGCCGGCTGCAATGGGAAGCGCATGGAACGAACGGAACCATCATTTTCGACCAGGAGAACATGAACGAGCTTTGGGTGCACCGAGCCGGAGAGGCCGGCTTCGTGCGGCACCTGAGCGGCCCCGCTCAACCGGATTACGCCGCCTTCTGCCCCGCTCCCGGCCATAATTTCGGGTTCAATGAGCAGAAGGTGATCGAGGCCCGCGATCTCCTCACCGCCATTGCAGGCGGCCCGAACGTTGGACCTGATTTCGCGGATGGGCTGGAGATAGAACGGATCATCCATGCCATGGCGGCGTCAAACGGAACGCCCGTCCGGATCGGAGGGCAGTGATGAAGACCCTCGATGTCATCACCATAGGCCGCGCCAGCGTCGATCTCTACGGAACACAAATTGGCGGGCGGCTGGAGGATATGGGCTCGTTCGAGAAATATATCGGCGGCTCGCCCACCAACATTGCCTGCGGCGCCGCGCGGTTGGGGCTGAAGACCGCGCTCATCAGCCGCGTTGGTGACGAGCATATGGGACGGTTCATCCTGGAGCAGCTCGCGCGCGAAGGTGTGTCAACCGCGGGCGTGAAGGTCGATCCCGAACGGCTCACCGCGCTGGTCATCCTCGGCATCCGCGATGACACGCAGTTTCCGCTGATCTTCTACCGCGAGAACTGCGCCGACATGGCGCTCTGCGAGGACGATATCGATGAAGCCTTCATCGCTGTCGCGCGGGCCATTGTGGTAACCGGCACGCATCTTTCCCACCCGCACACTGAAGCCGCCGTGATCAAGGCACTGCGGCTTGCGCGCAAGCATGGTCTCCGCACCGCGCTCGATATCGATTATCGCCCGAACCTCTGGGGCGTCGCAGGCCACGGCGAGGGCGAAAGCCGGTTTGTCGAGAGCGCCAAGGTCACCGCCCGGCTGCAATCGACGCTGCACTATTTCGACCTGATCGTCGGCACCGAAGAAGAGTTCCACATCGCGGGGGGATCGACCGATACGATTGCGGCCCTCCGCGCAGTTCGCGCCGTCAGCGCCGCGACGCTGGTCTGCAAGCGCGGGCCGCTCGGCGCGGTCGCCTTCGAGGGGGAGATACCCGATAGCCTCGACAATGGCCAAAGCGGACAGGGATTCCCAATAGAGGTGTTCAACGTGCTGGGCGCGGGCGACGGGTTCTTCGCCGGCCTGTTGCGTGGCTGGATGAGCGGAGCGGACTGGTCCACATCGCTGAAATTTGCCAATGCCTGCGGCGCCTTCGCCGTCAGCCGCCATGGCTGTACGCCGGCCTATCCGAGCTGGGAGGAATTGCAGTTTTTCCTCGCGCGGGGCGTAAAGCGCGCCGATTTGCGCAACGATAGGGAATTGGAGCAGATCCACTGGTCAACCACGCGCCACACGCGGGCGGGTGGCGATTGGTCTACCATGCGCGTGTTCGCCTTCGACCACCGCAAACAACTCGAGGACATGCCGGGCTACACCCCGCAAAAGGGCGCGGCCTTCAAGGAACTCTGCCTCGACGCTGCCTTGCGGGTGCAGGCGGCGCATTGCCCCTCACCCTTACCCTCTCCCCGCTTGCGGGGAGAGGGGCGCATCCACGCTGGTGCCCTATCCATTGAGCCAGGCACAGCAGAACAGAAAGAAGCGTCAACGCTGACGCCCCCCTCTCCCTGTAATTCACGGGGAGAGGGTAAGGGTGTGGGGCAGTCCACCACCTCCGATGGCTACGGCATCCTCTGCGACAACCGCATTGGCCGCTCGGCGCTGCATCGGGCATCCGGCACCGGTCTCTGGATTGGGCGCCCGGCGGAATGGCCGGGATCGCGTCCGCTGATGCTGGAGCCGGAACTGGGTTCCGATTGCGGAGGGCTCGCGGAGTGGGCGCGCGAGCAGGTGGTGAAAGTGCTGTGCTTCTGCCATCCGGATGACGATGCCGACACACGCGCTGCCCAGGAGGCGATTGTCAAAAGACTGTTCGAGGCGGCGCGGCGCAACCGGCTGGAATTCCTGTTGGAGATCATCCCCTCCAAGGTCGGCGCAACCGGCGATATGACGGTCGCGACGCTGGTCCATCAGTTCTACGCGGCGGGCATCTATCCAGACTGGTGGAAACTGGAATCGATGAAGACCGAGACCGGTTGGGCCAACGCCATCGCCGCCATAGAGGCGCATGACCCGCATACGCGCGGCATCGTCGTGCTTGGGCTGGATGCGCCGGAGGCGGAGCTTGCCGAGAGCTTCGACGTCGCCGCCCGTTTCGATCTGGTCAAGGGCTTTGCCGTCGGGCGCACGATCTTCGCCGATGCGGCGCGGCGCTGGCTTGGCGGAGAAATCTCCGATGGGCAAGCAGTGGACGACATGGCGGCGCGATATGCCCGGCTTTGCCGGGTGTGGGACGCCGCACGGGAGAAGGCTAAAGCGCAATGAGCACGATCAGACTAACGGCGGCGCAAGCCATGGTGAAATGGCTTGCGAGCCAAATGACGGAAGAGGGCGAGCGTTTCGTCGATGGCGTATGGGCGATTTTCGGCCATGGCAATGTGGCCGGCCTTGGCGAAGCGCTGCAGCAGGCGGGCAATGGCCTGCCCACCTGGCGCGGCCAGAACGAGCAGACCATGGCGCACACGGCCATCGCCTATGCCAAGGCGATGAAGCGTCGCCGCGCGCAGGCCGTGACGTCCTCCATCGGGCCGGGCGCGACCAATATGATCACCGCGGCGGCGCTCGCCCATGTCAACCGGCTCCCCGTGCTTCTCATTCCGGGCGATGTATTCGCCAGCCGCCGGCCGGACCCGGTGCTGCAGCAGGTGGAAGATTTCGACGACGGCACCGTATCCGCAAATGATTGCTTCCGCCCGGTCAGCCGCTATTTCGACCGCATCACGCGGCCCGAGCAATTGCTGACGGCGCTGCCACGGGCGCTGCGGGTGATGACAGATCCGGCCAATTGCGGCCCGGTGACGCTGTCGTTTTGCCAGGATGTGCAGGCGGAAGCCTATGACTGGCCGGAAGCCTTCTTCGAGCGACATGTCTGGCGCATCCGCCGGCCTGTGCCGGACAGGCGCGATCTGGAGGACGTTGCCGCATTGATCCGCGCCGCGAAAAGTCCTGTCATCGTCGCCGGGGGCGGCGTGATTTACAGCGAAGCGGAGCAGGAATTGGCCGATTTCGCCATCCGCCACTCTATTCCTGTCATCGAGACGCAGGCAGGAAAATCGGCTTTGGCGCAGGCCCATCCGATGAATTTCGGCGCGGCGGGCGTCGATGGTTCGGCGGCGGCCAATGCGCTTGCTCGCGAGGCGGATCTGGTCATCGGCATCGGCACGCGCTTTCAGGATTTCACCACCGGCTCGTGGTCGCTATTCGAGGCGAAAGATATGAAGCTCGTTTCGATCAACGTGCAGGGCTATGATGCGGACAAGCACGGCGCAGTCGGCCTCGTGGCCGATGCGAAGGTTGCTCTTCAAGGTTTAAGCGACATACTTGGAGATCATCGCGCCCCCATGCCGGATACTGCCTCGCGAACCGAATGGCTTGCCGCCGTGAACCGCCATTGCGCCGCCCCCTCAGGCGAAGGACTTCCAACGGATGCGCAAGTCATCGGCGCGGTGCAGCGCGCGACCGGGGAAAGCGCCATCGCCATGGGCGCCGCCGGCACCATGCCGGGTGCGCTCAAGCTGCTCTGGCAGGCGAGCCAGGGCGGCTATCATATGGAATACGGCTATTCCTGCATGGGCTACGAGATCGCCGGGGCGATGGGGCTCAAGCTCGCGCGGCCCGACCGCGAGGTGATCTGCTTCGCTGGCGACGGTTCCTACATGATGGCGAATTCGGAGCTGGCGACCGCCGTCATGCGCAAGGTGCCGTTCACAGTGGTGCTCACCGACAACCGCGGCTTCGGCTGCATCAACCGCCTGCAGCGGCTAAGCGGCGGGGAGCCGTTCAACAATCTCTACAGGGATTGCAACATAGAGCAGCAGCCACAGATCGATTTCGTCGCCCATGCGGCATCGATGGGCGCGGTTGCGGTGAAGGCGAAAGATATTGCCGATCTGGAAGCGCAAATCGCCGCCGCGCGGGGACGAGACATTCCGACGGTTATCGTCATAGACACGGATCCGACCCATGGGCCGGGCTTCGGCGATGCTGGACAGTGGTGGGATGTGGCTGTGCCGGAGGTGGGGACTACCGACAAGCTTAAAGAGGCCTATGCGCGGTACCTTGAGGCGTCAGCGAAACAGAGAGTTGTGAATTGAGGAAAACATGATCCGCTTCGGCACCAACCCCATCGCCTGGGCCAATGATGACGACCAGACCCTTGGCGCAAACATTCCGACCGAACAGATATTGCGCGAGGCGGCGGATATCGGCTTCGACGGCATCGAGAACGGCCATCGCTGGCCGGACGATCCGCAAGCATTGAAACAATTGCTTGGCTCTTATGGTCTGGCCTTCGTGTCCGGCTGGTATTCGCTGAATCTGCTCGCGCACTCCGTGGAAGAGGAGAAAAAAGCGATCCAGCGCCATCTGGACAGGTTGAAGCATAATGGCTCTACGGTGTGCATCGTCTGCGAGACCTCGAACAGCATTCAGGGTTTGGCCAGGCCGCTGAGTGAAAGTCCGGTTCTTACGCCCGAGGAGATGAAGGCTTTCGGTGCGAAAGTGGAAGAGCTTGCGGCGTTCACGGCGGCGCAGGGCATTCATCTCGTCTATCACCACCATATGGGAACGGTGGTTGAAACGCCCGAAGAGATCGACGCTTTCATGGCGGCAACCGGCCCGAATACGCGGCTGCTCTTCGATGCGGGGCATTGTTATTTCGGGTCAAACGGACAGGATCCAGCGCCGGTTTTGTCCCGATATGCCGACCGGGTCAGCCATTTCCACGCCAAGAACGTGCGCCCCGCCATCATGCGTCAGGTTCGAGAGAGCGGCATGTCCTTCATGGATGGCGTGCGTGCCGGGGTCTTCACCGTGCCGGGCGACGAGGAAGGCGGAGTCGAATTTGTGCCGCTCCTGAGCATCCTGAAAGATGTGGGTTATGATGGCTGGATCGTCATCGAGGCCGAGCAGGACCCGGATGTTCGTAACCCGTTTCAATACCAGTCTCTTGGCTTGAAGACGCTGAAAGCTGCTGCGGCTGAAACAGGTTTAATCCAGGAGTAAAACCATGCCCAATCTGCTTCACCGCCCGTTCGGCACCCATGGCAAGGTGCACGAGATCACTCCGGCGCTTGCCGGCTGGCGCTATGTCGGCTTTTCGCTTTACCGCCTGCGGGCGGGCGAGCGCGCGGCGGAGGCGACCGGGGACTGCGAGGTCATCCTCGTCATGGTCGAGGGGAAGGCGCAAATTCAGGGTGCGGGGCGGGATTGGGGTGTGCTGGGCCAACGCATGAGCGTTTTTGAGAAATCGCCGCCGCATTGCCTGTATTTGCCTGATGGCAGCGAGTGGGAGGCAGTCGCGGAGACGGACTGCGTCATCGCCGTCTGCTCCGCGCCGGGCAACGGAGGCCACGAGGCGCGGCGGATCGGGCCTGATGGCATCACGCTGACGCAGCGGGGCGAAGGCACGAACACCCGCTACATCAACAATATCGCCATGGAAAACGAGGATTACTGCGACTCGCTGCTGGTGACGGAGGTATTCACGCCGGCTGGTCACTGGTCGAGCTATCCGAGCCATCGCCATGACGAGGATGATTTCCCGCGCATCACTTATCTGGAAGAGACCTATTATCACCGTCTGAACCCGGCTGACGGCTTCGGCATCCAGCGGGTCTATACCGACGATCTGACGCTCAACGAAACCATGGCCGTGCATGACGGCGACGTGGTCTGCGTCCCCCGCGGGCATCATCCTTGCGGGGCGCCTCCCGGATTTGAGATGTATTATTTGAACGTCATGGCCGGACCGCTGCGCAAATGGCGCTTTGTGGCTGCTCCGGCGGTTGAGCGGTTGGTGTAGGGGTTTTTGATGTTTGTTCCAAGCCATACCCCCCTCCGTCCTGCCGGACATCTCCCCCTCAAGGGGGGAGATTACGCTTTCATAGACGTTCGGCACCAATCGCAAACGTCGAAGGATGAGAGGCGTGGTTCGCGTCAGCCAATCTCCCCCCTTGAGGGGGAGATGCCCGGCAGGGCAGAGGGGGGTGTTCGGCGGGTACGCGGCCACGTCGGGGATATCCACACATGACCCACCCCTTCACCCTTTCCGCCTGTGCCGAAATGTTGTGGCGCGACAAACCCATCGAGTGGCGTTGCGCTTGCCTGAAAGAAATGGGCTTCCACGTCGGTCTATGGAACTGGTCCGATCACGATCTCGTCGCGCTCAAGCGCTCAGGCGCGACATTCTCCATCATGAATGGCTATGTGACCGGGCGGCTAGCCGATGACGAAGGAGCCGGTGAACTCCTGCGCTCCGCCCGCGAAACGGCGCAAATCGGCAAAATGCTCGGCGTCGCGCGGTTGAACCTGCATGGCACCGGATTGGGTCCGGGCGGTCTCCCCGCGCGGCCAAGCGAGATCGTCACGGGCAGAATGTGGCTCAAGGCGCGCGACACGCTTTGCCGCATTGCCGATATGGCGGAGGAGGAAGGCGTGGTGTTCACGCTGGAGAATCTGAACCTGCCGGTCGATCATCCGGGTGTACCCTTCGCCCGCGCGATGGATACGCTGGCGCTGGTTTCCGCCATCGACCATCCGCGCTTGAGGCTCAACCTCGATCTCTACCATGTGCAGATCGGCGAGGGAAATCTGATCGAAACTTGCCGGACCTGCCTGCCATGGATTGGCGAAATCCAGGTGGCGGATGTACCCGGACGCTGCGAGCCGGGCACTGGGGAGATCAACTATCCGGCCATTGCGCGCGCGCTTCATGACATGGGGTATCGCGGGCCGGTCGGACTGGAAGCTTTCGCCAAGGATGATGCCGAAAAGGCGCTAGAGGCATTCCGGGCGGTTTTCACGTTGTAATATCCTGATTACTGGTTCAAACGACAAAACAGCATCATGGGAGGACCCGCCATGCCCACCGACATTTCTCATTTCATCGATGGCCGCCTCAATGCCGGCCGCGGCAGCCGCACGGCTCCCGTATTCAATCCGGCGACTGGCGAGCAAACCGGCTCCGTCGCGCTCGGCGGTGCGGATGAAGTGCGCGAGGCGGTCGCGGCGGCGAAGAAGGCGTTTCCCGAATGGGCTGGAACGACGCCGCTGCGCCGCGCGCGTATCTTGAACCGCTTCCTGCATATCCTTGAAGAGCGTGTCGACGAACTGGCCGCCGTCATCACCTCCGAGCATGGCAAGGTGCTTTCGGATGCCAAGGGCGAAATCCAGCGCGGCATGGAGGTGGTGGAATTCGCCACCGCGGCCCCGCAGCTTCTCAAGGGCGAATTCACGGAGAATGTCGGCACGCGGGTCGACAGCTATTCGCTGCGCCAGCCACTGGGCATCGTCGCGGGCATCACGCCGTTCAACTTTCCGGTCATGGTGCCGATGTGGATGTTTCCGGTGGCGCTGGCCTGCGGCAACTGTTTCATTCTGAAACCATCCGAGCGCGACCCTTCCGCCTCGCTCCTCATCGCCGCGTGGCTCAAGGAAGCTGGCCTGCCTGCTGGAGTCTTCAATGTCGTGCATGGCGACAAGGAAGCGGTGGACGCCATACTCCACCATCCCGACATTTCCGCCGTCAGCTTCGTCGGATCGACGCCGATCGCCCGTTACATCTATGAAACAGCGGCGCGCACCGGCAAGCGCTGCCAGGCGCTGGGCGGGGCCAAGAACCATATGGTCATCATGCCCGATGCCGATATGGACCAGGCGGTCGATGCGCTCATGGGCGCGGCATACGGTTCAGCCGGCGAGCGCTGCATGGCGATTTCGGTCGCCGTGCCTGTCGGCGAGAAGACGGCAAACACGCTCATCGAAAAGCTCGAGCCGCGCATACGCGCGCTGAAGATCGGTCCGGGAACCGACCCGGACGCCGAGATGGGCCCGCTGGTGACGAAGCAGCATCTCGAACGTGTGCGCGGGCTTATCGACGCCGGCGTGACGGAAGGCGCGAAACTCGTGGTCGATGGCCGCAATTTCCGGATGCAGGGCTATGAGAATGGCTTTTTCATCGGCGGCTCGCTGTTCGACCATGTGACGCCCGGCATGACGATCCACGCCCGGGAGATATTCGGTCCGGTGTTATCAGTCGCCCGCGCGGATTCCTATGAGGCCGCCGCCCGGATGATCAATGAGCACGAGTTCGGCAACGGCACGGCCATCTTCACCCGCGACGGCGACGCCGCCCGCGAATTCGCCCATCGGATACAGGTCGGTATGGTCGGCATCAACGTGCCGATCCCGGTGCCTATGGCCTTCCACTCCTTCGGCGGCTGGAAGGCCTCGCTGTTTGGCGACCATCACATGCACGGGCCGGAAGGCGTGCGCTTCTATACGCGACTCAAGACCATCACCAGCCGCTGGCCAACGGGGATTCGCGAGGGCGCGGAGTTCGTCATGCCGACGATGGGGTGAAGGCAATTCCACGCCGCGCGCCCTTCACCCCCGTGGTTCACCATGAGGGTGAAGGTTGCAACGCCGCAGTAGCCCTCATGGTGAGGTGTGAATGGAGCGAAGCGGAATGAGCCTCGAACCACGAGGGCGCTTGGCGGAACCGACTTAAACAACGGAACGAGGCGGCTCCACTATCGCCGCACCGCCTTTGCGCGAACTCTCAAGCGCCGCGACGCCGCACAGGACCGACATGGCGCCCGCCCGTGACCCCGCCCGCTGGCGCAGGCGATCGTTCGAGCCGGGCTTGAAGATCATGTCGCGCATTCGGTTGTCGCCGCCATAATGGCCGCCGGGCTCGTGCGGGACCCAGATACGCTCGACACCGCCGCCAAAGCTCCTGACGAGCAGGATCTCGTCAGCCGGGGGCTCGGTCCATGGCTGTTTTTCATATTGGCGCATCTCTATGCGCCCCTTGTGGCCGTTGAAGGCGATATGATGGCCTTCGATCGGCATGTAGGTGTTCAGCGAATAGGAAACCTGCACGCCGCTGGCATAGCGGATAGAAGCGCTCATCGTATCGGGAATATCGATATCCTCGCGGAAGACGCAGGCGTCGCGGACATAGCCGTCGACCTCGGACGGCTCTTCATAAAGCGTTTCGAGGAACGGATCGGCTGAGAGATCGAAATAGTAATCGCACTCGCCCTTGTGCGGGCAGGTGCGGCATCGTTCGCCGCGAAAGGGTCCGTTGCGGCCGTAATGCAGGAGCTGGCCGAAGCCTTTGACCTCGACGGGATCGGAATCCAGATACCAATTGAGCAGGTCGAAATGATGCGTCGCCTTGTGCACGAAGAGGCTGCCCGAGCGTTCCGTGAAGGCATGCCAGCGGCGGAAATAGTCCGCGCCGTGCTTGTTATCGAGATACCAGTGAAAATCGACGGAGGTGACATCGCCGATGGCGCCTTCGTTGATCAGTTCCTTGATGCGCGCGGCCGTGGGGGCGAAGCGGTAGTTGAAGGAGACGTCCACCCGCCGCCCGGTCCGCGCTTCCGCCTCCAGGATGCGGGCGATCTTTTCCGGGGTCGTGGTCATCGGCTTTTCGCTGATCACATCGGCCCCGGCTTCGAGCGCGCGCACGATGATGTCGTCGTGGGTATCGTCAGGTGTGCAGACGATCACGAGAGCCGGTTTCAGCTCGGCCATCATCCGGTCGAAATCATCGTAAAGCGGCGCATCAGAGCCGATCATGGTGCGCGCCCGTTCGGCGCGCATGAGGTTCAGGTCGCAGATGCCGACAAGCTCGACATAATCGCTCCACCCCGCCAACAACTCTCGGCCCCACATCGTCGTGCCGCGATTGCCCGTTCCGACGAGGACGTAACGCTTGCGTTTCAGAGACATGCCTTCCTCCTTCATGTTGAAATGGAGACGCCGGCTAATGGCGATCCCCTTCATCTCGTCCTTCGAGGCTTGGCTCACGCGAGCACCTCAGGATGAGGGTGAAGGGGCGTTGCGCTTAAAAGCATATCGCGTGGAGTGCCCCTCACCCTTACCCTCTCCCCGCAAGCAGGGAGAGGGGGACGTGAGCCTTGCCGCCTCTTTCTTCTCCTACAGCACCTAGCAGAAAAAGAAGGCGAAGACGTCCATGTCCCCCTCTCCCCGTATTTTCACGGGGAGAGGGTAAGGGTGAGGGGCATTCCGCGACATTCCAGCAAATCCCTCATGGTGAGCCTCGATACCCACGAGGGCGCTTGGCACTGACGCCGTCAAACCATGAACCACTCAACAAACCGCCCTGTACCGCTCGACCACGGTCGCCAGCACCTCCTCCACTGGGCGGCCATTCCAGCGATGGGAAAAGATTTCCACCTCCTGCGGGCCGAAGAAACCGGCTTTCTCGATCATGGCGCGGAAGCCCCTGAGGTCGATGACGCCGTCGCCCATCATGCCGCGATCGTTCAGCGGGTCGGTCGTCGGCACCAGCCAGTCGCAGATGTGATGGGCGAGGATCTGGCCGTTGCGACCGGCGCGGGCGATTTGGCTTTCCAGTTCCGGATCCCACCAGACATGATAGACATCGATCGCCACGCCGGTTCCCTCGCCGAGCCGGTCGCACAAATCGAGCGACTGTTTCAGCGTGTTGATGCAGGCCCGATCCGCCGCATAGAAGGGATGCAGAGGCTCTATGGCGAGCGGGACACCGGCGGCGCGCGCATGGGGCAGAAGCGCCGCCATGCCGTCTTCCACCATCTGGCGCGCGCCCTCGATATCGCGCGATCCGTGCGGCAAGCCGCCGACAACCAGCACCAGGCAATCGGCGGCGAGCGTTGCGGCTTCATCCACGGCGCGCTTGTTATCCTCGATGGCGCGGGCGCGGCCTTCCGCGTCAGGTGCGGGGAAAAACCCGCCACGGCAAAGCCCGCTGAGACGAAGCCCGTTCTGCCCGACGATACGGGCCGCCTCGCCAAGTCCGGCTGCGTGAACCTGATCGCGCCAGGGCGAAATGGTGGTGATGCCTTGCGCGAGGCAGGCATCGACAAGCGCCCCGAAGGAGCCGCCCTGCTTTATGGTCGCGAAGTTCACCGACAGGCCGGAAAGATTCATGTCATGCCCCCTTTTCAAGTGCCGCAAAGGTCGCTGCGGCGGCATCGCCGGAAATGCCGAGACCCGGAGCGTGAAGCGTGGTTGCGAGCGAAAGCCTACCATGGCGGATATCGAGGCGCAGGCCGCCGTCCATTTGCCGGTATAGGTCGCCATGCGCATCAAGCCAGGAGCGCGTCTCACCCTCCAATGCGCCTTGCATGCCCTCGACATAGTGATGGCCGTTGCGCTCGACATGGCTAGACCCAAGAATCGCAGCAAGCGCCAGATCCTGCTGCACGGCAATGCCCGGTTGGGTCGTCAAATCTTCCGCCGACATGAAGAAGCCGCCGGGTCCTTCGGCATTCCATTTTTCGACGCGGCAGCGATTGAGGAGCGAGCGGTAGAATCCCTTGCAGGATTTGGACGATACGCCGCGATAGCCCTGTTCCCGCGCGGCAAGAAACGCGTCCTGCGTTCCGTCCGACTCGTCAATTTCGAGCGCAACGCGCCCCGCCAGGTTTCGAACCGGGCTCACCAGGGCGGCGGCGCGGGCAATCGGCTGCTCCACGAAGAGTAGGGAGCGGCGCAGGCGCTGGAGCGAAGGCTCGGCCTCGATGCGATCCATGAGATCAATCACCGCCGCCTCGCTTTCGAACTGCTCGTTGCCATCAAGCGTCACCTTGTATTCCGGCAGCGTGTCCAGAACCGCGGCAATCGCTTTCAGGCGCTCGGCATCCTCTCGCGGACGCCCGGAAACCTTCAGCTTGAAATATCTGACGCCATAGGCGTGGATTTCCTCTTCCAGACATTCCGGCAGGCCATCCTCAAGACGCGCGGAAATATCGGAAGGCGTAAGCGAATCGACATAGCCAACCGTGTGGCGCAGGGAGAGGTTCGGCTGGGGTTTGAGGCTTTCCAGAAAGCCGGCGATATCGAACCCGGCGAGATCTGGCGTAGTGCTTGCATCGATTTGCGCCAGATTGTTGCGGATCGCTTCGGTAATGGAAACACCATTCATGCGGCAGAGCGCGTCGAGCACCGCGCGGTCGACAAGCGCAAGCCCGAAGGACGCTATGAGGCCGTTGAGCCCCTCCGCCGCCGCGAGGCGGTGCTGCTCGTCTTCAACCGCGGCATGCAGGGCAAAGGCGGGTGCGGCAGGCGCATCGCTCGCAAGTTTTACCGCGATACGAACCGAACGGCGCAGCTGATCTTCGTTCTCCGGAGCCCCAAGCGCCGGGTTCTTGTCGAACCATTTGGGCACCATCAGTTCGGCGGCATAGCCATGCGCATAATGACCACGCCCGTCCTCGACCGTCAGGCGCAGGAAAAGCTGGCTTGCTTCGCGCACCGTTACCGCGCCGAAGCGGAACGGCATGCGCATGGTCACGCGCCGTTCAAAAATCGCGGCGTCCCTGACCTTTAGCGACGGTGCGTCGGTCATATCACTCAACGCCTCTTACCGCGAGAAAGGCCTTCATGCGCCGGGCGGCGAGGTCCGGGTCGGCGAGAACATTCGCCTTGTCAGCCAGGCGGAAAAGCTCGGCGAAATGCCGGGTGGAGCGCGCGCTTTCCTGCCCGCCCACCATGGTAAAATGGTTCTGAAGGCTGTTCAGCCAGGCAAGGAAGACAACGCCCGTCTTGTAGAACCGGGTCGGCGCGCGGAAGATGTGCCGCGACAGCGCAACGGTCGGCTCCAGAATATCGAAGAATGCATCCGTCTCGCCGCGCTTGAGGGATGCCAGCGCGCTCGATGCGGCGGGGGCGATGGCGTCGAATATACCCAGAAGCGCGTCGGAATGGCCGTGCTCGTCGCCCGCGATCAGTTCGGCATAGTTGAAATCGTCGCCGGTATACATGCGCACGCCTTGAGGCAGCCGCCGGCGCATGGCGATTTCCTTTTCCTTCGACAGAAGCGAAATCTTGATACCGTCGATCTTGCCGGCGTTCGCCTCGATCATTTCAAGGCAGGTGTCCATGGCCTTCATGTGATCGGCGTTGCCCCAATAACCCGATAATGCCGGATCGAACATCTCGCCAAGCCAGTGGATGATCACCTTGCCTTGCGCTCTTTCCAGCACGCGGGCGTAGGTTTCCAGATAATCGTCCGGCGAGCGGGCGGCGCTCGCAAGCGCGCGGCTGGCCATGAGAATGACCCTGCCGCCATGGCCTTGCACGAAATCGAGCTGTTCGTGATAGGCATCGGCGATCCGCTGCAAATCGTGGCCCGTGCCTTCCAGATGGTCGGTCCCGACGCCACAGGCAATCAGCGCATCGTCCCGGCTGGCTGCTTCTTTCAGCGACCTTGCGATAAGCTCACGCGCGTCCGGCCATGAAAGGCCCATGCCGCGCTGCGCGGTATCCATCGCTTCGGCCACGCCAAGCCCCAGATCCCAGAGCCGGTGCCGGAATTGCAGGGTTGCATCCCAATCGATCGCCGGGGTGAGCCAGGGATCGTTGACGGCAAGCGGATCAGCCACCACATGCGCCGCCGCGAATGCGATGCGGTTGAAGTCGCTAGCCTTGCGCCGTTCGAGGGCGATTGGGTTTCCCTGGAGGCGATAGGTTTCGATGTTAGCTGTTTCGGTGGGGAGTCTGATTTCAGGCATTCCCGCTTCCCTTGAATGGATTATTTTGAAACGTTGGTGGGGCAGTACCCCCCTCTGTCCTGCCGGACATCTCCCCCTCAAGGGGGGAGATTACGCTGTCATGAATGTTCGGCACCAATCGCAAACGTTGCAGAATGAAGGCCGAGCGCCGTGTCAGCCAATCTCCCCCCTTGAGGGGGAGATGTCCGGCAGGGCAGAGGGGGGTATCTCGCGACGCCACGAAATCACCCCAGCGCCGGAACATCGAGCCAGCGGCGTTCCTTCCAGGATTGCAGGCCAAGCTCCGCCAGCTGCACGCCCTTGACGCCTTCCATCAGCCCGTAGGACCAGGGCTCGTCATCGACGATATGGCGGATGAACATTTCCCACTGCGTCTTGAAGCCATTGTCGTAGGCCACATTGTCCGGCACTTGCTGCCACGTCTTGTAGAAGTCGATCGTCTGCGGCTGATCGGGGTTCCACACCGGCTTCGGAGTGCTGGTGCGGTGCTGTGTCCAGCATTGCGTGAGCCCCGCCACGGCGGAACCATGGGTGCCGTCCACCTGAAAGGTCACGAGGTCGTCGCGGCGCACCCGGACCGCCCAGGAGGAATTGATGTGGGCGATCACCCCGCCTTCCAGTTCGAAGGTGGCGTAAGCCGCGTCGTCGGCATCGGCGGCATAGGGGCGGCCCTGCTCGTCGAAGCGTTCCGGGATATGAGTGGCGCCAAGGCAGCTTACCGATTTCACCGCGCCGAACAGATTGTCCAGCACGTAGCGCCAGTGGCAGAGCATATCGAGAATGATGCCGCCGCCGTCTTTTGTACGATAGTTCCAGGACGGACGCTGGGCCGGCTGCCAGTCGCCCTCGAAAACCCAGTAGCCGAACTCGCCGCGTACCGAGAGGATCTTCCCGAAAAAGCCGCTGTCGCGCAGCATGGCGAGCTTGCGAAGTCCCGGCAGGAAGAGCTTGTCCTGCACGACGCCATGCTTGACGCCGGAGTTTTCCGCAAGCCGCGCTATGCCAAGCGCCTCCTCCACTGTGTCGGAGATCGGCTTTTCGCAATAGACGTTCTTGCCCGCCTTGATCGCCTTTTCCAGCAGGCTGCCGCGCATCTGCGTCGTCCCTGCGTCGAAGAAAAGCGTGTCGTCCGGATTGGCGAGCGCGCCATCCAGATCGGCGGTCCAGCGGGAAACGCCATGGCGGCGGGCGATGTCCTCGACCTTGCCTGCATTTCGCCCGACGAGGATCGGGTCGAGCATGACCCTCTCGCCGCTTTTCAGCGTGACGCCGCCCTGGTCGCGAATGGCCAGAACCGAGCGGACCAGATGCTGGTTATACCCCATGCGGCCGGTAATGCCGTGCATGATAACGCCGATGCGCTTCATCGAATTCTCCTCCCACAGCATGATCCCAAAAAGTTGCAGACTTTTTGGATAAGATCATGCGGCCTAAAAACAACGACCTTTTCCCGAAGGCGCTTATGGCAATTTGTAACCATTTGGTTATTTAGTTGCGTGAAAGGAGTTCGCTGTCAAGCCGCTTGTAACGGCCGCAGCGCGGCGAGAAGCGTTTCCACGATGTGCTGCCCCCAGCGCTCCAGCTCCGCCGGTGCGATCAGGTCGCGCTGGAAGATTGTCGACAGCGTGTAGCGGTTCGAGAGATAGAAAAAGCCAAGCGAGGCGATGGTCAGATAGACATCGACCGGATCAAGCCCGGCGCGGAACTCGCCCGCCGCCTCGCCGCGCTGCAGCACGTCCTTCAGCTCCGAGATGAAATTCGAGTGCATCTCGGTGATCGCCTTGGATTGCCGGAGATAGCGGGCCTGATTGAGATTCTCCGTCGCAAGGATGCTCAGGAATTCCGGATGGTCCAAGTAATAGTGCCAGGTGAAAAGCGCCAGCTCCCGCAGGCCTTCGGACGGTGGCTTACGCGTCAGGTCGAGCCTGCGTTCCGCATGGCGGATATGGCGATAGGCATCCTCCAGCACAGCCAGATACAGCGCGTCCTTGTCGCCGAAATAATGGTAGATCATGCGCTTGTTCGTGCCGGCGCGGCGCGCCACGACATCGATGCGCGCCCCGGCCAACCCCTTGTCGGCGACCTCGCGACGGGCTGCCTCAAGGATCGATGCCCTTGTGCGCTCCGGATTTCGACCCTGGAGAGGGGTGCGTTTACGCTTCACCTCCCCGTCTTTCGCGGGCTCGGGGGTATTCTCTTTTCTGCTTTCAGTCATCCGGCATCCACTTGACAAGGCGATGGATCGATGGTCCCATGTAACCAATTGGTTATAAAATGACAATACTCGCATTATCCGCTTGGCAGTTATCAGGGAGGAGTTGCCAATGTCCGTGATGCTTCAAAGGCGTGCCGTTCTTACGGCAGGTCTGGCCGCATTTTCACTTGCAGCACTTGGTGGAGGGCGGGCGTTCGCGCAGGCGATACGCCTGCGGATGCTCTGGTGGGGCTCGCAGGAACGCGCCGACCGCACCAACAAGGCCATCGAGGCCTATAAGAAGATCAAGCCGGACCTCACGATCGCCGGGGAGTTCGCCGGCTGGAGCGATTACTGGCCGCGTCTTGCAACCCAGGTCGCCGGACGCAACGCGCCCGATCTTATCCAGATGGATTACCGCTATATCTTCGAATATGCCCGCCGCGGCGCGCTTGCCCCGCTCGACGATTATCTGGGCAAAGGGCTGAACATTGCGGATTTCGGCACGATGAACATCGATTCGGGCCGGGTCGACGGGAAGCTCTACGGCATCAATCTCGGCGTCAATTCCAGCGCGCTGATGTTCGACGGCGCGGCATGGGAGAAGACCGGCGCAACGCCGCCATCGCAGGTGAAGACCTGGGAGGAGTTTGCCGAAAACACCGCGAAGTTCGGGACCAACAAACCCAAGCCCGGCTATTACGCTACCGCCGATGCCAGCGGGCTTGAGCCGGCTCTCGAATGCTGGCTGCGGCAGCAAGGCAAGTCGCTTTATACGCCCGATGGCAAGATCGGCTATGACGCCGCCGATGCCGGGAAATGGTTCGCGATGTGGGCGAAGATGCGCGAAAGCGGCGGTTGCGTGCCGGCGGATATCCAAGCGCTCGACCAGCTGAATATTGAAACCAACGCGCTGACGACCGGCAAGGCGGCAACGGCGTTCGCCCATTCCAACCAGTTCGTCGGCTATCAGGCGCTCAACAAGGCCAAGCTTTCGCTTGCCGCCTATCCCCGGATTTCAGCGGACTCGGTTTCCGGCCATTATCTGAAGCCTTCGATGCTGCTCAGCGTCGCCAAGGACAGCAAGGGGATCGCCGACGCCGTGGGCTTCATCGATTTCCTCGTCGCAACACCTGAGGGCGTCGATATCCTGGGTGTCGAGCGCGGTGTGCCCGCGTCAAGCTCCATGCGCGATCAGTTGGCCACAAAGCTCGACGGCGTGAGCAAAAGCATGGTGCAGTTCATCGCCGACATCACCCCCGGCGTGGGCGATCTGCCGCCCGCTCCGCCGCCCGGCGCGGGAGAATTCGCCTTCGTGCTGAAACGAATAGCGGAGGAAGTGGCTTTCAAGCGGATCACGCCGGAGGAAGGCGGGAGCCGTCTGGTTCAGGATGCGGATAACGTCATCAAGCGGAAGTAACGGCTTATGACCCTTTATGCTGGATCCATTGCCGAGGAGAGGCGCGCGGCGTCTCTCCCAAAGCGGACAGGGCTGAAACGGATATTCGATCGCAACATTCATGCGTATCTGTTTCTTCTGCCCTGGCTGATCGGCTTCTTCGGCCTGACGCTGGGGCCGGCGCTTGTCTCGCTCTATCTCTCCTTCACCAATTACGATCTGCTGCAATCGCCGGACTGGGTAGGCGCGGCCAATTATGTGCGCATCGCCACATCAGATCCGAAATTCGCGGCGGCGATGCAGGTCACGTTCACCTATGTGCTGCTATCCGTTCCGCTCAAGCTGGCCTTCGCGCTTCTCGTCGCGCTGGCGTTCAATCGCGGCATCAAGGGGCTGACGCTTTACCGGGCGATCTTCTATCTGCCGTCGTTGCTCGGCTCCAGCGTCGCCATCGCCGTGCTGTGGCGCCAGCTCTTCGCCTCCGATGGGTTGATCAACATGCTTCTCTGGCGGGCCTTCGGCTATGAGGGGCCAAGCTGGATCTCCAACCCGGATTATTCGATTTATACGCTCGTCATCCTGTCCGTCTGGCAGTTCGGCTCTCCGATGATCATCTTCCTCGCCGGTCTGCGCCAGATTCCGCAGGATATGTATGAGGCCGCCGAAATCGACGGCGCCGGCAAGCTGCGCCAGTTTCTGCGGATCACGCTGCCGTTGCTGACGCCTGTCATCTTCTTCAATGCGGTGATCCAGACCATCGACGCGTTCAAGGCGTTCACCCCTGCCTTCATTATCTCGGAAGGTACGGGCGGGCCGATCAACTCGACGCTTTTCTACACGCTCTATCTCTATCAGGAGGCGTTCGGCTTCTTCCGCATGGGCTATGCGTCGGCGCTCGCCTGGATATTGGTGATCATAATCTCTCTGTTCACGGCGTTTTCGTTCCTCTCCGCGAAATACTGGGTGCATTACGATGACTGACGCCGTCACCGCCAGCCGTCCCGGCCAGATGCCGCAGCGCTCGCCCCTGAAATCCGTGCTGCTGCATGCCGCGCTGATAGCGGCATCCTTCGCCATGCTCTACCCGATCCTGTGGATGCTTTCCGGCTCGCTCAGGCCGCAGGACGAACTGTTCGGCTCCACCTCGCTCATCCCGTCATCACTGGATCTTGGCGGCTATATCAGGGGCTGGACCGGTCTGCAGGTCAGCTTCGGGCGCTTCTTCTGGAACTCGTTCGTCATTTCGGTTCTGGCGACCGTGGGCAATGTCATGGGGTGCTCGCTCGCCGCCTTCGCCTTTGCCCGCCTGCGCTTCGGCGGCCGGAACTTCTGGTTCGCGCTGATGCTGGGCACGCTGATGCTGCCCTATCATGTCGTCCTGATCCCGCAATATATCCTGTTCCTCGAACTCGGCTGGGTGAACACGCCCCTGCCGCTGATCGTGCCGAAATATCTGGCGACGGATGCGTTCTTCATCTTCCTCATGGTGCAGTTCTTCCGGGGCATTCCGCGCGAGCTGGACGAGGCGGCGGTGATGGACGGGTGCAGCCCGTTCCGCATCTACTGGAAGATCATGCTGCCGCTGTCATTGCCGGTTCTGGCGACCGCCGCCATCTTCTCTTTCATCTGGACATGGGACGATTTCTTCGGCCCGCTGATCTATTTGAACGACATCAACACCTACACGGTACAGCTCGGCCTGCGCTCCTTCGTGGATTCGACTGGCAGTTCCGACTGGACGGCCCTCTTCGCCATGTCCAACCTTTCGCTGGTGCCGGTCTTCCTGTTTTTCCTGTTCTTCCAGCGTCTTCTCATCGAAGGCATCGCCACGACCGGAATGAAGCGATGAAACCCGTAAAATTCGCCGCCATCGGCATCGAGCACGACCACATCTTCGGCCAAACGGCCTGCCTGCTGGACGCGGGCGCGGAGCTGGTTGGCTTCCATGCCGGAGATAACGAGCTGTCACGCGCCTATGCGGAAAAATATCCTGATATCCCTGATGTCGATGATATCAGACGCCTGCTTGAAGACGACGGCATCGACCTCATCATCAGCGCTGCGGTTCCCGATGAGCGGGCAGGCATCGCAATCGAGGCGATGCGGGCGGGCAAGGACGTGATGGTCGACAAGCCCGGCATGGTGACGATGGCGCAGCTGGAAGAGGTCAGGCAGGTTCAGGCCGAAACCGGCCGGATTTTCTCCATCCTCTATTCGGAGCATTTCGAAAACCGCGCGACCGTAAAGGCGGGAGAACTGGTTGGCGCGGGCGCCATCGGCAAGGTGATTTCCCTCGCCGGTTTCGGCCCGCACCGCCTGCGCGCGCCGACCCGTCCCGCGTGGTTCTTCGAGCGGGAACGCTATGGCGGTATTCTTGTCGACATAGGCTCGCACCAGTGCGAGCAATTCCTGTTCTTCACCGGGGCGGACACGGCGGACATTCTTTCCGCAACCGCCCGCAACCGCGCCCATCCGCAATGGCCGGGCTTGCAGGATACGGGCAGCATCCATCTGGCGACAACGGAGGCCGATGGCTTCATCCATGTCGACTGGTTCACACCGGACGGGCTGCCAAGCTGGGGCGACGGGCGGCTGTTCATCACGGGAACGGAGGGCGCGATCGAGTTGCGCAAAAATATCGATGTTGCCGGGCGCGAGGGCGGCAATCATTTGCTTCTCACCGACCGGCAAGGGGTTCATTACATGGATTGCTCGCAGGTGCCTTTGCCTTATGGCCGGCAACTCCTTGCCGATATCCGCGACCGGACGGAAACCGCCATGCCGCAGGCGCGATGCTTCGCGGCAATGGAACTGGCGCTGAGGGCTCAGAAAATGGCCGAGGAAAACCACCATGCCTAAGCGCTACAAGGTCGGCATCATCGGCTGCGGCATCGGCAGGTCGCATATCGTCGAGGGCTATGCGCCGCATGGCGACAAGTTCGAGGTCGTCGCCCTCTGCGACCTCGACGAAGCGCGCCTCACGACCGTAGCCGACGAATTCGCCGTACCGCGGCGTACGGTTTCCTCCGACGAACTGATCGCGATGCCGGATATCGACATCATCGATATCTGCACGCCCCCCGCTCCGCACACGCGTCTCATTTTGGAAGCGCTGGCCGCCGGAAAACATGTCGTATGCGAGAAGCCGCTGACCGGATCGCTCCTTGAAGTCGATCAGGTGATGGAAGCCGAAAGGACGGCACGGGGCGTCCTGATGCCGATATTCCAGTATCGGTATGGCGAAGGCGTCGAGCAGGCGCGCCGTATCATCGAAAGCGGTTTGGCGGGAAAACCTTATGCCGGCACCGCCGAGACGTTCTGGAAGCGCAGCGCCGGCTATTACGACAATCCATGGCGCGGCCGCTGGGCAACCGAGCTTGGCGGCGTGCTGATGACCCATGCCATTCATCTGCACGACATGCTGACGTTTCTCATGGGACCGGTCGAGCGTGTGTTCGGCCGCGTCGCCACAAGGGTGAACGCCATCGAGGTGGAGGACTGCGTTTCCGCAAGCTTGCTCATGCAAAACGGCGCGCTGGTTTCCGCAACCGCGACGCTTGGTGCGCAGGAGGAAATCAGCCGCCTGCATCTGGCATTCGAGAACGTCACGTTTGAAAGCAACCACGCCGCCTATTCGCCGGGCGACGGGCCCTGGCGCATCGTTCCCGCGAATGAGGGTGTTGCGGTGCAGATTGAGGCGCTGTTGAAGGATATGCCGCCGGTGGGCAGGCGTTTCACTGGGCAGATGGAAGCCTTCCATCGCGCGCTGGAAAGGGGCGAGAGGCCGCCGGTGACAGCTGAGGACGCCCGGCGCTCCCTTGAACTGCTGGCGGCGATCTATCATTCGAGCGAAACCGGCACCGATGTCGCTCTGCCGCTCGGACGCGAGCATCCGAAATATAAGACGTGGCGACCGTAGAGAGGTGGTTGTTTTGATGGAAGCGCGCGACACCCCCCTCTGCCCTGCCGGGCATCTCCCCCTCAAGGGGGGAGATTGGCTGACACAGCCTCCTGCCTCTATTCTGCCACGTCGGCGATTGGTACCGAGCACCTATGAAGGCGTAATCTCCCCCCTTGAGGGGGAGATGCCCGGCAGGGCAGAGGGGGGTGTTTCCCGCCAGCGGTTTTAAAAGAAATACAGGGAGGAACAGCATGGCAAGCAGCATCACACTCGAAAAGATCGTCAAGCGATACGGCTCCCTGCCGATTATCCATGGCATCGATCTGCAGATCGAGCCGGGTGAATTCACCGTGTTCGTCGGGCCTTCCGGCTGTGGCAAGTCTACGCTTTTGCGCATGATCGCGGGGCTGGAGGAAATCACCGGCGGCACCCTGCGTATCGACGGTGAGCAGGTGAATGAGGTCGCCGCCTCGAAACGCGGCATCGCCATGGTGTTCCAGTCCTATGCGCTTTATCCGCATATGACTGTTTACAAGAACCTTGCCTTCGGTCTGGAGACCGCCGGATACAAGAAACCGGCGATCGAGGAGCGGGTGAAAAAGGCTGCGAACATTCTGCAGATCGGCCCGCTGTTGCAGCGCAAGCCAAAGGCGCTTTCGGGGGGACAGCGCCAGCGCGTGGCGATTGGCCGGGCGATCGTTCGCGAACCGAAGATTTTTCTCTTCGATGAACCGCTGTCGAACCTCGATGCGGAATTGCGGGTGCAGATGCGGGTGGAGATCGCCAAATTGCATCAGCAACTGGGATCCACGATGATCTATGTCACCCACGATCAGGTGGAAGCCATGACGATGGCCGACAAGATCGTCGTCTTGCGCGATGGCCGCGTCATGCAGGCTGGAAAGCCGCTCGACCTCTATAACAATCCGGCCAACCAGTTCGTCGCCGGGTTCATCGGTTCGCCGAAAATGAACTTTCTTGCCGCCCGGATTTCGCCCGAAGATCCATCGCGCCGGACGCTTGAAATCGCCGGCAGCCGCATCGCCCTGGCAAAACCGGTGGAGGCAAACGATGACGAGCCGCTCACCTTCGGCGTCCGTCCGGAACACCTCAATCCTCGGACACAGGCGGCCTCGCTTGGCGATGCCTCGGTGCAGTTGGTCGAGCATCTGGGTGGATCGACGGTGGTTTATGCAAACACCCCCGACCGCCAGCCCGTGACCATGCTGCTGGAGGGCCAGCGCCAGATCCGCATCGGCGATGCCATCCCCTTCGGCTTCGAACTGGCCCAGACGCATCTGTTCGGCGCGGATGGAAGGCGCATTTAGAGCGGTATGCAATTAAGTTGAATCGGGCATTCCGCTCTAAACCTTTGTTTTAGCCGCATGATCTTATCCGAAAAGTCTGCAACTTTTCGGGACCATGCTCTAGCTGGCGCCGCCACCGCTGAGAAAATAGCAATCCACTCGCCGCGTGAAGTGTCCCATTCGATAGCCTATTCTTATCGTTGACACACTACCATGGTAGTATTAGGTTCTGCCCGTGACCATGCAGACATGGGAACGGGGAGGGAATAAGATTGATAGCAGTCCGCGTGCGCGAACCGCATTTTCTTGAGGTCATCGAGGCTGAATGCGCCGAACCGGGCCCGAATGAAATCCGGGTGAAGGTGTCGACATCAGGGATTTGCGGTTCCGACATCCATATCCTGCATGGCTCCAATCCCTTCGCCAAATATCCGCGCGTGATCGGCCATGAGTTCGCCGGCACCATAGCTGCAACGGGTATTGCCGTGACATCGGTGTCCGTGGGCGACAATGTCGTGGTCGACCCGGTCATCTCCTGCGGTCATTGCTACGCCTGCCGCGTCGGTCGATCCAATGTTTGCGCCAATCTGGAAGTGCTGGGCGTGCATCGCGATGGCGGCTTTCGTTCGGAAGTCGTCGTGCCCGTGGCCAATGCGGTGAAAGTCTCGAAAAACCTGCCGCTATCCGTGGCCGCGCTCGCCGAGCCGTTCTCGATTGCCGCCAACGTGCTTGTCCGAACCGGATGCGATGAGCGTGACACTGTCCTTATCTACGGCTCCGGCACAGTCGGGTTGACGGTCCTGCAGGTCGCCAAACTGAAAGGCGCGCGGGTCATCGTCGCCGATCCGGACAAGCGGCGTCTCGAGCGCGCGGAGCAATTTGGCGCCGACCGGGTTCTGCAATCCGGCAAGGATGATATTCCGGCAAGCGTCGCCGGCGAAAATAATGGGTTGGGTCCGACATTGGTGATTGATGGGGCCGGCGTACCCGCCCTTCTCGAAGAGGCGTGCCGTGTTGCAAGCCCGGCCGGGCGCATCGGTATTCTCGGCTTTTCGCCCGCGCCCTGCAACGTGTCGCAACAGGAAATCGTCAAGAAGGAACTGACGCTCGTCGGCTCCAGGCTCAGCCGGCGGCTTCTGCCGGAGGTGGTGAGCTGGCTGGAAAGCGGACAGTTGAAGCCGGAGCCGATGATCACCCAGACATTCCGGGGCAGCGAGGCGAAGGAGGCGTTTGCGCTGATCGAGCGATCCCCGGAACAAACGGTAAAGGTGCAGCTGGATTTCAGTTGAGTGAAATGCGGTGGGAGCCGCAAACAAGGGAGGAATAGCATGATCAAGACGAACCCTAGGAGACGCGGCCTGCTGGCTGCAATGCTCGCAACCTGCGTGGCCATGACGGCTTTGACGCCGGGCCTTGCCGAGGCCAAGACGCTGAAACTCGGCCATCTCGGAAACGAAGATAATTCCTGGCATAAGGCCGCGATGAAATTCGCCGAAGAGGTGAAGGCCCGCACCAATGGCGAACTCGAAGTGCAGGTCTTCCCCAACGAGCAGCTCGGCAAGGAAACCGACCTGATCAAGGGACTGCAGCTCGGAACCGTCGATTTCACCATCACGGGCGAATCCTTGCAGAACTGGACGCCTTACGCCTCGCTTCTCGCCGTTCCCTACGCGCTCCGTGACAGCGAGCACATGCGCAAGGTGGTCGAGGGTCCGATCGGCCAGAAGATCGCAACCGAAATCGAAGCCAAGGCCAAGCTGGTGCCGCTCACCTGGTTCGAGCGCGGTCCGCGCGAACTGACCTCCAACCGGCCGATCAAGACGCCCGACGAACTCAATGGATTAAAGTTGCGCGTGCCGAACGTGCCGCTGTTCGTCTCGGTCTGGGAGGCGCTCGGCGCCAAGCCGACGCCGATGGCCTTCTCGGAAGTCTTCACCGGCCTGCAGAGCCATGTCATCGACGCGCAGGAAAACCCCCTCGCCCTGATCCGTTCGGCCAGTCTGTATGAAGTCCAGAAATATGTGAACATGACCGACCATGTCCGCAGCTGGATCTATCTCGTCGCCAGCCAGCGCCTGATGAAGAACCTGACGGACGAGCAGCGCGGCGCCGTGCTTGAGGCTGCCAAGGATGCGCAGGCCTATGAGCGCGAGCTCTTCCTCGCCGATGAAGAGCGCTTCAAGAGCGAGTTGCAGGGCAAGGGCATGGAATTCGTAGAGGTCGACAAGGCGGCCTTTGCCGCGAAGGCGAAGGATGCGGTGGCCAAGTCGCTCAATCCCGAAGTCACGCCTCTCTATGAAGAGATGCTGGCCGTCAAGTAAGCGCAACGCTCGAAATGCCGGCCGTCCCTTTTCCGGGGCGGCCACATTTTCCAGGATTTAATGCCATGAAAAGCCTATTCGGCAAAATCATCGAGGGCGCTGCGATCCTGTGCAGGGTTGGCACGGTCATCGCCTTTGGCGTACTTATCGTCATGGTGACCCTGCAGGTTCTGGGGCGCATCCCCGGATTCCCCGCCCCGATCTGGACGGAAGAAGTCTCGCGCTTTGCCCTGCTCTATCTCGTCGCGTTCTCCTGCGGCCTTGCCGCGCTGGGCGGGGAACTGGTCAATGTCGATCTCC
The DNA here is from genome assembly GCF_003217235.1 of Paramesorhizobium leguminum. GTDB lineage: Bacteria > Pseudomonadota > Alphaproteobacteria > Rhizobiales > Rhizobiaceae > Paramesorhizobium > Paramesorhizobium leguminum. The sequence continues at coordinate 30,989 of NZ_QJTF01000022.1, read as the reverse complement.
TGACCTCGACCTTGCCCGCCAAGGCGCAAGCGGCAATCGAAAAGCTCGCCGATCTCGCCACGATCATCTTCTCGCTGGCGATCATTCCCGGCGCCTATGCCTATGTGATGAACAGCTTCGGCGAACGCGCCCGCTCGTTCGATGCGCCGATGGTCATCGTCTATATCACGATCCTCATCATCCCCGTATCGCTGGCCTTCTTCTATCTCGCCCGGCTCTTCGGCTTCGGCAGGCCGATGCAACATCAGGAGACGCTGTAATGCTGGTCGCAGCCCTTTTCGGCACGTTCATCGTCTGCCTGGCGCTCGGCGTTCCCGTCGCCATCACGCTCGGCATATCCTCGGTCGTCTACCTCTTCCTCGCCGATATCGACCTGGCGGTCGTCCCGCAGTTCATGTTCTCCGGCATGGACAGCTTCGTCCTGCTCTGCATTCCCGGTTTCGTGCTGGCCGGCAATCTGATGAACAATGGCGGCATCACCGACCAGATCGTCCGCTTCGGCAATGCCCTCGTCGGCCATATCAGGGGCGGACTTGGCCTCGCCAATGTCACCGGATCAATGATCTTCGCCGGCATTTCCGGGACCGCCGTATCCGAGACCGCTTCAATCGGCTCGGTCATGATCCCCGCCATGAAAAAATCCGGCTACGGCGCCGGCTTCGCCTCCGCGCTCACCGCCGCCGCCTCGACGGTCGGCCCGATCATTCCGCCCTCGGTTCCGATGATCATCGTCGGCACGCTCACCGGACTGTCGGTCGGCCGCATGTTCCTCGCCGGCGCCATCCCTGGCATCATGATGGGTCTCGGCATGATGCTGACTGCCTATATCATCGCGCGGGTGCGCAATTATCCCAAGGGCAGCTGGGTCGGCTTCCGCGAGGTTTTCGTCTCCGGCAAGGCCGCCTTCTGGGCCGTCCTCATGACCGTGATCATCCTTTTCGGCATCGTCGGCGGCATCTTCACGCCCACCGAGGCATCGATCGTCGCCTCGCTCTACGCCTTTGCCGTCGGGCTCTTCATCTATAAGGGCTTCAAGCTTGGCGACCTGCCCCGCATCATGCTGGAATCCGCCGTCGGTTCGGGCGCGCTCATTCTTCTCGTCGGCCTCGCCAATGTGTTCGGCTGGATTCTGACAAGCGAGCAGATCCCGCAGATGATCGCCGCCGCGATGCTCTCGGTGACGGATAACAAATACCTGATCCTGCTGATGATCAACGTGCTGCTTCTCTTCGTCGGCACGTTCATGGAGACGATTGCCGCGCTGATCATCCTGTTCCCGCCGCTGCTCGCGGTGGCGCTGCAGGTCGGCATCGATCCGATCCAGTTCGCCATGATCGTGGTCATCAACCTGATGATCGGCCTGACGACACCGCCCGTCGGCATCTGCCTGTTCGTTGCCGGCAATATCGGCAAGGTGCCGCTCAGCGTCATCAGCCGCGAGGTTCTGCCCTTCATCCTCAGCAATGTCATCGTGCTGATGCTGGTGACGTTCATTCCGGCGCTGTCCCTGTGGCTGCCTTCCGTCTTCTTCGATTGAGCGCGCCCATGAGACTTGACAACGCAACATTGCAAAACGCGAAGGCGCGCCTGCCCGCCTTCGACAGGACAAGGCTGACACCGGGCATCGTCCATATCGGTCTCGGCGCCTTCTACCGCGCCCATGGCATCGTCTATAATGACGACGCGATCGAGACCGATCCGGCGGCCCACAATGGCTGGGGGATCATCGGCGTCAGCCTGCGCAGCCCCTCTCAGCGCGACAGGCTGGCGCTGCAGGGTGGCCTTTATACCGCGATCGAGCGTTCAGCTTCCGGCGACAAGCCGCGCATCATGGGTTCGCTGCTGCAAGCGGTCGTGGCGCCGGAAGATCCGCGAGGTCTTGTCGAAACGCTGGCTGATCCCGGCATTCGCATCGTCACCATTACGGTGACGGAAAAGGGCTATTGCCACGATCCGGCGACGGGAAGGCTCAATCCGGCCCATTCTGACATCATCCATGATCTGGAGCATCCCGAAGCGCCCGTCTCCCTCCCCGGCTTTCTCGTCGCTGCGCTGAAGCTACGCAAGAACCGTGGAATAGCGCCGTTCACGGTGATAAGCTGCGACAATCTTCCCTCCAACGGCAAGCTGTTGCGCGGCCTCATCCGCGATTTCGCCGCGCTCCGCGACGATGGGCTTGCCGCATGGATCGAGAGCAATGTCGCATTCCCAAGCACGATGGTGGATCGCATCGTTCCGGCTTCGACAGACAATGACCTGGCGCTAGCCCGTGACCTCATAGGATTGAATGATCTGGCGCCGGTCATCCACGAACCGTTCCGCCAATGGGTCATCGAGGACATTTTCGGTTCAGCGGATCGGCCTGCCTGGGAACGCGCCGGGGCCCAGTTCGTCACCGATGTCGAGCCGTTCGAGCTGATGAAGCTGCGCATGCTCAACGGCTCGCATTCTGCGCTCGCCTATCTCGGTTTCCTCTCAAGTTTCGAAACCATATCGCAAACGGTTGCCGATCCTGTTTTCAAGGATTTCCTCGCCGGTTTGTGGGGCGACGAGATTATCCCGACCGTGCCCGCACCCGCCGGGACAAACCTTTCCGCCTATGCGGGCCAGTTACTGGAGCGTTACGCCAACCCGGCCATCAGCCATCGCACGGCGCAAATCGCCATGGACGGATCGCAGAAGCTGCCGCAGCGCATCCTCGGCACCATCCGCGACCGGCTGCACGCCGGCCAGCCGTGGAACCGGCTTGCGCTCACGGTCGCAGCCTTCATCTACTATGCCGGCGGCTCGGACGAGAAAGGGCGCCCCATCGACGTCAAGGACCCCCTCGCCGACCGGCTGAAAGCGGACGGGCAGGATCCCGCCGCCCATGTGCGCCGCGTGACCTTCATTGAAACCATATTCGGCACCGATCTCGGGCGGGACGAACGGTTCCTCCACACGGTCGAAGCGGCCTATCGCAAGCTTCTTACCGGCGGCGCCCATGCGGCGGTCAGCGCAATCAATCAGACAGCGGAATAAGAGAAAATGACAGACCAGACCGGAGCAATCACCATGGAAGAAACTTGCACCATGGAAGAAACCTGGCGCTGGTTCGGCGAGGGCGATGCGTGCGAGCTGAAGCACATCCGGCAGACCGGCGCGCGCGGGATCGTCACCGCACTCCACCACATTCCCTATGGTGAAATCTGGACGACGGATGAGATCAGGCGCCGGCAGGCAATCATAAGCGCCGATCCCTCGCTCGGACTGGAATGGCGCGTGGTCGAAAGTCTTCCGATCCACGAGGATATCAAGCTCGGCTCCGGCAATCTGACGCCGCTGTTCGATAATTACCGGCAGTCGTTGCGCAATCTCGCCGCATGCGGCCTGAAAATCATCTGCTATAATTTCATGCCGATCCTTGACTGGACCCGCACCGAGCTGGACGCTCCGCTGCCCGGCGGCGGCACGGCGTTGCGCTTCAATATGCACGAATACGCCGCCTTCGATTGCTATATGCTGAGGCGTCCGGGCGCCGAGGACGAGCAGGACAGCGCCACGCTGGACAAGGCCCGCGCCTGGATCGCCGCGTCCTCTGAAAGCGACCGCGAGAAACTCCTCGCCAACATCATGGCCGGCCTGCCCGGCGCCTATGCCCGCTATGACGTGCCGGGGCTCCGCGCCATGCTCGAACGCTACAGCGACGTTTCGCGTGAACAATTGCGCGAGAATTTCACTCGCTTCCTGCGCGAGGTGGTGCCGACGGCCGAAGAGGTCGGCATCAGGCTCTGCGTGCATCCCGATGATCCGCCGCGCCCGCTTTTCGGACTGGACCGCATCGTCTCTTCCGCAGAGGATATCGATTTCATTCTCTCCGCTGTCGCCTCTCCCTCCAACGGCTTGACGCTGTGCTCCGGCTCGCTCGGCGCGAACCCGGCCAACGACGTTCCCGCCATCGCCGAACGCTTCGCCGACAGGATCCACTTCGCTCACTTACGCAATGTGAAGAAGGATCCGGACGGCTCTTTCATGGAGGCCGACCATCTCGGCGGCGACACCGACATGGTCAGGCTGGTTCAGGTGCTCCTCAAGGAATGCCGCCGCCGCAAGGCCGAGGGCCGCGCGGATTGGCAAATTCCCATGCGCCCCGACCATGGCCATGAGCTGATCGACGACCACACACGCAAGACTCACCCCGGCTATCCGATCATCGGTCGCATGCGCGGACTTGCGGAACTGCGCGGAGTAATGGCAGCCTTATCGGCGTTGGAATAACAGCATGGTTCTGAACCGAAGGTCAGCGTGAGCAAAAAGTTGCTGACTTTTCGTAATTGACCATGCGGCTGAACAATCAGCAGGAGAAAATATTTGTCAGTTCGTCAGGCACCAGACTGGACCGGTCCCATCGACCCGAAATCGCCAATCGGGGCGCAGGTGCACAGCCAGATCAAACGGGCGATCCTGACGCTCGAACTGGCGCCGAACGAAGCCTTGAGCGAAAAGGAACTGTCGCTGAAGCTCGGCGTCAGCCGCACGCCGGTGCGCGAAGCGCTCATCAAGCTGGCCGATGAAGGACTGGTCGATATCTTTCCGCAGCGCGGAACCTATGTCTCTCCCATCCGTGTGGCGGAAGTGATGGAAGCGCAGTTCATCCGGGAAGCCCTGGAGATCGCTGTTGTGCGCCGGGTCGCGCGTGGTGCCGACGCTGCTTTCGCTGCGCGCCTGGACGAATTGCTACGGCTGCAGAAACAGGCCGTCGATGCGAGGCATCTCGATGATTTCATGGTGCTCGACGACCAGTTTCACCGCGCCTTCTCCGATATCGCAGCACTGCCCCGAAGCTGGAAGGTCATCCAGTCGGTGAAAAGCCAGCTCGACCGGGTACGCTACCTGAGCCTGCCCCAGCCGGGCCACATCGAACAGCTTTACATTCAGCATGCCGATATCGCCGCCGCAGTGAAAGCCAATGACCCTGACGGGACAGCCCGGCACATGAAGACACATCTGAGGCAGGTTTTCAGTTCGATCGATGAGCTCGTCAAACAGCACCCTTCCCTCTTCGGGGAGAAAGCCAACCGGCCGGCGCGGTAGCGATAACGTCAAGTGATGTTATTGTCCTGCTCCCGGCTCGTCCCTATATGAGCCTCACGTTTATTTGAGCAAGGGATAGCCATGACGACGATGCCGCGAACGACCCGATTTGCAACTTTATTTGCAGGATTGCTCCTGGCATTTTCCATGGTGGCCATGGATCACGCCGAGGCGCGCCGTGGCGGCAGCTTCGGCAGCCGCGGTGCCCGCACCTCCCAGTCGGCTCCGGCGACCCCGACAGCGCCGCAACCAGCCGCTCCGGTGGAGCGTTCGATGACGCCGAATACTGGCCAGAGCAACACAGGCCGCCAAGCGCCGGCGGCAGCCTCACGTCCGGGCTTCATGAACGGTTTCGGCGGCTCGATGCTGCGGGGATTGGCGCTGGGCGGCCTTATCGGGCTCCTGCTTGGCCAGGGATTTGGCGGCATGGCCGGCATGTTCGGCTTCCTGCTACAGGCTCTGTTGATCGGCGGGTTGGCCATGCTGGCCATCAGAATGTTCCGCTCGCGATCGGCACAGTCGCCGGTCGCTGCAATGGCTGGAAATTCATCCGCTCCCGGCAACTTCTCCTATCGCGAAGCTCCGGCTAGCAGCTCCTCCTCCTCCTCAGCCAGTGGTTCGGGATATCCAGGCTTTCCGGGTTTCGGCTCCCGTGCGCAAACCGCGGCCCGCTCCGGCAATGCCGATGAGATCGGCCTGACGCAGCAGGATCGCGAGACTTTCGAGCGCCTGCTGGCGGAGGTGCAGGATGCATTCGGGCGCGAAGACCACGCCGGTTTGCGCCGGCTGGCAACGCCGGAAATGGTTTCCTACTTCTCCGAGGAACTGGCTGAAAACGCCAAGAACGGCGTGAGGAACGATGTTTCCGACGTCAAGCTGCTGCAGGCGGATATCGCGGAAAGCTGGAGCGAGGGCGATCGCGATTATGCCACCGCCGCGCTGCGCTACGCATCGCGTGATGTCACCGTCGACCGTGCCGATGGCAGCATCGTCGAAGGAAATGCGGACCAGCCGACGGAAACCACCGAACTGTGGACGTTCACGCGGCAGAACGGCTCGGACTGGAAACTCTCGGCAATCCAGGAAGCGTAACTTACCCTATACGGTTCACCGGAACTCAGGCAGTTCCGGTGAACCTGTGCCTACTGCCGAAGCGGAATCGTCAATCTCGCGATGAGGCCGGATGGTTGCCGGTCAAGAAGCTCCAGCCTGCCCTGATGAGCCTGTACAATTTCATCGACAATGGAAAGTCCGAGACCGAATCCGGCATCGCCTCGTGTCCTGGCCGCATCGATCTTATAAAACGGCTCCAGAACCCGTAAGCGGGATTCCTCCGGTATTCCGGGACCATCATCCGCGACTTCGATCACGACCGTCTCCATGGTCGATCGCAGTTCTACAATGACATTGTTGCCGAACTTGACCGCATTATCGCAAAGGTTGGTGACCGCGCGCGTAATCGCAAGCGGTTTGAAATGCGCGGTGGCATGGGGGGGACCATCGTAAACAACGTTGTGTCCGATATCGCTGAACTCGTTGCAGATCGTTTGAAGCGTCGTTGCGAGGTCCACCCGTTCGATCTGTTCGCGGTGATGATCATCCCGCATATAACTGAGGCTTTCCTTGATCAGGCTGTTGATACGTGCGATGTCGGCCAGCAGCATATCGCGCAAATCAGGCTCGCGGATGCGTTCCGCTCGAAGTCTCAACCGCGTCAACGGCGTGCGCAGATCATGGCTCACGCCCCGCAACATGCGCGTTCGGCCATCGATCATGTTTGTGATGCGACCGCTCATTTCGTTCAATGAGCGGGCAACGGCCATGATTTCAACGCTGCCTTTCTCTTCGAAAATGACCCGCCCCGATGTGATATCCGCATTTGCCGCCGCCGAAGCGATATTTCGTAGGGGTCGCGTGATCGCCCACACTGCGAAGGACGAGAACAGGATGATCAAAGTAATGAGCGCCACCAGATAGTGTGGACCACGTCTCAGGAGTACGGTCCAGAAAACCGTATTCGGAACGCCCTCCATGACGAGTATTGATTGCCCGTCAACCCCGGCCGCGACGACCCGCCTTCCGTCAACGAAAGTCTTCCAGCCTCCGAGCGGCGTCTGTGGTCCATCGGGCTGGAAAAGAGACTCGAAAGCGATATCAAAAGTACTCTCCGTAGGAGATGACCTCGTGAATGTCCTGGCGAATTCACGAGGCTGCAGACTGATATCCCAGCCGGCGCGATTGGCAGCGCGCAAAATAATCCCACGCTCTTCGGGCGTCGCATCCTTCAGGATCGAACTGATCGAAAAAACACGTTCGGCAAGCCTCTCCACCTCAGGGATCGGCTGGTCGTTTCCAATTCTCTGTTCGAGCATGGAGCCGCCAATCTCCAGCATCGAACCGCCAATGACGATGATGATCAGGCCAACGAGAATGATGCCTGTGATCTGACCATGAATGGTCCGTAGCGAAAAGAGCTGACGAAAGGGCATGGGATCTCTCTGTGCGTATCACTCAATCTCTCTCATGAGAGAGCAGGCATTTCACCCGTTTAAATATTTCGTTTTGTTGCAATGGGAGGTTGCCGTGTTTCCCCATCACGGAGGGTTCGCAACAAACCGTAACAAAAATACACGCTCATAACGGCCCCAGTGTGGAACAAATCCGCAGCAAGTCCCCCTTCCGCCCCGGATCGGGGGCCGGCAAAATATCCTGGAGCCTCCATGTCATATCTTGAACAAAACAAGCGGCGTCTTTCGCCCGTCGCCATCTGCGCTGCAATCGGCATCGCAGGGCTCACCTCCCAAGCCCGTGCCGCCGACCAGACCGCTTCAGAGCAAGCGCCCGAACCGGCAATCGACAGCGCGCGTTTCGGCGATGGCCAGCCGAAACGCGACTGGAGTTTGATTGTCGGGGGTGGAGGAGCTTACAAGCCAAAATACGAAGGAAGCGACGAATTCGAGGTCAGTCCCATCCCCTTCATTATTTTCAAATATGGCGATTGGCTGGAAATCGATCCGGGCGGCGTGAGTGTTACCGTGCTCGATACCAATGGGTTTACGCTCGACGCGAAAGTCGGCTACGAATCGGGACGTGACGAAGACGACGGCGATCGCCTCAAGGGGCTCGGCGAAATCGACGCCGGGGCGACTGTCGGCGCGAAACTCGCTTACGATCTGGGTCCCGTTGAATTATATGCCGGCATCGATCAAACCATTGGCGGCAGCAAGAGCCTTCTGGGAACCTTCGGCGCCGAATACTCCGCCCCGGTGACGGAGCGGCTTGTTCTGGGTGTCCAAGCTGAGGCGACATGGGCCAATGAGGAGCACATGCAGGCCTATTTCGGCGTCGATGCCGCCCAGTCGGCACGCTCTGGCCTTTCCGAATATAAGCCGGGAGCGGGCATCAAGCGCGTCGATTTTTCGGCATCCGCCACCTACGCCTTGAGCGAAAACTGGATGGTCCGTGGGCAAGCAGGCATTGGCGTGCTGACCGGCGATGCGGCGGACAGCCCCGTCGTCGAGAAAAAGATGCAGCCGTCCGTATCGGCTTTTGTTGGGTATAAGTTCTGATTAGAGCATTGATTTAGAAGAAGCGCGGGCTGGACGGCACCCCCCTCTGCCCTGCCGGGCATCTCCCCCTCAAGGGGGGAGATTACGCCTTCATAAGCGCACGGCACCAATCGCAGGCGTTGCAGAATGAATGCCGTCATCTATGTCAGCCAATCTCCCCCCTTGAGGGGGAGATGCCCGGCAGGGCAGAGGGGGGTTATGCCTCGCGTTTCCATAAGACCAGCCCCCCTCAAGCCTCCTCCACCACCGCGGTAAACAAATACCCACCCAGCCTGACAGTCTGCAAAAGCGTCGGCTCCTTCGGATCGGCCTCGATTTTCTGCCGCAACCGGCTGATATGCACATCGATGCTCCGCTCGATCGGCCCAGCCAATCCGGCATGGGTGAACAGCAGCAACTCTTCACGTGTAATGATCCGTCCTGGATTTTTGCAGAACGCCAGGAGAAGATCGAACTCCGTCGTCGTCAGCGCAATGCGGGCGTTGTTCGGGTCGTGAAGCTGGCGGCGCATGGGATCGATCAGCCAACCGTCAAATCGCAGCTTTCGCTGTCCGGAACTGCTCGTCAGCCCGTATGAGGCGCGCCGGAGAAGGCTGCGAATACGCGCGACCACCTCTCTGGGGCTGAACGGTTTGGTGATGTAGTCATCCGCGCCGACTTCCAGCCCGACAATCCGGTCGATTTCCTCTCCAAGCGCCGTCAGCAGGATAATAGGCGTCGTCTTCTCGGAGCGAATACGCTTGCAAATGCTGAGGCCGTCTTCGCCCGGCAGCATGACGTCCAGGATGATCAGATCGAAGGAATTGCTCCGCAGGAGAGCCTGCATCACCCGTCCATCTTCCGCAACGGTCGGGAGCATTCCGTTTTCCTGCACCGTCAGCGCGAGGAGATTACCAATTTCCGGATCATCCTCGACGATCAGTATTCTGGCGTTGGCGGAACTTGGCTGCATGACATATTTCCTATGTGAAGACGGGCACAATGCGTTCCGCGCCCGCCTCCAGACATTTCACTTTATTAAGTTTTGTTGCGACCGGCAACGCGCGTCATATCTCAGCCGACTGGAAGAACGGCTTGAAGATCCGCGCCGCCCGATCACCCAGACCGGAAACGACCAGATGGAGAGACGGGATCACGATCAGGGAAAGCAGGGTGGAAACCAGCAACCCGCCAATCACCGCGATCGCCATGGGCGCTCGGAATTCGCCTCCATCCCCTACGCCGAAGGCCGAAGGCAACATGCCGCCGATCATGGCAAGCGTGGTCATGACGATCGGACGCACGCGCTCCGAACAAGCCTCGATGATGGCATCCATCCGGGACAATCCATGCGCTTCACGTTCAATGGCGAAGTCGAGCAGCATGATGGCGTTCTTGGTGACGATCCCCATCAACATCAAGATGCCGATGACGACCGGCAGCGACAGGGCGCTCCCGCTCAGCAACAGACCGGCGGCAACCCCGCCGATCGACAGGGGAAGAGAGGCCAGAATGGTCCATGGTGCCAGAACGCTGCCGAACAACAGGATAAGAATGACAAGAACCAGCATGACGCCCGCGGCCATCGCCACGGCGAAGCTGGCGAACACCTCGCCCTCGGTGTCGGAATCGCCCGTCGTCTGGATGCGCGCGCCTTCCGGCAGGTTCTTGACGCTGGCGAGTTGCATGATTTTTTCGAGCCCCTGCCCCGATGTCATGCCGCCGGCCATATCCGCCCCAATCTCGATATAGCGCTGGCGATCGTATCTCGAAATGGCGGAAACCGTCTCGTCAAAGCTGATATCGACAACAGCCGATAATGGCACCGATGTTCCGTTCGCCGCCGGCACGGTAAGCATTTCCAGCGTCGGCAGATCGTTGCGCGCATTGCGGTCGAGCAGGACACGGATGGGAACTTGCCTTGAACCATCGGTGAAATCCGGCAGGCGGCTGTCCACGTCACCCGCGGTCGAAACCCGGATCGTCCGTGCGATTTCCGCCGGGGACACGCCCATCGTCAGAGCTTTATCCGCCTGAACCTTCATGCGCAGTTCCGGGCGCATCGCCGCATTGTCAGCGGTCGGGTTGATGAAGCTTGCATCCGCCGAGAGTTCCCGGAGTATGCTGTCCGCAGCCTGCTGCGCCAAATCTCCATCAGCGGAGAGAACGGCAAACGACAAATCCCGCCCGCCGCGCATATTGAGGAACCGGAGTCTCGCGTCGGGGACTGAGGACAGCTCCTTTTCGAGGTCGGCTTCGATAGCAAATGATGAGCGGCTTCTTTGTGATTTGTGTAGCAGATCGACAAGAATGCTGGCGTAGCGCACATCCTCCTGCCCCGTTGTGCTCGCGCCGGCGCGAACAAACACCCCTTCCACCTCACTGTCCTGGCGGATACGGCCCGCGATTTCATCAGCGACCGCGCGCGTCTCGTCCAGTGTCGCGCCTGGCGGCAACTCGACGGAAAGCGTCAGGCGCCCCGTATCCTCCTCCGGCAAAAAGGCTGATGGCACCGAAGTCAATGCCATCATCGCCAGCGCGAAGAAACCCAACGCACAGCCAATCGTCGTCCACCGCCATCTCAGCGTTAGTTTCAGGAGCCGCTCGTAGGCAAGCGTGAGACGCCCTCTCCTCTCCAGCGAGGCCGTGCGGTTCGTCATGATATAGGCGGCCATGATCGGGGTGATCAACCGCGCAACCAGCAGCGAGAAGAACACAGCAATCGCGACCGTCAGCCCGAACTGCCGGAAGTATAGGCCTACAACGCCGCTCATGAAGCCAACAGGAATAAACACCGCCATGATGGTGGCGGATATCGCAATGACGGCAAACCCGATTTCGCCGGAGGCATCCAGCGCGGCCCGGTAGGCGGATTTGCCCATATTGCGGTGGCGCACCACATTCTCGATTTCCACGATCGCATCGTCGACAAGGATGCCGGTCACAAGGGTGATCGCCAGCAGGCTGAGGATATTGAGCGAAAATCCCATGAGATAGATGGCAAAGAAGGTCGGAATAATCGAAAGCGGCAATGCCACGGCGGCAACGATCGTAGCCCGCCAATCCCGCAGGAACAGAAACACCACGACCACCGAAAGGGCCGCGCCCTCGAACAGCGTGTTCATGGCCGAATGATAATTGCCCGCCGTATAAGACACGTTGTCGTCCACGAGCTTGAAGCGGACATCCGGATTCTCCGCGCTCAAGTTTGCCAGAGCCGCAGCCACCTCGTCCGCAACGGCGACATCGCTTGCCCCTTGGGAACGGTACACGGCAAAACCGACCACATCCCCCCCATCGAGTATGGCGATAGACCGGGGTTCCGCAATCGTGTCCCGCACACTGGCAATGTCGTCCAGCCGTATGCTGGCATTGTCCGACAAGGCGATCCGCACGCCGGCGAGGTCGGATACGCTTGGCGCCGCGGCCACGGTCGTAAGCGCCCGCTCGCGCCCGTTGAGATTGCTCCGCCCGCCGGACCCATCGGCTTGGCTCGCGATCAGGCTTTCGTTGACCGCGTGTGCGGTCAATGAAAGCGCCTGCAGCCGGAACGGGTCGAGTTCAATGTGAACCTCCCTGTCGACGCCACCGGCGCGCTCGATACGCCCGACACCCTTCAAGCCCTGCAATCGCCGCGAAACGACGTCATCGATGAACCAGGAAAGTTGCGCGAGTGTCATGTCCCGGCTGGTCACCGCATAGGTCACCACGGACTGCGCTTCTTCCTCAACCCGCTCGATGACAGGCTCATCGATCGTATCAGGCAAATCAGAGCGTATCTTGGAGACGGCGTCACGCACATCGGCGATAGCGCGATCCGGCGATATCACACCCAGTTCAAACTCGACTTTGGTTACCGAGCGCCCTTGTCCAACCGTGGATTTGATCTCCTCGATGCCCGGCAGCGGCGCTACGGCATCCTCTATGCGCCGGGTGACTTCCATCTCCAGTTCGCTTGGCGTGGCGCCGGATTGCTCGACGGTGATGTTCACGACCGGCGTGTTGACGGTCGGGAAATAGGTGATGGGCAGTTGCGTGAAACCGTAGAGACCGATGATTGTGAGAATGACGAAAAGAAGAATGGACGGAAGAGGTTTGCGAATGGCCCAGGCCGAAATGTTACTGTTCATCAGAGCGGCGCTCCCGCTTGACGGCTGAGCGATGCGGTTGGCTCGTCAGCCAGAGCGTTCGGCGCGATCACCGGCGTGACCCGCTCATTAGCCTTCAGGAACGCACCGGCCTTCAGCGCGATCGTTTCCCCATCCTTGACGCCGTCGACAATCTCGACGAAGCCGCTTTGCTGCGAGCCGATGCGAACCCGGCGTATATCCACCACGCCATCGGAAACGACATAAACGCTATGCGTCCCGCCAGAGCTTTCCACGGCGGAGCCGGGCACCAGGATATTCTCCCGTTCGGCGATATTGACGGTCCCGCGCGCGAAAACACCGGGAATGAGCCCTTCCTTTTCGGCAAGCTCGATCCGGACCGTCCCGCTTCGCGTCTTCGGGTCCAGTTGCGCCGCGTTCAGCCTGATGATGCCTGTGACGGCACGATCACGCCCCGGCAGGACAATTTCGGAACGCATGCCTTCACGAAGACGCACGAAGCTTGTCTCGGTCACCTGCGCGACAAACTCTATGTCATCATCGCCGGCGATGAGGAAAAGCGGCTCCGCGGAGCTTGATGTCATCGCGCCGATGCGAGCGCTCCGGCTCAACAGCTTGCCGGCGGCGGGAGCCCGCAAGGTGCTTCGCTCAACCGTCAGTTCGATCTCCTGCCGTTCGCGGGCGATCAGCTGTTCTTCAGCCGTCGCAAGCTCCAGCGATTGGCGCGCCAACCGCAATTCCGCCACGGCACGGGCATGCGCATTCTGATGTTCATCGAGGACATGATCCGCGATAATCCCTTTCGGCTGAAGCAAGCGGCTTCGCTCCAGCTTCTTGAGCGCCTCCGCCTCATTCACCAGCGCCACATCCACCTTGCTGCTTTCGACCGCGACGGCGGCCTTGGCGCGGAGCAGGCTCACCGCGTTCTTGTCCAGCAGCATCATTGCTTCCGTCGTATCGAGCAGCGCGAGTGGCTGGCCCTTTTCAACAGATTGTCCGGCCTCCACGAGGATCTGCCTGATTTCCTTGCCCACGACAAAAGGATGGACCTGGACCTCCTCGCGGGCGGCAAGCGTTCCAACCACCGATATCCGCTCCGTGACAGCGCTTTTCTTGGTAATCAATGCCGTAACCGGCATCTGCGCCTCGGAGGCCGCCGCTATCGGTACGGCATAGACGAGGGACGCTGCCGTCACGGCAAGCGTGACGTTGCGCCGGAGCGAGGGAAACAGAAGAGACGATGCCGTCATGGAGCGACCTTTGCTTGAACCGGAGGACAGAGAGCCCTCGAATGTCAGGCCACACTGTATCGATGACGAACGCCTGAGCTGTTTCGTCATTTAAAGAAATGTTGCAGTGTCAGGATTGCATGGAGATGACGTGGTCATTTGGCTTGAAAGTCATATCCGATACGGTAATAGAACCGCCCGGCCAACTTCCCGTCCTTGAGAACCACCCGCTCCATCGGCTCGCTCAAAGTGCTGAAATGACCGGCGAGGTCAGGATTCTCAATCTGACCGCGCTTGGATGCCAGCAAGATGGCTGGACGTCCCTCAAATGCTTCCGGCTTGAACCAGTAATCATACATGAGACTATCCTCTCCGAGGACACCCCGCCCGACCGAACTGGATACCCCGTTCCCGTCAATCCCGCCGTAGAAGGCTAGCTCGCTCGCCAGATTGTATTTATCAAGCGCGATCATGATCGGCTCCGCGCCGGTATCCTGCCTGACATCGCGCTGGATGCTCGCCGCCTCGCGCCCGAATTCGCTCCACGCCACCGGCAGGTTCGGCAATTTCACAGCGTAGTCCACACCTGGCAAACCCAACACCAGATAGTTCAATCCGACTCCGTAAAAGACCAGCGCGATTGCCACCGTCGACACCCAGACCCGCCGCATCCTCAGCGCGAAGTTGGATGAGGCCTCCGCAATGGCGAGCATCATCATGGAAACCGCCGGCAGCGCCGCCAGCCAAAGCGGGCCGGTCCAATTGAGCTTCGTGGAATAAAGCAGGCTGAAGCCCATGAAGACCGAAAGCGGCGCCAGCGTAAAGATTGTCATGAACAACGTAAGACGACGGAGCGCGGAGTGTCGCGGCGCCCTGCTCGTCAGGCTGTGCCGGTGCCAAAGCGCGATGATCGCCGCCACCAACCCCGGAGGCGTAAGCAGTACCGTTGCATTCAAAATAAGCGAAGGCAAAGCGAACCGGAATTTGTCCGCCATGCGGCCGGTGCTCTGGAAAGCGAAAGACGCCAGGCCATTCTCGATGTTCCAGTAGATAACCGGCGAGAAGACGAGGAGCGCCAGCGCCGCCGCAAGATAGGGTTCCGGCCGCTTCAGCCAGCCCCGCGCCCGGACATCAACCAGCATGAATATCAGCGTCGCCGGGCCTAGCAGGGCGATGGTATATTTAGAGAGCATACCGAGGCCGATGAAGATGCCTGCCCCCCACCAGGCGCGACGTTGGCCGCCGAGCAGCGCCCGCTCCAGGAAATAGAGCGAACCGGCCCATGCCGCTGTCAGCGGCGCATCTGGCGTCATCAAGAGGCCGATGCCGAAATAGAACGGCATGGCAGCGACCAGCAGCAAGCTGACAAAGGCAACCGACTTGCCGAACAGCCGCCGCGAGAGGCTAAACGTAAAGAATGCGGTTGCGAACCAGCACGCCAGGGCGGCGATGCGCACGCCGAACTCATTATTGCCGAATATGCTGGTACCGGCCCGGATCAGCCATGCCACCATGGGCGGATGGTCGAGATAGCCGATATCGAGATGCTGGGAATAGTTCCAGTAATAGGCCTCCTGCGGGATCACGTCGATGACGCCGATAAACAGGAAGCGCAGCAGGACGGCATAGCCGACCACACCAATGGCGGCAACGCGCCAGCGTATATCGTATGGCACACGCGGATTGACCGAAGGAAATACAAAGAACGCCGAGCCGAGGTAGCTGACGACAGCCGCCGCGCCGATGGCGAAGATTATGGCCCATTGCGCCGGCATATCGAACAAGCGCGATGCGCCTGCCAGCACGCTGCCCCGCATGGCGAGCGCAAGGAGGCATATTACCAGATAGCGCAAGTAGACTTCGCTTGCGCGCTCCCCGCTCGCCTTCCACCCTGCGAAAGCCCAGCGTGAGTTCAGGCAATAGTTCGAAACGGTGGCGACGCAGAAGCTCAACACATGCGCGGCAACAAGCCCTGCTCCGACGGCGATCAGGGCCTGAAACACGAGAAGATCGACAAACATGCCGATGAAGCCGACCGCCGCGAAGCGGGCCGCGCCGCCAGCCGATATCGCCCCGCCGCCCAGCACCAGAAGGCGGCGTAAATAGGCCACCATTTGCGCCTTGCCGATCTTGGATTCGCCATGGACCCGATCCGGAAAGCTGATCGGCACCTCGATGACGTCAAGCGCCCCGCCGCCATGGGCCATGACCTCCAATGCGATCTTGAACCCCGCCGCCTCCGGGTCGACGGCCAGCAACCGCTCGCGGCGCACGGCGAAGAAGCCGGACATCGGATCCTTGATCTCGGTCAACGGCCAGGCAATGAGGCCGCCGAGCCGCGAGAGCATGCGCCGTGGCAAAGGCCAGCCGGGCGTCGCACCGCCGGGCACGTAACGGCTGCCCACGACCATGTCGGCTTCCCCGTTGAGCACGGGCTGGACGAGCGCATGGATGCTGGACGGCGCGTGGCTGAAATCCGCATCCATGACGACGACGACATCGGAGCGAGCAACTCTGGCAGCCGCCAGCACATCACCGGCGAGACCACGGGAGCCTCCACCCGCGACAAGGCGGACATCGGCCCTTTTTTCCCAATCGTTTACCCGCTCGACGGTGCCGTCCGTCGAGCCGCCGTCCGCAATGAGAATTTCGAATTCGAAGCCATAAATGGCCTCATCGAAAATGGCGGCAAGCAGAGGGTCGATATTCTCCGCTTCGTTCAGCGTGGGAACAATGATCGAAACAAGCGGGTCCCCGCGCACAAGGAAGGCCGGGAGCGCCTCTTCCCCCATGCGCTGGATCTGGATGGAATTTGGTATGATCGTGGACATGGGGCATGGAACCTGAAGCCGTAAATGGGAGCTTCAGGCGTACCAGAGGCAACGACAGGCTCGACGCGAAGTTTTGTTACGAAACATTGCGCGAGCATGACGATATCGAGGCGTGTCAATCCATCGCCCGGATCGGATTTCCTACGGTTGCCAATCCGTCATCCGGAGAACGGTGCCGCCGAGCTTCTGGAACGCGCGCTGGCGGCAGGAGAAGACGATGATCTGTTGATCCTTCGATTGCCGGTGGAGCGCATCGAACATCTTCTCGATGCGGTCGTCATCCGAATAAACGAGGGCATCGTCGAGAATGACCGGCGCCGGCCGGCCATCGCGGGCGAGCAGCCGCGCGAAGGCTAGCCGCGTCAGCACCGACAATTGCTCCCGCATACCGCCGCTCAGGCGATCGACATCTTCTTCCTGGCCATTGCGCAAAATCTTGTGGGGCAGAAGAGTCTTGTCGTCAAAAGTGATGGATACGTCATCGAACAGCAACCCGAGAAGCGGCCTAAGCTCAGCCATGACGGGCTTGAGATAAGTCTCGCGAGCCTCGGATCGGGCACTCTCCAGAGCCGCCAACAGCCGCTGCGAGACCGCGACTTCCTTCTCGAACGCGGCCACGCGAGCCTTTGCGGTCACGAGCGCCTCGCCGGCCTCGCGCCATTTCTCTTCCACCGCCTCATCGGATCGAGCCACAATTTTCCCGTTCAGCCCCGCAACATCCTCGCGCAGCTTATTGATCTCTTTCTCGACGGTTTCCTCGACGGAACGGGCACGCCTCAACCGCGCCTCGGCGGAATCCAGATCGACTGCCGCAGCCCGCAACGTCTCTACCGCCTCCTCTGCCCCGGCGAGTTGACGGCTCAAATCCTCCAGCGCGTTCGCCAAAACGCGCTCGCGCTCGCCGCGCTCCTCCTGCGGACCAAGAATTGCATTGACCTGCGCCTGTTCGCCCTTCAGCGAAGCCAACGCTGTTTCAGCTGCAATAAAGGCTTCGTCAGCGCCCTTCTGCATGGGCTCCACTTCACGTAGAGCCAGCCGCGCAGCCTTTCGCCGTTCCTCCGTCTCAGCATGCGCCGCTCGGACTTGCGCCGGGTCTTCGCTCATTTCGGGAATCTCGGCGCCGGTCACACTATGCGCTTCGACCTCCGCCCGCAGCGTAGGCAACCCCTTCGGCGCAAGCAGGGACAACCGGTCTCGCAATACACGAAGATCCCCATCCATCTGCTGCGCGCGCATCTGCCGCTCCCGCGCGGCGGCAAGGTCTGCGACGCCCATCGCGTCAAGCAGCCCGCGCCGCTTCTCTTCACCCTGCTCCAGGCGGCCATCACTACGAGCCGCACGGTTTGACCGCAGCGTGATTGTGCCGACACCCGGCACGACAAGCCGCGCCTGTCCGTCAAAGCCGCGCTCTTCGCCATCCATCAGCGGGGTACCGTCCACTGTTACGCGAACCGATGCATCGTTGTCATAGGCAATGGCAACCGAGGGGCGCGCCGCGGCTTCGACCGCGCGCAGTGTCGCGATTTCCAGCTCGATTTCCTGGAGCGCGTCAATGTCACCAGGCTTTATCTCCAAGAGCGCGAGCTTCGCTTCGCCCTCTTCGAGCGTCCGGCGGGTGGCTTCCGCCTCCCTCAGCCGTTCCTTCAAGTCGGCCAGTTGATCCGCTTTTTCCTTTGCCTTCAACGCTGCGTCCAGGCGGGTGAACAGGTCACGCATCTCCTGCTCCTCGGTCTCAGCCGCCGCCGCATCCGCCCGTGCCTTCTCGATTGCATCCGCGGTGACCCGGCGCTTGTCGATGGCTTCGTTGCGATGCTGCTCGGCATCGCGAAGCCGCCCCTTCAGCTGTTCCGCTTTTTCCAGGGCATCCCGGAAATTCGCAAGGTCCCCCCCGACGCTATCCCGACGTTCTCGAACGAATTTCAGTTCGGTTTCCGCGGTCTTGAGCATCCCGCTCCGCGCCTTTGCCGCATCAAACGCCAACTGCGCCGCCTCGATCGCGTTGCGCCGCTCCTGTCTGTCGTCCTCCCTGCCCAGTTCGGCGAGCCGCTTCGTCGCCAGCGCCCGTTTGTCCAGCGCCTCGCGCAAGGCGGCAACTTCGCCGGAAAGCTTCTGTTCTTCGGCGACGAGCCTGTCGTGCTCCTCGACTGCGGAGGCGTAACGACCGCCGATTTTCGGCCCCCTCGTTGTAATCAGTTTTCCAAGTTCGTCGGTCACGGCATCAATAATATCAGCCATGCGCCGCCCGCCGGTGACGGCCTCCACCTCACCCTGGACGGATTCGACAAGGCTTCGGCGCACCTTCTCGTCTTTTTCTTCGGAATCGCTCTGCTTTTCGATGCCCGTGATGCCTTGCCTGACCCATAGCAAGCCGGCCGGCCCCGCCGTGCCGCCCTTGATCAGACCGGCAATGAAATTCTCCGCTTCATCCGCCTGAGCCAAAAGCCGTCCAGAAGCGATATCGGTTACCCGCGCCCATCCGCCGCTATAATATTGTTTGGCGATGCGAAAACGGCCTTCCACAGTCGCAATATCCGCCTCCACCAGCGGGCTTCCACCGCTATAGGGCCGTAGCTTGGTGACTGCCCCGGACTTGCCCGAATGCCGCTGGAAGAACAGCGCGTGGAGCGCCTCGAAGCTGGTCGATTTGCCGAACTCGTTGACGGCGCAAAGCACGTTGACGCCGTCACCGATCCCTTCGATCGCAACCCCGCGGCCGGCGAAGCGCTTCACATTGAACAGACGCAGCGCTGTGATCTTCATGATGCGCCCTCTTGCCCATGGGACTCCTGCGCGTAAGAATAGAGGCGAGCGAGTGCGGCGCGCGCGATTTCACGGTCAACGGCGGAGCGGCTCTCATCCCCAGCCTCGGCAAGCAGCATGTTGGCTGCCTCACGCAATGCCCCGCCGCGATCGATCATGTCGAGGTCTTCCCCCTCGCATTCCGTCGCCAGATTTGTCTCATCGAGTTCCAGGAATGCAAAATCCGGCGCGGCTCTTGTGACCGCTCCCGCCAAAGCCGTACGCAACGGCAATCGGCTGCGTCCGGTTGCCACCACGCGGGCGAGCGTCTGTCGGCGCTGCCTCGGCCCAGGCAACAGTGCTTCCAGCGCCGGTACGGGATCATCGCTATCGAGCAGATGCAAATCCAGCGTTCGCCAGGCGAAGCCGGCCATCTCCAGCGAAGTGACCTCCGGCAGGGCGGAGGGACCGGGGATGTTCACAAGCAAAGCACTCCCAGGCCGATCGTGCTTGAACCGGTCTGGTTCGGGCGTTCCGCTGTAGCGCGTGCGCGGATCGACTTCGACCGCGCCATGCCAATCGCCCAGCGCGAGATAGTCGAGGCCCGCCCGCCTCGCCCGATCGGGCGCAATGATTTCGGATGCGTTTCCTTCCTCGGAAAAACTCCGGATCGCGCCATGAGCAAGCCCGATGCGGACGGCTCCTTCAGGCGTCGCTTCGCCGTCCATCCATTCGGTCAGATCGCGGCCGGGTCGCCGGGTTGTGCATGGCGCAGGCAGCAGCACGACATCAGCCGCCAGTTCGAGCGGCCGGGGCTCGTCCAGCACAATGACATTCTCCGGCGCGTCTGCTTTCAGCATCGTCCAGAGCTGGGTCGCCTGCAGGGAATCATGATTGCCGGGCAGGATCACCCACCGGATTGGCGCATGATGCGCCATCTCCACGAGCGCCTGCCGGCGGACATCGGGCGCAGGCGTCTCGGTATCGAACGTATCGCCCGCGAGCAGGACGGTCAGCGCGCCCTGTTCCCGCGCTTGGCTCGCAAGCCGCCCGATGACCATATGCCGGGCTTCACGCAACCGGCTGGGTAGATCACCGGAAAAATTGCCAAAGCGCTTTCCAAGATGCAGATCGCTTGAATGAATAAAACGGAACATGCCTATCCGCCTCCCCGCTCAGCTGTTTAGCGAAGATTTCCGTGGCCAAGAAGCCCCTTGTCACGCTTTGCGAATATATCTTCGCGGAGGGGTGCAATCCATGTATCCGATAGTCCGTTCAGCAATAGTCAGTATCCGGCCTTCATGATCGACCGCTCGCCGCGAAGATGCCGTGCAGCGGCATCCCTTTGGTCCTTCTTCAAGCGACCATTGGCGATAAACCTGATGAGCCACGGAATGCGCTTGACCTTGTCCCTGGCGGCTTGCGCGAGAATGAAACTCTCGGCGCATTTTTCGAGGATTTCCACATTCATCAGCAGGCGTTCGAGGTTCATGCCGAAACAGAGCGCCATCTCATCGAGGCAATAGGCATTAGCGCCATTTGAGAGGGCTTCCATCAGCCTCTCCATCGACCGCACGTTCACCCGTTTCGCTTCGATACCCAGATGCCGGACCTGCTCGTCGAACACCGCCGGCATGGACAGATCAAGGCGCGCAAGCCGTGAAGTCCACGGAAGCGCGCCGGTGGCAATCGCGCCAACATCGGGTCGCGCCGAATATATCCGATGGTGCAATCCCTGGCGCGGGGCGGAAAGTCGCGCCCACTCGAAGACTGGGGTGACATCCCGCGTCGCGCTGATCTGGACACTGACAAATGCATCCTGTTCGGGGATGCGTTGGGAAAGCGTATCGCCCGGCACTAAAAGCCCCTTGCTGGCGAGCCTCGCCGCCGCCTCGCCTAGAGCCGTCTCGATTTGGGCGTTGTCCACCTTGGTCAGCATCACACCAGCCGGAAAACGGTTTCGAAACGGTCGAGAGCGTCGTCGATGACGTCGTCCGTATCGGCCATGCTCGTATAGATGCGGCTACCGGCCAGCGTCAGGATGCCGTGGGCCATGTAGGCCGCGCCCATTTCCTCCATCAGATGCTTGCGCGCATTGGCCTCGCGCATAACCTTGATCGGGTTGCGCATGCTCATCAGCAGCACCGCTGAGGTCTGCAGATGGACGATCGAGCCCATGTTATAGACCACATAGGGCAGGCCCAGCCGGTCGAGGATTTCCTTCAGCCCCTTGGCGAGCCTGTCGCCTGCGCGCCCTGCGATAACAGGCGCGTTGGTGCGCGCCATCTCTTCGATGGCATGATACCCGGCGACGCAGGACAAGGGATTGGCGGAAAGCGTGCCGCCGACGAAGGCGCGCTTCTTGGTCGTGCCGATGCCGCCCACCAGCGTCATCATGATTTCCTTGCGCCCGCCGATGCCGCCCGCCATCAGATAGCCGCCGGTCAGGCACTTGCCAAATACGGTTATATCGGGGCTCACGTTGAAATAGCCTTGCGCGCCTCCCATGCCCACGCGGAAACCGGTGACCACCTCGTCGAAGATCAGCAGCGCACCGAATTCATCGCAGAGCTTGCGGACCTCGCGGTTATATTCAGGCGTGACGGGCCGCGTACCGCTTTCCGGTCCGAGCGGTTCGACTATGACGGCGGCGGTGCCGCCGCGGATGCGGTTCAGCATCAGCTTGCGCCGCAGCGTGGCAAGTTCGTTGGGGAAAACTTCTTGCGTATAGGCGGTGACGCCTTTCGGAATACCCGTGGCCTCGCGTCGCCCGGTGCCCGGCACGCGCATGCCGTAGACCATCTGGTCGCTCCAGCCGTGATAATCGCCGCCGACCTTGACCACCCACTTTTTGCCCGTGTAGGCGCGGGCAAGACGGATCGCCCCCATGCAGGCTTCGGTGCCGGACCCCAGCATGCGGAACATCTCTATGCCTGGCATATATTGGCGGATGATTTCTGCGAGCTTGAACTCATATTCATGGGTGAGGCCGGTGACCGCACCGCATTCATCGATGACCCGGTGCACTTTTTCGCGCACGGGAAGATAGTTGGAACCCAGAAGCGTCGGGCCGCCCGCTTGCAGAAAGTCGGTATAGCGGTTGCCGTCGACGTCCCAGATATAGGGGCCATCCACCTTGGCGGCGGCAATCGGGAAAGGATAATTGAAGGCAAGGTTATGCTGGACGCCGCCGGGGATGACTTCCGCCGCCCGCGTGGCCCATTCCTTGGAAGTAGGACATTTCCGGTCGAAATAATCGAGCACACCAGGCATGTTCGCCCTGGAAATGCCGCGCGGAGGCTGCTTGAGCAGCGCGTTCAACCGATCCATCAGGTCCTTGTTATCAGGCCAGGCGCTGATGGCGTAGGCGGGTTCCGGCGTACGGGCGGCCATGTTCATTTCAGGCTCCATTGGTCTTAAGCCTTCTCCAGCGCGTCCATGATGAACGCCTGTAATTGGCTGTCGAGATTGATGTTTTTCAAGATGCGGCCACGCAGATAAGCGGCGGCGCTGGCTTCGATCTCGCGAATCATCCCGGTCGCGGTCTTGAGGTCGGTTCCGGCGCAGATGATGCCGTGGCTTG
The DNA here is from genome assembly GCF_003217235.1 of Paramesorhizobium leguminum. Classification (GTDB taxonomy): domain Bacteria; phylum Pseudomonadota; class Alphaproteobacteria; order Rhizobiales; family Rhizobiaceae; genus Paramesorhizobium; species Paramesorhizobium leguminum. The sequence continues at coordinate 7,877 of NZ_QJTF01000022.1, read as the reverse complement.
CGAGAAGATAAGCAAAAACATCCGGCCGCAGCGCGTTGGCGAGAGCCTTGACCAGCATTCCCGTGCCGGATGGCCGGTAAGGGACGCGCGCGACATGGGAGCCGAGCGCCGCGATGCCCGATTGCCCCTCACCCTTACCCTCTCCCCGCGCGCGGGGAGAGGGGGGCATCGATGTTGCCGCTTTTCCGTGTTCGTCATCTCCTGGCAAAGAAATTGGCGAAAGCGCGGACGTCCCCCTCTCCCCGTTCTTACGGGGAGAGGGTAAGGGTGAGGGGCAACCGGCGGATGGGTCTAGTTGCCAATTCAGCTTCTCATGCAGCAGCGCCACGGCGCTTGCAATCGGCTGATGCGTATGGACGCTGGCTTTGCGGTTACGATGAAAGCCAAGCATCCGCGCATGCAGGCCCTTCTCGATGGTCGGGGCCTTGTCGCCTTCCACCACAACGAGGGTTTCGATATCGAGGATCACCACATCTTCCGCCCGCATGGATGAATAGTCCGTGGCGGATGGCGTCACGGCCATCAGCCGGTCATCGACGCGAACGCCGATATTGCCGCCGGTTCCGGCGAGATAGCCATTGTCCGCGAGAGTACGACAGGTATCGGCAATCTCCTGCCGCTCGATCATGAACCTAGCCATGCGCGCTGCCCTTCGCACCATTCAGACGTTTGTAAAGCGGCGCGAGCCGCCGGTGGAATTCGGTGAAAATGGCGAAGCGCTCATCATAAAGCGCGCACTGGGCTGCCGCCGGCTCGTAGACCTTATCGATCGTCACGAGATTTGCGGCATCCTCGATGCGGATGAGGCCGAGACCGGCGGCGCCGATAAAAGCGGCGCCGCGCGCATTCGCCTTCATCGGCTCATGCGGCTGGCGGATGCACACCCCCAGCACATCGGCGAATATCTGGCACCAGGCGCCCGACATCGCACCGCCGCCGATCATGGTGATCTCGTCCGGCTTACGGCCAAGAAATTTGCTCACCGGTTTCATCATCCAGCGCGTGTTGAGCGCAACGCCCTCGAATACGGCCCGCACCAGTGTCTCCCTGTTATGCCCTATGCTCATGTTGAAAATACCCGCTCGAAGCGTGGGGTCGTCCACCGGGCATCGCTCCCCGAAGAGCCAGGGCAGATACATCATGCCGCCGGCGCCCGCTGCGGTGCGCGCCGCGATTTCATCGAGTATCCGGTAAGTGTCGGGTGTCGGTTCCGAGCGGGTCAGGCCGTCATCGTGGAAGACGATGCGATCCTTGAGGAAGGCGATGTTGCTGGCTCCGCTCGATTGCATCGCCATCATCAGATATTTCGACGGAACCGGGCAAGGAACGGATGTGATCTGATTTAGAACGTGCGTCTTCTTGAAGGGTACATGCGCGGCGATCCAGGAGGACGACCCCATGTAGAGATGGGTGTCATAGTCCCCAAGCGTACCGGCGCCAATAGCCGCCGCCGAATTATCGATGGCGCCGGCCACAACGGGCGTCTTCGGCGAAAGGCCTAAGGATTCGGCGACGGAAGGAAGCAGGGTTCCCACGATATCCGTACAGCGCGCCAGCTCCGGAAATTTTGCCTTGTCGATGCCGCCTAAGCCAATCAGCCCGTCGTCATAGCGGATATTGTCGACGTCACGGTTGTCGGTAACCCAGGAGGTCAGGATCGAATCCTGCGTGGCGCAGAAGCGGCCGGTAAGCCGCAAGTTGAGAAAATCCAGGACATTGAGGAATTTATAGGTCTTCTCGTAGATATCAGGAAAGGCGTCGCGGATCAGCAGCATATGGCCGGCAGGGTCTTTGCCGGACAAGGCCGGCGCGCCGCCGCACAGCCTCAGCCATTTTTGCAGCTTGATCGGATCGTAACCCGCGACGTTCAGCAGGCCGCGCATTTCCTTTTTCAAGTAGCGCGCCCCGCGCATGTCGAGCCAGATGATCGCGTTCATCAACGCCTTGCCATCGCGGTCGACGGCGATCGTTCCTTCACCCTGGGCCGACGAGCAGACCGCGACGATGTTTTCGCGCGGGACGGCATTCTGAGCGAGCACATCCCGCGCCGCCTCGATGAATGCATCCCACCATTGCGCCGGGTCTTGCTCAGCGCCGATTTCATCCACCACGATCAAGGGAACCGGCCGGAACCCCCAGGCAACCACCTTGCCGGTGATCGAAACCAGCCCGACCTTGCAGCCGCTGGTGCCAAGATCGATCGCCAGGATATATTGGTCGGCTTTGGTCATGTGCCGACGATAGTGAGCCCCGCATCTTCTGCGTAGCGCAAAGCTGCCCTTTTAGGGGTCTTATCCGGTCAAAGGGATAAGTGAGCCCGCAGCGCGCCGGGCGTCGCGCCTGTCCACCGGCGGAAGGCGCGGCGGAAATTATGGGGGTCCGAAAAGCCGACGGCGAATGCGATTTGGTCGACCGGCATGTTCTGATTGGACAGAAGCTCGAGCGCGCGGTTTTTCCTGAGGCCGTCTAGGATCGACTGGAAGGACACCCCGCTTTCCGCCAGCCTGCGGCGGAGTGTCCGCTCACTCATACCGAGCGCACGCGCCACCTTGGAAATATGATTGCGGCTGTCGAGCTTCTGACGGAGCACCCTTTCGACGGACTCGATGATTTCCGCGGCCTCGCGGCGGCGGGCCCGGTTATAGGCCAGGAACTCTATCAGTTGGCGATGGGTGAAGGGATCAGCGGTCGCCAGCGGACGCTTGTACCAGGCGGGATCAAAAACGAAGACGCTCTCCATCTGGCCGAACCGCACCGGACAGCCGAAGACCCTTTGGTAAGCCTCCGCATGCGCGGGCGCCGGATAGGCTAGATCGATCCGCAACGGCTTGAAACCATCGCAGGCAAGGCTAGTGGCTATCCCCATGAAGCTCGCGAATGCTTCCTCCACCAGAAACACGTGGATCTCGGAATCGTGGAACCGGCTCGCCGCGGTGACAGCGATTTCTTCCGCGCCGATCCTCGTGTCGAATTCGAGCATGCTGCCCGTATCCTTCTGAAGATCGAGGCCTAGCTTGACCGCATCACCGACCGTACCCGCCGTCAGCATCGCATAGCCGACCAGACCGACGGATGTTATCTTTTCGCGCATTCCGGTCTCCAGCCCCAGCGCCCTGCCCTTCGCCATTTTCAGGCCGCGAAGAATTGCTTCGCGGCCTTGGCGAAAGGAGACCTGACAGGCGGGATCGGCGAGATCTTCCTTTTCCATGCCGAGACCGGCGGTCAGCCGCGAGGCATCCAGACCGATCTCACCAAGCGTCGCGATGAGGCTGCGAATAAGAAATACCGGAATATTGGCGGTGACGTAGCGCGCATCGACTATATTCATATTCTCCCCCCAAGATTCATATCCTTCCCCAAGACGATTTTCCCCTTCGTCCCGCAGCCAGACAATGCGGCTGCCTATGGTCTGAATGAGAATACAAACACACCTGCCTGGCAACCATCAAATGCAGCATTACGCCACGAATTGGCCGGATAGGACACCACAGAGGCCCCAAACTCCCTTGGCCGGAAAAGGCCTGCCTTCTATTCTTCGAGATAAGAATAAGGGAACGGCGATGCTTTTGTGGATACTCGGCTTGAGCGCCGCCTATGCGGTGGCGCTGAACGGCACGATGGTCATGCCCGTCGTCGTGCTGTCGATAAGCAAGCTTGCAGGCTATGATGAGGGAATGGCGACGCTGGTCGCCAGCGCGGAGCTGGCCGGCATCGCGCTTTATGGGCTGTTTCTGCCGAAACTGGCGCTGAAATCCTGGAAGGCGGTCGCCATCGGCGGCCTCGTCGCGGTCGTGGCCGGCGAAGCCGTGAGTTTCACGCTTCACGCCCCCTTGCTCCTCGCCGGCGCCCGCTTTGCCACCGGCCTTGGCGAAGGCGCGGTGTTCAGCCTTGTTGCGATGAGTCTCGCTTCACGCGCGAATGCCGAGCGGCTTTGGGGCGCGCTCTGCCTCGTCGGCGGCTCCGCGATGGGGGTCCTGCTTTTCGTGGTGTCGCTGATGCCTCAGCCGGAAGCGGACGCGCCTGTCTTCCTCATGCTGGCCGCGTTTGCCGCCGTCATGGCCCCGCTTCTGCTCTTCGTCACCCGGCGCTCGCCTTCCCTGACCGTGGCCACTCATCATTCCAGACTCGATCGCAGCAAGATGCTGCTGGCGATGGTCGTCGTCTTTCTTGTTTACGCGGTGCAGGCGGCGCAATGGGCGGTCTGCGGCTATGTCGGCGAGCGAGTGGGCTTGAGCAACGGTGAGGTCGGCTTCTACCTCGCCGTCTCGTCATTGGCGGGTTTCGCGGGCGCGGTCATACCTTCCTTCACGCGTGACAAGGCCAAGCGGCTGCCCGCCGTCCTTGCGGGCTTCCTGATCATGGCCGCCTCGATCTATTTCCTGTTCAACCGGTTGACGCCGCCGGTCTTCGTCGCGGCGCAGGTTTTCGTGAACATGGGCTTCTATGCCGTGACGCCGTTCGTCACCGGCATTTTGACCGAGAACGACCCGGACGGGTCACTGATGTCTCGCACGCTGGTCGTCGCCATCGTGGGCGCCACGGTCGGGACGGCGCTCGCCGGACCAGTCTTCGCGGCGGCGGGCGCCAGCGCCTTCGCGTGGGGTTGCCTCCTGCCGCTCGCCATCGCGGCGATCTGCGGTGTGATGATCTTCGGCCATCTGCACCGCATCCTTCCCGCGATAGAGGCTGTCAAAACAGCGGAGTGACCTTTGTCAGATATCGACCCCCTTAGGTTCATGCTGAAACGACAGCGCGAAGCATTCGATGAGGAAATGCATCCATCGCTGGAAGTGCGCCGCGACCGGCTGAACCGCATCGGCAGATTGCTGAAGGAAAACCAGGCCGCCCTTTGCGAGGCGGTTTCGCGCGATTTCGGGCATAGATCGCACCATGAAACGATACAGCTCGAAATCGCGCCGCTCATGGGCGCGCTCCGCCATACGCGAGCGCGTCTGCGCCGCTGGATGAAGCCTGAGCGCCGGAGCCGGTCGCTGGAGTTTCTCCAATTTTCAAACTGGGTTCAATATCAGCCACTCGGCGTGATCGGCATCATGGTGCCGTGGAACTATCCGCTTCTATTGGCGCTTGGGCCGCTCATCGACATTCTGGCTGCGGGAAACCGGGCGATGATCAAGCCCTCGGAACTGCTCCCCGTGACCTCGGCGCTTCTCGCCCGGCTTGCCGGCACCTATTTCAAGCCGGAAGAAGTTGCCGTCACCGAGGGCGGAGTGGAGACCGCAGAGGCCTTTTCCGCCCTGCCTTTCGATCATCTGATCTTCACCGGCTCGACCGCCGTCGCGCGCAAGGTCATGGCGGCGGCGGCGGAAAACCTCACGCCGCTGACGCTGGAGCTTGGCGGCAAATCACCGGCCATCATCGCGCCGGATTATCCAGTGGCACAAGCCGCGCGGGACATCGCGTTCGGCAAGCTGATGAATGCCGGCCAGACCTGTATCGCGCCCGACTATGTGCTGATCGAGAGAAGCAAGCTCGAAACATTCGCCGCCGCCTTCATCGCAACAGCCGAAACCTTTTATCCGCGGCAGTCCGGCGAGACGCACTACACAAGCCTTGTCGGGGAGCGCGCCCATGACCGGCTCATGCGCGGGATCGGGGAATGCCGGGCGCGCGGCGTCAAACTCATGAGCGCCGGCATCGCGCTGCCCGCCAAGGGCGTCCACATTCCGCCTACGCTGGTTATCGACCCGCCAGCCGATTGCCTGTTGATGGAAGAGGAAATCTTCGGGCCGGTCCTGCCACTCATTCCCTATGATGATTTCGACGCAGCGCTCAAATTCATCCGCGAACGGCCGCGCCCGCTGGCGCTCTATCTTTTCACCTGTGACAAAGCCATTGAGGAAAAAGCCCTCCGCAACACGATTTCCGGCAACGTGACCGTCAACGGCACGCTTCTCCATATCGCACAGAACGATCTCCCCTTCGGCGGCATAGGCCCAAGCGGCATCGGCGCCTATCACGGCCATGAAGGGTTCAAGCGGTTTTCCCACGCGCGCGGCATTGCCAAGGTGCGCATCTTCAATCCCGCCCGCCTCGCCATGCCGCCCTATGGACGCATCGCCGCGCTGCTGGCGCGTTTCATGATGCGGGGGTGAGGCAGCGCCTGTTCGCCTGCAAAGCTTGGCCGCATATGACACCAATGTGACCCCATTTTCCCTTGCTGAAAGCAAGGTCAAATCTATCGTCGCAAGTGGGAAGAATAGGAGTTTCTGAAGAGCGCCGTCGAAACTGCCGGAAGCTTTACACTACATAAAAAACGAGGGGACAAAATGAACACGAATATTGAGGCCGGAAAGGCGCGGTTTGCGCTTGCAGTGTTGGCTGGCGCGTTATCGCTCGCATCCTCGACCGCGCTTGCGGGAGGGTTCACCCGAGGCGAAGCCGACACCGACATCCTCTTCATGGAAGGAAACTACGCGATCCGTTCCGGCGGCGCATATGTCTCGCCCCGCCGCACCTATTCCACGCTGAACGGACGCTCAAGCTCCGATAGCGCCTATTCGGATACGTTCTGGGTGCCGGGCGTCGCGCTCAAGGCAAAGCTTGGGTCATCGCCCGTCACTTGCGCGCTGACCTATACGCAACCGTTCGGCGTCGATGCCACCTATGGCGAACAAGCGCAGTATGCCGAAGCCGAAACGGCCACCGGCCAAGGTCTGCCGCTCGTCAACCCGACTAGTAAGCTGAGCTTCTCGACCGACGAATATGGCGCCACCTGCGCTGTCCGCTTCGATGCCGGTCGCGGCGGCCTTCACCTGATCGGCGGCCTGTTCTACGAGACTTTCGAATATGACGAAGATACCTGGTTCGGTTCTATTCATCTGGAGGATGACGGCGGGTTCGGCTACCGGATCGGCGCTGCCTACGACATCCCGGAATACGCCATGCGTTTCCAGCTCATGTACCGCTCGCAGGTGAAACACGATGCGGAGGGCACCTTCACGCCTTCGGAGCTCGCGGCCAGCTATGGGATAATCGGCAATCTCCCATCGGTCGGCGGCGGAACCCTGCCGCAATCGGTCAAACTCTCCGCCCAGACCGGTATCGCACCCGGCTGGCTGGCCTATGGCTCGGTGACCTGGACGGACTGGAGCGCCCTGCCTTATTTCCGGTACGACGTCGAGAATCTCGCCCAAAGCATCAAGACTTTCAACTACAAGGACGGCTACACAATCCAGGTTGGCGTGGGCCACGAATTTACCCAGAAACTTTCGGGAACCGTAAACCTGACCTGGGATCAGGGCGTGGGAAGCGGAGCCGACATCGCCACCGACACCTGGACCGTTGGATTGGGTAGCGAATACAAGACCGAAATCGGCACATTCGGCCTGGGCGTCTCCTTTTCCTACCTGACCGAAGGCTCGCAAAGCGAGACCAAAGGCGCCACATTCAACGCAACCGCCGATGACGATTGGGCGACCGCCGTGGGCGTGAGCTATTCGTATTCGTTTTGATTATCGCGCGCCCTAGAAAGCTTCCTCTTTTGGTGGAATCGCTTGGTGTCCTTTTGCGCCGTTGTCGTGAATGGATAGGTTGAGGCATGGATTCCTGTGACAAGCACAGGAATGACGGAAGAGAGGGTTCTTCGCCTGAAACTTCATCGTCTTGCAGGCGGAAATGTTTGGGCTGGTGTCAAAAGCCATGTTGCCGTCATCAAGTCAGTTGCGGTTTGGGAGCGATTTGGTCACGGATGCGGGCGTTTGCGCGGATGATGATCTTTCGCATGATGGCTGCAAGAGCGAGGCGCTTTGGCTTCCCGGCTTTGAGGAATGCCTTGTATGCCGCGGCCAGATCATTTTTGCCGCGGATGGCGGTCAGGGCTGCGATGAAGAGCATCGGCCTGATGTGACGGCGCCCGC
>NZ_QJTF01000021.1 GCF_003217235.1 Paramesorhizobium leguminum | reverse complement strand
GCCATGCGCACCAAGGACGGGGTAGCGACCCTGTCCGATCTGGTGCGCTCGTCGCTGCGCCTGCGACCTGACCGCATCCCGATAGGGGAGGTGCGGGGCGCTGAAGCGCTGGACCTTCTGAAAGCGTGGGGCACCGGTCATCCCGGCGGCATCGGCACCATTCACGCCGGCAGCGCGATTGGTGCGCTGCGCCGCCTCGAGCAGCTCATCCAGGAAGCTGTCGTCACCGTACCGCGCGCCCTGATCGCCGAGACCGTCAATCTTATCGCCGTGTTGTCGGGACGTGGCGCCTCGCGCCGGCTCGCCGAACTCGCATGTGTCGACGGCATCGGCGCGGACGGGGACTACCGCATCACGCCCGCTGTTCTGCCAACATCCGGAGAACTCCCATGATCCATCGCTCCTTGCGCATTTGCCGATATATGGCATCGGCATCATCCGGCCTCGCTCTGTTGCTCGCTTTCGCGCCAGCCGCTCACGCCGCCGGCTCCAACATGCCATGGGAAGAGCCCCTTCAGCAGATACTGGAATCCATCGAAGGACCGGTCGCAAAGATCGTCGCGGTGATCATCATCATCGCCACCGGGCTGGCGCTCGCCTTCGGCGACACGAGCGGTGGCTTCAGGCGGCTGATCCAGATCGTCTTCGGCCTGTCGATCGCTTTCGCGGCGAGTTCCTTCTTCCTCAGCTTCTTCTCGTTCGGCGGCGGGGCGCTCGTCTGATGGCGGCTGTTCTGGAACATGCCGACGAGGTGCCTGGATTCACCGTCACCGTCCACCGTGCGCTCACTGAGCACATTCTGCTTGGCGGTGCGCCGAGAAGCATCGCCATCATGAACGGGACTCTGGCCGGAGCCGTAGGCCTTGGCCTCCGTCTCTGGCTGGTCGGCCTCGCGATTTGGGCGGTGGGGCATTTTGTGGCGGTCTGGGCGGCGAAGCGGGATCCGCTGTTGGTGGAAGTGGGTCGCCGACACCTGCGCATTCCCGGTTATTTTTCGGTCTGAGGGGCGGCCATGATGAACCTTGCCGAATACCGCCGCACCGCCAGCCGCCTTGCCGACTATCTGCCCTGGGCCGCGCTCGTTGGCGAGGGTGTCGTTCTAAACAAGGACGGATCGCTGCAAAGGACCGCGCGGTTCCGCGGCCCCGATCTGGAATCCGCCGTTGCCGCCGAACTGGTCGCCGTCGCCGCGCGATTGAACAATGCCTTCCGCAGATTGGGGAGTGGCTGGGCCATCTTCGTAGAAGCGCAGCGCGAGGAGGCCGCGACCTATCCAGACAGCCTCTTTCCGGAACCGGCCTCGGCTCTGCTCGATGCCGAACGCAAGGCCGATTTCGAGGAACAGGGTAGCCATTTCGTTTCCAGCTACTTCCTGACCTTCACCTATCTGCCGCCCGCCGAGGACGCGACGCGCACTGAAGGCTGGCTCTATGAGGGCCGCGAACGCTCCGGCGTCGTCCCACATGAAATCCTGCGCGCCTTTATCGATCGCACCGACCGTATGCTGGCGCTGCTCGATAGCTTCATGCCGGAATGCCATTGGCTCAACGATAGCGAGACGCTGACTTATCTTCATTCGACCGTCTCGACCAACCGGCATCGTGTTCGTGTGCCCGAGACTCCGATGTATCTGGATGCGCTGCTGGCCGATCAGCCGCTGACCGGCGGCCTGGAACCACGGCTTGGGCCGGTGCATCTGCGCATTCTCACCATTGTCGGCTTCCCGACGGCGACCACGCCGGGAATTCTTGACGAACTGAACCGGCTCGCCTTTCCCTATCGCTGGTCGACGCGCGCGATCCTGCTCGACAAGACCGACGCTATCCGGATGCTGACGAAGATCAGGCGGCAATGGTTCGCCAAGCGCAAGAGCTTAGCGGCGATCTTGAAAGAGGTGATGACCAACGAGGCATCCGTCCTCGTCGATACCGACGCCGCGAACAAGGCCGCCGACGCGGACCTCGCGCTTCAGGAACTTGGCGCTGACTATGCCGGGATGGCCTACGTCACTGCGACCATCGCCGTCTGGGACCAAGATCCGCGCTTGGCTGATGAAAAACTAAGGCTTGTCGAAAAGATCATCCAGGGCCGTGACTTCACGGCGATGGTTGAAACCATCAATGCGGTCGACGCGTGGTTGGGCTCGCTGCCGGGGCATCTTTATGCCAATGTGCGGCAACCTCCCGTCTCGACGCTCAATCTCGCCCACATGATCCCCCTTTCCGCCGTGTGGGCGGGGCCGGAACGGGACGAGCACTTCGAAGCCCCACCCTTGCTTTACGGCAAGACCGAAGGCTCGACCCCGTTCCGGTTTTCCCTTCATGTCGGCGATGTCGGGCACACGCTGGTGGTCGGCCCGACCGGCGCTGGCAAGAGCGTCTTGCTCGCCTGCATGGCGCTCCAGTTCCGGCGCTATGAGCGGAGCCAGATATTCGCCTTCGATTTTGGAGGCTCGATCCGCGCTGCCGCGCTTGCCATGGGCGGCGACTGGCATGATCTGGGTGGTGATCTGACAGAGGGCGATGTCTTTTCCGTCTCGCTCCAGCCTCTGGCCCGCATCCACGAGGTGCCCGAGCGCGCCTGGGCAGCCGACTGGATGGTCGCTATCCTGGCGCGCGAAGGCGTCGCGATCACGCCTGATGTCAAGGAGCATATCTGGACGGCGCTGACCTCGCTCGCCTCGGCACCCGTCGAGGAGCGAACCATTACCGGCCTGACGGTGTTGCTGCAGTCGAACGATCTGAAGCAGGCTCTCCGGCCTTATTGTGTCGGTGGTCCCTATGGCCGGTTGCTTGATGCCGAAACCGAGCATCTGGGTAGCGCATCCGTGCAAGCTTTCGAGATCGAGGGGTTGGTCGGCACCGGGGCCGCCCCAGCGGTCCTGTCCTACCTTTTCCATCGCATCGGCGACCGCCTGGACGGCAGACCGACGCTTCTCATCATTGATGAGGGCTGGTTGGCGCTTGATGACGAAGCTTTCGCCGGCCAGCTCCGCGAATGGCTGAAGACGCTCCGCAAGAAGAACGCCAGCGTCATCTTCGCCACGCAAAGCCTCTCGGACATCGATAATTCGCCCATCGCCCCGGCGATCATCGAAAGCTGCCCGACGCGGCTGCTGCTACCGAACGAGCGTGCTATCGAACCGCAGATCACCGCCATCTATCGCCGGTTTGGGCTGAACGACCGTCAGATCGAGATCCTCGCCCGCGCCACGCCGAAAAAGGACTATTACTGTCAAACCCGCAGGGGGAACCGCCTGTTCGAACTGGGCCTTTCCGAAGTCGGCCTGGCGCTCACGGCCGCATCCTCGAAATCCGATCAATCCGCCATCGCCCGCGTCTTCGCCGAGCACGGCCGTGACGGCTTCCTCGCCGCCTGGCTTCGTCATCGCGGCATCGATTGGGCTGCCGACCTCATCCCGGAGCTCAGCAATCTCGTTCCCCAGCCCGACAAGGAGGCTCACTCATGAAGACTCGTCATTCCCATACGGCGCTGTTTGCCGCGACCTTTCTCACTCTCTCTGGTCCCGCTTCGCTGGTGCTTGCACCGCCGGCCTTCGCTGCCTGGATCGTCTACGATCCGACAAACTATGCGCAGAATCTGTTATCCGCCGCCCGCGCTCTAGAGCAGATCAATAACCAGATCACCAGCCTGCAAAACGAAGCGCAGATGCTGATCAATCAGGCGCGCAATCTCGCCAGTCTGCCATATTCTTCGCTCCCGCAAATCCAGCAATCCGTTCAGCGCACGCAGCAGCTTCTGTCCCAGGCGCAGAACATCGCGTTCGACGTCGGCCAGATCGACCGGGCGTTCCAGTCGAAATATACCAATGTCTCGCTTTCGGCCACCGACGCACAGCTTATCGCCGATGCCAAGGACCGCTGGAAGAACAGTGTCGGCGGCCTTCAGCACGCCATGCGCGTGCAGGCCACCGTCGTCGGCAATATCGACACCAACCGCACCGAGATGTCGCAACTGGTCGGCCAGAGCCAGAGCGCGACCGGTGCGCTCCAGGCCACGCAAGCCGGCAACCAGCTTCTGGCGCTGCAGTTGCAGCAGCTCTCCGACCTGACGGCGCTGATTGCCGCCAATGGCCGCGCCGCCGCACTTACCGAGGCGGAACGCGCTGCCGCCGCCGAACAGGGCCGCGTGCAGCGCCAGCGCTTCCTGACGCCGGGCTCCGGCTACACGCAAGGCAATGCCAAGATGTTCAACTAAGGGGAAGACTATGGACGGCAAACTGCTGGCCCGGCTGGGCGCCATCGTCTTCGTCGCTGTCGCGATTACCGCAACGGCAACCGAGATGCTCAGAAAAAGAGAGAACCCCGCGCCATCGATACGATCCCAGGCAGCGGTCGACGCGCCGGAAGATCCCCTTCGCCTCGGCCAGCGCCGGTGCCAGCAGCTTGGGCAGGCCGCCGCGCGCGATGCTGAATGCCTGCGCGTCTGGGCGCAAACCCGCGACCGCTTCCTGGGGAGAGCATCCGCGCCGGCAACCCTGCAGACCACCGAAGGGCGGTGAGCGGTGAAAGTAGAGATGAAGCGCTCCATCCCCTTTCGGAGACAAGTTTCTCCATCCCTCTTCCCGAACCGGACGTGCAAGTTTCCAAGCATCCGGCTCTCCATGCATGGGCGCTGGCGCGCCTATGGGTGGGCCTCAGACGTGTCTGAGGCGTTGGAACGCGTTCCAGTATTCGCGCACGCTTTCGCGTTGTCGGAATCTCCGTACCGCATTCCATCCGTTCTCTTTCTCTATGCTCTGATGCGGGTAACGCATGGTTCCTCCTTCACCGAGGAACCGCAGGCGTTTGGACCCGTCGGCCCATTGACGCCGTTTCCCCGGGGCGCTGAGATAATAGCGGCGGCGCAGCATCGGCCACGTCGCTTTTCCGTGCTTCATTTTCAGCCAGCGCCCCACGCGCTGCCATATCCAGCGATCAAGGTGGCTGAACTCGCGATGCGCCCATGTGGCGTATCGGTAGTAGTTCCTCCATCCCATGATGACCGGATTGAGGTTGCTGATGACTTGGGCGAGAGAACATCCCGTGGGGATGCCCTTCACCATGACCTTGATCTTGTGGCGCAGGTCGTTCAGCTTGCCCTTCGGTATGAAGAGGTTGCCGACTGGACGCCCCGTGCGGAGCGCCTTCGTCTGTACCACCCGGTAGCCGAGGAAATCGAAGCCTTCCCTGACGTCGGTGATCCGGGTCTTTTCCATCGACAGCTCCATGCGAAGCTCCGTTTTCAGGAACTCCGCCAGCGCGAGCTTTTCCGATTCTGCCTGCTTCCTCGTGCCGTCAACGAGGACGACGAAGTCGTCCGCGTATCGCACCATGTAGAACACCGGCCTGCCTTTCTTGTGGTCTCTGACCCGTCGGGCAGCGGCATTTATACTTGGTTCACGAGGGCGCATAGACCATCGCCCGTAACGCTCATCGATGGCTGTCAGGTAGATGTTCGACAGCATCGGCGAGATGATCCCGCCTTGCGGCGAGCCTGTTACGGGGTGACGAACGGTCCCCTCGATCATCACGCCTGCTTTCAGGAATGCGAGGATCAGCCTCAGCACCTTGCGGTCGCTGATGCGTTTCCGCACGCCCTCCATCATGACGTGGTGATCGATGGCGTCGAAGCATCCCTTGATGTCACCCTCTATGGCGTAGTGATAGACCGAAGGTCCGCGCTTCGTCGAATGAAGGAACCTCTGGATTCGCTCCAGAGCATCATGGGTGCTCCGTCCTTTCCGGAACCCGTAGGAGGTCGGGTAGAAGTCCGCCTCGAAGATGGGTTCCAGGATCAGCTTCAAAGCCATCTGTACCAGGCGGTCGATCAGCGTGGGAATGCCGAGTGGCCGGAACTGCCCCGGCTTGCCGGGCTTCGGGATGAGCCGTTGCCTGACAGGTTCAGGGCAGTAAGTTCCGTTGCGGAGCGCCTCTCGGATTTCTTCGAGGAACGCCGCTGCGCCACCGGGACGCTGTTCGACCGTGAGCCGCGTCATCCCGTCCGTGCCCGGTGTCCGGCTGCCGCTGTTGCGGGCAAGCCTTCGCCAAGCCTCGTGCAGGGTTCTGCGGTCACATACGAGATTGAACAGATCAACAAAGACCTTATCGGGGTCTTCGTTGCTCCACCGATACAGCTTGCGCTGCATGTCGAGGACGAACGAGATATTCACCTCGTCGGACATACATCCACCTCCTGCCTGCTTGCTGTATCCACTGCCTCCCTTCGCCATGTGGACGGCTTTCCCGCCCTCGGACTACTACGGAGGCTCCGCCCCTTATCGTCACGATCGCTGGTCGCTTCAGCCATCCGGGGTCGGAAACTGCCGGAAGCGACGATAAGGTTCTTAGGTTCCGCAACTGATCTCTCGCCTGCTTTAGGCGCCGACTTTACCCCGTGTGGAATCTGGCCTCGATACCACGCAAGCCCATATCGAAGCTGGTGCGCAGCACGCTGCGCACCCTCGGTCCGCGTACCCATAGCGCAGACCAACGCTCCACCGATCTTTGGTTCACACCACAGATCGACCCGCCCACTTCCGAGTTGGCGAGTTCCAGTGTCTACCGGGGCGTCCACCATCGGTTCGGTTTCCCTCGCCATGGCAAGCTCGCTGGCCGGACCAGCTGCGGGATCGGAAGTTCCCAGCCGTCCGACTTTGATGGGTTCTGCTGATTTATGGCTCCCCGGAAGCACCCGGTTCGCCTCACCCATCTGCTCATCGCCGCATGTTGCGTCATACGGCGTGAGGGGTCTCTCACCCCACGAGATCAGAAACGACAATAAAATCAAAGCACTCCTTTCTTTGATAAGGACCTAACGCACATGGGCGGCAGCGGCGTCATCGACAATTTCCTCGGTGTTTTTACCTCCTATATCGACAGCGGTTTCGGTCTTCTCGGCGGCGAGGTCGCCTTCATCGCCACCACGCTGATCGTTATCGATGTAACGCTCGCCGCCCTGTTCTGGAGCTGGGGAGCCGACGACGACATCATCACGCGCCTAGTCAAGAAGACGCTGTTTGTCGGCGTGTTTGCCTACCTCATCGGCAATTGGAACAATCTGGCGAGGATTGTCTTCGAAAGTTTCGCCGGTCTCGGCCTCAAAGGGTCGGGCACCGGCTTTTCGGTAGCGGATCTCCTGCGCCCCGGAAAGGTCGCCCAAGTTGGCCTCGATGCGGGCCGGCCGCTGCTCGAATCCATTTCCGACCTCATGGGCTGGGTCGCATTCTTCGAGAACTTCATCCAGATCGCGTGCCTGCTCTTCGCCTGGGCGCTGGTCCTGCTGGCCTTCTTTATCTTGGCCATTCAGTTGTTCGTCACGCTGATCGAATTCAAGCTGACGACCCTGGCTGGATTTGTCCTCATCCCGTTCGGTCTCTGGGGCAAGACCGCCTTCATGGCGGAGCGTGTTTTAGGGAATGTCGTCTCCAGCGGCATCAAGGTTCTTGTTCTCGCCGTCATCATCGGTATCGGCTCGACGCTGTTCAGCCAGTTCACCGCCGGCTTCGGGGGCGCTACCCCGACAATCGACGATGCCATGGCGATCGTGCTGGCCGCGCTTTCTCTCGTCGGCCTCGGCATCTTCGGACCGGGTATCGCCAATGGCCTTGTTTCCGGTGGCCCGCAGCTCGGCGCCGGTGCGGCCGTTGGCACGGGCCTTGCCGTCGGTGGTGCGGCGCTGGCAGCCGGCGGGGCGGCTGGTCTGGTCCTGCGTGGTGGTGCCGCGGCACTTTCCGGTGGAGCCGCCGCTGCACGTAGCGGAGCGGCTGCCGCAGGCGCTGCCTCGACTGCCTACAGCCTCGGCTCGATGGGGCAGGCTGGAACAGCCAGCGTTGTATCCGGTCTCGGCGGTGTTGGGCGCGCGGCAGGTTCAGCCGCTGTCTCGCCGGTCAGGCGCGCCGCTGCCCGCGCCGCAGAAAGCGTCAAAGCCAACTTCTCGGAAGGCGTGAAGGACGGCTTCGTTGTAACCGGCGGTTTTTCCACGCTCGGTACCGTGGGCAATGACGCCGCCACGGATGCTTCGTTTGCTGGCACCCCGGCGGCTTCGCGCAACGGTGCCCCCGATTGGGCCAAGCGCATGAAACGCAGCCAGCACTTCAGCCACGGTGTTTCCGCCGCCGCCCACGCCATCCGTTCCGGTGACAGCCATGGCGGCGGCTCTTCCGTCAACCTTCAGTCAAGTGATCCATCATGAGCTTCTTCAAACGACCGGCAGCCCATTACGGCAAGACGCCACAACCCGAGACTCCCTATCAGAGAGCCGCGCAGGTTTGGGACGAGCGCATCGGTTCCGCGCGCGTCCAGGCCCGCAATTGGCGATACATGGCATTCGGTTGCCTCATTCTTTCGGCGGGTTTTGCTGCCGCGCTTGTATGGCAATCGGGCAGAGGAACAGTCGTGCCCTGGGTGGTGGAGGTCGACAAGCTTGGTCAGGCCCAGACTGTGGCCGCTGCCACGGCCAGCTATCAGCCAACCGATCCGCAAGTGGCTTGGCATCTGGCGAGGTTCGTCGAGCAGGTCCGGAGCATTCCCGCCGATCCGATCATTGTCCGCCAGAATTGGCTGCGCGCCTATGACTGGACGACCGACCGGGGCGCGGCGGCGCTTAACGATTATGCGCGCAGCAATGATCCTTTCACCAAGGTCGGCAAGCAGCAGATCGCTGTCGAAGTCTCATCCGTCATCCGAGCATCGCCGGACTCCTTCCGTGTGGCATGGATCGAGCGCCGTTATGAGAATGGCCAACTCTCCACCACCGAACGCTGGACGGCCATCCTGACCATCGTGATCCAGACGCCCCGCGACGCCGACAGGCTCAAGGCCAATCCGCTCGGCATCTACGTCAATGCCATCAACTGGTCGCGGGAGATGGGCCAATGATCGCTATGACCCGCATCTCCGCAATCCCGCCTTTCCGTAAATCCGCCTTCGCGCTTATCCTTCTTTCTGCGACTACTCTGGCCGGCTGCGCCACGCCGCAAAAGCCGCCGCAGATCAGCTATGACGCCAACGTCCCGCCCTTGCCGGCGGTGCCCACACCAGCCGTCGAGCACCGGCCGCGCCCGTTGCACGTTCCTCCGGCCTGGAAGGTGGCGCGGGGAGGGGCCGCGTCCGGCACGGCGACAGGCCGTGTCGAGAATGCTAACGCGGCGGCCCGCGTCGAGCCGCGCCGCGAAGGATACTACAACGCGATCCAGATCTATCCCTGGAGCGAAGGCGCGCTTTATCAGGTCTATGCCGCGCCGGGGCAGATCACCGATATCGCGCTCGAACCGGGCGAAAGCCTGACCGGCGCGGGACCGATCGCTGCCGGAGATACCGCTCGCTGGATCATCGGCGACACCGAGAGCGGCGGCGGCACGACGCGGCGCGTCCACATCCTTGTGAAGCCGACGCGGCCGGACATCTCCACCAACCTTGTCGTGACGACGGACCGGCGCGTCTACATGATCGAGCTGCGCTCAGGCGAGAAGCCCTATATGCCGTCGGTTGCCTGGGCCTATCCGCAGCCGCCCGCCAGCCAGCGCCGGGCCGTCCCCGCCACACCGGTTATCCCGACCGTCGCAGCAAGGAACTATCGCTACGGCCTGACTGGCGACAATCCGCCGTGGAGGCCCGTTTCCGTCTATGATGACGGGCGCCGCGTCTATGTCGAGTTTCCGCGCGGCATCGTGCAAGGCGAGCTTCCGCCGCTGTTCGTCATCGGACCGGAAGGCGAGGCCGAAATCGTCAACAGCCGCATCCATCAGAATGTCTTGATCGTCGACCGTCTGTTCGGTGCCGCTGAGCTGCGCCTGGGCGGCAAGCGGCAGCAGACCGTGAGGATCGTGCGCACCGATGGGACGGTGAGAGGCGGTCCACTCTCTTGGCTGCAAAGCTCCAGCGGAGTTTCGAAACCGGCGAACGCTTGGCATCATAGGGGAGGGCAGGGCAGATGACCGGCAATGATATTGAAAGGGAAGCCGTACCGACGCCAACCGGTTCAGTCGCGGACCCCGCCGCTCCTATGAGGCTGCGGGCCGAGACGCCGCGCGTCACCCGACTATCCCGCAAAGTGCTGACCGGCGTTGGTGTTATCGCTGGTCTCGGCATAGGCGGGGCATTGATCTACGCTCTTCAGACACGCAACTCGGGGTCCGGCGGTGAAGAACTGTATTCCACCGAGAACAGGCAAACGGCGGACGGGCTTGCAGCTCTGCCACGCGACTACACCGGTCCGGTACTCGGACCACCGCTGCCAGGAGATTTAGGACGGCCTATTCTCAACGCACAGAACCGTGGTCAGCCCGTGCCGCCGTCTCCCGTGACGACGCCCGCCGTAGATCCGGCCGAGCAGCGCAGACTGGCGGAGGAGGAAGCGGCCAGAACCTCCCGCGTCTTTTTTCAGACTGAAACCCCGCTCGCATCCGGCGGGACCGCACCGGACACCGCCACCCCATCGTCCAACCTCGCAGACCTCGATCTCACCGGCCAACTGGCCGCTATCCCGTCGGCGCAGGATCGTCAACTCGCGTTTCTCAATGCCGCCGCTGACCGCCGAACCGTCGCGCCCGATCGCGTCATGCCGCCCGCGTCTCCTTATGTGCTTCAGGCCGGCTCCGTCATCCCGGCCGCGCTCATCACCGGCATTCGCTCCGATCTGCCTGGGCAGATCACCGCGCAGGTCACGCAGCACATCTACGACAGCCCGACCGGCCGCATCCTGCTCGTGCCGCAGGGCACCCGCGTCATCGGCCAGTATGACAACAATGTCAGCTTCGGGCAGCGTCGTGTCCTTTTAGTCTGGAACCGGCTCATATTCCCGAACGGCCGTTCCATCGTCCTCGAACGCCAGCCAGGCGCCGACACACAGGGCTATGCCGGTCTTGAGGATGGCGTCGATTATCATTGGTGGGATCTGGCGAAGGCCGCCGGTCTCTCGACGCTGCTCGCTGTCGGTGCCGAGCTCGCCATGGACGACGAAGATCGATTGGTGCAGGCCATCCGCAATGGTGCGCAGGACACCTTCAACGACGCTGGCCAGCAGATTATTCGCCGCCAATTGCAGGTCGCGCCGACCCTGACGATCCGTCCGGGGTTTCCCATTCTCGTTGTCGTTACGCGCGATCTTGTCCTCGAACCCTATAGGAGCTTATTGTGATAATGTTGGCGGTTGCGGCAATCACTTTATAGGGGTGATGTTGCCAAGTTAAACGCTTGGTTCGTCAACAATTGAGTGTCGAAGCGTGTCTTCCAGAAGGAAGGAGTTCTCGAAGTGAACCAATAACGAAATCGGGGCGCATGGACAAGCACTGAATAGCATCGCCATATCCGTAGCTTACCCAACAACTTGCGATATTAGAAGCTCGCGCAAATGCGATATCAGCGAATGTATCGCCAATCATTATAAAACTTGAAAGCGGTATCCCCCCAAATAACGGGCGTACACGCCGAAAAAAAACTTCGGGGTTCGGCTTGGTGGGTTCATTCTGATCGGCTGGTAAAATTGCGGTAATAAGGTGCGTTAGATTAAACCTTTCGAGCCCTGTCTCCAGAGAGACACGCCCCTTATTGCTCAACACCACAATTTTACGGCCCTCGCGATGGAGCGCAGTAAGGGTCTCTTTCACGCCCTCGAATAAGACCGTCGTTTCTTGATCAATTTCGATATAAATTTCGCGATATCGAGAGACACAATTCCGAATATCTGTATTCGTGAATCCCGGCATTAATCTCGCAAATGCGTCTTCCAGTAACCCTCCACTTGCGATTACCGCTTCGATTGTTTCCATGGGGATAGTAGCAAACCGTTCGCGAAGCGTTTGAGAAAAACATTTAATGACTGCTGTTCTCGTAGCAGCTAAAGTTCCATCATAATCAAAAATAAATACGCCAAAACGAGATGTATATGAACTTTTAATTTTTGAAAGCATTATAACTGGCCTGTGTTAATCTGTAGTCACTTTACTGTAATAGAATTGGTGCGCAGTTTTTCTTCTGCTTCTCCCAATACATCACCTCATTTAGCGTTGCCTCGTACTTTGCGATTCGTTTATTTTTCTCGTTCTCGGGCAATGTTTGCCAGATAGCACTTCCAACATTCAGGTAAGGATGCAATGGGGGATGAGTGACTATTGTATTGACCATTTTACAGAATTCAGAATGGCGTTGCCGAAATAATGAATATAATTCCTGCGCATTCAACGGCAATATTAATGTATAACAGAATACGCACATCAAGCCTACAAGACGTCTCATTGCTTTGATCTCCCTATATATAGCAACGAAATATTCGCAGCGAATTCTATCAGAGGCTAGCTCGCATTTTTAGTTAGCAGCCCTAAATCAACCAGCTGATCGATACGAGAGGATAGAAACTTTATAGTATCGCTAGATGTAGCAAGAGCGGGAGAAATCAGCGAGAAGTAGTATGCAATATTATTAATATTTTGGCCGAGATGACAAATCATAAGTATAAACGACGATGTCTCGTCTATAACTCTGCTTTCTTTAGCGGTTTTCACGTACCATGTCTCATTTACACAATCCAAAAATAACAGACTTGGCGTAATAAAGGCCGAGCTATGAGTGTTATAGTCGGAGCAAATTAGATTTCCAATATCGGCATGATATTTCTTTATTAGAATTTGACATTGAATATACTGATGGAATCGCATGGCGTTCTCGATCCATTCAAAATTTGTAGAAAATTTATTGTTTATCATATTGAAATTATATTCAGTAAATCCGGACGTGACTTTCGGATCTAAATCCTTTATCAAGCCCGCACGGCGTAATAACCAACGTCTTCGGTCCCCAGTATCGCCAAATGTGCATAGTAGTGCCTCCAATTCAACCTGCAGGAGAAACCGGACAGCGTCTACTGCGTTGATATAATCGCCATCTACATAAAGTCCGACGAGATCGTCAAAAGACTTGGATGCAAGAGTTAAATTATCCCGCAACATCTGCGCAACGTACGTATCCCTATCGAACGATGTAAGGATGGCGTTCCATCGCTGCTCCCCAACGATGGGAATTGCTGTGGAAATCCTTTCGATGAATCTACGGTCTGAATAACCTAGATTATTGTACTTCTCCGCTTTTGTGCGAGCAAATCTCTCCTCTATAGTTCCAGGCGTTAAGATAAGAATTTCTGTTCTCCGACCAGAAATTAATTGTGTAAGGAAACTCATATCGCTCTGCGATAACCCCGAAGATGGCTTAATAAGCAGAACAAGATCTATATCAGATCGAGATGTGGCATATCCAAGAGCTTGAGAGCCGGCGAGGGCGATTGCCTCGCCCTCCTCGGAAAACTGTTCATAAAAAAAACGACGAATTTCTTCCGCGAATGGTGGATTGGAATTTAACATTTTGCCCCCCTCGTAGGAACGGCTCGCAGCCAGTCGTGACTGGGAGTGTTCATCAATCTTTTGGACTAAACTTCTCATACAGGCGGTTCCAGACTTCAGTTGGCTCTGTCTTCGATGCAGGGTCGTTCTCCAAGTTCTGGAGGCGCTGGAAGGCGCGATCTCCATAAAGGTCTTTTACCGAGGCATTGCTGTCGCCGACCGTCAAAGGATGTGTATCGCCAGTAGTGCCTAACCGAACAAGTGCCTCTACAAAGCTCACATCTTCACTTCCCCCGATCTCTCGAATAAGAGTATCTTGTCCCCCAACGAGTTCGGAATGTACCAACGCGTAACGGTTAAATGCTGGTATCATATCAAAAATTTGTAGTTTTAAATCCGTTGCAAGACGCTGGAATTCCAAGGTTGATGCCAAATAAGTTGGTCCGGCGAAGGTGTAGATTATTTGACCGGAACCAGGCTTTAGTAGCGTAACACAACGTGATAGGAATATTTGAAAAAGAGATGAGGACGGATCGCATAGAGCTACGTCGAAGGTACCCTTAAACGGTTCGGGAACGTCCTCTCTGCAGTTGTACTCCACGGTAGAGAAATGCGAGATCGCCAGCTGATCGGCTTGCCGCGCTAGGAATGAAACCAGCCGATCGTCGGCCTCGAAAACTACGATCTCACAATCTTGTCCGAGAAGTCCAATTGCCAAGCTTGTTAGATCATCATCTCCGAGAAGCGCAATTCGCTTTCCTATGAGATCTCCCCTCAACGCCATATAGAGCGCTCTATACCAAGACGTTTCGCGTGTAACTGGCCGTTGATTTAAAAGATATGTAAGCGTAGGTGCTGATGAACAGGCCTCGAGATAGCGTTCTTTAAGAGCATCTGCATGAGCAACCGGCACTGCGAGGCGACCTCTGCAACACGGACATTCAGGAACGACGGGTGCCGTTCCGTGGGGTGCCGCAACTAGCGAAATTTTATTCCCTATGCGCTCAAACTTTCCACTGCTCAGTCCTACAGAGATTGCGCTGAAAAGTGATTTGTCATAGGCGGGCACAATTTTTACTAATCCATCTAAATCCAAAGGGCCGAACATCGACAATGCTTTTACAATAGCGACGAATACCTCGTCCGTTCCAATTTTAATCTGCATCATTCTGCCGCTCCCTCGAACATCTTCTGTGACGATTCTAGATTTTGACCTTCTGTATAAATTAACCTATCAATTAGTTGCTCATTAATATCAGAGGGCGAAAGCAGTTTTATCACCTCCTCCGATACGCGTCGCGGGTCCATAGATAAGTTACATAATAAGACATCAATCGCGGCATACTTGTATTCGGGCCACGTCGTTATTATGACATGCGATTCTGCCAAAATATAAACTATCGTGGCGCCATGCGGCTGAAAATACTCTGTTGCCCTATTTCGGATTTGAGCGCCGACGCTCAAGATTCCCCGCTCGGCGACTGCTGCGATTTTGTCGACATCGGAAAGATCCATGTTACATCCATAAGCGTCGACGAAGAGCTGTCGGACACGAAACTCTCCTTCATTAACAAATTTCATCCTACTCCTCCTACTTGGATAGACTCTAATTTACGGCACGTTTAGCTGCGACTTTCTCGCTTAAATTGAGAAATTTACACACTTCGTCTACTCTTGACTTGATATCGCTGCTCGCTAAGCGGAGTTTTTTAATTTCCTTGCGTTCCCCAAACCAGGTCAGTTCTGGACGAAGGAGATCCTCATAGTATCGTTCATAAATCGCCAAAAATGACTCATCAAACCAAGGGTTTCCTTCAGCCGGCCACCCCCGTTTTCTGCTTTCTCTACGACTTGTAGCCACATCGGAAGGAATAATAATCAAGTGCGTTGGGCATTCTATTTCCTCTGTAAACAGAGTCCTATGCTGGTATTCATATATGGTGGGCGTGATGAATCTCTGCGTACGCGCGATGTCGTATGGCAAAGTGCTATAAATGAATCTATCGATGAACACGACGCTCTTAGCCGTCTTCATTGCAGAAGACTTCAGATAATCGTTACGAACAGCGGCGATCGTCCCATCGGTCGGGCATAGTTCATGTTGTGGTCTGACCCACTCTCTAACCGCCTCGCTGCCTGGGATATGCTTTGCCAATTCATTGATCAAGGTGGTTTTCCCGCCGCATGGGAGACCTTCAAAGACTACCGAAATTTTCCCATCAAGCATATTGTGCCCTCAGAGCTACATCCAAATCAAATACAGAACGGCTACGCAGTATTTTCGTTAAAGCCGGCTTCGATATACGTAAACGAAGGCACCTAACTGTCTTGGCAACTCTGGTCAGCACTTCGTCGCAATGAACCTGCAATTTTTCTGGATCGCGCCATGCACACTCCACAATTCCAAATGGATAGGTTCGATCTTCGGGGCACCGCAACTGTCGCTGAAATGCCGACATAGTTGCGGTAAATGGTTCTTCGGTAAACTCACAAAAGCTATCTGGGCCTTCTGCCAGCTCCGGAAAAATCACAGCAAAAAGTTCTTCTTTCGCCGATATTTTTACAGACAGTAGATTTTGGGCCTCTCCCGGCGTAAGGGCGTATTTGTCACTATCCAAAAAAGAGAGCTGCTCAGAAAATGTCTTACCGTAGTGCTGAAAGTATGCATTTGCCGTTTCCGGAAGGTGCTGCTCCCAAAAACCGTCGCTTGAATTAATTGCGCGGCAAGCGCCTAGGCCGATGTTAATTACCATTGGCCAAGGAATGATCTCATAGGTTCCATTGGTGGGCTTCAAAATTGCTCGGTCGCTGGATAGAAATCGACCGCCCAAACATCGAGCAACCGCTGTCGCAATAGACGTTTTGCCGGCACCGGAATCCCCAACAAACAAGTAACCTCGACCATCGATTGCCGCCGCACTGGCATGAAGAGAGAAGCCACCTTGCAGCTCTAGATTTCTCACGAACATCTCGCGAACTAGGCGTAACGAAGGTTTGTAAGATTCCGGAGCATCAGTGCCGTCGGTGACCACGACGAATTTGCCGTCACTGACAACAATGCAGTGCGGGCTTCCCTTCTTGGAAGAGAAAATTTTAAATGAATCAACGCATCGCAGATCGTAACTCGTATCAGGGTGATGTGTAATCTGTGTCCCGAGTGGAAGTTTATTGATCGCATTATATAATCCATCTGCGATATCTGCTCGATGAATTGCTTGTATAGTCGGTGTAACTTTTTCTATAATTGAATAACGGTATGGAAGGAAATATTCCGAAGCGATATTAATTTGCTCAGATTTATTGCTCTCAAGTCTAGCAGAGGTTGATGGAAGTGAAAAATTGTCAGCGTATTCTAACTGAATGCTGTAAAGTTTATCTAGGATGCTAAGCATTAGTCCATCTCTCCCTAGGATAACGTGTGCGAGAAAATACAAATTTTGCGAGGTACAGGAACGGACCGAAACAGTAATTTACTGCGTATAGAGGCGCCAAAAATGGTATTGCGAGTGCTACCGAGGGGCGAACCAATGCACTTTTTGTCCGTTCGGAGGAAGCAAAATCAGCCAGCGCCAACATAGTTATGTACATTAGCACTACTGGAAGAAGGTATGCGCTTATCGACAAAAGCAGCGTCACGGATGAAATCCCAAAGAGGAATGGCGCTAGTATCGAGACGGCAAGAACTGGGCCAGATGAAATCCAAAGAACACCCCGGAGAAGTCCCTGGAAGGCGAGAAACAAACGAGAAAGCGGAGAGCCAAATCCGCAGGAACCAGGATAGCGAAGATAGTCGAATAAGCCGCTGAACCATCTAGATTTTTGCTTAACATCCGTAATAAAGTCGCACGGATTACCGGTTTCCAGTGGCGGATTGAGGAGTTCTATGGGCACGCCAGCGGCGGATAGCCGGTAGCCAAGCTCGATATCCTCAGTCTGAAACTTTTCTGTAAAAAAACCAATCCGCTTCCATGTATCAAGCCTGATAAAAAACCCATTAGCGATAGACCACAACAAACAACGTGGACTGGAACGTCCTGATCTTTCAATCATTGTACGTTCAATTGCCAAGGTAAATCGTGTCTGCCATAACGCCCCCATAGCACCCCATATTGTGAAACGCGCAACACGACCACTGGTAGGGAAGTAAGTTGACAACTGTTGCACTACCTCGGGCCAAGGGCGATTTGCGGACATAAACGCCATAAGCGCAGTCAGAGTCATTTCATTTGGTCGCGCATCAACATCATAGACCGCAATGAGTACTCGTTTCCAATCATCCGGGCAGTCGCGCTCGATCATCCGGCGTATCGCCCAATTTAGCTGGTGGGGCTTCCACCCGACCTGGTTCGGATAATGCTCGTGGAATACCAGATCCCGCCCAGCAACGTTGTTAACTTCAACAATTGTCTCCCGCGCTATAACATTCGTTGATTTATAACCGCTAATTTGCTCCTTAGCGGTCGTTACTACAATGATCCGGACGTTAATCTCCCTCGGTGCAGCTTGAGCTATCTTTGCAAAGTACCGAATAGACTCAGCTGCAGCATCGTACTCATTTAACATCGGGAGGAAGAGCCAAATTTTTGCTGGCTCGGTTGTCGTTGAAGCATCGGTGACCGAGCATGAGGCGCGGGTTTCTGACGCCCTAATTTGCTTGGCTGAATGCCAGATTCGCATCCCCCCAAGTACGGCACTGCACATGAAGATACTAATTAAGGAAAACGCTATCACTACGAGAACCGCCCATAGTAAAATGTTGTTGGTGTTCCGGCGCTTTTGATTTCTGGTATAGTTTGCGTAACTTCAATGGGATATACTGTCCATTTATCAAGTGAGGATATTTTTACAAATTGCGCACTATATAATTCCCGGTCGTCCCTGATTATATTTTTTGACAATGCAGTGCATTTAAAAAACATCTCGACATTATGTGATGTATTGTCAATGAAATCACCGATTCCAGCCAAGTAATCAATGTTGCAGGTAAGTTGAAGTTCTTCAAACAATTCTCGTTTGAGGCAATCTTCAGGCTTTTCTCCACTTTCCATTCTGCCCCCAGGATAGCATGCCCAAATCTCTGATCCGCTCTTGTGTTCGACTATCAATATTTCGTCTTCATAAAAGACGATGCCGGCTACTCGAACGCGAATTGGTTTCTCATTTGCGGACATTAAATTAACCCTTACTCTAAATGCGTAAGCATCCTTCGATAACTCATGATGTGCATAAGTTTGCTGAAAGAATGTTATTCAAGGATGCCTTACTAGCCCTAGCGAATGGAATATCGTTGTTTTCCAACGCAAATCGTAGTGCACCAAGGTGACGAAGAAACGCGTAGAATTGGTGGCGTTGATGAAAGATCAGCCGCCCGGCCTCGTCGGTACCATAGCCAGTCCAAAACGCCTCCTCCCAATCCTGTTTGCCAGATATGGTATCATCCAACAGCCTCACGATATCGAATAATGGATCTCCAAAGATTGCGTGCTCGAAGTCAAATAACCCAATATATGCCCAGCTATCCCGGGCGGAGAGGGCGATATTTGCGGGTCGAAGGTCTCGATGGATCAACGAAGCTCGAGAGATATGAGCAACTGTCCTCACCATATCTTCATAAAAAACCATTATGAGACGTAGCTCTTCAAGAGATAAGACGTTTCTCTGTGAGATATATAAATAATAGTTAAAAAAGCTTTCTTCCAGATATTGTTCCCAATGAAGATACTGCGCGCCATCTTCTGAAATCGAGCCAAATTTATGGTTTTGGTGATCGTGGATCTTCCGAAGATGCCTTCCGAAATCAATAAATACATCGGAGGGAATATTACACGGTGGCCCCCACGGAGAATGCGGTAGATAGGACATGGCAATCCATAGTGTCCGCTCATCAGCACCACTCTTTTCTTCCAACACAGGGACGCCATTTCCGCCGAGAATCTCTAAGGCGCGAACCTCTGTGGTCCATGTTTTAGCGTTATGATAAATTTTTAACACTAGCGGCCCTGTCCGAGATTCCAAGAGAATAATGCGATTGCGTTGTCCGTGTTCATGTGCAATCGGAATTGCGCCTGTGACGTGTCGGTTCAACCCATCCAAAATACGCTCAAGGCTATTGTCAAACTGCGTTCGATTCATTATGCAAGTTTTAATGGAGTGAGGCGGTTCGTCAAGCCATCTTTGCGTGTCCGCTCCAAGAATGTTTGCGCTAATCGTCCAGCCTTTAAGCGGTACGTTTGCGTAACCTAGACTATAAGGTGATTGTGCGTCGTGCATTCTGCGCTAATGGTTAAAATTACGAGGTGACCGGGAAATCACATTCCTGGTTGTTGTTGATCGGCGCTTGATTTTGGCATTTCGCTCGAAGGGTCGATATCTGATCTTATATTATGCCTAGCTTTTATAAAGATGGACTTGACGAAGCACTCGTTTGGCATTTGAATCACGTTAATTATCATCCGCTAAGGGGGGTATTTCCGATATAAACATGGACGCAATAAGAGGTCGAACGTCATCCCTATTTCATAAAGCCGCGATCCAGGGAGCAAATGAAGCGCCATACGTTGATATTGTCCGTGCCTCTAGACAAAAAGCTCTCTTGTCGCCCTGGCTGTTAATGCCTGTCATATTCGCAACTATCGCTTCCCTCATCATTCTATTCCGCACAACAGTTCCTATTAGTTTCCGGTCGGAGCTATTTGTAAGTTCGGTTACGCCGCCAGTCGCAGGGCGTTGTAATGATGGCGAACTGAATCCTTTGCAAGTGTGGGAGAGTCGCGTCCCGCCTGAGTTCGCAACCACGATCCGTGTCGGGGATCGAGTAACTGTCCAATTCTCGCCGGTTTGGAAGATAAATTTAGCTGACGCTACTATAGCCGCGATACAGTCTCCACAGGTAGCCAGCAGCTTCTCTCTTGCTTTTATCTGCATGCCGATACGCTCTCTAGGAGAACATCCAGTATCCGGCCAAGCCCATGCTTTCTTTACGATCCGCCGGCTGCGGCTTATCGATCTATTGTTGGGAAAAAAGACTCTTGGATCCTGAGCTTGTATTTCAAGAAGACGCCGCTGACTGTGGCTTGGCTTGCCTTGCGATGATCGCCAAAAGGCACAATAGGAGCTATGAACTTAGCGCATTGAAGCATCGATTTCCCACTTCGGCAGAAGGGATGAGCCTAGCGCAGCTACTCGGAATAGCTGATCGACTCGGTTTTAGCGCTCGCGCAATCCGAGTCGAAATGGAGGCTCTCAAGAATATAAAGTTGCCAGCATTATTGCATTGGGGATTTAACCATTATGTGGTTCTTTCCGGACTAAAAAACGGCCTGTACACGATCTTAGATCCCGCGCAAGGTCGTTTCCGATTGAGAGAAAATGAATTATCACGATTCTTTACAGGTATTGCGGTCGAGTTTTCTTCAAACTCTGCTTTGTTAAATCTCTCGCAGCTCCATAAGATTCAGTTGAAGGATCTTTTCTTAAGCGCTCCACATGCGCAGTGCCGCATAATTCTAATTTTGGCGGTAGCACTTATAACGTCGATAAGCGTGTTTATTTTTCCAGTATATTTTAGAGCTATAATTGAAGCTGCCGTTGGGCCAAAGAACATCATATCAATATATATAATTCTGGCCATCACCTGTGTTATATTGTTTATGGTATTCGTATTTAGTTATGTAAAGCATAGGTTGACCAGAGACTTATCGAAGGACATTGAACATTCGATAGCAACCATATTGAATGATGCGATATTTAATACTTCATTTGCTTTTTTTGTCAGAAAAACACCAAGCATGATCGCTAGGTATTATCAGAATCTAAGGCGGGTTCGGCAAATAATATCTGAGGGAATTATTGATTCAATTGTTGATTTAATAATATTGCTAGTTCTCATGATTGCAACATTTGCATTTGATACGACATTTGGGTTGGCACTTGTATTTATTACGTTACTGTATTTCACGATTATATATAGACTTCAGCGTAACCGAATGGAGATGTTTAAACGTACTGCGGCAGCGGATAATCATGAAAATCTCACGTTGATGGATAATCTTAGAAATATTCAAGCCATTAAATTAAATGGGCTCGAAGGCGTACGCTCGGCTATTTGGCAAGTTGCATACCGTAGAGCGGCTTCAGCTCATGACGCTCTCAATGGACTTTCCGCTAAAACGGACCTCGTTGGAAATACGTGGCTGGGAGTAGGAAGGTGCGGACTTGTCGCGCTCGCCGCTTTTGAGGTTTTGCATGATAAAATGACCATTGAGAATTTTTTATCTTTGTCGCTGTTTCAAGCATTCTTGACTATGAGCCTGGCGAATCTCGCCCGTCGGCTTACCGGATTGCTAGATATCCAATATATGTTGTCCGATATGAGTACGTTAATTGCTGCGGAACGCGACCCTATGTTGATCGAACCTAATCGTGATCGGAAGAATCAAACTGTAGGAGACCTGTCGCACCTCCGTGGGGAGGGCTCCGAAATTCTACTGTGCAGAGACGTCGATTTCAGATTTGACCCAGCTTCTCGTCGGCTTTTAAAAAAAGTCAATATAGAAGTGCGTCGGCATGAAATTATAGCTATCACCGGGCGGACAGGTGCTGGGAAAAGCACTTTGCTTCGCGTCCTTACAGGTTTATTGCCCACGGAGGAAGGGAACATCACTTGGCTTGGGAAAGAGCTTCAGTCATGGTCGAGACAAAATCTCGTTCGGCATGTCGCCACGGTCATGCAGGAAGACCAGATTTTTAGCGGTACACTTCTTCAGAACATTGCCCATTTTAGCTCCGATCCGGACATGGAGCGTGTAAAGGAATCTTGCTCTGATGCATGTGTATCGGTTTTTTTAGATCGATTGCCGATGGGGCTGTATACGCCAGTTGCGTCAAACTCTGCAGTTCTCTCCGTGGGCGAGAAGCAACGTATTTTCCTAGCTCGCGCATTTTATACGCGCGCGGAGGTCCTATTGCTGGATGAGTTTACTGGGAACTTAGATATGGAAACAGAAGCACAAATATTCGAATCGCTTCGTCGCCTCAAGAAAACTATCATAATGACGGCGCACAGAGAATCGACCATTCAGCAGGCGGATCGAGTATATAATCTTGATCGCGACCACGGGACTTTAGTTGAAGTGAGCCATTAAAATGTCAAAAGAACAATACAAGTCTGAGAATGATATTCAAATTCCTTATCCAATTCACATTCCATTTGTTTTGGGATATCCGGTTTTTAGAACGTTCTTGCCCATGGAAGCGCGGGACGAAGGTGGTCGAACGCTCTTAGAAGGGAGATCTATTTTATACCCGACCGATCAGGCGGACTATAAAATATGTCCTTTTCGAGATTCTAGACATCATCACGAAAAGCCCATGAATTTTGGCGCTCTTCGGTATTTAACAGAGAATGCGGGTAGCGTCAAAATGTACCTTTCACATATATCAGCGCTCATACAGAAAGAAACTTTTCCGCAGAATAACGACTCGATCAGTCATTTGCTCAGACTTGGATATGTGGGTTATAAGGCGCCGCAGCCTTGGCTTCTTACAGAGTTGCATGGTCTGCCAAAGTCGCTTCCCCAGGAAGTAGCTGTCGCAGCAAAGCTTTCTCAGGGATTTATAGATCTTGGCTTTTTTGCCAATCAAGGAGATGCGAATCCGCCAGATGTGCAAACTCCCGAGATTCTCTATGCATATGTTGACTCACACGGGAAATTAATTGGCCAGAAAGAGGTTTGCGCAGGACCGCCTAATATGATCAAGCACTTTCTTGCGTCGGTGCTCAATCCGGATGATCATCAAAAAGAGGCGTTTATTTCCACTGATTTTGATATGCGCGCTTTGATTGATTATTCATCGCTCGCATGGGCGGCCGACCTTTTAGCTTTAATCTACAATTATGTGAGACTATCCTCCCTTATGGGGTTAGCAGGTGAAGTAGACATTCGGTCCGATCTTCGCGTTAGCTTTCCTAATTCGCTAAATATTTATGGTATTGTTAAGAGCAACATTAGATATATTGATACATCATTTATGACGTACAATAAAAAAATTTGGCATACAGAGCGCACGCGGGGGGTAATTGATGAGGTGAATAAGATAGTTGGATCAACATATCCGTTAGTTAGTAAAAATCCCGTTGAGGTAAGAATTAATTATGCAGTTTGGAGAGATTTTGCTGAAGAAATTTCAAGAGCGTTTGGATTAGTTAACTCTGGAATAAACGAACTAGATATTCTCCCGGTGCGTCATAATAATATAGATGTAGATACTCTAAGAATATTCTTTGGTCCAGACATAAGTGACGTGCTCCCATCCATTTAGGCCATTTGGAGGTTGAATTTTGGACTTATTGACGTAGTGAAGGGGGGACTTATTGGACTGGTTGAGATGTTGGCGCGGATTGAGCGCCGGCGCGCGTGGGGCGAGGAAGAGAAGCTTCGGAATTTGGAAGGCGGCGGCGGCGAGCGGCTCAGGCGTGGCCGATATTACGCGCCGGCACGATGTTGTTTCGCGACAGATTTATTCGTGCCGCAAGAAGCTCGGTAGGAGCGTGCGGCCGACTGCGCTAAGTGGATGCTTCTGCCAGTGGCGCTGATCGGGCCTGATGAGCGGGCGGAGCGGATATGGAGCCCTAAGCTAATTTCCCCCCGCCTAACTTTGTAACAACGACAACGGCCGGCCGAGCTGGAATATTTGGATCAAAATCAGGCCAGCGAGTGGATGGATATTCATATGTCGATGAACCGCCTTCGGCTGGGTGTTGAACGGAAAGAAATAGTGCTTCTCCATCCGGCGTAAAGCACGGGCCGCACATTTCGGCTCCTATAGGTACACGAAAGAACAACATTGAACGGCCTCGTTCAGGGCCCTCCGTCTCGACCGCCCACAACCCGTCAGTACGACCAGTCTTCTCCTTACTGTTTCCGTCGGTTGCAACCCAAAGCCGTCCATCTGTATCAATGGTGCCGTTATCCGGCATACCGAACCAGCCGTTCTCGCTGGTTGACGGTGAAAAGGTTGCGCCCACATGGGCTATCGACGGGTCGCCGCATTTGAGCAAAATTTCCCAGCGTGACGTCTTTGATGTAAAATCACCATCTGGCTCAGAGATTTCTATGATGTGGCCGAAGGCATTTTCGGAACGTGGATTCGCGGCATCCAAATTGTCGGCAGTCCGTCTGGTGTTGTTTGTTAGCATAACATACACTTTGCCAGTGGCGGGATTTGGTACGATATCCTCAGGGCGATCCATTTTTGTTGCGCCTAGAAGGTCCGCAGCTCGCCGAGTTTCAATCAACACGTCAGCTTGGCTCATAAATCCGTTCTCGGATTTTAGAGGCCCTCTGCCATACACAAGTGGCAACCAATCAACGGTGCCATCCACGTCAAATCTAGCAACATAGAGTGTCCCTTCATCTAAGAGATCTTTGTTCGACATTCGGTCGCTTGAATCGTAAACGCCCTTACTTACAAATTTATACACATACTCGAATCTTTCGTCATCTCCCGAATAGGCCACGACACGGCCACTTGGGCTCACAACGGTTTCACATCCTTCGTGTTTAAATCGCCCAAGAGCAGTCCTTTTCTTAGGTATAGAGGTTGGCTCGAAAGGATCAACTTCCACGATCCAGCCAAACCGGTTCGGTTCGAGAGGCTCCTTTGAAACATCAAAGCGATCATAAAAACTCCCCCAATCGTACCAAGCGTCGGGTATGCCCATACGACTATGATTTTGAAATTCCACGTGGCCGTCGGCTAGTCTACCGTTGAAATAACCATTGATATTTTCCTCTGCCATCAGATAGGTGCCCCATGGCGTTAGACCGCCAGCACAATTATTAAGCGTACCAAAAACCTTTTTCCCGGAAGGGTCAGCGTATGTCTTAACTCGATCGTGACCGGCTACCGGCCCCGAGAGTTCCATCTCTGTTGCCGCTGTGATCCTGCGATTATAATAACTATCTAGAACGGGATGCCAGTTGCTTTTGATTTTGCGTATCTCAATTATTGTGCCGCCGTGCGCAGCTATTTCAATGTCAACAAGATCTTTGGTATATCGTCCCAGCGATACTTCTCCATTTTCTATCTTGGCGAAATTCGGGAACATCAGTTCAGGATTTGTATATTCATGATTTACTACCAAGAGGCCGCGATCATTTGCGCCGTCTATTGGAATAAAGCCAACGAAATCATTGTTATAGCCAAACTGTTTTGCTTGAGCCGTTGCAGATTGACTAGCCGAATTGAAACTAGGCGAGCCAGGAAAGATTTTATCACCCCAGCGTAACAAAATATCTGCACGATAGCCGTTTGCGACATGGTGTGTTTCGTCAGACCCAGCTCCCAATTCTTCGAATTCAAAACTTGAGGCCTCCTTTGTCTGCGCGGTATTCCGTGCAATGAGTGCCAAGGGATCGATAATTGCGCCGATAGCAGCGACGGCTAACGACCCGCGTATCACGCTGCGTCTTGAATAACGACGAGCAATAACATCTCCCATCGTCGGATTGGCGCTTGCGTTCCGGCCGATATCTTCTGAATTTTCACGTCGTGTAGCTGGCGAAATAACGTCTTTATCGTATTGCATCGGCTTTCTTAAACCTACAAGCTAACAATATGCGCACCATTCCATGTGCTTTGAGAACTAGCAGGAGGACGTTATCGCATATGAAAAATAACCCTCCTCCTATAGAGATCGTGACTAGTAATCTCATCGGTGAATTGCCTTTGAAACTTTTGTCTAATATCTAATATGGAATTGTTGCTTTTGCATTTTATTTCAATGGGCAGCATCAAGCTGCCCATCAACTCAAGCTTGGATAAGCCTCTGCCTATCAACCGAGTCTGCCGCCGCCCACGCCGCCGCCACTGCGCTGGCCGCCGGAGATCAAAACCATCTCTTCCGGAGTTAGTTCGCGAATTAGGTTTTTATCCAACGAAGAGCAAGCGCTGTCCTTGGCTTCAACATGGCGGTCCGTCTTTCTGAGAATCTGCAAATTCATTTCATTTCTCCAAATTGCATGATGTGCTTATGATAGTGCCTACTGGCACGTCACAAGTATGCCCTATAAACGTGTGCCTCTCAAGGATTTTCAACTTCTATCTGGAGGCATGTAGACAACATTCCATTGTTGATCCGGGCGGTGTAACATCGCGTATTGCCCATTTCGCCAGAAGGCCCAAATCTTCCTTCCTGTTCAGCATGCCCCCTCTCGCTGTCCGCAGGAAACAGCCGGTCGGAAGCCATAGACGGATACAAGGAATGCCCAAAGCGCTTTGC
This sequence comes from Paramesorhizobium leguminum, assembly GCF_003217235.1. Taxonomy (GTDB): domain Bacteria; phylum Pseudomonadota; class Alphaproteobacteria; order Rhizobiales; family Rhizobiaceae; genus Paramesorhizobium; species Paramesorhizobium leguminum. The sequence goes on along the minus strand of NZ_QJTF01000021.1, from coordinate 39,239 downwards.
GTGTAAAGTATAGAATGCGTGAAAACATCAGGGAGACGCGAAAGCTTAGGAGGGACGGCAAAGATCATTGAGTAAATTGTCCGCCCGAATTGTAAGGCATTTGGCGACGTACCAATCCAGAATTGAGGTGGACGACATATACTGGAACTTACTTGTCAACTTTCACATCGATCTCAATGGGCAGCTAAGCTGCCCATTGATCAGAATCGAATGAACTCTTAAGCATATCCGCCGCCGCAGCCACAACCGCCGCCGCGTTTTCCACCGGAAATTAGGACCATCTCTTCAGCAGTCAACTCACGAATCAAGTTTTTATCCAGTGACGAGCGGACGTTAGCTTCAGTCCTGGTATGGCTGTCGGTTTTTTTAAGAATCTGCAAATTCATTTTGTTTCTCCAAATATTGAGGTGCTCATGATTGTGCCGATGGCACTACACCAGAATGCCCGATTAGTGTATACCTTGCAAGCGCCTTCAACGAGCCAACCATGAGGCGATGTGAACAACAATGGACTATTTGTTGCTGTACGCTGACATTTCGTATCACTGACTGACCGACTGCCGCTGAGCCCGAAGGCGATTTTCAAGGAGTTTGTGTCGCGCAATATAGCCGGCGTTGACACCGGGAATGGCATGGTTCGTCAGCAAGCACGCGTCGAACTCCGAGACGCCGGCAGGGGTTGCAAGAGTTCGAAACGTCTGACGCAGGTCGTTACCCCATTTCGCCAAAATGGCTCGGTCCTCTTTCTGCTCAGCTAAATGCCCACTCTCGCCGTCCGCGAGGGGGGCAGCATCAGAGCCACAGGCGGATACAAGGAACGCGAAAAAAACGCATTTGCTTGTAAAGTATAGAACGCTGTAAACAGCAGCCAGACATAAAGATTTATATATCATTAAGTAAATTGTCTGTCTTACTTGTGAGACGTTCGGTAGGCGATAATTTAAAGTTGGGGCCGAAAACCTATTCTGGAACTTATCTTTTAAATTACAAATTGATCTCAATGGGCAGCTCAGCTGCCCATTGATCGGAATCGAATGAATTCTTAGTGTACCCCACAGCCACCACAGCCGCCACGCTGTCCACCCGAAATTAGTACCATCTCTTCAGCAGTCAACTCACGAATCAGGTTTTTATCCAGTGACGAGCGGACGTTGGTTTCAGTCCGGGCATCGCGGTCGGTCTTTTTCAGAATCTGCAAATTCATCTTGTTTCTCCAAATATTGAGGTGCTCATGATTGTGCCGATAGGCACTACACCAGAATGCCCTATTAGCGTATACCTTGCAAGCGCCCTCAGCTAGCCAACCATGAGGCGATGTGAACAACAATGGACTATTTGTTGCTGTACGCTCACATTTTGTTACCGGAATTGGCAGCGGCAACTGGCTTGTCGCTTGAGATCTTCTATGCGACGTTCCCAGGTGCCTTGCTTTCATTTCCCTGCTTAGCGGCCTCTATTGCGTGTTTTGTAACATTCCGGCCGAGCCAGAAGCGAACAGCGTTATCCTCCGCGATCAAATCACCCAGGGCACCGAATATCGTATCACTGATTGATTGCTGCTGAGCCCGAAGATGATTTTCAAGGAGTTTGTGGCGCGATATATAGCCGGCGTTGACACCGGGAATGGCATGGTTCATCAACAAGCGCGCGTCGAATTCCGAGACGCCGGCTGGGGTTGCAAGAGTTCGAAACGTCTGACGCAGGTCGTTACCCCATTTGGCCAAAATGGCTCGATCCTCCTTCTGTTCAGCTAGATGTCCACTATCGCTATCCGCAGGGAACAGCCAGTCAGGGGCTCCGGAAGGGTAGAGGCGACGCGCAAAGCGGATCGCTCGCGCAAGGCACAAAATCATCTGGCGCGATAGTGGAATATCGAATGCTCGGTCGGCACCGCCCTTTGGACGTGGGATGTGCAATACGCGGCGACGCAGGTCAAGATGCTGTGGCTTAGCCTCCATCAAGGCTGTCGGGCGGCATCCTGAGAGCAGAGAAAATAGATGGAATTCTCGCCGGATCGGGTTTGGCAGTGCTGCGACTTGCTGAAACCAACTGGGCAGATCATCCAATCCCATCGCGGTGTTTCGACGTTTTTCTGAGTTCCAATCAACCATGCTGGCCGGATTGTCAGTCGGGAGATGACGGTGCGCCTTGCGGGCATGATTATAGATGGCGCGCAGGGTCCGCATACTACCATTGGCAATGTATGGACCATGCTCCGTGGTAATCTCGTCATGTTTGGCGATTATTTGGCCGGGATCGTTGGCCAATTCCAGCAAAGATGTATCGAGCCAGCCCTTGAAGAGACGTTCGACGTGGTCTTTATATCCTTCAATTGTTCCTTCACTCCGGCCCTTTCGAACGAGGTGTGAATCGCGATATCGTTCCCATGCTTCACGTAAAGTAACCCCTTTCGGGAAGGCGTCCGCGTTACGCGGCATTGTCTCGTCTTCATTTTTCCTAGAGTTCTCGGTAGGTTTCGGATTGGGATGCTCACCCTTTGATATCTGCGCGAGGTATTTCTTAGCGATCGCGCGCGCCTCACGCGTAGACATTGCTTCGGCATCTCCGATCCGAACGGAAATCGACGCGGCACGCTTGCCATCCTTCCTCAAGTCTCCCTGAACCACGAATACCTTGGTCCGCTTACCCACTACGACGTGGAATCCTTTAAGTTGGGTATCACGGGCGCGGTACTGCCCAGAAATGGGCCGTCCCAGCTCACTGATTGATCTATCGTTAAGGAGGATACGGATGTCGGCCATAGCGCATTTCCTGTAAGTCTGGCGGCAAAAAATGAAAAATTCAGCCGGTTTTTCAGCCGGTAATAGACTCGCATAGAATTAAGCGGTATGTCTACGCCAAATTGCGACCCTTATGCCATATGATTGAAAAATAACAAAAATATTCTATAGGAGGAAACACTTGGATACAGATGGCGGAAGATAAAGATAAACTACGAATCTGGGGGTCAGAGGTTCGAATCCTTTCGGGCGCGCCATACCATTCCGGTCCATACCGGACACATGGGTTACGGTTTATTCCTGAGATATAGGTAACCTTTTTGGCCCGAACGGGTTTGGAAGTGGTTCCAATCTGCATGTCCCACCATCGAAATCCCGGATCGCAATGCATGAAGCTGGCGAGGCCTATTCACGCCTCTGGCCGGTCCTCCTGATCAAGATGTAGTTCATATTCAAAATATGATCTGGCGGAAGTCAGGCGGCGCGAGGTTTTGTCCCGCGATTTGGCTTCGTCAAAATAAACGACCGTCCAGTCAGGAAGAGCGGACTTGACCGCTAGCGCGATATCGTACCCCTCCGCGGAGTTAGCGATATAGTCCCGGATGAGGCTTTCGTCGTCGTCGGAAAGCTCCTCGTCATAATACCGATCGACAATACGATCGTGCCATTCCTGCCATTTGTAAATGCGGTCCATGAGTTCGCGCGAAATGGCGAGTTCTTCCGGCTCACGACTAACGCCATCCTTGTCCCATACGCCTTCGGCGCCATAGTCGCACATGACGCGGACCCATTTTTCCCGCGCGAGACAATCGTCCTCCCCGTTTTCCATATTGCCACCGCCCCCCCCCCCAAGATATTCCGTATTGTAACCTTACAGAAAAAAGGCGTGCGGCCTCCACAGGGCGCACGCCTCGTTCCAGCTTGAAGCCACGTAGGCCTAAAGCGCCTTGATCTTCACCTTCTCCGCCTTCGAAGCGCGCAAGGGGGTGCGCAGGGCCAGGCCGAAATCCTTGGCTTCGATCTCGAAGACATCGCCCGGCTCGGCGCGGATGCCGTCGGCGAAGGAGAGCGTCGCCGTGCCGAACATGTGGATGTGGATATCGCCCGGCTGGCGGAACACTTCGTATTTGAAGTGGTGATACTCCAGATTGGCGATGGTGTGGGACATGTTGTCCTCGCCCGAGAGGAACGGCTTTTCCCAGAGCGTCTTGCCATCTCGCAGAATGCGCGATGCGCCGTCGATGTGATCAGGCAGTTTGCCAATGCGCAATTCCGGTCCGATCGCGCAAGGGCGCAACTTCGAATGGGCGAGGTAAAGATAGTTGACCCGCTCCATCACATGGTCGGAAAATTCATTCGCGAGCGCGAAGCCGAGGCGGAAGGGCGTGCCGTCGGGGCCGATGACATAGATGCCGGCGATTTCAGGCTCTTCGCCGCCGTCATCCGCGAAGGATGGCGAAACGAGCGCTGCGCCGGGGGCTACCAGCATCGTGCCGTTGCCCTTGTAGAACCATTCGGGCTGCACGCCGGTTTCGCCCTTCGCGGGCTTGCCGTCCTTAAGGCCCATCTGGAACATCTTCATGGAATCGGTGAGGCTCTCGTCCTTTTCGGCGGAAGCCTTTTTATGCATGGCGTCGCGCGTCGCAGCCGAGCCAAGATGGGTGAGACCCGTTCCGGTCAGGTGGATATGCGCCGGGTCCGGTGCATCGATCGGCGGCAGCAGGCGCCCATCCGCATAGGCGGCTTCCACATCGGCCGGCTTGCCCAGTCCACGCTCTTCAATGATGGCGTCGATCGACGTTTCGTCCTCGATAGCCTCATGCGCGATTTCCAGCACCGAACGGGTGCCGCGCACGATGCGGAAGCCATCTTCCGTGCGGGCCGCGACCTGCCGTTTGCCTTTTTCGCTGATCAGCTGAACCAGATTCATCATAACCCTCCCAATTCGACAGGTTTTCATCCCATGGACGGGATGGTCGTTGAAGCTCGCGGTTTAAAAGTCATACTGTATGAGCAATGACAAGAGGCTTCTTGTTCGCTAAGGATGTTGATTACATAAATTTAATTGGACGTGCCACGCGGCTGCGGACAAATTGCCATCACGCCCAAGTGATTTGCGCCTGGGCGGCTCGACTGTCTCGCCGGACTTCGGTCGCGAGCGCGTGGATCGAAACTGTTAATCGCTTTGTCAGATGCCCCATATGCCCTCCGGCCCGTCGAGGGTATGATGTGTTTCCTCAACTGGAGTTATGGATGAAAGTCTGGAAGCAGATCATCCTCGTTGCGCTTCTCCTGCTGGCGATTTTCGCCGCCTGGATGTATTTTTATCATGACGCAAGCGATGGCGGAGGAGAGCCCGCGCCTCGGAACGCGGCGAGCGGTCAAGGCGGTGGCGGCCGTGGCGGTGGCCAAGGGCCGACATTGGTTGTTACCGCGCCTGCTCAAACCGAGACGATCAATACCCGGCTTACGGCCATCGGCACGGGTCGCGCGCTGGAGTCCGTTTCTGTCACGCCCTATACCGGCGGGATGATGACCAAGCTTCTGGTGCAGGCGGGAGCGCTGGTAAAGGCTGGACAGCCGATTGCCGAACTCGATGCCGCCAATGAACAGATTGCCAACGACAAGGCGTCAATCGCTTTGCAGAATGCGCAAAATACATTGCGCCGCATCACTACGCTGCGCGCGACCAATACGGTGACCGAGGTGCAGGTGGTCGATGCCCAGCTCGCCGTCGCCAATGCCAAGCTCGCGTCGGAGGAGGCGGCCCTTGCGCTTCAACGCCGCACGGTCACCGCGCCTATCGCGGGGGTCATCGGCATTCTGCCAGTGAATGCCGGCAATTTCGTCACCTCTGATACGTCTATCGCGACCATCGACGACCGGTCGCAGGTTCTCATCGATATCTGGGTGCCGGAACGCTACGCCCCGCAGGTCAAGGTCGGCCAGCCGGTCACCGCGACGGCGGTAGCGCTGCCGGGCCGGGAATTCGAGGGCAAGATCAGCGCCGTCGACAATGCCATCGACGAGGCGAGCCGGACCTTGCGGGTACGCGCGCGCATCCCTAATCCGGACGATGCCTTGCGTCCCGGCATGTCCTTCGAGGTGACGTTGCTGTTCCCGGGCGATAGCTATCCTTCGGTCGATCCGCTGGCGATCCAGTGGGGCGCGGATGGCGCGTTCGTCTGGCGTATTGTCGATGGAAAGGCGGAGAGGGTGCCCGTACGCATCATTCAGCGCAACACCACGAGCATTCTGGTCGATGCGCCGCTGAAGCCCGGCGATACCATCGTCACGCAAGGCGTGCAGACCGTGCGTCCCGGCGCTCCGGTTACCATCGTGAACAGCGACGGCGCGCCCGTCGGTTCGCAGCCCGCCGCCACGCCGAACGCTGGATGAGCCTGCTATGAGCGATCACTCTTCCTCACCCAGCGCGTCCGATGAAGGCGGCTTCACCGCGCTTTTCATCCGCCGGCCGGTCTTCGCTTTCGTTCTCAATGTTCTCATCGTCGTTGCGGGCCTCGCCGCCTTTACGGGCGTAGATATTCGCGAGCTTCCCGATGTGGATCGCCCCATCATCACCATCCGCACCGATTTCGACGGCGCGTCGGCTGAAACCATCGATCGTGAGCTGACGCAGGTTCTGGAAAACGCGGTGGCGCGTGTTCCGGGCGTCAAGTCGATCTCTTCGGCCTCTTCCTTCGGGCGCAGCCGCGTCACGGTGGAATTTGACGATGGCGTCGATTTGAACGTCGCCGCCGCCGACATGCGCGACGCCATTTCGCGCGTGACCAACAGTCTCCCCGATGAAGCGGACGCGCCGCAAATCATCAAGGCCGATGCGAATGCCGATCCGGTGATGCGCCTTGCAGTGACATCGAATTCCATGTCGATCCAGGACATGACCGTTCTGGTCGAGGATCATATCGAGGATGTGCTGGCAGCAGTTCCGGGCGTCGCCGATGTGCAGGTCTATGGCGATCGCGACAAGATTTTCCGCATCGATATCGACCAGACGAAGCTTGCAAGCTATGGCCTGACGATAGCTGATGTCGCCAACGCGCTTTCCGATATGGCGCTCGATGCGCCGGCCGGTTCGCTCCGCAGCAACGACCAGTCCATCGTCGTACGCGCGACGGCGACTGTGACGACGCCGCAGGCCTTCGAGGATATCGTCATCAAGGGCCGCACCAAGATCGGCGACGTCGCCAATGTGACGCTGGGGCCGGATATCGAAACCTCCTCGGTGAGCTCAAACGGCAAGACGGCCATCGGGCTCGGCATTATCCGTCAGGCGCAGTCCAATACGCTCGACATTTCCAAGGGCGTGCGCGCGGCAATCGAGCAATTGCAGAAGAATGTGCCGCCGGGCGTTTCCATCCATGTCACGAGCGACGATGCCAATTTTATCGACGGCGCCATCCATGAGGTGGAAATCGCGCTCATTGCCTCGGTCGCAATCGTCGTGTTGATCATCTTTATGTTCCTGTGGGACATTCGCGCAACGCTCATTCCGGCTATTTCCATGCCGGTGGCGCTGATCGGCACCATCGCGGCCATCTATCTGGCGGGCTTTTCGGTCAATATCCTGACATTGCTGGCGCTGGTGCTCGCGACCGGCCTCGTCGTTGATGACGCCATCGTCGTGCTCGAAAACATCGTGCGCCGGCGCAACCAGGGCATGGGGCCGCGCGCGGCGGCCGTGCTCGGTACGCAGGAAGTGTTCTTCGCCGTCATCGCCACCACGCTGACGCTCGCCGCCGTGTTCGTCCCCATCTCGTTCCTGCCGGGGCAGATGGGCGGCCTGTTCCGCGAATTCGGCTTCGTGCTGGCGATTTCGGTTCTGCTCTCGTCTATCGTCGCGCTCACGTTCTGCCCCATGCTCGCTTCGCGCTTTCTATCCGAGGCGGCGGCGCATCATCAGGATATCAATCATTCGCCGGGTGGCATACGCCGCTTCGGCGGCTTTTTGGCCACTCTCTATCGCCGTAGCCTTCATGCCTGCCTTGCCGCGCCGCTGATCGTGGTTGCCGTGGCGGTGCTCTTCGCCGCCGCGTCCTATGTGGGCTATGGAACGCTGCGCCAGGAATTGACGCCCACGGAGGACCGCGCCCAGGCGATCTTGCGCCTCAGCGGGCCGCAGGGCATCAGCCTGGAATTCATGGAAAGTCAGATCGACAGGATCGAGGCGCTGTTGCAGCCCTTGCGCGATTCCGGCGAAGTTCGGAGCACGCTCGCCATTGCCGGCACCGGGGGCGCCCCGAACACCGGCGTCATCGTGATGACACTGGCTCCCTGGGGTGAGCGCGCCCGCAGCCAGCAGGAGATCATGGCCGATGTGTTGCAGCGGTTGAAGGTTGTTACCGGCGTGCGGGTATTCGCGTCCCAGCCGAACAGTTTAGGGATACGCGGAGCGGGCAACGGGCTGCAATTCGCGGTGCTCGGCAATGATTATGATCAGCTCCGGACTGCGGCGCAGAATATCGTCGAGGCGCTGGCGAAGGATCCGCGTTATCAGCAGCCGCGCCTGACCATCGATCCGACACAGCCGCAGCTTGCCGTCAATATCGATCGCGAACGCGCTTCCGATCTTGGTATCGACATCACCGGCCTCGCGAATGCCATCCAGTCCGTCCTCGACGGACGCAAGATCGGCTCCGTCTATATCGGCGACCGCAGTTATGATGTGAAACTGGTTTCAACCACCAATCCGATCAACGATCCGACCGATCTTGAAAATATCTTCATGAAGACGAGCGATGGTCGCTACGTCCCCATGTCGTCCATCGCCACCGTTACCGAACAGGCGGTGCCGCCGGAACTCGACCGCGAGCAGCGGATGCGCTCCGTCGCGATCACCGCAGGTCTCAGCCCGGATTTCGCCCTCGGCAATGCTTACACGGAAGCACTCACAATCGCCGCGCCCTTTCTGCCCGCCGGCGCGCGCATCATTCCGCTGGCGGAAGCACAGACGCTGGGCGACACCTCCAGGGGCCTCGCAATCACCTTCGGCTTTGCCATTATCATCATTCTTCTGGTGCTCGCAGCGCAGTTCGAAAGCTTCGTCAGCGCGTTCATCGTCATGGCAACCGTGCCGCTCGGCCTGGGTTGCGCCGTGTTCGCGATGCTGATCAGCGGAACGAGCCTCAACGTCTATAGCCAGATCGGTCTTGTCCTGCTTGTCGGCATCATGGCCAAGAACGGCATTCTGATCGTGGAATTCGCTGACCAGCTACGCGACAAGGGCATGAGCGTGCGCGAGGCGGTGGAAGAGGCGGCGAATATCCGCCTACGTCCGGTGACGATGACCATGATCTGCGCCGTTCTGGGCGGCGTGCCGCTGGTTCTGGCACAAGGCGCCGGCGCCGAGGCCCGCGTCGCGCTTGGCTGGGTCATCGTCGGCGGCCTCGGCCTTGCCACCATCGCGACGCTCTACATCACCCCCGTCGCCTATCTCCTGCTCGGGCGCTTCACCAAGCCGAAGGTGGAGGAGCACAACCGCCTGAAGCGTGAACTGGCGGATGCGCTGCGGAAGCCTTGAGGTGGGAGGCTTGATTTGCCACCATTAAGGTGATGAAGTCCTTGGGCGATATTGTCCGAGGGAGTTGGTCATGCCGATAAAGACTCTTCCCGATACGATGGTTTCTCCGGTAACCGGCGAAACGCTGCGGCGCGGCGTGCGTCCCTTTGCGGTGAGCTACAAAGGCAGGAGCGTAACCGTCCAACTCCCCGGTTATTATCCCGATCATGGCGATGACGGTGTGCTTGTCGGCGACGATATGGCTGTCACCGATGCCGCGCTTCGGACGCTAAAGGACCAAGCCGAAGGCGCTGGGTTCCCTACCGAGCGTAGACATGACCGGGAGTATACTCTCGAAGAGTTAGGCCAACTCATTGATGAATCCAGAAAGAGTGGCATAAGCACTCAGTCGGTCGATGAAATTTTTGCTGAGGCAGAGCGGATATTTGCCGCGCGTTATGGCGGGCAACCGCGCAAAAGCTAAAGCATTTCACCTTTTAGATAGAAACGGTTGGCTCATTCTTTTACCGTTGCGGCCGCACCATTGTAGAGGAATGGATCCCAGTGACAAGCACTGGGATGACGATTGCTTTACTGTTAGCACGCCAAACTCCAACCTCTCCGCTTGGCAGAAGCATATCCGGTAGTGAAAAGACATCTCCACCCCGTCATCCCAGTGCTTGTCACTGGGATCCATTCCTCTACCCCTCCATGACAGCAACGGTCCCAAAACAGAGTTCAGGCGATTCCGTCAAAATATGAACCGCTCCAATTCAAGATGCGGCGGGCTTGCCTCCACCGCTCGCCGCCTCGCCAATATTCGCGAAAAACCGGTCCGCCAGCTTGCGCGCGCTTGAGCTGAGAAGCCTCGTTCCGATCTGCGCGATTCCGCCGCCCGCGTCTCCCCTGACGATATAAGTCAGCACGGTTTCGTTACCGCTTTCGGTCAGCACCACGTCGGTGCTGCCATGCACGAAGCCGGCGATGCTGCCCTTGCCTGCGCCCGAAATCGTATAGGAGACCGGCGGATTGAGATTGGAGAGTTCCAATTCGCCGTGGAACCTGACTTTTATCGGGCCGAACCGCATGGCGAGAGCCGCCTCCAGCTGGGTTGCGTTACGCCATTCCAGCGCCTCGCATCCGGGAATCGCCGCCTTCAGCGTCTCGATATCGTTCAGCGCCCGCCATACCGCCTCGCGCGGCGCGGCGATACGCTCCTCTCCGGTCAGGTCCATGTCCGCTCCTTTATTCATGTCAGGTAATGTAGATTTTATCGCCGGATTTTGCCATGCGTCACCGAAACGGCCTTTTCCGCGTCCAAATGGCGCGCGACGATCCAAAAGTCATTTAGTAATACTTGTTGCCGATTCCCCCTGTTTCGCCTATGCCATGAGGCAAAGGAAAAGGCTGGGGAACCGGTGAGGAAAGCAAAATCATGAGCGAAAAGAAGACCAGAACACTCCGTTCTCAGGAATGGTTCGACAATCCCGAAAATCCGGGCATGACCGCGCTCTATCTGGAGCGCTATTTAAATTTCGGGTTGACGAGCCGCGAATTGCGTTCGGGCAAGCCGATCATCGGCATCGCACAGACGGGCTCGGACCTCTCCCCCTGCAACCGCCACCATGTCGAGCTTGCCAAGCGCGTGCGCGACGGCATCGCGGCGGCGGGCGGCGTGGCGCTGGAGTTTCCGGTCCATCCCATCCAGGAGACCGGCAAGCGCCCCACCGCCGGGCTTGATCGCAATCTCGCTTATCTCGGTCTCGTCGAGGTGCTCTTCGGCTATCCGCTTGACGGCGTTGTGCTGACGATCGGCTGCGACAAGACGACGCCCGCCATGCTGATGGGCGCGGCCACCGTCAACCTCCCGGCCATCGCCCTTTCCGTCGGCCCGATGCTCAATGGCTGGCATCGCGGCGAGCGCACCGGTTCCGGCACCATCGTGTGGAAATCGCGCGAGCGGCTTGCCGCCGGTGAGATCGATTACGAAGAGTTCATCGATATCGTCGCCTCTTCCGCCCCCTCCGTCGGCTATTGCAACACGATGGGCACGGCCACAACAATGAACTCGCTGGCCGAAGCGCTTGGCATGGAGCTTCCGGGCGGCGCGGCCATCCCGGCGCCTTACCGCGAGCGCGGCCAGATCGCCTATGAGACGGGCGTCCGCGCCGTCGAGATGGTGCGCGAGAATTTGCGTCCGTCCGATATCATGACGCGCGAAGCTTTCGAGAACGCCATCGTCGTCAATTCGGCCATTGGCGGCTCGACCAACGCGCCGATCCATTTGAACGCCATTGCCCGTCATCTCGGCATCAAGCTCGACAATGACGATTGGCAGGCGGTCGGCCACGATATCCCGCTGCTGGTCAATCTGCAGCCGGCGGGCGAGTATCTGGGCGAGGACTACCACCACGCCGGCGGCGTGCCCGCGGTCGTCAACGAGTTGATGAAGGCCGGCAGACTGCCGCATCCGGATGCGCTCACCGTCAACGGCAAGAGCATCGGCGAGAATTGCAAGAACGCGGAAAACCTCGACACCAAGGTCATCCGCCCGTTCGGCGATCCGCTGAAGGAGAAGGCCGGCTTCATCAATCTGAAGGGCAATCTCTTCGATAGCGCCATCATGAAGACCAGCGTCATCTCGCCGGAGTTCCGCGACCGCTATCTGTCGAACCCTGCTGATCCGGACGCCTTCGAAGGCACCGCGCGCGTCTTCGACGGGCCGGAGGATTATCACGCCCGCATCGACGATCCGGCGCTCGGCATCGATGAAAACACCATTCTGATCATGCGTGGCGCCGGTCCGATCGGCTATCCGGGCGCGGCGGAAGTGGTCAACATGCAGCCGCCCGCCTACCTCATCAAGAAGGGCATTCACGCGCTGCCATGCGTCGGCGACGGCCGCCAGTCCGGCACGTCGGGCTCGCCGTCCATCCTCAACGCTTCGCCCGAAGCCGCCGCCAATGGCGGGCTGGCGCTGGTGAAGACAGGCGACCGCCTGCGCATCGACCTGAAGAAGGGCACGGCCGACATCCTCATCTCCAGCGAGGAACTGGCAGAGCGCCGCGCCGAACTGGAAGCTGCCGGCGGCTATCCATACCCCGCCGACCAGACCCCATGGCAGGAAATCCAGCGCAGCATGGTCGATCAGCTCTCGGATGGCATGGTGCTGAAGCCGGCGGTGAAATACCAGCGCATCGCCCAGACCATGGGCCTGCCGCGCGATAACCACTAATCGCGTATCGATTGATCGCTAATGCAAGGCGGGGGCGGGGAGATTTCCTTGCTCCCGCCTTACACTTTTCGTCTTCCCGCTCTAGTCTCGCAAAACCCTTTTCGATTCGGGAGTATGCGTCATGAGCAGGAACGAGATTGAAGTCGCCAAGGCCGTCGCCGCATTGAAAAGCCATTGGCTGGATGGCGCGCCGAAGGACATGCGCGCCGCCTTCGTCTCTGACCCCGCCCGTTTCTCACGCTTTTCCCTCTCGCTCGACGATCTGCTGCTCGACTGGTCGAAATGCCTCGTCAATGACGAGACGATGCGCCTTTTGAAAAACTTGAGCCTGGCCGCCGATGTGGAAGGCCGCCGTGCCGCCATGTTCGCTGGCAAGCCGATCAACAATTCGGAAAACCGCGCGGTGCTGCATGTCGCGCTGCGCGATAGCACATCGAAGGAAATCCTGGTCGATGGCGAGAATGTCCTGCCCGCCGTCCGCGAGGTTCTGGACCGCATGGCCGCATTCTCGGGTGGGCTGCGCGATGGCTCGATCAAGGGGGCGACGGGCAAGCCGATCGCCGACATCGTCAATATCGGCATCGGCGGCTCCGATCTCGGTCCCGTCATGGCGACGCTGGCGCTCTCGCCATATCATGACGGCCCGCGCACCCATTTCGTCTCCAATATCGACGGCGCCCATATCGCTGATACGCTGAAGCCCCTCGATCCGGCGACGACGCTTGTCATCGTCGCGTCCAAGACCTTCACCACCATCGAGACCATGACCAATGCGCAGACCGCGCGCAGATGGGTGGCCGAGGCGCTGGGCGAGGCGGCGGTGGGGGCGCATTTCGCCGCCGTTTCCACCGCGCTCGAAAAGGTCGCCGCCTTCGGCATCGCGCCGGACCGGGTGTTCGGTTTCTGGGATTGGGTCGGCGGGCGCTATTCCATATGGTCAGCCATCGGCCTGCCGCTGATGATCGCCGTCGGGCCGGAGAATTTCCGCCGCTTCCTCGAAGGCGCCCATGCGATGGATGTGCATTTCCGCGATGCGCCTGTGGAACAGAACTTGGCCGTGACGCTGGGCCTCATCGGCTATTGGCACCGCGCCATTTGCGACTATGGCAGCCATGCCGTCATCCCCTATGAGCAGCGCCTTGCCCGGCTTCCCGCCTATCTCCAGCAGCTCGACATGGAATCGAACGGCAAGAGCGTCACGCTCGATGGCAAGCCCGTGTCAGGCCCAACCGGGCCGGTGGTGTGGGGCGAGCCGGGCACCAATGGCCAGCACGCTTTTTTCCAGCTTCTGCATCAGGGAACCGACGTTATCCCGGTGGAGTTCATCGCGGCGGTGAAGGGCCACGAGCCGCACCTCGTCAACCAGCATGAGATGCTGCTCGCCAATTGCCTGGCGCAGTCTGAGGCGCTGATGAAAGGCCGCACGCTGGCTGAAGCTAAGGCGCAACTGATCGCCAAGGGAATGGATGAGACGGAGGCCGACCGCATCGCGCCGCACCGCGTCTTCTCCGGCAATCGGCCGTCGATCACCATCATCGACGATCTGCTTGACCCCTATGCGCTCGGCCGGCTCGTGGCGCTTTATGAGCACCGCGTCTTCGTCGAGGCGCAGCTTTTCGGCATCAATGCCTTCGACCAATGGGGCGTGGAACTGGGCAAGGAACTGGCGACGGAGCTTTTGCCCGTCGTCGAGGGCGAAAAATCCGCCGAAGGCCGCGACGCCTCCACGCAAGGACTTGTCGCGCATTTGCTGGAGCGACGCCAGGCAATCGGATAAGCTGGCTAGAGCATGATCCCGAAAAGTTGCAGACTTTTCGGATTAGATCATGCGGCTAAAACAAAGATTTAGAGCGGGATGCCTGATTCCGCTTAATTGCATACAGCTCTAAAGGCTGGTCTGGAATGCGAATTCGAAGAAATAAGAATGAAAACTGAAATAATCACTCTTCCCGGCGATGTGCCGGGAAATACAATCGAATTGCGCGTCCTGCGTTTCGAAGGCAGCGATGCAAATGCGCCCACGGCCTATCTGCAAGCGGCGCTGCACGGCGCGGAGCTTCCCGGACAGGCGGCGTTGCATTTCCTCGTGCCACTCTTGCAAAAAGCGGAAGGCGAAGGCCGCATCGCCGGCGATATCACCATTGTCCCGCAGGCCAACCCCATCGGTTCGAACCAGTGGCAGGCCTATCAGCATCTGGGCCGTTTCGAATCCTTCAGCCAGGTCAACTTCAACCGCGCTTTTCCGCTTCTGCCGGATTTCGATACATCGGATTTGCCCGCAACCGACGCGCCGATATCACTCGCGCAACGGCTGAAGGCTGCGCTGCTGCGCCTCGCGCTTCCGCATGAAATCGTGCTCGACCTGCACTGCGACGACCAGAGCGAGAACTATCTTTACGTCCACAAGGATTTCCTCCCCGATATGCATGATCTCGCCGCCGCGCTGGGCTCGAAAGCGATCCTCGCCTGGGATTCCACCGCCGACGCCGCCTTCGAGGAAGCGTGCGCCCATCCCGTGCTGCAATTGCCGCGCGAAAAGCGCGACATGAAGCGCCGCGCCGTCACCACGGTGGAGTTTCGCGGGCAAACCGATGTCGGTTTCGATACGGGGCAAGCGGATGCGCAAGGCCTTTACCGCTTCCTCGTCCATCGCGGCGTGGTGAAAGACGATGGCGAGGTGCTTTCGGCTGTCTTCGACGGCCCGGTGACGCCGCTTGAGAATGTCGAGATGGTGCGCGCGCCGACCGGCGGCATGGTGCTTTATCATGTCGCTCCGGGCGACGAGGTGGGGGAGGGCGATAGCCTCGTCACGGTCGTGACGCGTCCGGGAGACCCCTCCGGCGATATCACCCTGACCGCACCCCAAGCGGGCCACATCCTGACCCGGCGCAGCCTGCGCTATGTCAGGCGCGGCGACGATCTGTTGAAACTTTTGGGGTCGCGACCCTCGGCTGTCGCCAAACGCCCCGGCACGCTGGAGGCATGATGGCGCTAAGGTCTCTTGGCGCTATCAAGGCCATTCTCTTCGACAAGGACGGCACGCTCGTCGATTTCGACCGCACATGGTTCGGCATATCGAAGGAACTCGCGCGCCGTTCTTCTGGTGGCGACGAGGCGAAGGCCCGCGCTCTTCTCGACAAGGGCGGCTACGATTGGGCCGCACGGCATTTCCGCGCCAATTCGGTAATCGCGGCGGGCACGGTCGAGGATATCGTCGATCTCTGGCATCCGGATGTGAGCCGCGACGACAGGGCGGCGCTGATCCGCGAATATAACGACTACTGCGTCCATGAAGGCGCGCGGGCCGCAGTGGCGGTCGATGGATTGCGCGAGACGCTGGAAGCCTTGCGCGACCAGGGCTATTCCCTCGGCATCGCCACCAACGATTCCGAAGCCGGCGCACGGGCGACGGCGGAAGCGCTGGGGCTGACCGCGCTGTTTCATAGCTTCATCGGCTACGACACGGTCCCGCGCCCCAAACCGCATCCAGATCCGCTCTTGTTTTTTGCTGAGAAGCTAGGGCTGGAACCCCGCCAAATCGCCATGGTGGGCGACAATCTGCATGATCTGGAGACGGCCCACGCGGCAGGCGCCGGCCTCGCCGTCGGCGTATTATCGGGAAACAGCCCGCGCGACGCGCTGGAGCCGCATGCGGATGTGGTGCTGGATTCGGTGGCGGATTTGCCGGGGTTGTTTGCGGCAGGTTAGAGGCCCATGGCTTTGCAGAAGCGGTGCTTCCGGCGAATTCTGAAGGCAGGTTAAGCGGGGTCGATCATGCTGACCACTCTGGCGACAATTTCGTCAGTTGTGGAGGTGTCTAGCGTATCGACAAGCTTGGCCGTCTTGCGTTTCACCCGTTCCATAAGATCGAGCGCTCTCACCTGATTGCACAAAGCGACCCCGGTCGTTTTATGACCTGAGATGTTGACGGCAAGCCCGGCTTTGCGCGTGAACCCGCCCCCCGTCGTAATCGGCACGGTGAGGCACATTCCGACAAGATTAATTTCGCGAGGGGTGATCACAACACATCGATGATCATCCCTCATTTCGTTTCCAACGACGGGATTTAGATCGACCAGAAAGACGTCGCCACGCTTCGGAACGTTGCTCCGGACCATCAGAACACTTCGTTACCGACAGGCGAGCCAGCATTCCAAGCGGCGGCCTGCTTGTTCAAATCAGCCATTTCATCTGCTCCTTCGAGCAGCTCCGCCAGTGTATATCTTTTCCTCGCCTGCTTCGGCGTCGCCACAAGAGACCCATTATCGACAACCAAGGTCAACTCCGTGCCGACTTCAGCGCCGAGCATTTTCAAAAGTGCGGGAGGAATGCTAAAAACGGTTGCGCCGCCCTGACGACGAATCTTCGCTGTGTTAGTCATCTGAGTGCCTCTAATTTGTGCTACATAAATAGCACATTTTTCGCGCGAGACAAGGTGTATCCCAAAGTTCTCGATCTGCAATCTATCGATGCGTCCGAAGGCGCATCAAGGAAGCCCCTCACTCAGTCGAGATGTTCAATGGCTTCCAAAATACGTGCAAAAAGCGCATCGGGTTTGATTTCCAATGCCTGGGAAAGCGCTATGAACTCCACCATATCTAGACGCCGTTCACCGCCCTCAATCTTTGCAACATACGACTGAGGCTTCCGTAACCTCTCCGCGACAATTTGCTGTGTAAGTCCTTTGTCACGGCGCGCCTCAATTAACACCGTGAGCAAGATGGCATAGGATTCAGAATGAAAGGAATTCGTCATGTGCCCCTGCCAAAACCGGAGCACAACGACTAATTTCACTTTCGGATTATCCCAGAATAGGATATCTATCCGACAAGAGGAACGCGGTCCGTTGGGATATGGAATCTTATAATTTCTGGCAGGATTTCTTCGATACATACCAATCACTGCCGGACTGGCTGAAGGCGCTATGGCTGATTATCCCGCCCGCTTTCATTCTGGGACTGGTTGGATTAATCGCTCGCTTGAAAACGGATCGCGAGCTTATAAATCCAAAAACGCATGGTGAATTGGTTTATTTGATTTACCAGGACGATAAAGTTCGTCTCTATAGCGTGAGCCATGAGGGGCACGCGGAGTCACCCCCCTCTGCCCTGCCGGGCATCTCCCCCTCAAGGGGGGAGATTGGCCTTCATCGATGATGGCACCCAATCCTGCAACGTTGGCGATTGGCGAAAGAGGAACTCTCAGCCAATCTCCCCCCTTGAGGGGGAGATGCCCGGCAGGGCAGAGGGGGGTGGCTCCGCGAGGCTGCAAAACAAAGAATCTACCCCCGCAGCTCCCGCCGCAAAATCTTCCCCACATTCGTCTTCGGCAGTTCAGTGCGAAATTCCACCATGCGCGGGCGCTTGTAGTTGGTCAGCCGCTCGGCGCAGAAGGCTTTGACCTCTTCTTCGGTCAGGTTCGGATCGCGGCGCACGACGAATAGCTTCACCACCTCGCCGGAATGCTCGTTGGGTATGCCGACAGCCGCCGCCTCGACGATGCCGGGGTGACCTGCCGCCACTTCCTCGATCTCGTTGGGATAGACGTTGAAGCCGGAAACGAGGATCATATCCTTCTTGCGGTCGACGATCTTGGTCAGCCCGCGCTCGTCCATGAAGCCCATGTCGCCGGTGCGGAAGAAGCCGTCGCCGTAAAAGGCCGATTGCGTCTCGTCCGCCCTGTTCCAGTAGCCGCGCATCACCTGCGGGCCGCGAATGCAGATCTCGCCCACTTCGCCCAGCGGAAGGTCATGGCCTTCCTCGTCGCGGATCGCCAGATCGGTCGAGGGGAGCGGCAGGCCGATGGTGCCGGTATATTCGGTCGCGTCGAGGCTATTGGCGGTCGCCACCGGCGCCGTCTCGGAAAGGCCGTACCCTTCGGTAATGTGGCAACCGGTCAATTCCCGCCAGCGGTCCGCGACGGGACGCTGCACGGCCATGCCGCCGCCAAGTGTCAGGATCATCGGCTTGAAATCGAGCTTGCGGAAATCCTCATTGTTGAGGAGCGCGTTGAACAGCGTGTTGAGGCCGGGGAAGATATGGGCCGGATATTTCTGCAATTCCTTTACGAAAGCCGGAATATCGCGGGGATTGGGGATCAGCACGTTGCGCGCGCCCTGTTGGATGCCCATCATCGCGTTCACGGTGAGCGCGAAGATATGGTAGAGCGGCAGCGCGCAGATGAAGTTCGTCTCCTTCGGCTTGCCCTTGAGCCGATAGGCGACATCGATCCACACGCGCATCTGCTCGACATTGGCGAGGATGTTGCTGTGAAGCAGTGTCGCGCCCTTGGAAATGCCCGTCGTACCGCCCGTATATTGCAGGAAGGCGACATCGGACGGCGCCACATCGACCGGTGAAAAGCCCTTTGCCGCGCCTTGTGCCAGCGCTGCCTTGAACGGCACATGGCCCGGCAGGCTCCAGACTGGGACCATCTTCTTGACCTTGCGCACGACCAGATTGACCAGATGCCCCTTGAGGCCCAGCATGTCGCCCATGGCGGCAACGATGACATGCTTGACCTGCGTTTTGGGCAGCACCTTCTCCAGCGTTGTGGCGAAATTTTCCAGGATGATGATCGCCTTGGCGCCGGCATCGTTCAACTGGTGCTCAAGCTCGCGCGGCGTATAGAGCGGGTTGACGTTGACCACGACCAGCCCCGCCCGCAGCACGGCGGCAATGGCGACCGGATATTGCAATACGTTCGGCATCATCAGCGCCACGCGGTCGCCCTTGGCAAGCCCGCTCGATTGCAGGAAGGCGGCGAGCGATGCCGAATGCTTCTCCAGTTCCGCATAGGTCAGCGATTTGCCCATGCTGGTGAAGGAAGGCCGGTCCGCGAATTTGCGGCAGGACGAGACGATGAGATCGCCGATGGAGGAATAGGCGGGCGTAACAATCTGTGGCTCCACGCCGGGGGCGTAGGATTTGAGCCAGATGCGCTCGGCGGCAATGGAAGGCGTCTGTTCCGCCGTCTCGCTTGCCTGCACTGCGACGGTCTTCGACGCGGACATGTCCGCGGATGTCTCTTCCTGTGCCAAATCTGCCTCCCTTGATTCTGTTAAGTGCGTCGACCGTCTCGCGGTTCACCCATTCCTCGGCCTTGGCCTCAAACGGGATATCGCGGTCGGTTCTCTTCCTCCATCCTTATCTACGGCCAGTTCACGCTCTCACGCAAGAGTGACATTGACGTAAGCGTAAAAATCCTCGACGGAGTCAAGGTTCTCAACCTTTCCGCCACGCTGACCGAAATAATTATCTTTCATTGATCCGTGATTTTATTAATCTACATTGGTATTTATTGAAAGTAACGGGCAAAAAGCGGGAGTATTCCTTGGCTGAGCAGCATGTCGTCGTGGTCGGCGGGGGATTCGGCGGTATCGAAACCGTTCGCTCGCTGGCGGGGGCTCCGGTTCGCATCACGATTATCGATCAGCGCAACCATCATCTGTTTCAGCCGCTGCTCTATCAGGTGGCGACAGCGATGCTCGCGACTTCGGAAATCGCCTGGCCGATCCGCCATCTCTTTCGCAACCGTCCGGAGGTGGAAACACTCCTTGCCACGGTAAGAGGCGTGGATTCGAAAAAGCGCGAGGTGCTTTTACACGATGGCCATCTTGTACCCTATGATACGCTGGTTCTCGCCACGGGGGCGACCCACGCCTATTTCGGCCACGACGAATGGGAAAAATTCGCTCCAGGCCTGAAGAATCTCGAGGATGCCACCACGATCCGCCGCCGGATGCTTGTGGCTTTCGAACGCGCCGAGCGCGAAACCGATCCGGCGCGGCGGCAGGCGTTTTTAACCTTCGTGATCATCGGCGGCGGCCCGACGGGCGTGGAGCTAGCCGGCGCCATCGCCGAACTAGCCCATGTGACGCTCGTCAAGGAGTTTCGCAATATTGATCCGCATCTGACCAAGGTGGTGTTGATCGAGGCGGCCCCGCGCATCCTGCTCGCCTTTAGCGAGGATCTTTCCGCCTATGCCCAGAAGGCGCTGGAGCGGCTTGGCGTCGAGGTTCGCACCGGCGCGCCGGTGACGGAGTGCGCGGACGGCTATGTGGTCTTCGGCAAGGAAAAGTTGGCGACGGCAACTGTCTTGTGGGCAGCCGGCGTCAAGGCATCCCCTGCCGCGCAATGGCTTAACGCACCGGCTGACCGCGCGGGCAGGGTCGAGGTCGAGCCGGACCTGACTGTTCCTGATCACCCGGAGATATTCGTCATCGGCGACACCGCTGCCGTCCTCGCGCCGGATGGCAGTCCAGTTCCGGGCATCGCTCCCGCCGCCAAGCAGCAGGGCAGCTATGTCGCAACCGTCATCAAGGCGCGGCTGGCGGGGAGGCCGGAGCCAGGGCCTTTCCGCTACAAGCACACCGGTAGCTTGGCGACTATCGGCAAGCGCGCCGCGGTTATCGATTTCGGCTGGATCAAGCTGCGCGGCTGGCTTGCCTGGTGGATATGGTGCGTCGCCCATATCTTTTTTCTCATCGGCACGCGCAACCGCATTGCTGTTGGCTTGAGCTGGCTATGGATCTATGTGACCGGCCATCGCAGCGCCCGCCTCATCACACAGGGACAGGCTCGCGAGGAGACCAGCATGATATCCGCCCCGCGTCCAGAGAAGCGGCGGCGCCATTAGAGCGGGATGCGATTAAGTTGAATCGAGTGCCCCGCTCTAAGTCTTTGTTGTAGCCGCATGATCTTATCCGAAAAGTCTGCAACTTTTCGGGATCATGCTCTAGCTGGTCACTATTTCTGCGGGCTTTTTGCCGGTGGATACCGGCGCCGGCAGCGGGAATAACCGCCTTTCGCCAGCCGTAATACATCGGAAATGCGCGTTCGATCTGCCGACGGCTTGGGCATTTCCGTACGGATTTTCTGGATTATATGCGACGGAGCCGGGCGGCGCTCTTTGGGCCAGCCCATTGAAATCTCACTCATTGTTACCTCCCTCAAACGATGATGCTGTCCGCCGAACAAGGAGGCCAGCATTTCATTGTCTGAATGAAAGTATATTTAGCGCGCCGCGCCAGAAAATCAAGGAATAGACGGGTTTGCCTGCAATCCGACCATTGTTATCCGCCTATTTTGCTAGAATAGGCGGCTCCACTGGAATTTCTGCTTCCGTCTCTTGCTGGACATGCTGTAGCGCGCCGAGCAGATACATCGCATCCGGCAGGGGAATGTGGAATGTCTGGATTGCGGAGCTGCCGTCCTGTAGGCGGATCTCGATCATCGGCTCCTGCGGCGCCAGTCCGTAGACGAAGCGAAAGCCCAGTACGTGCTTCTTTTCATCTTCAAGCAGTGCCGGGCCGTCGCCCGCATATTGCGGGAAAATGATGTCGGCGGGGTCCGGCCGGCTTTCTCTTTCAGGCATTTTATTCTCCTCGATCTGGAACGGCGGCATCCGGCCGATTGCGGGCAATCATGGATGAGCGGCGGGCGGAGCGCTACTCCAATAAGTTGCTATCCCGCTTGGAGCGCGGCGCCTCCAATTGGACGCGCAAAACACGCTCCAAAACTTTTGAATGCTGTATGATTTTATCCCTGAATCGATTTCGGCAGGAGCGTGGCCAGCGGCACTTCTCGAGGATTGATACGAGAAGAAGAGGAGGCCCGGCGCGGAAAGGGGGCGTCCGCGCCAGGCCCCCAGCCGGGCGCACAGGTCCAGCCGCATTGCTATACTGTACGAGTCGGGCGGCCTGATCGATCCCAATAAAGAGGTAAAACAAGCGAAACTTTTCGCTGCGCTGTAGATGGCATATACTGCACTCCCGAAAACTGAGGAGAATGCCATGTCTTTGCGTCTTCAAGTAACCACGGTTGGCGATCCTGTCCTCCGTCAGGTCGGGCGAGACCTTACGGTAGACGAAATCAGGTCATCGGACATACAGCGCTTGATCGAACTGATGCGAGAAACCATCCGCAACGCAGGGGTGGGGTTGGCGGCGCCGCAGGTCGGCCAGTCACTGCAACTCGCCGTCATTGAGGATCGGGCTGAATATCATAAGGGGATATCCGAGGAAGATCTTGCCCGGCGCGGACGAGCTCCCGTACCGTTCCACGTCGTCATCAATCCCAGGATACGGCTTCTGCCCGGACCGGAAGCGGTCTTCTTCGAGGGCTGTTTGAGCCTTCCGGGGTTCTCGGCGCTCGTGCCGCGCGCGACGCGCGTCGAGGTAGATTGCCTCGACCAGAATGGCGAGCCTATCCACATCAAGGCTGAGGGCTGGCACGCCCGCATATTGCAGCATGAGATCGACCACATCAACGGAACGCTCTATACCGACCGTATGCTCGGTCAAAGCTTCACCACGATGGAAAACTACGCCCGGTTCTGGAAGGACAAACCGGCGGAAGACATCGAGGCGCTGGCTTCCTGCCGACCCTAAGACACTACTATTGCAGCAGCTTGTAGCTGAAGGTGTGGCATTCATCGAGGCCGCACTGCAGTATCACTGAGCCGAAATTGATCAGGACGATGGCGACCATATAGAGGCCGAGCACGAGCGCCAGCGCGCGTATCAGCGGGTGATCCGCAAGGCGCGCATTGCGCACCTCATCGGCATTTCCGAAGATAATGAGTTTGAACGCATAGGCGATGAGCAGGGCAATCGCGATCAGGATCGACCATACCGGCATATGCAGGCCCAATATGGCGCTGCCGATATATTCGTGTCCGGGACGCGGATAGATATCGAGCAGCGTCTGCCGCACCGATACGACCAGAAGGAAGATTGCGAAAAGCAGGCTAAGCCCCGTGTTCCGGAAGGAAAAGCCGCTATGGAACTGTTGCATGATGCCGAAGGCGACGCCGAAGAGCGCCGCCCGCTGCAACAGGCAGAGCGGGCAGGGCAGTTCGCCCCGAACATATTGCATCACCATCGCCGCGGTGAGGATGGCGGCGATGACCGCCAGCATGGCCAGTAGATAAAGGTAATGCAACGTGGCAAGGCGCGGCTCTGCAGGCACCGGCTCAGGGCTGGTCGCAAGCGTCGCCGGGGTTTGTTTGGGGCTGGTCCGACGGGGAGCCGTACGAGGGGAATTGGTGCGATGAGGACTCATGCCAATGCTCCCTGGATTATCAAGCGATGGTCAGCTGTGAGGTGGGGCGCTACGGGTGGAGCCTTCATGAACCGGGTCTGGAGCCACGGCATGCGATACCCATAGGAGGAGCTATGGATTTCCCACAGGAACTCCTTCAATGCCACGACAAGAAAGAAAATGATGAAGACCAGTGCGATGTCACGCCGGCCGAACCAGCCAAACAGCAACGCTAGCGCCAGCAATGTAAAAACGGCGGCCATCATGGCTTGATCTCCTGAGTATTCGCGAAAAATCAAGTATAAATCAAGGGCTCATTTAAAATGAAAAATGTAAATTGAGTGATAATTTAATAATAATTTGTATTTGCTTTGATTTATTCAATCGCTTCCGTTTAATTACGTCCCACATTAGCAATCCATAGGCGTGAACAAAGCCGGATTGTTGCTTGTATCTGGTGGCCTACGTCTGGGATCGTCCCGGCGCTCATGATTGAGTCGGGGACAAAGAGCTTAATGTCGACATCCTTTTCATAATCTTCACCCACGCGAGCGACAGTTACCGTAATTTCCGTGATGCGCTGTCCCAGCACCTCCAAGCTGTATGGCCGTACAGCTTTTACAGGCCCAAGAATTGAATAGAAACTCGGCGGTGCGTCCTTCAAGGCTAGGATCATCGCAGCTTTGTTGAAATATAGGAGCTTGGTCTCTGTGCCATCTCCAGAAAAACGATCGGGAACCTCAATGGGCGGCGGAGTGCCGATTTCTAACCAATATGGGACTCCGTATAACGCGATCTCGTGGATACTGCCTTCGCCGTGCCATTGCCGGTCAGAGATAAAGGACGGTTCGAAAACAGAAATTGCCACGTCATCGGCAATGGTGCCATGGAGAATCCCCATCCCGCGATTTTTCGATAGTGTTATTGATTCCAGTGCAAACCGATGTTGCACACCTTCGCTGAAGTAGACGGATGCGCCATCCACGGTCATTTGATTATTCACGTTCACTAGCGATACTACGATTCCACTGCGAAAAATGTTCGGATGGCCGAGTAGCGCGCCTTTGGGTTCTCCGAGGGGAGGAGGCTGCATTTCCGAAATTGCACGACCGCCGAAGCCAGGGTGCAGGAGACCCATTTTGGTCGCTTCCCCCACCAAAGCCAACGCCCGGTCACGGTCTTCGATTCCAAATGCATCAAACATATTGAAGAATTCAAATGCCTCTTCATCAACCGATGCAATGGCTGAAAAATTCCCTGCAGGTTTTTTGTCCATGTGCCCCCCGTTTGCCCAAAAGCCGTCGTCGGTTTGTGCCAAAGGTAACACCAGACCACAACAATAAACCGCTACAGAGGATGGTTTTTAAAAACACAATTGAAATGCAGTGCGGGCACCACACCAAACTAATATCAACAATTTCATTGGGAAAAATGGTGCCGCTTAGGTGACTCGAACACCTGACCCCATCATTACGAATGATGTGCTCTACCAACTGAGCTAAAGCGGCAAGGGGAATACCCCGAGCGTCCGAAAAATCATCCCGGACCGACTGTTTGCGCTGATACCTAACTCGCGACTGAAATGCAAGGGTGCAAATCGGATGATTTGCAAAGAATGGAGCTTCAACGAGAGCGTATTACCTATCCTCTGATGAGAGCGGCCTTTGCCACGGTGTATTCTTTTTCCAGCCGCGCGACCAGCTCCGCCACTGGCGCGATTTCCTTGACCGCGGCGATACCCTGTCCGCAGCCCCATATTTCCTTCCAGGCCTTGGGGCCCGCTGTCGCCTTGTCGAAATCCATCTTGGAAGCATCGGCTTCCGGCAGATTGTCCGGGTCCATGCCCGCTGCCGCTATGGAGGGTTTCAGGTAATTGCCATGAACGCCGGTGAAATAATTGGAATAGACAATGTCTGAAGCAGCCGATTCGACGATCGCCTGCTTGTATTCATCCGCGGCGCGCGCCTCATGCGTGGCGATGAAGGGCGAGCCGATATAGGCCAGATCAGCCCCCATCGCCTGGGCAGCGAGAATCGAGCGCCCGTTGGCGATCGCTCCCGACAGGAGCAGCGGTCCATCGAACCATTCGCGGATTTCCTGAATGAGGGCGAAAGGCGAGAGTGTACCGGCATGTCCGCCCGCGCCCGCCGCTACCGCGATCAACCCATCGGCGCCCTTGCGGATGGCGGAATTGGCATGGCGGTTGTTTATGACATCGTGCAGCACGATGCCGCCATAGGAATGGATCGCGGCATTGACTTCGGGAACCGCGCCTAGCGAGGAAATGACGATCGGCACCTTGTATTTCACGCAAAGTCCCAGATCATGCTCCAGCCGCTTGTTGGAGTGATGGACGATCTGGTTGACAGCAAAAGGCGCGGCGGGGCTTTCCGGATGCTTCGCGTCATGGTCGCGCAGCGTCTCGGTGATTTCAGCCAGCCATTCGTCCAACTGGGATTCAGGCCGCGCGTTGAGCGCCGGGAAGGAGCCGACGATTCCGGCCTTGCATTGCGCCAGAACGAGCGCGGGATGGGAGATGATGAAGAGCGGCGCGCCGACAACAGGAATGCGCAGCTTGCTTTTCAAAATTTCGGGCAATGCCATGTGTTTTCTCCCACTCACGCGTTTGGAAAATTATATGCCGGATTTTGACGTTTCCGTAAACGGAAGTTTGGTGGCGAGACGCGCGTACTTTAAGAAAAAGTGTAAATGCTTGATTAACCGCCCATATCCTCTAGAGCATGGAGCCATCATGCTCTAATTTGCCTTCGTTCTGGCGTTGTAAGAGGAAATCCGAGTTGGAAGGCATAGAACGCGCGATACGCAATGCATTCGCCAAGGGCGATGCCGCCAATCCCGCCACGCGTCAGCGGATTTACGAATCGGCCTGGAGCGCGCATGAGCATGCGCTTGCCGCCAACGCGTCGCTGAGCGAGGCGCAGAAGACGCAGCGCCGCGACCGCCTCAAGGCGACGATCTCGCATATCGAGACGGAGTTTCGCCCGGCGATGCCCGCTGCCCCCGCTTCAGGCGCGCGCGTTGAGCCATCTTTGCGGCCCGCCGAGCATCGCCAGGAAGGGCGCAATGGGTCTATGTCGGCAAAGGGCGCTTCGCTTGCCGATGGACCATCGCTCGACCGGGACGATATGCGCCCTACGGCCAAGAAGAAGCAGCGCGATGCTGATTTTGGCTTCGAAGGCGGCGCGCCGCGTCGTGATGTGGAAAAAAAGCCGCGCTCGGCCTTTCTTTCCTATGTGCTGCCCGCGCTCATCCTTCTGGTGTTCGCTTTGATGGGCTGGTCGCTTTATAACAGCTTCACCGACGTCATGGGGCCGTCGCGCACGACGGCGCTGCTGAATGGCGCACCTGCCCGGGAGGGGGAGGATGTCCTGGATGGCAAGTGGATCAATATTTTCAGCCCTTCCGAGCCGACGCGTATCGCGGTGCGGGGCAGTGCGACAGCGGAAATCGCAAACCAGGGTTCGGTCAGCGTCGCGCGGGTGAAAACCCTCGGCAGCGACGATGAAGTCGTATTTGATGTGGGCGAGGGGATCCTCAAGCAGATCGCCGGCAAGAAGGCGACCTTCGACATCGTCGCTCGCAGCGACGACGGCAAGCCGACCCAGATGGCGGTTAGTTGCGATTTCGGCGCATTGGGCGATTGCGGCCGCAAGCGCTACGATGTCGCCGATGCCCGAAGCGACTTCCTGTTCGACGCGGATTTCTCCGGCGGCAAGACGCCAAATGCCCCCGGCACCATCACCATCAACAGCGATGTCAGCGGCACGGGCAAGGCCGTTGATATCTATGCGATAAGGGTTAGCGTCGCGGAGTAGCTCCGTGCACATCCTTGAAAGGCGCGGGCTTTCCCTTTATATTATTGGAGTGACCTTGGGAGGGCTAACTCCCAAGGCCGCTTTGCTGCTAGTTGTTAAGTCCAACCCGGACGGTGATTATCCAGCCCGTCCGGGTTTTCCTTACCTGCAGCGTGATCCTGATTGGTAGTATTGGATACCACATCATTCTCACCTCCATTATTTCGAAAGCGAGGCACTCGCCTATGCCGGTGTAGCCCGTCTTCACCGGTGCGCCGGCTGGTCCCGACGCGTGCTGCTTCCGCTTTCGAATTTGCAATTTGTAGCAGGGTTTTCGCGCTCTGGTAGATAGCAAAATTGCGAAAATTCAAGCTTGTTCCAGCAGTTTCTCCAGCGCCTCCAGCCGGTCCGCCTCTCTCGGTGGCTTGTCCCAGCGCAGCCTTGAAAACCGGGGAAACCGCATAGCCACGCCGGATTTATGCCGGGTAGAGCGGTTGAGGCCTTCGAACGCCACCTCCACAACCAAACCGTGATCCGGCTCAGCCCGCACCGCGCGCACGGGTCCGAAGCGCTCAGTCGTGTTCTCGCGAACGAAGCGGTCGAGCAGCAGCAATTCCTCGTCCGTGAAGCCAAAATACGCTTTGCCGACCGGCACGAGCATGGGAGCATCCTCCGGCCCGGTCCAGACAGCGAAGGTGAAATCCGAATAATAGCTCGACCTTTTGCCATGGCCGCGCTGGGCATAGACCACGACCGCATCCACGGTAAACGGATCACGCTTCCATTTGAACCACGGCCCCTTGGGACGTCCCGGCAGATAGGGGCTGTCATGGCGTTTCAGCATGACGCCTTCTATTATCGGATGCGGCGGCGCACCGCGAAATGCCGCCAGTTCCTCGAAGTCGTTAAACACGATCAGCGGCGAAAGATCGAAGCGCTGCGGATCAAGCCCGGCGATGAAGGCTTCGAGGCGCATCCGCCGCTCGCGGAAGGGCAGGGGTCGGAGATCCGCTCCGCCGGCCTGGCTGCCTTCCTGCAACAAATCATATGCGCGCACAAAGGCGGGAAAATCCGACAGTTGTTTAGCGGTCACTATCTTGCGATTCAGCCGCTGCTGCAAATCGCCGAACGTCCCGGCGGCAATGCCGTTTTCGCCAAGGCGTCCAACCAGAAGTTCGCCGTCGATGGCGCCTTCAAAATCCATGGCCTCCAGAATGTCGGGAAAGGCGTGGGAAATATCGTCACCGATGCGCGAATAGATGCGCCGGACGCCATCCTCCGCCACGGCTTGTACGCGGATGCCGTCCCATTTCCACTCCGCCGCATAGTCGCTCGCATCGAGCTTGGCAAAATCCGCCTCGTCCAGCGCTGTCGCCAGCATGACGGGGCGAAAAGGCGCTGCCGCAAGGCTGGCGGGGCGCGGTCCGCGCCCTTCGAGCCAGGCGAACAGGTTTTCATAAGGCGGGGCCAGCCCATGCCAGAGTTCCTCGATTTCGGTCACGTCCACCTGGCCGAAATCCGCCAGCGCCTGCTTGGCGAGCCTCGCGGAAACGCCGATGCGCAGGCCGCCGGTGACGAGCTTCAGAAGCGCGTAGCGTCCCGACGCGTCGAGGTCATCCAGCCACCGCGCAACCAGCAACGGCCCCTCCCGCCGCGACGCCTGCGACAAGGCTTCGACGATCTCGGAAAGCAGGGGAGGGCGGTTCGCGCGCCTCTGTTCGGGGGCCGGCCAGATCAGCGATATGGTTTCGGCGAGATCGCCGACATAATCATAGGAATAGGCGAAGAGCTCAGGATCGACCCTCTCGATGATCAGCGCGCGCAGCATGGCGGGCTTTACGCTTGCGAGATCCAGGTCGCGCGTGATGGCGGCAAGCGCAAACCCGCGCTCCGGGTCGGGAGTCGCGCGGAAATAATCGACAAGCAGCCTGATCTTGCCGTTGCGCTGCGGCGTCAGCACCAGCCGGTCGAGCAGTTCGGCGAAGGCTTCCACCCTTAATCTCCCTCGTCCTCATAGCCGACAAGATGCAGCGGGCGCGCCGGAATGCCAGCAAGCGCGCACCACCGCACCAGCGCTTCCTCGCGCCCATGCGTCACCCAGACCTCGCCAGGCGCAACCTCGCCGATCGTGGCGGTCAGTTCGTCCCAGTCGCAATGATCGGAGATGATGAGCGGCAACTCCACGCCGCGCTGCTTTGCCCTCTGGCGAATACGCATCCAGCCCGAGGCGAAGCAGGCGAGCGGATCGGGAAAGCGCCGCGCCCAGCGGTCGACGAAGGCCGAAGGCGGACCGATGACGATTGCCCCCGCAAAATCGTTCGGGCTCCCATCTTCAAGCGTCGCCGGCTGCAAATCGCCAAGGTCGATACCTTGGAACTGATAGTACTCGCAAAGCTTCTGCAGCGCGCCGTGGATATAGATCGGCCTGTCGTAGCCTGCTTGCCGGATGAGGCTGATGACGCGCTGCGCCTTGCCCAGCGCATAGGCGCCGACGAGATGGCTTCGCTCCGGAAACTGCGCCACCGATTTGAGCAGCAGGGCGATCTCATGGCTGGCATCGGGATGGCGGAAGATCGGCAGGGCGAAGGTCGCCTCGGTGATGAAGACATCGCAGGCGACCGGCTCGAAGCCCCGGCAGGTCGGGTCTCTTTGGCGCTTGTAATCGCCCGACGCGACGATCCGCATTCCGTTTTGCTCCACGGCGATCTGGGCCGAACCCAGCACGTGCCCCGCCGAGTGAAAGCGCACCGTGACGCCGTTGATAGTAACAGTTTCGCCAAAACTGACGGCCTGCGTCGATCCCGCAAAACCCTCACCGTAGCGCAGCCGCATGATATCGAGCGTTTCCTGCGTGGCGAGCACATGCCCGTGCCCGGCACGGGCGTGGTCGGCATGGCCGTGGGTGATGAGGGCACGCGCCACGGGCCGCACCGGGTCGATATGGAAATCGCCCGGCGGGCAGCAAAGGCCTTGCGGCATGGGGCGAAGAAGTTCCTCTGGGCGCATTTATGCAAGATAGGGAGGAACGTGACGGGAGAAAAGCCTTGCCAAAGCTCGGGTTGAAGATCATATGCCGCGCACCTCAATCATAAAAATCCGGTTTTCATGACACGCGCATTCCTTTCCTCGGGCGATCTCATCGCCGACCGCCGTGCCCATTATGCCGAGATGATGTTCGAGGCGGGCGATCATGCGGGTGCGGCGGACCTCATGCGGCAGGCGCTGGAAATCACGCCGGATTGGGTGGCGGGTCTTTTCCGCCTGGGCGAGATGGAGGAAAAGGCCGGTCATCTGGAAGCCGCTGCCAAGGCATGGCGCGGAGTGCTCGCCGCCGATGCGAACGACCGGTTCGGCGCGAGCCTGAAGCTGGCAAGCCTTGGCCTGACGGCCCAGCCTGATACGCCGCCGGTTGCTTACGTAGAAACCTTGTTCGACGCCTATGCGCCCACTTTCGAAACGGCCCTTCTCGACAAGCTCGACTATCGCGTTCCTGAACTTCTTGCTGAGGCCATCGCTCGGGTAGGGGTAAACCGCCGCTATCGCCGCGTGATCGATCTAGGCTGCGGAACCGGCCTGATGGGTGAGCGGCTGCGCGCTTCGGCGGATTTTCTGGAAGGCATCGATCTCTCGGACGCCATGCTGCGCAAGGCGGAAGAAAAAGGCTTCTACGACCGCCTCGCAAAAGGCGACGTCAATGAATTGAAAAAGCCCGATAACCCGGTCGATCTCGTGGTTGCTGCGGATGTGTTCGTCTATGTCGGAGCTCTCGACCGCGCTTTCGCCAATATCGCAACCATAATGGAGCCGGGCGGCCTGTTCGCGTTTTCCGTCGAGACGCATGAAGACGCGTCGCAGGAAGAACTCGTCCTGCAACCCTCGCTGCGCTTCACTCATTCGGTGGTCTATGTCCGCCGCCTTCTGGACCAGCACGGCTTCGAGCCGCTCGAAATGAACAAGGCCACGATCCGCCATGACCGCGGCGAGCCACTCACCGGCATCATCACCGTCGCGCGGCGAATCTAAAACAAGAACAAAAGTGAACAAAATCCTTGGCGGCGGCGCGGTGACGCATTAACTTCCCCCGCGTGACCCTGAACGCGAAGCCTGCGCCTGCCGAAAAGCCCTTCCCCCTGCCGGAGCCATTCCTTGAATGGTTCCGCGCGAAGGGCTGGCAGCCGCGTCCGCATCAACTGGAGCTTCTGGCCGAGGCCGAACGGGGTCGCTCGATGCTGCTGATCGCCCCCACCGGCGCCGGCAAGACGCTCGCCGGCTTCCTGCCCTCGCTGGTCGATCTGGCAGGACGCGTGGGCCGCCGCAACAGGCCGGGTGTCGCGAGGCAAGGCATCCACACGCTCTATATCTCGCCGCTGAAGGCGCTTGCCGTCGATATCCATCGCAATCTCGGTATTCCCGTCGAAGAGATGCAACTGCCCATCACTGTCGAGACGCGCACCGGCGATACGCCTGCGCACAAGCGCCAGCGCCAGAAGCTCGCGCCGCCCGATATCCTCCTGACGACGCCCGAACAGCTCGCCCTGCTCATCGCCTCCAAGGATGCGGAGCGGTTTTTCGCCGGACTGCGCTATGTTGTGCTCGACGAACTCCACTCGCTGGTCATTTCCAAGCGTGGCCATCTCCTCTCGCTGGGGCTGGCGCGCTTGAGACAATTGAAGCCCGACATGCAGACCATCGGCTTGTCGGCGACGGTGGCGGAACCGGATGAATTGCGGCGCTGGCTGGTCGGGCAGGACGAGACGCAGCCGATGGCAGGTCTGATCACGGTCGAGGGCGGGGCGAAGCCGGAGATTTCCATTCTCAAATCCGCCGAGCACATCCCTTGGGCCGGGCATTCCGCGCGCTATGCGCTGCCCGATATCTACGAGGCGATCCGCCGCCACCGCACCACGCTGCTCTTCGTCAATACGCGCAGCCAGGCGGAAATGCTGTTCCAGGAGCTATGGCGCATCAACGAGGATACGTTGCCGATTGCGCTCCACCATGGCTCGCTCGATGCCGGCCAGCGCCGCAAGGTCGAGCAGGCGATGGCGGGAAACAGCTTGCGCGCCGTGGTCGCCACCTCCACGCTCGATCTCGGCATCGACTGGGGCGATGTCGATCTGGTGATCCATGTCGGCGCGCCGAAGGGCGCAAGCCGCCTTGCCCAGCGCATCGGCCGCGCCAATCACCGCATGGACGAGCCAAGCCACGCCATCCTGGTTCCGGCCAACCGCTTCGAGGTGATGGAATGCCAGGCCGCGCTCGATGCCAATTATCTGGGCGCACAGGACACGCCGCCGCTTGTCGAAGGCGCACTCGATGTGCTCGCCCAGCACGTGCTGGGCATGGCCTGCGCCGCGCCGTTCAACGCCGACCTGCTCTACCGCGAAATCCGCTCCGCCGCGCCCTATGCCGATCTGCCGCGCGAAACCTTCGACCATATCCTCGAATTCGTCGCGACCGGCGGCTATGCGCTGAAGAGCTATGAGCGCTTCGCCAAGATCCGCAAGACCGCCGACGGCACATGGCGCGTCAGCCATCCGCGCATCGCTCAAGCATACAGGCTCAATATCGGCACCATCGTCGAGGCGCCGGAACTGAACGTGCGGCTTACCAGAAGCGGGCGCGGCAAGGCCTATGGCGGGCGGGTGCTGGGCAAGATCGAGGAATATTTCCTCGAAACCATGGCGCCGGGCGATACATTCCTGTTCGCCGGCAAGGTGCTGCGCTTCGAAGGCATCCGCGACAATGAATGCATCGCCTCCAATGCGGCGGGACAGGATGCCAAGATCCCGGTCTATGCCGGTGGCAGGTTCCCGCTTTCCACCTACCTCGCAGGCGAGGTCCGCGCCATGCTGGCCGATCCTGAGCGCTGGGATGCGCTGCCCGATCAGGTTCATGAATGGCTGGAAATCCAGCGACGGAAATCCGTCCTGCCCAAGGCGGGCGAGCTTCTGGTCGAGACCTTTCCGCGTGGCAGCCGCTATTACATGGTGGCCTACCCCTTCGAGGGCAGGCTCGCCCATCAGACCCTCGGCATGCTGCTGACGCGGCGGCTGGAGCGGGCGAAGGCTCGGCCATTAGGCTTCGTCGCCACCGATTATTCCATCGGCGTCTGGGCCTTGCGCGATCTGGGCGCGATGTTCCGCAGTGGCGAACTGCCGCTCGGGGCATTGTTCGATGAGGACATGCTGGGCGACGATCTGGAGGCATGGCTTGATGAAAGCTATCTCCTGAAACGCACGTTCCGCAATTGCGCCGTGATTTCCGGGCTGATCGAACGACGTCATCCGGGCCAGGAGAAGACCGGCCGCCAGGTGACGGTTTCGACCGACCTGATCTATGACGTGCTGCGCACCCACGAGCCGGACCATATCCTGCTCAAGGCCACCCGCGCCGATGCCGCCACCGGCCTTCTCGACATTCGCCGCCTGGGCGATATGCTCTCGCGCATCAAGGGACGAATCGTGCATCGCAGTCTCACGCAGGTCTCGCCGCTGGCCCTTCCGGTGATGCTCGATATCGGCAGGGAATCGGTGGCAGGCGAGGCCAATGATGTGCTTCTGGCGGAAGCCGCCGATGAATTGATCCGTGAAGTAATGGGAGAGAAATGACTATAGCGTTACACGCGAATAGCGGCATGGCAAACGCGGCCATCGCCGGAGTAGAGGCCCTCTGCGATTCCACCGGCGCGCTCTATTTGCCCGAAATGCGGCTGCTTGTGGTCTCCGACCTGCATATGGAGAAGGGCTCCTCTTTTGCCCGGCGCGGCATGATGCTGCCGCCCTATGATACCGCCGCAACGCTTGATCTCCTCGCCGCCGTCATCACCCGTTATAACCCCGCCACGGTGGTCAGCCTCGGCGACAGTTTCCATGATGCCAAAGCCTCCGCCCGCCTGCCCACGCTCTATGCGTTGCGACTCAAAGCCCTGATAGCGGGGCGCGAGTGGGTATGGATCACCGGCAACCACGATCCGGAAAACCCGGTCGACTTGCCGGGCGATGTGGCAAGCGAACTGGCCATCGGCCCGCTCATCTTACGTCACGAGCCGCAATCAGGCTGCGTGCCGGGCGAAATCGCCGGGCATCTGCACCCGGCTGCGCGCATCGTCCGCCGCGGGCGCTCGGTGCGCCGTTCCTGTTTCGCCAGCGATGGCAACCGGCTGATCATGCCCGCCTTCGGCGCCTATACCGGCGCGCTCAACGTGCTGGACCGGGCATTTCGCGGGCTCTTCGATGAAGCGCGGCTTTTGGCCTTCATGCTTGGCGCTGACCGCGTCTATCCCGTCGGGCGCTCGGCGCTGTTTTCGGGTTAGATGTGAGCGGCTTACTGTTTAATAGAAACAGCATTGATCGCCGGCGGAGCCCTTCATCCTCGCCCTTCGAGGCTCGCTTCGCTCGCACCTCAGGATGAGGATGAAGGGCGCAGCGTCTCAGTAGCCCTCATCCTGAGGTGTGTAGTGGAGCGAAGCGGAATGGAGCCTCGAAGGACGAGGGCGTACGCATCGATTCCATCAAAATGCGAAAAGCTCTAATCCCTGCGGAACAACAGCCTCCCGAACCAGCCGGTAACGACGGCGAGCAATACGGCGAACAAGCCGTAGAGCAGGCTATGGTTCTGCGCCGCGTCGTAGATGCGGTATTCAAGGCCGGCCTTGACGATCTGCAGGCTGGTATTCGCCTCGCGCAGGAAGGTCCCGTTACGAAACAGCAGCGCCCTTGCTTTATGCCGCCCCACTGGAACATTCGTTGGCAGCGACAGCGTTGCGCGGAACAAGGTTGGCGAAATAAACTCCACGCCGCCGATGCGCTGGGTGTAGAGGCCGTCCTGTGTTTTAATTTCCCGCAACTCCTGGCCGAATTGCTTGATGTCCTGCGGGGAGTTTTCGGAAATCACCGCCGTCAGATGGAAATTGTCGACGCCGAGCGAGAGCTGGCGATATGCCTCCGGATCGGTGATATCCTGCAGGCTGCGGGTCGAGGCGAGCGAATAGGAAAGCGGAACGCCGAGAAAGGTCTGCGATTCCGCATTCACCCACACGCCGAGATAGCGCTGCTTCTTGCGCATCACAAGGTCGCGATCCGGCCCTTGCAGGACGACGACGATGTCGTAGCGCCCCTGCCGTCTGGTCAGCGGGTCGGCATTGTCGAGCGCCCCGAAGATGGTGAGGTCGGTCCCCCGGAAATTCGAAGTGATGGCGATGGTTTCGGTAGAAAGCCCGATCTCGATCGTTTCTGCTTGGGCAGTCGATGCTTCGATTGTCTCGCCCGGCGGCGCCGTCTGGGCGAGGGAGGGCGAGGCGCCAAGGAAAAGGCTGCCTGCGAGGACTATTTGCCATATCGAATGCGGGTAGCGCCGGGAAACCATGGCTCATCCGTCCGCAAGCGATATCGAAAAGAGATTATCCGGCCTGATGAAAAGTCCGAAGGCAAGGCGAAGCGCAACCGCAAGCACCAGAAGCGCCAGCAACAGCCGAAGCTGCTCGCCGCGCAATTTCTGCCCGACGCGCGCGCCATATTGCGCGCCGATCACCCCGCCGATCATCAGCAGCAGCGCCAGCACGATGTCCACCGAATGGTTGGTCATCGCCTGCATGACAGTGGCGAAGGCGGTGACGAAGGTGACTTGAAACAGCGATGTGCCGATGACCACGTTGGTCGGCACGCGCAGGAGGTAGATCAGCGCCGGCACCATGATGAAGCCGCCGCCCACACCCATGATTGCGGCGAGGATGCCGATGAAAAAGCCGATGCCGAGCACGGGTATGACGCTGACATAGATTTTCGAGGCGCGGAAACGCATCTTCAGCGGCAGGCGGTGCACCCAATTGTGCTGCCCGGGCCGCTTCAGGTTGACGGCCTGCCCGCGGCGAACCCGTTGCAGCGCGCGAAAGCTCTCGATAAGCATCAGACCGCCGACCGTGCCGAGCAGCAGCACATAGAGCAGAGAAACAATCAGGTCGAGCTGGCCGAGTTCACGCAGCAGCGAGAAGAGTGAAATGCCGATCAGCGAACCTAGAAGACCGCCCGCCACCAGTAGGAGCCCGAGTTTGATATCGAGCGTGCGCCGCTTGAAATGGGCGAGCGCGCCGGACACGGAAGAAGCGATGACCTGGTTGACGCCCGTCGCCACCGCGACCACCGGCGGGATGTTATAAAATATGAGTAGGGGGGTGATGAGAAAGCCGCCGCTGACGCCGAACATCCCAGAAAGAAAGCCGACCGCTGCCCCCATGCCCAGAATAACCAGCATGTTGACAGAGATTTCGGCGATGGGGAGATAGATACCCAATTTCGATTCCGGTGAAACCCAAGCGATGCGCGATCCGCCGATGGGCGGCCCTCAAGAAAGGGTTACTGGTATAATGTTGTTTGAAAAAGGCGGATTCGCTGGAGAATTCTTTTTGTGGCGGCCTGAGGCAGAATGAACACACGGCACCCCTCAGCCTTTTGTTTCCAGTGCCGTAAAGCGAACGATGAATGTCGATCCCTGGCCCGCCTGCGAGCGAATCACGAGCCGGCCCCGATGGCGTGTCAGGATGTGCTTGACGATCGCGAGGCCCAAACCTGTCCCCTTCTGCGCGCGGCTTGTTTCCACATCGACACGATAGAAACGTTCGGTGAGGCGCGGCAGGTGCTCCGATGGAATGCCCGGACCGAAATCCTCGATCGAGGCCACGACTTCCTTGCCGTCCGGCCCGTTTTCCTCCTCCAGGCGCATGATGACGCGCTTGCCCGACTGACCGTATTTGCACGCGTTTTCAGCCAGGTTCTGAAACACCTGGATCAGCTCGTCGCGATCGCCCAGCACTTTGACGGGATGAGCCGGGATCTGCCGTTCGATCGTTATCTCCAGCCCGTTGGCAAGCGGGGTGAGTGAATCCGCCACATGGTTCATGACGTTGGCGAGATCGATGCTTTGCGTTACCGCAATATGAGCCCTCATTTCGATGCGGGAAAGCGAGAGCAGGTCATCGATGAGACGCGCCATGCGCTCGGCCTGCTTCTGCATGATCTGGAGAAATTTCTCCCGCGCCGCCGCATCGTTGCGGGCAGGCCCTTGAAGTGTTTCGATGAAGCCGCGCAACGAGGCGAGCGGCGTGCGCAATTCATGGCTGGCGTTGGCAATGAAATCCGACCGCATCCGGTCGATCCTGCGCATCTCGGTCTGGTCGCGAAAAAGCAGCACGAAGGATGCCGGATGGCCCTCGCCGGCATCGAGCGCCATGACCATGGCCTTGTACCAGCGGTCAAGCGGCAGGCGCTCGAAATAATCGATGGCGCGGGGTTCGCCATCG
The DNA here is from genome assembly GCF_003217235.1 of Paramesorhizobium leguminum. GTDB lineage: Bacteria > Pseudomonadota > Alphaproteobacteria > Rhizobiales > Rhizobiaceae > Paramesorhizobium > Paramesorhizobium leguminum. Next base: position 1,589 of record NZ_QJTF01000021.1, on the reverse strand, counting down.
GTGATCACCCCCTGGATCAGTCCGTGCATCTCCGGCGCGCGAAAGCGCAGATAAAGCGTGGTATCCTCGGTGAGAGGCTGAAACGCCTCCCGGGCTACCTTGTTGGCATAGAGCACCATGCCGCCGGCATCGAAGATGATCATCGGATCGGGTAGTTGCTCGGCCAGATGTTCGCCGGAAATGCGCGACAGGCCGCTTTCCGGCCCTCCGCCAGAGCTTGCAAGGGCTTCTTCCACGCGCGGAGCAGGCATGAAAGCCGCTACCGCCAACAGCAGGACAATGCTGCAAACCGCCATGACCGGCAGGGAGGCCCCCGATACGAGCACCAGAAGCAGTGCCAAAAACGCGATACCTAGAATATGGCGGGCGCGAACGATGCGCCCGCTAACCCGTGCCAGAACCCCTGATTTCGTTAGATGCTTATAGATTTCGCTCATCCTGCCCCAAGGATACCCAAACGCCTGATCATGCTTCATAGCATGAATTCCGGTTTCATGCTGTACATGACAGTGAGGCGCCTTGAATGACAGTTTGACGACAAAGCACAGGAATGCCGGCTGAGACCGTGCGGCCGCAAGGAAAATTCCTTGCGCCTGGGCGGTGGTCCTTCTAGGTTCGCGTCGGCTTTAAACTATTGTAGCCGCATGGTCTTATCCGGAAAGCCCGCAATTTTTTGCCGGCGCTGACCTTCGGCCGAGGACCGTGCCAAAGATGCGAGGAAAAGGCATGTCGAAGATTTCGCCGCAGGATGCGCTTGTTTATATCATGGTCACGACTTCGGCGGCCGATACCCGAATGACCGATGCCGAGCTTTCCTCCATCGGTAATATCGTCACCCGCCTTCCCGTATTCCGTGGCTTCGATTCGAGCCGGCTCCCGGAACTTGCCGCCCGCTGCTATGCGCTGCTGGAAGATGAGGACGGACTTGATCGCATCCTCGACATCGCCCATGGAGCACTGCCCGAACGGCTATATGATACCGCCTATGCGCTGGCGGTCGAGATTGCGGCGGCCGATCTGCATGTAGAGCAGGAAGAATTGCTTTTCCTGCAAATGCTGCGAGACCGCTGGACCCTCGATGAGCTTACCGTGGCCGCTATAGAACGAAGCGCCCGGGTTCGCTTCCGCAAGCTCTAATTTCCGGTTTTTACGCAATCCAAACGGAAGCCGCTTCCCGCCCTTTCCTGGATTTGCCTTTGATAGCTTCCTCTTTTGATGGAATCGCTTGGTGTCCTTTTGCGCCGTTGTCGTGAATGGATAGGTTGAGGCATGGATTCCTATGACAAGCACAGGAATGACGGAAGGAGAGGGTTCTTCGCCTGAAACTTCATCGTCTTGCAGGCAGAAATGTTTGGGCTGGTGTCAAAAGCCATATTGCCGTCATCAAGTCAGTTGCGGCTTGGGAGCGATTTGGTCACGGATGCGGGCGTTTGCGCGGATGATGATCTTTCGCATGATGGCTGCAAGAGCGAGGCGCTTTGGCTTCCCGGCTTTGAGGAATGCCTTGTATGCCGCGGCCAGATCATTTTTGCCGCGGATGGCGGTCAGGGCTGCGATGAAGAGCATCGGCCTGATGTGACGGCGCCCGC
>NZ_QJTF01000020.1 GCF_003217235.1 Paramesorhizobium leguminum | reverse complement strand
GCGGGCGCCGTCACATCAGGCCGATGCTCTTCATCGCAGCCCTGACCGCCATCCGCGGCAAAAATGATCTGGCCGCGGCATACAAGGCATTCCTCGAGGCCGGAAAACCAAAGCGCCTCGCTCTTGCAGCCATCATGCGAAAGATCATCATCCGCGCAAACGCCCGCATCCGTGACAAAATCGCCCCCAAGCCGCAACTGACTTGATGACGGCTGCTTTTATGTTGGCAGCCAGTTTCCAACCTTCCGCTTGGCAAGAACGGTTAGCGATGACGCAGAAAAATATCCCCCCGTCATTCCTGTGCTTGTCACAGGAATCCATGCCTCTCCCGCGCCGCTACAGCAACGGTGCCAAAATGCTATCCAAGTGATTCCATCAAACATAGACGACCCTAACCGGAGCGTGGCGATGAACGAAAGCAGGGATCCGACCTTGCATCAGCGTATCCTGAGCGAGATCGAAGGCCGCATCGTCTCGGGCGAGTGGGCGCCGGGGCACCGTATTCCTTTCGAGGTGGACCTTGCCGCGCAATATGCCTGCTCGCGCATGACGGTGAACAAGGTGCTGACCCAGCTTGCCAAAGCCGGGCTGATCCAGCGCCGCAGAAAATCCGGCAGCTTCGTCAGAGAGCCGCAGGCGCAATCCGCCATTCTTGAGATTCACGACATCAAGGCCGAGGTGCAGTCTCTGAAGCTCGCCTATTCCTATTCCCTCGTGAAGAGAACAATACGGAAGGCGCGGGCGGAGGACGGTTTGCGTCTCGATCTACCCCCTGCCTCCCCGGTGCTTGAAGTCGTGTGTATCCACAACGCCGGTGCAAGGCCCTTTTGCCTGGAGGAGCGGCTGATCAGCCTCGCTACGGTTCCGGAGGCTATCGACGCCGATTTCACGGCGATAGCGCCGGGGCCGTGGCTGCTGGGCAGGGTGCCGTGGAGCACGGCGGAGCACAAGATCCAGGCCGTACCCGCCGGTACGGATGCCACCGCGGCGCTGGATATCCCGAAGCACACGGCCTGCCTCATCGTGGAGCGCCGCACCTGGGATAGCGCCGGGCCGGTGACGCATGTGCGCTTCACCTATCCCGGTGACCGGCACGCGCTGGTGGCACGTTTCACGCCCGCATCGCAATAGGTTAGCGGAGGATCGATGGTTTTTCGAGCACATTCGATCCATGCAAAAGGAATAGGCAGCAGCCTTGCGGAACGCAAAAACTGGCCTATGCTGCCCTTTAGAGCATGATCCCGAAAAGTTGCAGACTTCCAGGTAAGATCATGCGGCTAAAACAAAGGCTTAGAGCGGAATGCCCGATTCAACTTAATTGCATACCGCTCTAAGAGATCCCGCTCGGTCTGGCTGATAGCCAGGAGCGGGCAAGCCGGTGAGGACCGGCAAAACGGCCGCAAGACCCGATCAATTCCAGAGGAGATCCTAATTATGAAACTCGGCGCAATCCTTCTTTCCGGCGCGCTCGCGCTTTCCGCATTTACGGTCCCGGCGCTTGCCAAGGACTGGAAGACCGTCACCATCACGCTCGAAGGCGCCTATGCGCCCTGGAACCTCACCAATGCCGACGGCTCGCTCGGCGGCTTCGAGCCGGAGCTTGCCAAGGTTCTGTGCGAGCGCGCCAAGCTTGAATGCAAGCTCGTCGCTTCCGATTGGGACGGTATGATCCCCGCGCTTAATGCCGGCAAATTCGACGTGATCATGGATGCGCTTTCGATCACCGAGGAGCGCAAGAAGGTGATCGACTTCACCATCCCCTATGCCGCGACGCCCGCCGCCTTCGCCACCGCCAAGGACAGCCCGCTCGCCAATGCCGCCGGTACTGGGGCGACGATCACGATGACACCCGGCCAGACCGGCGTGAAGGAGGTCGATGCGCTGAAGGAGACCTTCAAGGGCAAGACCATCGGCATCCAGGCGGCGACCGTCTACGCCAAATTCGTCTATGACAATTTCGGCGATATCGCCACCATCCGCGAGTACAAGACCGCCGGCGACCGCGACCTCGATCTGCAGAGCGGGCGCATCGATCTTGGCTTCGACGACGCGACCGTCCTCGAACACGCTTTCGAGACCGCGAACGGCACGCTCGCCTTCACCGGCCCGCAGATTGCCGGACCCATCTGGGGACCGGGCGAAGGTCTGGGTATCCGCAAGGCCGACACCGACCTGCGCGACAAGTTCAATGTGGCGATCCAGTCGGCGCTTGATGATGGCACGGTGAAGACGCTTTCCGAGAAATGGTTCAAGATGGACATCTCGCCGCGGAAGTGAGGTCTAGCCTGGCTCCCTCCTTCCCCCTTGCGGGGAAGGTGCCCGCGTTAGCGGGCGGATGGGGGTGGTGACGTTTACACCTTTGCCTGAGACCGTCGCACAAACGTCACCACCCCCACCCGACCCTTCGGGCCACTTACCGGGGCGAGCCACGGGTCTCGCCCGTCCTTCGGACCCCCGCAAGGGGGAGGGAGGGGCGCCGCGATTAAGGAACCAACACCATGGCCACCTTGCAACTTCTCGGATTCGGCTCGAACGGGTGGGGCGCTTTGCTGCTTGCAGGTGCGCTGATGACGCTTGCCGTGACCATAACCGCGCTTGCGATCGGCGCGGTGCTTGGGACGATCGTCGCATCGGCGAAGCTCTCCGGCAATGCCCTCCTCGCCACGCTTGGGCATGTCTACACCACCATCTTTCGCGGCGTGCCGGAACTGCTGATCATCTACCTCATCTATTTTGGCGGCTCGTCCGCCGTCACGGCCATCGGCCAATCGCTGGGCTATGAAGGCTTTCTCGGCCTGCCGTCCTTTGCCGCCGGCGCGCTTGCGGTCGGGATCATCTCCGGCGCCTACCAGGCGGAGGTTTTCCGCGGCGCCTATCTTGCCATACACAAGGGCGAACTGGAGGCGGCGCTGGCGATCGGAATGAATCGCGGCTTGCGCCTTCGCCGCATCATTGTGCCTCAGGTGCTGCGCTTCGCCATTCCCGGCCTTGGCAATGTCTGGCAGTTGAGCCTCAAGGATTCGGCGCTGATATCCGTCACCGGCCTTGCCGAACTGATGCGCACAAGCCAGGTCGCCGCCGGTTCGACGCGGCAATATTTCCTGTTCTTCATCGCGGGCGGCTGTCTCTATCTTGTGCTGACAAGCCTCTCCGACCGGGTTTTCAACAGCGCCGAGCGGCGGGCGAACCGCAGCCTGCCGGCCTCAAGCATCGGCAAGGCGTGAGGCAGGCCCATGGATTTCGCTTTTCTAACGCAAACCATGGTCACGCTGCTCAAGGCCGTGCCGATGACGCTGCTCCTGTTCTCCCTGTCGATCTTTTTCGGCGGACTTCTCGCGCTCGTCATCGTCTGGATGCGCGTCGGCGGCAATCCGGTCCTGTCGGCCTTCGCCAAGGGCTACATCTTCATCTTCCGCGGCTCGCCGCTGCTGATCCAGATGTTCCTGGTCTTTTACGGGCTCGGCCAGTTCGGCTTCATCCGCTATTCCTTCCTCTGGCCATTCTTGCGCGAGCCGGTTGTCTGCGCGGTGCTCTCGCTGGCGCTCTGCACGGCGGGCTATACGGCCGAAATCTTCCGCGGCGGCATCCGCGCCGTTTCGCCGCGAGAGATCGAGGCGGCGCGCTCCATCGGCATGTCCGGTTTCCTGCTGGTGCGGCGCATTCTCGCGCCGATCGCCTTCCGCCATGCTTTGCCGGCTTATTCGACCGAGATCGTGCTGATGATGAAATCGACGGCGCTCGCCAGCCTCGTCACCGTCTGGGAGGTGACCGGCGTGGCGCAGCGGCTGATCTCGCAAACCTACCGCACGATGGAGGTCTTCCTCTACGCGGCGATCATCTATCTCGTTCTGAATTTCATCATCCTGCAGGCGATGAGCCTCATCGAATACCGGCTTTCCCGACATCGCCGCGCCGCTCCGTCGGCGCTGGCTAGGCAATAATTGACCCGATTTGGAGCAACCATGGCAGGCGTCACCCGACTTTCGGTTCGCAACATCCGCAAAAGCTTCGGCGACCATGAAGTCCTGCGCGGCATTTCACTGGATGCGCAAGACGGCGACGTGATTTCGCTGCTCGGCGCCTCGGGTTCCGGCAAATCGACCTTCCTGCGCTGCATCAACCTGCTGGAGACCGCCACCGATGGGCAAATTATTGTCGATGGCGAGGAAATCCGCATGGTGGACAAGGGCGGCACACGCTACCCGGCGAGCCAAAGCCAAGTGGACCATATCCGCTCGGAGTTGGGCATGGTGTTCCAAAGCTTCAATCTCTGGTCCCATATGACGATCCTGCAGAACGTCATCGAAGGCCCTGTCCATGTGCTGAAGCGTCCCCGGGCAGAATGCATGGAGGAGGCAGAGGCGCTGCTTGAGAAAGTCGGCATATACGACAAGCGCCATGCCTATCCGGCCCATCTTTCGGGCGGCCAGCAGCAGCGCGCGGCGATTGCCCGCGCGCTCGCCATGAAGCCGAAGGTGATGCTGTTCGACGAGCCGACCTCGGCGCTCGACCCGGAACTCGTCGGCGAAGTGCTGCGCGTCATGCGGGCCTTGGCGGAGGAGGGAATGACCATGCTGGTGGTGACGCACGAAATGAGCTTTGCCCGCAACGTCTCGAACCGTGTCGTTTTCATGCGCGAAGGGCTGATAGAGAGCAGCGGCGCGCCGGATGCGATGTTCGGCACGGGCGCCTCGCCGGCGTTCCGGCAGTTCATCGGCCATTTCGGAAATCCACAATGACCATCGTTATAGACAAGCCCTTGACATGGCGCGATGTGGCCAGCGTCGCCGACGGAGAGGTGCTCGCCTTATCGGAGGCCGCCTGGGACCGCATCGCCCATGCAAGCCGCATCGTCGAACGGATCGTCGAGACGGGTATTCGCGCCTATGGCGTCAACACCGGCGTCGGCGCGCTTTCGGACACGGTCGTTGACCGCGCCTCGCAGAGCCGACTGTCGCGCAACATCGTGCTGAGCCACGCCTGCGGTGTCGGCGCGCTGCTCCCCGCGCGCGACGTTCGCGCCATCGTCGCCGCACAGATTAACAATTTCGCGCATGGCCATTCGGGTGTTCGGCCTGAGATTGTCCGCCATCTGCTGGCCCTCATCGAGAACGACTGCGTCCCCGACGTGCCGTCAAAAGGATCGGCGGGGTACCTCACGCACAATGCGCATATCGCGCTGGTGCTGATCGGGGAGGGCAGTGCGGTCGTGAGGGGCAGGAGGCTTCCCGGCCACGAGGCGCTTGCTGCCATCGGCCTTGAGCCGCTGGTGCTTGGCGCCAAGGAGGGGTTGAGCCTCGTCAACGGCACGGCGTGTGCCACGGGGTTATCGTCGATAGCGCTTGCCCGCGCCGAACGGCTTCTCGATTGGGCCGATGCGATTGCCGCGCTGACGCTGGAGGCGGCGGGGTGCCAGACTGCCGCCTTCGACGAGGCCGTGCTGGCCTTGCGACCATCGAACGGGATTGCCAGGGCAGGGGCATCGCTTCGGGCGCGGCTTGCCGGAAGCGGTCTTTTGGCAGCAGCTGCCGGGCGGCGCACGCAGGATGCGCTGAGCCTGCGGGCGGTTCCGCATGCGCATGGCGCGGCGCGTGATGTTTTTGATAATTCCGCCGGCATCGTCGATCAGGAACTCGCCTCGGTTACCGATAATCCGGCGGTATCCGGCACGCCGGATAATCCCGTTGTGTCGTCACAGGCCCATGCCGTGGCCCCGGCGCTGGGGCAGGCCGCCGACAGCCTCGCCATCGCGCTGGCGCAGATCGCTGCGATGAGCGAGCGGCGCATGGACCGGCTCGTCAATCCGCTGGTAAATGGACCTCTGCCGCCATTCCTCGCAAGCGATGCCGGTAGCCATTCCGGCTTCATGATCGCGCAATATACCGCCGCCGCGCTCAGCAACGAGAACCGGCGGCTCGCCGCCCCCGCCTCGACCGACGGCGGCCTGACCTCCGGCCAGCAGGAAGATTTTCTCGCGCACCCGACGGCGGCGGCGAACAAGCTGCTCGCGGTCATCGACAATGCCGAATATATCCTCGCAATCGAACTGATGGCGGCGGCACAGGCTCATGATTTCCTTGCCGATACGGCGACTCGCGCGCCGGGTACGGACGCCATACACGCGCTTGTGCGTGACCATGTTTCTCATTATGCCGACGACAGGCCGCTCCATGGCGATATCGGGACGCTGCGGGGCTTGGTCCGCGATGCCGTGCCGTCTCCAATACCTTGAAAGAACCACGCATGACAGCTCAATACGATGTCGCCGTTATCGGCCTCGGCGCGATGGGGAGCGCCGCACTCTCTTATCTTGCGGCACGCGGAGTTAAAGCGATCGGCATCGAGGCTTTTCATCCCGCCCATGCCTTGAGCTCGTCGCATGGCGACAGCCGGCTTATCCGGCTCGGCTATTTCGAGGATCCATCCTACGTGCCGCTGTTGAAGCAGGCCTATCTCAACTGGCAGGCGCTCGAGACGCGGCTAAGGAGCGACATCCTGGCCGCGACCGGCGTCTTGCAGATCGGCAAGCCGGACAGCAAGATTGTCGCCGGCACACGCGCCTCTTGTCAGTTGCACGGGTTGGCCTACGAGGAACTTGGCCGGGAAGCGATGGCTTCGCGCTTTCCTGCCTTCCAGCTCGATCCCGATGAAATTGCCATCTTCGACCCGCGCGGCGGTTACCTGCGTCCGGAAGCGGCCATAGCCGGTTACCTGAAACTTGCGGCGCAGGACGGGGCGGTCCTGCATTTCGGCGAGAAGATCACGGCAATCGAGCCCGATGACACGGGCGTCACCATCGTCTCAGCGGATGCCCGCTATCGGGCGAAGAAGGTCATTGTCTCGACCGGCGTCTGGATCGCCGAATTGGTACCGGCGCTTCGCCTGCATGCCCAACCGATCCGGCAGGTGGTCGCCTGGTATCAGCCGCGCGACGGCTTCGCGGTTCGGCCGGAGCGCATGCCGTGCTTCCTGCGCGACGAAGGGGAGGGCGGCTCTTATTTCGGTTTCCCCGCAATCGGGGCTGAAGGTGTCAAGATCGGGCGTCACGCGCATTTCCTTGAGCCGATCGATCCGAATTTGCCGAACCCGCCCGTCAACGACAGGGACACGGCGCTTCTCGATGGCTTTATCGCCAAGCGCCTTCCGGCAGCGGCAGGCCAGCGTGTCAATGCCGTGACATGCCGCTACACCATGCTGCCATCCGAGGATTTCCTGATCGATCTGCTCCCCGGCGACCCGCGCATCGTCGTCGCGTCACCCTGTTCCGGCCACGGCTTCAAATTCGCGAGCGTGATCGGCGAAATCCTTGCCGACCTCGCTCTCGATGGCGGCACGGCGCTGCCTGTCTCGGCGTTCTCCTTCTCCGCCATGGAAGATTTTCTCGCAAAGCGGGCCGCACCTGACGCGATTTCGCAGACGAGCGGCGGCTGAGGCGATCCGGCCGGAAGGTCGACGGAACTTATTCTCCTCTCGGATATCGCTGGTTCTCCTCAAGCGTGTTGAGGTCCATGTGATTGCGCATGTAGCGCTCGGATGCTTTCTGGAGTGGCTGGTAGTCCCAGGGATAATAGGCGCCGTTGCGTAGCGCCTTGTAGACGACCCATCGGCGGGCCTGGCTTTCCCGCACCGCAGCATCGAATGATCCAAGATTCCAGCGCTGGCTGATCTGCCGCTCAAGCGAAGCAAAGACTTCACTGAACCGCGGGTCGCCGGCGAGATTGGTCAATTCGCGCGGGTCTTCCATGAGATCGAACAGCATCGGCGGATCCTGCTCGCATACGGTAAGCTTGTAGCGGCCATCGCGGATGGCGACGAGCGGCGCGATCGAGCCCTCAGCGGCATATTCCATCGGTACCGGGCCACGCTTGGCCGTTCCATCGACAAGTCCGGACAGATCCTCGCCATCCGTCCATCGTTTCAGCGAGGTGATGTCGAGAGCGGCGAGAGCGCACAGGGTCGGCGTCACATCCAGCGTGGAGACCGGCGTGTCGATCCGTTTCGGTGTCCAGCCGGGCGCCGCGATCATCAGGGGCACCCGCGCGGAGCCCTCGAAGAACGACATCTTGAACCACTGGCCGCGCTCGCCCAGCATGTCGCCATGGTCGGATACGAACAGGACGATCGTGTTCTCCTCCATGCGTGTCCGCTTGAGCACATCAAGTATTTCGCCGATTTTCTCATCGAGATAGGAAATGTTGGCGAAGTAGCCGCGCCGCGCCCGGCGGATATGTTCAGGGGTGATGTCGAATGAATTGTGATCGCACGCTTCCAGAAGTCGCCGGGAATGCGGGTCGAGATCATCGAACCGAAGTGCGGAAACTTCGGGATCGAGAGCAGGGCAGTCTTCGTAAAGGTCCCAGAATTTACGTCGTGCGACATAGGGGTCGTGCGGGTGGGTGAAGCTGACCGTCAGGCACCAGGGGCGCTCGTCCAGCCCGCGCGAGAGATCGTAGAGCTTGCGCGTTGCGTGGTAGGCGACTTCGTCGTCATACTCCATCTGGTTGGTGATTTCCGCAACACCGGCGCCGGTCACCGAACCCAGATTGTGGTACCACCAGTCGATGCGCTCGCCGGGCTTGGTGTAATCAGGTGTCCAGCCGAAATCGGCCGGATAGATATCCGTCGTCAACCTTTCCTCGAAACCATGGAGCTGGTCGGGACCGACAAAATGCATCTTTCCCGAAAGCGCCGTATGGTAGCCCGCGGAGCGCAAGTGGTGGGCATAGGTCGGGATATCCGAGGCGAATTCCGCCGCATTATCGTAGACCCGCGTCCGGCTTGGCAATTGCCCGGACATGAAGGAAGCCCGCGCCGGGGCGCAGAGCGGGCTTGCCGTATAGGCATTGGCGAAGCGCACCGAGCGCTCCGCCAGCGCACTCAGATGCGGCGCGTGGAGGAAATTGGCGGGACCGTCAGGGAACAGGGTTCCGTTGAACTGGTCAGCCATGAGAATGAGGATATTCGGACGCGCCACGCGTATGCTTCCTTGCAGTTATATTAGAGCGGCATGCAATTAAGTTGGATCGGGCATCCCGCTCTAATTCTTTGTTTTAGCCGCATGATCTCATCCGAAAAGTCTGCAACTTTTCGGGATCATGCTCTAGAGGCCAAGCGCCGTTTTCGCCGCTTCCGCGCCGGGCTTGCCGTCCAGCGTCGTAACGCCCGCGAGCCAGCCGTCAAGGGCTTTCGGGTTGGCTTTAAGCCACGTCGTTGCCGCCGCCTTGGCGTCGCCGCCTTCGAGAATCGCACCCATCAGGTTGTTTTCCATGCTTATGTCGAACTTGAGGTTCTTGAAGAGCGTGGCGGCATTGGGGCATTGCGCGCTCCAGCCGGTGCGAGCCAGCGTATAGACTTCCGCTCCGCCGTAGTTCGGACCGAAATAATCGTCACCGCCCGAAAGATATTCGATGGAAAATTTCTCGTTCATCGGATGCGGTGCCCAGGCGAGGAAGACGACGCCGGTCTTGCTTTTGCCGGCGCGTTCGACATGCGCGAGCATCGCCTGCTCGCCGGATTCGACAAGCTGCCAGCCCGTCAGGCCGAACTTTTCCGAGGCGATGATCTTGCGGATGTTTTCATTGGCCGGCGCGCCGGGCTCGATGCCATATATCTTCTTGTCGAATTCATCCGCATGCTTCGCCAGATCGGCAATGTCCTTCACCCCCTCCACGTAGGACGGAACCGCGAGCGTGAACTTCGCGCCTTCCAGGTTCTTCGCCAGCACGTCGACTGCCTTCGCCGCGTTCAGATCGTCAATGAACGATTTTTGCGCCGGCATCCAATTGCCGAGAAAAACGTCGATCTCACCGCTCTTCATGGCCTGATAGCCAATCGGGACGGACAGGGTCTTGATGTCGGCCTCGTAACCCAGCGCGCCGAGCAGAACGGAGGCGATACCGTTCGTGGCCGCAATGTCTGTCCAGCCGGGAGCACTCATGCGGATTGTCTTGCAGGCAGCCTCATCCGCCGCCTGCGCGGCGGTTGAGAAAGCAGCCATGCCAAGGAAAAGGCCAATGGCGATCCGGCCCACGCGAGAAAGTGTTTTCATTTCCAGTTCCCCTCTTGTTCGAGCAGTTTATATATACCCACAGTCAACGTCATCGAGCCGATTTCGAGAACGGCATCCAGATGCATTCGAGCGGTTCTATGTTATCCTGCACAGCGCCGCGCGCAATGCCAAGCGTGGCTACCGGAAGAGGCTTTGGCGAACAAATCCGATCATGCGCGACACATGCCGCGCCATAAAATTTCAATCGTGCGTCAGGCCATTCCGGCTGTCAGATTCGCCTTACGCGTCATTAATACAGCAGCCAAAAAGACCAATCTTGTAGCGTCATTCTGTGGGGAAATCGGTGGGCGGGATATCCGCGGGGCGTGGAAGCACCCCTTGATTTCATTGGTCGGAGTGAGAGGATTCGAACCTCCGACCCCCTCGTCCCGAACGAGGTGCGCTACCAGGCTGCGCTACACTCCGTGACCAACGATGGCGGCTTATAACGCTGCAGTATTCTGGCTGCAAGACGTTTCGCCAAAAAAACCTGCCGGACAATAATTTGCAATCTCTGCATTGCAGCTGATAATTTTACGCCCGTTGTTCACAAATGAACTTTAATCATATAGGTTCCGCGCAATTCAGGCCGCCGGCAATGCGGCGGACAAAGAGATAGAGAAACAGGAAGCGTATGGCGAAAGAAGAAGTCCTCGAATTTCCCGGTGTCGTTACGGAGCTGTTGCCCAACGCGATGTTTCGGGTGAAGCTCGAAAATGAACATGAAATCATTGCCCACACCGCTGGCCGCATGCGCAAGAATCGCATTCGTGTTCTGGCGGGCGATAAGGTGCTCGTCGAGATGACACCTTACGATTTGACCAAGGGACGCATCACCTACCGTTTCAAATAATCCGTTTTCGGCTTGTTTAGGCTTGTTGTTTAGGCTTGGGCCTCGAAGGAATGCATTCATGAGCGCTGAGCAAAAGCTTGTTCTTGCTTCCGGTTCTCCGCGCCGGATCGAGCTTTTGGGACAGGCGGGCATCGAGCCGGATACTCTCTATCCGGCTGACATCGACGAAACGCCGTTGCGTGCCGAGCAACCTCGCTCGCTGGCGCGCCGGTTGTCGCGCGTCAAGGCGGAAGTGGCCGCGGAGAATATCCGCGGTGACGTGCGGTTCGCGGATGCTTATGTGCTGGGCGCCGATACCGTCGTCGCGGTCGGGCGTCGCATTCTGCCAAAGACCGAGTTCCAGGACGAGGCGCGGGAATGCCTGCGCCTGCTTTCCGGCCGTTCGCACAAGGTTTTTACCGGGGTTTGCCTTATCACGCCGAAAGGCCGTGTGCGGCAGACGCTGGTGGAAAGCCGTGTGCGCTTCGAGCGGCTGACCCGCGAACAACTCGATAGCTATCTTGCATCGGGCGAATGGCGTGGCAAAGCGGGCGGTTACGCCATCCAGGGCTTTGCCGGAAGCTTCGTCGTCAAGCTCGTCGGCTCATATACGAATGTCGTGGGACTCCCGCTTCATGAGACGGTCAGCCTTTTGACCGGCGAAGGCTACAAGGTTTATAATACCTGGACGACCGGCAAACACTGAGCATGATCTCAAGAAGTTACAGATCTTTGGGATAAGGTCATGTCTTTGGGATAAGGTCATGGGGCTGAAATAAAGTTTTCACAATGAGCAGCAAGAAAGACATATCGGCAGCTCCGGGGGCGAAGGTGACGCCCTTGCGCCCGACACGGCCCTGTCCGGAATGCGGCAAGCCTTCGAGCCGCGAGGACTACCCGTTCTGCTCGCCGCGCTGCCGTAGCATCGATCTCAACCGCTGGCTTTCAGGCGCTTATGTCATTCCCGCTGTCGAATCGGCCGATGACAGCGATGATATGGAAGGCGATGAATAGCGCATTCATATCCATGCTCTAGATTTCAACCTTGCGGAGTACGGCGGTGGTGGAAAAATCCCCTGAAGGGGACGATATCAGGAAGATCGCCATTATCGGCACAGGGTTTGTTGCCGATTATTACATGACAACCCTGCCGAACCATCCGTCGCTCAAGCTCGCCGGGGCTTATGACCGCGACCCTGATAGGCTAAAGCAGTTCTGCGCATTTTATGATGTTCGCGCCTATGCCGACATCGATGATATCCTTGCCGATCCGGAAGTGACTGTTGTCGTCAACCTGACGACGCCGGAAAGCCATTACGAAATTTCAAAGCGGGCGCTTGCAGTTGGCAAGCATGTCTATTGTGAAAAGCCGCTGGCGATGCATTTCGAGGAAGCACGTGAACTGGTAGCACTTGCAGCCGAGCGAGGCCTGACCCTTTGCGCCGCGCCCGCCAACGCACTGAGCGATGCCGGCAGACTGGTGAGGAAAGTCCTGAGCGAGCGGGTGATCGGCGCGCCGCTGCTCGTTTACGTGCAGATGGAGGATGGCCCCGCCTTCAGGGGAAAATGGCAGACATGGCGGTCCCGGTCCGGCGCGCCTTGGCCCGGACTGCACGAGCTTGAAATCGGCTGTACGCTGGAACATGCGGGCTATGCGCTTTCCTGGCTGGTTTCGCTGTTCGGCCCGGCGGAAAGCCTTACCGGATTTTCCGGCGTTACCTTCCCGGACAAGGGACCGGGTACGCAGGGGGTCACCATGGCACCGGACTTCTCGGTCGGCTGTATCAAGTTCCGCTCGGGCGTTGTCGCGCGGCTGACCTGCGGGCTTGCCGCGCCGCGTGACCGTTCCATGACGATTCTTGGGCGTGATGGGTCGCTGACCGTGCGCGACCTCTGGGACAACCGGTCCGCCGTCCATCTGGAAAGAGCAGCGGATGGCAAGCAATTGAAAATGCGCGTATCGGATTGGCTGGAAAATAAGATGCAGCACGCGTTGCCCTGGAAGCCAACGCCGGGACGGCGGCTGTCCTATGCGGGCTTCGCACCCGAAGGCGCATTGCCCGCCTTTCCCTCGCGCATCGATTTTGCTGCCGGCATAGCGGCCCAGGCGAAATCGATCGGCAGCGGTATTCCTGCTTTCTTTTCAGGCGATGTCGCCCTGCATGTAACCGAACTGGCGCTTGCGCTGAACAATGCCCACAGCCCGGCACAGCCTTATGTGCTGCGCAGCACGTTCACGCCGCCGGTTCCGCTTCCTGCGTAGGCGCGCGCGCAAGTACGATTCCGATGGCCCGCAGCACCGCGACGCTTTGACCAAGCGGCATGATGGAGGATTGCGTTTCATGGGAACGCAATGCATCCATGACCGCCATCGCCTGAAATTGCAGTCCATTGCCTTCGAAAGGATAGTGCTCGACCTGGCGCCCCAGAAGCCTTGTCAGAGGCGAGGGGAGGCGGGAAAGCAGCTTCGCCAAAGGGCCGTCACCCTCAGGCGACGGCCCGATGAGGGGCGATTCTTTCGCCGCCGGCGAATAGAGCGTCAGACGCTGCGTTTTAAGAAAAGGCGCGTCGAGCCGGAGCGCGCCGGATGTGCCTTCAATGAGAAAGTGATTCGCGCCATCGCGGTCGAAACCGCAGGAAAGTTCTGCTTCCGCCGCAGAATAGTGAAGGTTGATTTCGGTGCGCATATCGACACCGGTTTTTGCTTTGAACCAGCGGCCCGATACCTTGTCCGGTTCGCCGAGGAAGAACATTGCCAGCGATACGGGGTAGACCCCCAGGTCAAGCGCGGCGCCGCCGCCCAGCGCGCGTGAGAAGAACCGGCTTTCGGGATCGTACGCACGATAATAGGAAAGATCGGCGCTGATTTTGCGGATTTCGCCGATGGTGCCTGCTTCGAGCAGGATTTTCGCAGCCCTGACAGCCGGGAGAAACCGGGTCCACATCGCTTCCATCGCGAAGGTCTTCTGCCGTAGCGCCTCGCGCTCTATCACTTCCGCTTCGGGGTAGGAGGGGGCGAGGGGCTTTTCGGTCAGCACGGCTTTGCGCTGTCTTAGGACGCGCAAGGTTTGCGCCAGATGCAAGGAGTTAGGCGTGGCGATATAAACCGCCTGGACGCGCTGGTCCGCCAGGAAGGCGTCGAGATCGTGATAGCCCTTTTTGGCACCCGTTTCGTCGCGGAAAGCTTCGGCCTTTTCAGTATTGCGCGATAAAACAGCCTGCAATGACGCGCCGGGCGCCAAGGCCAGATCGGAGGCGAAGCGCCGCGCAATCTCGCCCGTCCCCACAATACCCCACCCGATTGTCTTCACCGCTGGCAACCCATCCGCATCCGCTCCTCGACTTTAGAAAAATGAGGGGAGAAATGCGGTGAAAATAGTATGATCTGAACAATTTTGCGGCGCTTTTCCACCGGATTTATCAGGAGATTTTTCTCATTTGGGCCAAATTTGCCGAAGTGAAAAAAGGTTTGAAAATTTCACGGTTCCCTGCTGGACAGCTCGAATTTTAGTGCTATAACCCACGCGCTTCCGGCGGATTGCCAACCCCGCCATTCTGTATCCTAAACGGGATCAGCGAAGCGCGATGCCCAGATAGCTCAGTTGGTAGAGCAGCGGATTGAAAATCCGCGTGTCCGTGGTTCGAATCCGCGTCTGGGCACCACTTCATTTTCATATGATTTTGATTCCATATCATTTTTGCGAAACCAATTCCCGCGCCAAGCATTTTCCGATTCCGATCAGGAATTGTTCGGATCGTTGGCAATTGAGGGAAATCAAGTTGGAAAAAGCGTTTGCAAAGATCGCAAATACGGTATCCGGCATCGTCGGCCAGCCGGGTTCCTTTCTTCTGTGTACTCTCATCGTCGTGCTATGGGCCGCAAGCGGGCCGTTCTTCGGATTTTCCGATACATGGCAATTGCTGGTCAACACCGGAACGACGATCGTCACCTTCTTGATGGTGTTCATTATCCAGAATACGCAGAACAGGGACGGTGCCGCGATCCAGGCCAAGCTGGATGAACTGATCCGCGTCAGCGCCGGGCACAACAGCTTCATAGGCATCGAGCACCTCCCCATATCGGAGGTGGAAGAGTTCCGCCGCAGATGCGAGGAAGCGGCAAAAAAATACCACGAAATACCGGTCGAGCGTTAGCTTACTTACGCTTGTGACGGACAGGCTTGGTGGTGGGGGTGGAAGCAGCCTGGCTTACATTCTGTCCGGCGCTCTGCGTCGCGTTCACGGCATTCGCGGTATCCTGTCCCACACCGCGAATGGTGTTGGCGCAGCCGGGAAGGGTCAGTGCAAAGGCGGCAAGAGCTATCAGGGATTTTGAGGCTTTCATCGTTTCGATCCATTCGTTGTAATAACTTTCCGTTAACGATGGTGCCGCTGAAAATGTTCCCGGAATTGCGGAAAAGACGATATCAGCGGTTGTAGTGTTCTTACGTGTCCGGCATTAAACTATTGGGAACAAAGCGGGATTTGCCAGCGTTACGCTTGAGCTATTCAAAAGTGCGAGGTTGCACGATGGCGTTGAGGCCCCTTTGGCGCAGCTATAGCTATGCTTGGATAACGCTCGGATTTTTCATTCTGACGATCATCGGGCACTGGCTGTTCGGCTGGTTTGCTTTTGTGCACGAACAACAAAGCAATGGTCAGCCGGCTACCTTCGGTCCTTATGCCATGGAGATGATGCGCGATACGCTGGAGAACTGGCAGTCGGAGTTCCTGCAGCTTCTCTGGCAGGTCGGCGGGTTGGCCTTTCTGCTTTTCCTGGGCTCACCGCAATCGAAAGAGGGCAACGATCGCCTGGAAGCGAAGGTGGATGAATTGCTCAAGCATCTCGACCCCAAACACGGCGAGACGATTATCCGCGAAATCGATGAGCGTTATTCCGGAAGGCATACGGACAGACCGCATGCGCATCGGTGAAGATCAGCCTTCATCGAGTTCCGGATAGTGGCGGAAGAGACCGGTTTCATTGAAGGCGAGCCGCCCGTCGGAAGCGAGATAGCGCTTTATGTTCGGTCGCTCCCGGACCGCGGCATGAATGGCGGCGAGGCCAGGATATTTTTTGTCGTAGCCCTTCATGGCGCGGGGAAAGCCATAAAGCAGCCCCTCGATCACCTGGAACAGGGAAAGATCGACATAGCTCAACCGGTCACCGACGATCTGCTTGTCGCCATGCGGATTCTGCTGCAGTACCCGCTCGAAATAGCCAAGGAATTTGGGCAGGCGCTCTGTCAAAAAAAGGGCCGTATATGCCTTGGCCGCGTCCTTCTGATCCTCATAATAAAGCGAGGCTGCGATGGGATGATGGGTGTTGTGGATCTCCGCCAGAAAATCGGTGATCGTCAGCTGCAGGCCGTTTGCGAAATAGCGCAGCGCCTCGTTTGCCGGGGCGAGGCCGAGCTTTGGACCGAGATAAAACAAGATGTTCGCCACGTGTGAGACGATCACATCGCCATCTTTCAGAAAAGGCGGAGCGAAGGGAATGCAGGCTTCGTCGCGGCTTTCCATAATGTTCATCATCGCCGCCATGCCGCCCGGCTCACGAACGACGTCGACATAATCGGCGCCCGCCTCTTCCAGCGCCAGCCGTATGAATTCGCCCCGCCCTTGCAGGCCATCCCAATAATAAAGCTGGTATGTCATGCGAATGTCTCCATTCTGTCGCGCAGGCGCTGATGCTTCAAATCACTACTCATCGCATCGCCTTTCCGTCCGCGTCGAAGAGGTGCAGCCTTGCCGGATCGGTGGTGAGGCGCAGCGTGTCGCCGCGCTTGAACGGCTGGTTGCCGGGAAGCTTGGCTATCAGCGGCTCAGTACTGCCTGCTACATCGGCATAGAGAAGGGTTACCTCACCCAGCGCCTCTATGATCGAGATCGTACCTTCGATGATAAACTGCGTCGCGCCGGTCGTGACCGTCAAATCCTCGGGGCGTACGCCGAAATGAACGCTTGAACCTTTTGCCGATTCCGGTGTGGGTATGGGGAGCGTTGCTTCGGCGCCCGCGGACAGGGCGACGGTGGTCTTCGCGCCGGTGACGACAATCTTCGCCGGCAGGATGTTCATCGCCGGCGAGCCGATGAACTTGGCAACGAAGAGATTGGCGGGGCGCTCGTAGAGTTCCAGCGGGGCGCCGACCTGTTCGATGCGGCCCTGACACAAAACCACGATGCGGTCGGCGAGTGTCATCGCCTCCACCTGATCGTGCGTCACATAGATCATCGTGGTGCCGGGCATCGATTCGCCGAGTTTCGCGATCTCGATGCGAGTGGCGGCGCGCAGTGCGGCGTCGAGGTTCGATAGCGGCTCGTCGAAGAGGAATACTTTCGGGTCGCGGCAGATTGCCCGGCCGATGGCGACGCGCTGGCGCTGGCCGCCGGAGAGCGCTTTCGGCAGGCGATGAAGATAATCGGTCAGTTGCAGGATATCCGCCGCCTCGCGCACCCGGCGGTCGATCTCCTGCTTCGGCTCCTTGGCGATGCGCATTCCAAAGGCCATGTTGTCGTAGACCGTCATGTGGGGATAGAGCGCGTAGGATTGGAACACCATGGCGATGCCGCGTTTCGACGGCGGAACGTCGTTGACCACCTCGCCGCCGATCTCCAGCGTGCCGCCCGAAATATCCTCAAGCCCCGCGATCATGCGCAAGAGAGTCGACTTGCCGCATCCGGAAGGGCCGACGAAGACGATGAATTCTCCATCCTCGATCTCAAGGTCTATCCCGTGGATCACCTTGACGGTGCCGTAAGACTTCTCGATGCTCTTCAGCCGGACCGCCGTCATGCGCCATTCCCTCCCATGCTTTTAATTTTTTGCATCGTCATCCGCCTTTCACCGATCCGGCCAGAAGGCCGCGAACCAGGAAGCGCTGCAGGCTGAAGAAGACGATCAGCGGAACGACGATGGTGACGAAGGCGGCGGCGGTGAGAATTTCCCAATCGCTGCCGCGCGAGCCCAGAAGATTGACGAGACGTCCTGTCAGCACGAGCTGATCATTGCCGGAACCCAGGAAGACGAGGGCGACGAGCAGATCATTCCAGGTCCACAGGAACTGGAAGATCGCGAAGGAGGCGAGCGCTGGAAACGACAACGGCAGAACGATCTTGACGAAAATGTCGAAATCGCTGGCGCCGTCGACGCGCGCGGATTCGATGATTTCCTTCGGCAGGCCTGCCATGTAGTTGCGCAGGAGGTAGATGGCGAGCGGCAGGCCGAAGCCCGTATGCGCGAGCCAGATGCCGAGATAGCCTTTCGGCGATACGCCGAACTGCGAGCCGATATCGTTATAAAATCTCAAAAGCGGGATGAGCGACATCTGCAGCGGCACGACGAGCAGCCCCACCACCAGCGCAATGAGAAGCGCGCGACCGGGAAATTTCATCCACGCCAGAGCGTAAGCCGCGAAGGCGGCGATGAGGATCGGGATGATGGTCGAGGGAATGGCCACCGTCAGCGAATTGATGAAGGAGCGGCCGAGGCCTTGGGCGCTTAGAACCTCGCGGTAATTGTCGAGCGTAAACTGCGGCGGCACCGACCGGGTGTAGAAAATGCGCTCGCCGCGTCCCTCCGGTATCGGCTGCGGCGAGGAGATGGTGAAATCGCCATTTTCGGCCACACTCATCGTGGCGCCTGTTGGCAGCGTGGCGGTCTCGCCGGCCTTGAATTCGGTGGGGGTCTGCACCGAATCGCCGAAGGCCGACACGGTGCCGGTCCCGCCGTCGAAAACATTGCCGCGGATGACATAGCGGCCATTTTCCTCAACCTGCGCTTCCGCCCCCGGCGCGCGGAAGACGGCATTTTCGCGGGAGGCTACAAGCGCGGTCCACCAGCCGGAAACCGAGATCTGGTCCTTGTCACGGAGCGATGAGATCAGAAGGCCCGCCGTCGGCAGCGTCCACAGGAGGACGAGGGCGAGGACGGTGAGATGCACGACGAAAGTAAGAGGCGAACGACGGCTCGCAGCGATCATGTCAGCGCCCCTCCATCTCTTTGGCGGCGTTGCGGATATTCCAGATCATGATCGGCACGACGAGAACCATGATGACGATGGCGATTGCCGCTCCCCGCCCGAAATCGCCGCCGCCACGGAACATCCAATCGAACATCAGGTTTGCGAGCACCTGCGTGCTCCATTGGCCGTTCGTCATCGCCAGCACGATGTCGAACACCTTGAGGACGACGATGGTGATCGTGGTCCAGACCACGGCGATGGTGCTCCATATCTGCGGCACCATGATCTTGAAGAATATCTGCAGCGGACTTGCGCCGTCGAGGACGGCGGCCTCGATGGTTTCTTCGGGGACGCCACGCAGCGCCGCTCCAAGGATGACCATGGCGAAGCCGGTCTGGATCCAGATGAGGATGACCATGAGAAAGATGTTGTTCCAGAAGGGCAGGGTGATCCACGCTTCCGGAGCGCCGCCGAAAAAGGTGACGATGGCGTTGAGAATGCCGATCTGCTGCGCGCCTTCCGGGCGGTAGTCATAGACGAATTTCCAGATCACCGACGCGCCGACGAAGGAAATCGCCATCGGCATGAAGATCAGCGACCTCGCGATATTGCCCCACCATAGCCGGTCGGTCAGCGCGGCGATGATCAGGCCGAGAAAGGTGGCGGTGGCCGGCACGATGAGGAGCCAGAGAAAATTATTGAAGATCGACTGGCGGAACTCGCCGTCGTCGATCATCCAGCGATAATTGTTAAGCCCGACGAACTGCTGGCCATCCCTGCCGTGGAGGCTGAGCCAGACCGATTCGATGACGGGATAGACGAGATATAGCGTCAGCGCGATAAGGGCAGGGGTGAGGAACAGCCAGGGCCTGACCATATTGGCGATGCGCAAATTGCGCGAGGCAATGGCGCCCGCGCGGCCTTTCGAGGGAAAAATCCGGTCGAGCAGCCAATTGCTGGCGACGAAATAGGCGACGCAGCCGATAACCCCGGCGATTATGGTGACGAGGGCGAAGAGAAGCTGCTGCATTCGGGTTCCTCCTCCCGGAAATTTTAGCGCCCTCCCTCCCCCTTGCGGGGAGGGTGGCCCGTAGGGCCGGGTGGGGGTGGTGAAGCGTAGAGCACAATCGTCTCCACCCCCATCCGCCCGCTCCGCGGGCACCTTCCCCGCAAGGGGGAAGGAGGAAGGCGCTTCCCCTACTTGATCGCGTCCCAAGCCTTCTGGATGTCCTTGGCCGAATCCTCCGCCGACTCGCCGCCGACGAAATCGACCATGCCCTTCCAGAACGCGCCGGCGCCGATCTTGCCCGGCATCATGTCCGAGGCATCGAAACGGAAGGTGGTCGCATCCAGCAGGATATGGCCCTGTTTCCTCAGGGTGTCGTTGGCGTAGGCATCGGGATTGACGGTCTTCAACGGCGTGAGGAAGCCCGATTGCGCCATCCATACCTCGTGCGCGATCGGCGTTTCCAGGAAGTCGATGAAGGCCTTGGCGGCGGGGCTGTCCTTGGTGATCATGGCGAGCGTGCCGGCGCCTTCGACGGGCTTTCCAAGCTCAGGCTTGCTGGCATAGGGCGGGAAATAGAAGAAATCCGCGTCCGTGCCGAGTTTCACATCCTTCGGGAAGAAGGAGGAAATGAACTGTGCCTGATGCATCATGTAGCATTTGGGCGGCAGCGTGAAGAGGCCCTTCGCGCCCTCCCGGAAATCCGTCGTCAGCACGCCGGAAATACCTCCGGCGACGAATTTCGGGTTTTTGGCAAACCAGCCGAACTCGCTGATGGCATTGACCACGGCGGGATCGGTGAAAGGCACCGCGTTGGTGATCCATTTGTCATAGGTTTCCGGCGGTGCGGTGCGCAGCATGATATCCTCCACCCAATCGGTGGCAGGCCAGCCGGTGGCGCCGCCCGAACCCAGCGCGATACACCAGGGCGTCCCGCCATCGGCGGCGATCTTCTCGGTCAGCGCTTTCATTTCCTCCATGGTCTGGGGGATTTTGTAGCCGGCATCCTCGAAATTTTCGGGGGAATACCAGACCAGCGATTTCAGGTCCGCCTTATACGGGAAGGCATAGAATTGCTCCTTGCCATCCTTGCCCTTGTACCGGCCGAGCTTTGCCCAGGAATCGCCGGCCGCGTAATTGTCGCGGACGAATTTTTCCGTCTTCTCGCCGAGCGGGGTAAGCAGTCCCTTCGAGGCCAGATCGGCGATGAGGCCGGGCTGGGGCAGGATGGCGACGTTTGGCGGGCTGCCCGCCTGCGTGTCGATGACGATCTGCTGCTCGTAATTTTCGGATGATGAATAGTTGAGCTTGGCGCCGGTCGCCTCTTCGAAATAGGCGGCAACGGATTTGAACAGCGTCTCGTCCTCACCGCGCCATGGGCCGAACACCGTCAGGGTCTGCCCCTTCAGATCATGGCCGGCCTTGAACGCCTCATAGCTCTTCCAGTCGAAGCGTTGATCCTCGCCGGGCTTGAACTTCAAGTCCGCAGCGTGGGCGGAAACGGCGCCTAATAGGGCTGCCGCAATTCCTAAAAGCAATGTCCTTCGCATCGAATTTCCTCCCTTCGATCGAGCTCCCATCACATTGAAGACATATTGTCCGCAACGCATTGTCAATGCAACGGCGAATGAAAGGGTTCCGAAAAGCGCTCGGGCGAGCCGGTCAATTTTGTGGCAGTGCAATAATCTGTAACGTTACAGATTTGCGAATAGCACAACACCGCAACGGTGAGCCTTCGAAAAATACATAACAATATCAATGCATGACCCAAAAAATATGCTGTAAATTCCGTTTTGCTCAGATTCAGCCCTTGCATACGCGGCTGGTTTCAATACGATAATTTGTAACGTTTCAGATTAGGGAGGATATCGGATGCGTTACGGTTTGATCGCGGCTCTGTCCGCTTCGGTTGCATTTACCACCATTTCTTTTGCGAGGGCTGCCGACCTTGAGGTCACCCATTGGTGGACTTCGGGCGGCGAAGCTGCCGCGGTGAAGACCCTTGCCGAGCAGTTCAACAAAGCGGGCGGCGACAAATGGGTCGACGGGGCCATCGGCGGCAGCGGCAGCGGCGCGCGCCCGATCATCGTCAGCCGTATCCTTGGCGGCAACCCTATGGGCGCCACGCAGCTCAATCACGGGCGTCAGGCGGAGGAGCTGGTGCAGGCCGGGCTGATGACCGACCTGACCGAGCTTGCGGAAAAAGAAGGCTGGAAGGATTTCATCCGCCCCGCAAGCCTGCTTGAATCCTGCACCTTCGAGGGCAAGCTCTATTGCGTGCCGCTCAACATCCATTCCTGGGACTGGATGTGGACCAACCCCGATGTGTTCAAGCAGGCGGGTGTCGAAGCTCCGAAGAATTGGCAAGAGTTCGTCGCCGCTGCTCCGAAGCTCAAGGAAAAAGGCATAATTCCGCTGGCGACCGGCGATGGCTGGCAGGTGAGCGGCATGTTCAACGTGCTGACCGCGTCCCTTGGCGGCAAGGACCTTTATCTGAAGGTCAACAAGGACAAGGATAGCGCAGCCTTGAACGGTCCGGAATTCAAGAAGGTGATCCAGGCCCTTGCCGATGCGCGTTCGATGGCCGATCCCGGTTATGTCGGCCGCTCGTGGAACGAAGCGACCAACATGGTAATGACCGGCAAGGCCGGTGGGCAGATCATGGGCGATTGGGCGCAGGGCGAATTCACCACCGCCGGCAAGGTCGCGGGCAAGGACTATGACTGCCTGCCGGGCCTCGGCGATCATCCGGTGGTGGAGTCCGGCGGAGACGCCATCTATTTCCCCAAGAACAAGGACCCGGAAGTCACCAAGGCGCAGCTGAAGCTCGCCAGCATGCTGGTGTCCAAGCAGACACAGGTGGCCTTCAATCTCGCCAAGGGGTCGATTCCGATCCGCGGCGATATCGATATGGCAACCGCCAGCTCCTGCATGAAGAAGGGTATCGAGCTTCTTAAAAACCCCGACAATATCATTCCTTCCGGTGATCAATTGCGCGCGCCGGACACGCAGGGGCAGATTGAGAGCCTCATGGGGGAATTCTTCTCCGGGCCAGAAATGACTGTCGACGATATGCAGAAGCGTTTCGCCGAGATCATGGAATCGGCGCATTGAGGAATGGCGACTGCGACCGGCAACGCTGGTCGCGGTTGGCGCTAGAGCATCCAATGCATATCCATTTCGCACTCACCCCCCTCTGCCCTGCCGGGCATCTCCCCCTCAAGGGGGGAGATTACGCGTCGATAGATGTCCGGCACCAATCGCAGGCCTTGCAGAATGGGGGCAGGGGGAAGTGTCAGCCAATCTCCCCCCTTGAGGGGGAGATGCCCGGCAGGGCAGAGGGGGGTGTCGATGACAGGCACTTCCTCCTAAACACGGAGGGAAACCGTCCATGACGGCGCGACGCCTGCTTTTCCGCAATCTCAACGCCAAGATCGCCGCGCTGCCGATGATTGCGACCGTGCTTGTCGTCTTTATAGGCTGCACGGTGTGGACCGTGGTTTATTCCTTCACGTCCTCGCGCTCGCTGCCGATGCTGAACTTCGTCGGCTTCGACCAGTATACGCGGCTGTTCGGCGCATCACGCTGGGACGTTTCGATAAAGAACCTTGCGATTTACGGTATCCTGTCGCTGATATTTTCCCTTGTCGTCGGCTTCATCCTCGCCGTTTTCATGGATCAGAAGATCCGTTTCGAAAACGCCTTCCGTACCATTTTTCTCTATCCCTTTGCGCTTTCCCACATCGTCACCGGCCTCGTATGGCAATGGATATTGAACCCGTTCGGCATCGAGAAGGTGGTGCGGGATCTGGGCTTCGAGAGCTTCAGCTTCGCCCTCCTCTCCAATCGCAGCATGGCGATCTATGCCATCGTCATTGCCGGGCTATGGCAGGGGACCGGCCTCGTCATGGCGCTGATGCTGGCGGGCCTGCGCAATATCGATGAGGAAATCTGGAAGGCCGCGCGGGTGGATGGAATCCCAACGTGGAAGACCTATGTCTTCGTCATCATCCCGATGATGCGCCCGGTCTTCATCACCACGCTCGTGCTGATCGCGACCGGCATCGTCAAGCTCTACGATCTCGTCGTCGCCATGACCAATGGCGGCCCGGGCATTTCCACGGAAGTTCCGGCCAAATACGTCTACGACTTCATGTTCGGCTGGGCCAATCTAGGCCAGGGCCTCGCCGCCTCGACCGTCATGCTCGCCACCGTCCTCATCATCCTCATTCCATGGGCGATGCTGGAGTTCGGTGGCCGAAAAGCTAAGTGAGGAGCCTGCAAATGGCGGAAGCAACAATAATTCATGCTGCACCGCACGCAAAAGCGGAGCCATGGGGTGCCCGGCCAAGACGTATGTTCGCGCCGGCTACCGTGATGGTTTACGGCGTGCTGATCGTAGCGGCGCTCTACTATCTCCTGCCGCTTTATGTGATGGTGATGACTTCGCTGAAGGGGATGCCGGAAATCCGCCTCGGCAACATCTTCGCGCCGCCCGTCGAAATCACCTTCGAGCCATGGGTGAAGGCATGGAGCCAGGCCTGCACCGGGCTTTATTGCGAGGGCATCAGGACCGGCTTCTGGAATTCGGTGAAGATCACCATTCCAAGCGCGATCATCTCGATTTTCATCGCCTCGGTGAATGGCTATGCGCTTTCAAACTGGAAGTTCAGGGGATCGGAAGTCTTCTTCACCATCCTGCTCTTCGGCGCGTTCATTCCCTATCAGGTGATGCTCTATCCGCTCGTGATCATCACCCGCGAGCTTGGCATCTTTGGAAGCCTGCCCGGTATTGTCCTCATCCATACCATTTTCGGCATGCCGATCCTGACCTTGCTCTTCCGCAATTATTTCGCCTCGCTGCCGCCTGAGCTTTTCAAGGCCGCGCGGGTGGATGGGGCCGGGTTCTGGCGGATTTTCCTGCAGATCATGCTGCCGATGTCGCTGCCGATCTTTGTCGTCGGGATTATTCTTCAAGTAACCGGCATCTGGAACGACTTCCTGTTCGGCGTGATCTTCGCCGGAACCCAGAATTTCCCCATGACCGTTCAGCTTAACAACGTCGTGAATTCGGTTCAGGGCGTCAAGGAATACAATGTCAACATGGCCGCGACGATCCTCACCGGCGCGGTGCCGCTCCTCATCTATTTCTTCTCCGGCCGCTATTTCGTCCGGGGCATCGCCGCGGGAGCGGTGAAGGGATAATGCTTATGAACGTGAACACAAATGCCGGTACAAGCGTCTCGATCAAGGATTTGTCGCTGAGCTTCGGTACCGTGAATGTCCTTAAAAAGCTCGATCTCGATATCCGGGAAGGGGAGTTTCTGGTGCTTCTCGGGCCATCCGGTTGCGGCAAGTCCACGCTGCTCAACTGCATTGCCGGGCTGCTGGATATCTCCGAGGGCCAGATCAACATCAAGGGCAAGAACGTCACTTGGGAAGAGCCGAAGAATCGCGGCATCGGCATGGTGTTCCAGTCCTATGCACTTTATCCGCAGATGACGGTGGAAAAGAACCTCTCCTTCGGCCTGCGCGTCGCAGGCGTGCCGAAGCCGGAGATAACCAAGCGCATCGCACGCGCCGCCGAAATTCTGCAGATCGAACCCTTGTTGCAGCGCAAGCCATCCGCTCTTTCCGGCGGCCAGCGGCAGCGCGTGGCGATAGGGCGGGCGCTGGTGCGCGATGTCGATGTGTTTCTCTTCGACGAGCCGCTTTCGAACCTGGACGCAAAGCTGCGCTCGGAACTGCGCGTCGAGATCAAGCGGCTGCATCACAAGCTCGGCAACACCATGATCTATGTCACGCATGACCAGATCGAGGCGCTGACGCTCGCCGACCGCATCGCGGTGATGAAGGGCGGCGTCGTGCAGCAACTTGATGACCCAATGACCATCTACAACAAGCCGCGCAATCGTTTCGTCGCCGGTTTCATCGGCTCGCCGTCGATGAATTTCATTTCCGGCCAGCTTGCCGAAAAGGACGGAAAAACGGTCTTCCGGGCCAGCGATTTCGATATCGCGCTCGATCGCTACGAGGCCGACGGCGCGCTGACGCCGGGGCGCGAAGTCGTGCTCGGCGTGAGGCCGGAACATATCCGTATCGGTGGGGAAGGCGGCGACGGTCATGACGCAATTGTCGATCTCGATGAGCCAATGGGCGCCGACAGCCTTGTCTGGCTGAAGGTGGCAAGCAAACCGCTTTCGGTACGCGTGGAATCCGGCAAGCGCTATCGCCCCGGCGAGCAGGTCAAGGTGAGTTTCAACCTGAGCATGGCCTCGCTGTTTGATGCCAAGAGCGAGGAACGTATCTAGCGTTTTCTGGATGAAATGATGCATCGCCTTCTCACCCCCCTCTGCCCTGCCGGGCATCTCCCCCTCAAGGGGGGAGATTACGCCTTCATGGACGTTCGGCATCAGTCGCTGATACTGCAGGATGAGAGCCGTGGGAACTATCAGCCAATCTCCCCCCTTGAGGGGGAGATGCCCGGCAGGGCAGAGGGGGGGTAGAACATGAACGCTACGTCTCTGCTTGCGGCCAACGAAAGCATCAACCTCGCAGGCGAATGGCGCCTTTGCGATGCGGGCGAACGCCACGACGTGCCGATGGCACTCCCCGGCGATGCCATCTCCGCGCTACACGCTGCGGGTGCGATTCCCGATCCGTATTACGGTCGCAACGAATATGATCTGCGCTGGATCGCGGAAGAAGACTGGATAGCCCGCCGAACCTTCGTCCTTCCAGCGGACGCGCCGCTTGATGGCTGGCATCTGGACGTCGATTATCTCGATACGGTCGCCGCAATCAGCATCAATGGCAAAACCGTGATCGAGGCAGCCAACAGCTTCCGCCGGTTCCGCGTGGATGTCTCCCATGCGCTGCAACCGGGCGAGAACCGCATCGAGATTCTTTTCCGCTCGAACGTGAAGGCCGGGCGCGCTTGCCAAGAGGCGCAGCCGTTCTACGTGCCTTACCACGCCGGCAATTCGCCGATTCCCAACGGCAACATGCTGCGCAAGGCCCAATGTCATTTCGGCTGGGACTGGAACATCGCCATCGCGCCCTTCGGGCTTTACGGACGTATCGTATTGGAGCGTGTGGACAACATTCACGTCGCGCAAGTGTTGGTCCATCAGGCGCATGAAGATGGCGCGGTCCGGTTGACGCTCGAGATCGAGGTGGATGCCCGGCATGGGGAGACTGTACCCTATGTCATCACGTTCGATGGGCAGGTCATATCAGGACATGCGGATGTTTCCGCTGGAACGAACTGGCTGACCGAAACCTTCACCATCGACGAGCCTAAGCTCTGGTGGCCGGCAGGCAGTGGCGAGCAGCATCTCTATCCGCTCAAAATTCATCTGGGAGGTTTGACCGAAACACGCCAGATCGGCCTTCGCCACATCGAATTGGTGACGGAGCCGGATGAGGCAGGAAACCGCTTCTTCTTCCGCGTCAACGGGCGCGAAATCTTCTGCCGCGGCGCGAACTGGATTCCGCAGGATGCGTTGCCCTCGCGGATCACGCCGGAGGCAACCGCTGGTCTTCTGCAATCAGCCGTCGATGCCAACATGAACATGATCCGCGTCTGGGGCGGCGGGTTCTATGAGCCGGACTGGTTCTACGATCTATGCGACCGGCTGGGACTGATGGTCTGGCAGGATTTCATGTTCGCCTGCAACCTCTACCCCTCGACGCCGGAATTTCTGGCGGAGGTTGACGAGGAGGTGCGCTATCAGGCGACCCGGCTTTCGCACCACGCCTCGATTGCGCTCTGGTGCGGCGACAATGAGCTGATCGGCGCGCTGGGTTGGTTCGAGGAATCGCGTGAGAATCGCGACCGCTATCTCGTCAGCTACGACCGGCTCAACCGCACCATCGAAACGGCGCTTAAGGAAACGCTTCCCGATGCCAACTGGTGGCCGTCGAGTCCATCGCCGGGGCCGATGAGTTTCGGCGATGCGTGGCATGACGATTCCTCCGGCGACATGCATTTCTGGAGTGTTTGGCACGAGGGAAAATCGTTTCACGAATATCGCAGCGTCAACCCGCGCTTCTGCTCGGAGTTCGGCTTTCAGTCCTTCCCGTCGATGTCCGTCATCCGCACCTTCGCCGAGGCAGGGGATATGAACATCGCCTCGCCCGTCATGGAGGCGCATCAGAAGAACGCCGGCGGCAATGCGCGTATCGCGGAGACGATGTTCCGCTATTTCCGTTTCCCCGAAGGTTTCGAGAACTTCGTCTACTTGAGCCAGATCCAGCAGGGCCTGGCGATCCGCACCGCGGTGGAATACTGGCGCTCGCTGAAACCGCATTGCATGGGCGCGCTTTATTGGCAGCTCAACGACACATGGCCGGTGGCCTCCTGGTCGAGCCTCGATTATGGCGGCGGCTGGAAGGCGCTGCATTATATGGCGAGGCGCTTCTTCGCGCCGGTGGCTGTCAGCGCTATTCCGGACAAAAACGGGCTGGATATTGCCTTCCATGCCGCCAATGATACGTCGCAGCCGGTCGATATCGATCTGGAGATCATCGCGCTCGATATGGCGGGCAACGCGACGCCATTGCAGCGGGCAAGCCGGACCGTGCCGACGGATCGGGCGATACCCATTGCCGGCGTCGCGCTCAATGACATCCCCGAAGGCGCGATCCTGCTCTACCGCTGGTCCGCCTCGGATGGCAGCACGGGTAGCGATCATTTCTCGCCGGTTCCCTATAAGGCACTGCCTCTCAAGGATGCCCGCATCAAGACTTCGGTGACCACGACCGCCCAAGGGCTTTCCATTTCGCTAGAAGCCTCGGCGCTGGCGCTGTTCGTCACGCTTGAATGCGAGGCGCAGGGCCGGTTTTCCGACAATGCGCTCACCCTTCATCCCGGTGAGGCCGCGACGATCATTTTCACCGCCAGCCCGCAAGAGGCGGCAAAGGCCGCCGTAACATTGCTGGTGCGCGATCTTTATTCCAGTTCCCGGACCCCCGGTCATCCAGAAGGACGTGACACATGACAGAATTTTCCTATCAGCTTTATAGCTCGCGCAATTTTCCGCTGGCTGAGACCTTCTCCATGCTGGCCAAGGCCGGCTATCGCAATGTCGAGGGCTACGGCGGGGTTTATGGCGATCTGGCCGGCTTGAAGAAAAGCCTCGCCGACAATGGCTTGGCCATGCCGACCGGTCATTTCGGCATCGACATGCTGGAAAACGAGCAGGAGCGCGCGCTCGAAATCGCGGGCACACTCGGCATGAAAGCGATCTATTGCCCCTATCTGTTGCCGGATTTTCGCCCCACGGATGCCGCAGGCTGGAGCGCCTTCGGCGAGCGTTTGCGGAAGGCCGGGGAGCCGTTCCGCAAGGCGGGCTATATCTTCGGCTGGCACAATCATGAGTTCGAGTTCGTGCCGCTTGCCGATGGTTCCGTGCCGCAACAGCGCATCTTCGATGCCGCGCCGGACCTTTCGTGGGAGGCGGACATTGCCTGGATCATTCGCGGTGGCGCGAACGCGCTCGAATGGATCGCCGCCTATGGCGACCGGATCTCCGCGGTGCATGTCAAGGATATCGCGCCGGCGGGCGAGAACCTTGACGAGGATGGCTGGGCCGATGTCGGCTACGGCACCGTCGATTGGGCTGATATCATGAAGGCGCTGCACAACACGCAGGTAGAGTATCTCGTCATGGAACATGACAACCCTGCCGACGCCACGCGCTTCGCCACCCGTTCGCTCGAGACGGCAAAGCGCCTCTGGGCGGCGCCTCAATGAAACCAGGCCCGGAAAACTAGGCCAGGAGCGGTTCGCACAAAAGGGCAGGCCGCTCTATAATTTATAAAATCTGGAATTTATGAAATCTGGAGACCCACATGGGAAAGACCCTCGGTGTCGGCATTATCGGCTGCGGCAATATCTCGACCACCTATTTGAAACTGGCGCCGCTGTTCAAGCGCATCGAAATGCGCGCCTGCGCCGATGCCAACCCCGCCGCCGCCAAATTGCGGGCGGAGGAATATGGCATCAAGGCGCAGAGCGTCGACGAGCTTCTGGCGAATGACGACATCGACATCGTCGTCAATCTCACGATCCCCGATGCGCATTTCGCGGTGACGAAACGCATCCTCGAAGCCGGCAAACATGCCTATTCGGAAAAGCCGCTGGTGCTTTCGCTGGAGCAGGGCCAGGAGCTGAAGAAGCTGGCGGACGAGAAGGGCCTCAAGGTCGGCTGCGCGCCGGATACCTTCCTCGGCGGCGCGCATCAGCTTGCCCGCAAGGCGATCGATGAGGGCAAAGTCGGCACGATCACGTCAGGCACATGCCATGTCATGAGCCATGGCATGGAGCATTGGCACCCCAATCCGGACTTCTTCTTCAAGCCCGGCGGCGGCCCGATCCTCGATCTCGGACCCTATTACATCGCCAACCTGATCAACCTCATCGGGCCGGTGAAGCGCGTGGCGGCGATCACCTCGATGGCGACGCCGACGCGCACCATCAGTTCCGAACCGCGCAAGGGCGAAACCATCCCCGTCGAGACGCCGACCACCATCCATGCGGTGCTGGAATTCGTGGAAGGCGCGACGATCACGCTTTCGGCGAGCTGGGATGTATGGGCGCACCGCCACGAGAATATGGAGCTTTACGGCACGGATGGGTCGATTTTCCTGCCTGACCCGAATTTCTTCGGCGGCGACGTAAAGGTTGGCCTCCCGGACAAGAAGAAGGCCAAGCGGCTGAAAGGCTGGAAGCATCCCTTCGGCATTCCCAATCAGGAACACCCGCAAGGGGCGATGGCCAATTACCGCACGGCGGGCCTTGCCGACATGGCCGCCGCGATCGTCGAAAAGCGCGACATGCGCTGTTCCCTCGAACGCGCCCTGCATGGGGTGGACGTGATGATGTCGATCCTGCGCTCCGGCGAGGAAAAACGCTTCATCGATCTTGAGACGACCTGCACACGGCCCGAGGCGCTGGGCGTGGCAGAGGCCAAGGCGCTGCTGCGCCATTGAGAAACCGGGCGCGCCGGAAGACGCCGGCGCGCCCGTTTTTCACTAATGCGGTTCATATTTTTACGGAATCACCAAGCGCCCCCGTGGTTCGAGGCTCATTGCGCTTCGCTCCATTCACACCTCACCATGAGGACTACTGCAGCGTTGCAACCCTTCACCCTCATGGTGAGGTGCGAGCGTAGCGAGCCTCGAACCACGGGGGTGAAGGGCGCACAGTTGTTTCCGTGTAAATATGAAATGCTCTAGAGCATTTCATTTTTAGGTTGAAACGGTGATATTCTTTTATCGGTGCGGACGGTTTCACCGTTGAGGCATGGATTCCTGTGACAAGCACAGGATGACGGCAATATGACTTTTGACACCAGCCCAAACATTTCTGCCTGCAAGACGATGAAGTTTCAGGCGAAGAACCCTCTCTTGCGTCATTCCTGTGCTTGTCACAGGAATCCATGCCTCAACCTATCCATTGACGACAACGGCGCAAAAGGACACCAAGCGATTCCATCAAAAGAGGGAGCGCTCTAGGGTCTGTCAGGCCTCAACTGAACCGCTGATAAGAGAATGACGGCGAGAGCAGCGCTGTTTCGATCCAGTTCTGACAAACTCTAAACGAAAGTATATATTGAGAAATTACAATTATACGCACTATTATTTCTTTTTTATTCTTTTTTTATTCTTTCCATTCACCATGCATCCCGCACCGAAAGCTTCCGGTGAGCTGTTCTCACCCATGAGGCAATCCATTGCATCCAATGGCGCCCGTCAATGAAGACGGACGTTGGTGTGTGAGGGCGATTGTCATGGGCCGGCCTGTTTCTCGTTCCGTTGCTGCGCTAACGGGTATTGTCGGGGTGGCGCTCCTGCAATTGCGGGGGGGGGGGGGCGCGCACTCATTCGCTTCCAGGCGTCAATTATCGTTGCAGGGACGCTCGTTGTTCCGATGACAGGCGCAACAGCGCAGTCTACCTGGACTGGAGCAGGAGCAGATGACAATTGGTATACAGCACAAAACTGGAATGGCGGCATACCCCAGACAATAGGCACTACCGCTACCTTTGGAAATGTGACGAACACGACCGCCAAAATAGACGACTATACAGAAATAGGCACAATGATTTTTGCAGTGGATGCGCCGCAATACACGTTTAATATTCTCCAAACCGCCGCCACTGGCTATCATACAATGATGAGTTTTGGAGGAGGCAATGGCATCGAGAATTTGTCATCATACACTCCTATTTTTAATGTGACCGGTGAAACTGGAGCTGCTGGTGGTGCTGACATTTATTTCACCGACACGACATCTGCCGGTAATGCCGTTTTTAGCGGCGTCAATGCGGAATTCATATTCTTCGATAATTCCAGTGGCGGCCTAGCCCGCTTCATTCTTAACCCATCCATTTTTGATATTTCAGGAACACCCGGGACCAAGGTCGGCTCCTTGGAAGGAAGCGGTGGTGTTTATCTTGGAGGCGTGAATCTGGAGGTCGGCGGCAACAATTTGTCGACAGCGTTAAACGCAGTCATTCAAAATGATAGTTGGTTTGGTACTGGAACCGGAGGAGCAGGATCCTTGACGAAGGTCGGCACCGGAACGCTGAGCTTAACGGGTACCAATATTTACACCGGCAACACAAAGATCGAAGGTGGCGCGATTCTCCTTGGCGATGGTGGCGCGTCGGGCAGCATCATGGGCGATGTGGCGCTATTTAATGGCGCCACGTTTGGCTTCAACCGCTCGGATACCGCGCTTCAATTCACAGGGCTCATTAGCGGTGACGGCAAGGTCGCGCAAATGGGATCCGGCGAGACCACGCTCACCAACATGAACAACAGCTACACCGATGGCACATTTTTCGATGCCGGGAAACTCTCTGTCTCATCGGATGGAAATCTCGGCGCTGCGTCTGGTGCGCTTGATTTCAACGGCGGTACGCTCAAGGTCACCGGCGCGACCTATACCGGCACAAACCGCGCCATCAATTGGGGCGCGCAGGGCGGCGGTTTCGAGATTGCGGAAGCCGCAAACACATTCAAGGTGACAAAAGACATCGCCGGCGGCGGCCCGCTCTCGCTGACCGGCCCCGGCACGCTCGTTCTCACCGGCGCGAACAGCTATGCAGGCACGACAATCAACAGCGGCACGCTGCAAATAGGCGACGGCGGTTCTACGGGCACGCTTGGCACTGGGTCCGTTCTCAACAACAGCGCGCTCGTATTTGATCGCGATGCCACGGCGCCGCTAATTGTTCCGGGCGCGATTTCGGGAACGGGCAGCGTCACGCAACAGGGCGCGGGAACGACGATCCTCACCGGCAACAGCAATTACAGCGGCGGCACACTGATTTCAGGCGGCGCGCTGCAATTGGGCGACGGCGGCAATGCGGGCAGCATCACAGGCGATGTCACTGTTTCAAAAGGTGCGACGCTTGCCATCAATCGCTCGGATGATCTTGATTTCACGGCGGCCATCACAGGCGAAGGGGGCGTGCGCCAGATCGGGCCTGGAACCACCATCTTCGATACCGCGCAGGATTATAGCGGGCCGACGCTGATCAGCGGCGGCGCGTTGCAGGTGAACGGCGCGCTGGCCTCGAACGTCACCGTCGCTCCGCTTGGAACGCTGAGTGGCGTTGGCAGGATCAACAACCACGTCAGCAATTCCGGCATTGTCGAGCCGGGGACGGGCGGCCTCGATCAGGCGCTCATTATCGCCGGCAATTATACCGGCAATGGCGGAACGCTCGCGCTGCATGGCGTATTAGGCGCCGATAATTCTCCGATGAGCCATCTGGTCATTGCAGGCGCGGGTCACACCGCCGGCGGCAATACCGGCATCATCATAACCAATGCCGGCGGCGACGGAGATTTGACCACAGGCAACGGTATTCCTGTTGTCGTGGCAAAGGATGGTGCCGGCATCACGACCGGTAGCTTTCATCTCGCGCGGCAAGTCTCGGCTGGCCCGTTTGAATATCTCTTGTTTCAGGGCACGCAAAAGGGCGGCGGCACGGCGGAGGAGGAGCAGAGCTATTATCTGCGCAATGAACTGAACGACAATACGCCGGTCTATAGTCCGACAGTGTCGATCCACTCCGCGCTCACCAGCCTGGGGCGCCAGCAGGACGTGACTGCGCTCGGCACGTTCCACGAGCGCAACGGCGATCAGAAACTGATCGGCCCGGCAGCCAATCGCGCGGCCTGGGGGCGGACCTTCGGACAGCGCATGGACCAAAGCTTTTCCGGCACGGTCAGCGCCAAATTCGACGGCGAAACCTATGGCCTGCAGAGCGGATTCGACGTGATGCGATGGGCGCAGCCTTCCGGCCATCAGGACCGCGTTGGTATGTTCATGGCCTATGCGCGATCCTCCGGCGAGGTCAGGGGATTCGCCTTCGGCAAGCATGATCAAATCGCCGGCGACGCCACGCTGGAGGGCATGAGCGGCGGCGTCTATTGGACGCATCTGGCGCCAAACGGCTGGTATACCGACCTGGTGGTGATGGGCACGCGCTTTGAAGGCAGCGGGCGTTCGGTTGCCGATAGCAGCATCGCCACAAAAGGCTCGGGCAGCCATATTGCTACAAAAGGCTATGGCATCACCGTGTCGATCGAAGGCGGCTATCCGATCGCGCTATCGGACGATGTGAAAATCGAGCCGCAAGCGCAACTGGTCTATACGCATACCGACATCAACCGCGTGAGTGATGCCTTCTCGCAGGTCGATTACAACACGCCCGACGCCATGATGGGCCGCATCGGCTTCCGCCTGTCGGCCGATAGCCTGTCATCCACATTACTGCGCCCTTATGCCAAGGCAAATATCTGGCAGGACTTTACACCGACCGATACGATCTATTTCGATCATGACGAGGCGGTGAAGTCACGCGCCCGCGCCACGACGCTGGAAGTAGGCGGCGGCGTTGTCTGGCAATTCGCGGCGAATATGGGTCTGTGGGTAGACGCCGCCTATACCCGCGATGTCGGCGGCGACAATCGCAAGGGCGTGCGCGGCGATGCAGGATTGCGCGTGACATGGTGACTTTCCGCGCTGATGCGCCCCTGCAGATCCCGGCGGTCTAAAATTCGGCTTTGACCCACACGGCGATTTTCCATAAACACGAATTTCCAAAGAAAATATGCGGATTTGAATAAATGAATATATCGATGATCGGGACGGGATATGTCGGGCTCGTCTCCGGTGTCTGCTTCGCTGAATTTGGCTTCCCGGTGAGCTGCGTCGATTTGAACGCGGGGCTGATCGCGCGGTTGAATGCTGGCGAAGTGACGATCTTCGAACCAGGCCTGGACGAGCTGATGGCGCGCAATATTCGCGATGGCCGGCTGTCCTTCACCACCGACCTCGCAGCCAGCGTAGCGGAAGCTGATGTCATCTTCATCGCAGTCGGCACACCGTCGCGGCGCGGCGATGGCGAGGCTGACCTGCAATATATCGAGGCGGCGGCCGATGCGGTGGCCGCGGCGATGAAGCCGGGCGCGGTGATCGTCATCAAATCGACGGTGGTGGTCGGCACCAATGCGCGCATTCGCGACCGCATCCGCGCGGCCCGTCCGGACGTCGCGTTCTCCATGGTGTCCAATCCGGAATTTTTACGCGAAGGCTCGGCAATCGAGGATTTCATGCGGCCTGATCGCGTGGTCGTCGGCGTCGAGGATGCGCGTGGACGTGAGGCCATGCGCCGCGTCTACCGGCCGCTCTATCTGCGCGAGACGCCGATGGTTGTGACGACGCTGGAAAACGCCGAAATCATCAAATATGCAGCTAATGCGTTTCTGGCGATGAAGGTGACCTTCATCAATCAGGTTGCCGATCTTTGCGAGCAGGCAGGCGGAAATGTCCAGGAGGTGGCGCATGCCATCGGCATGGACAAGCGCATCGGAGCGAAGTTTCTGCACGCGGGACCCGGCTTCGGCGGCTCATGCTTTCCCAAGGACACACGCGCCTTCGCGGCGACAGGGCGGCGTTTCGATGCGCCACAGACCTTGATCGAAGAGGTCGTGGCGGTCAATGAGGCCCGCAAGCAGGCCATGGCCGCACGCATCGTCGAAGCCGCGAGGAAGACCGGAGCGCAGAGCGTCGCTGTTCTCGGCATCGCCTTCAAGCCCAACACCGACGATATCCGCGAATCACCGGCGCTCGATATCGTACGCGCCATCCAGAAGGCGGGGCTCACGGTGCGCGCCCACGATCCGGAGGCGATGAATGCCGCTCGCACCGTATTGCCGGACGTGATCTGGTGCGCTTCCGCCTATGAGGCGGTGGAAGGCGCGGGCGTCGTGGCGCTGCTGACTGAATGGAACGCTTACCGCGCACTCGATCTCAAGAAGATCGCCGATCTGATGGCTGGAAATGTATTGTTCGACATGCGCAACGTCTATAAGCTGGAAGATGTTGCGGATACCGGTCTCGATTACAGATCGGTGGGCAATGGCGCTGTCTCCATAACTCCGAAATCGATCACGTGACTATGAGCGGTTTGAAATTTGGAACAAGCGGCCTGCGCGGGCTTGTCACAGAGCTCGGCGATGAGGTCTGCGGGGCCTATACGGTTGCTTTTCTGAAACATGTGCAAAAGCGTCATGCCGTTGCGCATGACGGTGTTTTGCTGGTCGGTTACGATCTTCGCTCCAGCAGTCCGCGTATGGCCGCTGCCGGCATGAGCGCGGCGAGAAGCTTCGGAATGCGCGTGGAAAACTGCGGGCCGCTACCAACGCCCGCATTGGCTCTTCGGGCTATGATATTGGGCGCCCCGGCCATCATGGTGACGGGCAGCCACATCCCCGCCGACCGCAACGGCCTGAAATTCTACCGCCCCGATGGCGAAATCGACAAAGCGGACGAGGCGGGAATTCTGGCGTTTCTTGATTCGCAAAAGCCCCCCGCCGCGAACAGCGATGTCGCCGTCTCCGATGAGGCATTGCGAGCCTATGCCGGGCGCTGCGCATCGCTCCTGTCGCCGGGCGCACTTGCCGGCAAGCGGATCGGTGTCTACCAGCATAGCTCCGTCGCGCGCGATCTCATGGTTGAAATCTTGCAAGGCACGGGGGCGGAAGCGATCGGTGTCGGCCGTTCCGACATCTTCGTTCCCGTCGATACGGAGGCGCTTCGCCCCGAAGATATTATCTTTGCCGAACAGACCTGCCGGGCGTTGAAACTCGACGCGCTCGTCTCGACCGACGGCGACGCGGACCGGCCGTTGATCGCCGATGAAAACGGCAATTTCCTTCGCGGCGATATGGTCGGATTGTTGACCGCCCGCTTCCTTGAAGCCGATGCCGTAGTCACGCCGGTTACGTCCAACACGTCCATCGAGCAGTGTGGCTTTTTCGATCGTGTCTACCGTACGCGCGTCGGCTCACCCTACGTCATCGAGGGCATGGAGAAGGCGCTTGGCGATGGCTGTAAACGTATCATCGGCTTCGAGGCCAATGGCGGCGTGCTGCTTGGCGCACCGGCGGCGGTCGACGGGCGTGTGATCGACGCCCTGCCGACCAGGGATGCCATGTTGCCGATCCTCTGCGTGCTAGGCATGGCCGCGAGGGAAGGCACATCCTTGTCGAGGCTGGTCGAGCGGCTACCGGCGCGCCATACCGGCAGTGGCCGGCTGGAACATGTGCCGGCGGAAAAGAGCGGCGCATTCCTGAAAAGTCTGGAGAACGCGCAAGCTCTGCGCGCATTCTTCGCCGATGCGGGAACGGTACGCGATAGCGACCGCATCGATGGCATGCGCGTCGTTCTCACGAACGGCGACCTGATACACTACCGCTCTTCCGGCAATGCGCCTGAATTACGATGCTATACGGAAGCAGGATCCCGGGAACGCGCCGCGGAGCTCCTGGTCTGGGGACTGGAGCGAGCAGCGCGCGCATTAGAGCACGATTCGAAAAAATAGTAGACTTTCCGAATAAAATTGTACGGTTTAAATAATAGGTTGGATTGGAATAGCCGGCCCGGTTTAATCCCATCCCGTCTAATGGCAAGGAGCTCTCGCAATGACTAAGATCATACCGGCGATCATGGGCGGAGGCGTGGGCGCGCGGCTATGGCCCCTTTCGCGGGAAACGCACCCCAAACCATTCATCAGGCTTGCCGATGGAAAAAGCCTTTTGCAGCATACTTTCCTCAATGCCGCCGCGCTTCCAGGTGTCGAGCGGGTGCTGACGATTACCAATCGTGAGCTCTTCTTCAAGACGGAAGATGAGTATCGCGGACTGAATGTTTCCGGCATCGAATCCACCTATCTTCTGGAGCCCGTGGGCCGTGATACGGCCGCCGCCGGCGCCATCGTCACTCTGCATGTGCAACAGGTTTTTGGCGACGACGCGGTCATCATGCTTCTTCCGGCGGATCACATGATCCGGGAGGGGGATGCCTTCCGCGCGGCGGCTGCAAAAGCTATCGCATTGGCCGGGACCGGACGGCTGGTGACGTTCGGAATCGAGCCGGAGTATCCGGAAACCGGCTATGGCTATATCGAGGCTGATGGGGAGAACGTGGTCCGCTTCGTCGAGAAACCCGATCTGGAGCGCGCCAGGGAATATCTCGCCTCGGGGCGCTTCTATTGGAATTCGGGCATGTTCTGTTTCACAGCGGGCACCATGGCGCGGTTGATGGAAGAACATTGTCCCGATATCCTGGCCAAAAGCCGGGAAGCCCTGCTTGCAGCCCGGCATTCATCGGTGGCGAGCGGCCTCAGGATCGAGCTGGACGCGACCGATTTTTCGCAGGTACCGAAGAAATCAATAGACTACGCAATCCTGGAAAAGGCCGGCAACATCGCGGTCGTCGGCTGCGATATCGGCTGGAGCGATATAGGTTCGTGGAAAGCGCTTGCCGATCTGACGCAGCCCGACGACAAGGGCAACCGGATTAATGGCGATACGGTGCTCCATGATACCGAGGGCTGCTATATCAACAGTTCGGAACGTCTTATTGGTGTCGTCGGCGTGAAAGACCTGATCATTGTCGATTCGGCGGACGCCATATTGGTCGCGCACAAGGATGAGGTGCAGAACGTCAAGCAGCTCGTCACGCAGTTGAAGGAACGCGGCCACGAAGCGCACAATGTGCATAGGACCGTGCATCGGCCCTGGGGCACCTACACGGTGCTCGAGGAGGGCGAGCGCTTCAAGATAAAGCGCATCGAGGTAAAGCCAGGTGCAAGCCTCAGTTTGCAGATGCATCATCACCGTTCCGAGCACTGGGTGGTGGTGAGCGGCACGGCAAAAGTTGTGAACGGCGATCGCGAGATTATCCTGACAACCAATGAATCCACCTATATTCCCTGCGGCACAAGGCACCGCCTTGAAAACCCCGGGATCATGCAGCTCGTGATGATCGAGGTTCAGAGCGGGGATTATCTGGGCGAGGACGATATCGTGCGCTTCGAGGACGTCTATGGGCGCCGTTAAAGGATCAAGTACGGGTGAAGTTTCAGTGCCTGCGATACATGATTTCGACGATAAGACCTGAAGCACCTCAAGTATAGGTTAATGTATTATAAAGCGTTACTTCTCAATGGGGTAAAAGGGTGTTGAAGCGTTTGCGGCAGCGTTCCGCCCTGGTCGACGCTCGCATGTTATTTCTTCCTTTATCAAAATTGTGAGGCACGATGGTGCGGTGCATGGATGTGTTTCAAGCCCCTCTCTGGCATGATAGCTATGATTTCCCACGGCGGATGCATTTTACCGCTTTGGAACGGGATGGTCTTCATTGTAGACGAGAGATGGCGGGATATCATTGGCACGAACGGAGCGAATTTTGATGCCGAGACAAGCCCTTGTGGTTTCGTTGCTAGCCCTCCCGCGTTTGACGAAACGCCTGATTGCCATGATGGTCGACGCCAGCCTGTGCGTGCTTACTGTTTGGTTGTCCTACTGTTTCCGTCTGAACGAGTGGGTCGTATTCGAAGGCGTGCGTTGGCTGCCGGTCATTGTTTCGCTCAGCCTTGCTCTTCCGATTTTTATCGTCACAGGACTTTATCGAGCGATCTTTCGCTATGTAGGCCTATCGGCGTTCATAGCGGTCTTGAAGGCCGTCGCCATTTACGGTCTGGCTTTCATGACGGTGTTCACCGCCATCAGCGTTCCCGGCGTTCCTCGAACGATCGGTATTATGCAGCCGCTGCTTTTGTTGACAGCCGTCGGGCTTTCGCGTCTGGGCATTCGCTACTGGCTGGGAGATGCCTACCGGCGTAATCTTAGCAAGCACACGCTCACCAAGGTGCTGATCTATGGCGCCGGCCCGGCCGGCCGCCAATTGGCGGGTGCTCTTTCAAGCAGCGCAAAGCTCAAGGCTGTCGGCTATCTCGACGACGATCCGCGGCTGAAAGGCGGCATCATGGGTGGGCTGCCGATCTACGATCCCGCCGACCTGCCCGTACTTGCAGCGACCAGTGGCATTCGCGATGTTCTGCTCGCGTTGCCGTCGGTCAGCCGGCAGCGACGCAATGAGATACTCGATGAGATGCGCAAGGCGAGGGTCACCGTGCGGACATTGCCGGATTTGACGGCGCTGGCCCAGGGACACGTGACGGTTTCCGATATTCGCGAACTGGAGATCGAAGACCTTCTGGGGCGCAACGCTATCGGGCCGCATCAGGCGTTGCTCGAGAAAAAGAGCCGCGGCAAGGTGGTGATGGTGACGGGAGCCGGGGGATCGATCGGCAGCGAGCTGTGCCGCCAGATACTCAAAAGCGGACCGTCGCATCTCATTCTCGTCGAGCACAGCGAATTTGCGCTTTATACGATCGATGCCGAATTGACGAAGCTCGCGGAAGCGTACGAGCTGGCGGATGTGCTGGTATTACCGATCCTCTGCTCGGTGCGTGACGGTCATCGCATGACGCAAATCATGCGCAGTTGGCGCCCGCATACCGTTTATCATGCGGCCGCTTACAAGCACGTTCCGCTCGTCGAGCATAATCCCGCCGAAGGGGTCCGCAACAATATCATGGGAACGCTGGAAACTGCGCTGGCAGCACGAGAGTGTGGCGTTTCCGATTTCGTTTTGATCAGCACCGACAAGGCCGTCCGGCCGACGAATGTCATGGGCGCAAGCAAGCGGATAGCGGAAATGGTGCTGCAGGCGCTCTCGGCGGAGCAGCTCGCCGGCCGGCCACGCACCAATTTCTGCATGGTTCGGTTCGGCAATGTCCTTGGGTCATCCGGGTCCGTAGTGCCGTTGTTTCGTCAGCAGATACGCGATGGCGGCCCGATCACGCTTACGCACGCGGAAGTCACGCGCTATTTCATGACGATCCCGGAAGCGGCCCAGCTTGTCATTCAGGCTGGCGCCATGGCCGAAGGCGTCGACGTATTCCTGCTCGACATGGGCGATCCGGTACGCATTGCGGATCTGGCGCGGCGCATGGTCGAACTCTCCGGCCTGACGGTACGGGATGAGGACCACCCGGATGGGGACATCGAACTCGCCATTACCGGCCTGCGGCCTGGTGAAAAGCTCTACGAGGAATTGCTGATAGGCAATAATCCCGAACCGACAGAACATCCGAGGATCATCAAGGCCAAGGAGGATTTCCTGCCCTGGCCAGAATTGTCAAAGCGGCTGAAACTGCTGGACGCCGCGCTCGACCGCAACGATATGGTAACGGTCCGCGCTGTGTTGGCGGAACTCGTATCGGGTTACACCCCCGCCGCCATTATCAACGACTACGCACTTTCCGAGTACCAAGCCGACGCCCCACGACAGTTCGACACCAGGCGAATAGTGGCATGAATTCTTCCGTATTTGAGTCTCACATCCGGAGCGGTTTCCGTTTGATTGAATCGGGGAACCGTTCCCACTGTTTGTCTTACGAAATTCCGCCTAGAGGTTGCCAGAACTAGCTTGAAACAGCGCCCTCTCTCTCGCCGTCATTCTCGGGCTTGTCCCGAGAATCTACCGTGGCCTAATCTGTCAGGACGGTTATCGCTTATCTTTTCCTGATGGCAGATTCTCGGGACAAGCCCGAGAATGACGGCAGGACCAAGCGCCTTCTCTTATCAGCGCTTCAGAGGCCTGACAGACCCTAGGTTTCCCGCCTCGCGGGCGCCAATTCAATCTCAATTCCTGCTATCAATTTTCCCAGAAGCCCGGCGAGCGCTTCGCGCTCTTGTCCGTCCAGCGCTTGCAGGAAACGGGCCTCACTTGCCATGTCCGCGCGGAAAGCCTCTTCCGCAAGCGTCTTGCCGGCTTCGGTCAAAGCCACCAGAACGCTGCGTCCGTCATGCAATGCCTTCTCGCGGCGGATCAGCCCGGCTTTCTCCAACCGGTCAAGCCGGTGAGTGAGTCCGCCGGAGGAAATCATCAGCGAGGAATACATCTCCGTCGGCGTCAGGCGATATGGCGGC
The DNA here is from genome assembly GCF_003217235.1 of Paramesorhizobium leguminum. Taxonomy (GTDB): domain Bacteria; phylum Pseudomonadota; class Alphaproteobacteria; order Rhizobiales; family Rhizobiaceae; genus Paramesorhizobium; species Paramesorhizobium leguminum. The sequence continues at coordinate 24,356 of NZ_QJTF01000020.1, read as the reverse complement.
CCGGAACGCCGCAAGGTCGCGATCACGTCGAATTCGCCGCGATCGAGTCCGAAGCCGGCGAAGGTTTCCTCGATACTGGGGCGCACAAGGTTCGTTAGCCTAAAGGCCCGCCCCAGGATCGTCATCGGTTCGGTATCGAGATCGGGCAGTTCGCGTGCCCATTGCCGGCGCAGCCGGTCGACATGGTCGCCATCGGTGCGATCTTTGTTCTCGTCGGTCCCGTTCGTCATTCTTTTCCTCAAGCAATCGATTTGCCACGCGAAACATACACGTCACGGTTCGGTTCGGAAAGATATCTCGACGCGAAGAGATATATCTTGACGAGAAGAGAATTTTCAGCGATATATCTTCTCGTCGAGATAGTTCAAGCCCGCAGCGCGAAAAGGAGGTTCAGCATGTTCAAGATCCATCGTCATCAGAAGCCGCATCCCGGCCAAGGTCGCACGGTTCGTTTCGAAGGGCGCGATCTCGGCGGGCCGGTGTCATTTTTCCTGGTCGATGCCGAGCCGGGCCGAGGATCGTCCCTGCATATGCATCCCTATTCAGAGACCTGGATCGTCAGGAAAGGCGAGGCCGAGTTTACCGTGGGCGGCGACAAAACGCGCGCTTATGCGGGAGATATCGTTGTTGCCGTCGCCAATGTTCCGCATCGCTTCGAGAATATCGGTGCTGAGCGGCTCGAACTCGTGTGCATTCATCCATGCGACACGATCATGCAGCAGAACCTGTAAAATCCATCAACTATACCTAAACCCAAAAGGAGAACCGCAATGCCCAAGATGATCTTCTTGAATCTGCCCGTGAAGGATGTCGCCGCGGCAACCCACTTCTACGAGGCGATCGGTTGCGCGAAGAACGAACAGTTCAGCGATGAGAAAGCATCGTCGATGGTCTGGTCGGATACGATCACTTTTATGCTCTTGAGGCAGGATTACTTCGAGACATTCGTCACCAAGCCGATCGCCAATTCACACGAGACGGTCGCCATGCTGATCGCTCTTTCATGCGACAGCCGTGAAGCGGTGGACAGCATCACCGAGGCGGCGGCGGCGGGCGGCGGCAAGATAGACCTTCGTGAGCCGCAGGAATTAGGTTTCATGTATGGCCGCACATTCGCGGACCCCGACGGCCATGTCTTCGAGCCGGTCTGGATGGATATGGGGGCGGCTTCGGGGAGCGAGTAGGACCGGATTTTGGTTTTCCTATTCAATGGATTGCCGCCAAGCGCCCTCGTGGTTCGAGGCTCATTCCGCTGCGCTCCATTCGCACCTCACCATGAGGGCTACTGGAGCGCTGTTGCCTTCACCCTCATCCTGAGGTGCGAGCGCAGCGAGCCTCGAAGGGCGGAGGGTGAAGGCTAATCAGCCGATGCTCTGCAGCTTGCCCGGATCGACGCCGGCGATTCGGGCAAGCACGGCCTCGGCCAGCTTGCGGCCGGCCAGCTGGAAGCTTTCATTGACGACGATGAGTTCCGGCCGGAACCAGGGCAGGATATCGAAAGACTGTTTCGAGGCAACATCGACATCTAGCCCCAAGCGAAGCCCCGCCGATTCCAGCCCGGTCACGGTTGCGATCGTGGCCGCGCTGGAACCACATATGATCCCATCAGGATGGTCGGCATGTCGCATGACCGCTTCCACCTGCCGTCGCAACAGTTCGAGCGGCGTATCGATATCGACCCCCGGCAATATGGTTCCGGTGCCGCCGCTTGTCCGCACACCATCGAAAAAGCCTTTCACCATGTGCCGGTAATAGGTCAGGTGGGCGGGTGGCGTCACGATCGCCAGCCGCTTGCGCCCGCGCTCCGCCAATCGCATGGCGACATCCCGCGCGAAACTGTAATTATCGAAATCATGAAACGGATGCTCGATGCCCATGTCGGTTCGGCCATGGGTAGCGAAGGGTACATTGTGCTCGGTCAGATAGCGCACGCGGGCGTCATCCGGCTCCATGCGGGAAAAGATGATGCCGTCCGCCGACCCCGTCTCGACGATATAGCGGATCGGCTCCATGGGGTCCCGGGAATGAGAATAGGGCGTGACGATCAAATGATACTGGGTTTCCGCCAGCACCTCGGAAACGCCATGCACGACATGGGAGGTGAAGCCCATGATCTCGTCCTGCGTGTTGAGGACGAGGGCGATGACATTGGTCTTGCCGGTGCGCAACCGAACCCCGGCGCGGTTGGGCCGATACCCCACCTGCCGCGCGATCAACTGGACACGCTTGCGGGTCTCTATGCCGATTTCCGGCGCATCTTTCAGCGCGCGGGAAACGGTTGTGACGCCAAGCCCCGCCATGAAGGCGATGGTTTTCAGTGTCGGGCGGTCATTCTCTTGCATTATCTGGCCTTCCGGCCTGCGGCTATCTGTTTCACTCTTCATATGCAAGGGCCTTCCACCTTTTCCCGCAGAATGGCGGTTTAACGCCTTCGGCACATGCTCGCTTTGTCTCACCCGACAAGTTTTCCCCAGCTTCGTTGAAAGGCAAGAGCGGGAAGGCTCGTTTGAGTAACGGCCTTTCATTTTTGCGTCATTGTTCACGAGAGGCGTTTTCTCCACGGCAAATGTGCCGTAAGAACCTTGAAAAATCTTAGCGAAAACCAGTATCGATGTGGCGGGAAAATAGGTTGAGGAATGTCTGTCATTGCCAGTTTTGGTGGAATGAACATACCGGCATCTCCATTTCAGTTGACAAACGAGCCGTTTTAAAAAATCATATCATATAATTTAAATCCGGGAGGCGGCGACATTTTCCCTGAGCGCTTATCGCGTTCGGTCCTGTATTCAGGGCCGAAGGGAAGGGATTTGCCAATAACCGGATTTGGGTGGGATCGGTCGTCCCTGTTCTCCAGCTAAAACCATCCGGTTGCGGCTTGAGGCGGGTGCGGCTGAAATGCGATCATCAACTGGGAGGATACCCGTGAAAATACTCAAGACTGCTTTGGTGGCGCTTCTTTCTGTCGCCTGGATGGGGGCTACCCCCGTTCTTGCGCAGGAGAAGGGGACGATCGGCATCTCGATGCCGACCAAATCGTCGGCGCGCTGGATCGCCGATGGCGACAACATGGTGAAGGTGCTGCAGGACCGCGGTTACAAGACCGACCTGCAATATGCCGAGGATGATATCCCGAACCAGCTGTCGCAGATCGAGAACATGATCACCAAGGGTGTGAAGGTTCTCGTCGTCGCCGCGATCGACGGCACCACGCTCTCCTCCGCCCTGCAGCAGGCCCATGACGCCGGCATCAAGGTCATCGCTTACGATCGCCTGATCCGCGACACGCCGAATGTCGATTATTACACGACGTTCGACAATTTCCAGGTCGGCGTGCTCCAGGCGAAGTCGCTGGTCGACGCGCTCGGTCTGCCGGATGCGAAGGGCCCGTTCAACATCGAGCTGTTCGGCGGCTCGCCTGACGACAACAACGCCTTCTTCTTCTATGACGGCGCAATGTCGGTTCTCCAGCCCTACATCGACAGCGGCAAGCTCGTCGTCCAGTCCGGCCAAACCGGCATGGACAAGGTCGGCACGCTGCGCTGGGATGGCGCGACCGCGCAGGCCCGCATGGATAACCTGCTTTCGGCCTATTACACCGACAAGAAGGTCAATGCCGTGCTGTCGCCTTATGACGGCATCTCCATCGGCATCCTCTCCTCGCTGCGTGGCGTAGGCTACGGCACCAAGGACCAGCCGTTCCCGTTCGTCTCGGGCCAGGATGCGGAAGTTCCGTCCGTCAAGTCGATCATCGCAGGCGAGCAGTACTCGACCGTGTTCAAGGATACGCGTGAGTTGGCCAAGGTTACGGCCAACATGATCGACGCGATCGAGACCGGCAAGCAGCCTGAGATCAACGACACCAAGACCTACAACAATGGCGTCAAGGTGGTTCCGGCCTATCTGCTGAAGCCTGTTCTGGTGACCAAGCAGAACTGGAAAGACGTTCTGATCGGTTCCGGTTACTACAAGGAAGACCAGATCCAGTAAGGATCAGGATGCTGGGCCTCGGATTTGATCCGGGGCCCTTCCTGCCGCTTCATCGCCCGCCTGAACGGCCGGTGTGAAGGCGGCTGATTACATGCGGGTGTGGGTCAGGATGGACACGATCCTTGAAATGCGGAATATCTCCAAGAGCTTTCCCGGTGTGAAGGCTCTGGATAACGTCAATCTTGCCGTAGCCAGGGGCGAGATTCATGCCGTGGTTGGAGAAAACGGCGCCGGCAAATCGACCCTGATGAAGGTGTTGAGCGGCGTCTATCCCCATGGCAGCTATGAAGGCCAGATCGTCTATAATGGCGAGGAACAGCGGTTTCGCGGCATTCAGGACAGCGAACGCCTCGGCATCATCATCATTCACCAGGAGCTGGCGCTCGTTCCGCTGCTTTCGATTACCGAGAATCTTTTTCTCGGCAATGAGCAGGCGAAATACGGCATCATCGATTGGCACGTCGCTGAGAAGCGGACGCGCGAGCTTCTGAAGAAGGTCGGGCTCAATGAAGACCCGCAGACGCTGATCACCAATCTGGGTGTCGGCAAGCAGCAGATGATCGAGATCGCCAAGGCGCTCTCCAAGGAAGTGAAGCTGCTCATCCTCGATGAGCCGACGGCGAGCCTGAACGAGAAGGACAGCGACGCGCTGCTGGAGCTGCTCCTGGAGTTCAAGGCGCAGGGCATTTCCTCGATTCTGATTTCCCACAAGCTCAACGAGGTGGAGAAAGTCGCCGACCGCATCACCGTGTTGCGCGACGGCACGACGGTCGAGACGCTCGAAAAGGACGACATCAGCGACGAACGCATCGTTACCGCCATGGTTGGCCGCGAATTGTCGGACCGCTATCCGAAGCGGACGCCAAAGATCGGCGAGAACCTGTTCGAGGTGAAGGACTGGGTCGTCTATAACCAGCACCATCCCGACCGCCAGATGATCAAGGGCATCAATCTCAATGTCCGCGCGGGCGAGATTGTCGGCATTGCCGGGCTGATGGGCGCGGGGCGCACCGAATTTGCCATGAGCGTCTTCGGCAAATCTTACGGGCGCAAGATCAGCGGCGAGGTCTTTCTCCATGGCCGCAAGGTCGATGTGTCCACGGTCAGCAAGGCTGTCCAGAACGGCATCGCCTATGCGACGGAGGACCGCAAGACCTACGGTCTCAACCTGATCGACCACATCAAGCACAATGTGACGCTTGCCAATCTCAAAGGCGTGTCGAACGGTGGCGTCATCGATGATTTCGCCGAATTGAAGGTCGCCAACGATTATCGCAACATGACCAAGATCCGTTCGTCGAACGTCTATCAGGTAACCGGCAATCTCTCCGGCGGGAACCAGCAGAAGGTCGTGCTCTCGAAATGGCTGTTCGCGGGGCCTGAGCTTCTCATCCTCGACGAGCCGACGCGCGGCATCGATGTCGGCGCGAAATATGAGATTTATGAAATCATCAACAAACTGGCGAACGAAGGGAAGGGCATTCTGGTGATATCGTCGGAAATGCCGGAACTTCTCGGCATATGCGACCGCATTTACGTGATGAATGAGGGCCGCCTCGTCGGAGAAATGCCAGCCAGCGAAGCCAGCCAGGAAAAGATCATGCGAACGATCATCCGCGCTGAGGGAAGGGTCTAAGAACTATGAGTGATATCGCATCTGCCGAAACGAAACCGGCGCAGCCCAAGCAGTCGCTGTCCGCATACGCCAATTTCCGCGACTTCGGGCTGGTTGCGGCACTGATCCTGATCATGCTGTTCTTCCAGTACACGACGGATGGCACGCTATTCCGCCCGCTGAACCTCACCAATCTGGTGCTGCAGAACAGCTATATCATCATCATGGCGCTCGGCATGCTCCTGGTGATCGTGGCGGGGCATATCGACCTGTCGGTCGGGTCGGTCGCCGGCTTCATCGGCGCTCTGTCGGCGATGATGATGGTGCAATGGGGTGTCCCCGTCGTCCCGGCGATTATCGTCTGCCTCATCATGGGCGGCGTCATCGGCGCGGCGCAGGGCTATTGGGTCGCCTATCACAAGATACCATCCTTCATCGTCACGCTCGCGGGCATGCTGGTATTCAGGGGCCTCATGCAGGCGCTTCTGGGCAACCGGTCGATCGGCCCGCTTCCGCCGCAGTTCCAGTTGCTTTCCAACGGCTTCATTCCGGACTTCTTTCCCGGCTACGGCATTCACATGACGACCATGCTGATCGGCATCGCGCTTGTCGGCTGCGTAGTCTGGTCGAGCGCGCGCAACCGTATCAAGCGCGAGCAGAACGGCTATGATTCCGAGCCTTTTGCGCTCTTCGCGGCCAAGAATATCATCATGGGCGGCATTGCCCTGTGGCTGTGCTATCTGCTGGCGACCTACAAGGGCTTGCCCAACGTGCTCATTGTCATGGCGGTGCTGATCGGGCTTTTCGCGTTCGTCACCAAGCACACCATTATCGGCCGCAGGATTTATGCCATGGGCGGTAATGAGAAAGCGGCGAAACTCTCCGGCATCCGCACCGACCGGCTAACCTTCCTCACCTTCGTCAATATGGGCGTTCTGGCCGCGCTGGCGGGCTTGATTATCGCTTCGCGCCTCACCACGGCGACGCCGAAGGCGGGCCTGGGCGCCGAACTCGACGTTATCGCGGCGGTGTTCGTCGGCGGCGCGTCCGCCATGGGCGGCGTCGGACAGGTACTGGGAGCCGTCATCGGCGCCGCCATCATGGGCGTCATGAACAACGGCATGTCGATCATGGGCATCAATGTCGACTGGCAGCAGGTGATCAAGGGACTGGTGCTGCTGTTCGCCGTGGTGTTCGACGTCTACAACAAGAACAAATAATTCCGGTCTTTGGAGTTTATGATTATGCATCGGCCCGGAACCTCTGGTTCTCGGGCCGATTGCATTTGAGCCGGTCTCTTCCAAGAATGCTTCCATCCGGTCATTTATGGTTCTAAAGATTGCCCGACATTCGCAAGTAAAGAGGCCAGACCCGTGCATCACCGAGAATATCTCTTCGCGCCGCTGCTGCGGCCCACGCTGCCTGTCGTGGGCAGCGACGCGCTGTTTCCGATCCACCGCATTTATTGCGTCGGGCGCAATTTCGCCGACCACGCCATCGAGATGGGCCATGATCCGAACCGCGAGCCGCCATTCTTTTTCCAGAAGAACCCGGATACGATCGTGCTTTCAGGGGAGGATTTTCCCTATCCGTCCGAGACCAATGACGTGCATCATGAGATCGAGCTCGTTGTGGCGCTGGACAAGGGCGGCATAAATATCCCGGTCGAAAACGCGCTGGAGCATGTCTATGGCTATGCCGTCGGCCTCGATATGACGCGGCGCGATTTGCAGGGCGAGGCCAAGAAGCTGGGCCGCCCATGGGAAACCGGCAAGGCATTCGAGGCGTCGGCGCCTTGCACGCCGCTCATCCCCGCCGCGCAAGTCGGCCATCCGGCAAAAGGCGCGATCTGGGCCAAGGTGAACGGCGAGCCGCGCCAGAGCGGCGACCTGGCGCAAATGATCTGGAAGGTGCCGGAAATGATCGCCTATCTCTCCCGGCTCTTCACGCTTCAGCCGGGCGACCTGATTTTTGCCGGCACGCCGGCCGGCGTCGGCGCGGTCAAGCGCGGCGACATCATCGATGGCGGCATCGATGGACTAGGCGAAATCCGCACCCGCGTGGTTTAATGAACCGGTAACCGCCGCCGCGCATCATGGCCTATTCGGCAATGGCGGCAGGTGCTGACATGACACGGTTCCTCTGGGCAGGCGGCATTGCCATCCTCTTTGCAGGAATCGTCTATGCCGCCTTTCAGCTCAGCCCATGGCCGGGGGCCTTGCTTCTGCGCTATATGCTCAATGCGCAGGATGCGCGCTTGTCGCGTGCGATGGAAAAACATGTTCCTCCCGGCGTCGCCGTTCAGCACAACCTGCAATATGAGCCCCACGACAGCGATGCATTGCTGGACGTGTATTATCCCACTTCCATTGAAGGCACGGACAAGGAGCTGACGACCGTCGTCTGGGTGCATGGCGGCGGGTGGATATCGGGGAGCAAGGAGACCGTCGCGCCCTATGCGCGCATTCTCGCCGCCAAGGGCTATACCGTGATCTCCGTGGGATATTCCATAGCGCCCGGCAAGACCTATCCCGTTCCCGTGCGCCAGGTGAATGCGGCCCTTGGCTATCTCGTGAAAAACGCTAGAAAATTCCATATCGATCCATCGCGCTTCGTGCTGGCCGGCGATTCCGCCGGGGCGCAGATCGCGGCGCAAGTCGCCAATATCGTCAGCGTACCCGATTACGCCGCCACCACGGGCATCAAGCCCGCGCTGGAACGTTCGCAATTGCGCGCCGTGATGCTGTTTTGCGGCGCCTACGATCTTTCGCTCGTCCACATGAACGGCCCATTCCGCTTCTTCCTGAAGTCGGTGCTTTGGTCGTATACCGGCGTCAGGGACTACGCTGGGGATCCACGCTTTGCCCCGGCTTCGGTCGTCCATTATGTGACCTCCGATTTCCCGCCGGCCTTCATTTCCGCCGGCAATGCCGACCCGCTGCTGCCGCAATCGGTCGAACTCGTAAAGGCGCTCACCGCCAAGCATGTTCCGGTCGACAGCCTGTTCTTCCCCGAGAATTACAAGCCGCCCTTGCAGCACGAACACCAGTTCGATCTCGATAACGATGCCGGCAAGCTTGTCCTGTCGCGGGCCCTGGAATTCCTGGCACGTCTACAAACGAGCATATTGCCTGCGAAATAGGCATACGGAAAATTGCAATTTGTTTTGGCGATATTGCGTTGCGAAAACATATGCGCTGCGGCATGAATGCGCCATGATGCATCGTGACCTGACCATTCTGGTGATCGACGAAAACGCCATCCGGGCCTCGATTATCGAGGAAGGATTGCGCGAGGCCGGGCATGCGCAAGTGACGGTCATCCACGAAGTGCAGGGGGTGGCGCGCATCATCGAGACGCTGCAGCCGGATGTCATCGTCATCGATATCGAAAATCCGAATCGCGACATGATGGAGCATCTCTTCCAGCTGACCCGCACGGTGAGCCGCCCCATCGCCATGTTCGTCGACCGCGCCGATTCGGCCTCGATCGAGGCAGCGATGGACGCGGGGGTTTCGGCCTACATTGTCGATGGGCTGAAGAAGGAGCGCGTCAAGCCTATCCTCGACGTCGCTGTCAGCCGCTTCAATGCCTTCAGCCGCCTCCAGCGTGAGCTGGCCGATGCGAAATCGGCGCTGGAGGAGCGAAAGATCGTCGAGCGCGCCAAGGGCATCTTGATGCGGATGCGCGGGCTTTCGGAGGAGGAGGCTTTCGCGCTGCTGCGCCAGACCGCCATGAACGAAAAGAAGAAGCTCGCCGAAATCGCCCAAAGCGTCGTCACCGCCGCCGGATTGCTTGTGCGATGAGCGGATATGGAGTGGATTGCCCCTCACCCTTACCCTCTCCCCGTGAAATACGGGGAGAGGGGGACATAGATGGTTTCGCTTTCTCTTCTGCCAGGCGCAGGGGGTAAGGATAAATGCGACGCCTAACGCCCCCCTCTCCCCGTATTTCACGGGGAGAGGGTAAGGGTGAGGGGCTTTCAGCGCTGGGAAAGTATCGGGATGAATGACATGACTTTGCCGGAGACGAATAAGGCCTTGTCCACACCAAGCCGGATCGCCAGCGAGGGTGCGCGGACGGTACGCGCCGGCTTCATCCCGCTGGTAGACAGCGCGGTGCTGGTCGCGGCGGCTGAATTCGGGTTTGCCCGCAAGGAGGGCATAACGCTCGATCTGGTCAAGGATGTTTCCTGGGCCAATGTCCGCGACAGGCTCGCCTTTCGCCAATTCGACGTCGCGCATATGCTCGCGCCGATGCCGGTTGCGTCCATGCTCGGGCTCGGGTCCAACCCGTCCCCGACCATCGCGCCATTTTCGCTCGGTCGCGGCGGCAACGCCATCACGCTTTCAACGAAGCTCTATGGCCGGATGCGGGAGGAGGGCGGTCTCGCCGATCCGGAAGACGCGCTGGAAAATGCGCGCGCCCTGGCGCGGGTCATCCACCTGATGAAGGAAAACGGCGAGCCGCTGCCGACCTTCGGCATGACCTATCCCTTTTCCTCCCACAATTACGAATTCCGCTACTGGCTCGCCGCCGGTGGCATCAATCCGGACAGCGATGTCCGGCTCGTCGTGGTGCCGCCGCCCATGACATCAGATGCGCTGGCGGCAGGGGCAATCGACGGCTTCTGCGTCGGCGCGCCGTGGAACATGGTAGCCTCGGAGCGCGGCGTCGGCCAGATCGTCGCCACCAAGCAGGACATATGGCCCTCCGCGCCGGAAAAGGTGCTGGGCATGCGGCCGCAATGGGCGGAGGCCCATCCGGAAACCGTGGCGCGACTGCTCGTCGCGCTCGATGCCGCCGCGCGCTGGTGCGACCAGCCGGAAAATCGCGCGGCGCTTGCGGAGGCGCTCGCCGACGCCCGCTATGTGGCGGTGCCGGTCGATATCATCCGCCGCGTCCTTGCCGGCGCGTTCACCATTGATCCGCAAGGCAGGCAGCGGGTCGTTAAAGACTATTTCGTCTTCCATTCAGGATACGCCAATTATCCGCGCCCAAGCCATGCCTTGTGGACCTATAGCCAGATGATCCGCTGGGGGCAGGCCACGTTCTCCAGGTCTGGCATCGAGGCCGCGGCATCGGCCTACCGGCCCGATCTTTACCGCCAGGTATTGGGCGGCCCGGAAGAGGCCGAGGATTTCCGCGTCGAGGGCGCGGAGCCGGGCGATGGCTTCATCGACGGGCATGTCTTCGACCGGTCGATGATCGAGGAATATGTCGAGGGCTTTGCGGTTAAGGCGGTGCCGCCGACCGGTGCGCAATATCAAGAAATCTAGGTTCGTTGGAGATGCCCGGCAGGGCAAAGGGGGGCGCCTGGAACGGTTCATGGTTTAATGGAATCGCGAGACATACCCCCCTCTGGCTTGCCAGCCATCTCCCCCTCACGGGGGGAGATTATGCCTTCATCAACGTTCGGCACCAATCGCATATGTCTGATGATGAGGGCCGAGCGTCGTGCCAGCCAATCTCCCCCCTTGAGGGGGAGATGCCCGGCAGGGCAGAGGGGGGTATGCTGGCCCGCCAGCGTTGGCGGCAAAACGCTCATGCTGCACCTGCTCAATGAATCGGCAGCAAACAGCGTCCCGGAACCATCTGCCTAAAAATAAGCCGATAAATTCACCGCATATTTTATAAGCAAAATCACCTTTCCTTAGAACCTTTCCAGAAAAATCAAGCACTTATCAAGCCGCTCTCGAATTGGCACGCGGCTTGCTTCTCTTATCAATGCCCCGATCAATGGCGATCAGGGCGAAACCGGACGCGGATGGTGCGTTCGGGCCAAGGACAATGACGTCGCAAGGTTTTTCAAGTCCGTGCGGGAATCCTCCCATTCCCCGGACGCGAACTCCTTAGCGACGTTTTTTTATGCCCAAATTCCGCCAACAGAGGGGAACCACGCATGACCAATTTTGAGACAAGAGAGCCGGTATCAGCCGGCGAACCGGCCAAGGCATTGTGGATTTCGACGTTCGCCTTCACGGTCTGCTTCGCGGTCTGGACGATTTTCGCGATCATCGGTGTTCGCATCAAACAGGATCTCGGCCTGACCGAAGCGCAATTCGGCTTGCTGGTGGGCACGCCGATATTGACCGGGTCGGTGATCCGGATCGTGCTTGGCATATGGACGAACCGCTACGGCGGCCGTCTGCTCTACACGCTCACCATGCTGACCGCGGCGGTGGCGACCTTCCTGCTTTCCTATGCCACGACCTACACCCAGATGCTGATTGCCGGGCTCGGAGTCGGCCTCGCGGGCGGGTCCTTTGCCGTCGGCGTTGCCTATGTCGCGCCGTTCTTCCCGCCCTCGAAGCAGGGAACCGCGCTCGGCATTTTCGGCGCGGGCAATGTCGGCGCCGCCGTGACGAAATTCGTCGCCCCCTTTGTGCTGATCGCATGGGGATGGCAGGCCGTCGCGGAAATCTGGGCGCTCGCGCTCGCGGCAACGGGTATCATCTTCTGGTTCACGACATCAGACGATCCGGCGTTTCGCGAGCGCCGCTCCAGCCGCGTCGCGCCAAAGACGCTCCGCCAAGAATTCGCGCCGCTCAAGAATGTTCAGGTCTGGCGCTTCTCGCTCTATTATTTCTTCGCCTTCGGCGGCTTCGTCGCCCTGTCGCTCTGGCTGCCGCGCTATCTGGTCGGCGTCTACGGCTTCGACCTCGGAGTGGCAGGCATGATCGCCGCCGCCTATTCGATTCCGGGCAGCATCTTCCGCGCCTTCGGCGGCATGCTGTCGGATAAAAAGGGCGCGCGCAGCGTCATGTACGCCATGTTCGCCGTGTCGGCGGTGGCGACTCTCATCCTGTCGCTTCCGGCGGCCAGCATTTCGCCCGTTGTCTTCATTGCCGTCATCTTCGTGCTCGGCTTCGTCATGAGCCTGGGCAAGGCTGCGGTCTACAAGCACATCCCGGCCTATTATCCTGACAGCATCGGCGCGGTCGGCGGCATTGTCGGCATGATGGGCGGCCTCGGCGGCTTCATCCTGCCGATCGTCTTCGGCCTTCTCAAGGACATGACCGGCCTTTGGTCCAGCTGCTTCATGCTGCTGTTCGCAATCGTCGCGGCGTCCCTCATCTGGATGCATTTGTCGGTCAAGCAACTGCAACGCCAACAACACACCGGTTCAGCGGTGGCGGCTTAATTCTCGAGGAAACAGAATATGGCTCAAAAACTCGTCATCATCGGTGCAGGCATGGCTTCGGGCCGCATGCTCGAACATCTCTTCGAGGCGTCCCCCGGCGCCTTCGACGTCACGCTCTTCGGATCCGAGCCGCGCGGCAATTACAACCGCATCATGCTGTCGCCGGTGCTGGCGGGTGAAAAGACCTACGAGCAGATCGTCACCCACGATGCCGATTGGTATGCCTCGCACGGGGTCACCTGCCGCTTTGGCGAGACGGTGACGAAGATCGACCGCAAGGAGAAGGTGATCTTCACCGCCAAGGGCGCGACGCCCTACGACAAGCTGGTGGTGGCGACCGGCTCCGCGCCGTTCATCATCCCCATCGCGGGCAAGGACCTGCCCGGCGTGCGCGCCTTCCGCGACCTTGATGACGTCGATGCCATGGTGGCGGCGGCTGGCAAGCCAAACGCCAAGGCGGTGGTGATCGGCGGTGGCCTGCTGGGCCTTGAGGCGGCGGCGGCGCTGCGCCTGCGCGGCATGGAGGTGGTCGTTCTCCATCTCATGGGCCATCTGATGGAGCGCCAGCTCGACCCGGCGGCGGGCTACCTGCTGCAGAAGGAACTGGAGAGCCGCGGCATCAAAGTCCACTGCAAGGCGCAGACCACGGCGATCCTTGGCAAGGATCGCGTGGAAGCGGTGGGGCTTGATGACGGCACCGTCTACCCGGCGGATATCGTCGTCATGGCCGTGGGCATTCGCCCGGAGGTGCGCGTCGCCACCGATGCCGGGCTCTATGTGGAGCGCGGCATCGTCGTCAACGACCAGATGGTCTCCTCCGACCCTGATATTCTTGCGGTTGGCGAGTGCGTCGAGCACGAGCGCATCTGCTACGGCCTCGTCGCGCCGCTCTACGACATGGCCAAGGTGGCGGCGAAGACGCTGCTCAAGCAGGACGCCGCCTTCCGCCCCGTCGAGACGGCGACGCAGCTGAAAGTGACCGGCGTCAGCCTCTATTCCGCCGGCGATTTCGCCGATGGCGAGGACCGGCAGGAGATCGTGCTGCGCGATGCCAGCGCCGGCATCTACAAGCGGCTGGTGCTGAAGGAGAACCGCATCCTCGGCGCCGTGCTTTACGGCGAGACCGGCGATGGCGCCTGGTTCTTCGACATGCTGCGCAAGGGGACCGATGTCTCGGACATGCGCGAAACGCTTATCTTCGGCCAGGCCTATCAGGGGGGCTCCCCCCTGGACCCTATGGCGGCCGTTGCAGCCTTGCCGGATGATGCGGAAATCTGCGGCTGCAACGGCGTATGCAAGAGCAAGATCGTCGGCACGATCACCGAAAAGGGCCTGACCTCGCTCGATGACGTGCGGGCGCATACCAAGGCATCGGCGTCGTGCGGCTCGTGCACGGGCCTCGTCGAGCAGCTGATGAAGCTGACGCTGGGCGACAGCTACAACCCCGCCGCCGTCACGCCGATGTGCACCTGCACCGATTTGGGCCATGACGATGTGCGCCGGCTGATCAAGGCAAAGGGGCTGAAGACCATTCCTGCTGTCATGCAGGAGCTGGAATGGAAGACCTCCTGCGGCTGCGCAAAGTGCCGCCCGGCGCTCAATTATTATCTCGTCTGCGACTGGCCGGATGAATATGCCGATGATTACCAGTCGCGCTACATCAACGAGCGCGTCCATGCCAACATCCAGAAGGACGGCACCTATTCGGTCGTGCCGCGCATGTGGGGTGGTGTAACGAACGCTAAAGAACTGCGCGCCATTGCCGATGTGGTCGACAAGTTCAACGTGCCGCTGGTCAAGGTGACGGGCGGGCAGCGCATCGATCTGCTCGGCATCGAGAAGGAGGATTTGCCCGCCGTCTGGGCCGATCTGGGGCAGGCCGGCTTCGTCTCAGGGCAGGCCTATGCCAAGGGCCTGCGCACGGTGAAGACCTGCGTCGGCTCCGACTGGTGCCGCTTCGGCACGCAGGATTCCACCGGCCTAGGCATCCGCATCGAGAAGTTCATGTGGGGTTCGTGGACACCGGCAAAGCTGAAGCTCGCAGTCTCCGGCTGCCCGCGCAATTGCGCGGAGGCGACCTGCAAGGACATCGGCGTCATCTGCGTCGATTCCGGTTTCGAGATCCATTTCGCAGGCGCGGCGGGGCTAGATATCAAGGGCACCGACAAGCTTGGGCTGGTCGGGACGGAAGATGAGGCGCTGGAGGTGATCGTCGCGCTCACCCAGATGTATCGCGAGCAGGCCCGGTATCTGGAGCGCATCTACAAATGGGCCAAGCGCGTCGGCCACGACGAAATCCGCCGCCAGGTTCTGGACGACAAGGAGCGGCGCAAGGCCTTCTACGACCGCTTCGTCTTCTCCCAGAAATTCGCCCAGGTAGACCCTTGGTCCGAGCGCGTCTCTGGCAAGGACAAGCACGAGTTCAAGCCGATGGCGACGGTGGAGTATGCTGGAGCATGATCCCGAAAAGTGGATGCCGGTTTTCGGACAAGATCATGCGGCTAAGAAAACAAGCCGCGGAGTGAGGGATATGGATATGAACTGGATCGAAATCGGCGATCTCTCGGATATTCCGCTGCGCGGCGCGCGCTGCGTGAAGACGCCGCAAGGCAAGATCGCGGTGTTTCGCACGGCGGAAAACGATGTCTTCGCCATCGAGGACCACTGCCCGCACAAGGGCGGCCCGCTCAGCCAGGGCATCGTCCACGGCCGCGCCGTCACCTGCCCGCTGCACAATTGGGTGATCTCGCTGGAAACCGGCAAGGCTCTGGGCGCGGACGAGGGCGCGGTGCGGACGATTCCCGTGCGCAACGAGGGCGGCAAGCTCTCCATCGCGCTCGAAAACCTGATGCTTGCGGCGGCGGAATGATGGCGGCAGAGACCAAGACCACCTGCCCCTATTGCGGCGTCGGCTGCGGCGTTATTGCCTCGGTGGCGGATGACGGCGGCGTGAGTGTCAGGGGCGACCCGGACCATCCGGCCAATTTCGGGCGGCTCTGTTCCAAGGGATCGGCGCTGGCGGAGACCATTGACCTCGACGGGCGGTTGCTTTTTCCGGAAATTCGCCCCTCACCCTTACCCTCTCCCCGTAAAGAACGGGGAGAGGGGTACAGCGGCGTTACTACCCATATCTCCAGCCTCGCTCCTGGCTCAAAAGAGGTGGCAGCAACATTTAGGCCCCCCTCTCCCCGCGTGCGGGGAGAGGGTAAGGGTGAGGGGCAAGTCAGCTGGGATGAGGCGCTCGATCTCGTGGCGCGGAAATTCTCCGAGACGATTGCCGAGCACGGACCGGATTCTGTCGCCTTCTATGTCTCCGGCCAGCTTCTGACCGAGGATTATTACGTCGCCAACAAGCTGATGAAAGGCTTCATCGGCTCGGCCAATATCGACACCAATTCGCGGCTCTGCATGGCTTCCTCGGTGGCCGGTCACCGGCGCGCCTTCGGCTCTGATACGGTGCCGGGCGTCTATGAGGATCTGGAAGAGGCCGATCTGATCATCCTGACCGGCTCCAATCTCGCCTGGTGCCATCCGGTTCTCTATCAGCGGATCGCGAGCGCCAAGGAGAAGCGGCCCGCGATGAAGATCGTGGTCATCGATCCGCGCCGAACCATGACCTGTGATATCGCCGATATGCATCTGGCTGTCCGGCCGGATGGGGATGTGGCGCTGTTCAACGGGCTGCTGGCGCATCTGGCAAAAAGCCCGGCGCTGGATGATGATTTTATCCGCGAGCACACCAACGGATTTGCGGAGGCTCTCGCGGCAGCGCGCACGAGCGAGGCGGATATTATATCCCTGACCGGGCTTTCGCAGGGGGATATCGAGGCATTTTACAGGGTGTTCGAGGGCACGCAGAGGGTGGTAACCTGCTATAGCCAAGGGGTAAACCAGTCCTCTTCGGGCACGGACAAAGTCAACGCCATCATCAATTGCCATCTGGCGACCGGGCGCATCGGACGTCCCGGCATGGGGCCGTTTTCGCTCACCGGCCAGCCGAATGCCATGGGCGGGCGCGAGGTGGGGGGCCTCGCCAATATGCTCGCCGCCCATATGGAAATCGAGAACCCGACGCATCGCGAGCGGGTGCAGCGCTTCTGGAATGCGCCGGTGATTGCTGCAAAGCCCGGCCTCAAGGCGGTCGACATGTTCAAGGCCGTGGCCGATGGGCGGATCAAGGCGCTCTGGATCATGGGCACCAATCCGGTGGTCTCCATGCCCGATGCCGATAGCGTGGCCGATGCGATCCGCAACTGCCCGTTCGTCGTCGTTTCCGATATCATGCGCGAGACGGACACCACCCAATATGCGCATGTGCTGTTGCCGGCGGCGGGCTGGGGGGAAAAGGACGGCACGGTCACCAATTCCGAACGCCGGATTTCGCGCCAACGGCAGTTCTTGGCCCACCCCGGCGAGGCACGCGCCGACTGGCGCATTATCTGCGATGTGGCGAGGCGTATGGGGTTTGGGGCGGCGTTTGCGTTTGAGAACCCGGCGGAGATTTTTGCCGAACATGCGGCGTTGTCGGCTTTCGAGAATGGGGGCGACCGCGATTTCGATATTGGGGGGTATGCGGGGATTTCTCCTACGGATTATGACGTGCTGAAACCATTCCAATGGCCAGCGCCCTCCTTCCCCCTTGCGGGAAAGGTGCCCGCGGAGCGGGCGGATGGGGGTGGTGACGATTGTGCTCTATCCTTCACCACCCCCACCCGTCCGCTAGCGCGGACACCCTCCCCGCAAGGGGGAGGGAAAGCGAGCGCCATCCGCTTCTTCGCCAACGGCAACTTCTACCACCCCGACCGCAAGGCCCGTTTCATCGCGGTAGAATCCATGGCGACGGAGCGCGTCAACCTGGCGTACCCGTCGGTACTCAATACTGGACGGATTCGCGACCAGTGGCACACCATGACCCGCACCGGCAAAAGCGCCCGGCTCTCAAGCCATCTCGCCGAACCATTCGCCGAGATCAACCCTGATGATGCCGCAGCGCTGGGCATTGCCGATGCCACGCTTGTCCAGATAACCAGTCCCCATGGCAAGGTGCTCGTCCGGGCGCTGATCACCTCACGGCAACCGCGCGGTTCGGTTTTCGTGCCGATACACTGGACGGACCAATACGCGTCCAATGGGCGGGTGGATGCGCTGGTGCCCCCGGTGACTGACCCGGTTTCCGGTCAGCCGGCATTGAAAAATGTGGCGGTATCGGTGGAGCCTTACAAGGCGGAATATTATGGCTTCGCGGTTTCGGCGAACCGGCCCTTGCCACAACATGCGGAGTATTTCGCCTTGGCGAAGGTCGAGCATGGATTCCGCATGGAATGCGCCTTTGCGGCAAAGCCGGCAAACTGGGAAGCATGGTGCCGGGAGACATGGCAACTCCCGGACACGCTTTCGGCGCTTGCCTATTTCGACCGGGAGAGCGGCAACAGCCGCATCGCCTTTTTTGATGGGGAACGGCTTGTGCTCGCCTTTTACGCCGCGCGCGGGCCCGTGGCCGTCTCGCGGACATGGGCGGTTTCCCAGCTCGGCATCGTCCACGCGCAACCGCGCAGCCGCATC
The DNA here is from genome assembly GCF_003217235.1 of Paramesorhizobium leguminum. GTDB lineage: Bacteria > Pseudomonadota > Alphaproteobacteria > Rhizobiales > Rhizobiaceae > Paramesorhizobium > Paramesorhizobium leguminum. Next base: position 6,048 of record NZ_QJTF01000020.1, on the reverse strand, counting down.
GCGATCATGGCCGGGCGGCCCGGGGCGGATCAGCCGGATATCGGCGCGATCGTCTGCTCGTGCTTTTCGGTCGGCGTCAACCAGATCGTGGCGGTCATCGATGGCGGCTGCGGCTCGGTTGAGGAGGTTGGCGTTCGCCTCAAGGCCGGAACCAATTGCGGCTCATGCCGGGCTGAGATCCGGGCGGTACTGGATGCGCGGCAAAAGCCTGCGGCTCAGGCGGCGGAGTAGTAGCGCCCCTTTCCCTCCCCCTTGCGGGGAGGGTGGCCCGAAGGGCCGGGTGGGGGTGGTGACGGTTGAACTCCAACATGCAATCGCAGCGCGCGGCCTTTACCACCCCCATCCGCCCGCTCCGCGGGCACCTTCCCCGCAAGGGGGAAGGAGGGAGCTAAGCCTTAAACCGCGATCTTCCCGCCGCCCTGCTTCGTAATCGCAACCACCGACGGGCGTGTCGGCATGTCGTTGCGGAAGTCCGGCCAGCGGGTGGAGAGGTCCTCGTAATAGGACGGGCGGCCGTGGCCATCCCAATCCTCGCCACCATCGGCGGGATGCTGCACGGCGACGAAGGCCGTCTCGTCATCGGGCGTAAACAGCGGGCCGCACATCTCGGCTCCAACCGGCACGCGGAAGAACAGTTTTGACGTCGCGCGGGCTTCGCCTTGCGTGTCAACGGCCCAGAGGCCGTCGGTGCGCCCGGTCGCCTTGTTGCTGTTGCCGTCGGTGGAAACCCAGAGACGCCCGGCGGAATCGACCGCGCAATTGTCCGGCATGCCGAACCAGCCGTTCTTGGTCGTCTCGGTCGAGAAGGTCGCGCCGACATCGGCAACGGAGGGATCGCCGCATTTCAGCAGCACTTCCCACGTGCCCTTGGTCGCCGCGAAATCGCCATCGGCCTCCGCGATCTCGATGATATGGCCGAAGGCATTCTTGGCGCGCGGGTTGGCGGCGTCGACCTGCTCGTCGGTGCGTTTGGTGTTGTTGGTCAGCATGACATAGACCTTGCCGGTCACGCCGTTGGGCTGCACGTCTTCCGGACGGTCCATCTTGGTCGCGCCGAGAAGGTCGGCGGAACGGCGGGTTTCGATCAGCACGTCCGCCTGGCTCTGGAAGCCGTTTGCGGCGGTCAGCGGTCCCTGGCCAAAGACGAGCGGCATCCACTCGACGGTGCCGTCCTCGGAGAACTTGGCGACATAGAGCGTGCCCTCATCGAGCAGGTCCATATTGGCCGCGCGATCGTCGGCGTTAAACTTGCCCGCCGTGACGAACTTGTAGACATAGTCGAAACGCTCGTCGTCACCGAGATAGAAGACGACGCGGCCGTCCTTGTTGACGATCGATTCCGCGCCCTCATGCTTGACGCGTCCGAGCGCGGTGCGCTTCTTCGGCACCGAATTGGGATCGAGCGCATCGACCTCGACCACCCAGCCAAAACGATTGGGCTCGTTCGGCTCCTTGGAGATGTCGAAGCGGTCGTAATAGTTCGCCCATTCGTAAGAGCTTTCGGGAATGCCCAAGCGCTTGTAATTGGCGGCTTCGGGGTGGTCAGCCGGCAGCTCGCCGCTGAAATAGCCGTGAATGTTCTCCTCGGCCATGATGTAGGTGTGCCATGGCGTGACGCCGCCGGCGCAATTGTTGATGGTGCCGAACACCTTGGTGCCCGTCGCGTCGGCCTTGGTCTTGAGACGGTCGTGACCGGCGGCGGGGCCGGACAGTTTCATCTCGGTATTGGAGGTGATGCGGCGATTGTAGCGGCCATCGAGTACCGGCTTCCACTTGCCGTCCACCTTGTTGATCTCGACGATGGTGCCGCCATGAGCGGCCATCTCGACATCGACCTGCTCTTTCGAAAGCGGGTTCTGCTTGATCTTGCCGTCGGCGACGGTGACGAGGCCGGGGAACATCAGGTGCGGGTTGGTGTATTCGTGGTTGACCACGAGCAGGCCGTGGGTCGGGGAGCCCTCGAGCGGGATATAGCCGACATAATCATTGTTGTAGCCGAACTGCTTTGCCTGCCCCTCGGCGGTCTGCCTGGTGGGGTCGAAGGCAGGCGCATCGGGGAAAAGCGGATCGCCCCAGCGCAGCAGCACATCGGCATCGTAGCCTTCCGCGACATGGTGCTTGGCATCGACGCCCGCTTCCACTTCCTTGAAGGAGAAGGCGGAACCGTTGCCGGCGGCCTTGGCATCATCCGCCGCGATGAGCGCCAGCGGGCTCACCGTCATGGCAATGGCCGACACCGCAAGCGAGCCCTGGAGAAAGCCGCGGCGCGAAAAGCGCTTGGTTATGATCTCTCCCATGGTCGGATTGTCGGTCGGGTTGCGCGGCGCGCTATCCGCTTCCTCCAGCTGGCTTGTCTTGAACAGGGCTTGCTGTGAAACGAGTTCGTTCATCTGGCTATCCTCAACTTAAAAAATGCCCCCACTCCATCGTGGCGCATTGTGCGACGCCAGGCTCCCCTTGGCTGCACATGCTTTAGAGCGTTTCCAAGTCTTAGAAGTCGGATGTAACACGCAGATGAAACGGATGTGGTTTCATGCGGGGGGGAGGGGAATGAATGTGGACGCGCCGGATTGCCCCTTACCCTTACCCTCTTCCCGCAAGCGGGGCGAGGGGGCATAGAGCATTTCATATTTACGGAAACAACTGTACGCCCTTCACCCCCGTGGTTCGAGGCTCTGCTTCGCTCCGCACCTCACCATGAGGATGACGGGACCGTAACGCCGCAGTAGCCTCATGGTGAGGTGTGAATGGAGCGAAGCGGAATGAGCCTCGAACCACGGAGGCGCTTGGCGATTCCCCGCGTGCGGGGAAAAGGTGCCGGCAGGCGGGTGAGGGGCAATCCAAAAAGTTAAAATTCGATTCAATCTTTATTGGGAATTTGCCTTTAGCAATGACTGATGAAGGGGCCAGCGTTTCGGCCTCTCCCGTGGGTCTCATTTGTTATTTGCGTAAAGGTAACCATGCGTTTCTCGAAGACGTCGGTCGTTGTGCTCCTCTGCATGGGTTTGGCAGGTTGCACATCCACGGGTTCGGATGTCGACGAGCTTCTGGCGCGGCCTTCGCTCGAGACGACAAGCTCCATCACCCCGCCGATGAACGTGGCGCCGCCCGCGGAAGTTCGTCCGTCCACGCCAGTCGAAGCACCGCCGCAAGAAATGGCGTTGGTGACGCCGGTTGCCGCTCCCGTCATGCCCGCGCCTCCGGTCAGGATGCCCCCGCGCAAGCTCAAGGCGGAGCCTGCATCCTTTGTTGTGCCGGCAAAGCCGTCGGGGACGGCATCCGAGCGCAGCCGTATCTATAGCCGTCGCTTCCGCGATGCAAAGCCGATCAATTTCGGCCGGGCATCGTCGCCCAAGGCGCTCGCCGTGCACGGCGTCGATGTCTCGCGCTGGCAGGGCGACATCGACTGGGAAAAGCTGCGTTCGCAGGGCGCGAATTTCGCCTATATCAAGGCGACCGATGGCGGCGACCATCTCGATCCGATGTTCAAGACGAACTGGCGCAAGGCGCACGAGGCGGGGTTGAAGCGCGGCGCCTATCACTTCTTCTATTGGTGCCGCACCGCCGGCGAGCAGGCCGACTGGTTCATCCGCAACGTGCCGAAGGTCGAGGGCGCGCTGCCGCCAGTTATCGATGTCGAATGGAACGGCGAATCCCGCTGCAGCCAGCGCATATCGCGCAAGCGGGTGCTTGAGAAGATGCAGGTCTTCATGGACAGGCTGGAGCGCCATTACGGCCAGCGTCCTGTTATCTACACCGCGCCGGATTTCTACCGCGACAATCTGAGAGGCGAGTTCCCCAATCATCCGTTCTGGCTTCGCGCCGTGGCCGAGCACCCCTCCAAGGTCTATCCGGGCCGGAAATGGCTATTCTGGCAATATTCCGGCTCGGGCCTGTCGCATGGCGTGGATGGCCGGATCGACCTCAACGCCTTCCACGGCAGCGCCGATGAGTGGCATCGGTGGGTGGCGACAAGCGCGAGCTAAACGGAACCTTGGCCCGTGTTTACACCATCGATCAGGGATCGAGCGAAAATCAGCCGTCCTGTGTGATGGCATTCACGTCTCTCTTCAAAATGACGATCCCGGAACGATAGATCGCATCAAGGCGCCTCTCGATCAGATTGTAGAGACCGCCGGTTGCCGTTTCTATTTCACCTTCTGTAAAGCCTAGCGTCGTTAACGCCATAAAGAACTGCAAATAAGTATTATCAACAATACTCCGGCGCTGCTTTGGGAAATCCGCTTGGAACGGTAAATTGTCGGTCCACTGGTCAACTATACTACTAATTTGCTTATATACTGCTATCATTTTACACTCCCTTTTTCGGGAAACTATGAATTTATATTATATTTTACTAGCGCTTCTATTATTTTAACTACGCTTTAAAGCCCGAATATGGGGCCGATTGTGCGTCCATGGTGAAAATTGTATAGTTATGTACCCCCAAAGCCACAAGGTTGCGGGGTGGCTGGCCCCATGCCCGTCCCGCGAAGCCGTGCGTGGGGTCAGCTCTTCCCGGCTATTGCTGGATGCTAACACATCGTATGGCTGCGGCCAAACCGTCACTCTCCCAATTTTCGAAAGAAGAGCCGCTGGTTGCGCCGCCGCGCTAGCCGGCCAAAGTTTTGCTTCGCATCGACAGCGGGTTTTGGTAGAGGGAGGAGTATCCATACAAGCCGTTTCGATCAGGCTCCTGTGGTCCAGCGAAGCTGTAAGATGCAGTGGGGGAATGAAGGATGAACCTTGCAGGTTTTGTTGCCTATAGCGGCGCGCTGGCTGTTGCCGCCGCTATACCGGGGCCTGGCGTGACAGCCCTCGTTGCGCGCGCCCTCGGCTCCGGCTTTCGCTCATCTCTTTTCATGGCATTCGGCCTGGTTATCGGCGACCTCACCTATTTGACCGCCACGGTTTCAGGGCTTGCCTTGCTTGCGCAAGCCTTTGGCACCGCTTTTCTCATTCTCAAATGGATGGGCGTAGCTTATCTCGCATGGCTTGCATGGACGTTCTGGACATCGGGAATTACAGCTGAAAAGATCGAGGCGAAAAAGGCGAGTGGCGGGGCATTTTCCAGCTTTCTTGCCGGCTTGCTGGTGACGCTTGGCAACCCGAAGACCATGATTTTTTATCTCGCGCTCACGCCGACGCTCGTCGACCTGCAGCACATAACCTTGTTCGATTACGGCGTTCTGGCGGTTTGCACGATCATTGTCCTGCTGGTGGTGCTGGTGCCTTATCTCATGCTGGCGGCAAAGGCGCGCCTGTTGCTGCAAGCGCCCCGCGCTTTGAAAAGGCTGAACCGGACCGCCGCCGCTTTCATGGCCGGCGCGGCAGCCACCATCGCGATGCGGCATTGAAGCCTGCCGGCTGAACAGCCCATCAATACCGTATGATTGGCAGCTTAAGGGCGCTAACCGAGGCCGGGGCGGCTACTCTAAAAACAAGTTTGACAGGTCAATAACCATGAAAACTTCAGCAAATGAAATCGTCCGTGCACTTGGTCTCCAGCCGCATCCGGAAGGTGGCCATTTTCTCGAAACTTACCGCGATGCACCCGCTGCCGGGCGCGCTGCATCGACAGGGATCTATTATTTGCTCGCGCGCGGCGAACGCTCACATTGGCATCGCGTCGATGCGGTCGAGGTTTGGCATTATTATGCAGGAAGCCCGCTCAGGCTGGAGATCGCTCGCAGCGACAACGGGCCTGTGGAACGCATCATGCTGGGACCGAATATTCCGGAAGGAGAGCGTCCGCAAGCTTTGGTGCCGGCCCATGCATGGCAGGCGGCCGAGAGTCTGGGAGACTGGACGCTGGTAGGCTGCACCGTCGCACCCGGCTTCGAATTCTCGGGGTTTGAGCTCGCTGCAAAAGGCTGGGCGCCGGGCCTGCCTGCCTGACGGGATGCCGACCCGCGACCGAACAGTTCCATAAGATAGATTACGTGACTATGGCATGTAGCCGCAAAGTTGAAGTGTCCTGTTTCTGCAAAGTAAGGATGTCACACTCCCCGCGCGTTTGATCGGCCGGGAGATGAGCAGATGGGACTG
>NZ_QJTF01000019.1 GCF_003217235.1 Paramesorhizobium leguminum | reverse complement strand
AGGCCTCACGCCTTACGAGTTCATCTGCAAAATCTGGAAAACAGAACCAGAGAAATTCAAAAGAAACCCGCTCCAGCAAATACCGGGACTAAACATTTAGAAGAGCGCTTCAAAGCTCGTTCCGACAGAATCTCATCGGAACGCCGGCGGTACAGTATTCCGCACAAATAAAAAGGGACGCACTCGGCGTCCCTTTTTTCATTCAGTAGAGCAGACCGGATTAATTACCAGCCTTGGCCTTTTCCTGTTCGGCCTTCATCTTGGCCTCGAATTCCTTCTGGCGCTTCTGGACTGCTTCCTGCAGTTCCTTCTGGCGCGCTTCCAGTTCCGGCTGCTGCAGGCCGGGGCCGGACAGCGCCTTGTCAAAGCCGGAGAGTGACACGTTGATCGGGTTCGGCTTGTTCTGGAAATTGACGGAGGTCAGCGTCAGCTTGCTGCCCTTCTGGAGCGCCTTGATCAGATCGTCGGACAGCACCACTTCCGCAATGCAGCGATCCGGGAAACAAATGCCGTACTCGATTTTCTGCGGCTTGTTCGTGTCTATCGTGAGACCGACGCCCGCCTGAATCAGGCGGCCCGTGGGAACGGACACCTGGAAGATCTTGCGGTTGATCTTGCCCTTGATCTCGATGAGATTGACGGCGGTCAGAAGCTGGCCGGAATCAGCGGTGACGATGTTCTGCGTGTTGCAGATATCGTTGTCCTCTTGCTTGGAGCAAACCTTGAACCAGCCCTGCGGAGGCTGCTGCGCGAAGGCCGGGAAGGTCGCGGTTGCGAACAAAGCAAACGCGCCAGCAACAGCGGAGGCGGCAGCGAAGGTCTTCGTCATGGACATAGTCAACAGATCCCTTTCAGCGGTCTAATCCATTTGACGGCCACCGATCCGCCTGCCCATGATGTCCGGGCAAGCGACAGCGCAACGTCATCTTCGAAAGGCGTGTTACACTGCTTGCCACGGCAAATCCAGCGTCAACAGCCACAACTTCACAAAAACCCGCCAAATGATGCAATTAGGTTGCATGAAACCTTGACCGCGAATCAGCGTTAAGCTCAGTCGAACGGAATGAGAATGCCCGGCAGATTTATTCGAATACTCCTTATCGCCTTGGGTCTTGGCTTGGGTCTGGGCGCGCCTGGCCTTCTTCCGGCCCACGCCCAGCCGGCCCATGGCATCGCCATGCACGGCGAGCCGGCGCTGCCTGCGGATTATTCCCATTTTCCCTATGCCGACCCGGACGCGCCGAAGGGCGGAGCCATCCATTATGGCGTCATCGGCACGTTCGACAGCCTCAACCCCTTCGTGCTGCAAAGCATGCGCACCACCGCGCGCGGCCTTTTTCTCGATGCCGACTATGGGAATCTGGTCTTCGAGACGCTGATGCAACGCTCAGGCAACGAGCCTTTCACCCTCTACGGGCTGATCGCCGAAAAGGTGGAGATGGATCCGGAGCGCAAATGGATCGAGTTCACGCTCAACCCCAAGGCAAAGTGGTCCGATGGCCAGCCGGTCACGGTGGATGACATTCTTTTCACCTATAATATCCTGAAGGAGAAGGGCCGCCCGCCTTTTTCCAGCCGCATGGACAAGATCGCCAGCATAAAGAAAATTGGCGAACGGGGCGTCCGTTTCACTTTCAACGACAAATCCGACCGCGAGTTTCCGCTGCTTATCGCCAGCGCGATGCCGGTCCTGCCGCAGCATGCCATCGATCCCGCGACCTTCGGCAATGCATCGCTGAAACCACCGATCGGCAGCGGCCCCTATCTCGTCGATAAGGTTCAGCCGGGCACGCGAATCGTCTACCGGCGCAACCCGGATTATTGGGCAAACGATCTCCCCTCCCGGCGCGGCTTCAACAACTTCGACCAGATCACGGTCGAATATTTCCGCAACGACACCGCGCTGTTCGAGGCGTTCAAAAAAGGCCTGATCGATGTCCTGATCGAGGGCAGTCCGATGCGCTGGGAGAAGGAATATAATTTTCCCGCCGTCAGCCGGGGCCTCGTCGTCAAGGACAGCTTTACCAAGGGCACGCCCAACAACATGCTTGGGTTCGTGTTCAACACCCGGCGGGAGAAGTTCGCAGACATCCGGGTCCGGCAGGCCCTGTCGGACCTGTTCGATTTCGAATGGGCCAACCGCAATCTCTATGCCGGCGTTTATGAGCGTACCGAGGGGTTCTGGGATGGCTCCGCGCTCTCCTCCGTCGGTCGCCCGGCAGATGTGCGGGAAGGAGCGCTTCTGGCAAAATTCCCCGATTCGGTGCTGCCCGATGTCATGAACGGCACGTGGCGGGCGCCAGAGACCGACGGCAGCGGACGCGATCGCGGCACTGCCAAAAAGGCCTATGACCTTCTCACGCAGGCGGGCTACTCTTTCCACGAAGGCACGGCGTTCGACCCGTCCGGCAATCCGCTCACCTTCGAAATCATGACCAGGGGTCCGGATGAGGAGAAGATCAGCCTCGCTTATGCGCGCACATTGCAGCGGCTCGGCATCACCGCCATCATTCGCACCGTGGATGACGCGCAATACCAGCAGCGTCTTCAATCCTTCGATTACGACATGATCCTGGGCGCGCTCACCGGATCGCTGTCACCGGGCGCGGAGCAATGGGGTCGCTGGGGTTCCGTCTCGCGCGACGCGCAAGGCAGCTTCAATTATGCGGGCGTGGCCGACCCCGCCGTGGATGCGATGATCGAGGCGTTGATTGCCGCGCGCAGCCAGCAGGAATTTGTCAGCGCCGTGCGCGCGCTCGACCGCGTCCTTATCTCCGGCTCCTATTACGTTCCTCTCTACCACCTGCCCGCGCAATGGGTGGCGCGATGGTCGCGGATAAAGCATCCGGAAACGACTTCCCTGTATGGATTCCAGTTGCCGACATGGTATTTTAAAGCCGAAAATGGAGACGACAAATGAACAAGCAGATCATCATCGATGTCGTTTCCGATGTGGTGTGCCCGTGGTGTTTCATCGGCCGCAAGCGCCTGGAACAGGCGCTGGTGTTGTTGCCCGAACTCGACACCGCCGTTCAGTGGCGGCCATTCCAGCTTGACCCCACCATTCCTCCCGCAGGCAAGGATCGCAAGGCCTATCTCAAGGGTAAATTCGGCAGCCAGTCGCGCATCGATGAAATCCACGACCAGCTGATCAAGCTCGGCGAGGAAGACGGCATCGAATTCGATTTCGACGCCATTGAGGTCGCGCCCAACACGCTCGACGCGCATCGCCTCATCCAGTGGGCATCGCAGGCCGCGCCCGGAACGCAGGACCGGTTGGTGGGCAAGCTGTTTTCGTTCTATTTCGAGCAGGGTCTCAATATCGGCGATCACGAGGTGCTGGTCGATGCGGCCTCGGCATCCGGCATGGACGGCCAGATCGTCGCGAGCCTGCTTGCCACCGACGCTGACCGCGAAAGCGTGTTGCAGGAAATCGAAACCGCCCACCGCATCGGCGTGCAGGGCGTGCCGTGCTTCATCATAGACCAGAAATACGCCGTGATGGGCGCGCAGCCTGCTGATGTGCTCGCCGATGCGATCGCGCAAGCTGCGGCTGGGTTCGAGCCGGGGATGGCTGAGGATCGGTAGAGCCGTCCTTCCTGCCTACATAGCCGAGGCTTCGAGACGGATATTAAGCGCTTTTGTCACGCCCAGAAGGGTCGAGAGCGTGGGGTTCCCGGTTGGTGACAGGGCTTTGTAAAGCGCTTCCCGGCTCAAACCGGCATCACGAGCGACCTGAGATACGCCACGGGCGCGAACGATGACGCCAAGGGCATGGGCGACATAACCCGCATCGCCGGTTTCCAACGCATCGCGAAGGAAAACCGCCTGGGATTCCGGGTTATCAAGATATTTCGCCGCATCGAACGGAATGGTCTCAATGCTCATAGCCTATCTCCTGTGCCATTTTCGTGGCCCGCTTGATGTCGCGGCCCTGCGTCCGCTTCGTGCCGCCGCATAAGAGAATGTAGATCACGCTGCCGCAACGGCAGAAATAGACCCGGTATCCGGGACCATAGTCGATCCGAAGCTCGCCAATTCCATCGAAAAACTTCGCGTCTCCGAGCAGGCCATAACCAAGTCGCTCGATCCGCGCCGACACCAGCGCAGCAGCCGTGTGGTCCTTGATGCTATCCAGCCAATCGGCAAACTCGGGCGTTTGGCGGACTTCGTTGCTCATATGTAGCTTATAGTTGGCATACATGGGACATGTCAACTATAAGCTACATATCTCAACTCAGTTCAGCTTCCCACCGCAATCTTAGCCAGTTGCGTCATCACCACCGCCGCGCCGTTCAAACGCTTCTCCGCCGTCGGCCAGTCGCGGATGAAGACGATGCCCTGATCCGGGCGGATCTTCGCCAGCGAACCCTGTTCGCCGATCATCTTCACCAGCGCCGCCGGATTGGGGAAAATCTTGTTGCGGAACTGGATGACCACGCCTTTCGGCCCGGCGTCGAGCTTCTCGACATTGGCCTTGCGGCATAGCGCCTTGATGAAGACGATCTTGAGCAGATGCTGCACTTCCTCCGGCAGCGGGCCGAAGCGGTCGATGAGTTCCGCGCCGAAGCCGTCGATTTCTTGCGGCTCCTCCAGATCGGCGAGGCGGCGGTAAAGGCCAAGGCGCAATTGCAGGTCGGGCACGTAGGATTCAGGGATCATCACCGCCGTGCCGATGGAAATTTGCGGCGACCAGTGCGCGTCCTCGACCTCGCCCGTACCCTTGAGTTCAGCCACGGCCTCCTCCAGCATCTGCTGGTAAAGCTCGAAGCCGACTTCCTTGATCTGACCCGACTGTTCCTCGCCCAGAAGATTGCCGGCGCCGCGAATATCCATGTCGTGGCTTGCGAGCTGGAAGCCCGCGCCCAGCGTATCGAGCGATTGCAGCACTTTCAGCCGGCGCTCCGCCTGCTGGGTGAGCATCTTGTTTGGCGGCAGGGTGAAGAGCGCGAAGGCGCGCTGCTTGGAACGCCCGACGCGGCCGCGCAACTGGTAAAGTTGCGCCAGCCCGAACATATCTGCCCGGTGGATGATGAGGGTGTTGGCGGTCGGAACATCGAGGCCCGATTCGACAATCGTGGTCGAAAGCAGCACATCATACTGGCCATCGTAAAATGCGTTCATGATGTCATCGAGTTCACCCGGCGGCATCTGTCCGTGCGCAACGGCAACCTTCAGCTCCGGCACCTGAGCGTCGAGGAACTCCTTCACTTCCGTCAGATCGGCGATGCGCGGGACGACATAGAAGCTGTGTCCGCCGCGATAGCGTTCGCGCAGCAACGTCTCGCGGATAACCAGCGGATCGAAGGGCGAGACGAAGGTACGCACCGCCATGCGGTCTACCGGCGGCGTGGTGATCAGCGAAAGTTCGCGCACGCCGGTCAGCGCCAGTTGCAGGGTGCGCGGGATCGGCGTCGCCGAAAGCGTCAGCACATGGATATCCGACTTCAGCTCTTTCAGGCGCTCCTTATGCTTGACGCCAAAATGCTGCTCCTCGTCGATGATGAGAAGCCCGAGATTGTTGAACTTGATGCCCTGCCCCAGAAGTGCGTGGGTGCCGACGACGATATCGATCTTGCCTTCCGCAGCGCCCTTCTTGACCTCAGCCAATTCCTTGGAACCGACGAGACGCGAGGCTTGGGCCACATTGATGGGCAAGCCATGGAACCGCGCCGCGAATGTCTTGTAATGCTGGCGCGACAGGAGCGTGGTGGGAACGACGACCGCCACCTGATAGCCGTTCAATGCCGCAACAAAGGCGGCGCGCAGCGCCACTTCCGTCTTGCCGAAGCCGACATCGCCGCAGATGAGGCGATCCATCGGCTTGCCAAGCGACAGATCGTCAAAGACAGCGTCAATGGCGCTCTGCTGGTCCTCGGTCTCGTCATAGGGAAAGCGCGCGGCGAACTCGCCATAGACGCCATCCGGCGGGGTGAGCACCGGCGCGCCACGCAACTGCCGCTCGGCGGCAATGCGGATCAGATGGCCGGCGATTTCGAGAAGCCTCTTTTTCAGCTTGGCCTTGCGCGCCTGCCATGCGCCGCCGCCCAGCTTGTCGAGGGGCACATCCGCGCCTTCCGAGCCGAAGCGGGAAAGCAGCTCGATGTTTTCGACCGGCAGGAACAGGCGATCGTCACCCGCATAATGCAACTCGAGGCAATCATGCGGCGCGCCGGCGGCGGTGATGGTCTTGAGGCCGACGAAACGGCCGATGCCGTGATCGACATGGACAACGATATCGCCCGCCGTCAGCCCGCTTACTTCGCTGATAAAATCGCGATCACGTTTGCGGCGCTTCGAATGCCGCACCAGCCGGTCGCCAAGGATATCCTGCTCAGCGACCACTACGAGATCGCCGGCGTCGAAACCGCTTTCGATAAAGAGCACCGTGGCCGTGATCTTATCGCGCGACAGCGCCTTGACGGTGCCAAGGTTCTGCACCGTCTCGATCTTTTCCAGCCCGCGCTCACCCAGAACCTGCATCAGCCGGTCGAGCGAGCCTTCGCTCCACGCGGCGAGCAGCACCTTCTTGCCCTCGGCGCGCAACTTGCCAAGATAGTCTACGACGCTTTCGAAGAGATTGGTGTCCTTTTGGGCGCGTTCTTCGGCAAAGTTGCGTCCCTTATGCGTATTTGCGTGGATGACCTGGCGGTCCGCCACCACATCCGGCTGGAAGAAGGGCGTGAGATCGATGCGGGTTCCGGCGCTGGCAGCCGCGCGCTCCACAGCCTCGGGCGAGAGATAAAGCGCTGACGGCGCGACCGGCTTGTACGGCACGGCGTCGCCGGGCTCCTTGCCGTCAGCCTGACGCCGGCGCGCCTCATAGTGATCCAGCACCATCTTGTGGCGCTCAGCCAGCGCCTCATGCGCCAGATGATCGAACACAACGGGCATATTGCCGGCATGGTCGAAGACGGTTTCCAGCTTATCGTAGAAAAGCGGCAGCCAATGTTCCATGCCGGCGAAGCGCCGGCCCTCGGTGATCGCCTGATAGAGTGCGTCGTCGCGCGACGGCGCGCCGAAGGCCTGGATGTAATTGGTACGGAAGCGGCTGATCATATCTGGTGACAGCGTCACTTCGCTCATAGGCTGGAGCGAGAATTCCTTGTGGGTTCCGGTGGTGCGCTGCGAGGCGGGATCGAAGGCGCGGATCGTCTCCAGCGTATCGCCGAAGAAATCGAGACGCAACGGCTCCTCCGCGCCCGGCGCGTAGAGATCGAGAATGCCGCCGCGCACGGCGAACTCGCCGACATCGCGAACCGTGGAGACGCGCTCGAAGCCATTGCGTTCAAGCCTTTGCGCCAGTTCGTTCATGTCGACCCGGTTGCCGGGGCGCGCCACAAACACCTGACCGAGAATTGCGTCGCGCGGCGGCAGCTTCTGCACCACGGCATTGGCCGTCGCGATAATGACGCCCGGATGCTTCTTCTCACGCAGCGCCGCCATGCCCGCCATTGCCGTCAGGCGGCGGGCGGCGGCATCGGCGCCGGGCGAAACCCGATCATAGGGCAGGCAATCCCAGGCGGGGAAATTCAGGACCGGCAGATCGGGACGGACGAAGCTCAACACCTGCTCGATATCGGCGGCGCGCTGGCTATCGCGCACGATGAAGAGAACCGGACCGCCCTCGCCTTTCTCCTCGACGATACGCGCAAGACAGAACGCCTCATACCCATCCGCCACGCCATCGATGACGATATGGCGCGCAACGCTGAGTTTCAGTCCGATTTTTGAAAAAACAGGCATGGTTGTTTCAGAACTTAACTTTTTGGCGGAAAATGACGATGTCGCGGAAAAGCGGCGTGTCGTATTCTGGCGGAGTGGCGGCTTCGCCCGTCACCCATTTCAGGATATCGCGGTCGAGCACTTCCAGTAGGCGCTCATATTCATCGAGGTCGGCATCGGAAAACCCCGCGATATGTTCATCGGCATATTGGCCGAGAATCAAATCCGTCTCGCGCATGCCCCGGTGCCAAGAGCGAAACAGGAGCTTGCGCCGCCGTGGATCGAGATCAGCGCTGGTGCGCGTGCTGCCCGTCATAGTCTCATCTCTCTTGATTGCCGCTCGAATATGGAAGCGGGAAATGGTTATGGTGCATATAGCGCCGACGGTGCATCCTGTGAATGCCCCTCACCGCCTGTCGGTGTTTGCTTGAATGCGAGAGAAAGAAATTCAGGAGTGGCGACACCTCATCTCCCTCTCCTCGAGGAGTTATCAGTGGCAGCGGCGTCGATTAGCGCTTTCTTGCATCCGTCAAATTGGCCGAAGAATAATGAATGGAATAACCCGGACGATCCCAAAGGAAAGCAATCACTGCGGCAACGTGCTGACACACTCTCCAGAGAATGTCTTCGTATCTTGTCCTGGAGCACTGACCGACACGTTGGCTGGCAGCCTCAAGGAAAAGGTCATGTTCTGCGCACCGTATTGAGCCGCCATTAAGCTGGAGCCGACGCTCAACTCAACGGGCTTTGTTTGCCCCACTTGCAGAGTATTATTATCTGCACCCATGCCACCTCTGAAAGTCAAAATCATCAATGGCATCTTTTCGAACTGGCAAGCGACAACTGTGGGCTCATCAGCGCCCGCGACGTTTGTAATGATCACCATGCTCGATATGCTGAGCATGATGATCTTGATCATATTCTTCAAAACTTGAACTCCGGTGTCGACGTCGCAGCGTCGGTTTCCATATCGATACAGCCCTTCAAAATCCCATAAGAGCTGTCACTTACACGAGCGACCTCGTCACAATAGTTTTGGGTTTTGGCGGAAACACCCGGCCAGACGTCTTTAAGATCGTTATAGGCGTCCTGCTCCATTTGGATGCAGCCATTATAAATCATGGCTGCCCCTCCGCTTATATCGGACACTTTTTTGCAATAGGAAGGTGGGTCGTAACGAGGAATGTCTCCAGCTCCAGCGGGGGAGATAACCCAAGCGGAAATCGCCGCAATCCATAGTGTTCTGTGTTTCATTTCAAGCCCCTTTTAAAAACAGCCCGCAACGTTGCCATATAGCGCGGGAAGATTGTTCTGTCAGCCTTGCAAGGCAAAAGGAACGCGGTAATGCTCTTTACATGCGCCCGTCTTTGCTCGATCCCTTTTTCGCCTCGGTTCAATCGCTTTCCGGCATCGGCCCGAAGGTGACGACCCTCCTGGCAAAGCTGCTTGGTGCCGAGGGCCCCGGCGCGGAGCCGCGCATCGGCCAACTCCTGTTCCTGCCACCGCACAGCATCATCGACAGGCGCAACCGTCCCGGCATCGCCTTTGCGCAGGAAGGCGCTATCGTGACGCTGGAAGTGCGCATCGACCGGCATCAGCCCGCGCCGAAGGGACGCGGCAATGTCCCGCATCGGGTCTTTGCCCATGACGAGACGGGCGAGATCGCTCTCGTCTTTTTCCATGCGCAGCAGCCATGGCTGGAGAAAGCCATGCCCGTGGGAGAAACGATCATCGTCTCCGGCCGGATGGAATGGTTCAACGGCCGCGCCTCCATGGTGCATCCCGACCATATCGCCAGCGTCGAGGATGCGGCATCGCTGCCGCTGGTCGAGCCGGTCTATCCACTGACGGCGGGGCTTTCGCCGAAGACGCTCACCCGCGCCATACGCGAGGCCCTGACGCGCATCCCGCCACTGCCTGAATGGATCGACCAGACGCTTCTGGCGCGTGAACAATTCCCCAGTTTCGAGCAAGCGCTCAAAACCCTCCACCAGCCGGAAGACCCCGCCGATATCGCGCCGGAAAGCTCCGCGCGGCGCAGGCTCGCCTATGACGAATTCCTCGCCGGCCAGCTTGCGCTTGCACTGGTGCGGGCGAAAACGCGCAAACTGGCCGGTAGGCAGCTCGACGGCGATGGGAATCTGGCGGGACAAGTGCTCGAGGCGCTGCCCTATTCCCTGACCGGCAGCCAGCAGAAGGCGGTCGCCGACATCATCGCCGATTTGAAACAGCCGGAACGGATGCTGCGGCTACTGCAGGGCGATGTCGGCTCTGGCAAGACGGTGGTGGGCCTGCTTGCCATGGCGCACGCGGCGGAAGCGGGAAGCCAATCGGCGCTGATGGCGCCGACGGAGGTGCTGGCGCGCCAGCATTATGCCACCATCGCGCCCATCGCGGACAAGGCAGGGCTCAAGGCGGCGCTTCTCACCGGGCGCGAAAAAGGCCGAGAGCGCCAGCAAATCCTCGACGATCTCAAAAGCGGCGCGATCCATATCATCATCGGCACCCATGCGCTGTTTCAGGAAAAAGTCGAATACCACGATCTGGTGCTCACCATCATCGACGAGCAGCACCGTTTCGGCGTGCACCAGCGCCTGCAACTGACGGCCAAGGGCACTGCGCCGGATATGCTCGTCATGACCGCTACGCCCATTCCGCGCACGCTGGTTCTGACGGCCTTTGGCGATATGGATGTGTCGAAACTCACCGAGAAGCCCGCCGGGCGTCGCCCCATCACCACGGCCACCATCCCGATGGAGCGCATGGACGAACTGGTCGAGCGGATGCGCGCGGCAATCGCCGAAGGCCAGAAGATCTACTGGATCTGCCCGCTGGTGGAAGAATCGGAGCATGTCGAACTGACATCGGCGGAAGAGCGCTTCCAGTCGCTGCAGCCCATTTTCGGCAAGCAGATCGGCCTTATCCATGGACGGATGAGCGGCGCGGAGAAGGACGAAGCGATGCGCGCCTTCAAGAGCGGCGAAACGCGTATCCTCATCGCGACAACCGTCATCGAGGTGGGCGTCGATGTGCCCGATGCCACCGTCATCGTCATCGAACATGCCGAACGCTTCGGCCTGGCGCAACTTCACCAGTTGCGCGGGCGCGTGGGACGAGGCGACAAGCCCTCAACCTGCCTGCTGCTTTACAAGAGGCCGCTTGGGGAGATTTCCCGCGCGCGGCTACAAGTGATGCGCGAAACCGAGGACGGCTTCCGTATTGCCGAGGAAGATTTGAAACTGCGCGGCGAAGGCGAGTTGCTCGGTACGCGCCAATCGGGAACCCCCGGCTTCCGGCTGGCATCCATCGAAGCGCATGGGGATCTCTTGGAAATCGCCCGCAAGGACGCGCGGTTGATACTGGAGCGCGACCCCGATCTCGCCAGCGAACGCGGCGCGGCGTTGCGGATATTGCTGTATTTGTTTGGGCGAGATGAAGCGGTGAGGTTGTTGCGGGCGGGGTGAAAATCCTACGGCAGATTTGCGTTCAATTGTAGTTTTGAGGCAGCCGCCGCTAACCGCTTATCGCGAGTCCATACCAACGTGCCTGGCAACATACGAGCAGCTGCAAGCAAATGGACATCCACATAACCAATGCCAAGTCCGTAGAAGGATTGGTCTTCAATCAGCTGTACCACCTCTTCGTCAGGCGACACCGTAATCTTTTGTAGGCCACGAAGCCTATCAAGAACAAGAATTCGCTGGCGGAAATGCCCGAGAGCTAATTCACCGAGGACAAAGGGATGCACCAATACATTCCAATTCCTCAGATGATGAAGCAGGTTGGCATCTTCTTTGCGGAAATGATCTATCCAGACCGACGTGTCCACCAGAAGCATAGCGAACTATTGGGGCGAAAAGCGGCGTCGCGGTGGCGCGACCACATCCGGCTCGGTACCCCCAAGCTTGGCGAGTTGCCGCGCGCTTTCCCGCTCGATCAAAGCCTTCAGCGCTTCTTCAACAAGCGCGGATTTCTCTTCCAGACCGGTTATGGCCTTTGCCTTGGCAACCAAGGCGTCATCCAAGGCAAGAGTTGTACGCATGGGAGCACCTATTTCCAGAGCCCAAGCCTATCATTGAGGAGCGACAAATACTACTCCTTCGGAGTCACTACTCCACCGTCACCGACTTCGCCAGATTGCGCGGCTGGTCCACATCGGTACCCATAAACACGGCGGTGTAATAGGCGAGCATCTGTACCGGCAGCGCGTAGATCAGCGGTGCGATGATATCGGGCATGTCAGGCAAGACAATGGTGTCGAGCGTCTTGATGCCCGTCTCCTTCGCTCCCCTCGCGTCGGTGATGAGGATGATGCGTCCACCACGCGCCGCGACTTCCTGCATATTGGAGACGGTCTTCTCATAGAGCTTATCGTGCGGAGCGATGACGATGACGGGCATCGTATCGTCTATCAGCGCGATCGGCCCATGTTTCAATTCGCCCGCCGCATAGCCTTCGGCGTGGATGTAGGAGATTTCCTTCAACTTCAGTGCGCCCTCCATGGCGAGCGGAAAGCTCGTGCCGCGGCCCAGGTAAAGTGCGTGCTTGACCAGCATCAGTTCGCGGCAGACCGCCTCGATCTGCGGAGACAAGCGCAGGACCTCGTTTGCGAAACGCGGGATTTCCGACAAATGGCGGACGAGGCGCTGTTCTTCCTTTTCATCAATCGTGCCGCGCGCTTTGCCGGCGGCGATGGCGAGCGCGGCGAGGACGGCAAGCTGGCAGGTGAAGGCTTTGGTGGAGGCCACGCCGACTTCCGGGCCGGCCAGCGTCGGGAAGATGACATCCGATTCCCGCGCGATGGTCGATTCCTTCACATTGACGATGGAAGCGATCTTCAGGCCTTGGCTTTTGCAATAGCGTAGCGAAGCGAGCGTATCGGCGGTTTCGCCCGATTGCGAAACGAACAGCGCCAGCGTGTCCTTCGACAGAGGCATTTCGCGATAACGGAATTCCGAGGCGATATCGATATCGACCGGCAGACGCGCGATCTGCTCGAACCAGTATTTGCCGATGGACGCGGCATAGAACGCCGTGCCGCAGGCGGAGATCGCCAGCCGATCAATCCTGGCGAAATCTACGGGCACGTTTTCCGACCTGACGCGGCCCCGCGTGAAATCCAGATAATGCGCGAGCGTATGGGAGATGACTTCCGGCTGCTCGTGGATTTCCTTTTCCATGAAATGGCGGTGATTGCCCTTGCTCACCAGAAAAGCCGCGCCGGCGGATTTTTGAGCCGCGCGGGTAACTTGGGCGCCATTTTCGTCGTAAATGGTGACGCTCTCGCGCGTTAGAACCGCCCAATCGCCTTCGTCGAGATAACTCACGGTATCGGTGAAAGGCGCAAGCGCGATAGCATCGGAACCCAGAAACATCTCGCCCTCGCCGTGACCGATGGCAAGCGGCGAACCTTTGCGGGCGGCGACGAGAAGATTGTTCTCGCCGGCGAACAGGATAGCCAGCGCAAATGCGCCTTTAAGCTTCGGCAAGCTTTCGCGCACGGCCTCCACCGGCGTCCGGCCGTGGTCCAGCGCGCGCGTCACCAGTTGCGCCACGGCTTCCGTGTCGGTGTCGCTCTCGAAGCGATAACCGTCGGCTTCCAGATCGGTGCGCAGCTCGGCGAAATTCTCGATGATGCCGTTGTGCACGACGGCGAGCCTAGCCGTGGCGTGAGGATGCGCGTTGCGCTCGGTCGGGGCGCCGTGGGTAGCCCAGCGCGTGTGGCCGATGCCGATCGTTCCCGCCATTGGTTCCGCAACCAGCCGCTTTTCGAGATTGACTAGCTTGCCTTCGGCGCGACGACGCGTCAGAGCGCCGTCTTCCAATATTGCGACGCCGGCTGAATCATAGCCGCGATATTCAAGCCGCTTCAACGCATCGACCAGACGCGGTGCGACGGAGCTCACGCCGACAATCCCGATAATGCCACACATGCACGCGTTTCCTTCCCGAAGAATCTAAAATTTAGCCGGTTTTGCCGGATGTAGCCCGTGATTGCCGCGCCGGATATTCACAATAGGTTGCGGATTGAAATGGCTACTTTGCCGCTTTTTTCGCAGCCTTCGTAGCCGCATTCCGCTCCCGCAGAATGGTCGCGCGGCCTTCCTTCGTGACCTGCTTGGCGCGGCCAAAGGCGAGCGCGTCAGCCGGCACATTTTCCGTGATTACGCTGCCGGATGCGACATAGGCATTCCCGCCCACGACAACCGGAGCAACCAGCGATGTGTTGGAGCCAATGAAAGCCCCCTCGCCGATCTCGGTCGTCCACTTGTTATAGCCATCATAGTTGCAGGTGATGGTGCCCGCGCCGATATTTGCTCCCGCGCCGATGGATGCGTCGCCGATATAGGAGAGGTGGTTGATCTTCGCACCCTTGGCGACGGTCGCGTTCTTGACCTCGCAAAAATTGCCAACCTTCGCCTTCTCCCCCAGATCAGCGCCGGGCCGCAGCCGCGCGAACGGGCCTATCTCCGCGTTCGGGCCAACATATGCGCCCTCGATATGGCTGAATGCGTGGATCACCGCGCCGGAGGCGATATGCGCGCCGGGGCCGAAGAAGACGTTGGGCTCGATGAGACTATCCGCTTCCACCAGCGTGTCATGCGCGAAGAACACAGTTTCCGGCGCGATCAGAGTGACGCCCGCCAGCATCGCCGCGCGGCGTTTGCGCTGCTGCCAGATGGCTTCGGCCTCCGCCAATTCGACACGCGTGTTGATGCCAATGACATTGTCCACCGGCACGTCCACCGCCGTCACCCGCAGCCCCTGAACATGCGCGATCTCGACGATATCGGTGAGATAGAACTCACCCTTGGCATTGTCGTTACGGATTTTGTCGAGCAGCGCCAGCGCATGCTTTCCGCTCACAGCCATCAGGCCACCATTGCAGAAATTTATGCTTTTTTCGGAATCGCTTGCGTCTTTTTCCTCACGTATCGCGATGAGATTTCCGTTCGCCTCGATCAGCCGGCCATAGCCGGTGGGATCGGCGGGGCGGAAGCCCATCACAACGATGTCGAAGCCTTGCGCCAGCTTGCCGCGAGCCTCGATCAGGGCGCGATCTTCGATCAGCGGCGTGTCGCCGAAAACGATCAGCAGGTCATCATAACCCCGTGTGATCGCTTCGCGCGCGGCAAGAACGGCATGGGCGGTGCCGAGCCGTTCCTTCTGTTCGAAGGCTGCAACATTCGGAGAAACCCGATCCACCGCCGTTTTTACCTCCTCCGCGCCACGGCCAACGACCAGCGCGATATCGCAATCGCCAGCGCCGCGAACCGCCTTGGCGACATGGCATACAAGCGGCAGGCCCGCTATCTCATGCAGCACCTTGGGCAGGGCGGATTTCATCCGCGTTCCCTCGCCGGCGGCAAGGATGATCGAAAGACAGGTTCGGCTGGTCATGAGATGAATATTCCGATGAGAACGAAAGAGCGGGGTTTTATAAGGCCCCCACCTTAATCAGAAAAGCATATAAATAATTTACCCGAGCCGTCCGAGCGCGGGAAACGTTTCCAGAAGCCAGAAGGAGAAGGACTGCATTCCCCCGGTGAGGAACAACAGCCCGGCGGCGACGAGAAGGCCGCCCATGATTTTCTCGACCTTGCCCAGATGCACTCTAAACTTGGCAAGAAAACGCATGAATGCGCCGGAGAATAGCGCCGCGACAATGAAGGGGATGCCTAATCCGAGCGAGTAAGTAGCTAGCAGCGCCGCGCCCTCGCCCACCGTGCTTTTCGCACCCGCAAGTGTCAGGATCGGGCCCAGCACCGGGCCAATGCAGGGCGTCCAGCCGAAGGCGAAGGCGAGGCCCATGATGTACGCCCCCACAGGAGTGGCTGGGGCGCTTCGCGCCTGAAAGCGGGCCTCGCGCGAGAGAATGGATAGCCGGAAAAGCCCCAGGAAATTCAGGCCCATGACAATGATGGCGAGGCCGGCGATAATGGCGATTTCCTGCTGCCAGGCGCGCAAAACCGCGCCGATAGACGAGGCCCCCGCCCCCAGCGCGACGAAGACCGTAGTGAAGCCAAGCACAAACGCAAAGGACGCGGCGAACAGTGCGCGGCGGCGCGAAACATCGGCGGCGTTCAAACCCTCAGCGCGAAAATCATCAACCGAAACGCCCGCCATGTAGCATAGATAAGGCGGAACGAGCGGCAGCACGCAAGGCGAGAGGAACGAAAGAGCACCCGCGCCGGTGGCCGTCAGATAAGAAACGTCGAGCGCCACCTTATTCTCCATCAGGCTGTAAAGTTCGGTTGGTTCTAGAACATTTCGCTTTCGTTAGAAACCGCCGCGTCGGGTTTTGCGACCCTCATCCACCCTCGCCTCGCCAGGCCGCCGTTTTTCATAAGCAAGGAAAGAGAATCAAGCATCTGCTCTAAGTGTTTGTTTTAATTCTCTATGCGCTATCCTCATTTCCACCACAAGTTCGCCTCAACATTCGGCTCATTTTGAGGAAGCGGCAATGAAATCTGTCAATGCGCCTTCCGGTATCTGGCGCCGCTTGAGGAAATTCCAGCCTATCGCCATGCCGCTCGCCGGCATTGCCATTGCGCTGCTGGCGCTTGTGGTGCTGGAGAGCCTGCTTCGGCACACTTCGAAGGCCGAAACGCTGGCGGCGATCAGGGATACGCCGCTGCATGCCATCGGGCTGGCGCTGATCTTCACCTGTTTGAGCTATATGGCGATCGCACTTTATGACGTGGTGGCGGTCCATACCATCGCGCCGGGGCGCATACCGCACTGGCTCGCGGCCATTGCCGGCGCGGCGGGCTATGCCATTTCCAATGCGCTTGGGTTCTCGCTTCTGACAGGCGGGGCGCTGCGCTACCGTATCTATGCCGCCGAGGGCATCAATCTGGTCGATATCGGCCGCATAGTCGGCACCTCATGGTTCGCCATCTGGTTCGCCTTCATCATCATGATCGGCGCGGCTTTGCTGATCGACCCGGCCGACATTCCGTGGCTTTCGACCATCGATCCACGCTTCGATCTTGTCGCGGGCGTTGCGCTGCTGGGCGCGATCGGCTGGCTGATATACTGGCTCTCGAAGGGCGACCGCGCACTCCAGATCGGCCAGTTCACGCTCAAGCTTCCGACCTCGCGCGGCGCGCTCATCCAGATCGCCGCCGGTCTCGGCGATGTGACGGCGGCGGCGGCCACGCTCTATGTGCTGATGCCGGAGGGGGTGGTGCACAGCTTCGCCGTCTTTGCGCTCGTCTATGCCCTTGCCGTCATCCTGGGCGCCGCCAGCCATGCGCCGGGAGGTCTTGGCGCGTTTGAGGCGACCATTATCGCAGGGCTGGGGCTTGGCGGGAATCCGCAAGCCCTTGCCGCGCTGGTGGTCTACCGGCTGATCTATACCGTCGCGCCGCTCCTTACCGCCACCGCCGGGCTGTTGATATGGGAGGCCCTCCGCCGCCGCCAGCAACTGAGCAAGCAGGCGCGTTTCGCCGCGCGGCTGATCGAGCCGATCATTCCCGGCCTTTCAGCGAGCGTGACGTTCATGGGCGGCATCGTCCTGCTCATTTCGGGTGTCACGCCCGGCCTGCACTATCGTCTCGAAATCCTGTCGGAAATACTGCCGGTGATTTTTGTCAATCTGTCGCATCTGGCGGCGAGCTTCGTCGGCGTAGCGCTGCTCATCGTCGCGCGCGGCCTTGCCAAACGGCTGGCGCGGGCCTGGGTCGCGGCCATGGTCCTTTTTCTGGCGGGGGCGGCATTCTCGCTAACCAAGGGGCTCGACTGGGAGGAAGCGACAATCCTCTGCGCCTGCGCCGGCATTTTGTGGGTATTTCGCGATTCCTTCTACCGGCGTCCCATCACCGGGCCGTTCGAACTCACTTGGAACTGGCTCGCCAGCGTCGGCACCACGGTGCTCATCTCCACATGGCTCGGCTTCTTCGTCTATCGCCATGTCGAATATTCCAACAGCCTGTGGTGGGATTTCGCATGGAACGCCAGTGCGCCGCGCTTCCTGCGCACAACGGTGCTGGTGTTCGCCGTCCTCTTCGCGGTTTGCCTCCATACCGCCGTCAATCGCCGAGGCGTACGTCGGTCGAAACGGAATTCCGCGATTCCCGAAGTCATCCCCAAACTGGTCAAAACGTCCCCCAATGCAGAGACCGCTTTGGCGCTGCTGGGCGACAAGCAGTTCCTGATAGACCCCGGCAATCGCGGTTTCATCATGTATGCGCAATCCGGCGGCAGCCTCATCGCGCTTGGCGAGCCGGCCGGCAACAAACAGGTTGCGGAAGAGCTTGCCTGGTCGTTCCATGCGCTGGCGGACCGGATGGCGCTCCGGACCGTGTTTTATGGTGTCGGGCCGCAGAGCCTGCCGCTGTTTCTCGACATGGGGCTTGTGGCGCTGAAGCTTGGCGAGGTCGCGCGCGTCGATCTTCGGAAATTTTCGCTGGAAGGCCCTGCCCGCCAGCCATTCCGCTATGCCGACCGGCGCGCTGACAAGGACGGCCTCGTCTTCGAGATTGTTCCTGCGGCCCAGGTTCCAGCGCTGATGCCAGAGCTGAAGCGCGTTTCCGATGCATGGCTCACCCACAAAGCGGGCAATGAAAAGCGCTTTTCCCTCGGGTTCTTCAACCCCGAGTTCCTGTCGCGCTTCGATATTGCGGTCATGAAGAAGGATGGCGCGATCGTCGCCTTCGCCAACATATGGCGAAGCGCGAACAAACACGAATACACGGTTGATATGATGCGTTACCTACCCAACATATCGAAGATCATGATGGACGCCCTGTTCGCCAAGCTGCTGATGCAGGCGAAGGCAGAAGGTTTTCGCTGGTTCAATCTCGGCGCGGCCCCCCTCTCCGGCCTGTCCCACAGCCCGCTCGCCTCCCGCTGGAACCGCTTCGGCTCGTTCCTCTATCGTCGCGGCGCGGACCTTTATCATTTCGGCGGGCTGAAAGCCTTCAAGGAAAAGTTCGATCCGATCTGGTCACCGCATTATCTGATTTGCCCCGGGGGGCTGGACACGCCGCGCGTGCTGGTTGACGTGACGACGCTGATCAATGGCAGTCCATTGGAGTTTATCCGCAAATGAACAAACGCTCGCTTCTCATCATTCCGGCAGTGGCCCTGGCGCTGGCCATCGCCGCTGCCGGCTTTTGGAACAGCGCAACGCTATCGCGCTATTGGGCGCGTTTTACCGGCACGGACATCGTCACCCATGTCAGCGCGGAGCGGCTGAAAGACATCCCGGTGCTGATGCCTGCGGATATTCCGACCGGCCTCACCGTTCTTGTTTCCGATGCGGGCGGGATGAATAACCGGGAACGCGCTTTCGCGAATGCGCTGCTCGCGCGCGGCCTGATCGTGCTGCCGGTTGATCTGAACAAGTGGCGCACCGAGCTAAACAAGGGTGACGGCGAGTGCATCTATCTCAATTCCGATTTCGAGGGGATATCCAAGGAGGCGCAGCGGGCGCTGGATCTGGGCGGCTATTTCCATCCCGTCATTACCGGCATCGGCCAGGGCGCGACGCTTGCCTATGCCGCCGCTGCCGACGCGCCGGATGCGACACTCGCGGGCGCGGTCGGACTCGACCCGGCGGATGCGCTGCAGACCAGGGTTCCCTCCTGTGAGGGAGCAAAGGCGACGGCCGCGCCCAGCGGCGGCTTTGCTTATGCGCTTAACGCGACGCTGCCCACGCCCGTGACGCTTATCAGCCAAGCGGGACCGGCCAATGATCCGGCGGAGGCGCGGAAGAACCATATCGCCGTTCTGCAAAAGGCCGAAGACCCGACCGTACGCCTCAACATGGCGGCCGATGCCGTGGCGGCCATGGCAGCAAAGGACGCTGCCACCGCAGAGCTGCCCATCACCGATCTTCCCGCAAAGGGAAAGGCTGACTATGTCGCGGTGTTCTTTTCGGGCGACGGAGGCTGGCGCGACATCGACGAATCCATCGGCGAATGGCTGAGCAACCACGGCGTCCATGTGGTAGGCGTCGATTCGCTGCGCTATTTCTGGACGGAGCGCACGCCGCAGGAAATCGCCGAGGACACTGACGCCATACTGAAGAAAGCCGATCCCAGCGGGAAGCTTCCCATTGCCATTTTCGGCTATTCCTTCGGCGCCGATACATTTCCCTTCGCCTGGCAATATCTCGATCCGGCGATTCAGAACCGGACCCGAATGATCGCCCTGCTGGGCGCCTCGACGACCACTAAGTTTCAGGTGTCGATTGGGGGCTGGCTTGGAATGGACGGCACTCACAAGACCGCCCCATCAATCGCTGCTCTTCCGCTCGACCGGGTCGTCTGCGTCTATGGCGAGGAAGAGGATGATACGGTCTGCACGGAGCCGACACTTTCCGCCATGGAAAAGATGAAGATGCCGGGTGGCCACCATTTCAACAATGATTACGAAACAATCGCCGAAGCGCTGCTGCAGAAATTGCAGAACCAGGCGGCAGGGCAAGCAGGAGATGCTTCGGGCAAGTGACGTTTTGCCATACGTATCATGATGCGATACGCGCCGCTTGATTTTTAAATGTGTCATGCTATGATACATTTAAAGGGGAGCGAGCAGTGATCAGGTCTTACAAAGACGCCAAAACAGAAGCTGTTGCGAGGGGTAAATCCCCCAAAGGCTTCCCGGCGGATTTGCTGAGACAGACCATTCGCAAGCTTACCATGATTGAGAATGCAGTTATTTTGGATGACCTTCGCTCCCCTGCCGGAAACCGGCTCGAGGCGCTCAAGGGAGACCGCACAGGCCAGCATTCCATTCGCATCAATGACCAGTGGCGCATCTGCTTCATCTGGACGGACGGTGGTGCCGAGCAGGTCGAGATTGTCGACTACCACTAAAAGGAGAAGTCATGACCAGCATACTCCCTCCCGTGCATCCCGGCGAAATTCTTCGGGAAGAATATCTATCCCCTTTGGGCATGAGCGCCGGTGCGCTGGCAAAATGTCTGAATGTCCCTCGTACGCGTATCGAACGGCTCGCAACCGAACAAACCGCTGTTACCCCCGATACAGCGCTACGCCTTGCCAAGTTTTTTCGCACCACGCCTGAGTTCTGGATGAACATGCAGGCAAGCTATGATCTTAAAAATAAGGCAGCGGCTATTGAGGGCGAGCTTGCGGCGATTCATGAATTCGAGGCAAGCGGCCTCGCAAAAACAGCCTAGAATTTCCTAACTATTTGATTTTATTGGTGAGCGCGCAGGGATTCGAACCCTGGACCTACTGATTAAAAGTCAGTTGCTCTACCGGCTGAGCTACGCGCTCCCATGGGGGCAAACCATCCCCGAGAAGTGGGCGGAACATAAGGGCGAGGGCCGCTTGGGTCAACAGCATTCTGTAGCGTTTTACGCGAAAATCCATAGGATTTCCATGGGATGCCGCCGCGCCCGATCATAACCCGATAACGCCAGCCAATATCTCGAACGAGCGGATGCGGGCGGCGTGGTCGAAAATCTGCGCCGTGACCATCAGTTCATCGGGCTTGGTCCGGGCGATGAATGCCTCCATGCCTTCCTTCACCGTTTGCGGCGACCCGACGAAGGAGCAGGAAAGCGCATGCTTGAGCAGCGCGCGGGCTGTGTCATCCAGTCCCTCTTCATAGTTCTCGACCGGCGGCGGTAATAATCCCGGCCGGCCCATGCGCAGATTGACGAAGGCCTGCTGCAGGGAGCTGAAAAGCAGCTTTGCCTGCGCGTCGGTTTCGGCGGCAAAGACGTTCACGCCCAGCATCACATGGGGCTTGTCCAGATATTCCGATGGCTCGAACCGGGCGCGATAAAGCTCTATCGCCTGTTCCATCTCGGCGGGAGCGAAATGCGAGGCGAACGCATAGGGCAGCCCCAGCATGGCGGCGAGTTGCGCGCCGAAGAGGCTCGATCCCAGGATCCAGACCGGCACGGTGAGACCCTCCCCCGGCACTGCGCGTATACGCTGGCCGGGCTCCGCCGGATGGAAATAATACAGGAGTTCCGCGACATCTTGCGGGAATGAGTCTGCATCGCCGCTCAAATTGCGGCGCAAAGCTCTGGCTGTTAGTTGATCAGTGCCGGGTGCGCGTCCGAGGCCCAGATCGATTCGGCCCGGATAGAGCGCTGCAAGCGTGCCGAACTGCTCGGCGATCAGAAGCGGCGCGTGATTGGGCAGCATGATGCCGCCTGCCCCGACGCGAATGGTCGAGGTGCCCTCAGCGACGTAACCGATCACCACCGAGGTGGCTGCACTGGCGATGCCGGGCATCCCGTGATGTTCGGCGAACCAGATGCGTTTGAAGCCCAGGCGCTCGGCATGGCGGGCCAGATCGAGCGAATTGTGCAGCGACTGCGCCACGTCGCCGCCCTCGGGAACGGGTGAAAGATCCAGTACGGAAAGCGGAATGCTGCTCATGTGGTCCCCTCAGGTGGGGAATATACCCCACGAATCGCAAATACTTATTTCCGCCGCATGATCTTGTCCGAAAAGTCTGCAACTTTTCGGAATCATGCGCAAATTTCTACCGCATGATTTGATCCGAAAAGTCTGCAACTTTTCGGAATCATGCGCAAAGAAAACGCCGGTTATCTGGGATAACCGGCGTTCTCATTTTTCGTAAATGCAAGTTTTAGTGATGCGCGGGGCTCGCCTCGCCGATCTCTTCCGCCAGCCCCTCCTTCTTGGAGATGTAGGTGTAGAACATCGGCACTACGAAGAGCGTGAAGATCGTTCCGACCAGAATGCCGGTGAAGATCACGAGGCCCATCGAGTAACGCGCCGCGGCGCCCGCGCCGGTGGCGATGATCAGCGGCACGACGCCCAGCGCCATGGCGGCGGTGGTCATCAGGATCGGGCGCAGACGGGTCTTGGCCGCCTCGACGATCGCCTCACGCCTGGACATGCCATGCAGCTCGCGCTGCTGGTTGGCGAACTCGACCATGAGAATGCCGTGCTTGGTGATAAGCCCCACCAGCGTGATCAGCCCGACCTGCGTATAGATATTGAGCGTACCCAGACCCAGATTGAGCGGAACGATGGCGCCGAAGATCGACAGCGGAACCGACATCATGATGATGAACGGATCGCGGAAGCTTTCGAACTGCGCCGCCAGCACGAGATAGATGACGACGACGGCGAGGATGAAGGCGACGAGGATCGTATTTCCCTGCGTGGCCTCCAGCCGGGACTGGCCGGAATAGTCGATGAAATAGCCTTCCGGCAGGGTCTTCTTGGCAAGGTCGACGATCGTCGCCAATCCGGTACCCGAGGTCACGTTGGGCATCGGCAGGGCGGAGATCGTGGCGGAGTTCAGCTGGTTGAACTGCTCGATCGCGCCGGGCGCCGCGTTCTCGGAAATCTTGATGACCGAGTTCAGCGGTATCATCTGGCCCGAGGCGCTACGTACGTAGAAGTCGCCCAGACGATCCGGATTGGCACGGAACTGATCCGGCACCTGGGTGATGATGTCATAGCTGTTGGAATCGCGATCGAACTTGGCCACCGACGCACCGCCGGTCAGAAGCCCGAGCGTCTGGCCGATATCGCTGACCTTGACGCCCAGCGCCGCCGCGCGGTCACGGTCGATGGTAATCGTCGTCTCCGGCGAGTTGTACGAAAGCGAGTTCTGCACGAAAATGAACTGGCCGGAAGCCTGCGCCTCGTTCTTGATCTTTTCGGCCATCTCGTAGACCTGATCGGACGGCCCGGTCGACTGGATCACGACCGAGATCGGCAAGCCGCCGCCGGCGCCCGGCAGCGAAGGCAGCGCAAAGGCGAATGCCTGCACGCCCGCCAGTTTCGAGAGCCGCTGGGTGATTTCCGCCTGCAACTGCTTCTGCGACTTCTGGCGCTGCGACCAATCCTTGAACGCCCAGAGCGCGATGCCGGAATTGGTGCCCCCATCCATGCCGACGATCTGGAAGCGCGCACGCAGCTCCGGAATATCCTTGGTCAGATTGTCCATCTGGTCGGAATAGAGCTTCATATATTGCGAGGTCGCGTATTGCGGACCCTGGATCTGGGCGAAGAGCGCGCCCGAATCCTCTTCCGGCGCCAGTTCGCTCGATGTGTGCGTGAAGAGGAAGCCCGTTACACCGATGAGCGCGAAAACCATCAAAAGCGTGATGGGACGATAGTTCAGCGAACCCTCGACGCGGCGCGCATACCAGCCCTCGAACCGTCCGAAGGTGCGGTCGATGAACTTCTGGAAGCGCGTGGCGTTGCCATGGGACAACATGCGCGAGCACATCATCGGCGAGATCGTCAACGCCGCGACACCGGAGATGATGACAGCGCCGGCCAGCGTGAAGGCGAATTCGCGGAAGAGCGAACCCGTCAGTCCGCCGGTGAAGCCCAGCGGCGCGAACACGGCGGCGAGCGTGATCGTCATGGCGATGATCGGGCCGGTGATTTCCCGCATCCCCTTTATGGCCGCATCGATGGGCTTGAGCCCCTCCTCTATGTGCCGGTGAATATTCTCCAGCACCACGATGGCATCGTCGACCACGAGGCCGATGGCGAGCACCATCGCGAGCAGCGAGAGAAGATTGATCGAATAACCCAGCGCATAAAGGAAGAAACAGACGCCGATGAGCGAAATCGGGATTGTCACGATCGGAATGATGACCGAGCGGAACGAGCCCAGGAACAGGATGATGACGATGACGACGATGGCGACGGCTTCGCCGATGGTCGTGAACACCTCATGGATAGAGGAACTGATCTGCTCGGTCGCGTCATAGACGACGACGAGAGACATGCCTTCCGGCAGCGTCGACTGAATATTCGGCAGCTCCTTGCGAACCGCGGCCGCCACGTCGATGGGGTTGGCGCCAGGCGTCGGCATGATGCCGAGGAAGGTGCCGTCCTTGCCGTTGAACCGGACGATGGTATCGGTGCTTTCGGCGGCAAGCTCGACCTTGGCGACATCGCGCAGGCGCACGATGTTGTCGCCGTCGGACTTGACCACCATGTTGCCGAACGCTTCGGGCGTCTGCAGCGTGGACTTCAGCAGGATCGAAGTACTGACGAACTGGTTCTTCGTCTTGCCGGGAGCCGAAAGGAAGTTCGAGGCATTGATGGCACCCAGGACCTCCGCAGCTGTGATGTTGCGCGCGGCAAGCTGGACAGGATTGAGCCACACACGCATCGAATAGGTCTGGCCGCCCAGAATCTGCGCCTCGGCCACACCAGGAACCGTCGACAGGCGCGGCTTGATCACCCGGTCGAGATATTCGGTGATCTGCTCGCTCGTCATGTTGGGATTCTGCGCGGCCAGATACATGGTCGCGAAGCTCTGGCCCGTTCCCTTGATAATGACCGGGTCCTTGGCCTCCTCCGGCAGTTCACCGCGCACCTGGTTGACCTTGGAGATAACCTCGGTCAAGGCCGCGTCCGGATTGGCGCCAAGCCGCATATGCACGCTGACGGTGCTGGTGGACGGAGCGCTGGAGGAGGTCACATAATCGATGTTCTCGGTCGTCGCCACCGCCTGCGCGATGGGGGACGAGATGAACCCCTGGATAAGGTCCGCGTTGGCGCCCGGATAGGCCGTGGTGATGGTGATAACCGTCTCATCGACCTTCGGATATTCGCGAACCGAAAGATTGGCGATGCCCAGCGCGCCCAGAAGAATGATCATCAGGGCGACCACCGTGGCAAGCACGGGACGACGAATGAAAATGTCCGAAAAGCTCATGGCGTCGCCCTACTGCTGTTTCAAGGCGTCGGAAGGATTGACGGTGTTATCGATGACAACAGGCATTCCCGCGCTAAGGCGGTTCTGGCCGGCGTCCACGATGATATCGCCATCCTTCAGACCGCTGGTGACTTCGATCCGTCCATGGGACTGGCGACCGAGCTTGACGAAGACCTGCGCAAGCGTCAGCGCCGGCTTGCCATCATCAGTCTTTTGCGCCGGCTGCCCTTCCTTGGACTGGGCTTCACGCACGGCATAGACGTAATCGCCGTAAAGGCTGGCGGTGACCGCCGTCTGCGGCAGCGCGATGATGTTGTCTTCTTCCGGCAGCTTGACGCGGACCTGCACGAACTGGCCGGGATTAAGCTTGCGATCGGGGTTAACCACCTCGGCGCGCACGGAAACGAGCCGTGTCGAGGGATCTATCTTCGGATCGATGCCGGTGATCTTGCCGTTGAAGACGGCATTATCTTCCGAGAGGTTGACGCTGACCGCCTGGCCGATCTGCAACTGTCCAAGCGATTGCTCGGGAACGGTGAAATCCACGCGCATCGTATCGAGGTTCTGCAAGGTCGCGACGACGTTGCCGGGCGTCAGATATTGTCCGAGATCGATCCGGGGGATACCGATCGTGCCCGAGAATGGAGCCGTCAAGCGTTTCTGATCGAGCGTTGCCTGCAGCTTCGCCACGGTCGCCTGCGCCGACTCGGCCTCGGCCCGCGTGGTGTCGACGGCCTGCACGGCACCAACGCCCTGCGTGCGCAAGGTCTGCGCGCGCTGGAAATTGATCTCCTTCAAGGCAGCGTCGGCTTGCGCGGAAGCCAGGTCCGCCTGCTCGATATTATCATCGAGCTGAACGAGAACCGCCCCCTGCTTGATCCGCTGGTTCGCCTTGAAATTGATGTTCTTGACGATGCCCGCCACCTGAACGGTCAGATCCACCCCTTCGGAGGCATTCATGGTGCCGATTGCCTCCAGATATGGGTCCCATTTCGATGGCTTGACCGTGATCGTGGAAACCGTCTGCGGCGGCTGCTTCATGGTGGCGAAGTAATCCTTGATCATCTGTTCCTTGAAAAAGTTGAACCAGATGAGCCCGCCGCAAATAGCAAGGACGAGCAGGAGAAGCACATAGGGGAGAAGGCGGCGAAGGAAGGCCATCGGTGCGGAGCTCCAGCAGAGGCGTAAAAATTTAGTCGAATGCCTGCCATGGCGAAGACGTCATGCCAAGGGCATCCGATTTGGCTTGAATTTCAAGCGCGATTAACTGTACCGTCCGGACGGTATTGTCAACCGCGCGCTTATCATGAAAGTTCTGTATGTCCGGTAAAAGTTTGTCGTCGCGTGAAAGAATTCTACAGGCAGCAACGGCGCTTGCCAAGGAAGTTGGTCCCGCTCATCTCTCCCTCGATGCCGTCGCCGCCCGCGCGGGTCTCTCAAAAGGCGGTTTGCTCTATCGTTTTCCGACCAAGGCCAAGCTTCTCGAGGCAGTTGTCGAGGAGCACCTGAAGGAACATGAAGCGGCGCTGCATGCTGAAGAAGAAAAGCGAAATGGCGCATCAAACGGTGTCGCGGAGGCTTTCCTCGAGGTTTTTCGCAGCGAATCACGCCACAAAGAGCCGCCGCCGTCGGGCGTCCTCGCGGCGATTGCCGAGAACCCGGACTTCATCAAGCCGATCCGCCGTTACAACAGGCAGTTGCTCGACCGGATGCAGGCCAAATCAAACGATCCGGCAACGGCTCTCATCACTTTCCTGACCATCGAGGGGATGCGCAGCATGCAGCTTCTCGACTGCGACATTTTGACCGATGCCGAAAGGGAGATGGTGATGGCGCGTTTGGCGGGGCTGCTGGGGAGCGAGTAGCAGGACTGGCAAGATGACATACCTTGTCCTACCGTCATTCTCGGGCTTGTCCCGAGAATCTGCCATACGAAGGAAAGCGGTTACCGCACATATTGAACGCTCCGTCGTAGATTCTCGGGACAAGCCCGAGAATGACGGCCAGGGATCATAGCGGAGCGATATCCCCCTTCTCCCATCCCACCTGCGTCTGCGCGACAAAATCCGCGTATCGTCCCGCTTCGATCGCGTCCCGGCAGCCCTGCATCAGCTTCTGGTAATAGGCGAGGTTGTTCCAGGTGAGCAGCATGGCGCCCAGGAATTCGCCTGACTTTATCAGGTGATGCAGATAGGCGCGGCTGTAGTCGCGGGCGGCGGGGCAGTCGGATTCCTCGTCCAGCGGGCGGTGGTCCTCCGCGTGGCGGGCGTTGCGCAGGTTGATCTTGCCGTGGCGGGTGAAGGCGAGGCCGTGGCGGCCGGCGCGGGTGGGCATGACGCAATCGAACATGTCGATGCCGCGCGCCACGGATTTCAAGATATCGTCCGGTGTGCCGACGCCCATGAGATAGCGCGGTTTTTCAGCGGGCAGGACCGGGCAGACCACATCCAGCATCTCCAGCATCACCGCCTGCGGCTCGCCCACCGCGAGGCCGCCGACTGAATAGCCCTTCAAGTCCATCGCCTTCAGCGCGGTCGCCGAACGTTCTCGCAAGCGTGGGATATCGCCGCCTTGCACGATGCCGAACATCGCCTTGCCGGGCTGGTCGCCAAAGGCCGTCTTGCAGCGCTCCGCCCAGCGCAGCGAAAGCTCCATCGCCCGCTCGATATCGCGTTCCTGCCCCGGCAGGGCCACGCATTCGTCGAGCTGCATCTGGATATCGGAATCGAGAAGACCCTGGATTTCGATGGAGCGCTCGGGCGTCATTTCATAGGCGCGGCCATCGATATGCGACTGGAACGTCACGCCGTTTTCATTGAGCTTGCGCAGTTGCGCCAGCGACATGACCTGAAAGCCGCCGGAATCGGTCAGGATCGGTCCCGGCCAGCGGGCGAAATCATGCAGTCCGCCAAGCCGCGCGACGCGCTCCGCGCCGGGGCGCAGCATCAAATGATAGGTGTTGCCGAGGATGATATCGGAGCCCAGATCGCGGACCTGGTCCATATACATCGCCTTGACAGTGCCGCCGGTGCCCACCGGCATAAAAGCGGGGGTGCGGACGGTGCCGCGCGGCATGGTGATTTCACCGCGCCGCGCCGCGCCATCGGTTGCGAGAAGTTTGAATTGGAAGTCTGTGCTGGGGTTTTTCATTTACATCAATGCTGTTCATACGCCCTTTTGCCCCTCACCCTTACCCTCTCCCCGCAAGCGGGGAGAGGGAGGCGTTTGGCGTTGGCGCTCAATTCTTCCCCGGTCGTGCCTGGCAGGAACGGAGGAGGACAAAGCATCAGCGTCGAGGCCCCCTCTCCCCGTAATTCACGGAGAAAGGGTAAGGGTGAGGGGCAAATTCGCTTTAGCCACGCCATAGCAGGCTTGCGTCGCCATAGGAATAGAAGCGGTAATTTTCCCTGATGGCGTGCTCATAAGCCGCGCGCATCGTATCCATGCCGCTGAAGGCGGAGACGAGCATGAACAGTGTCGAGCGCGGAAGATGGAAATTGGTCATCAGCATGTCGACCGCGCGGAAGCGATAGCCGGGCGTGATGAAGATATCGGTGGCGCCGGACCAGGGCTGGATCACGCCATCCTCGTCTGCCGCGCTTTCGAGAAGGCGCAGCGAGGTGGTGCCGACGCAGACGATGCGCCCGCCATTGGCCCGCACGCGGTTGAGTGCGTTTGCGGTCGCTTCGGAGACATGGCCGATCTCGGCATGCATCTTATGCTCGGCGGTATCGTCCGCCTTGACAGGCAGGAAGGTCCCTGCCCCCACATGCAGGGTGACGAAATGCTCCTCGATGCCCTTCTGCTTCAGCTTTTCGAGAAGCCGGGGCGTGAAATGCAACCCGGCGGTGGGCGCGGCGACCGCGCCCTCCTCGCGGGCATAGACGGTCTGATAATCAGTCCGGTCGCGCTGGTCCTCCGGCCGCTTGGAGGCGATATAGGGTGGCAGCGGAATATGGCCGACAGCGGCGATAGCCTCATCCAGCGCGGCACCACTCATATCGAAGACGAGCAGCGCCTCGCCGGCGTCGCCCTTCTCAGCGACGGTGGCGTCGAGCGTGCCGAGGAAACAACTCGATCCATCATGACCGAAGCAGATGCGTTCACCCTCTTTCACGCGCTTTCCGGGCCGCAGAAATGCTTTCCAGCGGTCGGGTCCGACGCGCATGTGCAGGGTGGCGCTGATATGGGCAGTTACGCCATCGCGCTCGCGGATGCCTTCGAGTTGGGCCGGGATGACCTTGGTGTCGTTGAAGACCAGGGCATCGCCGGGGTTCAGGAGGTCGGGGAGTTCGCTGACGCTCTTATCGGCGAAAGGTTCGCCAGGCTTTACTAGCAGAAGCCGTGCGGAATCACGCGGCTCGGCGGGCCGCAGCGCGATCAGCTCTTCAGGAAGATCGAAATCGAACAGGTCTACGCGCATGTATTGACGTTGAACTATGGTGCGAGGCCAAACACCCCCCTCTACCCTGCCGGGCATCTCCCCCTCAAGGGGGGAGATTGGCTGACACGTTCCTCGGCTCACATTCTTCAACGTTTGCGATTGGTGCCGAAGACCGATGAAGGCGTAATCTCCCCCCTTGAGGGGGAGATGTCCGGCAGGACAGAGGGGGGTATTGTCCCGCCAGCGGTTCCGTTAAATTTACAGATCAGCCGCAATCCGCGCCGATACAATCGTATCCGGGTCCTTTACCGGCTCGCCCTTCTTGATCTTGTCGACATTGTCCATACCTTCGATCACCTGGCCCCAGACCGAATATTGCCGGTCGAGCCACGGGGCGTCGGTGAAGCAGATGAAGAACTGCGAGTTGGCTGAATTCGGGCTCTGGCTGCGCGCCATCGAGCAGGTGCCGCGGGTGTGCTTGGTGTTGGAGAACTCCGCAGCCAAGTCCGGCTTGGTGGAACCGCCCATGCCGGCGCGGGCCGGGTTGAAATCGGTGCCGCCGGTCTTGCCGAACTTCACGTCGCCGGTCTGCGCCATGAAACCATCGATGACGCGGTGGAACACCACGCCGTCATAGGCATTCTCGCGCGCCAGTTCCTTGATGCGGGCGACGTGGCCGGGAGCCATGTCTGGGAAAAGTTCGATGACAACCTGGCCTTTAGTGGTTTCCAGAACGAGGGTGTTTTCCGGGTCTTTATAAGCCATTTCAGGCCTCCTTATATGTATGTATGGGTGTTACTTCTTGTCGGCCTGAATGACGGCCTTGATGATTTCATCGGGATCCTTGACCGCCCCATTGTCGGCCTGGTCGCCCTTCTTGATCTTGTCGACGACATCCATGCCGCTGACGACATTGCCGACAACGGTATACTGGCCGTTCAGGAACGAGCCGTCGCCGAACATGATGAAGAATTGCGAATTGGCGGAATTGGGGTTGGCGGAACGGGCCATGCCGACGGTGCCGCGCACGAAGGGCTCCTTGGAGAATTCAGCGGGCAGGTCGGGCAGCTTGGAGCCGCCGGTGCCTACGCGCGCGGCATCGAAGCCCTTCTTGGAGTTGCCGAACTCGACATCGCCCGTCTGCGCCATGAAGCCGGGGATGACGCGGTGGAAGGCGACATGATCGTATGCGCTTGCCCGCACCAGCCTTTTGATTTGCGCGACGTGCTTGGGCGCAAGGTCCGGACGCAGCGCGATCACCACGTCGCCGTCCTTCAGGGTCAGGACCAGCGTATTCTCAGGGTCGGCCGCGCGGGCGGAAACGGACGCTGTCAGCGTGAACGCAACAAGCGCGATTGCAGCCATAGCTGTGCGGAATATCGACATGGATATCTTCTCCATAAAACAAATCAGGATTGGAATTTGGTTTTCAGCGCGCCGGCGACAACCGCCGGTACGAAAGGACTGATATCACCGCCCATCGACGCGATCTGGCGCACCAGCGTGCCGGTGACGGCGCGCACAGTTGCGGATGCGGGCAAGAATACGGTTTGCAAATCCGGTGCCATGATACCGTTCATTCCTGCCATCTGCATTTCGTAGTCAAAATCGGTCCCGTCCCGCAGGCCTCGCACCATGAGCGTGGCGCCATGCGCCCTCGCCGCGTCGATAACAAGCCCGTCGAACGAAACCACGCGAATGCGCTGGGCGTCCGCGCCAAAGATTGCCTTCGCCGCTTTGCCGATCAAGGCCACGCGCTCCTCGAAAGAGAAAAGCGGTGACTTGCCGGGATGGATGCCTATTGCCACGACGATTTCATCCGCAAGGCTGAGCGCGCCCTTGAGGACATCGATATGGCCGTTAGTCATGGGATCGAACGATCCGGCATAAAGCGCGATGGTCATGTGTTTGGCGTAATGCGTTTGAGGATGGGTTTCAATGGTCGGATTCAGGAAATGCCATTTTATGAATTTAAAATGAACAAGGTCTTCACGAACAATTCAGCTCACATTTGACACTAAGAGACAACGATTATGCAACTTTTTTCGTGTTAAAAGCGTATGTGTTGCGAAAGGAAGTTCCGATGCTGATAATTCTTCTCTCGCTATCCATGATCATCGCGATGAGCGTCGCGGCAATCATTTTGCTGGTTGAGGAAAATGCCGCGCGCTCGAAGGTTGCGGCACCGGTCTTCAACATCAACACCATGCGCCGCCTTCCCCGCGACCGGCGGTAATATACGAGTTTACCTGGCCCTCCAGCCAAAACAAGAAAGGTGGCGCATCCCCCATGCGCTGCCTTTCTTTATTTCTACATGTGCCTCAATGGCGGAGTAGCATTATGAGAAAGCTTCTTCCTATTATTGCTTGCGCAACCCTATTGGCGGGCAGTGCTCATTCAGAGGTCAGATATGTTCTCCCCGATGGAAAAGCGAATTTATCCGGCCAGGATATAAATATTCATTTCTCAGGGAATATTACTAATCAGAAAATAGTCGATCTGGAGTCGGCGATTGACAGATTCAATATTCGTCAGCCAGAAGCGAAGATCATCAATCTTTATATCAACAGCTACGGTGGCGATATGGAGGCCGCATGGACGGGGTATGCGGCTATCAAAAGCTCGAAAATTCCCATTCGAACGATCAATGAAGCTGTAACGGACTCAGCCGGCACGCTGCTTTATTGCGCCGCCACGCAGCGTTACGTCATGAACGGCGCAACCTTTCTTCTTCATCCAGCAGCGGCTTCGCTCGGCTCAGGTAATTACAAACCGGATGCGATTAGCAGAGAAGCCGAAAAGCTGAAAAATGCGAATAATTATTTTTTAAAAGCTTATACCGGATGCAGCAACCTGAGCGAAAACGATATCCAGCAAATGCTCAAGTCCGAATATACCTCCAAGACGTTTGGAGACACGGAAGCCGTCAAGATCGGCTTGGCAAGCGAAGTTCTGTCCGTTGAATACCCAGGCGCTGCATCAGCGTATATTTTCGATGCGGATAAGTCTTCCGGATAAGGCTTAAAGTATCAAAATAAAAAAGCTGCCCTGCCAGCCAGTCTCCCATCTTGGGGGAGAGATGTCCGGCAGGACAGCGTTATCTCAGATTTGATCAGGGCTTGATGCCCCTACTCAACATCCCCGCCTGACGCACCCTCATCTCCCTCCTCGACCTCCTCGGTCTCGGTTTCGGAGATGCGCTCGACGGACACCACCCGCTCATCATCGGCGGTGTTGAAGATCGTCACACCCTTGGTCGAACGCCCGGCGATGCGGATGCCGTCCACCGGCACGCGGATCAGTTGTCCGCCGTTCGACACCAGCAGGATCTGGTCCTTCGCCTCCACCGGGAAGAGCGCCACGAGCTTGCCGATTTCATCGGTCTTGGACGTGTCGGTGGCGCGGATGCCCTTGCCGCCGCGGCCGGAAATGCGGAACTCGTAGGATGAAGAACGCTTGCCATAGCCATATTCGCTGACGGTCAAAACGCTTTGCTCACGGGCCTTCAGCTCCTGATAGCGCTCGTCGTTGATTTCCGCATCGGCGCTGACTTCCTCACCGACCACCACGATATCATCCGCATCATCCGCACCCAGCGCCCGGCGTTCGGCAATGGAACGCTTGATATAGGCGGAGCGCTCGGCGGGCGTCGCATCGACATGGTGCAGGATGGCCATCGAGATGACATGATCACCCTTCGCCAGATTGATGCCGCGTACGCCGATGGAATTGCGCCCGGCGAAGACGCGCACGTCGGTGACCGGGAAGCGGATGCACTGGCCGCCCGCCGCCGTCAGCATCACGTCGTCGAATTCCGTGCAGGTCTCGACGGAGAGGATTTCATCGCCCTCTTCTTCGAGCTTCATCGCGATCTTACCGTTGCGGTTGACCTGGACGAAATCGGAGAGCTTGTTGCGACGCACCGTGCCGCGCGTGGTGGCGAACATGACGTCCAGATTGGCCCAGCTCGCTTCATCTTCCGGCAGCGGCATGATGGTGGTGATACGCTCGCCCTGCTCGAGCGGCAGCATGTTGATGAGCGCCTTGCCGCGCGATTGCGGCGTGCCGATGGGCAGGCGCCAGACCTTTTCCTTATAAACAATGCCGCGCGAGGAGAAGAACAGGACCGGAGCGTGCGTATTCGCCACGAACAGGCGGGTAACAAAATCTTCTTCTCGCGTGGCCATGCCGGAGCGGCCCTTGCCGCCGCGGCGCTGCGCGCGATAGGTGGCAAGCGGAACGCGCTTGATGTAACCGGCATGGCTGACGGTGACGACCATATCCTCGCGGGCGATCAGGTCTTCGTCGTCCATCTCCGGGCCACCCTCGCCCAGCTCGGTGCGGCGCGGCGTGCCAAATTCGTCACGAAGGGCGATGAGCTCTTCCTTGACGATATTCATGATGCGGATTCGTGATCCGAGAATATCGAGATAATCGCGGATTTCCTCGCCGATCTTGTTCAGTTCATCGGCGATTTCGTCGCGTCCGAGCGCGGTGAGGCGCTGGAGCCGCAAGTCGAGGATGGCGCGCGCCTGCTCTTCGGACAGATTGTAGGTGTTATCTTCATTCAGCACATGGCGCGGATCGGCGATCAGCGCGATCAGCGGCGCGATGTCCAGCGCCGGCCAGCGGCGCTCCATCAGTTGCTCGCGCGCTGTCGCCGGATCGGGCGCGCGGCGGATCAGGGCGATGACCTCGTCGATATTGGCGACGGCGATCGCCAGGCCGACCAAGACATGCGCCCGGTCGCGGGCTTTACGCAGCAGGAACTTGGTGCGGCGGCTGACAACTTCCTCGCGGAAGGAGACGAATGCGCGCAGCAGGTCGAGAAGATTCATCAACTCCGGCTTGCCGCCATTGAGCGCAACCATGTTGACGCCAAACGAGCTTTGCAGCGGGGTATAGCGGTAAAGCTGGTTCAAGACGACATCGGCAACCACATCGCGCTTCAACTCGATCACGACGCGGTAGCCGTCGCGGTCGGACTCGTCGCGCAGATCGGAAATGCCCTCGATGCGTTTGTCACGCACCAGTTCGGCCATCTTCTCGATCATCGTCGCCTTGTTCACCTGATAGGGAACCTCGGTGATGATGATCGCCTCGCGATCGCCGCGCATGGGCTCGATCGCGGCGCGGCCGCGCATGATGACCGAGCCGCGCCCGGTGGTGTAGGCTGAATTGATGCCTGAACGGCCCAGAATAATGCCGCCAGTCGGGAAATCCGGCCCCGGAATGATCTCCATCAACTCCGGCAGCTCGATCGCCGGATTGTCGATCAGGGCAATGCAGCCATTGATGATCTCGGTCAAATTATGCGGCGGAATATTGGTTGCCATGCCGACGGCAATGCCGCCGGAGCCGTTGACCAGAAGGTTCGGGAAACGTGCGGGCAGAACGGTCGGCTCCAGCTCGCGCCCGTCGTAATTCTCCTTGAAATCGACCGTTTCCTTGTCGATATCCTCAAGAAGCGTCTCGGAAAGCTTCTCCAGGCGGCATTCGGTATAACGCATGGCCGCCGGCGGATCGCCATCGATGGAGCCGAAATTGCCCTGCCCATCGACCAGCGGATCGCGCAGCGAGAAATCCTGCGCCATACGCACCAATGCATCGTAGATCGAGGCGTCGCCATGGGGATGGAACTTACCCATCACCTCGCCGACGACACCGGCGGACTTGCGGTAGGCCTTGTTCCAGTCGAGCCCCATCTCGTTCATGGCATAGAGAATGCGGCGGTGAACCGGCTTCAGGCCATCGCGCGCATCGGGAAGCGCGCGGCTCACGATCACGCTCATCGCATAAGCGAGATAGGAGGTCTGCATTTCCTCGACGATGGAAATCGGCTCGATGCCGTTTGGACCCTCATGACCGGGCGGCGGAGTTTGATCTGACACTGTTCAAACGTCTTTCATGCAAGGAATCGATCTTGCCCTTATAACGGAAATTGTCTGGAAACACCAATTTACGAGGCTTTTGTCAGAGGATAATTAGCTATATATTTCAATATGATAGAAAGAGGGTTACAAAGGGGCGGGAATCGCCCGACACAATGGAGCCATGATTGGCTTCGTTTTGAGGGGGAGTAAGGGAATAGGTGAGTAAAGGAGTATGTTTTCTTAACAAAATCTTCCCCACTCACCTATTCCCTTACTCCCCTACTCCCTTTTTGCAGGAAGCACCGCGCAGATGATTTACGACACACTCCTGAGCGCCTTCGTCACGCTGCTCGTGACCATCGACCCGCCGGGGCTCGCGCCGCTGTTCCTGGCGCTGACGACGGGAATGGACCGGAAAGCGCGTGGTCAGGTGGCGCTGCGCGCCAGCATCATCGCATTCTGTGTGCTGGCGCTGTTTGCGATTGCCGGCGCTCAGATATTAGGCGTGTTCGGCATCACCATCGGCGCATTCCGCGTCGCGGGCGGGCTACTGCTGTTCTGGATCGCCTTCGACATGATCTTCGAACGGCGGCAGGAGCGAAAGGAAAAGAGCGCGGAGGTGGCCATAACCAAGGATCACATCCGCAATATCGCGGCCTTCCCGCTGGCCATCCCGCTCATCGCCGGTCCCGGCGCGATTTCGGCGACGATCCTGCTCGGCGGCTCGTTCTACGATACGGGATCGCGACTGGTGCTGGTCCTGATCCTCCTCGCCTGCATCGTGCTCACCTATCTGGTGCTTCTGCTCGGCGAACGGATCGACCGTTTTCTCGGCGAGACCGGCCGCTCCATCCTGACACGGCTTCTTGGCGTGATCCTGGCGGCGTTGGCGGTGCAGTTCGTGGCGGATGGCGTGAAGGCGCTGGTGGCGGGGTGAAGCCTTTTACCCCCCTTGCGAGGAGGGTCGCGATACGCAAGTGAGGGGGTGGGGGTGATGCAGAATAGAGCGTAACCGCCTCCACACCCATCCGCCCGCTAACGCGAGCGTTCGTCGCTGGAAAAGCCAAATCGTTGGCTTTTCCTCGGCCTATGGCCGAACGCTTCTCATCCCCGCAAAGGGGAAGGAGGCGCCAATCATCAGAACGGAATCTCATCATCCAGATCACGCGAGAACCCGCCGCCGCCGCCGCTACCTGAAGACGGGCTCGAGCGGCCGAAATCCGAGCCGCCTTGATTGGAATAATCGTTCATCTGGTTGCCGCGCCCGCCGCCTTCGAAGCGTCCGCCGCCGCTACCGGCGCCTTCGCCGCGTGAATCGAGCATCTGTAGCTCGCCACGGAACTTCTGCAGCACGATTTCCGTCGTGTAGCGTTCGTTACCGGTCTGATCCTGCCATTTGCGCGTCTGCAGCGAACCTTCGATATAGACCTTCGCGCCCTTCTTCAAATATTGCTCAGCCACCTTGGCGAGGTTTTCATTGAAAATGACGACGCTGTGCCATTCGGTCTTTTCCTTGCGCTCACCGCTCTGTTTGTCGCGCCAGCTCTCGGATGTGGCGATGCGCAGATTGACCACCGGCTCACCGGAATTGAGGCGCCGGATTTCCGGATCCGCTCCGAGATTGCCGACGAGGATGACCTTATTGACGCTGCCTGCCATGAAACCCACTCCAACTTTTGTGTTTGCGGCATCATACAGGAGTGAGGGTCAGTGAGATAGTGAGTAGTGAGATAGTGAGCAGAAAATCCCCTACTCACTATCTCACTCTTCCCTGTTCACTGACATGGATGGCCCCGCCGCT
Organism: Paramesorhizobium leguminum; assembly: GCF_003217235.1. Classification (GTDB taxonomy): domain Bacteria; phylum Pseudomonadota; class Alphaproteobacteria; order Rhizobiales; family Rhizobiaceae; genus Paramesorhizobium; species Paramesorhizobium leguminum. Next base: position 37,272 of record NZ_QJTF01000019.1, on the reverse strand, counting down.
CTTCGGTTCCTGGCGCGCGGGGCCGATTGGGGATTACCCTTTTTGCCGGTAGTTATTCACCGGCAAACTCTTCGGGAAACGCTTGTCGCTTGCGCTTTTCGTTTCCTTCAACTCATTTATCGAATTTTGGGCAATCGGCTTATGGCGCATCAACGCCGTTTCTTACCGATCATGGGCACATTATCAGGTGGACTCATAAGCCTCTCCTTCCTGTCAATTGCCTCGTAATCGAGAAAGACATTTACGATGGCCGCTCGTCCATATGGTCATCTCATTGCCTTCGATCACCCTTTGAATATGGTACCTGTCAGGAGCCTTCGTCAACTGACTTCCTGGGATCTTGTCATCACTTTTTGCATGGCTTATCTGATGAGGCGGTTGTTCGATATTTGTTCTGGTGATAGAACGTCCGGACGCCTATTGATTTTCGCGGATGAAGGATGGCAGGGGCGCGAATGAACGATCAGAAATTCATCTCCATACGCGGTGCGCGCGAGCACAATCTGAAAAACGTCGATCTCGACCTGCCGCGCGACAAGCTTACCGTGATGACGGGCCTATCAGGGTCGGGCAAGTCCTCGCTCGCCTTCGATACGATCTATGCCGAGGGACAGCGGCGCTATGTCGAGAGCCTTTCGGCCTATGCGCGCCAGTTTCTGGAGATGATGCAGAAGCCGGATGTCGACCAGATCGATGGGCTTTCTCCCGCCATCTCCATCGAGCAGAAGACGACGAGCCGCAATCCGCGCTCCACCGTGGGCACCGTCACGGAAATCTATGACTATCTGCGCCTGCTCTTCGCGCGCGTGGGCGTGCCCTATTCACCTGCGACCGGGCTGCCGATCGAGAGTCAGACAGTGAGCCAGATGGTCGACCGCGTCCTGGCGCTGGAGGAAGGCACACGGCTCTATATCACCGCGCCTGTCGTGCGCGGGCGCAAGGGCGAATATAAAAAAGAGCTGGCGGAGCTGCAAAAGAAGGGCTTTCAGCGCGTCAAGGTGGACGGCACCTTTTATGAGATCGCCGAGGTGCCCGCGCTCGACAAAAAGTACAAGCACGACATCGATGTGGTGGTGGACCGTGTCGTGGTGCGCCCCGATCTCGCCTCGCGGCTGGCGGATAGTCTTGAGACGTGTCTCAAGCTGGCCGATGGGTTGGCCATCGCCGAATTCGCCGACAAGCCGCTGCCGCGGGAGGAAACCGCGGAAGGTGGCGCCGCCAACAAATCCGCCAACGAGACGCATGAGCGGCTGCTGTTTTCGGAAAAATTCGCCTGCCCCGTTTCCGGCTTCACTATTTCCGAAATCGAGCCGCGGCTTTTCTCCTTCAACAATCCATTCGGCGCTTGCCCGAGTTGCGACGGGCTCGGCACGCATCAGGCCATAGACCCTAACCTGATCGTGCCGGATGAGAATGCCGTCCTGAAAAACGGCGCGATCGCCCCATGGGCCAAGTCTTCTTCGCCCTATTACAACCAGACGCTGGAAGCGCTGGGCGAGGCCTATGGCTTCAAGCCTGGCGCGCGCTGGCGCGATCTTTCCGAGGAGGCGCAAAAAGCCATCCTTTATGGCACCGGCACCAAGGAAATCACCTTTTCCTATGATGACGGCCTGCGCGCCTACAAGACCACCAAGACCTTCGAAGGTGTTATCCCCAATCTGGAGCGGCGGTGGAAGGAGACGGATTCGGCATGGTCGCGCGAGGAGATCGAGCGCTTCATGTCATCGACGCCCTGCCCCGCCTGCAATGGCTATCGCCTGAAACCGGAGGCGCTCGCCGTCAAGATCGGCGGGCTGCATGTCGGCCAGATCACGGAAATGTCGATCCGCAAGGCGGATGCCTGGTTCCGCGATATCGACGCGACATTCAACGAAAAGCAGCATGAGATTGCCGCGCGCATCCTCAAGGAAATTCGCGAACGCCTGCGCTTTCTCAATGATGTCGGCCTCGATTACCTGACGCTTTCGCGCAATTCCGGCACGCTTTCGGGCGGCGAAAGCCAGCGCATCCGGCTTGCCTCGCAGATCGGTTCGGGCCTGACCGGTGTGCTCTATGTGCTGGACGAGCCGTCGATCGGCCTGCACCAGCGCGACAATGCACGGCTTCTCGACACGCTGCGGCATTTGCGCGATCTGGGCAACACGGTCATCGTGGTCGAGCATGACGAAGATGCGATCCTGACGGCCGATTATGTGGTGGATATGGGGCCAGCGGCCGGAATCCATGGCGGCGAGGTGATCGCCGAAGGCACGCCGGACGAAATCATGGCGAACCCGAAATCGCTGACCGGGCAATATTTATCGGGTACCAGGGAGGTGGCGGTTCCCGGCGAGCGCCGCCCGGTTTCGAAAACCAAGCGCATCAAGGTGGTGGGTGCGCGCGGCAATAATTTGAAGAGTGTCTCCGCCGAAATTCCACTCGGCACGTTTACTTGCGTGACCGGCGTTTCGGGCGGCGGCAAATCGACATTCCTGATCGAGACGCTGTTCAAGGCGGCCTCGCGCCGCATCATGGGATCGCGTGAGCATCCGGCGGAGCATGACCGGATCGACGGGCTGGAACATCTGGACAAGGTGATCGACATCGACCAATCGCCGATTGGCCGGACGCCGCGCTCCAACCCCGCCACCTATACCGGCGCGTTCACGCCGATCCGCGATTGGTTCGCCGGCCTGCCGGAGGCGAAGGCGCGCGGCTACCAGCCGGGGCGCTTCTCCTTCAACGTCAAGGGCGGCCGCTGCGAGGCCTGTCAGGGCGACGGCGTCATCAAGATCGAGATGCACTTCCTGCCGGATGTGTATGTCACCTGCGATGTCTGCCACGGCAAGCGCTACAATCGCGAGACGCTGGACGTCACCTTCAAGGGCAAATCCATCGCCGATGTGCTCGACATGACTGTGGAGGAAGGCACGGAGTTTTTCTCCGCCGTGCCCGGCGTGCGCGACAAGCTGCAGGCGCTGTTCGATGTCGGGCTTGGCTATATCAAAGTGGGCCAGCAGGCGACGACGCTTTCAGGCGGCGAGGCGCAGCGCGTCAAGCTCGCCAAAGAGCTTTCGAAGCGCTCCACAGGGCGCACACTTTATATCCTCGACGAGCCGACGACCGGCCTGCACTTCCACGATGTGGCGAAACTCCTGGAAATGCTGCATGAGCTCGTCGACCAGGGCAACACGGTGGTGGTGATCGAGCACAATCTGGAGGTCATCAAGACCGCCGACTGGGTGATTGACCTTGGCCCTGAGGGCGGCGATGGCGGCGGAGAGATCGTCGCGGTGGGTCGGCCGGAGGATATCGTGAAGCAGCCACGCTCCTATACGGGACGGTACCTCAAGGAGCTGCTCGAGCGGCGTCCGAGGGGCAAGGCGGAAGCGGCGGAGTAATTGAGTGTGCCGCGAGGCCCCCCCTCTGCCCTACCGGGCACCCCCCCCAAGGGGGAGATTTCGCTAACCGTAGGCGTTGCAAGATGAAGCGCCGCCATCAATGAAGGCCAATCTCCCCCCTTGAGGGGGAGATGTCCGGCAGGACAGAGGGGGTACTGTCCCGCCGACCTCTCTTAGAATCCCTCTGAACAGGAGAAAAGGCCGTGGCAAATAAGGGCACGATACGGGCAGGCATCGGCGGCTGGACCTTCGCGCCTTGGGAGGGGACGTTCTATCCGGACGATCTGCCCAAGAGGCGTCAGCTCGAATATGCCAGCCGGCAGATGCCGACCATCGAGGTCAACGGCACTTATTACGGCTCGCAGAAGCCGGAAACCTTCGCCAAATGGGCGAGCGAGGTGCCGGATGGGTTTGTCTTCTCATTGAAGGGAAACCGGTTCATCACCAATCGGCGCGTGCTGGCGGAAGCGGGTGAATCGATCGAGCGGTTTCTTACGCAGGGCATCACGGAGTTGGGGTCGCATCTTGGACCAATCCTCTGGCAATTCGCGCCGACGAAGAAATTCGATGAGGTCGATTTCGGTGCCTTCCTCGCGCTCCTGCCTGAAAAGCAGGGCGGCTTGAGGTTGCGCCATACGGTCGAGGTCCGCCATCCCTCATTCGCGGTGCCGGAATTCGTGTCGCTCGCCCGCAAATATGGCGTGGCGATCACCTATGCGGAGCATTTCGACTATCCTGAAATCGCCGACATCACCGCCGATTTCGTCTATGCGCGATTGCAGAAGGGCGATGACGATATTCCCACGGCTTATGCGCCGGCGGCGCTTGGAGGCTGGGCCGAGCGGGCGCAGCTTTGGGCCGAGGGCGGAGCGCCTGATGATCTGACCTATGCGGACGCGCAGCACGGAGTATCGCAAAAGCCGCGCGACGTGTTTGTGTATTTCATCCACGAGGGCAAGGTTCGCGCGCCCAACGCTGCGCGGGCATTCATGGAGCGGATCGAAGCCGCGGGTTGAAGTGGCGCGAGAAGTCTCTTTCTGATTGATTCAGAGAATGGTGTTAAATCCTTGTTTTATATGAGGCGGTGCTTTTCTATTCTTTCGCCAGTGCCCGCAGCACCTCAGGCAGCATTCCCGGCAGGTCTTCCGCGATCAGCCCCTGACCGAACCGCCTTGCAGCATCGGCATGCAGCCATACGGCGGCTGCGGCGCCTTCGAAGGCTGGCATGCCTTGCGCGATGAGGCCGGCCGCCATGCCTGCCAGCACATCGCCTGATCCAGCGGTTGCCAGCAGCGGTGTGCCGTTCATGTTGATCGCGACCCGGCCATCCGGCGCGGCGATCACCGTGTCCGGTCCCTTGTAGACCACGATCGCATTGGCGCTTCTTGCCGCCGCCCTTACCTTATCGAGCTTCGACAACCCCGTATCCTCGGCAATCGCGGGAAACAGGCGATGGAATTCTCCCTCGTGCGGCGTCAACACCAGCGCATTCGCGCCTTTCTTCTCAGCAGCCTGAAACAGAGCGTCCGGATTATCCTCGAACGCGGTCAACCCGTCGGCGTCGAGCACCAGCCCATGGAACTCTTCTCCCGAGCGCCGCCGGTCGAGCAGCGCCGGAACCAGAGCGTAAATTTTGGGGTCATCCCCAAAGCCCGGTCCCAAGACGGCGGCGCGAACCTTACGGTCCCTGATGAAAGCGCAGGCATCGGCGACCGTCTCCGTCTTGCGCAGCATGATGCTGGTCAGATGCACGGCATGGACAAGTATCGCATCCGGTGGTGACAGCACGGTCACCGCCCCTGCCCCGATGCGCGCCGACGCCCGCGCGGCGAGCCTTGCCGCGCCCGTCGAGGCAAGGCCGCCGGAAAATACGGCGACGTGCCCGCGCCGGTATTTATGCGTATCGACCGCCAGCCTGGGCCAACTCGCCCGCCAGAGTTCCGGTGTGTTCTCGAAGCATGTCGGCTCAGGCATGGGGCGCATCCTTTAGAGTTTGTCAGGGTTAGCTTGAAACAGCGTTCCTCTGGCCGTCATTCTCGGGCTTGTCCCGAGAATCTACTGAGGTCTGATTGTCAGAACGGAAATTGTTTTTCTTTTTTCTTATGGCAGATTCTCGGGGACAAGCCCGAGAATGACGACCTGCAGCTGACCTTGGTTCGGGATCATGCTCTCGTGACTATTTCTTATGCAAAATGCCCATCTTCTGCCCAGTTTGGCGCCGCATATGCGCGCTATCAACAGCGTCGCTTACACATTCACCGGGAGTCCTGAAACATTTCCACCTGTTTTTCAGCGCTGCCGCAGATAAATCGCGAAACCGGGCAAACCGTCATCATTTTGGCATGGTTCCTGCTTGCTTTAGGGCGAAACGGGCGCAAGGTCCGTTTCTCTCTAAGGGAAAGCGGAGTCCGCTGATGAAAAAGATCGAAGCCATCATCAAACCATTCAAGCTCGACGAAGTGAAGGAAGCCCTTCAGGAAGTCGGTCTTCAAGGCATCACGGTCACCGAGGCCAAAGGTTTCGGACGCCAGAAAGGCCATACGGAACTCTACCGCGGGGCTGAATATGTCGTGGACTTCCTGCCGAAGGTGAAGGTGGAAGTCGTTCTGGGCGACGAATCCGTGGAAGCAGCGATCGAGGCGATCCGCAAGGCGGCGCAGACCGGCCGGATCGGCGACGGGAAGATCTTTGTTTCCAACATCGAGGAAGTCATCCGCATCCGCACCGGCGAGTCCGGCATCGACGCGGTCTGAGTTTTTGTTTAGCCGCATGATCTTACCTGGAAGTCTGCAACTTTTCGGGATCATGCTAACGCCCATCATCCATCGTCGTGTTGGAGCAGGATGCATTTAAGTGAATAGAACATCCTGCATCTTAAGTGCTTGTTTATCCGCATGATCTTATCCGAAAACATGCCAGCATCTTGCACCGGCCTTCGGTTCTGGATCGTGCTCTAATGAGGAAAAAAAGAAATGACGACTGCAAATGACATTCTAAAACAGATCAAGGACAACGACGTAAAGTTCGTTGATCTCCGCTTCACGGACCCGAAGGGCAAGCTGCAGCATGTGACGATGGACGTCGGCATGGTCGACGAGGAAATGTTCACCGACGGCGTGATGTTCGACGGTTCCTCGATCGCCGGCTGGAAGGCCATCAACGAGTCCGACATGGTGCTGATGCCCGATGTCGAGACCGCGCATATCGATCCGTTCTTCGCCCAGTCCACGATGGTCGTGATCTGCGACATTCTCGATCCGGTCTCCGGCGAGGCCTATAACCGCGACCCGCGCACCACCGCCAAGAAGGCGGAAGCATACCTCAAGTCGCTCGGCATCGGCGACACCATCTTCGTCGGCCCGGAAGCCGAATTCTTCGTCTTCGACGACGTCAAGTACAAGGTCGATCCGTACAACACCGGCTTCAAGCTCGACTCGACTGAACTGCCGTCGAATGACGACACCGATTACGAGACGGGCAATCTCGGCCACCGTCCGCGCGTCAAGGGCGGCTATTTCCCGGTTCCGCCTGTCGATAGCGCGCAGGACATGCGCTCCGAAATGCTCACCGTTCTCACCGAAATGGGCGTGACGGTCGAGAAGCATCACCACGAAGTGGCTGCAGCGCAGCACGAACTCGGCCTCAAGTTCGACACGCTGGTCCGCAACGCCGACAAGATGCAGATCTACAAGTATGTCGTGCACCAGGTAGCCAATGCCTACGGCAAGACGGCGACCTTCATGCCGAAGCCGATCTTCGGCGACAACGGTTCGGGCATGCACGTCCACATGTCGATCTGGAAGGATGGCAAGCCGACCTTCGCCGGCAATGAATATGCGGGCCTTTCCGAGAACTGCCTGTTCTTCATCGGCGGCGTCATCAAGCACGCCAAGGCAATCAACGCCTTTACCAACCCGTCGACCAACTCCTACAAGCGTCTGGTTCCGGGCTATGAGGCGCCGGTGCTGCTCGCCTATTCGGCGCGCAACCGTTCCGCTTCCTGCCGCATTCCGTTCGGCTCGTCGCCGAAGTCAAAGCGCGTGGAAGTCCGCTTCCCCGATCCGGCGGCGAATCCCTATCTCGGCTTTGCGGCCCTTCTGATGGCCGGTCTCGACGGCATCAAGAACAAGATCCATCCGGGCCAGCCCATGGACAAGGATCTCTACGACCTGCCGGCGAAGGAACTCAAGAAGATCCCGACTGTCTGCGGTTCCTTGCGTGAAGCGCTGCAGAGCCTCGACAAGGATCGCGGCTTCCTGAAGGCCGGCGGCGTGTTCGACGACGACCAGATCGACGCCTTCATCGAGCTGAAGATGGCGGAGACGATGCGTTACGAGACGACGCCGCATCCGGTCGAATACGACATGTACTACTCGGTCTGATCATCGGCTTTGTAGCGGGATGCAATTGGCATTCTGCTCCAAGCTTTTGTTTAGCCACAAAAAACCCCGGCATCATGGATGCCGGGGTTTTTGTTTGGGCGGGTTCTAGCCTTGGGAGGAACCTATTTTTTGCCGCGAGAGATAGAGGGCTTTGCGTGCTCTTCCGGTGTCGCGGGCATCGTCTCCGTGTCCTGCGGAGTGTCGTAGGGATGGAGTGACGAAACCAGCACAGCGATGAAAGTCAGCGCCAGGCACATATAAGGACGGGACATCGGACAACTCCTCTGTTCGAGCCTTGCCTCTGCATAATTCCTTAAATCGGATTCGATTTAAGGATAAAATTATGCAGCATTTCAAAGTGCTAGAGCGTCCTTTGCGCATCCAATCGGATGCGCGGCGCTCTAGGGATATCAGCAGCGAAACGAGGCGTATTATAGACATCAAGATGAAGAGGTTGCGGCAAGCATCGCGGCTGCCGCCATCATCTCCTCCTCGCGCGCGGCGCGCCGCGCTTGCGCCTCAGCGTCCTCGCCCCAGTGCTCGACGGTCCAGTCCTCATCGAGATGCGCGAGCTTCCAGCCCTCCCTGACCCCGATTTCGCCTCTGGCGATGGCAAGCGCCAGGATGGCCGATCCCGTCAGTGTCGTCATGGTATGAAGCGCGGCAAGGGCGATCGGATCGGAAAAAGCTTTTATATGCACTCCGAAGGCCGCCAGCGCCTCGCGCGGCTGGGCGACATGCATCACCCCTTCCGCAAGAATGAAATGCGCGTTCAAGGCGGACGAAGCCCAATCGATGAGCGGGTCCCAGCCTTCCGCCTGCCGCTTGACCAGCTCTTCCGGCGCATCGGCCCGGTAAAACAGCATGTCGGAGGCGACAAAGCGCAAGAGATCTTCCACCACCGCTTGAGGATCGTCCGCCACGCCATCGATCGCCGTATTGGCGAGACGGGTTGCGGGCATTTGGGCGGGATCGATGATTTTTTGCTGGAGGGCGAACTCGTCGGCGACGATCTGCGCCGCGGCTGACGTCGGCAGGATGAGCGCGCGGCGTCCCGGTGTGCGGACCGGCTTGCCGTCGAGATAGACGCCATAGCCGCCATCGGCTTCAGCCACGGTGACGGCCGTATAGAATTTCTTCGGCAGCGGCGTCCGCATCGCTTCCTGCGCGCGGCGCATGGGATCGGGCCCTTCGCCGTTTTCGAGATCGTTCAGAATGTCACGCATCGAGCAGCCTTTGTTGGTTTTCAAGCACCGCCAGCAAATCGGCCGGCACATCGAGCACATGGTGCGCGCCGGTTGCACGCAGCGCTTCCGGCGTATGATAGCCCCACGAAACGCCTACCGCGAGTGCCCCTGCCGCGCGCGCCATCTCCATATCGTAGATGGCGTCGCCTATGACGAGAGCGGCGGATGGGTTGAAGCCTGCTTCCACGCAGCTTTCCAGCACCATCGCCGGATGCGGCTTCGATGGGCAATCGTCCGCTGTCCGCACCACCATGAAATGCTCGGTCAGCCCATGCATTTCCAGAACCTTGCGTACGCCCCGCCGCGATTTGCCGGTGACCATGCCGATGACGATATCATCGCGGCGCGCCAATTCGGCGATCAGCTCCGGAACGCCGGGGAACGCCGGTTCGGCAAAGTCCGGCTCGCCACGCATGGCGACGAAATGATCCTTGTATCGCTGCGCCAACGCCAGAACCGACGCATCGATATCACACTTCAGAAGCCGGGCAATTGCATGATCGAGCGAAAGGCCGATGACCGAGCGCGTCGCCGCCTCATCGAGCTCAGCTATGCCGGCCTCGGCAAAGGTTCGCGCCATGCAGCGATGAATGACGCCCGCGCTATCGACCAGCGTTCCGTCGCAATCGAACAGGACGAGCCGCATTATTCCATATCCGCCAGCGTTTCGCTGAATCCGAGCAGGTTCCAGCTCTGTACCATATGCGGCGGCAGGGGCGCGGTCACGTCTATGATGCCTCCGCCGGGGTTGGGAATACGGATGCGCCGCGCATGGAGATGCAGGCGGTTCTGGAGACCGCCGGGAAAATCCCAGTTCTGGTCGGCCTCGAAATATTTGGGGTCGCCGATGATCGGATTGCCGATATGGGCGGCATGAACGCGCAACTGGTGCGTCCGCCCGGTATAGGGCTCCATCTCAAGCCAGGTCAGCGCGCGGCCAGCAGCCTCGATGACGCGGTAATAGGAAACGGCGTGGTCGGCATCCGGCTCGCCATGCTCGCATATCCGCATCCGGTCGCCGTCGGGCGTTGCTTCCCTGACCAGCCAAGTGGAAATCTTGTCCTCGCGTTTGCGCGGAACCCCTCTCACCAGGGCCCAATAGGTCTTCTTGGTATCGCGCTCGCGGAAGGCCTTGGTGAGCGCCTGCGCGGCGCCGCGGGTTTTGGCCACCACCAAAACACCCGATGTATCCCGGTCGAGCCGGTGCACCAGCCGGGGCTTTTCCCCTTTTTTGTTGCGCCAGGCTTCCAGCATGTCATCGACATGGCGCACAACGCCGGATCCGCCCTGCACGGCAAGGCCGGCGGGCTTGTTGAAGACATAGACCTTCTCGTTTTCAAAAAGCAGCATCTGCGCCAGCACATCGCCGTCTTCCTGTCCGCGTATGGTGCGGCCTGTCAGCGGGCCCGGGGCCTTTTCATCCACACCCAGCGGCGGAACACGGATGGACTGTCCGGGCTGGACCCTTGTATCGGCCTTGGCGCGGCCGCCATCGACGCGGATCTGGCCCGAACGCAGCAGCTTTTGCAGATGTCCGAAACCCAAGCCGGGATAATGCACCTTGAACCAGCGGTCGAGCCGCATTCCCGTCTCGTCCGCATCCACCGTCTTTTGCTCTACGCCTGCCATATTTTCCAAACCTGTTATTGCACCGCCCCGTCTATCACCCACAGGCGCAATCGCCAAGCTTGGCAGGAGCTCTCCTGCCGATGTAACGGAGTTAATGCGATGAATCAGCCGGACAGGAAAAATCCTTTGATCACGGCCAGTTACAGGACGTTGCAAATTATGGTTTCACTAATAGCGAAACCCTCACTACCTATTTCGATGGAGTATTGCGACGCTTTCGCGCGCCGGGAATATCCTCGAACCGTTGGAGTGGCAAATTGTCCTTGCTAAGCGTTTACTGGCGATCGCTGCGGTATCTGGGCGCTGAAAAGCGGACAACCATCCTGATATGCGCCGCCAACATGGTGCTGGCGCTGATAACGGTGGCTGAGCCGATCCTGTTTGGCCGGGTGATCGATTCCATTTCCGACAAGACTGCGATCCTTCCGACGCTGGCGATGTGGGCCGGTCTCGGCGTGTTCAATGTCGTTGCCTTCGTGCTGGTATCGCTCGGCGCTGACAGGCTGGCGCACAAGCGCCGCCTGAGCGTTCTCTCGGATTCTTTCGAGCGCCTCATCACCATGCCGCTCGGCTGGCATCACCAGCGCGGCACTTCGAATGCGCTGCATACGCTGATCCGCGCCACGGATTCGCTCTCCAGCCTGTGGCTGGAGTTCCTGCGCAACCATCTGAGCACCATCGTGGCGCTGGGCATTCTCGTGCCGACCGCGATGACTATGGATTTGCGCCTGTCGCTTGTTCTCGTCGTTCTCGGCGTCATTTATGTGATGATCGGCCAGCTGGTCATGCGCAAGACCAAGGATGGACAGGCCGCTGTGGAGCGCCACCATCACAAGGTGTTCGAGCATGTCAGCGACTCGATCAGCAATGTCGCCGTGCTGCAAAGCTATAACCGTATCACCGAAGAGGCCCGTTCGCTCCAGCAATATGCGACCCGCCTGTTGCAGACGCAGAATCCGGTTCTCAACTGGTGGGCGCTGGCCAGCGGCCTCAACCGGATGGCGTCCACCATTTCGATGATTATCGTGCTGCTTCTTGGCGCCTATCTCGTCACCAAGGGGGAGCTGCGCGTCGGTGAAGTCGTTGCATTCATCGGCTTTGCCCAGTTGATGATCGGCCGTCTCGACCAGGTCAGCAATTTCGTCAACCAGACGGTGACGGCCCGCGCGAAGCTGGAAGAATTTTTCGAGATGGAAGAGGCGACAGCCGACCGCGAAGAGCCGGCGTCCGCCCGTCAGATCGATCACATCGAGGGCAATATCGTCTTTGACAATGTGAACTTCGAGTTCGCCAATTCCGGCCAAGGCGTCTATGACGTATCCTTCGAGGCGAAGGCGGGGCAGACCATCGCCATCGTCGGGCCTACGGGTGCCGGCAAGACGACGCTGATCAATCTCCTGCAGCGCGTTTACGATCCGCAGCATGGGCGTATCCTGATCGATGGCGTGGATACCCGCGAAATCAGCCGCCATTCGCTGCGCCATGCCATCGCCACGGTTTTCCAGGATGCGGGCATGTTCAACCGCTCGATCGAGGATAATATCCGCATTGGCCGCACCGACGCTTCCAACGAGGACGTCCACGCCGCGGCGCGAGCGGCGGCGGCGCATGATTTCATTCTCTCCAAGAGTGCCGGTTACGACACGGTTGTCGGCGAGCGTGGTTCTCAGCTTTCGGGCGGCGAGAGGCAGCGCCTGGCGATTGCCCGCGCTGTGCTGAAAAACGCGCCAATCCTGGTTCTCGATGAGGCGACGAGCGCGCTCGACGTCGAAACCGAGGCGCAGGTGAAGAACGCGATCGACGATCTCTCCAGCAACCGTACGACGTTCATCATCGCTCACCGCCTGTCGACCGTGCGCAATGCCGACCTCGTGCTGTTCCTTGACAAGGGCCGTCTGGTGGAAGCCGGCAAGTTCGACGAACTCGCCGCCCAGAACGGCCGCTTTGCCGCCCTGCTGCGCGCCGGCGGTCTGCTTGCAGAGGACACGGCGGAGAAGGAAACAAGCAATGTGATGCCGTTCCCGGTGAAGGGCGCGGCGGCGTAACGTCACCCCCATTAAAAATTCAAAAACCCGGCGAATATTCCTCCGCCGGGTTTTTTGTTTTTATCACAGGTAACTGATCTTAGGGCCCGTCCGCAAATAGCTGAATCATAGGGCGTTTGATTTTTCGCCTGGCTGGTTTCCCTTTAGGCTCGTAATGACTTATCCGGTTCGCTCAGTTATTTGCGGACGGGTCCTTAGAGAGCTTCCTCTTTTGATGGAATCGCTTGGTGTCCTTTTGCGCCGTTGTCGTGAATGGATAGGTTGAGGCATGGATTCCTGTGACAAGCACAGGAATGACGGAAGAGGAGGGTGAACCGCGCCGGCTTTGCCGGAGGCCCGAAAGAGCGGCATGTCTTTGATGGCCACTACAACGTAGTGTAGTGGCCTTTATCAGATCAGGAGCGCGGCATCGGAATCTTGTACATTTTATTCGTGAAGATGTTGACATAGTTTCCATAAACAAATACATATAATGCACGAACAACATGAAGTTCACGTTTTGCAAGAAGGATATTCTCATGTCGACCATCGTCCCCACTCTGACCCAAGCTATTCGCAACATCGAGAACTTTAAGGCGGAGTTGGACACAAGCACCGAACTTCAACGCCGTCTTGCCTTCGCGCGCGCGTGGTACGCCTATCTGGATAATACCGGATCGTGGCTTTTCGGCCCGTCCAAATTTTGCGGCTATAAGGACATGACCGCTGCAGAATACGTCAACGACGAGCCCCGCAACGGTCGGCGGACCGAAAAGCAGCTTCAGTCCTGGTTCACCCAAGTGCCCGAAGATGACGAACTCTATGAAGAGCTGAGTGAAGCTTTGACGGCTTTCCTCGGCCAGTACGGCAAGCCTCCCAGTTCCGCTTTTCGGATCAACGTTACCAACGACTATTATCAGAGTCGCAGCGCTGATGACTCGGCACTGGATGATCGCACGATCGGTGATCTGCTGATCGCCGTCGCGCAGCGACTTTCCACTGCTGAGCGTGTGCGGCTTCGGGCTGCCCTGTGAGCCAGCTTCCCCCGCTTCCATCTGAATACGTTAGGCCGGCGCTTATCGGCGGCCGGCGAACCTGCGTGTGCGTTTCCTTGAATTCTTTACCGCGCATATCCGCAATCCCAATAACCGCAAAGCTTATGTCCGCGCGGCCAGCGATTTAGCTGGTGCGCCGATCGCGGCGTAACAGCCCTGCCAGATGGCCACATACGTAAAATCAGAAATCCAGAGCCTGTTGGGCGCGGGAGCTTTGAACTGGCGGTTTACATGGTCGAGCGGGCATGGCGCCGCCTTGTCGCTGACGGTGGTGCGGACCGACTTGCCACGAATGACACCCTGAAGCCCCATCGTTCTCATGAGCCGAGAGACGGTGCACCGGGCAATTTCGAAGCCCTCCCGCTTCAATTGCCGCCAGACCTTGCGCACGCCATAGACCCGGAAGTTCGCTTCGAACACGCGGCGTATCTCGATCTTCATGGCCATGTCGCTGCGCGCGCGACCGACAGGCGATCCACATCCAGCCTCAGCGCCAATTAAGCATGAAACAAACAGACAATTCCTGTGCTTGTCACAGGAATCCATGCCTCAACGGTGAAGTTGCCGCACCCGACAAAAAAGTATCGTTCCATCCAAAAGTGAAATGCTCTAGAGTCTGTCAGAACTAGCTTGAAACAGCGCCCCTCTCGCCGTCATTCTCGGGCTTGTCCCGAGAATCTACCGTGGCCTAATCTGTCAGGACGGTAATCGCTTATCTTTTTCTTTATGGCAGATTCTCGGGACAAGCCCGAGAATGACGGCAGGACTATGCGCCTTCCTTATCAGCGTTTCAGTGGAGTCCTGACAGACCCTAGGTTCGGGCATCATGCGGGCACCGGGGAGTGCCGCGCGCTTACGATGTGCCTGATGAGCACCGGGACGATCAGCACCACCCCCAAAAGCGATGAATAGATTTCGGGAGCGATAAGCAGAACGGACGCCAGAATCAGCAGGAACCGTTCCCAGATTTTCGTCCGCACCAGCAGGAAGCCGGAAAGGGCGGCGCCAAGGCAGGTGATGCCGATTATGCAGCCTATCAGGGCAGTGAAAAATGCCGGCCATGTGAAATCCGACGTCACCAGCAGCAGCGACGGCGAGAACACGAAGACGAAGGGCACCAATACCTTGCCCAACCCCAAGCGGAAGGCGGTATTGCCGGTCCTGAACGGATCCGCCCCCGCCATACCGGCCGCGGCGTAAGCCGCCAGCGCCACCGGCGGTGTGATGTCGGCGAGCACGCCATAATAGAAGACGAAGAAATGCGCCACGATCGGCTCGACGCCAAGCAGGCCGAGCGCCGGGGCTGCGATCGTCGCCATGATGATGTAATTGGCCGTGGTGGGAATGCCGCAGCCCATCAGGATGCAGACGAGGCCGGTCATGATCAGCGTGAACAGCAATGTCAGTGCGTGCGGGCTTGCCATGGCAGCCGGGATAAAAGTATCGAACCAGCCCGCCAGCTGCGCCGCGGTCGTCGTGACGATATAGGAAATCTTGAACCCGACGCCCGTTAGCGTCACCACGCCGACGATGATGCCGACGGTCGCCGCAGCCGCGCCCACCGCCAGCGCGTATTTTGCGCCATCGCGCAAGCCTTCGAAAACCTCGACAATCGACATGCGCCTGCGCGGATTGAGAAGTCCCACCGCAACGCACAGCGTGATACCCCAGAATGCCGCCAGATAGGGCGTATAGCCGGACAGGAGAACGGTGAGCAGCACCACCAGCGGGATGACCGTCGGCCAGTCGCGCTTGAAGGCAGCCTTGAGGTCGGGCATTTCCTCCGGCGTCATGCCCCGCAGTCCCGTGCGTTTGGCCTCGAAATGCACCTGGATCAGCACGCCGAAGAAATGCATGAAGGCCGGAACGATCGCGGCGAGGACGATGGTCGTATAAGGCAGGTTGAGAAATTCGACCATCAGGAAGGCGGCCGCTCCCATGATCGGAGGCATGATCTGTCCCCCGGTCGAGGATGCCGCCTCGACCGCTGCGGCGAAATGCGGTTTGTAGCCGAGCCGCTTCATGGCCGGGATCGTCAGCGAGCCGACGGTGACGGTATTGGCGACGGAGGAGCCGGAAATCATGCCGAACAGCGCCGATCCGAAGATCGAGACCTTTGCCGGACCGCCGGCAAAGCGGCCGGCGACCCAGGCGGCGCAATCGAGGAAGAGCTGGCCCAATCCGATGCGCGTGGCAAAAACGCCGAACAGCACGAAATGGAAGACGTAAGTCGCGACGACACCGAGCGCGATGCCATAGATGCCTTGCGTCGTCAGGTAAAGATGGTCGATGAGCTGTGGAACGGTCGCGCCGGGATGGACCAATATGCCGGGCATGGACGGTCCATAGATCGCATACGCCATGAAAATCAGCGCGATGATCGGCAGCGGCCAGCCGACCGAACGGCGTGTCGCCTCGAGCAGAAGAAGGATCAGCAGACCGCCCAGAATGACATCCGAGGTGGTTGGATTGCCGACGCGGAAGGCGAGATCGTCCAGCGGAATGAGCGGCACGTGCAATACCGCCACAACCGCGCCGATGGCCAGCAGCCAGTCGATGATGGATATGCCGAGCGGCCTCAGCAGGCTGGCGGCGGCAGGCCGGTCGTAGCCTTTGCGGGTAAAGGGGAAAACCAGAAAGACGAGGCCGAGCACGAATGACAGATGGATGCCGCGATGGATCATTTCGGGCAGAAGACCAAAGCCGGCGGTGTAATAATGGAAGATGGACAGCGCGACGAGAAGGGTGCCGACCAGGCGGGCGGCAGCAGGCGCCAGCGGGCGGAAACGGATCTCGGAATCGAACTTTTCCTCAAGCTCCCGCGCTTTGGCTTCGTCCAGTTCCATGGGAGATGGCAAGGGTGTCTGATGTGTCGCCATTTAGGTATGCTCCGTTCGCCCTCATTGTTGTTTTATCATTGTTTGAAAAGGTGAAGGCCCGGCAATCATTCCGGGCCTTCCTGACCATGCTGCCGGTGATCTTACTTCAGAACGCCCGCTTCCTTGTAAAAACGCTCCGCACCCGGATGCAGCGGAATGCCAAGGCTAGTGACGGCATTCTGGAGCGTGATCATCTTGCCTTTGGCGTGACCGGCATCGAGCGCGGAACGGGTCGCGTTATCCCACATCACCTTGGTGATGTTGTAGATGAGATCGTCCGGCTGCTTGGCGCTCGTCACCCATTGGGCGGCGACGGAGAGGGTCTTCGTCTCCCCTACGCCCTTATAAGTATCAGCCGGGACGACATCCCTGGAAAAGAACTTGTATTTTTCGAGAAGCTTGTCGGCTTCGGGACCGGAAATCGGCACCAGGGAGATGCCTTTCGAGGTGGCGAGTTCCGAGATGGCGCCGGTCGGGTAGCCACCAACGAAGAAATAGGCATCCAGTGCGCCGTCCTGCAAGCGTTCGCCTGACGGTCCGGGTTTCAGATGCTCCGCCTTGATATCCTTTTCCGTCAGGCCATAGGCTTCCAGCACGATCCGGGCATCGACGATGGTGCCGGAACCCGGCTCATCGATCGAGACGCGCTTGCCCTTGAGATCAGCCACCGATTTGATTCCCGCATCCTTGCGGGCAACGATATGGATGGTTTCGGGATAGAGCGTCGCGATCAGACGCAAATCCTCGACCTTACCCTTCCCCTCGTAAAGACCGGTCCCGGTATAAGCCCAAAAGGCAACGTCCGACTGGGTGAAGCCGGATTCCAGTGAGCCGCTCTTGATCGCATTGATATTGGCAACCGACCCGTTGGAGGACACAGCGGTGGCGACCAGACCCGGTACTCCCTTATCACCCTGACCGGAAATGGCATTGGCGATCAAACCGCCGATTGGATAGTAGGTTCCGGCGGTGCCGCCGGTTCCGATGCGGAAGAAGGCCGGTGTCTGGGCCACGGCGAACCCCGCTGCCAACACCAGAGAACCAAGGACGGCGCCAATCGAAAACCGGCGCATTTTCTTGCCGAATCTCATCTCTTTCCCCTTTTCACAAACTATTGATCGTCTACGAGAGGATGGAAATGCCGGCTTGTCAATATTTATTCCTTTTGTGAAACCACGCTGGCGCGGTCTACTCTCTTTCCTGCCGCTCCCGCCGCAGCTTGGTCCAGTAATCCAGCCGCTTGCGGATTTCCCGCTCGAAGCCGCGCTCCGGCGGATCGTAAAAGGTCCGCCGGCCCATGGCTTCGGGGAAATAGTCCTGGCCGGAAAAGGCGTCGGGCTGGTCATGGTCGTAGGCGTAGCCCGCGCCGTAGCCCTCGCCTTTCATCAGCTTGGTCGGCGCGTTGAGGATGTGCTTGGGCGGTACGAGCGAGCCGTTTTCCTTCGCCGCGCGCATCGCGGCTTTGTAGGCCGTGTAGACACCGTTCGATTTCGGCGCGGTCGCGAGATAGACGCAGGCCTCCGCCAGCGCCAGTTCGCCCTCGGGCGAGCCCAGATAATCATAGGCGTCCTTGGCGGCGTTGGCGATGACGAGGGCCTGGGGATCGGCAAGGCCGATATCCTCGGACGCCATACGCACCAGCCGCCGGCCAAGAAAGAGCGGATCTTCGCCCGCATCGAACATGCGGCAAAGATAATAGAGCGCGGCGTCCGGGTCCGAGCCGCGCACCGATTTGTGCAAAGCGGAAATCAGATTGTAATGGCCGTCCTGGCTCTTGTCATAGACGGGCGCGCGGCGCTGCACGACCTCCTGCAACTCAACGGCATTGAAGGTTTCGCCCTCGCGCGCGGCGCGCCAGACCTCCTCGGCAAGCGTCAGCGCCGCGCGGCCATCGCCATCCGCCATGCGGATAAGGCTCGCCCTGCCCTCCTCGTCGAGCGGCAGCTTGCGCCCTTCGCTCTCCTCGGCGCGGTCAAGAAGCGTCGCGATGCTCTCCGCATCATGCGGGTGAAACGTCAGCACACGGGCGCGGGAGAGCAGCGCGGCGTTGAGCTCGAAGGAGGGATTTTCCGTCGTGGCGCCGATCAAGATAACCGTGCCGTCCTCCATGACGGGCAGGAAACTATCCTGCTGCGCGCGGTTGAAGCGATGGATTTCATCCACGAAAAGCAACGTCTGGCGACCGGACATGCGGCGCATACGGGCGGCCTCGAAGACCTTTTTCAAATCGGCGACGCCGGAAAAGATGGCCGATATCTGCTCGAAGGCGAGATTGGTCTCGCCGGCGAGCAGCCGCGCAACGGTCGTCTTGCCGGTGCCGGGAGGCCCCCAAAAGATCATCGAGCCGAGGGCGCCCGATGCGATCATGCGGGTGAGCGTGCCCTCCGGACCGGTCAGATGCCCCTGTCCCGTCACCTCTGAGAGGTGGCGGGGGCGCATACGGTCGGCAAGCGGCCTGTTGCGGTCGGCCTGAGGATCGGCACTGGCTGAGAAAAGGTCTGTCATGGCTCTTTGAGCCTCTGTTAAGCCGCATAATCTTATCCGAAAAGTCTGCAACTTTTCGGGACCATGCTATATCTAGGAACTAGCGGATGTATTGTCGAATGATGGCGCCGTTGCGCTCGAATTCGAAGCGCCACAGGAGGCTTGTTCCCGCGGCGAGAACATTTGTCAGTTCTCCCAACGAGCCGATCTCCACGCCATTAACGCGGCGTACGATATCGCCCTGGTGCAAATTAAGCCGCGTTGCCGGAGAGCCCTGGTACAGGCCGGTGATCACCACGCCATGCGCCGTGTGGGGCAAGCGGAACTGCCGGGCGATGGCCGGCGTCAGGTCGGCCACCTCCGCGCCGGCGAGCGGGCTTTCTTCGAGCAGTTGCGCATTGACAGCGACGGGCTTGGGCGGCACTTCCAGTACCACCGGCACTTCGCGCTGCGCAGCCCCCCTCAGCACATTCAGCGTAAGCGTGCTGCCGACACCCGCCGTCAATGTGCGATAAAGCAGGGAATCCGGGTCTTCGACGCGCGCGCCGTTGGCTGACAAGATAAGATCGCCTATCTTCAGCCCCGCCTTTTCCGACGGCCCATCCTTGTCAAGCGCCGTGACCAACGCGCCATAGGGTTGCGAAAGACCTAGGCTTTCAGCAACGTCAGGCGTAACCGCCTGAAACGTCGCGCCTATGAAAGGGCGCGCGAAGCTCTTGTCGCCCTTTTTCGCCGCTTCGACAACGGCGCGCACCATGTTCGACGGGATGGCGAAGCCGATACCGACCGAGCCACCGGAACGCGAAAAGATCGCGGAGTTGATGCCGATCAACTCACCCGCCATGCCGATGAGCGCGCCGCCGGAATTGCCCGGATTGATGGCCGCATCGGTCTGGATGAAGAAGTCGAGATCCGAAATGCCAACCCGTGTGCGCGCCTGCGCCGAGACGATGCCACTCGTTACCGTCTGCCCGACACCGAAGGGATTGCCGATCGCCAACACCAGATCGCCGACCTCCACATTGTCCGAATTGGCGAGCGGAATGGTCGGAAAAACCTCCTTCGAATCGAGCTTCAGGATCGCCAGATCGGTCTCTTCGTCCATCAGCAAAATATGGCTTGCGAACTCACGCCCATCGGCAAGCGCCACCTTGATGTCATTCGCACCCTTGATCACGTGATAGTTGGTCACCACGATGCCGCTAGGATCGACGATCACGCCGGAGCCCAGCGAAGCCTCGACACGCGGGCGGCGGCCGGGTTGGCGGTTAAAAAACTGCTCGAAGAACGGATCGCCGGCCAGGGGCGACCGGGTGGAAACGCGCGCGGCATAGACATTCACGACAGCGGGCGCGGTCTTCTTGACGAGCGGCGAGAAGGACCACTGGATCTCCGCGCGGCTCGCTGGAACGGTCTTCACGGCCGGCGCCGAAGCAGACAGCGCTGCCTTATCCGTATTGGGATCATCTCCACCGAGAAAACCCTTGATCGTATCAGTGAGCGCCCCGCCTGTGCTCTTCTCCTGCGCGAAAGACGGGTTCATGGGGAGCGAAAGAACGGCAACCGTCATCGCCACCGCCAGCAGGCCGGCAATCCTGGAGGAACGGAAAGGCATCAGCGAACTCCTAAATCGATGTCAAGCGCATAAGTAGGAAGCGCATAAGTAGGAAGCAGATTCGCACGGGCCAAGCCATATGCCATGAAGTCTCTAGACCGGAGATTTCCCTGCGTATCGGTCCGTTGCCCTGATGAGTTGATCAAGAATGCCCGGTTCCGTGGTGGCGTGGCCGGCGCCTTCCACCAGATGGAACTCCGATCCGGGCCATGCCTTGTGAAGAAGATAAGCGTTCTTGACCGGACAAGGCATATCATAACGGCCATGGACGATCGTGCCGGGGATGCCTGCCAGACGATGAGCATTACGGAGAAGCTGGCCGTCTTCCATCCAGCAATCATGAGTAAAATAGTGATTTTCCAGCCGGGCAAAAGCGAGCGCAAAGTGTCCGTCGGCATAGGTTTGCGAGAATAAGGGGTTGGGCAGGAGCGTAATGGTTTCTCCTTCCCAAAGGGTCCAAGCCTTCGCCGCCTCGATCCGCACTTCGGGTTCGGCGGAAGTGAGACGTTTGCGATAGGCGGCAATCATATCGCCGCGCTCCTCCTCCGGAATGGGAGCCTGAAATTTTTCCCATTTCTCGGGAAACATTTCCGAGACGCCAAACTGATAATACCAATTCAGTTCCGCCTTGGTGAGCGTGTAGACGCCTCGCAGGATAAGTTCACTCACGTGATGGGGATAGGTTTGGGCATAAGCCAGCGCGAGGGTCGAGCCCCATGAACCGCCCAGTACCAGCCATTTATCGACACCGGCCATTTCGCGCAGCCGTTCCATGTCGGCCACGAGATGCCATGTCGTGTTGGCTTCCAAAGATGCATAAGGTGTGGACTGACCGCATCCTCGTTGATCGAAAAGCATCACATCATAACGATCCGGATCGAAAAGCCGCCGATAATCAGGATTTATCCCGCCGCCGGGACCGCCATGCAGAAAAACGGCGGGTTTACCGCCGGGGCGCCCTACTCTTTCAAAATAAATCGTGTGGCCATCGCCGACATCGAGCGTACCGCTCTCATAAGGCTCGACTTCAGGATACATGGTGCGCAAGGCCTGCATAGGTGCTCCCCATAGCCGGATCATGTTCGCGTATACGAGATGGGTCGTCTTTAATCAATGCGGTCGCGTCGTGAGGCCACTCGTTCATTAACCAATGCAAAAACGATTACGCCGCTTCGCCCTTGGCGACCTTTGCGTTAGGCATCCCGCTCAACGAAACACTTCGCCACGCGACAGCATTTCGATCATCTTTGCCATGAGATTTCGGCGCGTCTCCTCCTTCTTCGCGGTGTGAAGCCGGTGGTACATGGAATAGAGTTGACTGCGCTTGAGGCTGTCAAACGTCGTCTTGGCCGCGGTATTTGCCGCGAGCGCAGCCAAAAAGATTTCGGGAAATTCCATCGCGGCACTTCCGGCATAGGCCGCGTCCCACCGTCCATCGGCTTTGGCGGCGGCTACCTCTTTCAAGCCGGGTTCCCGCATCCTGCCTTCCGCGACAAGCCTTTCCGCATGGTCCCGATTGATCTTCGACCAACCGGATTTTGCTCTTCTGGGTGTAAAGCGCTGAAACCAGGACGTCTCGTCATTGGACTTCTTGATACCATCGATCCAACCCCACGCTATGGCTTCGATGACGGCCTCGCTCCAACTCACCGATGGGGTGCCTGATGATTTCTTGTATAATTTCACCCAGATTTCACTTTCCCGCGCATGATGGAGGGCGAGCCACTCCGCGAAGTCGGCCGTTGTTGCGAAGGAGAGTGTGCGGGTGACATCGATATCCATCATCGCTCCAGCGGTTCGCTTTGCCAAATGAGAAACAGTCTAAAGAAAAAGGGGCCTCGCGGCCCCTCGTTCATTCTCAATGCAAAAGCGATTAAGCCGCTTCGGCCTCGGAGGCTTCCGCCTCGGTGCGGGCGTGGTCCTTGGCGCCCTTGGCGTCGACATCGCGCTCAACGAACTCGACAACCGCCAGAGGCGCGTTGTCGCCGGCGCGGAAGCCGGCCTTCATGATGCGGATGTAGCCGCCGTTGCGCGTCGCGTAGCGGGTAGCCAGCGTGTCGAACAGCTTGGCAACGAGCTTGGCATCGCGGATCGCTGAAATCGCCTGACGGCGAGCGTGCAGATCGCCACGCTTGCCGAGCGTTACCAGCTTCTCCACGATCGGGCGAATTTCCTTGGCCTTGGGAAGCGTCGTTACGATCTGCTCATGCTCGATCAGCGAAGCGGCCATATTGGCAAACATCGCCTTGCGGTGGCTGGCAGTCCGGTTCAGCTTGCGGCCTGAATTACCGTGGCGCATGAGCCTTCTCCTTCAATTTTCTCTGCGGCGTTCTGCCGGCAATTCTCAATATTGGTCTTCGTAGCGCTTGGCGAGATCTTCGATATTCTCCGGCGGCCAGGACGGGATTTCCATACCCAGATGGAGGCCCATGGATGCCAGAACTTCCTTGATCTCGTTCAGCGACTTGCGGCCAAAGTTCGGTGTCCGCAGCATCTCGGCTTCCGTCTTCTGGATCAGGTCGCCGATATAGACGATGTTGTCGTTCTTCAGGCAGTTGGCCGAACGTACCGACAGTTCCAGCTCGTCCACCTTCTTTAGGAGCGCCGGGTTGAAGGCGAGTTCCGCCACCTGCTCCTGCGGCATTTCCTTCTGCGGCTCGTCGAAGTTGACGAAGATCGCAAGCTGGTCCTGCAGGATGCGCGCGGCATAGGCGACTGCATCCTCGCCTGATATCGAGCCGTCCGTCTCAATATTCAGCGTAAGCTTGTCATAGTCGAGAACCTGGCCCTCACGGGTGTTCTCGACCTTATAGGACACCTTGCGCACCGGCGAATAAAGACTATCGACGGGAATGAGCCCAATCGGTGCATCCTCGGCGCGGTTACGATCTGCCGGGACGTAGCCCTTGCCGGTGTTGACGGTGAATTCCATGCGAATTTCCGCGCCCTCATCGAGCGTGCAGATCACGTGGTCCGGATTG
This sequence comes from Paramesorhizobium leguminum, assembly GCF_003217235.1. Lineage (GTDB taxonomy): Bacteria > Pseudomonadota > Alphaproteobacteria > Rhizobiales > Rhizobiaceae > Paramesorhizobium > Paramesorhizobium leguminum. The sequence continues at coordinate 13,596 of NZ_QJTF01000019.1, read as the reverse complement.
AGAATCTCGACATCACCGACCGTCTGGATATCGCCGGCCGTCACCACGCCCGGACCTTCCTTGCGGACGACCATGCGCTTGGGACCATCGCCTTCCATCTTGATGGCGATTTCCTTGATGTTGAGCACGATATCGGTCACATCCTCACGCACGCCGGCGATGGAGGAGAACTCATGCAAAACGCCATCAATCTGCACCGCGGTGACGGCAGCGCCGCGCAGCGATGAAAGCAGCACGCGACGCAGCGCATTGCCAAGCGTCAGGCCATAGCCGCGCTCAAGCGGCTCGGCAATGACGGTCGCCTTCGTCTTCGAACCCGTGGTCTGGAACTCAACCTTGTTCGGCTTGATCAGTTCCTGCCAGTTTTTCTGGATCATTTGCTTTTCCTTGTCCTTGCCTTCACCACCATCCAATCGTGGTGACAGAGCGTGGAACCGCAGAGGAGCCCAGAGGGCTCATACGGTTAAAATCGCAGATAGGTTTAGACGCGGCGCTTCTTGCGCGGGCGGCAGCCATTGTGCGGGATCGGCGTCACATCGCGGATCGAGGTGATCGTGAAGCCGGCAGCCTGCAAGGCGCGAAGCGCCGACTCGCGGCCGGAACCCGGACCGCAAACCTCAACTTCGAGCGAGCGCATACCATGCTCCTGCGCCTTCTTGGCGCAATCCTCAGCGGCCATCTGCGCGGCGAACGGGGTCGACTTACGCGAACCCTTGAAGCCCTGCGCACCGGCGGAGGACCAGGCAATCGCATTGCCCTGCGCATCCGTGATGGTGATCATCGTGTTGTTGAACGTCGAATTGACGTGAGCAACACCCGACGAAATGTTTTTACGTTCGCGACGGCGAACGCGTGTGGCTTCCTTGGCCATGATAGTCCTTCCGTTGATCTCAACGCCGCCGTAATACCAGCGACTACACCGAGCAAGGGCAGTAGGGCAGTAAGGGAATAAGGCAGTATGTTAGGTGCAACTTCTCACCTACTGCCTTATTGCCCTACTGCCCTACTGCCCTACCCATTACTTCTTCTTGCCGGCAATCGCCTTGGCAGGGCCCTTGCGGGTGCGCGCATTGGTATGCGTGCGCTGACCGCGGACCGGGAGCGAGCGGCGATGACGCAGGCCGCGATAGCAGCCAAGATCCATCAAACGCTTGATGTTCATCGAAACTTCGCGACGCAGATCGCCCTCGACCTGATAATCGCGGTCGATGGCCTCACGGATCTGAAGCACTTCAGCATCGGTGAGCTGATGAACGCGACGCTCCGCGGGAATGCCGACTTTCTCGACGATTTCCTGAGCAAATTTCTGTCCAATCCCGTGGATATACTGAAGCGCGATAACCACGCGCTTGTTCGTCGGGATGTTGACGCCAGCAATACGAGCCACGCCTGTTCTCCTTAAATGTTGCCGTCCTGTCCGGACTACTCGGTATCTTCGTTTCGCCGCAAATCCGGACGGAAAACCGCTTCACACTTTTCCTGGATTTACTCCAAACCGGGCAGCATAAAATGCCCGGTATAGGCTTTTGTTATTTTCGCCCACACCGACCATTCAAAACGAGATGAATTGGTGCAGTCATTGGCGGAATCGCCGGGAAAAGTCAACTCCCCGGGAATTCTTTTTGAAATACCCTGTCAATAGATCAGGCGGGTATCAGTATTTTTTCTATCTCGGCGGTCACGTCGCCAACATCGGCCATGCCGTTGACCACTTTCAACTCGCCCGTCCCGGCATAATAGGCTGACAAGGGCGCGGTCTTCTCGCGATATTCCACCAGACGCTTGCGGAACGCTTCCGGATTATCATCGGAGCGTACGCTGCCGCCGGCGGCAGTCGTTTCCGCGACCCGGTTCTCCATGCGGCGGATCAGGGCGTCCTCATCGACTTTCAGTTCGATCACTGCGTCGAGTCGCTGACCCTTCTCCTCCAGCATCCGGGCAAGCGCCCTGGCCTGCGGAACGGTGCGAGGATAGCCATCCAGAATGAAGCCTCTTGCGCAATCGTCCGCGTCGATCCGCTCCGAAACGATCTGATTGACGATCTCGTCGGAAACCAGTTGTCCGGCATCCATCACCGCCTTGGCGCGCTTGCCAATCTCCGTTTCGTTAGCCACCGCCGTGCGAAGCATGTCGCCGGTGGAAAGCTGAGGGATGGCGTATTTTTCAGCTAGATACTTGGCCTGTGTCCCCTTGCCCGCTCCCGGAGGACCAAGAAAAATCAGTCTCATTTGTTGCGCTTCCCTCCCCGGAGCTTTGATTTCTTGATGAGCCCTTCATACTGATGGGCAATCAAATGTCCCTGGATCTGCGCAACCGTATCGAGCGTCACGCTGACCACGATGAGCAATGAAGTGCCGCCAAGGTAGAAAGGAACGCCAGTAGCCGAAATCAGAAACTCAGGCAGAAGGCAGACCAGTACGATATAGATGGCGCCGACAACCGTAATACGCGTCAGCACGTAATCGATATACTCCGCCGTCCGCTCGCCTGGGCGGATGCCCGGAATGAAGCCGGAATGCTTCTTGAGCTGATCGGCCGTATCCTTCGGATTGAAGACGATCGCGGTATAAAAGAAGCAGAAGAATGCCATCAGCGCCGCGTAAAGCGCCATATAGATCGGCTGTCCGTGGCCGAGAGCAGCAAGAACCGATGTCGCCCAGCCGGGCATGGTCTGCGTGTTGGCAAAGCCCGCGGCGGTTGCCGGCAGCAAGAGAAGCGACGAAGCGAAGATCGGCGGGATGACGCCGGCCGTGTTGAGCTTCAACGGCAGGTGCGAGGTATCGCCCTGGAACATGCGGTTGCCGACCTGGCGCTTCGGATACTGGATCAGAAGCCGGCGCTGCGCCCGCTCGACAAAGACGATGACGGCGATGAGCACGACGGCAAGAACAATGACGCCCAGGATCAATGCAGTGGAAAGCGCGCCCGTGCGGCCAAGTTCCAGCGTGCCTGAAATGGCGTGCGGCAGGTTCGCGACAATGCCTGCGAAAATGATCAGCGAAATGCCGTTGCCGATGCCGCGCGCGGTGATCTGCTCACCCAGCCACATCAGGAACATCGTGCCGCCCAGGAGCGTGATGACCGTGGACACGCGGAAGAACAGGCCGGGATCCAGAACGATGCCATTGCCAGATTCAAGACCAGCGGCGATAGCGTAAGCCTGAACGGTCGCGAGCAGCACCGTACCGTAGCGCGTATATTGATTGATGACCTTGCGGCCCTGCTCCCCTTCCTTCTTCAAATTCTCAAGCGCCGGCACGACCGAAGTCATGAGCTGCACGATAATTGAAGCGGAGATGTAGGGCATGATGCCCAGCGCAAAAATGGCCATACGGCCAACCGCGCCGCCGGCAAACATGTTGAAAAGCCCAAGCACGCCCTGGCTATGCTGCTGGAATGCCTGCGCCAGCGCCTCAGGGTTGATTCCGGGAAGCGGAATATACGTGCCGAACCGGTAGACAAGCAGCGCACCCAGCGTGAACCAGATTCGCCTTTTCAGCTCTTCGGCCTTCGAAAAAGCGGAAAAATTTAAGTTGGATGCAAGCTGTTCTGCAGCCGATGCCATGGAAGATCTCCGGTTTGTCCCCCGCCAACGGAGGGCGGTCCTATCCCAGATATGTGCAATAGCACAAAGGTGCAAGCGGTGGTACGCAACCACCGCTATACAACTTTATGTTTTATTCGGCAGCGGCAGCGACTTCCGGCAATTTCACCGAGCCGCCCGATTTTTCGATCTTCTCGATCGCAGCCTTCGAGGCGCCCGCAAGGTCAAAGTTCACCTTGGCGGTGATTTCGCCATCGGCGAGCAGGCGTACACCATCCTTCGTGCGGCGGATGATACCGGCGGCCTTGAGAGTCTCGGCGGTCACCGTCTCCTTCACGTCGAGCTTACCGGCATCAATCGCCTGCTGAACGCGGCCGACGGAAACGGTATTGAAGCTTTTGGCAAAGATGTTGGTAAAGCCGCGCTTCGGCAGGCGCCGATAGATCGGCATCTGGCCGCCCTCGAAGCCGTTGATCGCGACGCCCGAACGGGACTTCTGCCCCTTCACGCCACGGCCGCCAGTCTTGCCGGTGCCGGAACCAATACCACGGGCGACACGCTTGCGAGCCTTGGTTGCACCAGGCTTATCACGCAGATCGTTGAGTTTCATTTTTTCCAATCTCCCGCGTTATCAGACCTCGTCCACGACGCGGACGAGATGCTGAACCTTGGCGATCATGCCGCGCACGGCCGGAGTATCCTCCAGCGTACGGCGGCGGTGCATTTTGTTAAGACCCAGACCAATCAGCGTCGCACGCTGCTCGGCCGGACGACGGATGGGGCTGCCAGTCTGTTCGACCGTAACCGTCGCGCCCTTCTTCTTCTCAGCCATCACTTATATTCCTTATCCCGCAAGGCAGACTTATTCTTCGCCACCGACCACATGCAGGCGGCGAGCCTGGAGGGTCGAGTACTTGATGCCGCGCTGCGCAGCCACATCCTTCGGATGCATCTGGTGCTTGAGCGCATCGAAGGTGGCGCGAACCATGTTGTACGGGTTGGACGAACCGAGCGACTTGGCAACGACGTCCTGCATGCCGAGCGTCTCGAAGACAGCGCGCATCGGGCCGCCGGCGATGATGCCGGTACCGGGAGCAGCTGCACGAAGAAGCACCTTGCCGGCGCCATGACGGCCTTCGACATCGTGATGAAGGGTACGGCCCGAGCGCAGCGGAACGAAGATCAGATCACGCTTGGCGGATTCAGTCGCCTTGCGGATCGCCTCCGGCACTTCGCGCGCCTTGCCATGGCCGAAGCCTACGCGGCCCTTCTGGTCACCAACCACGACGAGCGCGGCGAAACCGAAGCGCCGGCCACCCTTGACGACTTTGGCGACGCGGTTGATGTGGACGAGCTTGTCAACGAATTCGCTGTCGCGCTCCTCACGACCGCCTTCGCGGTTACGTTCTCTCTGTGCCATTTCCTAGTTCCTTTTTCTTTTCCGGAAGCACAATTAAAAAAAGCATAGCCCCTGTGGCGGGACTATGCGGCTAAACTAGAAGCTCAGGCCCGCTTCACGGGCAGCTTCGGCCAAGGCCTTGACACGGCCGTGGAAAATGAACGACCCACGGTCGAACACGACTTCCTTGACCCCAGCCTTGACAGCGCGTTCGGCAACAAGCTTGCCGACGGCGGCGGCGGCGTCCTGATCCGCGCCGGTCTTGAGCTTGCCCTTCAACTCGCCATCGAGGGTCGAGGCGGCAGCGAGCGTGACGCCGCGCTTGTCGTCGATGATCTGAGCGTAGATGTTCTTCGAAGAGCGATGCACGCTAAGCCGCAGACGGTCGCCGGAGACCGCCTTGAGCTGACGGCGAACGCGCGATGCGCGACGCTGAATAGTTTCTTTCGGCGATGCCATGACGCGGGTTCCTTACTTCTTCTTACCTTCTTTGCGGACGATCTTTTCGCCAGCATATCTAACGCCCTTGCCCTTGTAGGGCTCAGGACCACGATATTCGCGGATCTCCGCAGCGACCTGGCCGACCTGCTGCTTGTCGATGCCGGTGACGACGATTTCCGTCGGCTTCGGAACGGCAACGGTGATTCCAGCCGGAACCTCGTAGATGACTTCGTGGCTGAAGCCCAGCGAAAGCTGCAGGTTCTTGCCCTGCATCGCCGCGCGGTAACCGACGCCTGTGATCTCGAGCTTCTTCTCGACGCCATCCTTCACGCCGGAGAGGATGTTGGCGATCATCGTGCGGGACATGCCCCACTTCGAGCGCGCATCCTTCGACTGGTCGCGCGGATCGACCTGAATCGCGCCGTCTTCCAGCTTCACCAGCACTTCATCGTTAACGACGAACGACAGTTCGCCCTTCGCGCCCTTGGCCTTGATGGTCTTACCATCGACGGTGGCGGTTACGCCCGCCGGGACCGGCACGGGTTTTTTACCGATACGAGACATTTTTATACCTGTCCGTTTATCTTGATTTCCGCATAGGCCTTATCCAAAAAGTCTGCAACTTTCTGGGGTTATGCGGTGCTACTCAACCGCATCAGAAGATGCGGCAGAGCAGCTCACCACCAACGTTCTGTTCGCGAGCCTCGTGATCCGCCATAACGCCCTTCGGCGTCGACAGGATCGAGATACCAAGACCGTTTGCGACCTGCGGAATGGACTTGACCGACACATAAACGCGACGGCCAGGCTTCGAAACGCGGGTGATCTCGCGGATCACCGGTGCGCCTTCATAATACTTCAGCTCGATTTCGATCTCGGCCTTGCCGTTTTCGAATTCGGTCTGGCTGTAGCCGCGAATATAACCTTCGGACTGAAGCACATCAAGGACGCGGGCGCGAAGCTTGGAAGCAGGCGTTGAAACCTTGCTCTTTTTGCGGCCGATCGCGTTGCGGATGCGGGTCAGCATATCGCCGAGAGGATCTGACATAGACATGGGGCTTCTCCCTTACCAGCTCGACTTGACCACGCCCGGAACCTGGCCGAGCGAACCCAGCTGGCGGAGCGCGATACGCGACATTTTGAGCTTGCGGTAGAAACCGCGCGGACGGCCCGTAACTTCGCAACGATTGCGGATACGGACCCTTGCAGAGTTACGCGGCATTTCAGCAAGCTGAATGGTTGCGCGGAACCGCTCGTCCATGGGAAGGCTCTGGTTCATAACCACTGCCTTCAACCGTGCACGCTTTGTTGCGTAACGCTTAACCAACTGCTCGCGGCGCTTGTTCTTTTCGACTGCGCTAGTCTTGGCCATTTCAATTACCTCGCTACGCTTGCCGTTACTGCCGGAAAGGGAAGTTGAAAGCACGCAGCAGAGCGCGCGCCTCATCATCCGTCTTGGCGGTCGTGCAAACGATGATGTCCATGCCCCAGATCTGATCAACCTTGTCGTAGTTGATCTCCGGGAACACGATGTGCTCCTTGACACCCATGGCAAAATTGCCACGACCGTCAAAGCTTTTCGGGTTCAGGCCGCGAAAGTCACGAACGCGCGGAAGCGCGATGGTGATCAGACGGTCCAGGAACTCGTACATACGATCCTTGCGGAGCGTAACCTTGGCGCCGATCGGCATATTCTCGCGAACCTTGAAGGTCGCGATGGAATTGCGCGCATGCGTGATTACCGGCTTCTGGCCGGCGATCTGGGCGAGATCACCGGCGGCAACCGCAGGCTTCTTCGAGTCAGCCGTTGCTTCACCGACACCCATATTCAGCACGACCTTGTCGACGCGCGGAATCTGCATCTCGTTTTCATATTTGAACTGCTCGAGAAGCGCCTTGCGGACTACGTCCTGGTAATGCTTCCTCAAGCGCGGTTCGATTTTTACCTCAGCCATCGATCAGCTCTCCAGAACGTTTTGCCACGCGCACCTTCTTGCCATCCTGCTCGATGCGGAAACCGACGCGAGTAGGCTTCCCATCCTTGGGATCGGCAACGGCCAGATTAGACAACTGGATGGGGGCTTCCTTGGAGATGATGCCCGCTTCCTGCGTCTGGGTCTGGCGCTGATGGCGCTTCACCATGTTGATGCCGCGCACGACGGCCTTTTCTTCCTTCGGAGCGACGCTAAGCACCTCGCCCGTGCGTCCCTTGTCCTTGCCGGCCAAAACGACGACTTTGTCGCCTTTGCGAATCTTCTGCATCGTCTCGTTCCCTTACAGAACTTCCGGAGCCAGCGAGATGATCTTCATATGGTTCTTGGCGCGAAGCTCGCGCGGAACCGGTCCGAAGATACGGGTGCCGATAGGCTCTTTCTTGTTATCGATCAAAACGGCGGCGTTCTTATCAAACCGGATAACGCTGCCATCGGCGCGACGGATATCCTTGGCGGTGCGCACGACAACCGCCTTCATCACGTCACCTTTCTTCACGCGGCCCCGCGGAATCGCTTCCTTGATCGAAACGACGATGATGTCGCCGACCGAAGCATATTTCCGCTTCGAGCCGCCCAGCACCTTGATGCACATGACACGACGGGCGCCGGAATTATCCGCGACGTCGAGGTTTGTTTGCATCTGAATCATGACTGGCCGCCTTCTTTTCTTTCAGCCGGACCGGACGTTCCGCCCTGCCCTCAGACTCTATTGTTTATTAGGCCGCAGGAGCGTCGGTAACGACGATCCAGCACTTGTCTTTCGAAATCGGCTTCGATTCCTCAATGGAAACGAGGTCACCGACCTTGAACTGGTTATTCTCGTCATGCGCCTTGTACTTCTTGGACTGGCGCACGGTCTTCTGGAGGAGCGGGTGCGAATAGCGCCGCTCGACCTTCACGACAATGGTCTTGTCGTTCTTGTCGCTGACGACAACGCCCTGCAGAACGCGCTTAGGCATGATATTCTTTCCTTATGCCTTGCTTTCGGCCGCTTTCTGGCGGGCGATAGTCTTGATACGTGCGATATCCCGGCGAATCTCTTTGACTCGCGCGGTCTTTTCGAGTTGGCCGGTCGCCTTCTGGAAGCGCAGGTTGAACTGCTCCTTCTTCAGCTTTGCCAACTCATCATTCATCTGGTCAGGGGTTTTCCCCCGAACTTCCGCGGCTTTCATGGCTGCCTCTCTTATTCTGCGATGCGCTGAATGAAGCGCGTCTTGATCGGAAGCTTCGCGGCTCCGAGTCGGAGCGCCTCCCGTGCCACGTCTTCCGGTACTCCGTCAAGCTCGAACATGATACGACCGGGGGCAACACGCGCCGCCCAGTAGTCCACGCCGCCCTTGCCCTTACCCATGCGGACTTCAGTCGGCTTCGAGGTAACCGGCAGATCCGGGAAAATACGGATCCAGACCCGGCCCTGACGCTTCATCTGACGCGTGATCGCGCGGCGGGCCGCTTCGATCTGACGCGCGGTAACGCGATCCGGCTCCATGGCCTTCAATCCGAAAGCACCGAAATTGAGCTCCGTACCGCCCTTCGACGCGCCGTGAATACGGCCCTTGAACTGCTTTCGGAACTTTGTGCGCTTAGGCTGCAACATTGTTCTCTACTCCAAAATTCTTGCCCGCAACCGACCGGATCAGGCGTTTTCGCGACGGCGACCGCCCGAAGGTCCCTGGGCATCGCCCTCGATCTGGCGACGTTCGGAAGCCATCGGATCGTGCTCGAGGATTTCGCCCTTGAACACCCAGACCTTGACGCCGCAGATGCCGTAAGCGGTCTTCGCCTCGGCCGTGCCGTAGTCGATATCGGCGCGCAGCGTGTGCAATGGAACGCGGCCTTCGCGGTACCATTCCATACGGGCGATTTCAGCGCCGCCGAGACGGCCCGAGCAGTTGATGCGGATGCCTTCGGCACCCAGGCGCATCGCGGACTGCACGGCGCGCTTCATGGCGCGACGGAATGCCACACGGCGTTCGAGCTGCTGCGTGATCGACTGGGCGATCAGCGTGGCGTCGATTTCCGGCTTGCGCACTTCAACGATGTTGAGCGCCGCATCGGAATTCGTCATCTCGGAAAGCTTCTTGCGCAGCTTTTCGATGTCCGCGCCCTTCTTGCCGATGATCAGACCCGGGCGAGCCGAGTGGATCGTGACGCGGCACTTCTTATGCGGGCGCTCGATGACGACCTTGGAGATCGCGGCCTGCTTGAGTTCTTCCATCAGATACTGACGGATTTTCAGATCCTCATGCAGCAGCTTGCCGTATTCGCCGGTATTCGCGTACCAACGCGAATCCCAGGTGCGATTGATGCCGAGGCGCAAGCCGATCGGATTAATCTTCTGGCCCATTATGCGGCCTCCCCTTTTTCCGCGGCTTCGCGGACGACGATGGTGAGATGCGAGAATGGCTTCTCGATCCGGCTCGCACGGCCGCGACCACGGACATGGAAGCGCTTCATGACGATCGACTTGCCGACATAGGCTTCCGCGACGACCAGAGCATCGACATCGAGATCGTGATTGTTTTCAGCGTTGGCGATCGCCGATTCGAGCGTCTTCTTCACCGTTCCGGCGATCCGCTTGCGCGAGAACGTCAGATCGGCCAGAGCCGCACTCACCTTCTTGCCGCGGATCAAGCTCGCCACCAGATTGAGCTTCTGCGGGCTGACACGGATCGTGCGGGCGACGGCTTTCGCCTCGTTATCCTTAAGCTGGCGCGGAGCCTTAGCCTTGCCCATCGTTATTTCCTCTTCGCCTTCTTGTCCGCGCCGTGACCGTAATAGGTCCGGGTCGGAGAGAATTCACCGAACTTGTGTCCGACCATTTCCTCGGACACGGAAACCGGCACATGCTTGTTGCCGTTATAAACGCCGAAGGTCAGGCCGACGAACTGCGGCAGGATCGTGGAGCGACGGCTCCAGATCTTGATGACCTCATTGCGACCGCCGTCACGTACCTTCTCAGCCTTCTTGAGAAGATAGCCGTCGATGAACGGGCCTTTCCAAACTGAACGAGCCATTTCAGACTTCCTCTCTTACTTCTTGCGCTGATGACGCGAACGCATGATGAACTTGTCCGTCGCCTTGTTGGAGCGCGTCTTCTTGCCCTTCGTGGGCTTGCCCCACGGAGAAACAGGATGGCGGCCACCGGAGGTACGGCCTTCACCGCCGCCGTGCGGATGGTCGACAGGGTTCATCGCGACGCCGCGAACGCTCGGACGCTTGCCGAGCCAGATACGGCGACCGGCCTTGCCCAGGCTGATGTTGCCATGATCCGGATTGGAGACGGCGCCGACCGTTGCAAGGCAGGAGCCGTGAACCAGACGCTGCTCGCCGGAGTTCAGGCGAAGGATCGCCATGCCCTGGTCGCGGCCCACGAGCTGCGCATAGGTACCGGCGGAGCGGGCGATCTGACCGCCCTTGCCCGGCTTCATCTCCACATTGTGGATGATGGTGCCGACCGGCATCGCGGAAAGCGGCATCGCATTGCCGGGCTTCACGTCAACCGACGCGCCGGCAATGACCGTATCGCCGACGGCGAGACGCTGCGGCGCCAGGATGTAGCTCAGCTCGCCATCCGCATAACGGATGAGCGCGATGAAAGCCGTGCGGTTTGGATCGTATTCCAGACGCTCGACAGTCGCGGCAACATCGTGCTTGCGGCGCTTGAAATCGACGAAGCGATAGGTGCGCTTGTGACCGCCGCCCTGATAGCGGGCGGTGATACGACCGGTGTTGTTACGTCCGCCCTTCGAGTGCAGGCCTTCGGTCAGGGACTTGACCGGCTTGCCCTTGTAGAGCTCGGAACGATCCACGAGAACCAGCTGGCGCTGGCCTGGCGTGGTGGGATTAAAATGCTTGAGTGCCATTGTCTTTTACTCCACGGCCTCTCAAAGACCAGTCGAAACGTCGATGGATTGGCCTTCGGCAATCGTCACGACCGCTTTCTTGACATCGCTCTGGCGTCCGATGATGCCCTTGAAGCGCTTCACCTTGCCCTTGCGCACTGCCGTGTTGACAGCGGTTACCTTGACGCCGAACAGCGCTTCGACCGCAGCCTTGATTTCCGGTTTCGTCGCCTTGCGGGCCACGTTGAACACCACCTGGTTATGTTCGGAAACCATGGTGGACTTCTCGGTGATGACAGGGCTGACGATCACGTCGTAGTGGCGAAGATCAGTCATTTGAAACGCTCCTCGAGTGCCTCGACAGCCGCCTTGGAAAGCACGAGCTTGCCGCGACGAAGAATGTCGTAGACGTTGATGCCCTGCACCGGCAGAACATCGATATTCGGAATGTTCGAAGCTGCGAGGCGGAAGTTCGCATCGATCTCGGCGCCGCCGATAAGCAGCGCATTCGAGAGGCCGAGCTTGGCGAACTGCGCCGTAAGCTGCTTGGTCTTGGCTTCCTTCGAGGCCAGATCGTCGATGACGATCAGGTCCGAAGACTTCAGCTTGGCCGAAAGCGCATGACGCAGGCCGAGAGCGCGAACCTTCTTCGGCAGCTCATGCTCATGGCTGCGGACAACCGGACCGTGAGCCTTGCCGCCGCCGCGGAACTGCGGAGCGCGAGCGGAATGGTGACGAGCGCGGCCCGTACCCTTCTGCTTGTACATCTTCGCGCCGGTGCGGGCGATTTCCGAGCGGCCCTTGGCCTTGTGCGTGCCCTGCTGGCGGCGCGCAAGCTGCCAGCGGATGACGCGCTGAAGGATATCGTCGCGCGGATCAAGACCGAAGATCTCGTCGGAGAGCTTCACCTTGCCGGCATCTTCGCCTTCAAGAGTTGTAATCGTGAGATCCATTATTCGGCTCCCTCAGTCGCTGCGGCCGTTTCCGGCTCCGACGACACTGCTGCTGACTGTGCGGCCTGACGGAGCGCGGCCGGCTTCGGCGCATTCGCGGGCAGCGAAATCTTCACGGCGTCGCGTACCAATATCCAGGCGCCCTTCGAGCCCGGGACGGCGCCGCGAACCAGAATGAGGCCGCGGTCGGTATCGGTCGACACGACTTCAATGTTCTGCGTCGTCACGCGGGTCTGGCCCATGTGACCGGCCATCTTCTTGCCCTTGAACACCTTGCCGGGGTCCTGGCGCTGGCCGGTCGAACCGTGCGCGCGGTGGGTAACCGAGTTACCATGCGAGGCGCGGTGACCACCGAAGTTGTGGCGCTTCATCGAACCGGCAAAGCCTTTACCGATCGAGGTTCCGGTCACGTCGACCTTCTGGCCGGGAACAAAATGTTCCGCCGTGATCTCGGCGCCGACATCGAGAAGATTGTCCGGCGAGACGCGGAATTCGGCGACTTTCGCCTTGGGCTCCACCTCGGCCTTCGCGAAATGACCGCGCAGTGCCTTGGACGTGTTCTTTACCTTGGCAAGTCCAACACCAAGCTGGACAGCCGTGTAGCCGTTCTTTTCAACTGTACGCTGAGCCACCACGTGGCAGTTCTCCATGCGGAGAACCGTCACCGGCACATGCTCGCCGGCGTCGTTATAGACGCGAGTCATGCCCAGCTTCTGTGCAATAACACCTGAACGCATCGGGTTCGTTCCTTCCGTCCTCAAGCTTTACAGCTTGATCTCGACATCGACACCAGCGGAGAGGTCGAGCTTCATCAGCGCATCGACAGTCTGCGGGGTCGGGTCTACGATATCGAGAAGACGCTTGTGCGTGCGCATCTCGAACTGTTCGCGGCTCTTCTTGTCGATGTGCGGCGAGCGGTTGACCGTGAACTTCTCGATCCGGGTCGGAAGCGGGATCGGTCCGCGCACATTGGCACCGGTACGCTTGGCAGTCGACACGATTTCCCGCGTCGAAGCGTCAAGGATCCGATGATCAAACGCCTTGAGGCGAATGCGGATGTTTTGACCGTTCATTTCATCTGTTCCTTGTTACGCGGGACGCCTGCTGTCTTCTTGATCACGATCTTTTTCAAAAACCGTTCCCCGAAGCAGGCGCCCCTGCACAATCTTTATTATTCGACGATCTGCGAGACAATGCCGGCGCCGACGGTGCGGCCGCCTTCACGGATAGCGAAGCGCAGCTTCTCTTCCATTGCGATCGGCACGATCAGCGTCACGTCCATCGCCACGTTGTCGCCGGGCATGACCATTTCCGTGCCTTCCGGGAGCGTCACCACGCCCGTCACGTCGGTCGTGCGGAAGTAGAACTGCGGACGGTAGTTGGTGAAGAACGGCGTATGACGGCCACCTTCGTCCTTGGT
>NZ_QJTF01000018.1 GCF_003217235.1 Paramesorhizobium leguminum | reverse complement strand
GCCGGTCAGATCGGGGCTGGCCGTCGCGCCGTATGGCAGATCAAAGTGACGTTTCAACTTTGCGCAACACCGGACATTTCTACATCGCCGCCACATGGCGTGTAGCCGGATACATTCTATTTCTAAGTGCGACATGCCAACAATGCTCACCTCACCGAGGAACTGCGCATGAGTCGCACCTGCCCCATTCCCAATAGCCGTCTCACGCAGATGGATGATGATAGCGCCATTCTTGTGTCTGGCCGCCATAACCGTAAGCGTCAGCGCGGACATCCTGTACGTAAATATAGCTCTCGTGGTGCAAATTTCCGAGTATCTTCGAAAACCCGTCGAAAGCCGCCCGGACGTACCGGGCCTTCTCGTCCTTGGTATTGGTTCCATCCGTGATCTTGATGTCGAAATAAACGCTCGACTTGTCCTGTTCGGCGAGACTCTTGCCACCGGCGAACCAATCGCGAGGGTCAACGTAGTCTATGGCAACCGCGGTAACGGCTGGGTCTTTGCCAAGGATACCCGCGGTGATTTCCGCAAGCAGTTTGATTATCTGGCTGGTCAATTCATCCGAACGAGCAGCGCCGACCTTGACGTTAAGAATGGGCATGATTACCTCCTATGGTTAGCTATGCAACTATATGCGCATAAAATTTCACCTGATCTTGTCTGAGATCGCCTTTACCTGCCCCACAAAGGACGCGAATTCTGAAGCCCCGAGTTGCGCCTTCAGGCTCTTGGTGATCTCGCCGCTTGCTTTGTTCAGTTCGTCCTTGATCTCTTGCGCCTTCGGCGTCGGCTGTATCTCGCATTCGCGCCCGTCTCGCTTTGTCGGAAGCCTCTCAACGAGCCCGCGTGCCTCCAACCCATCAAGTGCACGCGTTGCCGTCGCGCGTGCGATCTTCAGTTCGTCGGCCAGTTCACTTTGCAACCTTCCTGGCTTATCCAATATCGCACGCAGCATGAACCCTTGCGGTGGCGTCAGGTCGAACGGCTTGAAGGCCCTCGTCCAAACCCGCTCCAGTTGCCGGCCAAGCGCTTGCGTGTTGAAGTAGATGCAATCGTCAAACATAGCATATGGTAGCATTATATAGTTGCATATGCAATCACTTTATTCCTATCCCTCCCGAGGATGCGATTTGCTTAGTCGGCCGCCCTCACCTCAAACCGCAGCCCGTCATAGGCAGGCTCGACATGATCAGGCGTCTCGCGCATGACCGTATCGTAGTCGAGCGGCACGTGCATATGCGTCAGGATCGCGCGTTTGGGCTGGAGGCGCTCAATTTGTTCCAGCGTTTCTCCAAGCGAGAAATGGCTGGGATGCGGGCGATATTGCAGCGCGTCGATGATGAGCACGTCGAGGCCCTGCAGCCGCTGGACGGTCTTTTCCGGAAAGGCGCTGACATCAGGGCAATAAGCGACATCGCCGATGCGGTAGCCCAGAGACATGATGTCGCCGTGCACTTGCGGCAACGGCAGAAACGGGATCGCGCCGCCGGCGCCGTCGATTTCAAACGGCGTGTCTGCATCGATCTGATGCGCTTTCAGGATCGGCGGATATTTCGAATCTGGCGGCGTTTCGAAGCAATAGCCGAAGGAGTCATCGAGTCGCGCGAGGGTCGCGCGGTCGGCATAGATATCCATAAGGGCGCGTTTATCGAGGACATAAGTGCGTAGGTCGTCGAGGCCATGGATATGGTCGGCATGGGCGTGCGTGTAGACCACCGCATCGAGCCTCCCTGCTCCCGCATCGATCATCTGCGCCCGAAAATCCGGTCCTGTATCGATGACGACAGTCGTGGTGCCTCCGTTCCCAATTCGCTCAACCAACAGCGCCGTGCGGCGGCGGCGGTTCTTGGGATTGTTCGGGTCGCAATTGCCCCAGTCACCATTGATCCGCGGCACGCCCGGCGAAGAGCCGCAGCCAAGAATGGTGAAGCGGAGGCGGTCAGGCATTTTCGCCATCCGCCGGCTTCGGCATTTTGGAGAATAGCCGGAAGACGTTTTCCGTTGTGATCCGCGCCAACTCCGTTTCTTCTACGCCGATGGTTTGCGCCAGCACAGCCGCCGTATGGCGGACGAAGGATGGCTCGTTGCGTTTGCCACGGTGTGGCACCGGCGCCAGATATGGCGCGTCGGTTTCAACCAGCAGCCGGTCGCGCGGCACGATCCGGGCAATCTCGCGCAATTCTTCCGAATTCTTGAATGTCAGAATGCCGGAAAAGGAGACGTAACCGCCAAGCGCGATGCCGATTTCTGCAAGCGCCCTGCCCGATGAGAAGCAATGCAGGATGAAGGGGAAAGCCCCCTTCCCTGTTTCCTCGGTCAGGATCGCCGCCATGTCCGCATCGGCGCTGCGCGCATGGATGACGAGCGGCAGCCCCGTCTCACGCGCGGCCTCGATATGGGCGCGGAAGCTTTTGGCCTGCACCTCCGGCGGCGCGTAATCGTAGTGATAATCGAGCCCCGCCTCCCCTATCGCAACCACTTTCGGATGTTCCGCGAGCCGGATCAGCTCTTCGGCGGTGATATCCGGCTCCTCATGCGCATTGTTGGGATGCGTACCGACGGAGCAATAGACTTGCTCGTAGCTCTCCGCGATTTCGCGGATCTGGTCGAACCGGTGAACGCGGGTGCAGATCGTCACCATGCGGCGCACGCCGGCGTCGAGGGCGCGTTGCACGATAGCGTCGCGCTCCTCGGCGAAATCCGGAAAGTCCAGGTGACAGTGGCTGTCGACAAGCATCGCCATTCTAGATCAATCCTGCCCGTTGGCCTGCTTTTCGGCTTCTACATAGCGCGGGAAGATCGGCTGCGGTGCGGGCAGCGGCGCGCCGCCAATGAGTGTCCCGCTTGCGATATCGGCGAAATTGCGCTGATCCGCCGAAACCGCCAATATGTCGAGCAATTTCGCGGCAGAGCCCGGGATGAAAGGCTGTGCCAGAATGGCGACGCGGCGCAGAACTTCAGCCGTAACGTAGAGTACGGTTGCCATGCGCTCCGGATCGGTCTTGCGCAGCGCCCATGGTTCTTGGCCCGCGAAGTAGCGGTTCGCCTCGGCAACAACCGCGAAAATGGCGGCAAGCGCGTGATGCGGCGCCTGTTCGGCCATGGCCTTGCTGGCCGTGCCCAGCGCTGCGCTTGCCTGGTCAAGGATAGCCTTGTCCGCATCGCTGAAGACGCCCGGCTCAGGCACCTTGCCATCGCAGTTCTTGGCGATCATGGAGAGCGAACGCTGTGCCAGATTGCCCAGATCGTTGGCGAGATCGGCATTGGTGCGATTGACGATCGCGTCATGGCTGTA
Organism: Paramesorhizobium leguminum; assembly: GCF_003217235.1. Classification (GTDB taxonomy): domain Bacteria; phylum Pseudomonadota; class Alphaproteobacteria; order Rhizobiales; family Rhizobiaceae; genus Paramesorhizobium; species Paramesorhizobium leguminum. Next base: position 76,011 of record NZ_QJTF01000018.1, on the reverse strand, counting down.
GCTGCCGTCCTGCCCGAATGGCACCTCGCGCAGGAAGAAATAACGCACCTGGTCGAGCCCGTAGTGCTCCACCATGGTGAAAGGGTCGATCACATTGCCGACCGATTTCGACATCTTCTCCCCGCGGTTGAACAGGAAGCCATGCGCGAAGACGCGGCTCGGCATGTCCACTCCCGCCGACATCAGGAAGGCCGGCCAATAGACGGCGTGAAAGCGGACGATATCCTTGCCGATAATGTGGGTCGCCGGCCAATAGCTCCAGTTTCCCGCATTCGTATCGGGGAACCCGGCTGCGGTGAGATAATTGGTGAGCGCATCGACCCACACATACATCACATGCTTCTCATTGCCGGGAACGGGAACGCCCCAGTTGAAGGTGGTGCGCGAGATCGAGAGGTCGCGCAGGCCGGATTTCACGAAGCTCATCACCTCGTTGCGCCGCTCGGCCGGCCCGACGAAATCCGGATTGCTTTCGTAAAGCGCAAGCAGTTTGTCCTGATAGGCGGAGAGGCGGAAGAAGTACGTCTCCTCCTCGTTCCACTCGACCGGCGAGCCCAGCGGCTCGCGGCGCACGCCATCCTCACCGACAGTCGTTTCGCTCTCGTCGAAATAGGCTTCCTGGCGCACCGAATACCAGCCGGCATAGCGGTCGAGGTAAATATCGCCATTGTCGGCCATGCGCTGCCAGATCGCCTGGCAGGCCTTATGGTGCCGCTCTTCGGTGGTGCGGATGAAATCGTCGTTAGAGCAGCCAAGCGTCGCCAGCATCTCGCGGAAGATCGCCGAATTGCGGTCCGCGAGTTCTTTCGGCGTGAGGCCTTCCTTCTCCGCCGTCTGCTGCATCTTCAGGCCATGCTCGTCCGTGCCGGAGAGGAAAAAGACATCCTTCCCGTCCAGCCGCTGGAAACGCGCCAGCGCATCGGTGGCGATGGCCGTATAGGCGTGGCCGATATGCGGCTTGCCGTTCGGATAGAAGATCGGCGTGGTGATATAGAATTTCTCGCGGCTCATGCTCAACCTGACGTGACCTGACTCAAATTTCTCAATAGCGCGGTTGGAATATCCCATGTAAGCGGCGAATGCTATGGTTTAGCTTTCAGCTCTTTATTGCCGCAGCATACGCGTCAGCATATGCCTGATGTGATCCTGCGCCCCATAAAAAACGGCAACGACCATAATTGTGCGGCTTTCTTCCATAGGCGAAAACCAGATAACCGCCTTGCCTCGTCGAAGAAATCGAATATCAGGGTGAATATCCGGTCGCGAGGTTCCGATATAAGGCGTGTCTACCAACTGATCGATTGCGATGCGCAATTTGCGAACTCGTTCGGCGGCGCGCGCTATGCCGCCCTCGATCGAGTCTCCAAGTTCTATGTAGGCGCCGAACAGATGGTCGAAGATCAACTCAAAATCCCGCTCAGCCTCCTCGGAATATTCAAGTATCCACACGAACGGCTCGTCGCTTGCGTTTGATCATGTCTTCGACACGATTTTCCATCTCCGTTGCGGAAATCATTCGGCCTTTCAATCGTCGCTGAACCAATTCGCGAAGCGCTTCCGTTTCCACGGTTTCTGCTTCCGTCTTTTGGCGGAGGAGTTCCAACCCCTGCTGAAGAACGGAACTCATGCTCGAATATCGCCCGTTCTCAACAAGCGAACGCGCGAAAGCATCTTGCTGCTCTGTCAGCGAGATCGACGATTTGATGCTCATCGTTTGTCTCCTTTCAGTCGTTAAATTTGCTACTCAGTAGCATATTTGTCAACCTACTCTGGCACACCGTTTTGAAACGCGCGATGGGCCTTTTCAATGAAAATAAGAACCGCCTGCTTCTTGTCCAGATTGAAGGCCTGCGTCTCGATTATGTCCCGGCGGAGCCGCTCCCAGAAGGCCGACCATGCGTTGGCGGGCAGTATCGCGCCCTCCTCCGCATGAAGCCGCGCGCGATCGGCGATGCGTTCGAGAACATGATCGAGAAACAGATCGTACTGGATTTCAGCTTCGCGTCCGCCAATGGCGGTGGCGAGCGCCTGCGCCTTTGGCAGGTCGAAGCGCTTTTTCTCCAGTATTGCATCCGTCGTTTGCGCTATTTCGAGGCCGCCATGGGCGATGAGCAGCGCCGCCTTGCGCACGCTGCCTTCCGAACGCTCGATCAAGGCCTCCCCTCCTGCCATATCGAAACCGATGCCCGGCCCGATCGCGGCCAACGCCTTTTGCATCGCTGCTGCCTCCAGCGGCTTGAACTGCAGCGTCTGGCAGCGCGAGCGTATGGTGGGCAGCAGGCGGCCGGCGGAATGCGAAATCAGGATGAACAGCGCGCGGGCCGGTGGCTCCTCCAGCGTTTTCAAAAGGGCGTTCGCCGCATTGCGGTTCATGTCGTCGGCGGGATCGATGATGACGATCCGCCACGCGCCGTCATGGGAGGTACGGGCAAGGAAATGGGAAACCCGGCGGATTTCCTCCACCGGGATGCCCGTCTTGAACTTGCCCGTCTTCTGATCCAGCGGACGGTCGATATGCAGGATGGCGGGGTGGATGCCCCCGGCGATCTGCCGGAAAAGCGGCTTTGCAAAATCCGGCGCGGCGATTTCTGCGGGGGGCGTGCTGCTATCAGGATATTGGAGCATGTGGCCTGCCAGGTGAAAGGCCAGCGTCGCCTTTCCCACGCCGCGCGGGCCTTCGAAAAGCAGCGCATGGTGCATCTTGCCCGAACCATAGGTGCGGGCGAGGAAGGCGCGGACGTCCTCATGCCCCGCGAGATGAGCATTCGCTGAGGGAGCAGGCACGCCGTCGATGGAATCGTGCGTTTCCTGAATGTTCAAGTCGCCGATCATGCAGGCCGCCTTCGGGTTTCGAGCAGTGTGTCGACAATAGTGATGATTTCGGCGCTCACTTCTTTCTCCGTCCGGTCCGCTTCGACGACCCTGCAACGCTCCGGCTCGGTTGCCGCGATGGCGAGATAGGCCTCGCGCCGCGCCTCGTGGAGGCCAAGCGTCTCCTTCTCGAAGCGGTCCGGCGCCTCCTCCCCTCGCCGCTTCATCGCGCGCGCCAGCCCCTTTTTGGCAGGCAAATCGAGGATGAGGGTCAGATCGGGCATGGTCCCATCGATTGCCACGCGTTCCAGCGCCTCCATGAGAAAAGGATCGAGGCTGCCGGTTACGCCCTGATAGACCCGGCCCGAATCGATGAAGCGGTCGCAGAGCACCGTTTTGCCGGCGGCAAGCGCAGGGCGGATTACCTGTTCCACATGGTCGTTGCGGGCGGCGGCGAACAGAACCGCCTCCATGGCCGGCCCAAATGCCTCGGCGGCGCCGCTCAGGATGACATGGCGCACGGCTTCGGCGCCCGGTGAGCCGCCGGGTTCCCGCGTCACCAGCACATCGATGCCTTGGCTCTCAAGATGCGCGGCAAGACGCCGGATCTGTGTCGACTTCCCCGCCCCTTCCCCGCCTTCGAACGTGATGAACAATCCTGCCACGGAGTCTCCGGTGAATGGTGAATGGTGAATGGTGAATGGTGAATAGGCCATTTCCATTCACTATTCACTATTTACCACTCACTCTTTCAACGATATTTCCTGATCCAGCCGGTGGAAAGCTCAAGCGCGGCGTCGAAGGCTTGCTTGCCGATGCCGCCTGCCGGCACCGTTTGCGCGGCGAAAACCGGTCTTTCCTGGATAAGCGCATCCCCCATCGAAATCTGGAGCGTGCCCACCCGGCTGCCAGCCTCGACTGGAGCCTTCAAGGGACCATTATAGATGATGCGGGCTTTCAAGGGTGGGCGATCCTTTGCGGGGAGCAGAAGCTCGACCGCGTCGCCTGTGCGCAGCTTTACCGCTGATTGCTCTCCACCATAAACGTCCGCCTCGCCCACGAGGTCATTGTCAGGGAAAAGCAGCACGTCCTCGAAATCGTTCATTCCCCATTCGATCAGCTTGCGGGCTTCCTCGGCGCGTTCCTTGTCGCTGGCAAGTCCGCTAAGCCCCACGAACAGCCTGCGCCCGTTGCGCTCGGCGGAGCCGATCAGCGCATAACCGGACTCCTCGGTGTAGCCGGTGCCAAGGCCATCCGCGCCGATATCAAGCCGCAGGAGCGGGTTGCGGTTGCGCTGGGTGATGTTGTTCCAGGTGAAGCTTTCCTGCGCGTAATATTTATAGAACTGCGGGTAAGTCCGGTGAATATGGCGGGCAAGCGTCACCAGCTCCGCGATGGAGACTTTCTGCCCCGGCGCGGGCAAGCCGGTGGAATTGACGAAGATGGATTTTTGCAGGCCAAGCTCACGCGCGCGGGCATTCATGCGCTCCGCAAAGCGCGCCTCGCTGCCTGCCATGCCCTCGGCCAGGATGATGCAGCCGTCATTTGCCGACTGGACGATGACGCCCTGGATCAAATCTTCCACCCGCGGCGCCGAATTGATCTTGGCGAACATGGTGGAGGTGCCGGACGGTGCGCCGCCCGTGCGCCAGGCATATTCGCTGACCGGAAACGTCCGGTCGAGCGACAATTCTCCCTTGGAAAGAGCATTAAAGACGACTTCCATCGTCATCAGCTTTGCGAGCGAAGCAGGCGGAATAAGCGCGTCGGGATTTTTCGAGAACAGGACCGTCCCGGTCTTTTCATCGATCAGCAAGGCGTGTGGCGCCTTCGTTTCCAGGGTTTGGGCGGCCATGACAGTCGAGGCGGTGAACACCACCGCGACGACGCCGAATAGAATAGCCATCGCGTGTTTGAGCAACGGACGTCAACCTCGCTTGCCTGCATGGAATCTGGTCCGAGAATCATCTCAGATCCGGGACCAATATGCCATGTAGCAGCCTGTCGCGGGTTAAACTGTGGTATTTTTAGCCTCGCATGATCTTATCCGAAAAGTCTGCAACTTTTCGGGATCATGCTCTATTCCGGGCGAACCACGAAAGCGTCGGTGGCACCAGCCGCCCAAGCTGCTTTCAGCATGGCATCGCTGCTTCCGGCGAGCGTTATGCCATAAAGCTCGCCGTTTTCGGTCGGCACGCTCATGCGTCTGATCTTGCCGTACTGAACCAGCTTGGCGGCGATGCGATCGGCTTCCGCCTTGTCGCCAAAGAAACCGGCGTCGATATATTCGCCGCCATCGGACGGCGCCACACCAAGCTTTTTCCAGGCATCGGAGATTGCCGAAGGCGTCAGCACGCTTGCATAAGCGAGCGTTCGGACGTCACTTGCGGCCGCTATACGCTCATCCGCATAGCCGGCGAGCGCGGAACTGCCATCAAGGCCTCTCGCACGGGCAATGCCGTAGAGAGCAGCGGGTCTTTCCGTAACGATAGGCCCGATGGCCGGCAGCACCGGATCGCCCGCGCCGACGGTGCCCGGATATTGCGGCATGGATGGCGGCTGCAAGACGCCCTCGCCAGCGCCGGGTATCGGCGCCGCCGTACCCGTCATCAGGGGCTGGTTCATCATCGCAGGTATCGGACGCGATCCGGGCATCGGCGCGGTCGGCGTCGGCCCGGCCATCGCGATCATGACGCCGCTCGCGGGCTGGCCGATGGGATCGGAACCGTTACGGAACGAGGCCATCAAAAACTCGTCGTCGCGCCCTTCAAGCGGCGCGCGGCCAACATATTCCACTTTCACATTCGCCGTGCCGTGATGCTGGTAATCGAGCATTTCCGCGGCGCGCTGCGAGAGGTCGACAACCCGGTCATGGGCGTAAGGGCCGCGATCGTTCACGCGGACAATGACCGAATTGCCATTGGCAAGATTGGTAACGCGCGCATAGCTGGGCAGCGGCATCGTCGGATGCGCGGCGGAAAGATGGGCCATGTCATAGACTTCGCCATTGGCCGTCAGCCGCCCGTGGAAGGCGGAACCATACCAGGAAGCCTTGCCGGTACGCGTATAGCCGGGCTCTTCCTTGGGATAGTACCACTTGCCCTTCACCTGATAGGGCTTGCCGACCTGATCGCGGCCGCCACCACGCGGCATTTTCGAAACAGCATTGGTCAGGCTCAAAACAGCATTCGATATGACGCGCGGGCTCGCCTTCACCCCATATTCGGATTCGGCGAAATATTCCTTGGGGCGAGGCTTGCTCTTCGATTTGGGCTGCGGCGCGGCACATGCGGCAACGCAGGCGCCGAGAATGACAACACCGGCCATGCGCAAATTGAAGCGCCCTGCCCGGTATCCGGTCAATACATGATCTTCAGCCGTCAAGTGGCCGCCCCCGTCTTCACAAACCATTGCAGTACCACGCCTTAGCGCGATTATTGATGGTGTCCAACCCGTCTACTTTAAACTCTTGCCATCGATTGATTGACACGACATTAAAACAATGTGGCCTTCCGGTGGCGAAACAACGATGCAAAACCATTCGAGCAGTGTTTAATGACTCGGCCCGCTTGGCAAGGTCCGCCGCTACAATTTTAATGAAGCGGTTGAAACAACAGGTTGACGGCGTTGACGCCGGTGGCTCACAGACTGTAAACAGGCGGCGATGACAAATGGCTGGGTCGTACCCAAGTCAAGTCATCCGGTTGGAGGGGTGGCCGAGCGGTTTAAGGCACCGGTCTTGAAAACCGGCGTGCGGGAGACCGTACCGTGGGTTCGAATCCCACCCCCTCCGCCATTTAAGTCGTCTAATGAGTGGGCGTTTGGCTCGCGACGCCATTGAAAAAGCAACTTGCCAGTTTGATATCATTCTGATTGGAATTGGAGGTCTCAATATGCACAAGAGATATCTTGTCACGGCGCAGTGGGACGAAGAGGCAGGCGTTTGGGTCGCTTTTAGCGATGATATTCCCGGCCTTGTAACGGAAGCTCCAGACCTCGATACGCTCATGAAGCGCATTGTTGCGGTTGCGCCGGAGCTTCTGGAAGATAATGCGCAGCTGCTTGACGAGCATGTTCATCCCGGCGACTTGCTGGATATCTGCATCATGTCGCAATTCCGCATGGCCGATGCTCACGCACGCTGATGGTGAAGGGTTTTTATTCGCAAATAATTGATGTTCTCAAAGCCAATGATTGCACTTTCGTTCGCCATGGCAAGGGGGATCATGAGATATGGCACAGCCCGGTAAGCGGCCGGAATTTCACAGTCGATAAGGGCTCGTTGTCCCGCCATACCGCCAATGCCGTTATGAAGCAGGCGGGGATCAACAAAAAATTCTAGAGCGGTTTTGACGGATCGCCAGGCGATTCCGTCAAAACAGAAACCGCCCTAACCTCACCCGCACCCACCTCCCGATTGGCCGGTGACGACCGAACCCTGATCCGTTATTGATCGATCCAACAACGGCCTGTTCTCAACCATAATGGGCCGGACACGCATAAGCATGGGGGAAGCGCAGCATGAATGCCGTCGAGATCGAGGAAGCCGTATCCGAACTCGCCAGCCAGCCGTTTGACGCCAGGGAGTTTCCGTTCGCCTTTCTTGCCGCCTTCGGCAACAAGGAGACGACGATCAAGCGGCTGCGGACGGCATCGGCGAATGCGTCGGATGTTCCGGGCGGCGTTCTGCAGAAAAGCAATATCCATATCGCCGTCTGCTCCGAAGGAATGGTCGGCGAAACGCTGGTCGCGCTGCGGGGCAGCCCCAAGACCGCGTCGAACAAAGTCAAGTTCATTCTCGCCACCGATGGCGTTTCATTCGAGGCCGAAGACCTCGCCAGCGGCGAGACCGTCGCCTGCGACTATGCGAAATTCCCGGATCATTTCGGCTTCTTCTTGAGTCTGGCGGGGATCACCACCGTCAAGCAGATCCGTGAAAGCTCGTTCGATATCCGCGCCACCGGACGTTTGAACAAGCTCTATGTCGAGCTTCTCAAGGACAACCCCGTGTGGGCGACGGCGGCGCGCCGCCCGGACATGAACCATTTCATGGCGCGGCTGATCTTCTGTTTTTTCGCGGAAGATACCGATATTTTCAATGGCGAAGGCGTGTTCACCGCCACCATCGACCAGATGAGCGAGCGCGATTCCTCGAACACGCACGAAGTCATCAGCGCGCTTTTCCGGGCGATGAACACCAGGCGCGAGGATCGCGCCAAGGCTGACCTGCCAAGATGGGCGAACGGCTTTCCTTATGTGAATGGCGGCCTGTTTTCCGGCAGCACCGAGGTGCCGCGCTTCAGCAGGATCGCGCGGTCCTATCTTCTCCATATCGGCGGGCTGAACTGGAAGCTGATCAACCCCGATATCTTCGGTTCGATGATCCAGGCTGTCGCCGATGACGACGAGCGCGGCGCGCTCGGTATGCATTACACCAGCGTGCCGAATATTTTGAAGGTTCTGAACCCGCTGTTTCTGGATGATCTCAGGGCGAAACTGGAAGAAGCCGGCACGAACGCGCGCATGTTGCTGAACCTGCGCAAACGCATGTCGAACATCAGGGTTTTCGACCCGGCTTGCGGGTCCGGCAATTTTCTTGTGATCGCCTATAAGCAGATGCGCGAGATCGAAGCCGAGATCAACAAGCGTCGCGGCGAACCCGACCGCCGCTCCGAAATCTCGCTCAAAAGCTTCCGCGGCATCGAGCTGCGGGATTTCCCCGCGGAAATCGCCCGCCTTGCCCTGATTATCGCTGAATACCAGTGCGATGTGCTCTATCGCGGCCAGAAGGAAGCCCTGCTGGAGTTCCTGCCGCTGGATGCGGAGAACTGGATTGTCTGCGGAAATGCGCTGCGGCTGGATTGGCTGAGTGTTTGTCCATCGACGGGGACGGGCGTGAAGCTTCACGCGGACGATTTGTTTCACACGCCGCTGGATCAGCCGCAGATCGATTTTGAGAACGAGGGCGGCGAAACCTATGTCTGCGGCAACCCGCCCTATCTGGGCTCGACCTGGCAGAGCCAGGAACAGAAATCCGATCTGGGCGCGATCTTCGAGCGGCGCACGAAAAGCTGGAAATCGCTCGATTATGTGGCGGGCTGGTTCATGAAGGCGGCGGATTACGGCACGCATACCAATGCGGCGGCCGCCTTCGTCTCCACCAATTCGATCTGCCAGGGGCAGCAGGTGCCGATCCTCTGGCCGCTGATTTTCGAGACGGGACACGAAATCACCTTCGCGCATACCAGCTTCAAATGGGCCAACCTCGCTAGCCATAATGCGGGCGTGACGGTGGCGATTGTCGGGATTTCGAGTCATGCGGGGAGCGACCGCCGATTGTTCTCTACTACCAACGACAGCAAGGCTATTGCTGTAGAAGCAAATTACATCAATGCTTATCTGGTGGCCGGTCCGAACGTAATCGTAGACAAATGCAGCAAGCCCATCGGTGAGTTGGCTCCAATGGATTTCGGCAACAAACCTGTCGATGGCGGAAATTTATTGCTATCGTCATCCGAGCTTGGAGAGCTTGATCTAACACCCGACCAGCGGAACCGATTTGTCAGGCGTATCTATGGTTCAGCCGAATTTATTCGTGGGTTAGAACGTCATTGCTTATGGATTGAGGACGAGCATTTAGCGGAGGCGCAACAGCTATCCGAAATCCGGCAGCGTATTGAAAATGTGCAAGCCATGCGGTTGGCTAGCCGCGACACGAGTGCCAATGAAATGGCCTCCCGTCCGCATCAATTCAGGGAAATGTACGCAGGATCTGAGCATACAATCATATTACCCGGCGTTTCCTCCGAGGCTCGTGAATATCTTCCTGTTGGGCTTATCGATAACCGTTCCACGGTTAGCAATCTCGCCTTCGCCCTCTACGATGCCCCGCTCTGGAACTTGGGCATCATCGCCTCGCGCTTGCATCTGGTCTGGATCGCCATTGTCTGCGGAAAGCTTGAAACGCGTTACCGTTACTCCAACACCCTCGGCTGGAACACCTTCCCCGTCCCGCCCCTCACCGAAAACAACAAAGCCGACCTCACCCGCTGCGCCGAAGACATCCTGCTTGCTCGCGAAGCGCATTTCCCCGCTACAATCGCCGATCTCTACGATCCCGCCACCATGCCCGCCAACTTACGCGCCGCCCACGAGCGCAACGACGAAGCGCTGGAGCGCATCTACATCGGACGCCGCTTCCGCAATGATACCGAGCGGCTTGAAAAGCTGTTCGAGCTTTATACGAAGATGGTAGGTTCACGGGCAAAAAGGGGGAAGGCATGAGCGACAATGAAAACGAGCCGGTGCGTCTGATAGAGGATGCCGAGACCGGCGACAGGTTCCTCGTTTATGGCACCGACAAGGGGCTTAGGCTCGACATACGATACGAGGGCGACACCCTTTGGATGACGCAAGCGCAAATCGGCCAACTCTTTGGACGGGATGTGTCCACGATTTCACGGCACATCGCCAATATTTTCGAGGAAGGCGAGCTGGACGAATCGACTTCTTTGCAAAAAGTGCAAACAACTACCGGACGGCCTGCCACCTTATATAACCTCGATATGGTGATTTCGGTGGGCTATCGCGTCTCGTCCGCGCAAGCCACGGTCTTTCGCCGTTGGGCAACCGGCGTCCTGGTCCAGTTCGCGAAGACGGGTTTCGTGGTGGATACCCCTCGCCTCAAGCAGCCGCAAAATGCAGACAGGGTGGCCGAACTTCGCGAAATTATTCGCGATATCCGCTCGGACGAAGCCAATGTCTATCGCGAGCTTCGCAGAATCTGCGCCATGTGCCAAGACTATGATGGCACCACCGATGCCGCTCGCGAGTTCTATCAACGGACACAAGCCAAGCTAGTCTATGCGGTCACATCCCATACCCCGGCTGAGATAATCGCGACACGGGCCGACCACAAGGCCGATAATATGGGGCTGCGAACATGGCCTAATGACAACATCAGGAAGAATGATGTCCGGGTGTCGAAGAACTATCTGGCCGAAGCGGAAATCAAGGAGTTGAATAGGCTAACCACCATTCTCCTCGATATTTTTGAAGATCAACTCGACATGGGCAGGCTTGTCGTGATGCAAGACGCCCAAAATCTCCTGGATCAGCAATTGCAGCAGCTGGGGCGAACCGTATTGCGCACGGGCGGACGAATTCAAGCTTCCGATGCGAAGGAGTTTGCTGAAGAGCAATATGAAAAATTCAGCACGCAGCGAAAGCTTGAACGGCAACAGGAAGCCGATGAACGAATTGCTGCCTTGGCGAAAGAAGCAAAAAAGCTACCGAAGACGCCGCGCCGTTGATTTATAAAACGGCAAGACGCCGTCCACCGGTGCCTTCGCAGCATTTTGACAAAGTAATCCATGGTGCACCTTTAGCATGACCAACTCCATCCCCTCCGTCTCCGTCACCTATGCCCGCAATGGCTCCTCTTCCAAACCCAACGAACTGGGCATGCGCACCATGCAGGAGCGCGCCTATGCGCATCGCGGCGAGCAATATCTGCTGATCAAATCGCCCCCGGCATCGGGCAAATCGCGGGCGCTGATGTTCATCGCGCTCGACAAGCTTTACAACCAGAATGTTCGCAAGGCTGTTATCGTCGTGCCGGAACGGTCCATCGGCGGCAGCTTTGCCGATGAGCCGCTTTCGAAATATGGCTTCTGGGCCGACTGGACGGTGAAGCCACAGTGGAACTTGTGCAACGTCGTCGGCATAGAGAACAATTCCGTCGCCAAATCCAAGGTCAAGGCGGTCGGCCAGTTCCTTGCGAGCGAGGACCGGGTGCTGGTCTGCACCCACGCCTCCTTCCGCTTCGCCGTCGAAGAGCTTGGGATCGAAGCCTTCGACGATTGCCTGATCGCGGTGGATGAGTTTCACCATGTGAGCTCGAACCCGGACAACAAGCTCGGCGCGCAGCTGGGCAAGTTCCTGGCTCGCGATCGGGTCCATCTGGTCGCCATGACCGGAAGCTACTTTCGCGGCGATGCCGAGGCCGTGCTCGCGCCGCAGGATGAATCCAAATTCGTCACCGTCACCTACACCTATTATGAGCAGCTCAACGGCTACGATCATTTGAAATCGCTGGATATCGGCTATTTCTTCTATTCCGGCCGCTATCTGGAGGCCATCACAAAGGTTCTCGACCCTGATCTCAAGACGATCGTTCACATACCGAACGTGAACTCCCGCGAGAGCACCAAGGACAAGGTGAAGGAGGTCAACGAGATCATGGACGCGCTCGGCGCCTGGGAGGGCGAAGACCCCCAAACCGGGTTCCATCTGGTGCGGTCGGCGGACGGGCGTCTCATCAGGGTCGCCGACCTCGTCGATGACGAGCCGGCGCGGCGGGACAAAGTTGTCACGGCGCTGAAAGACCCCAGCCATAAGAACAACCGCGATCACGTGGATATCATCATCGCGCTCGGCATGGCCAAGGAAGGGTTTGACTGGATCTGGTGCGAACATGCCCTGACGGTGGGCTATCGCGCCAGCCTGACCGAGATTATCCAGATCATCGGCCGCGCCACCCGCGACGCTCCCGGCAAGATTTCGGCGCGGTTCACCAACCTGATCGCTGAACCTGACGCGAGCGAAGAAGTCGTGGTGGATGCCGTCAACGACATGCTGAAGGCCATCGCCGCCAGCCTGTTGATGGAACAGGTGCTGGCGCCGCGCCATAAAATGACGCCCAAGAACGTCGATAGCGGCCCGCTGCCGGATTTCGACTATGGCGAGAACGGCTATGACACCTTCGGCACGAATGTCGGCTTCGATCATAAAACCGGCCAGTTCCATTTCGAGATCAACGGCCTGGTGACGCCGCAGAGCATCGAGGCCAGGCGCATATGCCAGGAAGACCTCAACGAGGTCATCACGGCCTTCGTTCAGGACAAGCCCGCGCTTGAGAAAGGCTTGTTCGATGAGGAGACCGTGCCGGAGGAACTGACCCAAATCCGAATGGGCAAGATCGTTAGGGATCGTTATCCTGAACTCAGCGACATCGATCAGGAAGCCATCCGGCAACATGCCATCGCGGCCTTGAACCTGACGCAGAAGGCAAAATCTATCGCGACCCAATTGGAAGAATCCGGACAGTTGACGGGCGGCTCGGCGCTGATTGACGGCGTCCGGAAATTCGTCACCGATGTCCGCAATCTCGACATCGACATGATCGACAAGATCAACCCCTTCGAGGCCGCCTATTCGATCCTTGCGAAATCCATGAACGAACAGACCTTGAAGCAGGTTTCAACGGTGATTGCCTCCAAAAAGATCCGTATGCCCTACGATGAAGCCAGGGAATATGCCCTTCGCGCGCGCTTGTTCATAAAGGAGCGTGGCCGCGTACCCGATATCGCCGCCGCCGATCCGTTTGAGAAGCTGCTGGCGGAAGGTGTGTTGGCATTCAGACAGCATGTAGAGCAGCGGAATAATGGTTGATATTTCGGACGAAGACCTGCTGGCCGAACTCGGCGCGGCACCAGAGGCAAAGAAGCAGAGCGCAAGGACACCGCGCGAGGAGCGGATCATCGCGGGCTTCGAGGACATCGTCCGGTTCCGCGAGGAACATGGCCGCGCGCCCCGGCATGGCGAGGGACGCGACATCTTCGAGCGCCTCTATGCCGTGCGGCTGGACCAGCTCCGCGCGCAGGAGGACTGCCGTTCGCTGCTGAGGGATTTCGACCACCATGGCTTGCTGGCGGCTCCTGCCGCTGGCGAAACCAGCGAGGAGATGGATGACGATGCGTTATTGGCCGAACTAGGGATCGAGCCGGCGGGCGGCGTCGACCTGACAGAGCTGACGCATGTGAAGCCTCGCGCCGAAGTTCGAGCGGCGGAGGAAGTTGCGGACCGGACACCTTGCGCAGACTTCGAAACGTTCAAGCCGTTGTTCGCACGCGTGAAGGAAGACCTCGACAGTGCAGCCCGCGAGACACGGCGCTTTGGCGAAGATGCGGCAATCAGGAAAGGTGAATTCTTCATATTGGGTGGGCAAATCGCCTATGTCGCCGACATGGGGGAAACCATCAAAGCGCCAAACGGCGAATATGATGCGAGGCTTCGGGTCATTTATTCCAACGGAACCGAGAGCAATCTTTTACGCAGGTCCCTCCAGCGCGCGCTATACAAGGACGAGGCCGGCCGTCGAATTACAGACCCAAGCGCCGGGCCATTGTTCGGCGGGGCCGCCGAAGACGAAGACCTCGAAAGCGGCACCATCTACGTGCTGCGCAGCAAGTCGGATCACCCCGACATCGCCGCCCACCGCGAGCTTATTCACAAGCTCGGCGTTACCGGAGGCGCCGTCGAGAGCCGGATTGCGCAGGCGGCGCTCGATTCCACGTATCTTCTTGCGGATGTCGAAGTCGTCGCGACGTACAAGCTTTTCAACATCAACCGGGCGAAGCTGGAGCACGTCCTGCACCGCGTGCTTTCTCCAGCGCGCCTTGACCTGATTATCCAGGACCGGTTCGGCAATCCGGTGAAGCCAAAGGAATGGTACCTGGTGCCGCTACACGTCATCGACGAGGTCGTGGCGAGGGTAAAGGACGGCACCATCACGGGGTATGAGTACGACCCCGCGGAAGCGAGGTTGAAGGTGATTTGATATCGTGAAAGCGCCGGCGCCATTGGAGCGGTTATTGTTTTAACGAAATCGCTAAATACCCCCCTCTGCCCTGCCGGGCATCTCCCCCTCAAGGGGGGAGATTGGCTTACACGAGTCCCGGCATCTATTCTGTAACGTCTGCGATTGGTGGCGAGCGCCATGAAGGCGTAATCTCCCCCCTTGAGGGGGAGATGCCCGGCAGGGCAGAGGGGGTACTGCCTCGCCAATATTTCAATTCTTAAGGCACAAGGCCATCGAGCAAAAAATCGAGGCCTCTGCGGAAAACACCATCCCAATCATCATCCAGCAACAGGCGGGAGCGTTCGATTGTAGGGTAGCGTTCGCCGAGATGCTCAAGGCGCTGTTGCGCGGCGGCCCTTTCGTGGTCCGGCACGTCGAAGTTCGCCCGCGTGATGGTGGCGCCCATCACATAGTTCCACAGCGACCATATCGCGACGTTCAGATCCGCATCCGCCACGCCGGCTCTAGACAAGGCGTTGCCTAGTAGTTCCAGGCGACCGAGGATGTTCGGGCCCAGAGCCCGGCGCGGCAACAGCGATGCCGACCAGGGATGGCGCAACATGCCGGCGCGCCAGTCTCCCAGCATTTGAACCACCTCTTCGCGCCAATCGCCGGACGCAATTGCTTGCGGCGGTTCGCGATATTCGAGCACCGAATCGAGCGCGAGGTCGAAGACGTCCTCCTTGTTATCGACATGCCAATACAGGCTCATCACGCCTGAGCCGAGACGATCGGCCAGCCGGCGCATCGTCAAGCCGCCGGTTCCCTCAGCGTCCAGCAGCTCCACCGCAATCGCCACGATGCGTTCGCGGGAGAGAGGCGGCTCGCCGTGTGGCCCCTGCTCTGGCTGGAGCGGCTCATCTATCCGTTGAGACTGTTTGCTCCGGGCATCGCTACGTTTGGCTGCCATCCGAATTTCCTCACTGTTCGCAACTTTCGATTTTGACCGGCTACGCGATGAATGTCGATCCTGAACGATTGACTCGTACGATGTACGATGCAATTGACTCGTATGACGTACGAGATCACTCGCCGTCCACAGAGCCAAAGAAAAAACATGTTACGCGCCAAGCATCAGCTTATCGGAGGATTAATCATCATGACCATGGGAATTCCCACTGCGGCAACAGCGAATGAGAAGGATCTCAAGCTGACCATCGTCAATCCGCAAAACCTTTACGACCCATCGCCGAATGGCTACAGCACGGCGGTGATCATCCCCTCCAACGTCCGGGTGGCCTACATTTCCGGCCAAGGCGGCCAGGATAGCACAGGCGCCTTGTCGCCCGACTTCGCCGTCCAGGTTAAGCAGGCCTACGCCAATTTGCGCACCGCCCTCGATGCGCTCGGCGCCAGGCCGGATCAGGTCGCCAAACTCACGGTCTTCGTGGTCGATCATGATATGTCCAAGCTTGAGGTTTTGAGCAAGAACGTCAAGGAAATGTTCGGCGATGCGCTGCCGGCGCAGACCCTGGTTCCCGTTCCCAAGCTTGCAATCGACCCCATGCTCTTCGAGGTGGAGGCCGTGGTCATGCTGGATTAGTCGCTCGAATTGCAATGCGACCAATACGAAAAGGCGGCTCCGAAGAGCCGCCTTTTGCAAGCCCGCTCCTTCCGACCTCAGCTATAAGGGGAATAGCACTGGCGGCGCGGGCCGTTGTAGGGCTGGTAGGTGTTGTCATAAGCGCGATAGGAGCGATACCGGCTGGCGCACCACTGGACATGCGCGCTGCCATAGGCCGGCACTACACGAGTCGGCTGGTTGGCAATAATTGCCGCGCCAAGGCCGAATGCGGCCAGCGGGTACCACCATCCGTCATTATAGCGCCGGTATCCAGGCCGGTAATACCGATAGCCACGGTAGCCGCCCCAATAGCCGGGACGGTATCCATGGCGCCAACCCGGACGACCCCAACCGGAATAGCCGGGCCTGCCCCATCCGGGCCGGCCCCAACCGGGGCGACCATGATGCCAGCCTCTCCCGCCACCCCAATCTCGCCCACCGCGCCAGTCGCGCCTGCCGCCCCAGTCTCGCCTGCTCGAATGGCGCGAGCCATGCCGCCATTCACGGTGCTGGATCTGGGTGACATTCGAATCTGTCTCGATCCGCGGCGCCAGCAGCGGAGCCGCGTTCACCGGAACGATTGACGTGAAGGCGACGGCCAAGCCGACCGCCCCGGCACAAATTGCTGATAAAAACCTTTTCATGACGAACTCCATCGAGCGAATCTCCTCTGCGGACAGATTCATCCAGCCTTGATGAACACATGATGAATATGCACCACGAACACTACCTATATTACAGGAATGCAGGAAATTTGACTAAAAATGGCAATACGCACAAGTAGGAACAGCAAACATTACTTCATGTCCTAAAAGGTGATCCCTTTGCCGGTGTTATTGGGAACCTCCGCCGGTTTGGGTGCGTTAAGATTGGTTAATACATTATATCGGGAGATACGATCATGCATCCGCATGAAACGCATAGGCGTGATGCCCTGTCGGCGCTTATCCGCGCGCAACGGGAAGCGGAAGCCGATATCCACCAGGCGACGTGCCACAAGCGTCTTCCCGATGATGTCGTTGCGTCCCTCACCGGACGCGGGATGTCGGAAATGTGTCCCGGGGATTACCTGGTTTCGGAAGATTTCAGCATGACGATCACGCGGCGCCGCAAACGGTTCAGTTTCTGGCGGCGAGCGGTGCGGAAGTTTCCAGCGTCATTTTAGCTCTCTCAAAAATCATGTCCATCTTCGCCTGCGTTCCACGCCAGGCGAGGACATCATTTTAGCAAAATCACGCAATTTTTGCCTTTAAAGATGAGAAAAAATTTCATATATTCTTTTCAGAACAGTTCTAAAATAGGCACGGTTCGGCGCACGCCGGAAGGCCCGAGAGAACAAGGATCATTCCCATGCGCCTCACCCGCCAGACCAATTACGCGATTCGAATGCTGATGTACTGCGCGGCCAATGATGGTCGCCTGAGCCGCGTTCCGGATATTGCGAAGGCCTATTCCGTTTCAGAGCTGTTTCTGTTCAAAATCCTGCAGCCGCTCGTGGAAAACGGGTTGGTGGAGACGGTGCGCGGCCGTAACGGCGGTGTGCGGCTTGGCAAATCGGCGGCGGCTATCACCGTCTTCGATGTGGTCCGCGTGACGGAGGAGAGCTTCGCCATGGCGGAATGCTTCGAGGTGGATGGCGGCGCCGAATGTCCGCTCATCGATAGCTGCGCCCTCAATTCCGCGCTGCGCGAGGCGCTTGGCGCCTTCTTCGAGGTGCTGGCGAAATATACGATCGCCGACCTTATCAAGGCGCGACCGAACGTCCGCTCGCTCCTCGGCATCGAGGAACTACAGCCGCAACTGGCGGCGGGATAAAGCGGTTCGCGGCGATAGTTCTTTTAAAGCAATGAAACGCCCCGCGAGGAGGCGTTTCATTTTCGTTTGCACTCATCAAATGCCTATTTGAGGCGCTTCAGCATCTCTTCGGCGACAGCTGGGGCCGAAGCCGGGTTCTGGCCGGTGATCAATTCACGGTCCGTCACGAGATGCGCGGCGAAAGGTTTTTCGGCCTTGCTATGCTGCGCGCCGGCCTGTTCGAGTGCCGTCTGCGGATAGAATTTCATCTGGCCGCCATTCAGCAATCCCTTGGCGATTTCCTCTTCCTCATTGCTGAGAACGGTGAGCTTGTAGCCAGCATAGATCCATTTGCCGTCCGTCTTGGCGGCTCCCGAAGTTGCTAGCTGCTCAGTGAAACCCTTCGCATCCGGCAATGTGGAGATAAGCGCGATGGGGCCATGGCAGGTCAGCGCGGTCGTCTTGCCCTTCTCGTGAAAATGCGTGAGCAGCCTGCCAAGCTCAGGGCTGACGAGCAAATCCTGCATCGGCGCATGGCCGCCCGGAACATAGACCGCATCGAAACGGTCGTAGCCGATCTGCTCTATCCGCGCGAGGCTGACGACGGGCGACTTCTCACGGGACAACAAGCCAAGTTCCTCAAGCTTCGCTTCGCTCGCCTTCATGGCAGCCTCGTCGCCGCCGAAATACATCTTGTCGATGGAGGTCTTGTCCACCGCAGGCGCCATGCCCTTCGGCGTGGCGAAGGTGATTTCATGGCCGGCTTCGAGAAGCGCCTGCACCGGCTGCATCAGTTCGTTGAGATAGACGCCGGTCTGAAAGACCTTGCCGTCTTTCAAATCGAGATGGTCGGAGTCGGAAAGGACCACAAGCACATTCGCGGCTTGGACGCCGCCGGCGGTGCTGAGGGCCAGGCCAAGCGAGAGGGCCATGGTGCGGAGTTGTTTCATTGGTTCTGTCTCTTTCATATTTACGCGATGGTGTTGACGAGGCCGCCTTCGGCGCGCAGCGCAGCGCCATTGGTGGCAGATGAACGCGGGCTGGCGAGATAGGTGACGAGGTTTGCGACCTCTTCCGCTTCCACCATGCGCTGCAAAATCGAGGATGAGCGAGCCGTTGCGAAGAATTCCGCCTCGATCTCCTTGATTGGAGCGGCAGGATCGCTCGCCTGGCTGCGAAGGAACGCCTCTATGCCTTCAGAACGCGTCGGCCCCGGTAGTACGGCATTGACCGTTACGTTGGTGCCGCGCGTCAGTTGCGCCAAGCCGCGCGAGATCGAGAGCTGCGCCGTTTTCGTCGTCGCGTAATGGATCATGTCGGACGGAATGGCGAGGCCGGATTCGCTGGAGATGAAGATGATCCGGCCCCAGTTTTGCTCCAGCATACCCGGGAGGTAAGCACGTGAAAGCCGCACACCGCTCATCACGTTCACATCGAACAGATGGTTCCAGTCCGCATCGGTAATATCGCCGAACTGCTTGCTCTCATAGATACCGAGATTGTTGACGAGAATATCGACCGCCGGGGTGGTCTTGGCGATGATTGCCGCGCCTTCGGTGGTGGCGGCGTCGGCCACGATACCGCTAGCCTTTGCGCCGCCGGATGACTCAATCTCGGCAATCGCATTATCGAGTTTGGCCTGATCGCGGCCAGTGATAACGACGTTCGCGCCTTCAATGGCGAGCGCGCGGGCAATTTCCAGCCCGATGCCGGCTGTGGCTCCAGTGACAAGGGCTGTCTTGCCGGTCAGTTGCATATCCATGAGCAGTCTCCAGATTGTGTCTGCCAGATTGTGTCTGAGAGATATCTATGGTTTGAGAACAACAAGAACTATTGCCTCTGCCGGACATGCACCTGTGAATGGAGATCATCAATGCCGCGCATTCTGATGGAACGGTCAGGTGAGATGGAGGTGTTCGCGCGTGTCGTGCAGGAAGGCGGTTTCTCCGCTGCCGCCCGCAGCCTCGACATAACGCCGTCGGCGGTGAGCAAGCTGATCGCGCGCCTCGAAACACGGCTCGGCGCGCGCCTTCTGGTGCGCACCACGCGCGCGCTGACATTGACCGAAGAAGGCGAGGCCTATCATCATGCCGCGCTCAAAATCTTGCAGGCGCTGAACGATGCCGATCAGGAAGCGTCGGGCGGTGCCGTGCGCGGGCGGCTGCGGGTCAACACCACCATACCGTTCGGCACGATGTTTGTTGCGCCTGCCATACCCGCGTTCATGGCGCGCAATCCCGATTTGATCGTCGATCTCAGCTTTACCGACGGGATCGTCGATCTGGTTGCGGAAAAGACGGATGTCGCCATCCGCACAGGAAACCTGCCGGACAGCGGCCTGATTGCGCGAAAGCTAGGTCAAAGCCGGCGCATCATCTGCGCCGCCCCCGGCTATCTCGACCACGCCGGAACACCAGCAACGCCGGCTGATCTCGAACGCCATGATTGCCTGACCTTTAACTTTCGCCGCGCCCGCCCCTCCTGGCCGTTCCGGTATGAGGGCCGGGAAATTACGCAGGCAGTCACGGGAAGGCTTGTCATCAACAATGGCGAGACCATGAAGCAAATGGTCCTTGCCGGGGCAGGCATTGCACGGCTGGGGCTGTTCCACGTCGCAGCGGATATTGCCGCGGGCAGGCTCGTGCCCCTGCTGGAAGATTTCAATCCCGGCGACCTCGAATTGATTCACGCCATCTATATCGGCGGCGGCCCGCTACCGCACCGCGTGCGCGCCTTCATCGAATATATGGTCGAGGCGCTGGATGAAACGCCGCTTCTCAAGGGGAAAGCTTAAGGCTCGCTTCGTCAGCTCAGAATCGGCCGCCGGCGCCTCTTTTCACCATGGCAATGATTGTCTCGAAGAGTTCGTCCTTTGCTTGCGCGGCCGTAATATCTCCGGTCGCCGCCGCATGAGATCATGCGGCTAAAACAGAGCTGATTGCGGCAAAACGAAAGGCGTGCCGCCGACGGGCAATACGCCGACCTTCATGGCGCATTCGTAAACGCGCAGGATGCGCTCATCCGACAACATGTCGGCGGGATTTCCCGCTGCATCGATCCGGCCCCGATGCATCATCACGATCCGGTCGGCGAACATCGCCGTCAAGTTCAGATCATGCAGGATGGCGATCACACCCCCGCCCCTCTCCGCGAAACTTTTGGCGATGCGCATGATGATGAGCTGGTGCTTGATGTCGAGGCTCGACACCGGTTCATCGAGAAAGAGAAAGCGCGGCTCGCCGTTGAGCACGGGCTGCCAGACCTGGCAGAGCACGCGGGCCAATTGCACGCGCTGCTGCTCGCCGCCTGACAGTTCCTGATAAAATCGGCCTCCAAAACCTTCGAGATCGACCATCGCCAGCGCGCGGTCCGGCAGGGATTCGATATTGTGCGGGCTGGCCCCTGAATAGCCGCTGGTGAGGCCGAGGCGTACGATCTCACGCACCATATAGGGGAAAGCGAGCGTGGTTGCCTGCGGCAGCACCGCCCGCAAGCTTGCCATCTGCCATGGCTTCAGCATCTCGAACGGCTTGCCGTTGATCGACGCATGTCCGGTGAAAGGCAGATCGCCGGAAAGCGCGCGGAGCAGCGTGGTCTTGCCGGAACCATTCGGCCCGACGATGGCCGTCAGTTCGCCCGGCCTTGCGGTGAAATCGACATTCTCGATGATCCGCTTCTTGCCGATAGCGACCGAGAGATTTTTCGCTTCGATCATGATCTCGCTCAAAGGTCGACGATTCCGCGACGGCGCAGCAGAATCCAGAGGAAGAAGGGAGCGCCGGCGAGTGCCGTGACGATGCCGATGGGCAGTTCCGCCGGCGCGACGATGGTGCGGCTCACGGCATCGGCCAATAGCAGGAGGATCGCGCCCAGCAGCGCGGATGCGGGCAGCAGATAGCGATTGTCCGGGCCGATAACCAGGCGCAGGAGATGCGGCACGACGATGCCGACGAAGCCGATGCCGCCGCTCATCGCGACGGATGCGCCGACCGCCGCGGCGACCGTGACGATGGCGATATTCTTCAGCCGTTGCACCGGAATGCCCAGATGGTTGGCCGAGGCTTCCCCCAGCGCCAGCCCATTGAGGCCACGCGCAAGAAACGGCGCGGCGACGAGCGCCAGCGCGATGATCGGGCCGGATGCGGCGATCTTGGTCCAGGTTGCTCCAGCCAGCGACCCGAGCTGCCAGAATGTCAGGTCGCGCAATTGCCGGTCGTCGGCCATGTAGATAAGCGCTCCGGTCAGCGCCATTCCCAGCGCGGTGAGCGCTATTCCGGCCAGAAGCATGGTGGCAACGGATGTCTGGCCGCGTCTGGTGGCGATGCCATGAAGCAGGAATGTCGAGATCAGGCTGCCGAGAAATGCCACGACCGGCAGCGTGAAGATGCCGAAGATGGCCGCGACCGGCGCCAGCACGCTCCCGCCCAGAACGATGACGCTGACCGCGCCAAGGCTGGCGCCTGAGGAAATGCCGATCAGACCGGGATCAGCCAGCGGATTGCGGAAAAGCCCCTGCATGACCGCGCCGGAAACGGCCAGCCCCGCTCCGATCAGCACACCGAGGATGATGCGCGGGAGGCGGATGTCCATGACGATGATGCGGTCGCGCTGGGATAGTTCTTCCATCGACGGGAACAGCCAGTGCTTGACGAGCCCCAAGGCGGATGCATCCGATGCGCCCGCGGTGAGGCTGAAAAGCATGGTCAGGACCAGTAGTATCGCGAGGAGGCCAATCGCGGCGCGGGCGGTATTGGAGCGGTCGCCGCGCTTGTGCCTTGCCTCGTCAGAGAAGGTATCGACGAATTCGTTTCGTTTCAGCATGGCGCGGCAGTACCCCCCTCTGTCCTGCCGGACATCTCCCCCGCCACTCCACCCGTCATCCTCGGGCTTGTGTAGCCGGTCGCGCGGTTTTGCATTTTTGACGCCGGGTTTTATCACACTTCGAAAGCACTTCATTTAGCCTAAAAACGCCCGTTGAACACCCCTCGATAGCAGATCGCGCACCCGCTGCGCCATCCCTTCCATCAAATCGTCAAAGGCTTGATCGTCGCGCCGGTCCTCAATCAGGTGATTGCCGTGTCGGACCGTCGCGACATCGCACCCGGTTGCGACGGCCACCATGGCGAGGGTGTATTCCAGCTCTACATTCAGAAGGTAGCGAAACACTTGACGGGGAAATGCTATCTGGCGACTGGCGCTGCCCCTCTTGCCGGTCGCATTCAGATCGGGACGGCTCACACCGAACTGATGAGAGACGATCTCCGCAGCCGCTTCTACGATCTCCTGCGGGATCGTCTTTTTCGGCTTCTCTCGCCAGTTGGCCGGAACGGCTTTCAGATGGCCGGATGCAAAACAGGCATCATTCCAGCAGGTGTGCTCAACCACGTATCCCTTCGGCACCGCCACTCCGGCGAAGAATAGAGCGGCGCGCTCCGGCTTCATCGATTTGCCGCCGCCGACGCTAATTGAAGTGGGGACTGGGCCTATGAAGTATCGGCACCCTTCAGCGTCCGGCTTGCCGAGCCTGCGATCAAACTGAGCCTCTGGCGGGTCCACTCTAAGCCGGACCACCTTCCGGCGATTGACCATAAGGTTGCGATTGCGGACGCGCCGCGTAGCTGCTGGCGCTAATCCAAGGATTTCTTCAGCAAAGCGCGCTGCCCGTTGTTCTTCTGCCTGCTTCCATCGCTTCTGTTCTTTCTCCCGGAGCCTTGCTTCCCGTGCAAGCCATCGCTCCTCATTGCGTCGCGCTTTCTCTGCCGCCTCGGCCTCCCTTCGCCGTTCCTCGCGTTCGGCGCGTGCCAAGGCTTTGGCTCGCTCCCGTTCTGCCCGAAGGAATTCGTTAACCTCTCGCGCAAGCTGGTGGCGCTTGGCATCAGCCGCTCGCTTCCGTTCAGCGCTCATCCGCTGGCGCTCGCCTCTTTCTTCTGGCGTGAGGCGCGGGCGTGATGGTCGCCTGACCGTCGCCCTGATTTCCCCACGCGCGTGGCTAAGGCCCTCATCGGTTGCCCGGCGATGATGCCATTGCTTGAGCGTCGGCCAGCCATCCAGGCCGGTGCAGACGTCCGCCACACGCTCACCAGCACGAAGACGGTCTAGCACCATGGCCCACCGTTCTTCAGCAACCGGTGCTGCGCGCTTTACCCCTCGACCGCCCTTGAAGTCCGGTGCCTGCTCATACCGCTGGCGAAGGCTCGGAAACCGGTTGACGGCGTTGCGGAATTGCGTCGCGGTCGGGAAGCCGTCGCGACCGGCCCAGCTCGACGGCGGCCGCCCCGCCACACACAGCTCTACGCCCTCAATGAATTTTTGAAAGGGAATGCCTGCGATCTCGACCGGATCGGCCGCCATGAAGGCAGCGGCGCAATGGGGGCAGCGTAGCGCGAGCATCTTGGTATCGCGCTGCCATCCATCACCTTCCGCCTGTTTCAGGAGGCGAGAATAGGCAGCTTTCAGCGCAGGATGGCTCTCTTCTATGGCCGATCCGAAGCCGCGTTCGCCATGGCCCTCGGGACAGGAACCGCCTGCCGGGGATGGTCCGCTGCATCGGATTTCGACCCAGAGCGTCATGGATATTCGGCTCCGACGCCACGCCCGAAGGTCGAACTCATCTGATAGACACGCCACCGGATGGAGGTGAGCGGCGCGCCGAAATCGGCGATCTGGTGGGCTGTCGTATAGACCCATTCCGGCTTATCGATCCCGGTGACGGTGCGCTTCATCGGAAGCGCGGTACCCTCCAATATCTCGATCTCATAAGCTTCGCTCGTCTCGCCCAGCGGAACATCAGCGACGCCGTCCAGCCAGTCATTTTCGCCGCCGATGCGAGTGCGCCGGATCCATGACAGGCGGATATCGCCATTCGAAAGCCAGACGCTTTTCAGATGGCCGGGCGAATATGGTCGCCGTCCCTTGCCGTGAAAAATCTCCTGGCTCTCCACATAGGACGGATCGGAGACGTCCCGCTTGCTCGGCCCGGCGCGCCAGTTGAGCGGCGCGTCAACATGCTCCGGCTTGATGTCCGGCTGACGCATCGCCGTGTTGAGCATGATGACCGGCGCACCGGCAGCGACCGGACTGCGCATGGCGTGCTCCGTGCCGCGCAGGCCTCGCAGGAGATCGGTGAGGCGGTACTGACCGGGGTTCCACAAGGTAGCCGTGGCGAAGGTCAGTACCTCCCATTCGCCATCCATATTCTGGACGGCGATCGCGTTCGCCCCGCCGAGCGCCTGCAGCTCTGTCACCGAGGACAGCGTCCCCGTGTACATATTGACCCAGAGCTGGCTGACGCGGTCCCAGCGCGCGGTCGGTCCCGCCCAGAAATCGAAGGCGAGTTCACCCATGGTGGCCGCAACCGGCAGAACGCTGTCAAGCGTATAGCCGGATGTCGCCGGGGATCGATAGAAGGCGGTGCCGCCCGGCCACGGGTTCGAAAAAGCGGCGATATAGCCCCGATAGTCCACATGCTCGTCCGCGAGCATCGGCCCGTCGATGTAGAGAACCGCAGGCGGTGAAAGCGCTGGCACGGACACCGTGCCGCGATGCCGGGCCGGGAAGCCGCCGCCACCGCTATAAAGGTCGGTTTCCACTCGCGCCGCCTTCATCTTGCGGGCATCGCCATCGGCGATTTCCGAAAGCCGCCACGTCTCGGGCGTCGGCCACGTCACGCTGACAATGTCGCCTGCATCGAGTACCAGCTCCGAAGGGCCGAGGCCGAATTCGGCGCTCTCGCGCGAAGCCCATGCATCATGCAGCACGGTCTGCGCGACACGGCGCGCCCATGTTTCAGGCATCACAGCGGGCAGGCTTACATCGCGCTTGCCCAGTGCCTGTCCGGTCAGGCGACGTTCGGACACCGATGCGGGCTGATCGTCATTGGTCGGCTCGCTATAGGAAACCTTGACCTCGCGCGGCAGGTCCGTTTCCTGCTGGCGTGTCTTCGTCAGCGGCTCGCCGTTGTCTCCACCGTCCGTCAGCTCGTCCAGCCCATATTCGGCGCGCACCGGCTCGCCCAGTCGGGACCGGAATTTGATCAAGCCCTCACTTTCGATGGCATAGGCCAGATAGGCTGTCGAAATGTTCTCGAAGGCGCTTCGAGCGGTTGTCGCGTCATCGATGACGACGCCGTCGACTACCGCGCCGATATCCGCGACAGCATAGTCCCGAAAGCTGAAATCGTTCATCAGCGCGGTGAGCGTCTCTCGCGCCGGGGCGGACCCGAGCCGCCCGGAGAGCCAATGGCCGAACTGCCAGTTCGAAGCGTCGGCCCACATCTCGTCATCCTGCGGGAAGCTTGGCCCCGGTCGGGCATCCCATGTCCATAGGAAGATCGAGCTGGTGTCGACCATGCGGCCCGCATACACACCGGATGGCGGGTTCTTGGAGGGATCGGACCAATAGCCGAGCGCCGCCTCAAGAAAGGCCCGCTGCATGGCGTCATCGCGTTCGCCGGACGAGAAATACGGAACGAAGCTCTCCGAACTCTTCGGGTCGAAGAAGACGTTCGGCTGGTTCGCGCCCTTGTCGATGGCGGGACAGCCGATTTCGGAAAACCAGATGGGCTTGCTCTGCGGCACCCATGCCGTCGCCGCGCCGCTCTCGATGCCGCCCGGCCTGTTGAAATGCCGGTTGAGCCACCAGCTCCTGATATCCTTGTTGCGGTATATCCACGGCTTGCCAGCGCCGTCCGTGATCGGTGTGCGCTTCTGGCTGATCCGATCCGCCTCACTGGCATAGAACCAGTCGAAATATTCCCCGCTCTCGATATTGGCCTTGAGATAGGCGCGATCATAGATCGTGGTCGGGCCATCCGGCTTGTAGTCGAGATGGTCCGAGCCATCGCGCCAGTCGGCGAGCGGCATATAATTATCGATCGCCACCATGTCGATGGCGGGGTTCGCCCACAGTGGATCAAGGTGGAAATACACGTCGCCGGAGCCATCGGTGGGCCGGTGGCTATGATATTCGGACCAGTCGGCCGCGTAACTGATTTTGATCGCGGGCAGCATGGTGCGCACGTCGGCGGCGAGTGCCATCAGCGCATCGACGAAGGGATAAGTCGCGGCGGCGGAGCGCGATGTGGTCAGCGCCACCATCTCGGAGCCGAGAAAGAAACTATCGACCCCCCCGGCGAGCTGGCACAGCTTCGCCATGTGCAAGATGAAACGGCGGTAGCTCCATTGAGCCGGTCCCGTGTATCTGACCGTAGCGCCGCTTGAGGATGAGAAGTGCGAGACCTGCGCGGATCCTACGAAGGCGGAAATCTGCGCTCCCGCCGCCGCCGTCTTGTCAGGTGATCCGGAAAAGCCCGGCGCGGGCGAAATTGTGATCCGGCCCCGCCATGGATAGACAGGCTGGCCGATCCGGGCGGCATTGTCGGAATAGGGATCAGGCAACGTATTGCCACCCGGCACGTCCATCATGATGAAGGGATAAAGCGTGACGCGGAAACCGCGCCGCTTCATTTCGCGGATACAGGCGATGACGCTGGCGTCATTCGGGCTGCCGCCAAAGGCTGGCTTGCCATCGACTTGGCTGATGACGAGAGCGGTTTTCCGCGTGAGGCCCGCGACGGTCCATGCGTAATTGCCGCCGCCTTCCTTCGCGGTGTTTTTGTTCGCGATCTCCACTTTTGGCTGGATCGAGCAGTTGCCTGCGCGGAGATCATTCCCGAACCATGCCACCACAAGGCTGACCGATCGGCATTCGGGCGCGAGCTGCTGGAGTTGGTCGAGCGAGGCGGTGATGTCGGATTGCGTCACCAGCGTGTGCCGGTTTTCGGTTCGCGCCGATCCTTTCCCCAGCACCTGATTGACCTGCGTCGGCTCATAGCCGAATTCGGTTGATCCGGGGATCAGCGTCACCGCCTGGATCATCGGCTCAAGGTCGCCCTCGGCGCGGAATATCTCGGCGGTGACCGACGGCATCCGGTTGCCGTATTCGCTAAGATCAAGCCGCTCAAACACCACATAGGCGATGCCGCGATAGGCCGGCGCGTTGCCCCGCTCCTTACTCTC
Source organism: Paramesorhizobium leguminum (assembly GCF_003217235.1). Taxonomy (GTDB): domain Bacteria; phylum Pseudomonadota; class Alphaproteobacteria; order Rhizobiales; family Rhizobiaceae; genus Paramesorhizobium; species Paramesorhizobium leguminum. The sequence continues at coordinate 48,185 of NZ_QJTF01000018.1, read as the reverse complement.
GATCAGGCTGTCCGCCGCTTGCGTTTCGGTGCCGAGATATTTCCGGATCGTCGCGGCCTGCTGATCGATCTCGCGGCCATCCGCCCAGAGGCGACCGATCCGCGCCACCGGCCCCTCGCAGAACGCCACCGCGAAATTGGCGAAATAGGTGTAAGTGGTCGTTTTGACGCCGCCACCGCCCTTGCCGCCTTGCTCCTCGGTTTCCTTCTGTTCCTCGTACCGCGTCGCCCAGATCATCTGGCCGCCCAGCCGCGAGCGCCCGACCAGCCGGGTGATGGATGCGCCTTCCGTCGACCCGGAGATATTGACGTTCGTCAGCCTGCCGCCCTCGGCGGATGCGCCCGGCGACAACATATTGATGATCGACTGGTCGATCACAGCACCAGCCACCGCGCCCGCCGCCTGGCCGAGCGTTGCCAGCCAGCCGATGCCGGTCGCGCCGCCGATCGCAGAGCCGAGCCCGGCGAGAAGCAATGTCGCCATCACGCCACTCCCGGAAAGCTGAAGGCGGAAACGATGCGCTCTTTCCACCAGTCGTTCAGAGAGATTTCCGACACCCCGGCGCGCTCGATCGCATGCACCATCCGGTCGGGCGCGGCGAGAATGCCCGCATGTTTCGCCGGCCAGTGCCGCTTCATGCGCATGACAACCACATCACCTTCGCGCGCGTCGGTCGGCGTGATCTCGACCATGTGACGGCAGGCCAGCGCGAGCAGCGGCTCGCTGCCGTCGGTCAGACCATAATCGCTGCTATAGGGCGGCATGACTTCCGGCTCTTCCCCGTCATAGAGCGCGCGCCAGACGCCCCGGACGAGGCCGACGCAATCGCAGCCCGCGCCATGGGTGCTCGCCTGATGATGGTAGGGTGTCCCGATCCAGCGCCGGGCTTCCGCGACGATGATCGCGCGGTCAATTGAAGAAACTGCCGCCATCATTCTCTCCGCTCTCGCCGACCACATAGGAAAACGCCTTGTCCGCACCCGGCATGTGCGGAAAGCCCCGGAAATTCGCTGCATTGGAAAAACGGCCCTTGCAGGTGTTCAAAGTCTTGTCGCAGCCTGCCGTCACGTTGAACGTGTCCCCGACTGCGACGGGAGCGCCCATCGGGTGCCACAGTTCGATCGTGGCGACGCCGGCGGAGAGCTTGTGGGCCTTCACCTCCATCCGCGCCCCGGCACTTTCGCCGGACGCCCATGTCAGAAGGCCGTGCCGGAACCAGCCGGTGGCGAAGGCACCGAGGCCGGATGCCGTGATGATGCGCCCTCGGGCAACCGCCGTGACGGTCCCCGCGCCCGTGAACCCAGCCTGATTGAGATTGAACTTGCAGCGACCATCGCCGAGATCGGCGTCACAGGTGCGCTGGAACGAACGCCCCTGCCGCTGATCGAGCACTTGAGAGAGGCCGCGCAGCTCGGCGCGGAAAGCGAGCTTGCCTCGGGTGATTTCGCCGATCAGGCCCTTGCGCATCAGGACGCGCTGGGCGACGTCCGTCCAGTTGACGCGCCACGCCTCGATGGCGGCACCGTCATAATGTCCGGCTGAAATATCCGCCTCGGTGATGGCGTCCGATGAAAGCGCGCCTTCCACTTCGAGATTATCGACGGACAAGCCCAGCGAGCTTTCGATTTCGCTGGTGGTGAAGCCGGTCGCCGCCGCAAACACCGTCCCGTCAAAGGTCAGGTCGCGATCATGGTCTGTGAAGCCCATGGTGGTTCCATCGGCGCGGATGATCCGCCAGCACCACGCAAGCGTTGTTGCTCCGCTATCCAGATGGGCTTGCAGGCCGGGCGGAAGGGTTTTCATGACAGCGCCTCCGTCATCATTCGAACAAGGCGAGCTGCGCCGGTGGAGCCTCGGCGCTGAAGTCGAGTTGCCAGAGTGCGGAACGCATATGCTGCTTGAAGCGGAACAACGCCGTTGCCGAGCAGCCTAAGTCGGTCCACCCGAGCAAGGTCCAGCTGGGCGGCCAACCCATCAGCCACTCGACGAAAAGCGGGTTCAAGCTCCGGCGCTCTTTCGAGGACGGCTTGCCAGTTTTCACGGTCGTTAGGGCCAGGCGGGAATAGAGGCCACTTGCCAGTTCCATATTGATGTTCTGATTGCGCGAATTCCCCGGTTGATGGCTTTCCGCAAAACTCAACGATGTCGGCGTGGCCCACTGGCTTGCTTGCCCGGTCAGCGTCAGTGTCTGTTTCGTCTGCTGCCGGTTGGCGTTCTGCCACTGGCCCTCTTCCTTGGCGCGGGGCGTCGACCACAGCACCGCCATCTCGTTCAACGGTGCGCCCTTGGTTCCCCTGTCGTGCAAATCCGCCTGGTTCGCACCCTTCCAGTCCCGTGCTGATGCCGTGGGCCAAAGTACGGCGATAGTCGATAAGCTCTCCTGCGTTCCCTTTTTCCCCGGATCGGAGCGATCTTGAAAACCAAGCCTCGCCTCGCTGGCGGCAGGGGTCGGCCAATTCGTGGCCACCCCGTTCAGGTTGTTGCCATGCCCTCTTTCCGTAACCGACCGGGAGTTCGAATTGTCCCCGCCATTGCTGGTTGTCGCGGTCGGCCACACCAAGGATGAAGAGCCGCTCGCGCTCATGGCTCGCGCCGACTTCCGCCGCCGTGAACAATCCTCCCTCAACCGTGAAACCCAATTTTCGTAGGTCTCGCCAAACCCTCTCGGCTCCAGCGACTTCGTCATCCCCCGGCGAGAGCATGCCGGCGACGTTCTCGATGAGGACGAACCATGGCCGGGACTGAACGATGATGCGCCGCGCCGGTGACCAGAGGTCTCGTTCATCGAGGCTGCCGCGCTTTCGTCCGGCGACGCTGTGCGGTTGGCACGGGATGCCACCAATGAGGCCGTCCACGAGACCGCGCCAAGGTCTGCCGTTAAAGGATCGCACATCGCTCCAGATAGCCGCCGGAGCCAGCAGACCTTGTTCAATCGCTGCGACCAGTTCCGCGACGGCGAAGGCTTCCCTCTCCACCATAACGACGCTTCGAAATGCTTGGCACGCAAGCTCAAGTCCGAGATCGAGCCCGGCACCTCCTGTGCAGAGGCTGATGACGTTGAGGTGTTCGGAATGTAGAGCCACATTCATGCGGCCTCACGCTGTTCAAACCGGCGCGCATGGTGAACCATCCACCAGCGCCCTTTTTTCCAGAGGACACTGCCGCCGCCGACAACGAACTGCTCGCCCCCGAACTCGACGATATCCTCATTAGCGAGGCGATATTCGATGCGGTCCCACTCTTCGAAGCCGGTGCTCTGCTTACGCAACAAGCCTCCGTCGTCGCGCCAGGCACCGGGCCAAATCTCTCGAATATGGGGAGAGTGGTAGAAAATAACCGTCTGAATGTAGCAGCAGTATGGGCGCGCTTTCGGTGGCTTGGGGGCCTTCGTGTTGAGCGGCTCCCAAATCACAAGCCGAAATGGGGCCGGTCTGGATACAAGGCAATCGGAAAGGTCGGACGCCATCCTCTTGTAGGCCATCAGTCGATTATAGACAGCCGTAAGGCCGCCAACGCCGCAAGGGGCTCGCTCCTCGGGATACTTGTATGTGATGGGTTTCATTCGCACGCGCCCCACTCGCTGCATGAGGTTCCGAAATTCTCGGCGGCATCAAGGAAAGCGTCATATTGGCGGCCACCGCGCGAGGTTTTTGACCATTCAACGTGAGCGCGGATCCCGACGCGTGAAAGCGACCAGTCGTAATCGGGCTTGTCCCAGCCCTCCGAGGTCACCGGATCATCGCAGACGTTGAAGAACGTCGAATTCCCCCGTTTACTGACCTGCGAAACGACGGCCTCCCATTGCTCAATCTTGTCAATGTGATCGGGGAAGCGTTGGGCGATCGAGCGCAGCTCACCTTTCTTGCACATGACGCAAGGCAAGCACCCGACACGGGACATTCCGTGGTCGTAAAGTGGGTTCCATGGAAGGCCGTGACGTTTGTGGAAGGCGAAGACGTCCCGTGCCGACCACGAAATCAGCGGTCGATAGACGAATGCTTTCCAGTTAGCGCCCTTGTGCCGAGCATCTGCGGGCATCGAATATGGCACCGGATCGATACGCTGGAAGCGAGGAAGATCAGCACGCGCTAGGCTTTCATCAGCGCGAACGCCCTGCCACGAAACCATAGAAGCGCCGGCTGCCAGCAACGGGCGCTGGACCTGCTCGAAAATGGGAACGATCTTCAGTTCATCGGTACAGAAACGGGCTTTTGCAGAGGGAAACCGCGTTTTCCAAAGGCAAAGGTCGAGGAACGGGTTTCCCGTGGGATGTAATAGAGAAAGCGCCGTCTCAATGGTTGAAGCGGAAATGCCCTCTCTTGCCCAATGGCTCGCGATATATTCGCGCTTTTTAGCAAGTCGCGCCGTGAAATCCGCCTTGACCCAGATTACCTCTGGCCCGCCAGTGCGGGCGGCCAGACTGCGCACGAAATCATAAGTCCATTCGTGCTCGTTGCCGGTGTCGGCGAAAACGGCCCGAAAGGGTAGACCACGCTCCAATGCCTTCAGATAGGTCGCGGTGCTATCTTTGCCGCCAGAAACGGAAACGACATTCTCTATCATAACCGTATCTCCACAATCGGAATGTCGGGGATGTCGCCTGCGACAAGCATGTCGAGCGTGACGAGCAGTTCGTCCGTGTCGAACCGCACGGGCACGTCGAACTCATAGCCAGCGGTGATGAGGGCGTTCTTCGCGGGCGCTGCAGCGAAGGTTACGACGCCGGTGGTTTCATCGATCGTATAGGCCGTGCCGGGGTTCTGAACCGTACCGCTGACCGCCACCACGACTGTGCCCGAGACAGGCTTCCTGATTTCGCGGATCCACGGCAGGAAAGCCGATCCATAGGTTTTGATGAGCTGGAATTCCTTCTTCGCTCCGTCGCCGGTGCCGAGCCGCTGATCGGTGGCCGATATGGCCTTGCCCGGCGACGTGGATTTGAAATCGGCGAAGTCCTTCCAGCGGAAGCCATGCAGCCGCCCGCGCCGCTCTTCGAAGAAGGTTATGACCGCGTGAATGTCGTCGATGCTGCGCAGGCCATATCCGGCATTATAGGCGCGCTTGCTATCGGCCCACTGGCTATTGCGCTGCTCGAAGCCCGAGGCGAGCGACACAACCGTCGTCTTGCGCTTCGGGCCGCCCTGCGCGCCTCGTGAAATATCTGTCGGGAAGCGGACTTCGTGAAACGCCATGTCAGAGGTTCCTCTGACCACGGGCGACAGCGCGCGCGAGCTGGGCCGACACTTGGCTCTGCGATGCCCGAAAGCTCTCGGCATTCGGCGTTGAGATGTTGACGGTGACATTCGTCCCGCCGCCCATTCCGCGCAGCGACGAATTCGGCAGCACCATCGCGCCGCGCGCCGTGCCGATCACCGGCTCCGGGCCGCGCTCGCCGACAATCCCGAACGTGCCGGAAGGGATGAGCCCGCCATTAGCCCGGAAGCCCGCGAAAAGGCCGCTTAATAAAGAGCCGAGCGGGCCGCCCGATTTGGCGCTACCGGCAGTCCCAAACAACCCGGCAAGTGGCCCTTGGCCCAGCAGAGCAGCCTGAAGCACCAACTGGACCAGCGATTTGTAAACCCCTTGAAGCGTTTCTTCGAGGGATTTGCCGCCGGCGATCAGATCGTCGAGGCCATCAAAGGCGATCTCGGAGAAGGCACGCGAAGCCTCTTGAGCCGCCTCCATCGTTTCCCGCTCGCGCAGCGTGGTGGCAATCAGCTCCTCTACCTTTTTCTTTTGTTCATCCGTCGCCACTGCGAGCGTTTCGCGCAGCCGGATCATCTCCCGCTGCACGGGGTCGGTCTCGCGCTGAATGTCCCGCTCTTCTTCAAGCCGCGCTATCAGATCCGTGACGGCCTGCTTCTGCGCTTCAAGCTTGGCGATGGCGTCGTCGGCCGCTTTGTCACCGCCCGAGCCGTCATCCTCCCCCAGCAGGCCGCCGAGATTGAAGGTGCGGGGCTTTTTCGGCGGCGGTGTCGGGCGGTCGCCCTTGCCGGGAAGCTGTCCCTGAAACCGCTCATCGAAATTGTTGTCGTTTACCGCAGGACGCGGTGACAGATCGACGGTGACCCTTTTCAACTCCTCCGCCGACAAAGGATTGCCGAACATATCATGGGTGCGTGCCCACTCTACCCAGCCTTTCAGCTTGTCCCACCATTCGCCAAGAGTGCGCATCCAGCCGATGACTTCTTGGATGCCCGTGATGATCCATCGGAACGCGTCTCCAACGTCTCGCGCCATGGCCTGCGCGCCCGCCACGAATTCCGGGTCGTTCAACTTCGCCGCCAGTTCATTCAGATAAGGCAGCGCCATTCCGGCAATTTTGACCGCCATGCCTTGCAGGACAGCGCCGATCCGCGTCATCGTGTCGTTGAATTCTTCGGCCTGTTTGCCCATGTCCGTGCTGATCGTGATGCCCAGCCGATCCGCTTCCGCCGCCATCTCGGAAAGGCCATCCCTGCCGCTGTTGAGGAGCGGAATGAGATCAGCGCCGGCGCGACCGAATATCTTGATGGCGAGGGCCGTCTTGTCCGCGCCGTCTGCCATCGAAGCGAAAACATCCGCCAGGTCAGCCATCACCGCGTCGGTCGAGCGCATACGTCCGTCCGCCTCGGTGACGGCAATGCCGAGCGCGTCGAAGATGGCCTTGACGTCCTTCCCCTTGCCTGAAGCAACGGTGGCCATGACATTGGAGAGGCGCCCGAGGCTCATCGTCAGGGTTTCGAGGCTGACATCGGACAGATTGCCTGCCCACGCGAGCCGGGAGAGCGCCTCGGTTGTTAAACCGGATTTCTGGGCGCTCTTGCTCATGGCGTCCGCCTGGTCGATCGCCTGTTTCACCAGCAGGCCGATGGCGGCGGCGCCTGCGGCAGCGGCAAGGCCGAGATTGGCCCCCAGCTTGACGGCTCCCGCCGCAGTCATGTCGAAGGTGCGACCGAGGCGGTTGGCCCGTTTCTCGGCCTGATCGACGCCGCGACTAAAATCCTTGTCGTCGGTCCTTATTTCGAGAAGGGCTTCACCAAGCTTTTCAGCCATCGCTCACCTCCACGCCGGGGCTTGCCGGTGGCACCTCGATGACGGCGATGCCGATAGCGGCGAGCATGTCCGGCGTCGCCTTGGCCGTCGCGCGCCGCCCGCCATGGACGGCCCGTTCCAGCTGGTCGATCGCGCGGCGGGCATCCCGCTGCTTGACCTGACCGGAGCCGAGCGAGGCGGCGGCGATCCGCATCAACTGTTCTTCGGCTTCGAGGCGGGGGAGCATGATCCGGTAGGCCCGCACTAAGGCTGCCGGGGCTTGGTCGAGCCACCACGCTGGGTTTCCGCCATAGAAGCGTTGAAGGCGCGGAAGCTCGGCTCCCCAATCAACTGGGTCAGATGATCCGCTATCGCTCCCGCCACGCCCAGCCGGTTGCGGAGCAGGAGCGTCGTAAAAAGGTCGAGTACGGACCGGCGCTGCGCACCCGAGAGCTTGTCGAACACCTCGTCCGGCACCCCGACCATCACCGTGCGGGCGGCGACATCGATGACGGCGGTCAAGGCGTCGGCGCTATCCGGCTCCTTCGCGAGCGCCTCGATCTCACGGCCCCACAGGGTGAAACGCTGACTGTCCAGAATGGACAGTTCGTCAGGCGAGCGGATTTCATAGAGCTGACCGTCGATCGCGATCTTCGGGCGCTCGATCATCGTCGTGAGGTCAAGGATGGGTTTCGTCTTGTCGGCCATGGAGATTTCCTTCGCCAGATTGAATGATGGTGATGCCGAGCCGGGTGCATTCCCGTTCCAGCGCGGCGAGCTTCTCGCGGGCGGTCTGCGCTGCGCGGCGGTGGCGGCGCTCTTCCCGCTTATGGTGGCGCGCCTCGGCATCAAGGGCACGGGCGCGAGCTATCAGTCTTTCGGCCGTCATCGGCTCAAAGTGGCTTCTGATGCTGGATGAGGAGACGCCCGAAGCTCGCGGCGTCGGTGACTGCGGCGGGATCGCGCAGCGCGGTGAATTCGAGGGCCATGCCGGCAGGCTCGCCTTTGCGATAGGCCGGCTCGGGGTTCCCCGACATGAAGCAATACGGCACCTCGTACTGCATGTTCATGCCGTCGCCATAGGGCGATACATGCGAGCGCAGCAGGAGCGCCATCGTCGCCACCTGTTCGCCCTTATAGAACTGGACCGACCGGGTACCCGCCGTGCCAACGCCGGCGGCGGTCGTCGAAACCTCGTTCTGATTGAGAGCAAGGCGATAGTTTTCAAGGCTCACGTCCCACACGGTGAAGGAGATGATCAAATCCTCCTCACGGCGGAATGCCTTGATCGGCCCCGTGCTGCCGAGCGAACGCACCTTGTTGATGTCCTGCGTGTGCTGGACGGTGACGCCTTCCTCGTCATAGTTCTTGTCGCCGGAAGTGCCGATTTTGGTCCAGTCGGCCGCAGGAGCGGCGCTGATTACCGGGAAGGCGGTGCCGAGCGGCGCGTAATAGGCCGTGAAAGGAGCCGCGATGATTTCGAAGGGCGCGGGCATTTAAACCTCCTGAAGAGCGTAAAAGACCTGAAAGGACTGAAAGGTGCGCGGCCATGCGGCATCGGGATCGCGGGCCGAGAAGAAGCCGCCTGCTGGCTCGATCCAGTGAATGAGGCATCCGGCAACAACGCGCCGCCGGACATCGGCGAGCGGCGCGCGGCAGGCACGGCGCAGCGCGTCGGCCTCAAAAGGGGTGGAGCCATAGCAGAATAGATCGAACCGCTGGGCGTCGTGGTTGAGATAGCTGCCCATCGCCATCGATGCGCCGCCCGAGGGATGCACCACGATGGCATGTCGCGGCATGGCCTTCGCTTCCCGCGCGGGCAGTTCGTCGCCGAAGACACGGCGACCGGCCAGAGCGGTGACCTCGCCGTCAGCCTTCAGTATCTCGCATATCGCCGTGATGATGTTCGCGTCAGCCATGGTGCTGACACTACGGTGCGGGGACACGCCGAAACATGCGCGCGCCCGCGCGGGCAGTGTCTGGAAGGCAGAGGGTTCAGGAGAGTGCCGCGAGCATCGCGGCACCGGGGAGCGCTGTCAAGCGCCCTGTTTCGGGGTTTTCTTCTTGCGCTCGAATGCCTTTTTAATGCGACCGGCGAGCTTCAGATATTCCTTATCTGCGGCTGGGCGGAGGTAAGGGCGCGCGGGGATAGTGACGGATTTGACCAAGAGCACGCCGCCGGGATTGTCAGGATCGGGGATCGCCAACGCCTTAGCGTTCTTCGGCCTGATTATGCCGCCGATCTCATGGATCAGAGCGTAGACCACGTCGCGCACGCCCCATACACCGCGCACACCGCCTTTCTCGGGACGGCCATACGCCACGATATCAATGCCGCCCTCAAGAATGCCAGTGCGGTTCTGCCATTCGTGATTGGCTTTCGCCTGGACCACCGACGCCGCCATGGTCCGGTCGACGCCTTCGATCTGTGCCGCCTCCATCTTCTTGTTGACGGCCTTCCCATACCATTTGAGGGATTTGGTCTTTCCCGCCACAGCGTCATTCCTTCGAGTGGATGATCAGCTCTTTCGCCTTCATCATGTTCGTGCCGGCCGCGATCGTATAGGTCAGCTCCACGGGGATAATCTCGAAGCCACCGAACAATTCGCGGATCTGTGGCCGATCATTGATCGACATGATGAAACGCCCTTGAAGCCGCGCCAGACGCTCCGCCATCTCGGCGAATTCCTCGCGCCGGAACAGCCCCTTCCCATAATCGTTCTCGTTTCCGAAATAAGGCGGATCGAGATAGAAGAGTGTGCCTGGCCGGTCGTAGCGGTCGATCAACTCCTGCCAGCGCAGGTTTTCGATGACGACGCCGGTGAGCCGCTCATAGATCTGCTCAAGGATCGGCGCGACCATCGTCATGTTGAAGCGCGCCGTCCGGTCCCGGCTGACGCTGAAATTCCGCCCGCTGATTTTTCCGCCGAAAGCAATCCGCTGCATATAAATAAAGCGCGCCGCGCGCTCGAGGTCGGTCAGCGTAGCCGGGTTGCTGTCATAGAGCCTGTTGAACTCGCGCCGGCTGGTTAGCTGAAATTTCAAAACCTCCATGAACTGCGGATAGTGCCGCTGCAAAATCCTGAAGAGGTTCGCCACATCGCCGGACAAATCGTTGATCACTTCACAGTTCGGCGCGGACGTGCGCCGCAGGAAGATGCCGCCCATGCCCACGAAGCATTCGGCGTAAAGCGTGTGGGGTGTGGCGTCTATCAGCGCACAGATGCGCTTGGCGAGATTGCGTTTGCCGCCCAGATAGGGGGCGGGTGTGGATGTCGGGGTGACTGCACGCATTTCGAGAGATGGCATTTCGTGTTCTCCGAGAATCATGGATAGTTCGTCCGCCCCATCTGGGGCGGCGGGTGAAGCATCCCTCGGTGCTTGCGGGAGTATAGATTGCCGTCTGATCCCGCTGCCGGAGCATCGCTCCGGCCATCCGCTGACGGCGCCTGCAACAGGCGCTCTTACCGTTAGGCCGGTTGCACCTCCCTGCCGATAGAGCCGTGGACCTTATAATTGTCGGCGATGTGCATCAGGATCGCGCGTTTCAGCGCGTCCGGTACGTCCGCGGCGGTTTCGCCGAACCCGGCCAGAAAATCGATCTCCATACCGTCGAACCAATGGGCATCCGCGCGCGGGCTCAAATAGAGCCGCTGCGGGCGGGAGCCCTGAAGATAACGTTCGCCCGTGCCGATGATGAAAGCCATACCGCCCGGCGCGTATGCCCTGACCTCGACTATCTCGCGCACAGGATGGCGATAAAGCGCAACGCGGCCCGAACGCGGCCAGCGGTCGAGCCGTAACCGCCAGGTCTGATTGATCAGCGCAAGCCCGGCCTGCGCTTCCACGGCCTCACGCGCGGTACGGATAATTTGCGTGAGGAGCACATCGTCCTCATCAGGGGAAACGCGAAGAAAAGAGCGCAGCTCCGAAACTGTCACCGGCTCTATAGCTGGGGGAGTAATAAGATGCATCGCCATTCAATCGACCCGCTTCAGCGCGGCCTCCATATGCGTGTGTTTATATTGAACGGGTCCATCCACACGGACGCGCCCGGCAACAAGCGCATTGCCTCGGGCGTCCGTGATGGCGGAGATTTCATCGTCCTCGCGAAGATCGGCATCCAGCGCGAACAGTGCCCGCAGATCCTCGATCATCGCCGTCTTGTCGCCATCGACGGCTTCCCGGCTCTGTTTCGACCAGAAGAAGCACTTGAACGTGCCGAGCGGCTGGAAGTCTGGCGGGACCGGGTTGCCCCACGGATCATCGGTTACAGCCACGTTGCGCTCGACAAGCGCCCGATGGGTGAGACGGCGATTGACCGGGTTCATGCCACCTCCAAGCAGGCGGCGGCACGCCCAATGGTGTCAGAGCTAAATCCCCCAGCGAGCATCGAGCGCAGCGCCTGGACGGCAGCTTCATCATTCAAGAGCCGTTCGGTTTCCTCGCGCTGGGCCTTGATAGCCGCTCGAAGTTCGCCCGCCGTCGCCTTGAACGACATGGTGATTGCTTTCATGGTGCCCTCGCGCCGAACATAGAGCCGATAAGCAAGCCCGCGACCGGCGCGATCCATGCCCAGCTCATGAGGCCATCAATCCAAAAAGAGGCTATCGCCAGAGGAATGATGAGGAGTGCGCCGACGGCCGCGCCCAAGGCGGCGAAAATCAGTATGCCGATGCCTGATAAATCGATCATGCCATTGTCATCGTGCCGGCTCCCAGCACGCCTCCTAACCAGGTGAAAACATCCTCGCGCGCCTGTGAAAGCTCTTGGCCACTGGCGGCGGTCCATGAGTAGTCGCCAGCGTGCTCGCTCTTGAGCGCGCCGGGGTTGCCGACATCGATGGCCATAAGCCGGATCACCGCCTCATCACGCATGGCCAGCGCGCCGATCGGCGTGTAGGTGATGCGGACGAGGGACGCCCAGTAGCGATGGCCGTTCGTCCCGTCCCACAATCGTTGAAGGGTGCGCCCGCCATGCATCAGCCGGTAATCGTCGGCGGCGAGCACCGTCTCGCTGGTGCTGGTGCCGCTCCATCCCGGATCGATCTCCACGATCGTCACCGGCTTGCTCTCATCCATGGGGCGCGTGAGCCGCAGCATATGGCGATAGCGCGGCAGGTCCGGGCTTTCGCCGAGCAAGATGGTTGTCTCCCCGGTCGGGCCGAAGCGCGCATCGATCTCGGCAATGATCGCGTCGATCATCGCCTGCAGTTCGGTGTCGGAGAGGCTGCTCCCCGTGCGCTCTTTAACCCGGTCGATGAGCGCCATGGTTATTTCTCGCCCTTGTCAGCGCCAGCCTTGGCTTCCTTGTCGGCCTTTTCTCTGGCCTCCTTTTCAGCCTTCGCTTTTGCCGTCGCGTCCGCCGTGGCCTTGGTCCCGGCATCCGCCTTAGTCTTGGCGTCCGCTTCAGCCGCGCCCGTACGGGAAGCCTTGAGCAATCCGTCGACCAGGCCGAACTTCCCCGCCGCACTCTGGGGGATTTCGTCACCGGGGACGGCATAAAGAGTGGAAGCCCGCTTATCGCCAGCACCCACCAGGCGCTCTTTATCAGCCGTGAGATAGAGCCGCTCTTTCGCTTGCATGGCACCTGATCCTCATTCGCTTGTTGACCACAGGACATGCAGAAAGCCGCCCGTGGTGTCGGTTGTGGTGTTGGTGATGGAGCCGCCCTTGCCGGGCGTGATGGAGAATTCCGCCGTTATGTCGGCTCGCGTCGGTGGAGTGCCGTCGGTGATGTGCTCGACGGAAAGCAGCGTGTCGCCGTCCCTGATCGATCCGGGGACGATGTGCTCGCCTACCGGACCGCCCGCGATCATCGCGCAGCCGACCGGCGTGGAAAATCCTGATATTGTCGGCATCAAAGCCTCCTTATGTCGTGGAAACGGGGGCGCCGCCTGATAAGCCGCGCCCCGCTTTCGCGTGGGAGCTTAGGCGGCGAGACCCGTTACTTCGCTGAACGCCGCCGGACGGAGCACCACGAACGCGTAGCGCATATCGGCGCGCACGGTGCGCTTGCCCTCGCCGAACTGGGTGCCGACATAGCCGACCTGCACATCCACGCCGCGCCGTTCGTAAAGCGAAATCCAAGCCGGCTGGAAGGAACCCACAAAGCCAGTGCCCGCTGCATCGGCGTCCTGCTGGACCACCGGAAGCCCCCACATACGCTCCGGGCCGGCCTCGCTGGGGCTACCCCAGATATAAATGCCGTCCGAAGTACGAAGCAGCCGGACGGCCTGCCAATCCATGGGATGCATCAGCAGGTGCGTCGGAATGGCGCGACCGACAAGCCGGATTTTGGTCATCGCCTTATAGAAAGCATCCGGCACCGGGTCGGCTCCGCGCGCTTGGGTCTGGATACCGGCTACGTTCTTGATGCCGCGCAGATTGGAGCCCGCGCCGTCGCCGACCAGCACCTGAAAGTCGAGGCGCTGCCGCAGGCCGAAGGTGAGGCGCGAGTTGATATAGCTGCGCGCCTGGGCAACGTCTTCAAGCTGTTCGTCGGTCACCGGCAGGCTATCGCCGATCTTGCGGACGGGGCTGGTCTTTTCCGTCAGCGCAAAGCTCGCTTCGGGATAGGGACCTCCTTCTGCGATTTCCTTTGCACCGGAAACGCGTGAGGTTTCCTCCATATAGACAACCTGATCGTTGCCTGTCTGTGCCATGGGGATGATATCGAGCACCTGGATTGGCCGGCTTGCCGCTTCGACGAAGCCACCGATGCGCAGATTTTCCGGTGCCCACCCGGCAGTCGTGGACATGAGGGCCTTGGAGCCTATCGTCTCGAAACCCATGCCCTTGGCGAGGATATCGGATGGGAATGCCTCGCTGAAATTCAGGGTGACGCCGCCGCCACCGCCGGATTTAACCCAATCCTGATAGGATTTCTGATCGACCACCATATCACCGAGCGCCTTGATACGTTCGATGGAAGGGTGGTTTCCCCCACCGCCGGGCAGCGGTGGCCGGTTTCGCGCTTTCGCCCGCTCGTCTTGATCATGGGCCGCCTTCTCGGCGGCTTCGAGCGTTTCGGCCTGTTGCCCGAGCTCATTCAGCTCGGCATTCATCGACTTGACCTTCTCGGCCACGGCGATCGAGCCCTTGACGCTATCGCCAAGGCAAGTGACCTTGTTGAAGTCGTAGCTCTTCTGACCGCTATCGGTCGTAACGAGCGCCTCGGTAAATACCTTTCCGAGGTCATCCTGTTTCGCCGCGAGCTTTTCGCGGACCTGTTTCAGCGTGAGATCGTTAGCCATGGTGGCTGCTCTCCTGTCGGGGTTATCTCTGGCCATGCGTCCGCGCGCGGCTGGTGATGAAAAGCCCGCATCCGCGCGAGCCTGACAGTCAGAGACTATGGGAGAGTGCCGCCGCCGAAACATGCGCGCGGGTGCGCGGGCAGTGCTGACGGGCGGGAAAATTGGAAAAGGCGGTGACGGAAGCAACCGCCCCCGAACATCTCAAATTTAGTTCAAATTTGAAAGGCCATCGAAAGGCGTGTGCGGCTTTTTTCCTCGCGGGGGCAGTCTGGTCGCCCCCACAAGGAAAAGGCGCTCCACGGGCCTTTATTTCGGAGGGGAATTTAGAGCCGCAGCCGGGACCGTGCTTCCCGCGTGTGGAACTCGGCAGCGAGCCGCTCGGCTTCCTCTTGTGCCTGACGATCCGGCTGATTTCCAGATGCGCCAGCAGCGAGCATCGCGTCAAGCCTGTTCTTCAGTTCGGTGAGTTGGTCGAGCCGCGCCTTGCTCATCTCGCGGCCCTGCGCCTCGCGCAATCCCTTGATGTCGCCGGCCCGCTCGATGATGTCGTCGATCTCGGCCAACACCGCCTCTATCCGCTCGGCGAAGCTGCCGCGCGATTTCATGGTGAGTGTGCCCGTGCCCATGCCCGCGCCCCGCACCACAGGTGAAATCTCATGTACGTCGAGACGCTTCAGCACGCGCACACGGTCGCCACTACGCTGCTCGATCTGGCTGTCGAGGACGCCGAAGCCATAACTCCACTCCTGCACGGGGTTGCCGTTTTCCAGATCGAACTTCAGTGTGGAATGCCACTCTCGGCCCACCTCGGATTTCATATTGAGGTAGAGGTCGGCCAGCGCCGCGTCTCCATCTTCATAAACCCTTGCCTTGCCGAGCGGAACCGCGCTGCGATTATGCGCCGGCAGGATCGAAACCCACTGGCCGCCTTCCTTCCAGCTGAAGGCACCGGGCATATAGGTGTCGCCGTCATGGTCAACGGCAGAGAGGACGGCGATACGGGCTTGCCCGCGCCCGGCGTCGTCCATGTCCTTAACGGTCAGGCTTTTGATTTCGGTCGGCATGATCCAGTTTCCTCTTTTCCCGCCTGTCCTTCGCCCAGGCTATGAAATCCTCTACCCGGCAACGGCTGCATGGCCGGGGTTCGTCGGATGCGTCCAGCACCTTGCCGGTACCGTCGCAGCACAGGCATCGCGGCGTCATCACTCGTCATCGTCCCCGAAATAGGGTGCGAAAGAGAGTGTGCCGTTCGGATGCTCATCGGCAGCCATCTGCGCCGCCGCGTCAGCGGTGACGATTTCACCATTCCGGGCGATATGATCAGGCAGGGAGCGTCCGGGGCCTAAACGGCCGTCGAAAACAATGAAACGCTCCACATTCGCCGCCCGCGCCCGCTCGATGGTGCTGATGTTCTGCGCATACTTCGTCTCGGTGCGGGCAATCGTTCTCGCCCTCGTCTCCGCACTCAACCATGGTCCGCCCTCGACATGCTGGGCAACGCGGGCGGCGAGCTGCGCCGCGCCTTCGCCCTCGGCGCGACCTTCGGCGAGCGCGTCGAAGAGTGTGCGCTTCGTCTGCTCATTCAGATCGACTAGGCCGGCGCGGCGGCCACCGGCACCGACAATCGAGCGCGCCACTGGATCGGGCAGGCTGCCACCGAGGCCTGCCAGTTCCGCCGCTTCAGCCAGCTTCTTGCCCACCTCAAGATACTGCGCCTCGAAAAGACGGCGAAACGTGGTCTGATGCTCGCCAATACCCAGCGCCTCAAGGATCATCTCGACAACGAGATCGTCGGCCTTCGTTTCTTGGATCACGGCATCCTTCGGCGCGACATTTTCCGCTTCGAGCAACGGCAATGCCGCCTTTTCAGCAGCCTTCCCGAAGCCCACGAAAAAGCCTTTAAGCCGCTTTTCGAAAGCGCGCGCCAGCGGGTCTTCCTGCCGCTGGATTGCCCGAAGGAAGGCCATTCCAGCGCGCTGCGCCGCCACAGGCGCTCTCGCGGCCTTTTCTCCTTGCTGTTTCGGTTCCGGCTCTGGATCACGTGGCGGCGCACCGACCGGCACCTCTATTGATGATATCGGGCGCAGATAGATGCGGTGGCTATCATCGACCTCCATGCCCCATGCTTCGCGCGCCTCGGCGACAGTCACGGCACCGCTCGTTAACCGGGCTTGCCAGCGCGTGGTTTCCTTGTCCTCATCTTCGGACAGGGCGAGCACCTCGGATGTGTCCCATTCCGTTTTCAGGCGTCCGGATCCAGCAGCCGGAAAATCGGGCAAGAGCGAGCGGTCCAGTTCGTCGGCCATCATCCGCGCTGGGGGCAATACACCATTGCGCCAGGCGAGCTTGATCATCTCCGACATGGTAGCGCCGACCTTCGTCGCCTGAAGGCCAGCACCGAAACCGACCACGGCGGCCGGGATGCCGAGACACGCACATATGCGCTCCTCGGCCACGTCGCGCGCCTCGGACATATTCATCTGTTGCGGGTTGAAACCGTAGGGAACCACATCGGTCGGCGCACCCATCACGAGGGGACCGCCGCGCCGATCTCCGCCGAACGCCTCCTGAAACCATGCCTTCGTGGCCGCGACATCCTCCTGCGCGACAACGCCGCCCGTCTTCGGGCTAATCACTACGCCGGGCACGCCCATATTGCGCAGGAGCGAGGCCACAAAATTCGAGCTTTCGAGATCCATGAAGATTTCGCGGACCGCGCCGTCGATCGGCGATAGCCCCTTGCGCGGATCACGCGGATCCAGCCCGTGCCGGAAATGCACCACATCTTCCGGCTCCAACCGCATCGGCTCGACGCCGCCGGGGCTATAGCGATAATGCGTCAGGAACTCACGCCCATCATCGGAACCTTTCGGCTCAAGCATCCAGTGCGGGGCGTACCACAGTTCGACAGGCACCCCGACGCCGTTGCGCACCTTGATCCAGTAGGCGTTTCCGGCGACGCACCAGCTCCACACCGTCGCCGCCCAGAGGGCGAGATCACCATAATAGGCGTTCGGGCGGTTGATGAGCTGCAACATCGCGTGGTCGGCGAGGTCGTTGACCTTGCCGCCCCGCCCATACTGCATGACGGTGAGCCGTGCTTCCGGCAGGGCGCGCTGGATCCATTGCACCGGCGCGGTGACCACGGATGCGTCGATGCAATCCCCGACTTCCTTGCGATAGTCGTACCGGGTGCGTTTCAGGAAACGCCCCATGAAGACGGATTGAGGGTTATGCCGCATGCGCGTCAGCGCCTTCGTGAGCCAGCTAGCCATAGGCGATGAAATCCTGATCTGGTTGAGACGATTGGCCGAGCTGGCCCATCAGCGGACGCCACGGTTGCTGATTGACAGCGTCGGCGGCATGGATGGCGAGCGCCAGCGCCCAGAAACGGTCAGCATGGCCGTCCGTTGTCCGCTCGGCGGTGAACCGGATGTTGCCCGCCGCCGTCACCTGCTTGGTGACTGACCGCAGATCGGCACGGACCTCGCCGCTATAGGGAATGCGGAGACGCCGTTCCTCCATGCGCGAGCGCACCGGATAGGCCAGCTTTTCCTTGACCTGCGCGGTGAAGGTGACGCCCTCGACCAGATAGGGGCCGAACTTCGCCTGCGCGTCATCGACCCAGCCGATACCGAGGCCGGTGGCGTCGATACAGGTGCGGCGGCATTTCGCAAGCCACGGCCAAATGACTTTCTCCTGATCGGGCTTGCTCATATTCTTCAGCGTCTCGACATGCCTGGTATAAAGTACGTCGCCGAGCCGCTCGACGATCCAGAGTACCGTCAAGTCCTTCTTCCGGCCAATGTCGATCCCGGCATAAAGCTCGCCGCCCTCGGGCACCTGCCAGTTCGAGTGTTCCGCATATTCCGCCGAGGCGATCAGATCATATTCAAGGAAGGCGGCATCGTCGTTCGCCGGCTGGCACATATATTCCTGAAGAAAGCTCTCTTCATCCGCCGCGCCGCTTTTGACCCAGTCGAAATAGGTGGCCTCGTCCATCTCCTGCCGTTCGTCATCGGCAGGCAGCGTTTGCTGTAACTTCCACAGGAAACCCTCATCCAGAGCGTTCTGAAGCGTCACCGTGTGGAGGCTGATCCGTTTCGGATTGCCGCCTTCCTTCGCCTCGCGCACGAGCTGGTTGAAGAAATTATGCGAACCGCGATGCGTGGAGATAACCTCCATCGAGCCGCCCCAGGTGATGCCAGGGTAGGCGATGGTCCAGAGCTTGCGCGGATCCGGATGCAAGGCGAATTCGTCGAGCACGCGGCCACCACGCTTGCCGGCCTGCGCGTCCGGGTTCGAACTCATGGAATGGATGCGGCGACTATTGGCGAAACGCAGCACAAGGGCGCTGTGTTTCTTCTCCTCATCGATGACGACTTCGCCCATGTCGCGGGCGGCGATATCGGCGATCCCGGCCCAAAGCTTGCAGTCCTCGAGGAAGAGACGAGCCTGAATTTCATCGCGTGACGAAACCCATTCATCATACCGCGCGGCCTGAAGCGCGATGCGGGAAACCATGGCATAGGCGGTTGACCAGGACAGGCCGATCTGGCGGCTCTTCTCGATGAGCTTCAGCCGCGAGCGGTCGGCGATCCACCGCGCCTGATACGGCAGGAAGATAGCCTCGGTGTTCGCGGGCACGATGCGGGCATTGCCCATTACATGATCCCCGCGAGGCGCTGATTGATCTTGCGCATGGCCTCGTCCGAGACGCCGTTCGCTTTACCGATCTCCGCCACATCCTTGGCGGCTTCGGCTACCTGCTCGGCATATTCGCGTTCGAGCAAACGCCGATAATCGGTAGAGAGCTTCTGGGCGGAGACAGCATCCTTGTTCGCGCGGGACAACTCCATGATGTCCTTCGGTGACAAGTCGCCGCCCTCGGCGAGCTTGAAGGCCGCCATCTTCAACATTTCGGAGACGGCGACCGTCATCTTGTCGGCGCTGTCCATGCCGAGCATTTCGGCAAGTTCAACCGAAATGCGACGTGTCTCATCAAGCGCCTTGAACTGCGTGGCCTTGCGCACCGAAAAGCGTGAGAACGCGCTCTTGCTGATCGGGCCGATGCCACGGTCGGCGATCCTGGCGTTGAATTCGGCCAGCAGGTCGATCTGCAAGCGCTTGCCCGCCCGCAACTCTTCATTCAGCCACGCGAGATCGCCATCCGCCTCTTCGGGGAGCATATCAAGCGACGATAGGCGCCCGCGCCCCTGCCGTCCTGATTTTTCCGTGCGCGGCCGTTCGACCATCGGCTATACCTCCGGCGAAGGGCGCGCCACGCCCTCGATTACCGAGCGCCGTTCGACATGGTCGATACCGGCGCGCGTGATAGCCGCGACCAGCACTGTGCCCGCTTCGAGAAGGTGGATCGCGCCCAGTTCTTCGAGCTTGTGGAGTTGGGTGCGGATCCATTCACGACTGCGGCGGTGGCCGAACGTGTCGAGCACCTTTTCAAGCAGCGCTTCGTTGAGGCGTCCGTCCGGCTGCTGGGTCAATTCCTTGAGGATGACAAGCCGGGCGTCGGCCGTCAGATGCTCGTCAAATCGCATGTCAGGGCTTCTCCCGTAAAAGATATTCCTCGATCCGGCGCATGGCTGCCTTCACGCCATCATGGCTTTCCTCAAGGCGACCGAGCCCGCTCTTCACCTGCTCGACAGCGAGCAGAAGTCCATTGAAATCGTCCTTGCTGGGCAGGTGCTTCAACTCGCTTTCGAGGGACTGGATGCGCCGATCATGCTCAATGAGCTTTTCCTCATGATCGGTTATTTTCCCCTCATTGGCTTTCGACGAGGCGGTCAGCCAGGTGTAGATGATGCCGCCGATCGCCAGCAGGGAGGCGACGGGGCCGCTCCATGTGCGCAATTCCTCCATTACTTGGCACCTCGCATCGCTTTCACGGCGTCGATCGCGGTGGTGCCCAGCGCCTTCACGGTATGGCCGCCCATATATAAAGAGATGAACCAGGTGGTGAGCGTCATCATCACGCCGAGATCCATGCCGCTGGCGATGTCGGCACCAGTCAGGGCGTCCGCCACCGGCACGATCATGAGGCGGACGAACCACATCAGGCCGAGCAGGTACATCCAGCCCCAACGCCAGCCGCTGACCCATAGGCCTTCCTTCTGCTCGGCCTGCAAAAGGGCGAACTGACCAGAAAGGCCCTTCGACCAGAGTTCGATCAACTCCGGCATGAAGTCTTCGGCTTGAGAAACAGCGTTTTCCAGCTGCTCACCGGGAAGATCGGGCAATTTCTCCGGCGCGACACCGGCCCGCTCCGCAACCTCGCCGATCACGGCTTCAACCAGGTCACCGCCGATTTCGCCGAAACGGCCACCGAGCACCTTGCCGATCAGGTCCGCGCCGACCTTGGCCGCGATAGGCGCGAGGATGGAAATGAGGGCGGCGCTCATTTGCGGCGTCTCCAGATCAGGACGCCGACGACGATCACCGCCACCGCCGCAACGGTGCCGATGATGATCCATGCCGCTCCGCTCGAAGGGCTGACTGCCACACCACCAGCCGCCGCACCACCGACGACGGCAACCGTGCTGCCGGCCGCCGCTGCGACAACCCCGATCGCCGTCGTTTTGTTGGTGCCTTGGGGGGCGAGCTTGATCGGCTCGTCATCATAACGCCGCTTGCATTCAGCGAGCGCCGCGCGGACTTCTGCCACGGTTACGGCCGCGTTCTGACCGTAATAATATCCTCTGCCGGATGTGGTCGGTAGGCTGGCCCATTCTTTGGATAGGGCAACGATCAGCGCATCCAGCGTCATATTACTAGCCAGCCAGCGGTCAAACCCGCGCCCGGCCATGAGGTAGCAGGCAAGCCTATCCTGCAGGGAAGCATCGAAACGCGTGGTGCTGACAAGCTTCAGGCTGCTTTTGAGCTTGCGCAGCGTGGTGCGGACAATCTGATATCGTCCGAGCGCGGAAGAATTGAGCTTATTCTTCGGATGAGCGAGCATCGCGGTCTGAAGATAGTCGATGTCGTCGAGCGTCATGTTGACCAGATCGCGGTCACCGCCCGTATAGGCACCGTAGCCCAGCGTCTCGTTATAGCCACGCCTCTTGTCCGTCCCCTCGGATTTGCCGAGCAGGTCGAGCATGGGCCGGTAAATATAAAATGGATCGTTCATGGAGAGCCCCCCGATGGGGTGCGCCGGACGGCGCACCGGGGCTCAATTTGGCGTGATTTCTACTTTGGGTTCATACGCGCGGGTGCGCGGGGCAGGCTCAATCCCGAAACAGGCTCATCTGATTTTCGTCATTGAACCAGCGGCGAACCGTCGCCACGTCCGCCCGCAGGGTGCGGGCGATTTCGTTGTGGCTGGCGCCCTTCGCCTTCATCGTCGCCGCCACCCATTTACGGGCGAGCGGGATTTTTATGTATCCCGGCCCGATCTCGCGGGCAAGACACTCTACATTGTGCTCGCCGATCGTTCTCGCGGCTACGGAGCGCTCCGTTGATGTGGCGGGCAGATAGATGCAGGAGCCGCCGATAGAGAGAAACAGGCGCATGGCTTCATCCGCGCCGAGCGCCTTGACATAGGGAGCGACATTCGCCGGAATTTTCGGAATATGCACTTCATCGATAATCATCGTACAGAATTCCCCGTTATCTGAAGCGTCATGGCAAGCTCCCTGGCCGTCAGCTCCTTCAACTTCGCCTGCAGCTCGACACGCCGATGGCTCATCCTCGGCAAGGCGGAAATGCGGTTTTGAAGGGAGATGCGGTTTTCCCGCAGACGTCCGAGGACCGCGTCCTCGCGCCATGTGAAAAGCGGGAGGACGCGCTCCATCTCATGCGCTCCATGGCTTCCATTGGATCAACACGCCCTCGAACCTCCCGAGGCCGTGGTAACGCTGCCAGAACTGGCCCATTTCCGCGCGAGCGCTGACGCTCCTTTCCCCTCCCAGAAGGTGCCCCTGCCCAAAGCCGTCCGCGCGGGCAAAATCTTCAATCTCATCACTGTGAAGCGCAATGCTACCTATGATGATGGAGGCGATCAGCACGTCGATCAGCGGGCTGACCTCGATCACGATGTCGTGTACGGAAACACAGACGGGATCGGGATCCACCAGCTTGCGGCAATGGCGGGTACGCATGGCCCTGTAGAGATGGATCGGCTCGCCGGGCCGCGCATGGCGGCGACGGTGCCCGCGCACCGTCTGCGACTTCACGCCGGCAGCAACCAGCGGACAGAACATCGGGGCGAAGGAATAGGCGACCATCAGCGCTTTTCCTTCTTCAACGCACGGACCTTGACGCCGAGGCTGTTCATCACCTTCTGCCATTCCGACTTGTCCATGAAGGGCGGCTGCGGAAAGCCGTGAGCATCCAGCCAGCTTTCCAGTTCACCGGCCACAGAGCCGGCCTTCAGGAGAATGGCCCACTGTGCGCGGGCGATCCGGTAGCCGGGGGCCTTCTGCCATGGCCGCTGATTTTTATCCGTGCTCCAATCGACGCCGGCGTCATGCGCCATCTTTCCCTTGAGCGCCTCGATCACTTTCTGGGCGTCATCCGGGTAGCGGACCCAGCGGACGTGGTCGATGCCGGTTTGACGTTTGGCGAAGGAAATGATCGCGTCATCATCCCGCCGATGGAAAAGCCCAAGATTGCAGGCGCCGATCCACAGCGCCTGAAGCTTCTTCGCATACGGCCCGTCGAGCGTCTTTCGAGTGCCCTTCGAATATGGCTTGAAGCCGAGACGGCGCAGCTCACCCAGCACGATCTCTTGTTGCTTCGGCGTCATACTGCTCGCATGGCGTATGCCCGTCAGCCGCTCATAGAGATCGCGCTCGTCATCTTCTTCGATACCGAGTTCGCGGATGGCAGTCTTAATTGCCCGGATCGTGCTCATATGCCTCCCTCCGCATCAGGAGTGAGCGGAGGCACCGGGTCGATCGGCTCGAAGCGTCCGTCGATGAATTCCTCGACGCCGCGAACCCAAAGGCGGCCATCCTCGCCCCGGTAGAGGACAACGGCATCCATGTCACGCAGGCCGCTGTCTGTCTGGACGAGGGCGATGCCGGTTACCTGATAGGTACTGCCGCGTTTCCGGTGGAGGTGGGTTGGGACGAAATTGTCATGCGTGATCATGATAAAAACCTCTCCATGTCGCGAGCGATCCGGGAGAGGTTCAACTCGCCATAAGCAAAACCGTTACGGGCTGGGGAATCTGTAGTGAAGTCGATGATGCGGGCGATTGTTTCGCCGTCTACGATGACGAGATCGACATTTCCGGCGCGGCCAATGGTGGCCTGCAACGCCTCCTCGATCAGGGCAACGGAGCGAGCGACGGGAAGACGCAACGTGTTCATGCCGCACCTGCCTTGTGATCTTCGAGCACGAGAGCCGCTAGGTAAGAAGGTGACGGACAAGGTTTGCTGACCACAACTCTACCATTGGCCCATAGAAAGAATTCGGCATCACAAACGAAATCCTTGCGCCAATAGCCCATCGTAGTCTGCTCACCGCCGTAGAGATCGGCTTTGCAAACAGGGCAGCGCTTCAGTTCAGAAAACTTTCTGCTCATATCGCGCCTGCCTTTCCCGCCTCATGCAGGTGGGAAATCAGGTTTCGGGTGTCCGGATCGAGACTGGACGCAAATTTCTGCAACCACATTTCGCGATCGCTCACCGGCGTGTGGTTCAGATCAATGGCCATCTCGGTTAAAACCCACACAAGAAGTGCGGGCTTTTCCTTGAACTGACCAGCAACATCCGCAACAATGGCCTGACAGGGCGTCAGACCGTCCTCATCCGGCTCGCCGACCCAGACGGCTTCAAGATCAATGGTTGCAATCGCGGTATCTTCTTTCTCCGCTGCCGCGATCTTCTGCTTGAGCTCTTCCACCCGATCTTTCCAGCGGCTCCGCTCACGGTCGCGCCGGGCGCTGTCATCGATCATGTCGGCGCAGAAGAGTTCCGTTTCCGCGCGCGTCAGTTCTTCGTTCAGTGTTTCGAGGGTTTCCATGGATCAGCCCTCCGCCCCGGCGGTCTGAAGCTCCGCCGTTTCAATGACGAAATCTTCGCCGTCAGACGAGATCGAGACGCCCGTTATCATCTGGGCCGTATCAGGATCGGCCAGCATGGCGTCCTTGTTGATCTCGACCTTCTCGCGCAGAAAGGCTTTCAACCCGAACTTCTTGCAATGCTCGATAATGGCCTTGACGTTCGACACGGACACCTTCGGCGGGCGCTGCCGCCACGAAACGCGACCGGTGCCGAAATCGTGGTATTTCACCCTGCCGTCATTGGTCAGCGCCGTGCGGTTGGCTTCGCAGTAGACCTGTATGCCTTCCACCTGCTGGCCCATTTCCTCGACAAGGGGAGCGATTTCCCGCTCCAATTCCTCGCCGGCCTGCCGGACCTTTTCATCCTTCGCGGCCTTGCGCGCGTCGATCTCGCGGCGCAGGGTGCCGATCCGCCCGACTGCCGCCGCCGCCTGTTCCCGAGATTGCGGCACCCGTGCGAGCGCCTTCAGCTTCGATTTCTTTGCCATGGTTCCCATTCCTCATCGCAGCCTCAAGCTGCCTGATTGCCTTCACCACACCGTCGATCGCCGCAGCCTCGCCGCGGGAGAAACGGTCATTTTCCAGCTTCTGCCCGGCTGTGAGCACGAGCTTCACCGATCGTTCGAATTCCGCCTGTTGCGCTGGCGGGGGCGTTGCCGCGAGGATCGCCGCCACCAGCGGGGCGACCTCGGCGGCGAGCTGTTCAAGATCGAGGTCGATCACCGCCGGGTACGGCATTGACGTGTTCCTTGGGTTCCGGGCGCGAAATGACGGGGAACAGCATGACGTCGCCGGTCCCCACCGCGTCGGCCAGCAACTGCCGCTGGCGCTGCGCCCGTTCCCGCCGCGCCGCATCGTTCCAGCGATGGCGGGACACCTCGTTTTCGAGAGCCATCGCCGTCTCGCGGAATTCTTTCAGAGTGCGCATGAGCGCATCCACCCCGCGCGGGCTGACGTTCACGCCCTTTTCCTCAAAGCGCGCGAAGATCTGTTCCAGATGTTTCAGCCGGTCGGACAGTTCAAAGGTGTTCGGTTGCCTGACCATCACGCCGTCTCCACATCGCGGTTCGCCCATGCGGCGCGCAAATCGTTGAGGGTCATGTCGCGCTGGGCGCCCTGCGCCGCCATGCGGGCGAGCTTGACGGTCATGTCCACCTGACCGAGCGCGCCGGGTTTCATGCCGACGCCGGTCAGGAATTCCATCTGCTTGGGGTCGGTGATGCCCCAGGCGGCGATGAATGCCGTCAGGTCGGCTGGATTGGGCTTGTCCCGCCGAATGCGCTTGAAGATGCGACGACGAAGCTGGCCGTATCTCTCGCCGGATGACCAGGTGCGGAACCGGGCATAGGTTTCTCGGTTGCCGAGTAGCGCGACGCCACAGCGGCATTCCGGAACATCAACGAAATGGCGGAGCTGGTTGATGGCTTCGTCGCTTAGGTTCTGGGCCTCATCAACTATCAGAAGCGTGCCGTCGCCAATGCGAGCCAGCCGCCGGGTGAGCGCGCGCAGCAACCGGGCCGGGCTTCTCTCTTCCACACCAACCGCCGCCGCGATCTCATTCAGCATGTTGTGGACGGAACGGGAATTCGGGCTCATCGTCACGATGTGGCAATTGGCCCTGGTCTCGCGATAATAGGTCGCCGCTATGGTTTTTCCGATCCCGGCATCGGCGGTGACCATCACCATGGTCGGCATGATCTGCGCGACAGACAGGGCGCTGATGACTTCTCTGGAAAAGGCGAGGTCGAGAAATTCAGGAGACTGCGGAACGCTGTCCGTAAGCTCGTCCACGCTCTCCTGATTATCGAGCCACTGGCGCACCCTGGCGTTCACGGCGTCATAGCGGCCATTATAGGTGCTCGACAGCCACTGGCTGAATGTGCCGGTGCCGAGGCCGGTGCGCCGCGCGACCTCGGCCTTGCTCCACGCGCGCGTCGTCATAATCGCTTCCACGCGTGCCGCCAGCTCCGTCCGCTCGGCCAGCACGTCGTCCACGATTGAGTTTTCCGCATTCTTCATCTATTTCTCTCCTATGTTTCATCCGACTTTTCGCCCGGTCCTTATGGCCGGGCTTTTTTATGCTTCCTTGAGCAGCCGCCTCCCCATCAGGCTCGCCACATTCTCGAAGGCGGCCTCGGCCTCCTCGTTCCAGCTTTCTTCCGGGCGGGGTTTAAGGGCGGCATTGCCGCGCGTGGCGAGACGGGTGACGGCCGGCTTCATGGATTTCTTTTCGGAGACCGCTGTCGGCGCATAGAGCCGCCCCAACTCATCGGGCTTCATGGTCACATGCAGCTCTGCCAGCTCGCGCTGTTTCTTCTGGAAGGCGGCGCGCAGGCGGTTGTGGGTATGGGCCTCTTCCGCGTCGATGAAATCGACATCACCCAACGATGGTGCCTCGCAAAGGAGTGAGCCGCGCAGGTCGTAGACCTTGATCGGGCGCGTCAGATCGTCAGGATCGAAGCGGGCGGCGAGTTTCTTCCCGGCATGCTCGATGAGTTCTTCCGTCCAGTAGCGGTTGCCGAGTAGGTGGATTTCGCCATTGCCCTTCCGCGCGGTGACTTCTTCTGCCATCAAGAGCCAGAGATCGCGCTGCGTCGTCGTAGGCCAACGCACGATGGTGGACGGTTCGGCGATCGATGCGGCGAAGGCCTCATCGAATGAGCGGCCCTTCGCGGTCTCCGTTTTCCGGCCCACACGCGCATTGTGCTCGGCAATCATGCCATCGACGAATTGCCGGAATTCATCCCATTCGAGCACGCGCGAGCCGTAGTTTTCAGGCTTATTTACGGGGCTGTTGCCCGTGTATGCCCCGGCGCAGAATGGATGCTTGGCGATATCCTCGCAGAAGTCGCGAAAGGCGCGTTCGATCGGCTTGGACTGTCCGGCGTAAGGCGTGGCCCAATGGACCTCCACGCCGAGCTGGGTCAGCAAACCATCGGGCTCGTCATCGCGTACCTTGAACCGGTACCGGTTCGGCGTTCCGCCTGTAATCCACTTTGAAGCGAAGCCACGCCCGTTATCGAGCACTATTTCGTCGAAAATACCGTAGCGTTCGACCACGTCGCCGATGACGAGGCGCACCGCGACACGGTTTTCCGTTTCGCAGTGACGCCAAGCGAGGAACTTGCCGGAGAATATGTCCTGAATTGCCACCAGCAGAGGGCGGAATGGTTCGCCATTGCCGCTTGGGCGGTGCACCCAGATATCCCAGCGATGGCCATCGATATTAACCACCTGCATCGCGCGCAGCCGCTTCTTGGTGCGGCGCTGGGCCGGATAGAGTTTCTTCAACTCATCGCGTCCGCTCCGCTTCAGCTTGATCACGCTCTGCGGCACCTCGGCCTCGAAGCGACGGCGGAGCGCCCGTTCGGAAGGCAGCGGTTCCCATCCTTCCCGCTTCGCCGCCGCTTCCAGCCGTCGATAGCAGGCCGAAAATTTCGGCGCTTCGGCGCGCAGATAGTCAGATTTCAGCGCCTCCCATGCCTTCGGGTGGCACTCGGTGAACTGTGCGGTGGCCTTGTAATCCGGCGCGAGCGCGGCCAGCCAGTCCGACGCTCGGACGCCGCGCACCGTATTGAGCCAGTTGCGCAAGGTCGGCGTGGAAATCCCGGCCTCACGGGCGGCGATTTCAATGGCCGCCGTCTGTGTCTTGCCGACAGACATCAGCCGATGCGCCGCCTTGACGATCGTCAACCGGCGGGCACACTCGTCCTTATGCTTCTGCGGCAGTTCATCATAGCGCCGCCAGATCGGGTTTTCGGTGGTGTCGGAAGAAGGCTTCGCCGCCGCGTCGGCCTCTTTGGCCGGCAGCAAGTTCTGTGTGGTCTGCGGAAAAAGCGTGAGGTGATATTCCCAGCCGTGCCCGGCCTTGCGCGCCTTGCCGTCCGCCGCGCGCCATTTCTGCTCGGTGATCTTCCGGTTCCAGCCCCGCACAGAAGCGGGCATGGCGGGGTCCGCCACCTGCACCGCTTCTTCGACGCTGTACCACCCGTCAGCCATGGGCCGTCACCGTGCGCAGGGCCGTCCAAAGGGTATAGATGAAGCTCGCGATGTTAAGCGCCAGCAACAACAGGATAAGAAGGCGGAACCGGCGTTCGCGCCTGCGTTCCTGTTCAAGTTCGTCGTCATCCATCATGCATCACCTGTTGAGCGTGTGGTGGCAGGTATCGAAGGAATAGCGGTCCATGCAGGCGGCCATGCCGCCACCGCAATGCGCGAGCGCAACCAGAACGATAGCGAGGCACGAGGAATGCAACAGGACCGCCCGGAGCGTCATTTCGAAGCTCCCAGCGGCACGATGTCGAAGCCCAGCTTCTTCAGCCCGGAGCGGATGGCCCTTTCGTCGGCCCCCCAGTAGTAGATGACGGCGCTGATACGCTCCTGCCGGTTGAGACGTCCGAAACCGCTGATAGCAATATCGAATTCCCGCTTTCGCTCTTCATCTTCATCAAGCAAGAGCGCATCGCTGGCGGAACCGACCATCCGAACGCCCATCCTGATGGCATCGTCGAGTGTCTTCTCGCCGGATTTGATCGAGGCAACTATGGTTTCTTGTTGTTGTGCATCAAGCGAGGCGAGTTTTAGCAGAATGGACTGATGATCGGCGTAGGCCGATCCACGTATGCATTCGATGAGGGGGCGGGTGAGGTTTTTAGCGATAAGTACAGACCGCTCTACGGAACGTTTTGACATGCCCAAACGCTCGACGCAGTGTTTTGAAAAATTGCTTTTTTCGCCGGAAATCTCGTCTATAGAGCAAACCGCCAACTTGGCGCTTTGGTCGCCGCCACGCGTGATCTTTCCGTATTTGCGCTCCCAAGCCGCACGGTAGGCATAGATCGCCAACGCTTGATCGAGCACCGTCATGTGGCGAAACAGGTTCGCTCCGGCCTCCATCATGGTCGCGGTATCCTTGTCGGCCTCGACCACAAAAACGAGAACTTCGTCTTCTTCCTGAAGCTGTGCTGCGCGCAGGCGATGTGCACCGTCGATCAGCGTATAGGGCTGCTCGCTGCGGCGCGGCGTATGCCGGACAAGGATGGGATCGGTGAAGCCGATCGTCATGATCTCGGCCCGGATCGCAAAGGCGTGGCCTTCGTCCACCGGCCTGATGCGTTCGGGATCGATGAAAATCTTGTCGATTGGCAGGGTTTTCAGCTCGATGCTCATTTCGCACCCCCGACGCGGAGGGCTTCATCCAGCCTTTCCGAGACCGGCCGTTCATCCCGCAATCCGAACCGGTCGGCCACGCGCCGCGCATCGCCGCGGTCGCCCTTCAGCCGGCCAGAGAGCACGGCAAAGACAATTTGGCTGTCCACTTCCAATTCGCGCGCCACTTCGGTGATGGTCAAACCGGCCGCCCTTAGACGACGGCGGATATCGTTGACCTTTTCCTCTCTCGTCATATTCAACCCCATTGTGACTAACTATTTTTGATTAGTGATAATCTAAAATGATTTGTCAACATATAACTATAGCGAAAAATAGTGTGATCTAACTAATTTTTGTGTGTGCGAGTGGAGGGATAGCGCGTCAAGGGGAGCGGAACCTCCAAAATGGCGGCTTTTCACCTAGGGTGCTTTACAGCGCGTGCGTAACGCGAGTAGATAAGTGAGTGTCGGCGTATGTGGCGTGTGTGACGTGTAAAAATGGATGATCTGGCCACCGAAATTGGTGAGCGTCTGAAAGAAGAGCGCATTAGGCTCGGAATGACGCAAAAGGAAATGGCCTCCCTCGGAGGCCAGGCGGTCAATTCGCAATCTCTATACGAGCGCGGAAAATCTGCCCCAGGTGGTATATATCTTGCCGCGATTGCAGCAGTTGGGGTTGATGTTCTTTATGTCATCACCGGGTACCGGGGAGGATCGCGCAGCGGGGTACCCCAGCGTGATGCCGAAACGCTGCTCGACAAACTGGAGCGTTCAGCGGGGGAGCGTCCCGAATTAAGCCAGGCAGACGGTGACACGCTTCGAACCATCGCCCTCGATGAGACGATATCGGACCGCACCCGTGCCCGCGCGGATCTTCTTCTGCGCGTTGCATTTCATGACGAGGATGCAGAGCAGCGTCAGGCGCTACGCGCCAGACGCGTTCGGGACGAGATGGCTCGTGCAGAAGCTATCGTCGATGATGCGTCTCATAGCATAGGTTGGACGCCGCCCCCGGCGGTACGCAGTCACTTAGTCAACCTTATCCGCTTTTGGAAAGTGGACGCTGATACGATCAGCGCCTTTCTTTATGACCTAAGCAGGGACAGTCGAGGATAGTGGGGTATTTCCAGTGGGGTATTATGAACAGATTGGCGTGGCGAACATGCGCCACGAACAGCGCCGCGCGGCCATGGATCCAGCTAGCCGTGCGCGCAAGGACCTGCTCACCGCAGTGCTATGGGGCATCGTTGCCGCCCTCACATGGGCGCTCGTCCTCTTCCCGGTATATTTCCCCCTGATAGTGTTAATCCGTTCCATAAGCTCAGCCTGATATACCTTCGTCTTTTGGCTCTTATCATATTGATATTACTGTACTTATCGCTCCGGCGGCGTGACGTGGACGGAATGTCCAACATTGTTTTGCTTTTTCGCCCCGTTTCGGCCTATTCTAGAGGCGTTCTCGATGCCTTCTAAACGGCGGTTTTCCGGGCTTTTGAAAGGGCCGTCCTTCGATTTGACGGCGGTTCGACGGTTCTGGGAGGCGGACTTTCAGATGGTGGCAAAGAGGGCGGTTATGCTAAAACCCGGCGTCAAAATGAATTCCCGTTTATCCCGCTGGATTTCCGCATGATCCCATTGAAAACAAAGGCTTTCCCCGCCAGATCATGGCTATTCCCGCCTCTCCCCGCCTACATAAAACCCGGCGTCAAACAACAGCTTGACCCGAGGATCCACGGCAAGGGGGCAAAAACGGCACGATCATTCGCGACGGGATAGCGACCATCTCGTCGAAATATTGACCGTATTCGCTTACTGGAATGCCTGGAGGCGATGGAAAAATTAGTGCTTCTCTGGCCGTGGATCCTCGGGTCAAGCCCGAGGATGACGGCGAGATAATGGGGGAGATGCCCGGCAGGGCAGAGGGGGGTGTATGGAGCCAACATTTCCATTTCAAGCAGGCTGCTTCAATGCTGGGCCGCAGCCGCATCGCCATAGAGCGCGACCGACAAATCATGCGCCGCCTTGGCCGTACGCGGACCGAAGCCAAGGAGATAAAGCGCCTCCATGCGGATCAGCTTCTTATTCGCGGCGGCGGGCGTTCCGGCGAAGGCGGGGTTGCTGAATATCTGCTCGTCGCTGGCTGCGTGATTGCCGGCCCGGTCCATCATCAGGATCACATCAGGCGCAGCCTTGCCGACGGCCTCGTCGGTCAGTTGCTTGTAGCCTTCATAGCCATTGATGGCGTTGACGCCGCCGGCAAGCGCGATGATGCCATCGGCGGCGGTGTTCCTGCCGGAGGCGAGAATCCGGTCGCCCTGCATCGACAGGATGAAGAGAACGCGCTTGCGTTCCTTGATGGATGAAACCACCTTCTCCGCTGCCGCCAGATCAGCATCCGCCGACGCGGCGAGCTTGTCCGCCTTGTCCTCGACGCCTAGCGCCTTGCCGACGGTTGTAATCTTGTCGAGCACGCCCTGGCGGGTGAAATGCTCAGGCACGACGACCATCGGAACCGACGCCTTCTTCAAGACATCGAGCGCTTCACGCGGCCCGCTGCCTTCAAGCAGGAGAATGCCCGACGGGTTGACGGACAGGACGCCCTCCGGCGAAAGCGCGCGCATATAGCCGACATCGGGAAGCTCCTTCGCTTGTGGCGGGAAGATGCTCGTCGAATCGACGGCGACAAGGCGCTTTTCCTCGCCCAGCGCATAGATGATTTCGGTCAGCGAACCGCCGATGGTGACGAGCCGGGAGGTATCGGCGAGGCGGGTGGTTTCATCGGCTAGTGCCGGTGCACTGGCCGCAGAAGCGATAGCCATGGCCAGAAGGCCGAGAATACTCCTCATCCGGCTCCGCGCGATGATCCTCGCCCTTCGAGGCTTCGCTTCGCTTCGCACCTCAGGATGAGGATCATCGGATGCCGCGTTACCCGTACCCTCATCCTGAGGTGTGAGCGGAGCGAGCCTCGAAGGACGAGGGTACGGGGGGTGCAAATTACGCATCATACTTCCCCTCAAGCCGCCGTGGACTGGCGCACACGCGGGAGGCTCTCAACAAGCGCACGCCAGTCCTCGCGCTCATGCTCGCCCTCGTGCCGCTTGCCGAAGAACTGGATGATCATTTCGCCGTTCGCATCATAGGCTTCGAGCGATGTCACATGGCCATCCTTGCTCGGCTTGCGGACGCCCCAGACCTCGCGGATATGGTCGGCGCGCAGATGGAGATGGAAGGTCGGGTCCAGCACGTTGAGCCACGGCCCCACGGTCTTCAGCTCGGCGATCGGCCCGGAATGGATCTGGATGCAGCCGCGATTGCCGACGAAGCACATGATGGGGAGCGCGGCTTCCGCTGCCGCATTCATCATGGTTTCGACGGCCTGGATGTCGAGCGTCCAGGCATATTCCTCGCCGATCACATTGACCGCCTGATGCCGGTTCAGCTTGAAATCCTTGAGCAAGCCGACGAACTGGTGCACGTCGGTCATCTGGCTCCAGCGATTACGAAAATCGTCACGGTTCAGTTCTTCGACGTTGATGTAGTCTTTTGCGCCATAGGCGACCGTTTCGATGCTTCGCGACTGGTCGTCGGATCGCATCGTCTCGACAAGGGCGTAATAGGCATTCAGATCGGAGGCCGGGCGCAGATGGATCTTGTGCACCGCCTCGCCCGCCTTGTCGAAGAATTGCAGGCTGCGCCTGACATCGTCGCCATCGCGCTTCTCAACGGCGAAGCCATGCGCCCAGACTTTCGGGAAAGTACGCAAATCGATCTCAGCGCCCAGCACCAGCGCCGCGTGCTCGCCGCGCTTGATGTTTTCGTAAACGCCGATCTTCTCGTGCACCGCGCTTTCATTGCGCGTCAGCGCCATCACTTCGCCGACCGCCTCGATGCCGGAAAGAAGCGCATCGACATCCGGGCGGATGCGAATGACGGCGTCTCCGCATTGCGCGGCGACGTAATCGGCCTCGGAAATATTCAGAAGCTGGGCGAATTCGCGCTCGCGCAGCTTCGGGTTCTCGGCGCGCGCGACGAGGATTTCTTCAGGAGAAGGCTTTGGATTGGAAGAAGGCTTGGAATTGTCGGTCATGTCAGTTTGCCTATTTATTCAGGATGAGTTTGCCTTGCCGGGTGATCTTGAGCCGGTAAAGGAAACCGGCATGTTCGATCCCCACCTCGGTGGAGCCTTCGAAAAGTTCGCTGCTGCCATAGGTTTTCAATGGATGCAGCCCCGGTTTCCGCGCTTCGCCATGCGGCGCAGCCGTCACGGAAGGCTTCATGTCGATAAAATCGCGGCTGTTCATTTGCGCATCCCCTTGGCCTTGAACAGGCGCGCGAGATGGTTCTCCGCGCACCTGTTTATTCTTGATAGAAATTATCACCTTTTAGCGCCCGCGCAATAGAAGAGTTTAGGACTCAACTTATACGAAGCGCCCCTCCCTCCCCCTTGCGGGGAGGGTGGCCCGAAGGGCCGGGTGGGGGTGGAGACGGTTATGCACGCCATTCACCACCCCCATCCGCCCGCTCCGCGGGCACCTTCCCCGCAAGGGGGAAGGAAAGAGACTAAAACCGCTGCGTCAGGGAGACTTTGAACGTGCGGCCCGGCTCGGAGAAATAATCCTTCGGAGAGGTAACGCGACCCTCCGGCAGATCGATGGCGTTCCAATACTGCTTATCGAAGAGGTTATAGACGCCCGCCTGAACACGAAGGCCCTTGAACTGCTCCGGCTCCCACCAGCCTGTGACATCAACGGTCGCATAGCCGGGGGTCTTGTAGAAGTCATTGTCGTCTTCGACTTTGTCGCGCTTGGAAACCGCTGTGAGCGCGACATCCGTGCCCCAGGTCTCGGTAGCATAGCCAAGTCCGACCACACCCTTCAGCGCCGGGATGGAGTTCAGATATTCATCCTCATCCGTGTCCTTCCCTTGCGCGGCGGCGATGCCGCCCCAGGTCTTCCAGCCATTGCCGAAGGCATAATGCGCCTTGGCTTCGACGCCATAGATCTGCACATGCGCGCGGTTGATATATCTGGTGATACCCATAGGGTACATGCCCGCCGGAACACCATATTCCGCCGGATTAACGGCAGCCGTGTCGATGAAGTTCTTGTAATAGTTATTGTAGATGCTGACCGATCCGCCGAACTGGTCGTCGCCGAACTTCGCGCCGATGTCGAAGCCATTGCTGGTTTCCGGTTCAAGGTCGGCATTGCCTATCTGAAGATAGGCCCCTGGATTGCCATAGGTCAGGTAAAGTTCTGTCGCAGAGGGCGCGCGGAAGGCCTGTGCCCATTGCGCATAGAGCGTAACATTATCCGTTGCTGCCCATTCAGCGCGCAGCTTGGGCGAGAATTTTGAGTCGCTTGACCCCTCTGGATAGCCCCACTGCGCATAATTGGGGCTTTGTTCATAATCAGAGGTTTTCTGCGGATCGCGATCATACCAGTCGAAGCGCAGCCCGGGCGTGATCGTGAGCCGGTCATCCATGAACTTGATGCTGTCCTCGACATATAACCCCAACGCCACGCTATCGACATCAGGCATGTCCGACGAATTGGAATGGAGCATCCGGCAAGATTGCGGGCCAAACGGATCTCGGATCTTGTTCCAATCCACATCCGGGCAATTATCGACACCAGCGGAATACTGGTGGATACCCTGCCAATAGAGTTCACCACCGAACCGGAATTCGTGGTTGACACCCCCCAATTCCAGTTCCTTAACGGCATTGCCGGTTACGCCGTAAGACGTCTCTTCGATCAAATTGTCACGCTTATAGACGCCATAGGGATAGCCATAAAAGAATGGATCACGCGGAATAATGAAGCTGCGTGGGTCACGAAGGCGAATCGCGTCAGTATTGTCTTTCAGCTCTTCCTTTTGCCAATAAATAGTGAGGTTCGCCTGATCGAGCCAAGCGTCGCCCGTGCCGTCATAATCATATGTCGCCGAAATTCGCTCGCGCTTGCGAGTCTTTGTTTCAAAGGACGATCCCGGCTGATAGGTAGAGGTGGAAGCATTAAGCGTGTCGATATCCTCATCCGCACTGAACCGCTCCGCCGCAATCCCAAACCGATGGCCGCCATCGACATGCTGATTGAGCTTGAACAACAGATTGTTCTGGTCGTATTCGGCCGGGTTCTTCTCGGTGCGGGTTGCTCCAAATCCGCCGATATCGCCCATGTTTTCCCGCTCCTTGCCGGCGCGGTAGCCGCCCTGGAACAGGACATAGGTGTTGTTCGCCCGGGCGGCGAAGGCCTGATTGATATTCCAGCTCCGGTCGGAACTGTCATAGGAACCCTTGGTGATGCTGCCCCAGTTCTTGCCCTCGGTCAGGAGATCTTCCGGGTTGAGCGTGCGCAGCGCGATAACGCCGCCAAGCGCGCCGGAGCCGAACAGGCTGGAATCCGCGCCCTGAATGATATCGAGCGTCGAGAGCGTATCAAAATCGACGGTGGACATGCCGCCCTTCACGCCGCGCGCGCCATCGTCGAGCCATGGGATGCGAATGCCATCGACCGTGGTCAGCACGCGATTGTCGCCAAGGCCGCGAATGTTGATGCTGTCGCTGGTGCGATTGTAATTGATGCCGGGATCGAGGCGGCCAATATCATCGATGCGATCGACTTGGCGTTCCTGCATCTGCTTTGCCGTCACCCGCTCGGTCAGCACGGTGGGCGCGTCGATGGCCGTCTTCTTGGCCTTCCCGTCCACGACGATCGGCTTCAGCTCGATAGGCCCCTGCCCGCCCGCATCCTGCGCAAACGCGCTTGATAGCATCGACGCATTCAGCGCACCGAACGCAACGCAACCCAGCCAGAAACTCTTCGAAAGCTTATGCATAACCCCACCTCAACCCGCTAAAAACCGTGAAACTGATCTTGGCTGGCGCAGGCGAAATGCCCTAGGCTGGCTATGCCCGTTGTTGACCGGCTGATTTTAGCCATAATCCTGGTCGGGCAGGACGGACCTACAAAATATGATAATTTACGTCAAGATAATAGTTGCGGCGAAAATCGCTTTGAATTAGCTTTTTGTCGTTCAGGATGCACAGGGGGAAGAGAGATGCGGCACCCGATGAAGACATGCCGACTTCTGACCGCGGTTTTGGCTTTTTCGCTGGGCGCCGCTGGGCAGGCGCCGGGGCAGGAAATCCAGCAGGAAACCGCTCCGGCGCCCGCCCTGAATCTGGAGCTGAATGCGCTCGATCCTTCCGAAAAAGGCTGCCGTCTCACCTTCATCGCCGCCAATGATCTGAACGTTCAGCTGGACAAGGTGACGTTCGAGATGGTTCTCTTCAATGCCGAGCAGCGGGTCGAGCGTTTGTCCATTCTCGACTTCAAGACTCTGCCTGCCGGAAAGACCAAGGTACGCCGTTTCGACCTCGCCAATATCAAATGCGATAGCATCAGCCGCATCTTGATCAACGACGCGACGGAATGCACGGGCCAGGGTGTCGCCGAAGGCGTCTGCATAAAACAATTGAAGACGAGCTCCAAATCCTCGGTCCGATTTGGAATATGAGCAGTTGAAAACAAAGATGTGATAATTTGCCGCAACGGGCCAAATCCTCGATTTCACGCTGCGGCAAATGCAAATTCTTCCTTAAAAGCTGGCACTTCCACTCAAGTTTAGAACTTTTCTAAGTTATTGATTTTTAGAATTAATCCAGAAGAGCAATTTGACAATCCAGCTGCTCCTCCCCCATATAAAGGGGCGCTCACCCAAGCGCGCCTTTGATGTCTGGGCCTTTAACCCTTTCGATTGGAGGAACCTGTGATTGGTTCGTCTTCGCTCAGTATAGCGGCTTCTTCCTTCCGGAATAAGCAAAGTCTCGTTGCGTCATCCCCGCACGAAGCTTCCAGTATTGCTTTAGTAACCCTCCATATCAATGGCGAAATGCACCTGGACGATCACAATTCCGTCGGAGGTTTTACACTCTGATGCTTGTCTGCCATTGCAATATCATTACACAAAAGGAAATCGAGGAGACGATCATCTCTCTTCTCGATGAGGATTGCTGGCAGCTTATCGTGCCGGCCAAGGTCTACCATGCCATGAGCAAGCGCGGCCGCTGCTGCGGATGCTTCCCAAACGTCGTTGAAACGATCATAAGGGTCACCGAAGAATACCATCTTCGGCACGACCAGAACGATAGCCAGGTCATATCGTTCATCGATCGTGTTCGTTCGCTACGTCAGCAATACGGGAGCATGCAGCATGAAGGGCGACAAAAAGGTCATCGAGCGGCTTAACGAGGCTTTGTTCCTCGAGCTTGGGGCCGTCAATCAATATTGGGTGCATTACCGCCTTCTCGAAGATTGGGGCTACAAGCGCCTCGCCAACAAGGAACGCGCCGAATCCATCGAGGAAATGCACCACGCCGACCGCATCATCGAGCGCATCATCTTCCTCGAAGGCCATCCGAACCTGCAGACCGTCGCGCCGCTGCGCATCGGCCAGAATGTCAAGGAAGTGCTGGAAGCTGATCTCGCAGGCGAATACGACGCCCGCGCCTCCTACAAGAAATCCCGCGAGATTTGCGACGAGCTTGGCGATTACGTCACCAAGCAGCTTTTTGACGAGCTTTTGAAGGATGAGGAAGGCCACATCGATTTCCTCGAAACCCAGCTCGAGCTGCTCGCCAAGATCGGCGAAGAGCGCTACGGCCTGCTGAATGCCGCGCCGGCGGATTCGGCGGAGTAACAGCGCCCTCCTTCCCCCTTGCGGGGAAGGTGCCCGCGGAGCGGGCGGATGGGGGTGGAGACGATTGTGCTCTACCTTTCACCACCCCCACCCGGCCCTACGGGCCACCCTCCCCGCAAGGGGGAGGGTAAACGGCGCTAGCGGCATTTACGAAATGGCCTACTTCATGCTAGTGCGCGCTCAAATTTAATCTAGGACTCTCTTCATGAACGCTCCGCGCGTCAGCTTCGTCTCTCTCGGTTGCCCGAAGGCCCTTGTCGATTCCGAACGCATCATCACCAGCCTTCGATCCGAAGGCTACGAGATATCGCGCAAG
The DNA here is from genome assembly GCF_003217235.1 of Paramesorhizobium leguminum. Taxonomy (GTDB): domain Bacteria; phylum Pseudomonadota; class Alphaproteobacteria; order Rhizobiales; family Rhizobiaceae; genus Paramesorhizobium; species Paramesorhizobium leguminum. Next base: position 9,723 of record NZ_QJTF01000018.1, on the reverse strand, counting down.
CATGACGGCGCGGATCTGGTGATCGTCAACACGTGCGGCTTCCTGGATTCGGCGCGCGATGAATCGCTGCAGGCGATCGGCCAGGCGCTGAACGAGAACGGCAAGGTGATCGTCACCGGTTGCCTTGGCGCGGAGCCCGATGTGATCCGCGAGAAGCACCCCAATGTGCTGGCGATCACCGGCCCGCAGGCCTATGAGAGCGTCATGACGGCGGTGCATCAAGCCGTTCCGCCCGCGCATGATCCGTTTGTCGATCTGGTGCCGCCGCAGGGCGTCAAGCTGACACCGCGCCATTACGCTTACTTGAAGATTTCCGAGGGATGCTCCAATCGCTGCTCCTTCTGCATCATCCCGGCGCTGCGCGGCGATCTGGTATCCCGGCCCGCCTCGGATGTGCTGCGCGAGGCGGAAAAGCTGGTGAAGGCTGGCGTCAAGGAAATCCTGGTCATCTCGCAGGATACGAGCGCCTATGGCGTCGATATCAAGTATCAGGAAAGCGTCTGGCAGGACCGCCAAGTCCGCGCCAAGTTCATCGATCTCGCGCGCGAATTGGGGGACATGGGCGCCTGGGTGCGGATGCACTATGTCTACCCCTACCCCCATGTCGATGAGGTGATTCCCCTCATGGCGGAAGGTAAGATCCTCCCCTATCTCGACATCCCTTTCCAGCACGCCTCCCCTGCGGTTCTCAAATCCATGCGCCGCCCGGCGCATCAGGAAAAGACCTCGCGCCGCATTCAGGCCTGGCGCGAGACGTGTCCCGATCTCGCCGTCCGCTCCACCTTCATCGTCGGCTTCCCCGGCGAGACGGAGGAGGATTTCCAGATGCTGCTCGACTGGCTCGACGAGGCGAAGATCGACCGCGCCGGCTGCTTCAAATATGAGGCGGTCAAGGGCGCGAAGGCGAATGATCTCGGCCTTGAGATGGTGCCGGAAGAGGTCAAGGAAAGCCGCTGGCATCGCTTCATGGCGAAGCAGCAGCAGATTTCGACCAATCTCCTGAAGAAGAAGGTCGGCAAGCGCCTGCCTGTGATCATCGATGAGGCGAACGGCACTACCGCCAAAGGCCGCACCCGCTATGACGCGCCGGAGATTGATGGTTCGGTGCACATACAGTCACGCCGACCGCTGCGTGCGGGGGATATCGTGACGGTGAAGATCGAGCAGAGCGATGCTTATGATTTGCACGGGATGGCGGTGTGAGCGGTACTGTTTTAATGAAATCGCAAGGCGTACCCCCCTCTGCCTTGCCAGGCATCTCCCCCTCAAGGGGGGAGATTGGCTGACGCGGCCATCAACGCTTGTCTTGCAACGGTTGCGATTGGTGCCGAACTTTTTGAAGGCGTAATCTCCCCCTTTGAGGGGGAGATGGCTGGCAAGCCAGAGGGGGGTGTTCCCGCCCCGGCATTTTAAAAATGAAACTCTACTTCCCCTCCGGCGCCGCGACATCCGACTTCTGCTTGCAGTCTTTCAGCCAGACATCATAAACAGGATGCTCAATAGCATTGAGGCCGGGGCTGTCCTTGAACACCCAGCCTGAAAAAATGCGCTGGATTTTCCTGTTCAGGGTGATCTCATCGACTTCGACGAAGCTGTCGGTCTTGGGCGCCTCGTCATCGGTGCGTGAATAGCATACGCGCGGCGTCACCTGCAGGGCGCCGAACTGCACCGTTTCATCCATATAAACGTCGAAGGTGGTTATACGCCCGGTGATCTTGTCGAGGCCGGAGAACTCGGCAATCGGATTGGCGATGCGCTCTGCGGCGGCGGGAGCGATGGCAGCGGCCAGAAAGCACAGCGCAGTGGCGGAACGGGCTAAAAAGCGGCGGTTAAAGCGTCGCGTCGTATGGTGCATTGTCAATTCGGTTTCCGCATGATCCGGGTTGATCGATTTTGAAACAGGCACCCTTCCCCTGGGGCCTATTCATACCCGGAGAACGTGGCCATTCAAGGCCACCAGCCGATAAATCTCCATCAATCCGCTGAAATCAGAGCGGGATGCAGGTCAAGTTGAATGAAGCATCCCGCTCTAATTGTTTTAGCCGCATGATCTTATCCGAAAAGTCTGCAACTTTTTGCTGTCGCTGACCTTCGGTTCGGGATCATGCTCAGTTTCCCGGCGTCCAGGCATCATAATCGCCCGTCACCCTCGGGCGCTCGCCCAGGCTCGCCATCGAGCCTTGCGGCCTATAGGCATAGGGCGTGCCGGTCATGTTGGGCTGAAACGGCTTCTGCCAGGACCAGGGCTTGTAGTTTTCCTCTGATGGCGGCGTGTCGGTGCGATGGTGCATCCAGCCGTGCCAGCCGGGCGGAATGGAAGATGCCTCGGCATAACCGGCGTAAATCACCCAGCGGCGCGTGCGGCCTTCGGAATCGGTCCCGCCCTGATAATAGACGTTGCCCAATTCGTCCTCCCCGACGCGCTGGCCCTTGCGCCATGTATGGAGGCGCGTGCCGATGGTCTCTCTATTCCACCAGGTGAAAATCTGCAGCAGAAGGGTTTTCATGGCATTCCTAGTCCAAAGAACAGGCCCCGCTTATGGCCCCATCGTCCAGCCAAGGCAAGGGTCAAGTTGATGCCGATATAAGCAAACCCGCCTATAACGACCAGTCCGCCAGTGCTTTTTCCATCGTCAACACCGCAATGCCCGAATCCGGCTCGCCCCAGTTTTCCGTGCGCCCGGTCTTGGCATATCCCCTGGCTTCATAGAACTGGAGCGCTTTGGCGTTCTTCTCGATCACGTCCAGCCGCAGCTTGCGCACATTCGGAAACGCGCTTTCGATTTCCACCAGAAGCAGGCCGCCAACGCCCTGCCCCTGCTTTTCAGGCCGCACATAGAGCTGATGCAGATTGGCGAATGTCTGGTCGTTCTGGCTGGCAAAGGCCATGCCGTAGAGATCGGAGCCATCATCGGCGAGAATGAATTCCGAATAGGGCTTGGAGAGCTGCTTCTTCAGGGCATCGGCAGAATGCCATTTGTCGGTGATGGCATTCACCGTCTCGACGCCGAATACGTCATCGAAGGTCGAATGCCAGGTTTCGATCAGAAGCTCCCGAACGGCGGGAATGTCGTCCTTGGTCGCGGTTCTCAGCCACATCTTATTCGATACCTATTATTCGATACCCAGTTTTGCCTTTACCAGATCGCTGACCGCCTGCGGATTGGCCTTGCCGCCGGTGGCTTTCATCACCTGACCGACGAACCAGCCCGCAAGCGTCGGCTTGGCCTTGGCCTGCTCCACCTTGTCCGGATTGGCGGCGATCACCTCGTCCACGGCCTTCTCGATGGCGCCAGTATCGGTCACCTGCTTCAGGCCGCGCTCTTCCACCAGCGCCTTCGGATCGCCGCCCTCGTTCCAGACGATTTCGAACAGATCCTTGGCGATCTTGCCGGAGATGGTACCTTCCTTGATGAGATCGATGATGCCGCCCAATTGCGCGGGCGATACGGGCGATTCCTCGATACCCTTGCCGGCCTTGTTGAGCGCGCCGAGAAGATCGTTGATCACCCAGTTGGCGGCCATCTTGCCGTCCCGGCCCGTGGCGACCGCCTCATAATAATCGGCGATGGCCTTCTCGGTGACGAGGATCGACGCATCATAGGCCGAAAGGCCCTGCTCGCTGATCAGCCTTGCCTTTTTATCGTCGGGCAGTTCCGGCAATTCCGCGGCGAGGCTGTCTACGAAAGCCTGGTCGAATTCCAGCGGCAACAGGTCCGGATCGGGGAAATAGCGATAGTCGTGCGCCTCTTCCTTGGAGCGCATCGAGCGTGTCTCGCCCTTCACCGGATCGAACAGGCGCGTTTCCTGATCGATCTTGCCGCCATCCTCCAAGATAGCGATCTGCCGGCGCGCCTCATATTCGATGGCCTGGCCGACGAAGCGGATGGAATTGACGTTCTTGATCTCGCAGCGCGTGCCGAACGGCTCGCCGGGGCGGCGCACGGAGACGTTGACATCGGCACGCATCGAACCTTCGTCCATGTTGCCATCGCAGGTGCCCAGATAGCGCAGGATGGTGCGCAGCTTGGTCAAATAAGCCTTCGCCTCTTCCGACGAGCGAATGTCGGGCTTCGACACAATCTCCATCAGCGCTACGCCGGAACGGTTCAGATCGACATAGGACATGGTCGGATGCTGGTCGTGCATCGATTTGCCCGCGTCCTGCTCCAGATGCAGGCGCTCGATGCCCACTTCGATATCCTCGAACTGGCCCTTCGAATCCGGACCAACCGAAACGGTCACAATACCCTCGCCGACGATTGGCTGCTGGAACTGCGATATCTGATAGCCCTGCGGCAGATCAGGATAAAAATAGTTCTTCCGATCGAAGACCGACTTCAGGTTGATCTGCGCCTTGAGACCCAGCCCCGTGCGGACCGCCTGGGCGACGCATTCCATATTGATTACCGGCAACATGCCGGGCATCGCCGCATCGACGAGCGAGACATTGGAGTTGGGCTCCGCGCCAAAGGAAGTGGAAGCGCCGGAGAACAGCTTCGAATTCGACGTTACCTGGGCATGGACCTCCAAGCCGACAATCACCTCCCATTCACCGGTGGCACCGGAAATGAGACGTTTGGGTTCAGGCGTACGCGTATCGATAAGGGTCATGCTGCTTGTCACTCATGGATTTCGTGGCTTTATTCGCTAGTGCAAAGCACGCAGCGAGGCAAGAGCGGAAACGGTCTTAATAGGGAGCCGTCCGCACGTCCTACCGCGATGCGCAGCCCTTATGTCGACTGGATAGTAATGCGTATATTTAACGCGCAACCAACAATATAACAGGACTTAAACTTTCTTAACTTGCTTCAAATTCATTATTCTCAATACTGTTACTACCGAATCCCGGCATGAACATTATCCTGCGAGCCATATCCCGCCCATGACTGTTGCGCGATCCAAGCCGGCCAAAAAGGCAACACTTACTCACGCCGAGACACGGTCCATCGTCTTCGGCATCATGCTCGCCATGCTGCTGGGCTCTCTCGACCAGACCATCGTGGCCACCGCCATGCCGACCATCGGGCAGGATCTTGGCGACGTTCATTTGCTGTCATGGATCGTCACTGCCTATCTTCTCACTGCGACGGCGGTTACTCCGCTATACGGCAAGATGGCCGATACCATGGGGCGCCGGGTGACACTTCTCGTCTCGGTCGGCCTCTTTGTCGTCGGCTCGGTCGCCAGCGCGCTTGCGCCCACCATGCCGGTGCTGATCGTGGCGCGCGCCCTGCAAGGTTTGGGCGGCGGCGGCCTCATGGCTCTTCCGCAGACCATCATAGCCGATGTCGTCTCGCCTAAAGAGCGCGGCCGCTACCAGGGATACATCGCAGCGGTCTTCATCACATCGAGCATCGCCGGTCCTCTCATAGGCGGCTTTTTCGCCGAACATCTGCACTGGTCGGCGATCTTCTGGATCAACGTGCCGCTCGGCTTCCTTGCATTCTGGATGACGAGCACGCTTCTCAAGAAGCTCCCGCGTTACGAGCGTCCGCATCGTCTCGATGTCCTCGGCGCAGTGCTCATGGCGAGCGCCACCGTCTCGTTGATGCTTGCGCTCAACTGGGGCGGGCTCAGCTACCCCTGGGGCTCGCCGGTCATCCTCGGTCTTTTTGCATTTTCAGCGATACTATGGGCTGGGTTCATCAGGCGGCTCATGACCGCGCCGGAGCCATTGATCCCGGTCGAGGTGCTCGCCAACAGAATCGTTGCGATGGGAACGATCGCCGCCTGCTTCTGCATGGGCACGTTCATGGGGCTCATCATCTATCTGCCGATCTATCTGGAGACCGTCTATGGCCTCAGCGCCAGCCAATCCGGCCTCGCCATGATGCCGCTCATGCTCGGCACCATGCTGGGCGCCACGGCTACGGGGCAAACGATGGCGCGGGTTGCGCATTATAAACGCATGCCGATGGTTGGCCTTGCCGTTGCCGTCGCGGCGCTTGCCTTTCTTGCGGCCGTCCCCCGAAGCTTGTCCGTTACCGAGCTGGAAGTCTTTCTCGCCATAGCCGGGATCGGGCTCGGCACGCTTCTGCCCGTATCCACGGTCTCCATCCAGAACGCGGTCGCTTCCCACCAGATGGGCACCGCGACCTCCACCATGAACTTCTTCCGCTCGTTGGGCGGCGCGCTCGTGGTTGCGGGCTTCGGCGCGATCCTCATGGGCGGCCTTCCGCCCGGGGTCGCAGGCCACATCACGATGGAAACCTTCGCTCAAAGTTTCACAGCGAACGGGCTTGATATTGCCGTTGTTTTCCGATGGGTATTCGCTGCGGCAGCGGCAGGCCTTCTCATTGCGCTCGCCGCCGTCATCGCCATGGAAGAACGCCCCTTGCGCGACCGTGTGCAGGAAGCGCCGCTGGGTCTGGAATGATGGGCTCAACGGGCCATCAGCGATTAGGGCATCCCGCTTCAATCGTCATCCTCGGGCTTGTCCCGAGGATCTGCCGTACGAAGAAGTGAGTGGAACCGACCGTCATGAAATCGAAAAATTTAGCCTATGCAGGGAGCTTCCTCTTTTGATGGAATCGCTTGGTGTCCTTTTGCGCCGTTGTCGTGAATGGATAGGTTGAGGCATGGATTCCTGTGACAAGCACAGGAATGACGGAAGAGCGGGTTCTTCGCCTGAAACTTCATCGTCTTGCAGGCAGAAATGTTTGGGCTGGTGTCAAAAGCCATATTGCCGTCATTCCTGTGCTTGTCACAGGAATCCATGCCTCAACGGTGAAACAGTCCGCACCGATAAAAGAATATCACCGTTTCAACCTAAAAATGAAATGCTCTAAAGATTGTCATTGTCTAATTGAACGCTAGCAGGACGACACGCCTCATCCAGTCGTCATTCTCGGGACAAGCCCGAAAATGACGACTGGAGGGGAAACGATTTCAAGCTAGTACTGACAACTGCGGTTTATCCCCGTCCGGCGCGCACCACACGCTCGATTTCCTCGCGCACCAGCCGCTCGACAAGCGAAGGTAGATTGTTGTCCAGCCAGTCCTGCAGCATGGGACGCAGCATTTTCTCCGCCATCTCATCGAAGGACCGGCGCTGCTCGGCCCGCATGACGCTTGAAAGCCCCTCGAAGGCAGCGGCCACCTGCAGGCCCGTTACCTGCGAAATTATCGGCGGCGTATCGGTTGCAACATACGGCGCCGCCGGCTCTTCGAAAACGGGTTCCGTTTTTTCAGGCGCCGGCTGGGTGGTAAGAAACTGCGGCCCCTGATCCACCACGCGTCCCGGCTTTTCAACCGGTTCCGCGCGACCAACTGCAGCAAACGTCACATCCGGCTTAACCGTGCCCATCTCTGGTTTCGCCATGGCGTGGGCTTGTTTGAGCGCTTCGGCCTTGGCAGGCAAATCATCATTGACGGCATCGAGCTCGGGTTCGTCATCCTCGTCGATGGCTATAAAGGCCGGCTTGAACGCTGCTTGGGTCGCAGCTTCGCCCTTGACATCCAGAGCACCGCGCAAGCCGATGCGCGCGGCAAGCGCATTCATCGCCTCATCCGCCTGCTCGTTGCGCCGACCGCTGCGTTCGGCCTCGCGCTCAAGCGGCGAGGCCTGAACTGTTTGAGTCGCTTGAACAGGCGTGGCGGTCTGGACAGGGTGCGGGGAACGCAACACCGGTTCGGGTTCGCGCCGGAATTCGGCGATCTCGCCGCGCACTGGCGCCACACGCACCGGCGCTACATGCGGACGCTCGGCCACATTTGGGCGTTCGGAAAGCGGCCGCTCCGGCTTGGGCGGCACACTCTGCCGCACCACATCACTGTCCTCGATGATCCGACGAATGGAAGCCAGAATCTCTTCCATGGACGGCTCGCGCGCTGCGCTCGATGTCTGTGCCATATCCCGCCTGTACTGGTTACCATGTCTGCCACTGCGAAGGCGACTCCATGAACACAAGGTACCGGACGAAACCGGGTTTGAGAATCCCTCCAGGTCCGATGGGAAGGCCAACCCACAGAATTATCGAATCATAAACCATATTGCCATGCAACCGCCTAGAATTGCCGCGAAAGAGGCAATGCAACCAACCGAGCCCTATCGGCATTCAGCACTTAGACACATTTCCGTTCGCAAACTGGCATGTTCGCGTCACCGGGATTGTCGGAAAGATATGAAGAAAATGGCCCCAGAGCGGAATAATCGCAAGCAATCGGCTCCCGAGTTGAGCGCCGAACTCCATCATGGCTTGAAGCCGCGGCACATCACCATGATTGCGATGGGCGGCGTCATTGGCGCCGGTCTTTTCGTCGGCTCCGGCGCTGTCATTCGCAGCGTGGGGCCTGCCGCATTCATCACCTATGCCCTCACAGGCCTGATGATCGTCATGGTGATGCGGATGCTTGGCGAAATGGCGATTGCCAATTCCGTCGAGGGTTCGTTCTCCAGATATGCAAGGCTGGCGCTGGGCGATTGGGCCGGCTTCACGGTCGCGTGGCTCTACTGGTATTTCTGGGTGATCGTCGTTGGCGCGGAAGCCGTGGCGGGTGCCGGCATCCTGCAGAAATGGATGCCCGACGTGCCGCTATGGGCGGCGGCTCTCGGTCTCATCGTCGTCATGACCGCGACCAATCTCTATTCCGTCCGCTCCTTCGGCGAATTCGAATACTGGTTCTCCAGCATCAAGGTCGCGGCGATCGTCGCCTTCCTCGCGCTCGGTGTCTCCTATGTATTCGGCCTTTGGCCCGGCGAACCCATGAGTTTCCTGAATATCGATCCCGCCGGCGGTTTCCTGCCGCACGGGCCCGGCGCGATCTTCACCGGCATCGCCATTGTCGTGTTCTCGATGGTCGGCGTGGAAATCGCCACCGTCGCCGCCGCGGAGGCGAAGGATCCGGAACGGGCGGTCGTCCAGGCCACCCGCTCGGTGGTCATCCGCATCCTGATTTTTTATGTCGGCTCCATATTGCTTCTTACCACCATCCTGCCGTGGAACAGCCTCGCCCCCAACACGTCGCCTTTCGTCGCCGCCCTCGACAAGATGAATATCCCTTTTGGCGGCGATGCGATGAATTTCGTGGTCCTGACCGCTGTTCTATCCTGCCTGAACTCAGGTCTCTACACCGCCTCGCGCATGTTGTTCGTGCTGGCCAAGCGCGGCGATGCGCCCGCCTGGCTCGCCAAAACAAGCGCCAAGGGCGTGCCGATACGGACGATCCTTGCCTCGACGCTGGTTGGCTATGTCGCCGTCATCGCCGCCTATCTCGCGCCGGACACGATATTCCTATTCCTGCTGAACTCGTCCGGCGCCATCATGCTCTTCGTTTATATGTTCATCACCGTCTCGCAATTGATATTGCGTCCGCGCACACCGCCAGAGCGCCTCAAGGTGAAGATGTGGTTCCATCCCTGGCTCTCGCTGGCCACCTTCGCCGGAATGGCGGCAATCATCGTGATGATGCTTCTGGAGCAAGGCACCCGGTCGCAGGTGACGCTCAGCCTGCTCTCCGCAGCCGCCATCATCGCCATCTGGTTCGTCCGCTCCAAACTCATCGGCGTTAATGCATCCAACGTGAAACCTCGCAATAGGCCAGTTTAGAGCGCGCTTCCTCTTTTGAGGGAATCGCTTGCTGTCCCTTTTGCACCGTTGTGGTGAATGGATAGGTTGAGGCATGAATTCCTGTGACAAGCACAGGAATTGTCTGTTTGTTTCATGCTTAATTGGCGCTGAGGCTGGATGCGATTCCCGGGATGGCCACCCCGGGAATCGC
>NZ_QJTF01000017.1 GCF_003217235.1 Paramesorhizobium leguminum | reverse complement strand
CCCGTCCCACAGAGCCGGAACAGGCATGGCTTCCTGCAATTTTGTCCCTGTCCTATGGGTTCAGTATGGCGGTTTTGGCGTCGCCGGCTTGCGGGTACGGGCCTTCACCCTGTCATCAAGCCAATCGCGAACGTCGTCTGAAAATTCAGGCGGCGCCTTGCGGTCAAGAACACGCGCCACATCAGCCAGCGTTTGGCTGGCCAGCGAGTCGCGCATCGCCTTTTCCGCACGCAGCATCACCGCGTGTATAGCACACGTGCCGGCCGTCGCCCACGCGGGCGGCCGGTCACCGAACACCGCGCAGCGGCCGCGAATCTCCCGGCAATCGAACAGCGGCTTTTCGCCTTCGATCGCATCGACGATTTCCAGGATGCTGATATCCTCGGGCGCTCTGTCGAGCAGATACCCGCCACGCACGCCTTCCGAGGCCCGAACGATCCCCGCTTTCTCTAGCTTCGGAAATATCTTGGCGACAAAACTTGGGGAAATCCCCTGGAAATCCGCCAGATCACGGCTGCTCACAGGCGTGGTCGAACCGGCCAGCCAAAGCAGGCAGTGCATGCCATATTCCACGCCTACAGTCAGATGCGCCATAACGCGGACCATATCAGTCCGTGTTTCATGAGGCAAGCCGGGAACGGAGGGGCACAGCGAGACATATACCGCGGTATGGCTTGCCCTCACCCTTGATCCAGTCGACAGGAAATGCCCGTCAATATAGCGTCTTCACAACGTTAATGCCGCTGGATGCTCGCCGCGAGTAAGATGCTGGAACTACGCCAAAGGAAGCTCGATTCGCATGATCCGCCTGATGTCCATTCGTTTTACCCCCCGCGACCGTCATGAGGCGCATCGCGTCGCCACGCCGCTGGAGCTGATGTTCGACCTGGCTTCGGTGATCGCTATAGCCGCCGCCGCGCACGGTTTGGCTCACGCCGTGGAACAAGCCCATATCACGCAAGGGGTGGTTGCCTTTCTCTGCAGCTTCTTCATGATCTGGCTGGCCTGGATGAACTACACTTGGTTCGCCTCGGCTTATGACGACAATTCGACGGGATTCCGTGTATTGTCGATGGTTATCATGTTCGGGGCCTTGATCCTCGCAGCCGGAATCGGGGCGGTGTTCGACCAACAGCCCATCTGGCTTGCGCTCCTGGGTTTCATCGTGATGCGTCTGGGAATGGCGCTGTTCTGGCTGGGTGCTGCCAAGGGCGATCCTGAGCGGCGGCGGACCGCGCTACGCTATGCGAGTGGGATCTGCTTCATGCAGCTTTACTGGATTGCCCTCGTGACGCTTATGCCGCCGACGGCAACTCTCTATCTACCGATGTTTCTCCTGGGGGCAGCGGGAGAATTGGCGGCGCCGGCGATCGCCGAACGCCACGGCGTCACCAATTGGCACCGTCACCATATGATCGAACGCTATGGCCTGCTGAATATTATCGTCCTGGGCGAGTGTTTCATTGCAATCACGGCAATGGTTCATTTGGAAAGCGGCGCCGCCCTGCCCGATGCCGGCCATCTGTGGCTGGCGCTGCTGTCCGCAGCCATCGCATTTTCGATGTGGGGACTTTATTTCACCGATGACGATCATCTTGCGGATGCCAAATTCGGCCAGGCGTTTCTCTGGGGATACGGCCACTTCGCACTGTTCGCGGCAGGCGCAGCGACGGGGGCAGGCTTGACCGTCAAATTGGCCGCTGCAGACCATGGCGCCCAGGTCGATCCGCAAACGGCGGTCATGGCCATAGCACTCCCGGTAGCGATTTATGTCGCAACGCTCTGGGTCATCCGCGACCGGATCTGCCTCGACGGCGCGGGACGTTGGCTTCTATTAGCCGTGGCGGCGCTCATCGTGATCATCGGCGCAACCGCTCCCATGGCCATGGAACTGATCACGATGCTGCTGATCTCAACGGCGCTCTTCCGCCGCCGGATAACGCGCACCCGAGAAGGGATTATTTCATGAACTCCGAGCGGTGGCGGGATACCAACGCGTCATTCCTCGCCCTTTTGCCCTAAACCACAGTCCGCCACGCGCTCCGGATCCGCCGAGGCCAGCGCCGGGCTGCGTTCGGTCTTGGGGGGATATACGCATATCGTGTTGATCTTCCGCTTGATCTTCCCGGCGCTCTCGCCAACCGCCTCCACCTCGGGATCCCAGCCGCGGGTGAGGATTGCGCCGGCTTCGCCGAGATCGAGGCAGATGACATAGGTCTTCTGATGATAGCGCCGGGCCGGCACACCCAACAGTTCGGCGGCTGCGTTGTTGCCGGCAAAGGCGCCCATGCGGGTGGCGTGCTGATATGACATCGGCGCATAGTTGCCGATGTCGTCACATGCGGCGCGTGCCGCGTCGCCGCCGGCAAACACGCCGGGCACTGACAGCACGTGCAGCCATCTGTCGACGAGCAACCGGCCGAAATTGTCCCGCGCGGCGGGAATTTTTCTCGTCAGCGGATTGGCGCGGAAGCCTGCCGTCCAGATCACGGTCGCGGTCTCGATGCGCTCGCCGGTACTCAGCATGACGCCGGATTTATCCAGCGACGCGACGGCGGTATTCAGGCGCGTTTCAACATCGGCGGTGCGCAGCGCGTCTTCGATGATGGGGCGAAGATATTCGCCCATGTTCGGGGCGACGAGAGGGCCACGCTCGACGACAATGACGCGCGGCCTGGCATCTTTGCCGAAGATGGTCCGCAGGCGTGGCGGCATCGCTGTTGCCACCTCGATTCCCGTAAAGCCTGCGCCTGCAATAATGACGGTGTCGCGCGCGCTTGAGGCGGGCATGGCCGCAAGCTTGTGCAGGTGGCGGTCGAGGGCGATTGCGTCCTCAAGATTGTCGACGCTGAAGCCATGTTCCGCGAGGCCGGGAATGTTCGGGCGAAACAGCCGGCTGCCGGTTGCGATCACCAGACGATGATAGGAAAGGATTTTACGCGCGCCCTCGGCGTTGAGAACACCCACGGTGCGGGCTTTGGTGTCGACGGTCACGACGCTGCCTTGCACATAGACCACGCTGACGGCGTCGAGCAGTTCCTTCAGAGGTGCGGCAAGGGTTTCGGGATTCGGCTCATAGAGCCTGGGGCGGATCACCAGCGCCGGTTTGGGCGCGACCAGCACGATCTCGAATTCCGCGGGCGAAATATTTTCGATGTCACGCAGGCGGGCCGCGGAAAGGGCAGCGTACATACCGGCGAAGCCGGCGCCGGCAATAACGAGTCTCATGGAACTGCTCCGGGTTTTCCTTGAAAACGAGCTGCGGCTTGACGACCCGCAGCTCGCCATTGAGGGCGTCAAGCTTTGATGAAGGCCAGGATATCGGCGTTCAGTACTTCGGCATTGACGGTAAGCATCCCGTGCGAGAAGTTCGGATAGGTCTTCAAGATGCCATTCTTCAGAAGCTTGATCGACTTCAGCGCGGCGTCTGCGAAAGGCACGATCTGATCGTCCTCACCGTGCAGCACCAGCGTAGGCACGTTGATGATCTTCAGATCTCCGGTGAAGTCAGTTTCCGAGAAGGCCTTGATGCCTTCGTAATGCGCCTTGGCGCTGCCCATCATGCCTTGACGCCACCAGTTCTGGACCACCCCCTCCAGCGCCGTGGCGCCTTCACGGTTGAAGCCGTAGAAGGGGCCGGTCGGAACATCGCGGAAGAACTGGGCGCGGTTTTCGGCAAGCGCGGCACGGAACCCGTCGAACACTTCGATCGGCAGGCCTTCCGGATTGGCCTCGGTCTTGCGCATCAGCGGCGGAACGGCGGAGACCAGCACGGCCTTGGCAACACGCCCCGCCGGCTCGCCATGCCTTGCGACATAGCGGGCGACCTCGCCGCCACCGGTGGAGTGGCCGATATGGATGGCTGCCTTCAAGTCCAGCGCTTCGACGACGGCGAAGGCATCCGCCGCGTAATGATCCATGTCATGACCGTCGGAGACCTGTGAGGAGCGCCCATGCCCGCGCCGATCATGGGCGATGACGCGATACCCCCTGGAGAGGAAGAACAGCATCTGGGCATCCCAGTCGTCCGCGCTGAGCGGCCAGCCATGATGGAACATGATCGGCTGCGCGTCCCTCGGACCCCAGTCCTTGTAGAAGATGTCGACGCCGTCTCTCGTGGTAACACATGTCATTGTGATGGTTCTCTAATGAATGAGTGGATTGTCGCTGGAAGACCTTTCGCCTACTTGTCGATCGGGAAGGTCAGCTCCTTCTCATCGGTATCGACGACGAAGACCGCCAGCAGTTTCGCCGGTTCGGTCTGGCTGGCATTCTCGCTGACGCCGTGGCGGTCTCCCGGCATTTCGGAGAAGCTCTCGCCCGCCTTATAGGTCTTGACAGGACCGTCGTTGACCTGGCTGCGCATGGCGCCCTCCAGGACAGTCGCATAGATGAAGGCCGACGTCGGATGCGTGTGGGCCGAGGAGAAGCCGCCGGGACCATATTCAACGAGAACACCTTTGATGCTCTTGCCCGGAACATTCGGCAATTCATGCTCGTAAACCAGCGTGACTGTCGCATCCTTATTGTCGGCGTCGTGAGCAGCGGCGGCAGCGGTCAAGAGAGCCGTCATGGCGAAGGTGGCGAAGATTGGCTTGATCATGTTGAAATTCCTTATCGTAAGGGCCGGAAGGTGCGCCGCCCCATGCGTCGCACCAGTGTTGGGTCATTTCCGCGCTGCGGTTGCGAACCATTGCTCGAAGGTGATGCGCCCGAGGCGGGGATTGTTGTCGGAGACGAGCGAGCCATCTTCCAGTCTGGCGCCGAAGTAGAGGGCGTCCGGATCTGCCGTGACCTTGCGGGCATCGCCCATTGCCTTGAGGTAGCGCGCAACGAGTTCGTTCAGCCGGACACGCTCCGGCCCCGAAATCTCCACGATGCCATTGACCGGCGCGGCCGTCGCAAAAGCGGCCATGTTGTCGGCCACATCGTCCGAGGCGATGGGCTGAACATAGGCCGGCGACAGATGCACCGTGTCGCCGATCGTGCCGGACTGGGCGATGCCGCTGAGAAATTCCATGAACTGCGTCGAATGGACGATCGTATAGGGAAGGCCGGATTCCCGGATGATCTTTTCCTGGGCAACCTTGGCCCGCATATAGCCGCTATCGGGCAGCCGATCGACGCCGACGATGGAAAGCGCGATATGATGCTTTACACCGGCTGCCTTTTCCGCCGCCATCAGATTGCGCCCCGACGTCTCGAAGAATTCGAGCACGGCCTTGTCTTCGAAGGATGGCGAGTTTGCCAGGTCGATGACGACGGCAGCGCCGGCGAGCGCCTCGGCGAGACCTTCGCCGGTGATGGTGTTGACGCCGGTGTTTGGAGCGGCGGCAATGACTTCATGGCCTTGCTTGCGAAGGCGGTCGGCTGTCTTTGAACCGATGAGGCCGGTTCCGCCGATAATGACGATTTTCATGAGTTTCTCCATTTGCGGGGCGCACGGCGCGCCGCATTGTTCGTTCGTTTCCAGAAGATGGCTGCCGGACCCGGAGGATCGGAACCGGCAGCATCGATATTCGGGTGTAATTACCGCTGGTTGGCAGGGGACCCATCGCCGAAGCGGTTTGCGGCCGGGTTCGTCTGACCGACGGTGGGCTTGCGGATCGAAGCCGGAGCGGTGCGATCGATAGTCTGCGCGGGCGCAGGCGTGGTGGCGTCATTGAGATTGAGAGCGGCGGATGTGCCGAAATCCGGGTTCTCAGCAAAGGCAGCGCCGGCGCTCAGGACGAGGGCGGTTGCGGCAAGAGTAATCTTTTTCATGATCTATCTCCATTGAGGGTTGGTGGTTGGTTGCAGACAGGATACGCACCCTGGTTGGGCCGTAACCCGATAGGTCAGTAGTCCCAGAAGACCGGAACCCAGCGGAAGGCGTCGCCATCGACCGCAACCCGGCCGACGGATGGGAATGGCAGATGCGTGGCCACGAGCAGTTCGCCGGTCGCCGCCAGCTCGCGCAGAAGACGGACCCGCACCCTGGCCGCTTCTTCGGGATCGTGTTCGAAGCCATTATGCCAATCGGGGTGGTCGAACCCGACCGTGAACACGGCGTCGCCGGCGAAGGTCAGCCGGTCCGCGCCGGATGCCAAACGGATCACGCTATGTCCGGGTGTGTGGCCGCCGGTGCGCGTAACAATCACGCCCGGCGCAACTTCGTGCTCTTCATCGAACTGACACAGCTGGCTGCGGTATTCTTCCGCGAATCGCTTGGCGGTCGACCGAAGCGCGTCCGGGAACCCCGAAGGCATGGAGACGCGCGAGAAATCAGGCGCTTCCCAGAATTCGACCTCGGCGGCCGCCACATGGATACGCAGGTCCGGACGCAGCCGTTCCTTCACGCCGTCGACGAGCAGCCCGCCAATGTGGTCCATGTGCATGTGGGTAAGCACCACGTCGGTGACGGACCCCAGATCGATGCCGGCAGCCTCCAGCCGCTTGACCAACTGTCCGGCCCGCGGCAAGTTCAGGTCCGGGTCCAGCCCCAGGCCGGCGTCGAGGAGGATGATCTGCTCGCCGCTGCGCACCACGACCGCGTTCAGCGACCAGTCGAACGCGTCCGGCGGCAGGAACATATCGTTCAGCCAGGCAGCGCGAACGGCCGGATCGGCGTTGTGCGCCAGCATCGCGGTTGGGAGCGGCAGCACCCCATCGCTGATGACAAGCACGTCGATCTCGCCGATCCGCACCGCAT
Organism: Paramesorhizobium leguminum; assembly: GCF_003217235.1. Taxonomy (GTDB): domain Bacteria; phylum Pseudomonadota; class Alphaproteobacteria; order Rhizobiales; family Rhizobiaceae; genus Paramesorhizobium; species Paramesorhizobium leguminum. The sequence continues at coordinate 73,071 of NZ_QJTF01000017.1, read as the reverse complement.
AGCGCGACGGGACAAGCTCTTCGGACCCGGCTTTGCGGGGACATGACGTATTATCCAGGCTCATATTTGTTTCTTGCTGTGTGTAGGGAACTATCTGGTTCATCCTTGAAAACTCCTGCGTTCGATGATGGCGTTCGAACCCACCCAGGACGCGCACTTTCCGCGAGCGAGTGCGGTCAATGCCGGCGAGGTGTCCGTGGATCGGCGACACGTTCATTGCTCGTGTCGCCATGATGGTTTAGGGAAATTGTCTCGCGGCTGCCCCAGAGCGATTGCCGTCGTTGAAGAGCAATTGCTGCTAACGCCGCGTTTGCACCAATCGCGCAGGATCGAGCCCATACGGTTGATTTCGTCTTGTCGATCTTCTCGGGGATTATCGACTCACGCGTCCGCGTACTCGCTCTCGGGCTTGTCCCAAGAACGACCGAGGCTGTTTCAAGCTGATTCTGACAGTTTTAGCGGGGCGGGTGATTGAGCAATTGCTGTTAACGCAATCGCTGCCGCCGCCATTCGGTCGGGGTCATGCCGGTCATTTGCCTGAACGCGGCAGCGAAAGCGGTTTGCGAGGAATAGCCGAGCGCTACAGCAACGGATATGACCGGCATATCGGGGTCGCGCAGCATGTCCATGGCCTGATCGAGCCGGTATTGGCGCAGCCAGGCATGGGGTGAAAGCCCGGTACTTTCCTTGAAGGAACGGCAGAAATGGAAGCGTGACAGGCCGGCGTCGGCAGCAAGGGTGGCCAGGGAGACATCCGCATCGCTATCCGAGCGCAAGCGTTCGATGGCGCGGCGCAGCACTGCCGGCGACAGCCCGCCGACGACCGGCTGGGGGATGTTGGGCGCGCCGACATGCGTCATCAGGAGGCGCGTGGCGAGGAGCTCCGTCAGCTGTTGCCTATAAAGCGCATCCAGCGGCCCATTGTCTTTTAGAGAATCGACCGCGCCCAGGATCAATTGGGACGTAACGGGATCGGGATGGGCTGTCCGGTCGAGGAGTTCGGCCTGCGTGGCGGTCTCGGCTTCGTCCGCGACGCGTCTTAGCATTGCGGGAGGAAGATAGAGCTGAACGACATCGACAGGTTTCGGAATATCCCATCGGGAGCTCGATCCGGCCGGAATGATGACCACGACCCCGCGGCGAAACGTTCCCTGCGAAACCGTCCTTCCCGATCGCCGCTCCATCCGCTGCACCACGCCGTTATACGCCATGATGACGTGATCGCTCGTGGGCTCGACGATGTCGTGCAACGGGTCATGCTTCCAGTGAGCGATTCCGCCACCGGAAGGGTCCAATGCCATGCTAAACGGCGTGGTCCCGAGCGCTCGGGCCATCGCCGCATGGGCCGAGCGCCCATGAACATCCGATGCATCGCCGTTTTGCGCCGCATCCGGCAGCTCTCCCGAATATTCAGGCAAGTTGGTCTCGCTCATGGCTGGTGCTTGCCTGGACTCGTGATGACTGGGAACGCGGAGGCTTCACCGCAACTATACGGTGGGCGCTGCCGGTGTCAACGCGAGTAAATTCGACTGTTTTTCACGAGTGAAGATTACTCAAATGCGCGTGGCAACATCGGCAGCAATTTTCCCCGGATCGAAATAGGGTGCGATGTCACTGGCTTGCCGAGGGTTGAGCATATGTAACCATGCTCAACAACGCGGCAAGATCCGATTTTTTGGCAGCGGCATCGGCGAGCGTGTAACGATCGAAAACAGCCACAAACGCTGCCGTTGCCTGCCGCAGAATTACAGGAAGTCCGCACGCTGGCGCGATGATGCATCCTGCGCACACGAACAGGTCAGTCAGCTTTTCCGTGTGCCTGAGGATCGACCCCAGATTGATTTCATCGGCCGGCTTGGCAAGACGAATTCCACCGTTTCGGCCTCGCACAGCGTCGATGAAACCTGCACTCGCGAGATCCTGCACCACCTTCATAAGGTGATTTTGGGAGATGCCGTAGGCCGAAGCCACCTCGCGGATAGCTGCCAGACGGTCATCCCTGGCGGCAAGATAGATCATAACCCGCATGGCATAGTCGCTATAGAGCGAGAGTTTCATGAGCGTCCCTGCGACAAAATGGCTTCGGCTTAAAAGATGCATTTACATAGCATGTTTTTGGCCGCAGTTATAGATGCAATTCAAATGCATCTTTTGGTGAGGCATGGATCAGACAGATCTCCGGCACGAGGACATTATGCCAGTCCTCTCTCGATTTTACGCCAGGGTCAGGCAGGATCCCGATCTTGGGCCCGTATTCAATACAATTGTCGAAGACTGGACCGAGCACCTGCAAAGGCTCGAAGATTTCTGGTCATCCCTCATGCTGACGAGCGGCCGTTACAAGGGAAATCCGGTGGCGATGCACGCCATTCATGCCGACAAGATCCAACCGCACATGTTCGCTCGCTGGCTTCAGTTATGGGAAGAGACCACGAATGAAATGGTATCCGCCGATATAGCTCAGGATATGCAGGCAAAGGCCGCTCGCATCGCGGATCGGTTGAACCGGGCGATGCATGGCACCGAATCCGTCACCGCCGCCGCTGGCCCGCCGGTGAGCAATCTGCTCGAACCGTATCGCAGGACGTCCATCTTTGACCAATCAACCACCCCTTCCGCGCTCTTGGTGCGGCACGAGACCAAGGCCGGAACATGGGCAGTCGTACGGGTGGTGGAAGGCCAGCTTATGCTGGTATCCGGCGATGGTTCATTTTCCACCAGCATTCTGGATCCTGCCAAGCCAGGGGTGATCGAACCGCTTCAACCGCATCACCTCAAGCTCCTTGGGCCGGTACGCTTTCGGCTCGAGTTCTTCGATCGCGATCCTTCTCCCATTTTGAATCAAGACCTGCAAGGAAGCCCCCATGCCCAAGCCTCTCAGCTCTAATACAATCCTGCTCGTGAAGAGCAGTGCGCCTGCCTTGGCCGTTCATGGAACGGCTATCACCAAAGCCATGTACGCTCGTCTCTTTCAGGACGCCCATATCAAGGAGCTGTTCAATCATTCAAACCAGGGGGAAGGAGGTTCCCAGGTTCATGCCCTCGCCGCTGCAATTCTTGCATATGCACGGAATATCGACAATCTGGCGCCCATCGTCCCTGTCGTTGAACGGATCGCCCATAAGCATATCGGCTACCATATCCTGCCGGAACATTACCCCTATGTGGCGACAGCCCTGCTCGCAGCGATCGAGGAAGTCCTCGGCGAGGCAGCCACGCCAGAACTGATTCAGGCTTGGGGAGAAGCCTACTGGTACCTTGCCAACCTTCTGATGGAGCGAGAAGCTGCGATACGTAACAATCTCGAAGCACAGGCGGGCGGCTGGAACGGCTGGCGTCCCTTCATTATCGCGGAGAAGAAGCCCGAGAGCAGCGTCATCACGACGTTCATTCTCAAGCCGGCGGACGGCGGAAGCGTTGTCAGGCACAGGCCCGGCCAATATCTGACCTTCCGTCTCGTCTTGCCCGATGGCTCCCAGGTCAAACGAAACTATTCGATTTCATGCTCGCCCAACGACGACCACTACCGCATCTCGGTCAAGCGCGAGGGCGCCGGGGCCGGAGGCTCACTTTTCCTGCATGACGTCGCTCAAGTGGGCGATACGATCGATGCAACACCGCCAGCCGGCGATTTTTTCCTGCCTGAAGAGCCCACGCGCCCCATCGTCCTTTTGTCGGCCGGCGTCGGATTAACGCCGATGGTCAGCATGGTGGAGACCATCGGCTCAGACTATCCGGATGTCCAGGCGCACTATGTTCATGCCGCGCTAAACAGCTCGACACACGCCATGGATCGGCATGTGCGCTCGATTGCCCGAAAGCATGGCCGCATCTCGGTCGCCACATTCTACAGCGAACCTGCCCCCACGGATTCCGCTGGCCTTACCCACGACTACGACGGCTTTATCAGCGTGGATTGGCTCAAGCATAACACGCCCTTCGCAACTGGCGACTTCTATCTCTGTGGCCCGAAGCCCTTCCTGAAAGCGCTCGTGACGGGCCTATGGACGGCTGGCGTGGAACCCGAACGCATTCACTTCGAGTTCTTCGGCCCTGCCGACGAGTTGCTTGCGACCTGATCAAGCTTTCCCGTGTCATCGGCGTTTAAGCGGACAACAATCTGTGCGCACTCACCTATATCCAGCCCTTTTCCGAGGTGCCGGATACGGCGGCGTTCCGGAAAAGCGTCCGCGGCGTGATCGCCAGCCCCTCGCTGTCGCGCTTCGAGTGGGTGAGCAGATCCTGGGAAGCGCGCTGCTCGCTACACGAAATTTTTCTGGTCGTGCGGATTAAGATCACGATCGGCTCCGTATATGGGGCATGATCGAATATACGCGCCTGCTGATGGATGGCAGCCGCGGTTATGTCGGCAGGCACAGCACCGGGTGTAAGGGCAGACATTAGAGCCCATCTGCCGGCCAACAGAGCATGAATGGTAAGGCGCGGCATTCACGTACCATAGCCATGCATCCTGCCGCATTCGGTGGCGTGAGAGCAGCCAGCTTTTCATAACTGCGCACGAAGCTCGGTCCCATGCGCGGCACGCTCCCGCTGTAGCCGGCAATCCGTGATGAGCTCGCGGCGAGATGCTCCCAGATCGAACCTGGGCCGCTCTCTCCGGCGAGGGAAATAATCCCTCGCCGAAAGACCTATCACGGCACCATTGAGGTAAATGGCGGAACATAAGCCTGTGCCATTACGAGGATGCCAACGAGACTGGCAAGTGCGATCGAGTGGAAAAACACGTAGCGAAGGATTTTGCTCTCGTGACCGTACCAGTTCGTCGCGGTCGAGGCGACAACGATGCTTTGCGCGTCGATCATCTTGCCCATGACGCCACCCGAAGAGTTGGCGGATGCCATCAAGACGGGCGACACGCCGATCTGCTCCGCCGTAACCTTCTGCAACCCGCCGAACAGCACGTTCGATGCCGTATCCGAGCCAGTGAGCGCCACGCCCATCCATCCCAGAAGCGTCCCGAAGAACGGATATATCCAGCCGGTCTGGGCAAAGGCAAGGCCAAGAGCCGCGTCCGTGCCGGAAAAGCGCGAGACATAGCCGAGCGCGAGCATGGCGGCGATCGTGATGAGCGAGAAACGAACGATCCACATGGTCTGGAAGTATTCACGGATCAGTGCGACCGGCGAGAACTTCAGAATCAGGCCTGATACGACTGCCGCGAGCAGAATGCCGGTACCCGTCGCCGAAAGCAGGTTCAACGAATAGATTGCGGCTTCGGCATGCGGCGCTTCAGTGACCGGCGGCACCTTCAGCACCATCTCGTGCAGCCACGGAACCGGCAGGCGATAGATCCAGATCGAGTCCAGCCAGGCCTTGATCTGCGGCGTTCCCCACGCGAATACGAAGACGGACAGGATCAGCCAAGGCAGCCAGGCCTTGAAAACGGCACCATAAGAATGCGTGTGTTTGAGCAGAACGGGGTTTGCTTCTTCCTCGCCATTGCCGACCGAGGTCCAGATAGTCTTCGGCGACCAGATACGCAGGAACGAGGCGAGGCAGACCATCGAAACTATGGCGGCGATGATGTCGACGAGCCATGGGCCATGGAAGTTCGACACGAGATATTGTGGCACGGCGAAGGACGCGCCGGCTATCAACAGCGCCGGCCAGACTTCCCACATCCCCTTGCGTCCGGCAAATGCCCAGATAAGCCAGAAGGGCACGATGACCGAGAAGAACGGAAGCTGCCGCCCGATCATGCCGGAAAGCTCGTGAAGGTCGAGGCCTGTAACGGCGGAAAGTGCAATGACAGGAGTGCCGAGCGCGCCGTAGGCCACCGGTGCGGTATTGGCGATCAGCGAAAGGCCGGCCGCTGCAAGCGGCGCGAAGCCTAACCCCATAAGCATTGCGGCGGTCACGGCCACGGGGGTTCCGAAGCCTGCGGCTCCCTCAAAGAATGCACCGAAGGAAAATGCAATGAACAGAAGCTGCAGGCGACGATCCGGTGTCAGGCCGGCAATACTATCACGCAGAATATTGAACTGCCCCGTCATTTCGGTGAGCCGGTAGAGAAAGATGACGCTGAGAATGATCCAGCCGATCGGCAGGAGGCCATAGGCTGCACCGTAGATAGCAGTGGCTCCCGCCATTTTTGCCGGCATGCCAAAGCCTACCACTGCGACAAGGAGCGCGGCGACAAGTCCGAGCAGCGCCGCGCGGTGGGCTTTCATGTGGAAAAATCCGATCCCGCCCAACAGAACGACGACAGGCAAAGCGGCCAGTAGGGTCGAAAAGACCATGCTGTTGAATGGGTCATAGACCTGTGACCAGGGCATTTGCGTTACTCCTCCCTTTTTGTCGAAATGTTGCACGTCTGGCTTGTGCAATCAGACGACGACGGCATCACTTGGGGATCGGGGCCGTCTCCCGGCAGCCCTCTTTCTGGTAAGATAAGCTTACCATATCCGTCCAATGCTATACGCCTTTAAATAGTATGCAACCTTGCTCTTTCGCATGAAGAGCGTCTTTGGCCTTTCCGACACTCGGTGGTGAGGCAGGCCAAACCCCGTAAGATGGCGATGCGGTAGCAGAAGAATTTGTGCTGGGCGCCAAGGCTAGCTTCGTCGTCGGCATTGATTGCGGGGCGACGCATATCAGCGGGATTGCGCGCGGGTGGCGATGAGAGAGCTCGGCCAGAATGGCCTGCAGGGGCGCATCAACGCCGGCAAGGCATCCTCACGTCGTCTCCTTGCGGATATAATCCGGAAATTTTTCGCCAATCTGGTCGATGATTGAGAGGGTTCCGGTGAGATGTTTGCGCAACGCCGCCGTGGCAGCCTCAGGATCGCCCGAACCTATACCGTCCACGATCGCCTGGTGATCATCGAGCACTGCCTGCATCTTTCCGGGCATGGGCAGGTTCAACCGCCGCAACCGGTCGATATGGACGCTCTGCCGCCGGACATTGGCCCATAATTGCGGGATATCCGCTCGTTCATAGAGCGTCCGGTGAAAATCGCGGTCGAGGCTGTCATAGATATCGTAGGTTTCCGTCGAGGCCACCGCCCGCTGCTGTCTGAGGATCACGCTCAAGGCGGCGGCTGTTTCTTTCGGAGACTCCCGTGTCAGGCGGCGCACCGCTTCAAGCTCGATGGAAAGCCGCAGGAATTGCGCCTGCCGCGCGTGACCGACATCGATCCTGGCGACCACAGTCGCATATTGGGGATAGACATCGACCAGCCCCTCCTCCTGCAAGCGCATGAGCGCATCGCGCACCGGCGTCTGGCTCACGCCGAACTCCAGTTGCAGCGACGCGCGGGACAGCACCGTCCCGGGCGTCAGATCCACCGTGAGAATCCGTTCTTTCAGGATTTCGTGGATCTGCAAGGCGACCTGCCGCGACCGGTCGAGCTGACTGTCCCTGATCATTCCGTTCACTAGCTTCTCCTGCCGCGCTGTCCTGTTGAAGGTATGGTAAAGCACAAAGCGGGGATTGATGCACTGATGTTTTAGTGCTTTACTGCCAAAAGCAGTCGCCTTGGGAGGCAGGGGGACCGGGCATGATCCGGCTATGATCATGCGGCTACAAAGGGAGGATTAAACATGCGACCATTCATTGGCGGCGCTGTTGCGCTTGCGCTGTCTTTAGGCTTGTCGAGCGCCGCCTACGCGGACAAGACCAACCTTTCCATCACCCGCCAGCCGGGGATTCTTTATCTCGCCAGCCATGTGATGGAGACGCAGAAGCTGATCGAGAAACACGCCGCGGAGGACGGCGTCGAGGGTGTGACCGTCGAATGGCGGACGTTCAGCGGCGGCGGCGCGCAGACCGACGCGCTGCTCGCCGGCAATGTCGATATCGTCAACACCGGCACCGGCAATCTGCTTTTGCTCTGGGACCGCACCAAGGGCAAGGTGAAGGGCATCATCACCAGTTCCGCCCAACCGGTCATCATGGTCTCCAACGATCCGCGCATCAAGACACTGAAAGACATTCAGCCCACCGACAAGATCGCGGTGCCGACCGTCGGCGTATCGACGCAGGCCATTCTCTTGCAAATGGCGGCGGCCAAGCTTTATGGCGAGGATCAAACCAAGAAATTCGATCCGAATACCGTTCAATTGGGTCATCCCGACGCGGTGGCGGCCATCGCCAACCCCAACCATGAGGTGCGAAACCATTTCTCCGCGCCGCCCTTCCAATATGTCGAGCTGAAAATGCCGGGCGTTCACAAAGTGACGGATTCCCGCGAGATTTTGGGCGGTGCGCTGACGCAGGCGACCTTCTTCACCACCACCGGTTTCGCCGATGACAATCCGAAGCTGGTTAAAGCGCTGCGCGAGGCGACCGAGGAAGCCATCGCCTTCATCAAGAAGGATCCGAAATCGGCGCTCGAAGCCTATAAACAAGTGTCCGGCGACAAGACCAGCCTCGATGATCTTCTCACCATGCTGAAAGAGCCGCACATGGACGAGTGGCGCACCGACCCGCAAGGCACAATGAAGTTCGCCGCGCACCTCTACAAGATCGGCACGCTCAAGACGATGCCGAAGGCCTGGACCGATTATTACCTGCCGGATTCCGCGTATTTGAACGGGAATTGACGTCTGGGCCTATCGCTATGGCGCAAATTCGCCCCTCACCCTTACCCTCTCCCCGCAAGCGGGGCGAGGGGGGCATAGACGTTGCCGCTTCTTCCTTCTCCCCGCGTGCGGGGAGAAGGTGCCGGCAGGCGGATGAGGGGCACTTACAAGCGCCCGCATTTCCAACGGAGCAAAATCATGCTGCAGGTCACTCCAGCGGCCATTGACCGGCCCGCTTCAGCAACGAAGCCGCCTCTTCTTGAGGTGGACAAGGTCACGCTGCGCTACAAAACCCCAAATCTGCTGGTCACTGCGACGGAAAGCGTCAGTTTCAGCGTCAATGAATCGGATCGTTTCGTGTTGCTCGGGCCTTCCGGCTGCGGGAAGTCCACCCTCCTCAAGGCGATCGGAGGCTATATGACGCCTTCCGCCGGTACGATCCACATCAACGGACGGCAGGTGAAACGCCCCGGGCCGGACCGGATGATGGTGTTCCAGGAATTCGACCAGCTGATGCCGTGGAAGACGGTGTTGGAGAACGTGATGTTTCCACTCACCGTGGCGCGCAAACTTCCGAAACATGAAGCCGAGACAATCGCGCGGGAATACATCGACAAGGTCAAGCTCACCCGCGCCGTCGATAGTTACCCGCACACGCTTTCCGGCGGCATGAAGCAGCGCGTCGCCATTGCCCGCGGCATGGCGATGCAGCCCGACATCCTGCTGATGGATGAGCCTTTCGCCGCGCTCGATGCCCTCACCCGCCGCCAGATGCAGGACGAGCTTCTGCAACTTTGGGAAGACACGAAATTCACCGTGATTTTCGTCACCCACTCCATCGCCGAAGCCATCAAAATCTCCAACCGCATCCTCCTGCTCTCGCCGCACCCCGGGCGGGTCAAGGCGGAAGTGGTGCATGTGGACGAGGCCCGGCAGGACGATGGCAGCGCAGCCGCTCTGGAACGCGACATTCATAATCTGCTGTTCGCGTCCGAACCGGGACACAAGGAATAAACCGATGAACTCTCCGCAAATCATTCTCGCTTCGGACGTTCAGCCCAGCGGACCGCTCGGCAATGTCAGCGCCGTCGAGCAGAAGCTCAGCCCGTTCGAAACGGTCTGGGGCATCGGCGCGGTCCGCAAGACCGCGCTCATCCTTGTCCTGGCCATCATCTGGCAGGTTTACGCAACCTATCTCGACAATCCGCTGCTTTTCCCCACGCTCAGCGATACGCTGATCACGCTCTATGATCGCTTCGTCGACGGCACCTTGCCCAACCGCATCTGGACGACGTTGCAGATCCTGTTCATGGGCTATTTCGCCGGAACCGTACTGGCCGCGCTTTTGACGGTTGTCGCCATCAATACGCAGATCGGCACGGATTTCCTCGAGACGATGACGGCGATGTTCAACCCGCTGCCCGCGATTTCGCTGCTGCCACTGGCGCTGATCTGGTTTGGCCTCGGCGCCTCCAGCCTGGTCTTCGTGCTCATCCATTCGGTGCTCTGGGCCGTGGCGCTGAACACGCATTCCGGTTTCCTCGGCGTTTCGCGGACGCTGCGCATGGTCGGCGCCAATTATGGGCTGACCGGCCTGCCCTATGTGCTGAAGATCCTCGTGCCGGCGGCGTTCCCTTCCATACTCACCGGTCTCAAGATCGGCTGGGCCTTCGCCTGGCGCACGCTGATCGCCGCCGAGCTCGTCTTCGGCGTCTCTTCCGGCCAGGGTGGCCTTGGCTGGTTCATCTTCGAGAACCGCAATCTGCTCGACATTCCCGCCGTGTTCGCCGGGCTTCTCACCGTCATCATCATAGGCCTGATCGTCGAGAATCTGGTGTTCCAGACGATCGAACGCCACACGATCCAGAAATGGGGAATGAAGGAATGAGCCGTTCCCATTCGCGCATCCAGTAATAAGGCTATGACCATGCAACAGAAGAAGACTGCCGAAACGCTGAGAAGCGCGCGCTGGTTCGCGCCCGACGATTTGCGAAGCTCCGGCCACCGCTCCCGCACCATGCAGATGGGCTATGCGCTGGAAGAATGGATGGGGAAGCCCATCATCGCCATCCTCAACACCTGGTCGGACGCTAATCCATGTCACGCCCATTTCAAGCATCGGGTGGAGGATGTGAAACGCGGCATCCTGCAGGCGGGCGGCTTTCCGCTGGAGCTCCCGGCGCTGTCGCTTTCCGAGAGCTATGTGAAGCCGACGACCATGCTCTACCGCAACATGCTCGCCATGGAAGCGGAGGAGTTGCTGCGCTCCCACCCCGTCGATGGGGCGGTGCTGATGGGCGGCTGCGACAAGACCACCCCCGGCCTCGTGATGGGCGCGATCAGCATGGGACTACCTATGGTCTACCTGCCAGCCGGGCCGATGCTGCGCGGCAACTATCGTGGCCAGCCGCTCGGCTCCGGTTCGGATGCCTGGAAATTCTGGGACGAACGCCGCGCCGGGCTCTTGAGCGAGCGGGAATGGGTGGAGGCGGAAGCCGGAATTGCGCGCTCCTATGGCCATTGCATGACCATGGGCACCGCGAGCACCATGACGGCCATCGCCGAAGCGCTGGGGCTCACCCTGCCGGGCGCGAGTTCGATCCCGGCGGCGGATTCCAACCACATCCGCATGTCGTCGGCAGTGGGCCGCCGGATCGTCGAGATGGTCTGGGAGGATCTGGTTCCATCGAAGATCATCACCGCCGCCTCGGTGCATAATGCCGTGGCGGTCGCCATGGCGACGGGCTGCTCCACCAACGCCGTGGTGCATCTTCTAGCGATGGCGCGGCGCGCCGGGATCGATCTGACGCTCGACGATCTCGACGATGCGGGCAGGAAAACGCCTGTGCTTGCCAATATCCGCCCGACGGGAAAGACCTATCTGATGGAGGATTTCTACTATGCCGGCGGCCTGCGCGCGCTGATGGCGAAGCTGGGCGACCTCCTCGATCGCTCCGTGATGACCGTTTCCGGCAAGACGCTGGGCGAAACGCTTGATGGCGCAGAATGCTTCAACGATGACGTCATCCGTTCGCTCGACAATCCGGTCTACCATGAAGGTTCGCTCGCGGTGCTGAAGGGCAATCTCGCGCCCAACGGCGCGGTCATCAAGCCCGCCGCCTGCGATCCGCGCTTTCATAGGCATCAGGGACCGGCGCTCGTCTTCGACAGCTATCCGGAAATGAAGGCGGCGGTAGATGATGAAAATCTCGACATCACGCCTGATCATGTGATGGTGCTGCGCGGCGCGGGCCCGCAGGGCGGACCGGGGATGCCGGAATGGGGGATGCTGCCGATCCCCAAGGCGCTGCTGAAGCAGGGCTATCGCGACATGCTGCGGATCTCGGATGCACGCATGAGCGGCACCAGCTACGGCGCCTGCATCCTCCATGTCTCGCCGGAATCGCATGTCGGCGGCCCGCTGGCGTTGCTTAAGGATGGCGACATTATCCGGCTCGATCTCGAAGCGCGCCGCATCGACATGCTGATCAGCGATGAGGAACTCGAACGCCGGCGCGCCGCATGGGTCAAGCCGCAGGACAAGATCGGCCGCGGCTATGGCTGGATGTTTGCCCGCCATGTCGGCCAGGCCGATACGGGCGCCGATTTCGATTTTCTGGAAACAAGCTTTGGGCCGACCGCGGCTGAACCCGACATATATTGAAACAGAGGACGCTGGAATGACCGACTATATCTTGAGCGAAGCCACCCGCGACAAGCTGATGGGCGTCGCTACCCCCACCATCGCTACGGCGCTTTACAAGCGGGGCCTGCGCAACCAGTTCATCCAGGATGTCCATCCGCTCTCCGCAAAAAAGCGGAACATGGTCGGACAAGCCTTCACCCTGCGCTACATTCCGGCGCGGGAGGATATCAACAGCCTCGAGGTCTTCAAGAATCCGGAGCATCCGCAACGCGCCGCCGTGGAGCAATGCCCGCCGGGAGCCGTGCTTGTCATGGACAGCCGGAAGGATGCGCGGGCGGCATCGGCTGGCTCCATACTCATATCGCGCCTGATGGTGCGCGGGGTGACGGGCGTCGTGACCGATGGCGGCTTCCGCGATACGCCGGAAATCGCCGAGCTCGACATCCGCGCCTATCACAACCGCCCCTCCGCGCCGACCAATCTGACACTGCACCAGGCGCTCGACATCAATGTTCCTATCGGCTGCGGCGACGTTGCAGTCTGGCCCGGCGACGTCATCGTCGGCGACGACGAGGGCGTCATCGTCATCCCGGCGCATCTGGCCGATGAAATTGCCGACGAGACGGTGGAGATGACAGCCTACGAGGATTTCGTCACCGAAAAAGTCCTGGCCGGTGCGACCATCATCGGCCTCTATCCCGCGACCAGCGACGCACCCCGGCAGGAATTTGCCGAGTGGCGGAAGGCGAAGGGTCGGTAGCCTAAAACATGCTGTGCCGCGGCAGGCCGGCGAAGAATTTGTTAATGGCAAACTGGAGGAGGAATTACCATGGAGATGACTCGCCGAACTATTCTGTCGATCGGTGGCGCCGGGCTCGCCGCCGCTGTTGCTGGCAAAGCCTGGGGGCAATCTCTCCCAACCATATTGAACCAACGCTATCCGGATCCATCAGTTGAGATCCTGGATCCGAGCTTTGCCAAATATCGCATCTATTCGGCTTCCGTGGAAAAGCTTGCCACGGGCATGCGCTGGGCCGAAGGTCCTGCTTATTTTCCGGAGGAGCGGTGTCTTCTTTTGTCCGACATCCCCAACAACCGGATCATGAAATATGACGAGGTGAGCGGCACTTTCACCGTCTTCCGCTCACCCGCCAATTTCGCCAACGGAAATGCCAGGGACAGGGAGGGGCGGCTGATCACCTGCGAGCATTCGATGACACGGCGCGTCACCCGTACCGAGAAGAACGGTTCGATCACCGTCCTGGCCGATCAATTCGAAGGCAAGCGGCTCAATGCGCCGAACGACGTAGTTGTCAGGTCGGATGGAACGATCTGGTTCACGGATCCGCTATTCGGCATCAACGGCAATTACGAGGGCGAGAAAGCCGAACCGGAGCAGGCAACGACCAATGTATATTGTCTCGATATCGATGGCAAACTTAAGGCCGTGATCACCGATCTGGTGAACCCGAACGGACTCGCCTTCTCGCCCGATGAAAAGAAGCTCTACGTCGTAGAGTGGAAAGGTACGCCCAACCGCAGCATCTGGAGTTACGATATCGGTTCACAGGGCGCAGTATCCAACAAGGTCAAGCTGATCGATGCTGCGGATTTTGGCGCATTGGATGGCTTCAAGGTGGACCGTGACGGCAATTTGTGGTGCGGCTATGGCAGCAACGGGGCGCTCAATGACGATGCCACCAGTAGCGACGTTGCCGGGCGTAAGACCTATGAACTCAAGGGCAGCTCGGAAAGCCTGGACGGCGTCATGATCTTCGACCCAGACGGCAAGCCGATCGGATTCATCCGTCTGCCGGAGCGCTGCGCGAACCTGGCTTTCGGCGGCCCGAAACGCAACCGTCTATATATGGCGAGCAGTCACTCGCTCTATGCGCTTTATGTCGGTACGCAAGGCGCAGGATGATATAATCGACAGTCGGGCAGACGGCAGCGACCGCCAAACTATTCCCGCGTTGCTGTTGGAGGAGCCGAATCGACAAGCCATAATCCATCGATTTCTTTAGCCGCAGACGCCCGCAATCCTTAAGACTGCCTTAAGCCGCATGAACAAGGAGGAACGGTCGATGAGGTGAGCGAGATGCGGATACTTATTGTTGAGGATGATGCCGTCCTGCGGGACGGTCTCAAGGTAGGCTTGGCCATAGGCGGATTCACGGCGGACGCGGTTGAAACCTGCGAGGAGGCGAACGCCGTTCTCAAGAATCACGATTTCGACGCGCTCGTGCTCGATCTGATGCTGCCCGATGGCGCCACCATTTCTCGTCGACCTGGGACACGTCGACCGTCGGGATCGGGAACCGTTCGTCGGGCATCGCGGCATACATCGGTGGCCTGACTGGACGAATGGGCTTCGATGTCAATGCGGTCGTGGTGGGTTGCATGGCCGACACGCAGCCTGACAGCGTCAAGGCGCTGGCGCCGAGGAGAAAAGTACGCCTGGGGATGGAGGGTATATGGTGTTTGCTCAATGTTCGTGGGCCTTGTGCTTTTGGAATTCCCTCAGCGCACAAGGCTCAGCTTAAGCCCAGCTTAAGAGCGAAAGGCTAATTCTCGGCGAAATGACGCTCCCCTCAGGATGTTACGGCGAAACGCCGCCGATATTCACTGGGAGTCAAGCCGACGAACCGGGCAAATATCTTGCGGAACGCGCCGGGATTGCCATAGCCGGTCTCCCAAGCGATCTGTTCCACCGATTTGGCGCTGAACTGTAAAAGCTCGCAGGCTCTGCCTACACGTATCCGCTGACCATATTCCGATGTCGTCATGCCTGTTGCCTTGCGAAACCGGCGCAACAAAGTACGGCGTTCCAGTCCGGCCTTGGCCGCCAGCGCCCCCAGCGAGATGTCCTTCGCCGCCCCTCTACGGCCCGCTTTAAAAGCTATGACATAGCTCACGGCATGGCGCCAGCGCGATCAGGGCGGGTTCAATTTGCGACATAGAAGCCCTTCTAGTGGGCTTTTTTGGCTCGCCGCCCCCCGATTATGCTCTGCCCAGTCTGGTAATCATTATAATCCATAAATCCGAAACGAGGTTCGGCCGGAGAGTTCCCGCACGGCGCCGCGGCCTTCCAGGCGCTCGAACAGCCGGCTGGTGGCCCAGCGGGAACGATTGCAACCGGGAGCGGTGGCGGGCACGGCGACGAGAACGCTGGTTTTCGATTGGCGAACCCTTTTGCAGGCCAAAAACACCTTTCCGGCCGGGCCCGGATCGTCGCCGGCTGCGGTCAGCAGCACGGCGTTGCGCAGCGCGTTTTCGTCCTCGTTCCGGCCCATCAATCACGCCGCCACAACAGCACATTTCAGGGCTTGTCGGGCGCGCCAGCAGCCGGCCCAAGCGGGCTCGGCGCGCACCAGATCGGCCAGCGATTTCAGGGCGATGCCGGCGGCAAAGGCGGCGTCGGGCTCGGTCAGATTATTACCGCGCGGCAGCGCCCAACCGGGCAGCGACGACAGGATTAAGGCGGTTGCCGGGGGGGCGAAATGCAGGCGAATCCATGCCGAGCCGCCACCGCGATACGGCGCTTTATTGATCGAGCTTCCCAGATAACCGCCGCGCTTGTCGTGTCGCTTTTATGTCCGATAACCTTGCCTTATCGGACATAAGCGGCTAGCTTGGCAAGCCATGCAAAAGCCCCCGGAAAATCCACACCAAATCGACCGAAAGCCGCCCACCGACCATAGCGAAGGCGCACTGCCGGATATCGTCGATATGGTCATGAGTATGGGCGCCGCACCCCGTGTCCCGGCGCGGCTGCAAGCCCTGGTCGAGACCGCGACCGCCTACGCCAAGGCCGCCAGTTCCGAAAACACCCGCGGCGCCTATGCCAAGGACTGGCGGCATTTCACCGCCTGGTGCCGCCGGGAAGGTTTCGAGCCACTGCCGCCGTCGAGCCAAGTCATCGGGCTCTATATCGGCGCCTGTGCCGCAGGCACCGTTGCCGGCGAGCGCAAGCGCGGCATCCCTCCCCTCGCGGTCGCGACGATCGAACGGCGCCTCTCCGGCCTCGCCTGGAACTTCACCCAGCGCGGCGCACCGATGGACCGCGCCGACCGGCATATTGCGACGGTGCTCGCCGGCATCCGCCGCAAGCACGCCAAGCCGCCGCGCCAGAAAGAGGCTGTGCTGGGCGACGACATCAAGGCGATGGTCGGCACGCTCGGTCATGATCTGCGCGGCCTGCGCGACCGCGCCATCCTGCTGCTCGGCTTCGCCAGCGGCCTGCGCCGTTCCGAGATCGTCGGCCTCGACGTCGTCCGCGACGACCATCCCGATGGCAACCCCGGCGCCGGCGCCGGCTGGATCGAGATTTTTCCCGGTCAGGGCGTGCTGGTGACGCTGCGCGGCAAGACGGGCTGGCGCCAGGTCGAGGTCGGCCTCGGCACGTCCGAGCAAACCTGCCCGGTCGCCGCGCTGGATCTGTGGATCAAATACGGTCGGATTGCGCGCGGCCCGCTGTTCCGCCGCATATACAGGGACAACACAACCGTCGCCGCCGAACGGCTCGCCGACAAGCATGTCGCCCGCCTGGTCAAGCAGACCGCGCTGGCCGCCGGCGTCCGCTCCGATCTGCCGGAAGCGGAGCGCGCGCTGCTGTTCTCGGGGCACTCGCTGCGCGCCGGCCTGGCCTCATCGGCCGACATCGAGGAGCGCTACGTGCAAAAACAGCTCGGCCACGCTTCGGCAGAAATGACGCGCAAATATCAGCGGCGGCGCGACCGTTTCCGCACCAATCTCACCAAGGCGTCGGGGCTTTAAGAGTCCCTCCCCTGCTGCCGGCGTGAAATCGTCAGGTCAAAAATGCGTGCTGGATTTTCAGCTTAGCGCTTCAATTGAAATCATAAAGTAGAACCGACAGATCTGGAGGCCCCCGCTGCCTAACAGAAGATGATATGCTTAAATGCAGGCTGGAGGCCTCCTCCCGGCTCCGCAATTTCCGTCGCACCTGCATCAGGATTTGGACATGAGCGTCTCGCCTTCCTTTCTCGGCCTACCCGATCGTCTCGCCGACGGCATCAAGCCGCGCGCGGTGATCTTCGGCGCCGGCCACGCCAGCACCTATCCGGGCAAGGACAGCAGCAGCCACGCCATGGCTGCCGATGCTATCCGCGCCGCAAGCCAGGAAGATGCCGGGCTTATTGCACATTGGGATTTCGATCTCGGCGGCCCGCTGTTCGGTGGCCATCCCATGTGCTGCATCGATGCCGGTAATATCCCCACGACCATGCATGACAATGCCGGAAACCGCGCACGGATCGAAGCGAAGACGCGCGAAATCCTGGCATTGCCGGCCGTGCCGGTCATGCTTGGCGGCGATGATTCCGTGGTTATTCCCTTTCTCACCGGTTTTACGGATCACGGGCCGGTCTGGATCCTGCAGATCGACGCGCATATCGATTGGCGCGACACGGTGGATGGCGAGCCCTACGGCTATTCGAGCCCGATGCGGCGGGCGAGCGAAATGCCGCATGTGGCCGGCATCGTGCAGGTTGGCCTTCGCGGCGTCGGCAGCGCCCGCCCCGCCGAGATCGAAGCGGCGCGGCAATATGGCAGCCGCTTCGTAACCGCCCGCGAGGTTCATGCCCATGGCATCGACGCCGCGCTCCGGCATATTCCGGAAGGCGCCAAGGTTGTCATCACCCTCGACTGCGACGGCCTTGACCCGAGCATCATGCCCGGCGTTGCGGCGCGGACACCCGGAGGCCTTACGTATACACATGTCATCGACCTGATCGCCGGTCTCGGCAAGCGGGCGACAATCGCAGGATTCGACCTGGTCGAACTCTACCCTCCAGCCGATCTCGACGGCTTGTCCACGCTGACGGCTTCTCGCCTCCTCGTCAATGCGATTGGCGCCGTCGTCCGGCAGAGTTGAGACAGGGAACGCCATAGCTCCCTCCCTGCATATCACGATCCCGGCTTTCTGAGACTGTTCAGCAGTGCTTCGGAGACCTGCAGCCTGCGACCGCCCCCCTCGCCCGCCATTTTCTTCGCGTCGAGCTTGTTTCTCAGCAGGGCCATGATCATCGGCCAGGTGGAGAATTTGCCTTGCCTGGCGCGCTCGGTCAGGCTGCGTAAGTAACCGCCGGCATTGTTGATCTGATCGGACCGTTCATAAATCGCCGCCAGCGTGATCGCCGCTTGCTGCTCGCCCATCACCTCTCGTGCCTCGCGCCAGGCGCTCGGGCTGATCCCCAGCATCGGCCTAGCCTTTTCCGCCGCGGCCAGAAATTCGCGCCAGTGCCGGATGGCGCCGCCTTCGGCAAGCTCGGCCAAGCCTGGGCAGGCGTCCAGTACGATCCCCAAGGGCAACTCTCGTTTGGGCAGGGCGCGAATGTTGTCGCTTTCCGCAACGGTGCCGCCCGCTTCTTGTTTTATTCCTGAGCCATATTCAGATTCAGAATAAGAGTCTGGTTTTGAATTCTGTATATGGCGCCCAAAATGGGACTCATTGCCGTCCTGATTCTGAGAATCCGTGAAGGATTCCAATGTGTCGCGGATTTCCTGCCACAGCAGCTGCAGCTCCTCGCAGACCGCGTCGATCACCTGTTTCGGCGCGGAGCGCGGCAGCTTGGCCAGGATCTGGCGATAAACGATCTGCATCCGGCCCCATGGCGCCGGAACGCCTTCCTCAATGCCGACGTCGATCATTTTGACGATGTCGCGGCGAATGAGCGTCAGTTTCTCCTTCGAAACGCGAAAAGCCTTTTTCTCCGTCTGCACCGCTTCGGCCAAATCCCTGAACTCCGCCGCACGGGCGACAAGCGGTGACAGGTCGAAGCCATAAGCCTGCTCGATCTCCCCTCCCCTCCCCTTGCGGGCGAAGCGCTTGCCGTTGGGGCTGTCGCGCCGGATGATGAGGCCGCAATCGACAAGCACCGCCAGATGCCGCCGCAGCGTCGTCGCCGGCATGCCATTGGCGCGCGCGCTCAGAAGCTCGTTCGACGGCCAGACCACTAGTTCGCCATCACCGGTCAGCGTGGTCTCGGGATGGAACGACAGCAGGGCGTTAAGGATCGCCAGCGCGCGGTCGGTCGCGCCGAGCAGATCCCGCGCCTCGCGGATATGCTGGAAGACATGCCATTTCTGGACAGAGGCGTCCCTTGGCATTTCCCGAGCGGCCTTCTGGCTCGAAATCTGGCCAAGCAACACCCGCCGCCGCCCAAAGGGCGTCGTTGATATATGCGTCTGCATTTTTCTTCACCTATGGTTAAGGCAAAAGAAATCCGCTCGCCGAAACGGCGCTCAAGTCACAAGGACTCTTGACAGTGATTCGCGGAAATGCGATTCTCTCGTTACCACACTTGAGAAGGGCTTCCGGACGTCGTTTCGGGGGCCTTTTTCCTTTTGCGGATTCAGTTCTCCTGTTTACTTCATATATCCCTTGCCCCTACCGCGATTTTGTGTGCTCGGCGTAGAGGCGAGGAAGCTCGTTCATCACGAAGTCCGCGAAATCCGGAGACGTGCGCCGGTCGATCGTGAGCGTGATTTTCTGTTTTGTCTGCGCAATCTGGGCGATTTCCTGCCCTCCCGGCAGAAGGACAGCGTTGGCGTTTCGCACGGACGCCTTTTCAGTCAATGCCCGAGCCACCGCCTCGAATCGTTCCTTCGAGGGGAGCATTGCGACTTCGGGCTTGGTAGCAACGCTTAAGGCCATTTCCATCCGCTCCTTGCCTGCCGTCAACACCTCAGCAAGCGCCATCCAATTGCGCCGGCCGATACCATGGGCTGGGCCAATTGCATCGACCAGCTCGGTTGGGATCTTAACCGCAACAGCAAGCATGTTGGATAAGTCACTTTTATAAATCGCGAGAGCCGCCATGACGACATCACGTGAAAAGCGCTCCGCCAGCTTCTGGGCGAACCGAACTTTCTCGATGTAGGAGAGGTCCTGCCTCTCATTGTTCTCCTGCCCCTGGGCTACGACCAGTTCCTGGTCGGTGAGATTGCGAACGATTGCTTTGACCCCGATATCCAGCTCCAGTGCAGCCCGCAGCCGCCGGTGTCCGAAAGCAACCTGATACGCGCCCGTCTTTTGAGGGTGCGGGCGCACGAGGATAGGCACCTGCTGGCCTTGCTCGCGAATGGATTCGACGAATGACCGGAATGGTTCGTCGTCGGAAAGCATGCGATCTGGAATGAAAGACGGGTCGATAGACGCAGGATCAAGCTCAACGACGGCTTGGCCGGCGCGCAGCTTTTCCTCGATCTCATCGGCACGGCGCGAGCGCTCGCTCAATTCACCCAGGGACCGGCCAAGGGCACCGACGGGGGACCTGCCGGCATCATCCACCAAATCGGGCGAGCCCAGTAGCGGCCGAATGCGGGACGGACGCCGTGCGAGAGCATCTTGGGAACTAGCCGAAGCTGCTTCGGCGCTTTCTGCCGGCGGCGTCAGATTTGCGAAGATTTGCTTCCGGCTCATGCGATCCTGCCCCAGGCCTTCTTGATAAGGCCTTCAATCTCGCCATTGACATTTTCCATCGATTCAAGCGCACGATCGTACGTCGCGCGCGTGAACTGGCCGCGGTCCACTTCGAAGATTGTCTGATTTGTCAGGCCCGCGTCGGAGATAGCCGTGCTCTTGAGCATCGGATGATTAAGAACGTGATCCCCGAAAATCGAGCGGAGAAACGCAACCATCTGGTTCTGCGGACCATCACTCGGCTCGAAGCGTGTGATGAGATATTTCATCCACGAATATTGCGAGGAAGCCCCTGCCCTGCCGATCTCTTCGAGAAGATCGCTGGTCATCGCCAGGAACTGGTTCATCGACATGACGTCAAGCATCTGCGGATGAACCGTGATCAGGACGGAGGTGGCCGCCGTGAGCGCCGACATGGTCAGAAAGCCCAGTTGCGGCGGACAGTCGATGACGACAACATCATAAAGCTTTTGGATTTGGGCAAGCGCCTGGCCGATGCGGGCAAAGAATAGGGTATCGCCCGGCGCGCGGTTGAGCAGCGCCTTTGGCGTATCGTGTTCGAACTCCATAAGCTCCAGATTCCCGGGGATGAGATGCATGTCCGGAATATAGGTGGCACGAACGATTTCGGAGATCGGACGTTTCTCGGCATCATACCGGATCGCACCGTACAGGGTCTCGTTGGGCCCTACGTCCAGTTCCGGCTGATGGCCGAACAGGGCCGAGAGACTGGCCTGCGGATCGAGATCGATTGCCAGCACGCGGTAACCCCGCAGCGCAAGATACTGCGCCAGATGCGCTGACGTTGTGGTCTTGCCTGAGCCTCCCTTGAAGTTCATGACCGAAACGACCTGAAGCTGCTCATTGTCATTGCGCCACGGCAGATAACGGCGATTGCCCCGGGCCCCGGCATGGAGATGCTTCCGGAATTCATGGATGGCTTCCACGGAATAAGACCGTCTACCGCCGGACGAGATGGTCGAGACATCCGGTATTTCAGCTGCGACCTGCCGAAGATATCCTTCCGTTACGCCAATGAGCTTGGCTGTTTCGGCTGGAGAAAAGTGGCGGATTCCCTTCTCGGCGCTCGGCGGATAGATGCTGAGATGATGCGCCTGCAGCTGCGCAGCCAGTGCCGCCGAATGGCGCTGGAGCAGCGTCTTCAATTCGTCCGGTTCGGCGTCGATTCGCTTTTGGGCGACGGTTGTCATCAATATATTCCATCTGGACACTAGCTGCGGAAAAATTCCAAGAATGCGAAAATCTCCGCAGATGAAAAGATATGTCCGATTCGCCCAAAACAGCAAGGAAATAAGGGTTAACAAATCCCTATGCTTTCCCTACCCCGATTCCGCTCGGTTAGCCGCGGCTAACTTCAGGAACCGGAGCAAGAAACATCGGTTAGCCGCGGCTAACCGGAAACGCGTTGCGCCCGAACCCACAAGAGCGCTGCCGCAGCCTTTACGACTTGCTGACCCACTCGAAGCGTGACAGCCACGGGCTGGCGACGACGCCATGGACGGTTTTCCGGAACGCCGCCGTGTCCAGGACCTCGGAGAAGGGCTGGATCGGCATCGGATGGGCGTCGATATAGGTCTGAATGTCCTCGTAAGCCGCCTTCTGCCTTGCCGGATCGGCTTCAAGCAGGGCGCTTTCTACCTTACGGTTGAGTTCCGGATCATAATAGCTCGCGCGCCAGCCCTGATAGTTCGTAAGCTTCGCCTTGTCGGAATTATCAGGATTATAGGCAAGCGCGCGCAGATTGTTGTCCGGGTGCGGCTGCTGGCCGCCGCCGCCGCGGCCGATCAGCAACTCGAAATTGCGATCGCGCATCGCGCCGTAAATGGTGTCGCCCGAACCGCTGATCATGCGCACGCGAAAGCCTCCCTGTTCCAGCGTGTTCTGGATCGCCGTTGCGGCCTTTGAGAACGGCTCTTCCGAGAGGAAGCGCAAGGTGACGTCCATGCCGTTGGAATAGCCCGCTTCGGCGAGCAATGCGCGGGCGCGGGCGATATCGAGCTTGTACCCCGGGTCGGGCAGCGAGCCGATGATGCCGGTGCTGATCGGGCGCTGCCGGAGCGTGCCGAAATAGGGCATGACCGCGCGGTTCACGCCCTCATAGTCGATCAGATGGCGCAGCGCCCGCAACACGCGCGGGTCCTTGAAGCGCTCATCCTTCATCGAGGCGGCGAGATAGTAGAAGCCCGAGCCATAGGCCGTTTCGATCTCGATATCAGGATCGGATTCGAGCGCCCGCAAATCCGGAGACTGCATGGAATAGGCGACATCGATATCGCCCTTTTCCAGCATCAGCCGCTGCGTCTGCGATTCAGGCAGATGGCGGAACAGGATGCGGCGCATGGCCGGCTTCGGCCCCCAAAAGGCGGGATTGCGCGTCATGATGACATATTCGTTCGACGCCCATGCGCTCAAGACATATGGCCCGGACCCGGCTGCATTGGTGCGTAGCCACGCCGCGCCCCAATCGCCGGCCACCTCGTGTTTCAGAACGGTCTGCTTGTCCAGAATGGTGCCGAAGCCGTTCTGTGCAAGGATCATCATGACCAGCGTTGGATCATCAGGCTGGGGCAGGTGGAGGATAAACGTATGCGGGCCTTCGGCCACGAACAGTTTCTCTGCGTTCCCGGCCTTGAAGCCCCGCGTTTTCAACGCCGACGCCTGCGCCAGATTGAGCGCGAGCAGGCGCGTCAGGCTCCATTTTACATCCTCGGCGGTGACCGGATTGCCGGACGAAAAGCGCGCATCCGGGCGAAGATAAAAGCGCACCGTCATACGGTCCGCCGAAATCTCCCAGCGTTCCGCCAGGCGAGGGCGCAGGCTGCGGTCCTTCGGATCGAGAATGACAAGCGTGTCGTAGATGTTGTTCAGCACCTGCACCGTCTCGCGCCCGGTAATCCCGGCAGGATCGAGCGTCAGGATGTTGTTCATCGTCGTCGCCACGACCAGCTGGTCATCAGGCGTGCCGGCATGCGCCGGAACGACAGCCGCGCTTGCGAGCAAGGCGACCAGCACCATGCTTTTCAGAAAGACGTTCATGCACCTTCTCCTCCCTTCCATGTCGAACTTTTCAGAGCATTTCATATTCGCACGGAAACAACTGTGCGCCCTTCACCCCCGTGGTTCGAGGCTTAGCTCACGCTCGCACCTCACCATGAGGGTGAAGGGTTGCAACGCCGCAGTAGCCCTCATCCTGAGGTGCGTAGTGGAGCGAAGCGGAGCGGAGCCTCGAAGGGCGAGGGCGCTTGGCGATTCCATTAAACAGCTCTAGCCCACGCGGTTGTTTTCGATGAAGTCGAAATTGATGTCCTCGCCAAGGCCCGGACGGTCGGGGACATGGACGAAGCCGTCCTCGTCCATCGGGTCGGACAGCGAATTCAGGTAATCGTGCCCGTCATCATATTCGAGGAAGGGATGCAGAAGCCCGCGCTCGTACCAGCGGCAGTTCTTGGACGCGGCGACCACATGCAGGTTCATCGCGGTATTGCCGTGGACCTCGCATTCCATGCCGAAGCATTCCGCCATCCGCATCGTCTTGATCGCGGGCGTGATACCGCCGACATCGTTCACGCCGGTGCGCAGGATATCGCAGGCCCCGGATCTGACCCATTCGGCGCGGTGCCAGTGCTTGCCCGCCGCGCTTTCCGGGCCGACCACCGGAATATCGAGATTGTCCGCCAGCCATTTGTAGGACGACATCGACTGCTCATCCATCGGTTCTTCGATCCAGTCGAAGCCGAGCTTTTCCAGTCCGCGCCCAAGTTCCAGCGCGTCCGTGCGGGAATACCAGTGAAAGGCGTCGATCATCAGGCGGATATCTGGGCCGACCGCCTCGCGCACCGCGGCGCAGGCTTTCAGGTCCATCTTCACGTCCGGCGCCCAACTGACCGGCGGCATCCAGGTATGCAGCTTGATGCCCTTATAGCCGCGCTTGACCAGCGTTTCGGCAAAGCGGCCGTAATCCTCAGGGGTAGCGAGGCCGCCCGGCAACTCATCGCCGCACATGATCGAGCCATAGGCGAGCACCTTGTCACGATAGGCGCCGATCAGCTTATGGATGGGCTGACCCAGCGTCCGCCCTGCAAGGTCCCACAGCGCGCAATCGGCCACGGCGAGCGTGCGGTCGGTCAATTGCGCCGCCGATCCGCGCTGCCAATGCGCCAGTTCCTGCCAGAGCCGCTCGCGGTCGCGGTGGTCCTGCCCGATCAGCACCTTCTTCACGAATTTCTCGATCACATGGGGGCGTACGATCTCCGGCGCGGTGAAGGAGTGGCCTTCATGGCCGTCCTCGGTCCGGATCGTCAGCAGCGCCTGCCGCACCTTATGCGGCGGCCCCGGATGTGCATGCCCGGCGCTGTCCGAATGCCTGCGCGTCGTGGTTTCGAACAGCCGGACCTGAACGTCGGTGATGATCATGAACTTCCCTCGATTGCATGGCCCGGCGCGCGGGCGATTGCCGCGATTAATGGAGGGCGCGGGAAAAGTTGTCAACAATCTGTATTACATGTTATGGATATTGTCCTGCAGATTGCCGCGACCTGCCGATTGCACGGTCGTATTGCCGTGTGCTTTGAATGCGGGCGCCGACAGATCAGGAGTGAACCATGCAGCCCGGAGGAACGCAGTCGATGGTGCACCGCATCAGCGGCGATTTGCGCCAGGCGATCGAGACCGGGGCGTATGCGCCCGGTACGCGCCTGCCGAGCGAAAAGGATCTGACCGAGCGCTATGGCGTGAGCCGCACCGTGGCCCGCGAGGCCTTCGCAAACTTACGCGCCGATGGGCTGGTGGAATCGCGCAAAGGGGCGGGGGTCTTCGTTCTGGAGCGGGCGCCGCTGCAATCGCCGTTCTCAGGGCTGAATGTCGACAGGATCTCGTCCGTTATCGAACTGCTTGAGCTGCGTACGGTTTTCGAGGTCGAGGCGGCGGCTTTCGCAGCGGCGCGGCGTTCGGCCTCGCAACTGGAAAAGATCATCGACGCGCATCGCAAAGTTGCCGAATGCCTGCGTCTGGGCCTGTCGACGCGCGATGCGGACTATGATTTCCACCATGCCATCGCCGAAGCGACGCAGAACCGGCGCTTTCCCGAATTCCTGCAACTGATTCGTTCGGGAATTATCCCCCGCGGCGAGTTGCAGGGCGCCCCCGTCGGAGAGCGTCCACGCGATTACAATCTGCATCTCGAGGAAGAGCACGGGCGAATCGTCGATGCCATCATTCAAGGCGATTCCGCGCTCGCCCGGCAATACATGGCCGATCATTTGCGCGGCTCTATGGAGCGTTATCGCGCGCTTCTCCTCAGTCGGGCGACCCGGACGGATGGGGAAAACGAGCTTCCAGCCCGCAGCGGCGGCACGCCACATGTTCGGCACTTGTAATACATGTTTGGATAGGCTAGGGTGCCTCAATTCGGGAGGAGCCGATGCCAGAAAATCACCATTCAGTTATCGTCAGCAGGCCCGGCAAGCCGCGTCAGGTTCTCACCCGCAACGCCGAAATATAGCTTCACCCCACGCCGGGATGATTTTGTAATCCACCGGCATGGCAGGAGCTTTTCGCGTTCTCGGATACGTCCGAGAATGACGGTGCAGAGTGAGCCGCTCTAATAAGTCAAGATAACATCGAGGGAGGAGCGATGTCTTTGGGGAAGGCACGATTTCAAGGGCTCCGGCAGCAGGCGGTGTCGATTGCGGCCACCCTGTTCGGGCTGCTTTTGCTGACATTCGTCATCGGCCGCGTCATGCCTGCCGATCCGGTCCGGGCGATGATCGGCGAGGATGCCAGTCAGGAAACCTATGAGCAGGTGTACCGGCAATTGGGGCTGGACCGCCCGATGTGGGAGCAGTTTGCCGTCTATCTGAAGAACGTCGCCACCGGCGATTTCGGCACCTCCATCCGCACCGGCCACCCGGTCATCCAGGACATCCTGCACGTTTTCCCCGCGACCATCGAGCTGGCGACACTCGCCATCCTGCTAGGCGCGGGGCTCGGCATTCCGCTCGGCGTGCTGGCGGCGGTCAACAAGGACCGCTGGCAGGACCATGCCATCCGGGTGTTCAGCCTGATGGGCCATTCGATGCCGATCTTCTGGACCGGTATGCTTGGGCTTCTCGTCTTCTATGCATGGCTCGGCTGGGCCGGCGGCAGCGGGCGGATGGATTTCTTCTATACCGGCGAAATCCCGACGCCCACTGGATTTCTCCTCATCGACAGCCTGCTTGCCGGACGCATCGACATTTTCCTCTCCGCGCTCCGGCATCTGATCCTGCCCGCGCTGCTTCTGGGCTATGCCTCCTCGGCCTATATCACCCGCATGGTGCGCAGCTTCATGCTGGACCAGCTGGGGCAGGAATATATCGTCACCGCGCGGGTCAAAGGCCTGTCGAAGCGGCAGACGATCTGGCGGCACGCCTTCGCCAACATCCGCGTCCAGCTCATCACCATCGTGGCGCTGGCCTATGGCTCGCTGCTCGAGGGCGCGGTGCTGGTGGAGACGGTCTTTGCGTGGCCCGGCTTCGGGCAATATCTCACCAGCAATCTGATCATCGGCGATATGAACGCGGTGATGACCTGCGTGCTCCTCGTGGGCGTCATCTTCATCGCGCTCAACATGTTGTCCGACATTCTTTACCGGGTATTCGATCCGAGGACGCGCTAATGGCCACTACCGACACCGCTCATACGCGCCGTATCCCTTTCATCGGTCAAGCCATCAGCCTGTTGCGCACGCTGATGATGAGCCCGACGGCTGCTTTCGGGTTGATCGTTATCTCCATTCTCTGCCTCACCGCGCTTTTCGCGCCCCTCATCGCCACCCACGATCCTTACATGCAGAACCTCGACAATGTGCTGCAGCCGCCCGGCAATGGCCATCTGTTCGGCACGGATGAGCTGGGCCGCGATATCTTCAGCCGAGTTGTTCATGGCGCCCGCATCAGCCTCACGATCATCGCGCTCGTCACTGTCATCGTCGGGCCCGTCGGGCTGCTCGTCGGCACGACGGCCGGCTATTTCGGCGGGCGCTACGACACCATCATGATGCGCATCACCGACATATTCCTGTCCTTTCCAAGCCTCATCCTGTCGCTCGCCTTCGTCGCGGCGCTGGGCCCGAATTTGCGCAACGCCATCATCGCCATCGCGCTCACCGCCTGGCCGCCCATCGCGCGTCTCGCCCGGGCCGAGACGATGACCATCCGCAGGGCCGATTACATAGCGGCGGCGCGGTTGCAGGGGGCCTCCAGCGCGCGGATCATTATCAAATCCATCGTGCCGATGTGCCTGCCCTCGGTCATCATCCGCCTGACCCTCAACATGGCGACTGTGATCCTCACCGCTGCGGGCCTTGGCTTCCTCGGCCTCGGCGCGCAGCCGCCCCTGCCGGAATGGGGCGCGATGATCGCGACCGGACGACGCTATATGATCGACAGCAGCTGGCTCGTCCTCTTCCCCGGCATTGCGATCGTCAGCGTCAGCCTCGCCTTTAACCTTCTGGGCGACGGCTTGCGTGACGCGCTCGATCCCAAGCAGAAAGGACGCTGAAATGAGCGATATTCTGCTCGACGTGCAAAATTTGAGCGTCCGCTATGGCAATGCCGGGAGCGATGCGGTGAGGCGGGTTTCATTCACACTTGGCCGCGAGCGGCTTGGCATCGTCGGTGAAAGCGGGTCCGGCAAATCCACCATGGGCCGGGCGCTGATGCGGCTTCTGCCCGATGCGCGGATCGGCGCCGACCGGATGGATTTTCTGGGAACGGACCTCCTCAAGCTCAGCGAGGCGGAGATGCTGAAAATCCGGGGGCGGCAGATTTCCATGATCCTGCAAGACCCGCAATATTCGCTGAACCCGATCCACCGCGTCGGCGACCAGATTGCGGAAACGCTGCTCCGGCATTTCAAGATATCGAAACGCGAGGCGCGTGAGAAATCGCTTGATATGCTGGAGGCGGTGAAAATCCGCGAGCCGGAACGGGTCTATAGCCTCTACCCGCATGAGGTGTCAGGCGGCATGGGGCAGCGGATCATGATCGCCATGATGCTGCTTGCCGATCCGCGCATTGTCATTGCCGATGAGCCGACCTCAGCCTTGGACGTGACCGTACGGCTCAGCGTGCTCAAGATCCTTGAGGATCTGGTCAGGGAGCGCGGCATCGGGCTCATCATCATCAGCCATGATCTGAACCTCGTGCGCAATTTCTGCGACCGGGTAATGGTCATGTTCGCCGGGCGCGTTGTCGAAACCCTGGCCGCCCGCGATCTCGACAATGCCAGCCACCCCTATACGCGCGGCCTGATGGCGGCGCAGCCCCGTATCGGCGGCCCGCGTACACCGCTGCCGGTGCTCGACCGCAGCGCGCCATGGAGCCGGGAGATTCAATCGTGAGCATCGCCGTCACTGCGAACAATCTGTCGATCACCTTCGGCGCCACCAAGATGCTGCCGGATGTGTCCTTCCATGTCGAGCCCGGCGAGTGTTTCGGCCTCATTGGCGAAAGCGGGTCGGGTAAATCGACCGTTCTGCGCTGCATTTCGATGCTGAACGGCTTCTGGACCGGCGATATCAGGCTTGGCGGCACACCCGTTCGCGACATGGCCCCGGTTGAACGCTGCCGCATGGTGCAGATGGTGTTTCAGGACCCCTATGGCTCGCTGCATCCGCGTCAGTCGATCCGCACCGCCTTGAGCGAACCGCTGCGTATCCACGGCCTCGACCGCCGGGAAGGGCGTATTCGCCGGGCGATCGCCGATGTCGGTCTGCCGGTCGATTTCCTTGACCGCTACCCGCACCAATTGTCCGGCGGCCAGCGCCAGCGCGTCGCCATCGCCCGCGCGCTGATCCTCGACCCCGCGCTGCTCTTGCTCGATGAGCCCACCTCGGCGCTTGATGTCTCGGTGCAGGCGGAGATCCTCAATCTGCTCACCCGGCTGCGGCAGGAGCGCGGCTTCACCTCCATCATGGTGACGCATGATCTGGCGGTCGTCTCCTATATGTGCGACCGCTTTGCCATCATGCAGCGCGGCGATATCGTCGAGGTCCTGAACCGCACCGCGCTGGAACGCGCCGAGGCGGTGCATCCCTATGCCCGAGAACTGATCGAAACGTCGCTGGCCTATGAGGGACGGCATCTGCTGCCCGGCACGCAATGAGGCGATGGCGCGCGAACGTCCCTTGACACGCCCGCTGAAAATAGTGCTAATGCGCATTAACAGCTAATACGTATTAGCAAATTTTTGCGCTTTGGGGAGGAGCACTGCGTGGCAGGGAACAGGCGGCTCACTCAGAATGATATTGCGAAACTGGCCGGTGTCAGTCAGGCGACGGTCTCGCTTGTTCTGAATGGCGCGCCGGCGACTCTCGCGCGTATTCCGCAGGAAACCCGGGAACGGGTCCAGCGCGTCATTCGCACAACGGGATATGTCGCCGATCCGATCGCAAGGCGCATGGCGAAGGGCCTGAACCGGATTCTGGGCGTGTTCACCTACGAACCGGCATTCCCGAGCGAGCAGGCCGATTTCTTCGCGCCTTTCCTGCTCGGCATAGAGGAAGCGGCGCAGCAGCAGAATTACGATCTCCTGCTCCTGACCAGCGCAGGCGTGGGTGGCAACCGCAAGATCTTTTCCGAGGGCAACCGGCTGAGGATCGCCGATGGTTGCCTGGTGCTGGGCCGCGAATTCGACCGCAAGGAACTGGCTCGGCTGGTGGCGGAGGATTATCCATTCGTAGCAATCGGCCGCCGTGAGGATGCCGGCGGACCCGTTCCTTATGTCGGCGGCGATTATGCCGCGGCCACGCGGCAGCTTGTCGAGAAGGGGAGGGCGCTCGGTCATATGAGGCTCGCCTATATCGGCCCGGATGGCCCTGCCGAATCCATCGTCGACCGCTGGCGGGGCTTCGCCTCCGCGCTGGGGGAGGGGACCGAGCTTGTCCTCCATGTAAATGACGTCAACCGGCCGGCTGGCGAGATACTCGATGCGATCCTTGGCAGTGGCGCTACGGCGGCATTCTTCATCGAACTGGCGGATGCGGTCCGCGTCGAAGCGCTCGCACGCGAACGCGGGCTTTCCGTGCCGCGGGATTTTTCCATGATCGTGCTTGGCAGCCATATCCGCGCCAGTCGCAGCCCTGTGCGCTTCACCTCCTACACGATCCCGCGCGAGGAGATGGGACGGCAGGCGACCGCCATGCTGGTGAACCGCATCGAGACCGGCAGCGCCGGCGACCAGATTCTTCTTACCTGCGATCCGGTCGAGGGCGAAACCCTTGGGCCGGCCCCCTCGAACCTGCCCCGCTTGGGCCCTGCAATAAGACGGATTTAGACAATTGAGAGAGATGCGAGCAGATATTCTTGTGGTGGGTGGCGGCCTCGGCGGCGTGGCGGCGGCGCTGGGCGCCGCGCGCGCCGGTCGTAGCGTCATCATGACGGAAGAATACGACTGGATCGGCGGTCAATTGACCAGCCAGGCCGTGCCTTCGGACGAACATACATGGGTCGAGCAGTTCGGCATCACGCGCTCGTGCCGCAAATTGCGCAACGGCGTGCGGCAATATTACCGTGACCACTACCCGCTGACGACAAGCGCGCGCGCCTGGGGCGACCTCAATCCCGGCGCTGGCTGGGTCAGCCGCATCTGCGCTGAACCGCGCGTCAGCCTTGCCGTCATGGAAAGCATGCTGATGCCCTACATCGGCTCGGGCAGGCTCAAGGTGTTGCAGCCCTACCGGCCCGTCGCGACCGATGTCGATGGTGACACCGTCCGTTCCGTCACGGTCCGGCATCGCGATAGCGGCGCGAAGATCATCATTTCCGCCGATTATATTCTCGACGCTACCGAGCTTGGCGATCTGTTGCCAATGACCGGCACGGAATATGCGAAAGGCTTCGAAGCCCAGTCCGATACCGGCGAGCCGAGCGCGCCGGGAGTGGCCCAGCCGGACAATGTCCAGGCCGTTTCGATCTGCTTTGCGATCGATCACGTCGATGGCGACCAGACGATCGACAAACCGGACAATTACGACTACTGGCGCGAGGTCCAGCCGCATTTCTGGGGTGGCCCGCTGCTTGGCTTCACCGCGCCGCACCCGCGTACGCTGGAGCATACCACGCGCTCGTTCACGCCTAATCCCGATGACGATCCGCTGCTGGTCGATGCCGACCAGCGCAAGGGCGGGGGCGATGAGAACCTCTGGACCTTTCGCCGCATTGCCGCGCGCAACAACTTTGCGCCGGGCTTCTACAAATCCGACATCTGCCTCGTGAACTGGCCGATGATCGACTACATGGACGGCACGATCATCGATATCTCCGAGGAAGAGAAGGCGCAGCACCTGAAATCCGCCGCCGATCTTTCCTATTCGGTGTTCTACTGGCTGCAGACGGAGGCTCCGCGCCTCGATGGCGGGCAGGGTTTCCGTGGCCTGCGCTTGCGCGGCGACATCACCGGTACCGAACACGGGCTCGCCATGGCGCCCTATATCCGCGAGAGCCGCCGCATCAAGCCCGTCACCCGCATCGTCGAGCAGGACCTGTCCTACACGGTACGCGGCGACAAGGGGGCGGTTCGTTATCGTGATAGCGTCGGCATCGGCATGTACCGCATCGACCTGCATCCCTCTACCGGCGGCGACAATTATGTCGATGTGCCGTCCTGCCCGTTCGAAATTCCGCTGGGCGCACTCATACCCGAACGCGTGAAGAACCTGATCCCGGCAGGCAAGAACATCGGCACGACGCATATCACCAACGGCTGCTATCGCCTGCATCCAGTCGAATGGAACATCGGCGAAGTGGCCGGTATGCTCGCCGCTTATTGCCTTGAGAAGGGGCTTACGCCGCATCAGGTGCAGGAAGAGGACGCGCGCCTTCATGATTTCCAGACGGCGCTGACCCGCGAGGGCATTGAAATCCGGTGGCCGGAGGTCGCTGCTTACTAAAATTAACCCATCTTTGGAGGAAGAACGGGAATGGCATATCATAGAACATGGAAATCGGCGGTGGCCGCGATGGCGATTGCCCTGCCGCTCGGTTGGAGTGGCATTGCCCAGGCGCAGGAGGCGGTCAATCTGCGCATGACCATCTGGAGCGCCAACGAGGCGCATCTGAAGCTGTTCAACGAGATTGCCGCAGGCTTTAAAAAGGACCATCCTGATGTCAGCGTCACCTACGAGTCGCTGCCGTTCGATACCTATACGACGGCGCTGACGACCCAGATCGCCGGGGGCAATGCCCCTGACATGGCCTGGATATTCGAGACCTCGGCCTATGATTTCGTCAAGTCCGGCGCTCTCTACCCGCTGACAGACACGTTGAATGCGGCAAAGGGTTACAATCTTGACGAAGTGAGCCCCGGCGCCACCGAGCGCTGGTCGCAAGATGGCAAGCTCTACGCTTATCCGTTTTCCACCTCGCCCTTCGCGATGTTCGTCAACAACGATCTCATCAAGGCAGCCGGCGCAAAGACACCGGCGGAGATGATCGCCGCTGGCGAATGGACCTGGGAGAACGCCATCGCCGCCGCATCCGCCGTCGGCAAAACCGGCAAGGGCGGGCTGATCGTTCGCGATTTCAACTATCAGAACTGGCAGTACCTGACATCGGTCTGGAACGGCTGGGGCGCCTCGCCATGGAGCGAGGATGGCAAGACCTGCAGCATGGCCGAAAAGCCGATGGCCGACGCGGTCTCGTTCATTCACGACGCCATCTTCGCCAAGAAGGCGATGCCCGGTCCGGGCGAAAATGTCGATTTCTTCGCCGGCAATGCGGCGATGACGATCACCCAGATCAGCCGCGCCTCGCTGCTGCCGAAGGACAAGCCCTTCGCCTGGGATCTTGTGCCGCTGCCGAAGGGACCGGCGGGCGAATATGCGCTGATCGGGCAGGCCGGCATCGGCGTCATGCAATCGGGCAAACACGTCGAAACGGCCGCGCAATTCGTCGCCTACATGACCAATCCGGAAAATTCGGCCAAGCTCAGCCAGTTCTTCCCCTCGGCGCGCAAATCCCTGCTCAATGCCGAAGTGCTGGAGAAGACCAATCCGCTGCTCAGCCGAGAGCAGATCGAAAAGGTGGTTATATCAGGCATCGCGACAGGCAAGGTCATGCCCGGCCATACCGGCTTTGCCCAGATCCAGCAGACGGTGCGTTCCAATCTCGATGCCGTCTGGCGCCCCGAAGCGGATGTTCCCGGCACGCTCCAGAAAATCTGCGGCCAGCTCGGCCCGCTTCTGCGGCGCTGAGGAGCTTGCAATGGCTGTCACGCCGCATCACGAAACGTCAAGGGGCCGCTCCTCGCAGCCGTTCTGGACGATGGCGCGGCGCGACAGCCTCGCCGGCTTCCTGTTCATCGCCCCGCAGCTGATCGGCATCGTCATTTTCGTGCTGATCCCGCTCGCGCTCGTCTTCTGGTATTCGCTGCACGAGTGGAACGTGCTGGCAAATACCTTCACCTATACCGGCGCGCAGAACTACCGGATGGTGATTGAGGATACCAATCTTCGCGAAGTGCTTGGCGCGACCGCGATCTTCTCCGTCGGCCTCGTCGTCCTGAACATGTCACTGGCGCTGTTGCTGGCGGTCCTGCTCAACCAGAAGCTTGCCGGCATTGCCGTGTTCCGCACGCTGTTCTTCTCGCCGGTCGTCGTTTCGCTCGTCGCCTGGACGATCGTCTGGGGCTTTCTGTTGCAGAAGAACGGCGGCATCAATGGCATGTTGCAGGTTTTCGGTATCGAAGGGCCGAACTGGCTTCGCGAGGAGACGACGGCGATGATTTCGGTCATCGTCGTGCAGGTCTTCAAGAATGTCGGCCTCAACATGATCCTGTTTCTGGCGGCGCTGCAGGGCGTGCCGAACGAACTTTACGAGGCGGCGCGCATCGACGGCGCGCCGGCCTTCAAGCAGTTCCGCCGCATCACGCTGCCGCTGATCAGTCCGACCATCCTGCTCACCTCGATCATCACAATCGTGGGTTCGCTGCAGGTGTTCGCGCAGATCGCAATCCTCACCCAGGGCGGCCCCGGCCTTTCGACCACGGTGCTGGTCTATTACCTCTACCAGCAGGCCTTCCAGTTTCATTTCTTCGGCTACGGCTCGACGCTGTCGATCCTGCTCTTCGTCATCGTCGCGGTGCTCACCTTCGCCCAGTGGCAGCTTCGCAAGAGGATCGTCTTCTATGAAAGCTGACCTTTCCCCCCGCATGAAGGTGGCGCTCTATGGCCTCATGTGCGTGCTGCTCATCCCCTTCGTCTTTCCGACCTGGTGGATGGTGACCTCGTCGATCAAGCCGATCAGCGACATCTTCGCCTTCCCGCCACACCTGGTTCCGCAAAGCTACGACTGGACGACATATAGCAAGGTGTTCGAGCTACAGCCCTTCGTGCGGCAATACTGGAATTCGGCCTATATCGCGGCTATGGTCACAACAGGCACGATGATCGTCTCATCGATGGCGGGCTATGCCTTCGCGCGGATCAAGTTCCCGTTCGCCAACACGGCCTTCATGATCGTGCTGCTCGGTCTTCTTATCCCGTCGGAGGTAACGATCGTGCCGCTGTTCCAGATGTTCCTGAAGGCCGGCATGGTGAACACCCACTGGCCGCTGATCCTGGTGCCGATCTTCGGCGCGCCAAGCGTGTTCGCCACTTTCGTCATGCGGCAGTTCTTCGTGACGCTTCCGCCTGAACTGGAGGAAGCCGCCCGTGTCGATGGCCTCGGACGCTTCAAAATCTTCCGCAAGATCGCGCTGCCGCTTGCGAGACCCGCGCTGGCGTCGGTGGCGATCTTCACCTTCCTGCATTCCTGGAACCTGTTTCTTGAGCCAATCGTGTTCCTGTCGAGTGCCGAAAAGTTCACGCTGCCGCAGGCGCTCACCCAATATACCGACGCCTATGGCGGCCCGATGTGGAACATCCAGCTCGCCGCCGCCACGCTGACGGCGCTGCCCGTTCTCATCGTCTTCATCATCGCGCAGAAGCAGTTCGTCGAAGGGCTCGCGCATACCGGCCTCAAGGGCTGAACAACGGATCCCATCATGGCAGACGTAACCCTTTCTGAAATCCGCAAGAGCTATGGCACCGTCAAGACCATTCATGGCGTCGATCTCGATATCCGTGACGGCGAATTCGTCGTTCTCGTCGGACCGTCCGGCTGCGGCAAGTCCACGCTTCTCAGGATGATCGCGGGGCTGGAAACGATCACCGGCGGCACGCTGAAGATCGGCGGCCGGGTGGTCAACGACCTCGATCCCAAGGACCGCGACATCGCCATGGTGTTCCAGTCCTACGCGCTCTATCCGCATATGACGGTCGCGACAAACATGGGCTTCTCGCTCGAGCATCGCGGCGCCGGCAAGGCTGCGATTGCAGAGCGGGTGAACTGGGCTGCCGGCATCCTCGACCTGACGCATCTGCTCGACCGCTATCCCCGCCAGCTCTCGGGCGGCCAGCGCCAGCGCGTCGCCATGGGCCGCGCCATCGTGCGCAATCCGCAGGTTTTTCTCTTCGATGAGCCGCTTTCCAACCTCGACGCCAAGCTCCGGGTCGTCATGCGCGGGGAGATCAAGGCGCTGCACCAGAAGCTCAGGACCACGACCATCTATGTCACCCACGACCAGGTGGAAGCCATGACCATGGCCGACAAGATCGTAGTGCTGAATGCCGGCAAGGTCGAGCAGATCGGCGCGCCGCTCGATCTTTATGACCGGCCCGCCAACCAGTTCGTCGCCGGCTTCATCGGCTCGCCGTCGATGAATTTTGTCGAGGGCACGATTACACCGGAGGGATTTGCCGCGCCGGGTATCGTTCTGCCCCTGCCGGCTTCAGCCAAAGGCCTTGAGGGTCAGCGGACCATTTACGGCATCCGTCCCGAACATTTCTCGATCAATGACGGCGGCGTCGCAGCCGAAGTAGTGTTGGTCGAGCCGATGGGATCGGAAACCCAGGTGACAATGAAATTGGGCGCGACACAGATTATCGGCGTCTTCCGCGAACGCGTATCGCTGGAACCGGGCCTGACCATCGGCGTTCGTCCCGATCTCGCGAATGTCCATCTGTTCTCAAGCGCCGACCGCCGGCGCCTGAACTGATTCTTCAGGCGCCGACAAAGACGCGTCGCCGCGCGCTCTCGATATGGGCGCGCATCGATGCTCGCGCGCCTTCGGCATCACCAATGGAAATAGCATCGAGGATGAGCTTGTGTTCCTCATACACCAACGCGCTGCGCCCCTTTGTCGAGTGGGCGAGCGTTCGGGCTATCCTTGTTCCGA
Organism: Paramesorhizobium leguminum; assembly: GCF_003217235.1. Lineage (GTDB taxonomy): Bacteria > Pseudomonadota > Alphaproteobacteria > Rhizobiales > Rhizobiaceae > Paramesorhizobium > Paramesorhizobium leguminum. The sequence continues at coordinate 36,163 of NZ_QJTF01000017.1, read as the reverse complement.
CATGCAGCGCGACCGTCGCCGCCTTGACCGCCGAGAAATAGTAACTGTTCTCGGTTGCAGTGGCGACGGCCACGTGAAACGCAATGTCGTCTTCCGCCGCAATGTCGTCCATCTGCATCGCTGCGACGCGCAAACGCTCGACAACCGCCTGGATATCCGCAATTTTGGCACGTGATTGCCTTTGAGCCGCGAGATAAGCCGCCTCGCCCTCGACACCGACCCGAAACTCGTAACAGCGCTGCAGATCGGCAATGCTGCCGGGCTCGGCAAACTCGATCACCGAACGGCTGGGGGCGCTGATGACCCGCGTTCCTGCTCTTGGCCGGCTTTCGATCAGCCCATCGATCCGCAGGCGAAGCATAGCCTCGCGCACGACGGGCCTCGACACACCAAACCTCAACGCGAGGTCAATTTCCGGAGGAAGCTTGGCCCCCACCGGCCAGTCGCCCGTGCTGATCGACTTATATATCTGTTCATAAACCCCGTCGCTCAGCGAACCCGAAGCATTGCCGGCACGGTCGAGTGGTCCTGACATCACGCGTCGCTCCTTCCTGGATGAACGCTCCCATCCGCAGTTTGTTTATTACAGCCGTCCGGTGGGCCGCAAGGTGCCGACCGGCTGTATTTGTATGTCAATATTCTATTGGTAAGACTATTGACAATGGCCGCTATGCAGCCCTACTAATTTTCCGAAGTTGGGAGGAGCCAGCTCAAAATTCGACCTGCGCCCTGTAGGGGCTGACGCCCGCATCATTTTGCGGCGCAGGCGGAGTTTTGCTCGTGCCATGGGGCTGGGATGCCCCGATTGTTCTTGAGGGAGGAAACATCATGTCGAAAATGTTGACGGGCCTGCTTTGCCTGGCGCTGCCTTTCATTCCGCAAAATGCATTCGCACAGGTCGATTACCCTGTTGGTTCCGTGCGAATTATCGTGCCGGCAAACCCCGGTGGCGGCACGGATGCCGCCGCGCGCATCTTTGCCGACTATTTTCAGCGTAACAGCGATGCGGTGACTGCCGTGGTCAATCAGGCCGCCGGCGGCGGCGTTGTGGCCGCGCAGACAGTGTCAACGGCAAACCCGGACGGGGCGACGCTGCTTTTCTTCCATGCCGCTTTCCACACCGCCAATCTGTCCGGCAATTCACCGTTCAAGTGGGACCAGTTCACCCCCATCGCCACCGTAACGGAAAGCAATGAAGTTTATGCTGTGCGCGTAGACACGCCCTACAACACGCTGGCCGATTTGATCGCGGCGGCGAAAGCCAATCCCAACACGATGAGCATTGGCACCCAGCTGGGTGGCACCACGCAGGTCAAGGCGCAGGCATTGAATGCGGCGGCAGGCAACACGATGCGGATCGTGGATGCGGGCACCGAATCTGACCGCGTCACCGCGCTGCTTGGCGGCCAGATCGACGTGATCTCGATGAGTGTCGGCGTTGCAAGGCAATATGTGAAGGCCGGGCAGATGAAAGCGCTGGCTGTCATGAACAAGGTGCCCGACGCTACCGCGCCGGAGATTCCCACCACCGTCTCGCAAGGCGTCGATATCTCGCTGCCTCTGGTGCAGACCGTCTATGGACCGAAGGACATGGACCCGGCGGCGATTGCCGCCATCGAAGCATTGATCAAGCAGATGGGTGAGGACCAGGCGTTCAAGGCGCTCGTCGAAAAGCAAGGCCAGACCGTGGCACTGCGCAATGCCACGGGAACCTCGCAGTTCCTGAGCAATGAATACGCGACGATCCAAAGCTACTTCACGAAGTGACGTGACAGAGGGCCAGCTTGGTATCGGCCCACGCATAAGGAGGAAATGATGCCTGAAGACAGGGTGATCGGCACCGTTCTCGCCATTCTGGGCGTCGCGATGACGGCCTACAGCATGACGATACCTGCGCCGTTTGCGTCCAGCGGCGATCTGGGCCCCGCGGTGTTGCCGCAGCTTCTTGGAATCCTGATGACGATACTCGGCCTCCTGCTGGCACTTCGTAAACCGCGCACCCAGCCGGGTGAGGCGACCGAGGAAAGCTTGCCCGCAGACGAGCAGGTTGTGCGGATCGCAGCGCCCAGCCGTAACAGGCAGATCCTGCTCGGCGTGGCGCTGGTGGCCTTCATCGCTTTGTTCGACAAGCTGGGATTCACGCTTTCGGCGGTGCTGTTCCTGATGGCGACGATGGCGCTGCTCGGCCCTTTTACCCGCGCCCATTTGATGCGCGCCGGGGGGCTGTCGCTCAGCGTGGCCCTGGCTCTTGGATATATACTCAACGGCCTTCTGGGCCTGACGATCCCTGGCGTTTGGATCGGTTGACGGAGTACAGCATGTTCGAGCTTTTCCTATCCAGCTTCGGCACTTTGTTCGAGCCGCAGACCCTGCTGCTGATGGCGCTCGGCGTCGCCGTGGGCCTGATCTTCGGCGCGCTGCCGGGGCTTTCGGCCACGATGGCGGTGGCGCTGCTCTTGCCATTGACCTTCGCGATGGCGCCGAACACCGGCATCGCCATGCTGGTCGGCGCTTATATCGGGGGCGTCTCGGGCGGCCTTGTCGCGGCGACGTTGCTGCGCATCCCCGGCACGCCATCTTCCATCGCCACGACATTCGACGCCTATCCGCTGGCGCAAAAAGGCTATCCGATCAAGGCCCTGGCGACCGGCATGGTGGCGAGCGCGGTGGGCGGCATCCTTGGACTGGTTGTGCTTGTGGCCTTTGCCCCTGTCATCGCACGTTATGCCATCCAGTTCGGGCCGGCCGAATATACTGCGCTGACGGTAGCGGCGCTGATGCTGGTCATCGTGCTGTCGGAATCCGACATGATAAAAGGGCTGATCGCGGCAGTGATCGGTCTGTCCATCGCAATGGTCGGTTTGGCTCCGATCGGAGGGACCGCGCGGTTTACCTTCGGCAATGTCGATCTGATGGCTGGGATTAGCATAATCCCCTTCATGGTCGGTCTTTTTGCCGTATCGCAGCTTTTGCGCGACGGCACCTCTCCCGGCATTTCGATGCGCAGCGGAAAGCAGCTTCACGGCGGTGGTATCAAGGCCGTGGAGTTCATCGCCAATATTCCGAATATGCTGCGATCGGCCGCCATCGGTATCGGTATCGGGGTCCTTCCGGGGATCGGCGGATCGGCAGCGAACCTTGTCGCCTACGGCGCTACACGGTCCGCCGCGAAAAATCCCGAGGAATTCGGCAAGGGCAGCGTTGCCGGCATCTACGCGCCGGAGACCGCGAACAACGCGGCTGTTGGCGGTGCCCTGCTGCCGCTCCTTACGCTCGGCATCCCCGGCGATGGCGTGACTGCGGTCATGATCGGAGGGTTCACCATCCATGGCCTGCAGCCCGGCCCGATGCTGTTTCAGAGCAGCCCGGATCTGATTGCGATGATCTATGCGGCTTTCCTTTTGGCGACAATCATGCTGCTGGCGCTCCAGCTCGGCACGATCCGGCTGTTTCCCAAGATCCTGATGGTGCCGCGCCATTATCTGTTGCCCATTCTGGCGCTCCTCATGGTCATCGGGGTTTATGCCTCGGAATACCGCACCTTCGAGCTGTGGCTGATGCTGGGTTTCGGTGTTCTTGGCTATGGCATGGAAAAATATCGTTTCCCGCTCGGACCCGCGGTGCTGGGCTTCGTGCTGGGCGGCATATTGGAGACCAATTTCCGCCGGGCGCTGATGTTCGCGGACGGTGATTGGAGCACTTTCGTCACCCGCCCGATCTCTGCCGCGCTGCTGGCGGCGGCGGCGCTGTTCTTCGCCTTCAGCATGTGGAGCGCCACGCGCATGAAGCGAAAGAATGCCATCTGACCTGCATTGCCCAAGCGAGCCGGAAACCGTCCATCAACGAGACTGCCATCCCGCGACCGACGCGGAAGCCGAACGGAATTTATCATGAAGATTTCTCGCATCACCCTCACCCCCATCCAGACCCACCGCCGCACCGGGTCGATCAGCTCGCATCTTATTCTGCAGATACACACCGATGAGGGGCTGACGGGGCTGGGCGAAATTTCCGACCTCGACTGCTACCGGATGTACATGCCCGATGTGGATGCGGTCCGGCTGGGTATCGAAAAGATCGTCCTTGGCCGCAATCCCTTCGCCATTCAGTCGATCCATACCGAAATGGCGAAATACCTGCACAACTACTTCATGTCGGCGCCCAGCTATCCGCCGTTCACGCCTGCTTCGCAGATCGCCGCAGGCATCGACATGGCCTGCTACGACATCGTCGGCAAAGCGTTGAATACCCCGGTCTACAACCTGCTGGGCGGGAAGACCCGTGACGCGATGGAGATTTGCTATCCGCTGTTCCAGGTCAAGGCCGAGGAAGATTACGACCGCAATCTGGGCTACATCGAAACGCTGCTGAGCCAGGGCATCTCGCGCTTTCGCTACTATGTCGGCGTGGATTTCCAGAAGGATGAGACGTTCCTTGCGTCCGTGCGCGATCGGTTTGGCGACCGGGTGATGCTGAAAGCCCTCGACTTTCAGGCTCGCCATTACTGGAAAGACACGCTGCGCGCCTATGACCGGCTGAAACAGTTCGGCTTCGAGCTGATCGAAAGCCCCAGCTGGCGCGAGGATTTCGACGGCATGTCGGAACTGCGCCGCCGCGTGGACGTCGAGATCTGCGAGCATTGCTCGTCCGCGTCGCAGGCCATGCAGATGATACGCGCCGGCGCCTGCGATGTTTTCAACATCACGGTGAACTCGGGCGGGTTGCTTCAGGTGAAAAAGCTGATGGCGCTGGCGGAGCTTGCGGGTATCCGCGTCCTGATCGGCACCACGCAGGAACTGAGCATCGGCAGTGCGGCTCATGCCCATCTGGGCGCCTCGGTTCCGGAACTCCATGTCGCCTCCGATACGGTGGGGCCGCTGCTCTATGTGGAGGATGTGGTCAAGGAACGTATTCGGTTCGAGGGCAACCGCCTGATCGTGCCGACCGGACCCGGTCTGGGAATGGAACTGGACGAAGACGCCTTGGAAACCCTCCGCGCGCCTTTGGTTGAATGGGAACGTGCCGCACATGGCGCGGGGTATGTCTCGCATTGAGCGTGATGCTCCCGATGAACCACACGCCAGATTGCAGATAGGTCGCCACCATGACGCCGGTTAGAAAATCTCCCCACGAACTTCGCAGTGCGCGCTGGTTTGGACCAGATGACCTGCGCAGCTTCGGACACCGTTCGCGCTTGATGCAGCTCGGCTACTCCGAGGCGGATTTCCTGGACAAGCCGCTGATCGGCATTCTCAACACCTGGTCTGAGCTCAACTCCTGCCATTCCCATTTCCGTGAACGGGCACAGGATGTGAAGCGTGGCGTGGCGCAGGCCGGGGGCTTTGCGGTTGAGATGCCCTCGCTCTCGGTGGATGAGAGCTTCACCAAGCCTACCGCGATGCTCTACCGAAACATGCTGGCGATGGAAGTCGAGGAGATGATCCGCTCCCATCCGCTCGACGGTGTGGTGCTGATGGGCGGCTGCGACAAGACCACGCCGGCCCTGGTGATGGGGGCGTTGAGCGCAGGCATTCCGTTTATCTACCTGCCGGCCGGCCCGATGCTGCGCGGACATTACGCGGGCAGGATCTTGGGATCCGGGTCGGATGCGTGGAAATATTGGGATGAACGCCGGGCGGGCAATATCTCCGATACCGAGTGGCTCGGCATCGAGGGCGGTATCGCCCGGTCGGCAGGCGTTTGCATGACCATGGGCACGGCGTCGACCATGACGGCGATCGCCGATGCGATGGGCCTGACCTTGCCCGGCGCGTCGTCCATTCCTGCCGTCGATTCCGGCCATCAGCGCATGTCTGCCGATTGCGGACGCCGTATCGTCGGCATGGTGTGGGAAGATCTGACTCCCGATAAAATCGTCACGGCCCCGGCTGTGAACAATGCTGCTATCGTGGCCATGGCCACGGGGTGTTCCACCAATGCCATCGTCCACCTGATCGCGATGGCGCGCCGCGCGGGCGTTGCGCTGGACCTCGATAGGCTGGACGAACTTGGGCGCACCACCCCGCTGATTGCCAATGTCCGCCCATCAGGCAAAGATTATTTGATGGAAGATTTCTTCTACGCCGGCGGTCTGCGCGCACTGATGAAGCAGATGGAATCGCGGCTCGATACCTCCTGCATCACCGTCACCGGCAAGACTTTGGGTGAGTGCCTGGAAGGCGCGCAGGTCTATAATGACGACGTCATCCGACCGCTTTCGAACCCCGTCTATGCGGAAGGCTCGCTCGCTGTGCTGCGCGGCAATCTTTGCCCGGATGGCGCGGTGATCAAGCCGGCGGCTTGCGATCCGAGGTTCCATGTCCACGAAGGGCCGGCGCTCGTTTACGACAGCTATGCCGAGATGAAGAAGGCTATCGACGACGAAACCCTCGAGGTGACGCCCGATCATGTTCTGGTGCTGCGCAATGCCGGACCTCAGGGCGGTCCGGGAATGCCGGAATGGGGTATGCTGCCCATACCCAAGGCGCTGATCAAGCAGGGGCACCGCGACATGCTCCGCATATCGGATGCGCGGATGTCGGGCACCTCCTATGGCGCCTGCGTGCTGCATGTGGCGCCCGAGAGCTTTATCGGCGGCCCGCTGGCGCTGCTCCAGACAGGCGATATCGTGCGCCTCGATTTGCCGAACCGCAGGCTGGACATGCTGGTGGATGAGGCGGAGATCGCCCGCCGCCGTGATGCCTGGATTCCGCCGGCTCCGCATTTCCATCGCGGTTGGGGATGGATGTTCTCCAAACACGTCACCCAAGCCGACAAGGGCTGTGATTTTGACTTTCTGGAGCGCAGCTTTGGCAGCGCTGCAGGCGAACCCGACATTTACTGAGGAACCCTCAATGACACTCACTCTCGATCAGGCCCTGACCGGCATTTCCGGCATTCTCGTCACCCCCTATGACGAGATGGGCGACATCGCGCCGCAAAGATTGGCCCCCATCATCGACCGCGCCATTGGCGCAGGCATGCATATGCCCGTCGTCAACGGCAATACCGGCGAATTCTATGCCCTGACCACGGATGAAGCCTGTACCATGGTACGCGAGGTCGTCGCGATGGTCGACGGTCGCGCGCCGGTCCTGGCGGGCGTGGGGCGCGGCGTGCGGGACGCTTGCCGCTTGGCAAAAGCATCAGCTGAAGCAGGAGCAACGGCGCTGATGATCCATCAGCCGCCCGACCCCTTCGTCTCGCCGCGCGGCACGGTCGATTATCTCAAAGCGGTGTCCGATGCGGCTGGTCTGCCGATGATGCTCTATTTGCGCAATGACGCAATCGGTACCAGGGCCATAGCCGATCTTTGCTCCGTGGAGGGTGTCAAAGGCGTAAAATGGGCCACCCCCAACGCGCTGAAACTGGTGGACGCCATCTCAGCTTGCGACCCATCACTTGTATGGGTCTGCGGCCTTGCCGAAGTTTGGGCTCCTCCGCTTTATGCTGTCGGCGCGCGCGGCTTCACCTCTGGACTGATCAACATTTGGCCGGAACATTCCGTCGCTATTCACGCCGCTCTTGATGCAGGCGATTACACCGCGGCCAATGCGTTGATCGCCCAAATGAAGGATTTCGAAGAAGTAAGGGCCGAGGAGCTTAACGGCACCAACGTGACCGGAGTCAAGGCGGCCCTACAGGCACTTGGCCAGGACTGCGGCCCGACACGCCCCCCCTCCGCATGGCCGCTGACACAAACCCAGCAAGGGCGCTTGAACGAATTCCTGCGCCAAATGCAGCAAAGCTGAAGGCATTCTACGCTCGCTGCTCCGCGAAACGGGCCTTCTCGCCAAATGAAAATAAGCCATAGCATCTTGCGCACTTGGATTTGGCAAAACAGATGATATGATTACACCTGATTACAATGGAGTACACCATGTCGCAGCGCGCCGTATCCGAACCGATCACCATCCGCACATCCAAGGTCTCGGAGATCGACGCCTTGGCGAGTGCGATGGACCGTTCCCGCAACTACATCGTTAATCAGGCGATTGAGCAATATCTGGAAGCCAACGCATGGCAGGTGGAGCGGATCACAGCCGGGATCGCCGCGGCGCGTGAAGGTAAGGTTCTGCCTGCCGATGAGGTCTTTGCCGGGATCGCCGCGAAGCACGGCTGGTCGCGTTGAAAAACTTGGTCATTGCTGAGCCCGCCGCCCACGATCTTGGAGGGATCGTAGATTACATCGCGCTGGACAATCCAATTGCTGCTGAGGGCGTCTACCGAGAGATCATGAAGGCGGCGCAGAAGCTGCCCCAGTTCCCTGGCATTGGTCGCCCCGGGCGCCATCCCGAGACAAGGGAGTTGGTCGTTCCGGGCCTGCCGTATCTCATCGTCTACGAGGTTGGGCCGGAGACGGTGACGATCTTGGCCGTATTCCACACCGCGCGCGATCTTGCACGGGTGATGCGCGACAGGATGATGCCGTCGTGACATCTTTTATCAGGTCAGTACCCTGCTTCTTTCTGGTGCCGAAAGGCCAGCACATACACTGCACCGTCAGCCGGTGCATGATGATATAGCGCGACGTAGCCGGAATCTCCAAATGGGATTACCAACTCGCGCAACTCCGGCTGTTCAGGAAACGGCCGTCCCATGTCCGGTGTGTTTTCCAGAAGCAGGAAGTGCCGATTGATGGCCTGTCCGGCTCGCCTCGCCGCTTCCGGGGCTTTGGTAGTTAGAAACCGACGGCAGCGCTCCAAGCCTTGGGCCGCGCCTTCCGTAACGATTACTTGTGGCACTCGGGTACCGTCTTGTCGTCATCGGTGCCCCAGCTATTCAGCCAGGTGCGGACTTCCTCCCCGGTCAGGTGGCGACCGGTTTCCTGATAGGCCGCCCAGGAGGCCAGGGCTTCCTGCTTGAAGCTCTCGCGAGCTTCCTCACGGTCGACATATTGCTGGATGGCTTCGAGCATGATCCAGTGCGCGGAGCGCCGGCGCTGACTGGCGAGTTCTTGAACGCGGCTTTTCAGGCTATCGTCAATCTTGAGGGATGTTGCCATGGCTGCCTCTTATCACTGGGTAATACCAAGCGATAAGATAGCCCTTCCGTGCCCCGCTGTCCACTGCGGGCGTAATATGCCTACGAGGGAGGCCAAGGTGAGCGCAAGTCGAAGCGGAGCCCGAAGGGTGTCGGAGGCAGTCCGCTCCGCCTAGCCCGCATCGTTATCCAGGTCTCTACATCAGCCGCCTTTGACAGCACCGGCTGTAAGTCCGGCGACAATCTGGCGCTGGGCGAGGACGGTGAGCAAAAGGACCGGCAGCGTGACCACGAGGGCGGCGGCGGCAAGCGGACCCCAGCTCACCTGTTCAAAGGACAGCATGTTGTAGACCGCGACCGGCAGGGTGCGTGTCTCGCGGCTTGCCAGCACGATGCCGAAGACGAAATTGTTCCAGGAGAAGATCACCGCAAGGATGAGTGACACCACGATGCCCGGCTTGGCGATAGGCAGCGCCACCAGCCTGAACACCTGCCAGGCGTTGGCGCCGTCGATCTGGGCTGCTTCTTCCAGTTCCATCGGCGTCGCCTCGAAATAGCCGATCATGATCCAGATCACGATGGGAACGGTCACGACCAGATGAATGATGATCTGCGGCCAGAGCGTGCCGAGCAGGCCGAGCGTCTGGAACAACAGGAACAGCGGGATCAGATAGGACAAGCCCGGCGTCATGCGGGCGATCATGATGACGACCGCCGACTTATGCGCCTTGAGCCGCGCGATGCCGTAGCCTGCGGGCACACCGACAAGAAGGGCAAGCAATGTAGCCATGCCGGTCACCAGAAGGCTATTCCAGAAATAAAGCAGGAAATCGTTCTCTGCGAATATCTGCGTATAGTTCGACCAGGCGAAACGCTCCGGGATCAGGATCGGCGGATAGGCGCCGTTGTCGATCTCGTATTTGAGCGAAAGCGACAACATCCAGACGAAGAAGAAGATCGCGGGCGAAACGATGACGAAGACGAGAAGCGCGGTGCCGAGCTTCGACAGGATCGATTTGCGTGCCATGGCTCAGTTGCCCCACTTCGTTCGTTGCCGTAATGCCAGCAGGATCAGCGACATGGCGATGATGATAATGAAGAAGACCACGGCGATCGCCGAGGCATAGCCAATATCGTAATAGGAGAACGCCACGTTATAGAGATAGATATTGATGGTTTCCGATGCAGTGCCTGGGCCGCCCTGCGTCATCGCATAGATGATATCGAAGCTTTTAAGCGCATCGATGGAGCGGATGATGACGGCCACCATGATGAAAGGCAGGATCATCGGCAGCGTGATATAGCGGAATTTCTGCCAGCCATTGGCGCCGTCGATCTCAGCGCTTTCAAACGGGTCGCGCGGCATGGAGGCAAGGCCGCCCAGCACGATCAGCATGACCAGCGGCGTCCACTGCCATGTCTCCACTGCGACCAGCGATGGAATGACGGTGTTCTGATTGAATATCCATTCCTGCGGGCCGATGCCGACGAGTGAAAGCAGATAGTTCAGCACGCCCAGCTGCGGGTGATACATCATGGTCCAGACCAAGGCGACCGCGACGGGCGTCGCCATCATCGGCATGACGAAGATGCCGCGCAACAGCCCGCGCATCGGCAGCTTGCTATCGAAGACAAGCGCCGCGATCGTGCCGAGCACCATCGGCGCCACCACGGACAGGACCGTGTAGACGATCGTATGCCACATCGAATCCCAGAACCGGGCGTCGCCTGCCAGGCGGATGAAATTGTCGAAGCCGACGAAGCTCTTGATACCGCCGAGCTGCCATTGATGGACGCTCATCCAGAGGGTGAACAGCCATGGAAAGACGATCACCGCCCCGACGGTAATCAAGGCGGGAAGGACAAACGGCCAGTAGCTCGGCTTTATCAGGCTCTTGCCGGGCTTGGCGGAGGGAGCCATCCTGGCGGTGGCTTTTCCTTGCCTGTCCCTTGTTGCTGCTATCGGGGCGGCGGAGTTCATTTTCCTTCACTCCGCGCCAGCACGGGGCGGAATTCTTCCGTTGCCCGCTTCATTTCAGCTTCCGGTTCGGCACCGCTGAGAAGATTGGTAAGACCGACGCCCATGATATCGCGGAACTCCGTGACCGGCACGATGACCGGCAGGCAAAGCTGGCTGATCGGCGCCGATTTCGAAAGCGCTTCCACCCATCCCTCCGGCATGGTGACGCCCTTGCGCACCGCCTCGTCATTGACGATCGACTTGCGGAACGGAACGCCGGAACCCGTTTGCAGCAGGCGCGCGCCCATTTCCTTGGAAATGGCCCACTGGCAGTAGAGATAGGCCGCTTCCCTCTTGGTGGAGGCTTCGACGACGCCGATGCCGTCGCCCGTCGTAGGCGCGGCCTGCGCCTTTGGCCCAGCCGGAATGACGCCGTAGCCGACCTTGCCGACCACCCGCGACTTGTTCGGGTCTTCCAGCGGCGGCGCGAAGCCGATGCCGTCGAGCCACATACCCACCTTGCCCTGCAAAAAGCTCGACTGGCATTCCGCCCAGTTGAAGCCGGCAACGCCGGGAGGCGCGGATTTGGTCATCAGGCGCTGATAGAGTTTTGCCGCCTCGACGGCCTCCGCCGAATCCGTCTGCAGATTTCCGCCGGCATCGACCGACTGCTTGCCATAGCCCAGCATGAGGCTGGTCCAGACCGGAACGTTGGCGTTCTTCATGCCGCGCGCCACGAAACCGTAGGTGTTGGTGGCCGGGTCGGTCAGCGCCTCGGCTGCGGTGACGAGTTCCTCGAATGTCCCAGGATATTCGATGCCCTTGGCGGCGAGGAGCTCCTTGTTCCAATAGACGATCCAGTAGTCCACCGAGAACGGCAGCGAACCGAAGCGGCCATTGGCATCCTTGGCAAAGGCGAGGCCGGCGCTTGCAAAATCATCTTCCGTCAATGACGCGTCAGTCAGCGTGGGGTCTTTCATGAAGCCCGAGAGATCAGCCAGCCAGCCGCCCTTCTCAAACTGGCGCTTTTGCACATGATAGCTGATATGGATGACGTCGAAGCTCGGACGGCCGGATGTCAGCTCGATCACCGCCTTCTGGCGCTGCTGCTGCTCCGGCGTCTGCTCGGAATTGACCTTGATCCCGGTCAATTCCTCGAATTCCTTCTGGTACTTCTGAAGGATCGCGCCGCGCGGGCTCTTGACCAGATTCACTTCGAGCGTGGTGCCGGCATATTTCTTCCAGTCGACCGATGACGCCGCGAAGCTTGGGCTGACGCCCGTCATGCCTGACGCCGCAATGGCCGCTGACCCCGCCAGAAACTGGCGGCGCGTTGGATGAAACAATTTCATTTCTACTCCTCCCTCTTTTCCCGGCGAAGCTGCTCCTCCAGCGGCGCCTTCGGTTCCACATATTCAGATCTGCAATGCGAGTTTCCTTGCATTGTTGATGTGAACGGCAATGGCATCCATGGCTTTCCGCGGATCGCGCGTTTCGATTGCGTCAAGCACAGCCAGATGTTCCTGCATGACGGGGATCACCCGCCCGGTAATGCGAAAGCGCTCCTGATTGATGAGGCGCATCTTGATCGTATTCGTCTGGTAGGCGCGCCAGATGATCTCATTGTCGAGCGAGCCGACAATCGTGTCATGGAGGTTCCAGTCGATAGTCTGCGCCCGTTTTTCAAGCTCCGGCGTTTCACCTTCGGCTTTTGCCCGTTCCAGTGTTTCCTCATGCTCGGCGCGCAGGGAACGCAGCAGCTCATCGGAAGCCGACTGGCAGAAGAGCGCGACCGACTCCTTCTCGATGAAGAGACGGAACTGGAACGCCTCGCGGATGAGATTGAGGTCGATATGCGCGATCTGCAATCCGCGTTGCGGCACGGTCTTGATAAGCCCTTCGGCTTCAAGGCGTGGAATGAGTTCCCGGATTGCACCCAGCGGAAGCCCGGTCATCGTCACCAGCTGGCGCTGCGAAACGAACTGTCCCGGATGAAAGTCACGCGCCAGCAAATGCCGGGTGAAGCTCTGATAAGCCTTGTCCCGTAACTTTACCGGTTCGCTCGTATCGTCCACCGACGCACCTCTCTCAGGCCGCTTTTGCCATATTCAGCCGGTCGAATACACGACTGATCGCATCGAAATCCGCATCATCAAGCGCAACCAGCGGCGCACGGACACGGCGCCAGGCCTGATCCTTCGTGCGGCGCGCCAGCATGGCCTTGACCGCCGGCGTAACCGGATAGGTCAAAAGTTCACGCACCGCGGCGACCAGTTCCGCATCGTCACGGCCATCGTACACCATCGGCAACATGCGGTGAGGCACCAGATTGGCCATGCCCGAAATAGCCCCCTGCCCGCCAAGGCGCACACCGGCAGCCAGATCGCGTTCATCGCCGATCAGGATTGCGATGTCCTTATGCGCGGCAAGAAGCTTCTCCGTATAGCCCCAATTGCCGGAAGAATCCTTCACGCCGGCGATGACCGCGCCGAACGCGGCGCGCAAGCGGCTGACGAGATCAACCGACAATTCCACAGCAGTTACGGACGGAATATTGTAGAGGATAATGCCACGCGCTGCAGCGCCAAGCCCGTTGAAGACCGCCGAGAACCAGGCAAAAAGCCCGTCGTCCGACAGGTTCTTGTAATAGGACGGCGGCGCAAGAAGGATGCTCTTGCAACCGCGCTGCAGGGCCTCCACAGCCTGACGACAGGCATCGGCTATCGAGTTTTCCATGACGCCTGCAACGATGGCGCTGGCGGGGACACGGCCCGCAACCAGCGCATCAATCAATACACCCCGCTCTGCATCCGCAATCGATGCGCCCTCGCCGGTCGTGCCGAAAAGTGTGACGCTGGAGCAACCGTTTTCCAGGCACCAGCGCGCATGGGCGACTGCCCGGCCAAAATCGATATTCCCGTTTTCATCGAATGGCGTCGTAAGCGCCACGGAGAGCCCGAAGCGCTCCTGCCCGGAATGGTGTTGCGGCAAAACTACCTCCTCCCCAAGAGTGAGCCATAGATTTGCACACACTGACATGTCAGTAAATAGTTAATTTGCAGACAGTGCATTCCGCGATTAATCATGCGAGCATATTGCCAATGCGGTAAATCTACATGGCGAGCCTGCCGCTCGCCGCGAAGATGCCGTTGGTCGGGGTTACGTCGCAGATAGATCATGATCGGTAGGTATATCGCCTGTCGTAGGCGGGGCATTTCGGCTGCGTCCGTCGCTCCAGTCGCTATAACCAAGCACCGAAAGCCTCGTTATGTTGTCATGTCGATGGAACGCTACGAGGCGCTTACCAGAAGCGCAAATCAGCAAGTATCTATCGATGGTGCAGATATGCCGGAAGAATTGGGCAAGCTTTGGGACAAGGGCGTAGAGGATCATTTCCGTGGCCGCTGATTTTCCAAAGGCCGGACAGATCATCGAATATCATTATCTCTGGAGATGGCAGGCGGACCGGGGTGAAACAGAAGGCCGAAAAAAGAGGCCGAGCTGCGCACGGTTGAAACCGACCGGTTTGAAACCGGCCGGTTTTACTCTCAGGCATTCACAAAGAGATCGCCCGTATAGAATTGTTCCGGCGGCAGCGGATCTTTCACTGTTCCGAATTCCACGAACATCCTGTTGAAATCATCAAGCCATTTGTTGACGGTGCCGTCCTTGGTAAAGGTGTCCAGTTCCCTCGCGGTCAGCATCTTGCGGCTTCGGGCGACTTTGTCCGTCGCGGCGGCCGGCGCATTGAGGAAAGCCGTCGTGATTTCAATGGTTCGGTCGAGATCGCCCATACGATAGTCCATCGCCTTTTTCATGACGCGGAGGAATTTCTTCACGAGGTCGGGATTCTCCGCCACAATCTCATTGCGGGCGACGAAGGTGTTGATGAATGACGTCTCCGGATAGAAATCCTGGTTGGAGGCGATTTCCTTCATGTCGGGAACGCGCGGCCTGATCGTGTCGATCAGCGGATACCAGATGCCGGCGCCATCGATCTGCTTCGAGGTGAAGGCGGCGACCACCGTCGATGGGTCCATCGGCACGACTTGAATGTCGTTGACCGTCATGCCGGCTTTGGTCAGCGCCAGCCGCAGGATCATATCGCCGGACGTACCCTGCGGTACGCCGACCTTTTTGCCCTTGAGGCCCGCAATGGAGCTGATGCCGCTGTGAGCGATGACGCGGTCGGAAAAGCCGATATCGTTGACGCCGACCACCTTGGCGCGGCCGCTCGCCGGAAGCCAGAGCGCGCCGGGACCGATGGTGCCGAAGTTGAGGCTGCCCGCGCCCATCGCCTGGATCTGGATAGGACCGTTGGTAAAGACTTTCACCGATGGCGTGATGCCCTCGGCTTCCCAAAGCTTCTGGTCCTCGGCAATCGCCAGCACGCTGGCGTTGGGAAAGTCGGCGATGTAGCCGATGGTCATGTCGGCGGACTGGGCCCGCGCCCTTCCGCCGATGGAAAATACGCTTGCGGCAGCAACCGCCGCCGTGGATTTCATCAGATTTCGTCTCGTCAGCATGTTTCATTCCTCCCTCTGAAAGCTGATTATGTGAGGTCAGGCGGTGGCCGGGTGATAGACGGACCGCCAGACCTCATTGCGTAGGTTCGAGAATTCCGGCGAAAGGCGCATTTCCTCGGTGCGCGGATAGGGCAGATCGACCGGAACGATCTTGTGAAGCCGCCCCGGACGGGCGGCCATGACGACGACGCGGCTCGCCAGATAGACCGCCTCATCGACATCGTGGGTGATGAACATGACCGTGCGCCGCTCCGCTTCCCATGTGGCGAGCAGTTGATCCTGAAGCTGGACGCGGGTCAAAGCATCGAGTGCTCCGAACGGCTCGTCCATGAGCAAAATCTTCGGGTTGACCGCATAGGCGCGGGCAATGGCGCAGCGCTGCTTCATGCCGCCCGACAGTGTCTTGGGCAGCGCATCCGCGAAATCGGTGAGGCCGACGAGGCCGATGAAGCGATCGGCGATCCTGCGGCGTTCCATCTTCGGATGACGGGCGATCTTCAGCCCGAACTCGACATTCTCGCGAACCGTCAGCCATGGGAACAGCGCATATTGCTGGAAGATTACGCCGCGTTCAGGTCCCGGCCCTTTTACCGGCACGTTGTCTACAAGCACCTGCCCCGAAGACGGAGTCGTCAGACCAGCGGCGATGTTCATGGCGGTCGACTTGCCGCAGCCTGATGGACCGACCACGGTGATGAACTCGCCATCTTCGATATCGAGGTTCAAACTCTGCAGCGCGTTGAAGGAATTCTGCCCGGCGAAGAAATAAGTCTTGGTGACGTTCTGGAACGAGATTTTGATGCTCATAGCTTTTCCTGCCAGGCGGTCATCGTATTATCCAGGGTGATGACGATCCGGTCCATGATGAGACCGAGCACGCCTATGGCGATAAGGCTCACGAAAATCGTCGGAAGATCATAGTAGAGCTGGGCCTGCTGCATCCTGAAGCCGAGCCCGGACTGGGCGGCGATCAGTTCCGCCGCCACCACGGTCGCCCAGGACGAGCCGAGCCCGATACGGACGCCGACCATGATATAGGGCAGCGACGCTGGCACGATGACGCGCCGGAAGATGGCAAAATCGTTGGCGCCGAGAACCCGGGCGGCGTTGATCAACGTCTTGTCCACGTTGACGACGCCCTGATAGGTCGCAATCACGCTCGACAGGAACGACGCCAGGAATATGACGAATATCTTCGGGGTTTCGTCTATCCCCATGGTCACGATGGCGAGCGGAATGATGGCGAGCGGCGGGATCGTGCGGAAGAACTGGACATAGGGTTCGATGATGCCGCGGGCGGTGCGGTACCAGCCCATCAGGAAGCCGACCGGAATGGCGACGGCGATTCCAAGCGCAAAACCGCTGAACACCCGGCCAAGACTTGCGGCGGCGTCGGACCAGAGAAGCCCGTTTTGCGCCTGGATCACAGCCTGATGAGCGACGGCAAGCGGCGTCGGCAGGCCAACGACCCCCTGCGTAGTCACGGCGGCCCAAAGCGCGATGCCCGCGACGACAGCGGCAACATTGATCGCCAGCACGCCCATCGGACGCGACAGAAGGGACGGCCTCGTGGACGCCTTGGAATTTTCCTCGGTCATGGTCGCTGACATGGGTCTCCTCCCCCACAAAAATTCATCTGTTCAGATCATCGGGCATCCATCATGACATCGCGCGTCTTGAAGTTCGACTCGATCAGCCAGTCACGCATTACGTCCAGAAGCTCCCGCTTTTGCTCGGCGCAAGCAGGGTCGTTCCAGAGATTGTTCACTTCCTTCGGATCGTTCTCAAGATCGAAAAGCTGGCCATCGTCCGAGCCCTTGAAGTGAACGAGCTTCCATCGATCGCTTCGAACACCGGTCATGAACTCGACACCGCCTGCCATCGCCACGTCGCCGATCTGCTCGCAGAATACATGGGTGCGCGGTGTCCATCCCCTCCCCTCCAATGCCGGCTTCAAGCTCCGGGCCTCGAAGGATTCCTGGGGGGTAATACCGGCATATTCGAGGATGGTCGGCCCCAGGTCGAAAAGCTGGCAAAGCCCGTCAATGGAGCGCCCGCCCTCGAACC
Source organism: Paramesorhizobium leguminum (assembly GCF_003217235.1). Lineage (GTDB taxonomy): Bacteria > Pseudomonadota > Alphaproteobacteria > Rhizobiales > Rhizobiaceae > Paramesorhizobium > Paramesorhizobium leguminum. Next base: position 18,628 of record NZ_QJTF01000017.1, on the reverse strand, counting down.
GGTTCGCCGTCGACCAGATCACGGTCGGCACGCGCGTGACTGCGTCGTACATCGACCATTTCTGTATGAGGCCGTGCTCGCCCAGGCACTCGCCATGATCAGAGGTGAAAATGACGATGGCGTCCTCCAGATAGCCCCTCGCCTTCAGCGCCTCCAGCAATTCCCCAACCTTCTCGTCGATCAGCGTGACGTTGCCCAGATAATGCGCCCAGAGCCGTTGCATCTGGTCAGGTGTCGGATCTAGGCTCCAGACGACGGAGTCGTGATCGACTTCGACATCGTGCTGGCGCTTGTCCTTCAATTCCTGATGCAGGGAATCCAGCTCTTCCTTCGTCGGTGAGGGAAGCGGAAGGTCGTTCCGTTTCAGGTAAGGCTCGGAAAACCGCGCCGGCGGATCGAAGGGCGGATGCGGGCCGGGAAAGCCCACCTGCAAAAACAACGGCTCGCTCAGGGGATAGGTATTCACCCACCATTTCGCCATGTTGCCGACAAATGCGTCCGCGTGCAGGTCTTCCGGCAGTTCCCAGTCGAAGCAGCCGAGCCGGTCGCGGTAGTCGTCGCGCTCCCGGTACGTTTCGCGCTGCTGCTTGACGAGGCCGTTGGCGGCGAGCGCCTTGTCCCATTCGTCGAAGTACCAGCGGCCTTCCATATAGCGGTCCTTGTTCTCCACGACATAGCGCTCATGGAAACCGGAATCCGCATTATAAGGAATGGTGTGCATTTTGCCGATGTTGACGCAGCGATAGCCAGCACTGCGCAATTGCTCCACCCATGTCCGCTGCCATTTCTGGCCATTGGCGAGAACGCCTGATGTGTGCGGGTAATAGCCGGTGAACAGGCTGGCGCGGGATGGCACGCAGCTTGGCGCGGTGATGTGGCAATTGCTGAACGCCACCCCCTTTTCGACCAGCGCGTCGAGATTGGGCGTCACGGCATAGGGAAAGCCCAGCGCGGCGATCGAATCATACCGCTGCTGATCCGTGATGATCAGAATGATGTTCGGCTTTTCGGCCATATTCCTCTCCTCCCAAGCGAACCGGGCTTCTGCCTGTGCATCGCTTGCCTCTCCATCAAAACGATGGCACAAAGTTACCGATAACGCAACGCTCACTCACCTGCATAATTTCTTAAATCGGGATCGATTCAAGAATAAAATTGTGCGGCATTCAAAAGTGTTAGAACGTCCTTTGCGCATCCTATTGGATGCGCGGCGCGCTAACGGAATTTTTGGGTTTCTGAGAATGAAAATTGAGATTGCCGACAAGGGCGCGCGTCCCATTCCCACTCTTGCCTCGATAGCTGAGCGGGTGGGCGTTTCGGTCAATACGGTGTCCCGCGCGCTTCGCGCTCCGAACACGGTCCGGATCGAGTTGCGCCACCAGATCAACGCCGCGATGGAAGAACTCAATTACGTGCCGAACCGCCTTGCAGGCGGCCTTTCCGGCGCGCGGTCGGATATTGTCGGCGTCGTGGTGACGTCGCTCTATTATTCGGAATTCGCCAGCATCGTCGATACCCTGCAATCCGCGCTGCTGGAGCATGATTTGCAGGTCATGCTCGCCAATACACGATACAATGAGACCCAAGAATTGCGGTTCGTTCGCTCTATTCTCAGCTGGCGCCCGGCGGCAGTCGCCATCATTGGCGTCGATCATCCGCCAAAGGTGGTCGAGCTCCTCAGGGCGTCAGGCGCTCCGGTCATCGAGATGTGGGACATTGGCGGCGAGGTGATCGACACCGCCGTCGGCTTCGATCATACCCGCGTCGGCGCGGCCCAGGCGGAACATCTGATTGCTCAGGGTTACCGGCATCTCGCCTTTGTCGGCAGCGTTCGCGACAACGACAAGCGCGCGCAGAAGCGCCTGCGCGGGCTGGAGACCGCAGCGGCGGCGGCTGGTCTCCCGCCCGTCATCAGGCATACGATTGCCGAGGGCGGCAGTCCCGAACTCGGGGAACGGCTCGCCATCGAGCTGCTGCAACAACATTCCGGGATCGATGCAATCGCCTGCAACAGTGACGCCGTCGCATTCGGTGTGCTTCGGGCGCTGCGAAACAGGGGCAGGCGCGTGCCCGAGGATATCGGCGTGATCGGGTTCGGCGACAGCGAGGCGGCATCCTGCGTCACCCCGTCGCTGACCACGATCCGCCCGGACCGTGAACGGATCGGCAGGCTGACGGCGGATGCCATTATCGCGCGGATAAACGGCGCGAAGCCGCGAACCACCGTCGTGGACTGGAAGCTGGTGATGAGGAAAAGTACGAGGCGTCAGCCTTGATCTGACGGCGGCGATAACTTCCGGAAATCACCCTCGGCTTCGAAACTATCATGCATGAGCGCGCCTGGAGCTTACCAGATCCCCACCAATCCGGCCCGGTCAGATATTGCCCTGGTAGCTAAAATCCCTCGGCTACCCCTACGCCCTGATATCGTAGGCAACCCGGAAGCCGGTGTTGCTGGAGGCGCTGTCCGGCGACAGGCCCATGCGGGCGGCGATGCGGTAGCGGTAGCAATAACTCTTGTGACAGAGGAACGAGCCGCCCTTGAGCACCTTCTCGGCGTTCTTCCTCGCCTGTTCGTTGCGCATTTTCGCTTGGCGTGACAGCGAGCGAACACGGAAGGGATCACTCGTCCACTCCCAGACATTTCCGGCAAGATTATAGAAGCCGTCTTCGGTTGACTTGAAGCTGCGCGCCGGCGCGGTGCCGAAAAACCCGTCGGCCATGGTGTTATGATGCGGGAAGCGGCCCTGCCAGATATTGCAAAACACGTCGGTGTCGGTCGGCTCTTCATCGCCCCAGGGATAGCGGCGGCGGCGGTTGCCGCCCCGGGCCGCATGCTCCCATTCCGCCTCGGTGGGAAGGCGTCCTCCCACCCATTGCGCAAAGGCCACGGCGTCGTTCAATGAGACCTGCGTCACCGGATGGTCCATCCGGTCCTCGATCGAACTGCCCGGCCCTTCCGGCGATTTCCAGGTGGCGCCGTCCACCCTTCCCCACCACGGCGTGGCGGTCACGCTGTTTGCCGCGGGTTGCCGATCCTGCATCAGGTCAACGAAAACGGCGGAGCAGCCGAACTTCTCCGCTTCCGTGATGTAGCCCGTCGCCTCGACGAATGCCGCAAAGCGCCTGACGGTCACGGTTTCGGCCTCAAGCAGGAAATCCCCGATGATGACCTTGCGTTCAGGCCCCTCCCCGTCGATCTCCAGCACCGGCTCATGGGTTCCGACGAAGGTCTCGCCGCCTTTGACGAGGATGGCCTCCCCTGCCTTTCCGCGAGGCAAAATCCTTTCGGCTTCGCCCGGCCCGGCGCCGCCATTGTTGCGGCTGACCGCCGAGCAGCAATCACTCATCGTCATCCTCCCGAGTTGCGGTTAAACGGCCTGCCGCTCTTCCTTGTCGTGCAGCGCAAACCTGTCGACCATATCAGCGCTTGCCGTGTTGAAGCCGAGCACGCGCACATCCACGCCTGTCCGCCGGAACTTGATCACCACCTTGTCAAGCGCGCCGACAGCGGTGATATCCCAAAGGTGAGCGCCGCTGATGTCGATGATCACCTGCCTGGCGTTATCGGAGAAATCGAACGCGCCGATGAAACGCTCCGCCGAAGCGAAAAAGATTTGGCCCTCCACGATGTAGGTCACGGTACCGGCGTGCGTATCGTCCCGCCTCGTGACGCTGAAGAGCCTCGCTACCTTGCCTGCGAAGAAGATGCCCGACAACAGGACGCCGACGACAACGCCCTTGGCGAGGTCGTGCGTTGCCACCACGGTGACCACAATCGCCAGCATGACCACGGAGGAAGGCAGCGGATTGCGCCGGAGATCCAGGATCGAGCGCCATGAGAAGGTTCCGATCGAAACCATGATCATGACGGCGACCAGCGCGGCCATGGGAATGATCCGGACGAGATCGTTGAGGACGACGATCAGGAACAAGAGGAAAGCGCCCGCGACGAATGTGGAAAGCCGTCCGCGGCCGCCCGAGGTGACGTTGATCACCGACTGGCCGATCATGGCGCAGCCGCCCATGCCGCCGATGAGGGCGGAGGCGATGTTGCCCGCGCCCTGGCCGATGCATTCCTGGCTCTTGTTGCTCGGCGTATCGGTCATGTCGTCGACGATCTGCGCCGTCAGCAGCGATTCCAGCAGTCCCACGGCGGCCAGCGTCACCGAATAGGGAAGGATGATCTGCAACGTTTCCCAGGTGAGCGGCACCTGCGGGAAAGTGAGGACGGGCATTGTCGAGGGAAGCTCGCCGAGGTCTCCGACTGTGCGCAGGTCCATACCGGTCCACCACGCGATGAATGTCAGCACGGCGATGGCGACGAGCGGCGACGGGATGGCCTTGGTGACGACCGGAAAGAGATAAATGATCGCCAGGCCGCCCGCGATCATGAAATAGGTCTGGACCGGTACGCCGATGAGTTCCGGCAACTGCGCAAGGAAGATGAGGATCGCGAGCGCGTTGACGAAGCCCGTGACGACCGAGCGCGATACAAAGCGCATCACCCGCCCGAGCTTGAGAAAGCCCGCGGCAATCTGGCTGAGCCCCATGAGGATGGTGGCCGCAAACAGATATTGAAGGCCATGCTCCTTTACCAGCGAGACCATGACCACGGCAGTGGCAGCCGTGGCGGCGGAGATCATGCCGGGGCGCCCGCCCGTGATCGCCGCGACACAAGCGATGGCGAAGGAGGCATAGAGGCCGACCTTCGGATCGACGCCGGCGATGACGGAAAAGCCGATGGCTTCGGGAATGAGGGCAAGCGCGACGACGATACCCGAAAGCACATCGCCACGGATGTTGGAGAACCACTCCCGGCGGCAGTTGGAAAGAGACCACATATGGAAAATTTCACAGTTGATGCAACGGGCCGGGCTGAAACCCGGTCCTGAAAATAGGTTGCGTTGCTGTGTTATCTGGCGGATCGGCGGCCAGAGGAGCCACCCGGAGTTTCACCGGGTCCTTACGGATGCTTCCTGCCTAGCCGAGAGTTTGGGATAATGCAATATCGATTAGCCAAGCATCGCTCCCCTATTCAACTGCAGTTCCATTCCACTTGCCGTCCGACCGCTGCACTCAGATCTGTTTTCGGCAAAACCATCGCCGACGGGGCTGCGGCGTACAACCACGTCGAGCCGTGTCAAGCGAACCCCGGAATTGAGGAGGTCAACTGTGCACTTCGCCCGACCGGGCGGCGGCGAAGGCTTGTCGCGCTTGCTGGATTTCGTCGTAGTGGGTTTCCGCCCATATCCACACGCCGCAGAAGGCTTTGCTGAGGCTGTCGCCGAGCGGTGTCAGCGTATAATCGACATGGGGCGGTATGATCGGGTGCACGGTGCGGCGAACGAGGCCATCCTCCTCCATGCGCCGCACGGTTTGCGTCAGCATCTTCTGGCTGATTCCCTCGACCTTCCTGCGCAACTCCGTGTACCGAAGCGTGCCATTCTCATGCAACGCTTCCAGGATCAGCATGGTCCATTTGTCGGCTACCTTGCCGATGATGTCGTCGACAAGAGCCTCGATGGCCGGATCGATCTTATCCGGGATCGGTCCGTAGCGTCGCGCCTCTATTTCCGGGTCCGCTTCCGGCTTGCGCATCCGCACTCTCCTTTTGATGCATATAACTCTTTTCAGGGTCTACTTCAGATCGGAGAGTATGGAGCGCAACTTGCCTGATCACAACGGTTAGAAAGGTTTTTCCTGAATGTCACACCGCTTGCGCCGTATCGGTCAGGTTCGCTCCGGCTTTGCGTTCCCGCAAGGCATCCAGGCTCCAGACGCCTGGACCGGCAGCCGCGAAATAGAGGAAGACAAAGCAATAAAGCATGGCTGCTTCACCATGGTTGAGCACAGGGAAAAAGCCGTCCGAACCATGCGCGATGAAATAAGCGAAGGCCATCAATCCGGAGAGGAGAAAGGCGACCGGGCGGGTGAACAGGCCTAAGATCAGCAGCAGCCCACCGGCGACTTCGAATATTCCGGCGGTGTATAGCAACGGATTGAGAGGATATTCAAAAGGGGCCGGCCAGCCGAAAAGCTTCATCGTGCCATGGGTAAAAAACGATCCTGCCGCAAAGATGCGCAGGACGCTGAGAATTTGCGGAGCGAAACCGCTGATTTGAGTGGGCATGTCTGTCTCCCAGGTTAGGCGATATAATGAGTGGTTTGATAATTAAATCCGCTCAACAAGCGTTCGCTTAGAGAACGTCATCGATGCGAATGGGTAGTGCCTGATCGCTGACCATGAGCATCAGGCTAAGCGTGGCACTCTCCATTTTGAAGCAGGCACTGAAAAGATTTATACTTACCAAAAGGAGAGTATCGGAGGCGGAAGTGATGATCTTGACGGAAGCAGCCAAGCTTAGGTAATTTGCCGATTGCAGTCACTGATTTGGCTGCCGTAGGCGTTACCGTCATCCAACGAGTCCTTTGCCGAGAGGCTCCCCGCAGGGAAATCTGGGCGGTTTTTACTTGGACGCCTGACATGACACCGCTCTCCTCTCCATTCCTGATATTTGAACGCCGGACGGCAGGGTAGATGTATCCATAATGCATTTTCTCCCCCCGGTTTGTTTACTGCCCGCAACAGAGCAGGCAGTAAACTTCAGGCGGAATTACGCGACGGGACGGCGGCTCGTTGTGCCGCCAGATAGCGCCACACCGCCACCAGAAGTTCCAAAACACCCATGATCAGCAAGGCGTACAGCAGCGCTTGATATCCGCCTTCGACGATAATCCGCCCCCCAAGCAGGGGAAAGCCGAACACGCCAACGAAATAGAACAGCGAGAAATAGACCAGAGTGCGGGAGCGCAAGTTTTCGTCGGAGGCGTTGACCGCCTGGGCCTGGATGAGCGGATAGACCAGGCCGTAGCTGAGACCGAGCAACAGGGAACTCGCGGCATAGAATGCGGGGCCCGCAGGCATCACGGCGAACATGATCAGCGACAGGCACATCAACACCAGCAAGACGATGGTGGTCTTCATCGGCTCTTTCCGGTTGACGAACCCGCTAATGAGGAAACGTCCCCCGATGACCGCAGCGGTGTAGGAGATGTAGAAAATCGAATAGTTCAATCCCTTGGAGGCTGCGAACGTTGTCTGGAAATTGACCATCGAGCTGAAAACGCAGGCTCCGAGAAACACCATGATCAACGGGTATTTTGCCGGCGAGCGGATGATCCGATGCAACGCCGCGGCTTCTCCGCCCGGCAGCGATTCGCTCTGCGGTGCAGCGATATGGGACAGGCTTCGTCCCGCGATGTAGAAGAGTATGGCGCTCGCGATCGCCAGCACCATTGCGCCTGCGAAGATAACCCAATGCTGCACCCCGGCCGCGAGCAGCCCATGCGCAGCGACCGGAGCAAGGCCCATGCCGAGCATATTGAACGCCGACAGCACACTGAACAGCACCGCCCGGTTGGCGTCGGTCACCAACCCCGATAGCATGATCGGACCGATGGTGAAGGCCAGCCCCCACCCGGCGCCGAGCAGGAAGCCGGCTAGATAAAACAACGCCGAAATCTCGTGGGTGAAGGCAAAGACCGTGGCGCCGAGCGCATAGCACAGCGCGCCGGCCGCAACGACAATATGCGGCTTCCAGAAGTCCATGATCTGATTGGCGAAGCCGACGCACAGGAGCGTACCGAAAGCACCGGCGAACAAGATGTTGCCGACGATGGCCTCGTTTCCACCGAGCGCTTCGACATAAAGCGGCAAAGTAAAGAACAGGCCATAAGCGGCCGCGATGCACAAGCAAGCGAGATAGACAATCGCGCGCGAGCCGGCATGAGAGGATGGGGCAGTCTGGGCTGAAAAAATCATGAGATCGTGCTCCTCTATGCTGCGATGGCCGCGAGTATCTCCCAGCGGGAGATTTGGATATGGACACGTTCGACGTCACGCCGATGAGGCGACGGCTGGTCAAGGAAAGCCGTCATCGTCGGCTGATGGTTATGGCCGAGTTCCTGCCATAGGCTTTCACCAAGGCGCGGCATCAGCGGATAAGCCAACAGAGCAAAGCTCTTCTGCCACCAATAGGCTCCGTCCGGAGTGTCGCAATAATCGGCGGCGCGCTCCAACCAGTCTTCCACCGCGCGAGCGGCCCGGCGAAGCGAGAAGCAGGCGGGGGACAATGCCGCCGCACCAGGCGGCATCATCGACCAGCACCGTATCATCCGTGCCCAGAACCAGTTCGAGAGTTCCGCCGCGAAGTGACTCAACCTCATCTCTTGTCGCGATACGGGTCATGCCGCTGGTCAACTGCCTGCTGAAGTCCGCGTGCTGCGAGGAGCTGACAACCCACATCACCGGAAGCTTTCTGGCCGGCATCGGTCCCGCCCATTGCTCAAGCTCCGCGAACAACTCCTCGCTACGCCGCGCAAAAGCACGATGTGTCGCACTTATGCCGAATGGCACGCGGATTGCTCGCACGAATGTTCCCAATCATTCGAACCTTGTCGCGAATGTTTACATCGCGAACGTGCCAGCTTCATAATACATTTTATGTTGGTGAATTATGCATTTCCTGTTATATTTCCAGATTGCGCCTTTTCCTGAAAGGCAGGAATGACTGATGAAACTTTCCATGCGGCAGGTCAAATATATTAGCGAAGTTGCGAGACTTGGAAGTATTCTTGCCGCCGCCGAGGCTCTCAATGTTTCTCAGTCTTCGATCATCGCCGCCATCAATCTTGCGGAAGGAGATATGGACGCGCGGTTGTTCGAACGGCGGCCATCGCGCGGCGTTACCACGACGCCTGCCGGTGACCGCTTTGTCAGTGCGGCTCAAGGGTTGCTCGCCGCCGAAGCCGAGTTCGCAAAGTCGATTTCATCACTCAGCGGCAAAAATGCTGCCGAGATCAAGATCGGTTGTTTCGAGCCGTTCGGCTCTCTTTTCATGCCGGACTTGATCCGGGCCTACACCAATCGCGTGGGCACGGTCGATGTTGCCCTCTTTGAGGGCGATCAGACACAATTGCACCGCTGGCTTGTCTCTAAAACGGTCGATTTCGTGGTTGCCTATGATATCGGTCCAAGCTTCAACGGCAATATCACGCCAATCTGCCGGGTTCCGCCGCACGTCATGATTGCGTGCGGCGATGAGTTGGAGGCACGGGATGCTTTATCGCTCAGCGATATTGCGGAGCGCCCGCTGGTGCTGCTCGACCTGCCGCACACCGTGACTTATCTCCTGGCATTGTTCGATACGGTGGCGATTTGTCCCAGGGTCGGCTTCCGCACCCGCTCCTATCCGACCATGAGCCGGGCAGTTGCAGCCGGTTTCGGTGTTTCGGTTCTGAACATGCGCCCGCTATTGGCAACAGAGGAAGATGCCGGCGGTGTGGTGCGCCGCCCGTTGATCGACGATCTGCCGCAACCAACTCTTGTGGTCGCGGATGCTTATGGGGCGCAAAAGCCGGAATACGCGCGCTTCTTCATCCAGGTCGTGCGGGAATTTTTCGATGCGCACGGACTGCCATCAGCCTATGAGACAGCCTATGAGACTCCAGCGCGGGCAGGTATAGAGCCATCTCAAATTATGAAATAGAACAATAAACTCCAGAAAATGAACTATGCGATGCGGGGAATGTCGGTAGTCTTTCGAACAGCGATCAAATGAAATCGCATATCGAAGGTACTGAGGCGACAGAGGCTTATGCATCAAATTGGTTCGCACGGTGAGGCGCCGCTGAAGGTGCCCGAAGCAGCTTCATTGGTCGATGTGCCAGAGCTGTGTGACCTCAGTGCCGAACAATTGGTGAATGCCTACAGGGATGCGATCCTGTCGCCTGTTGCGGTAACCCTGGCGGCTTTAGACAGGGCAGCCGCGGTAAACACCGCTCTCAATGCCTTCACCCTGATCGATCATGACGGGGCGCTGTCCGCGGCCAAGGCGTCAGAGGCGCGATGGCGGGCCGGCAACCCGGCTGGACCACTCGATGGTGTTCCGACCACGATCAAGGACATCGTGACGACCGAGGGCTGGCCGTCCCGTCTAGGCAGCCGCACGACCGATGCCTCGCCACAGCCGCTCGATGCCCCGTCGGTCCAGCTTCTGCGCCGGGCCGGAGCGGTTCTTATCGGGCAGACCACCACGCCGGAGTTCGGCTGGAAGGCGGTAACCGACGGGCCATTGTTCGGTAAGACGCGCAATCCCTGGAACCCGGACCTGACGCCGGGCGGATCGTCGGGCGGCGCCGCGGTGGCGGCGGCTACGGGTGCGGGGGTGTTGCATCTGGGCAGCGACGGTGGCGGCTCGATCCGCATTCCAGCATCATTCACGGGCATCGTTGGCCACAAACCTACCTTCGGGCGCGTCCCGGCCTTTCCACCAAGCGCCTTTGGCACCGTCTCCCATATCGGGCCAATGGCCAGACGCGTCGAAGATGCTATCGCCATGCTCGACATTTTGTCCGGTCGGGACTTGCGCGATTGGCATCAGAGCCCGGTCGCCTTCAAGCCCGCGAGGATGGAGGCTCAACCGAGCCTGAATGGCCGCCGCATTGGACTATGGACCACGCCGCCGGCCGGTCGCGTTTCGCCCCAAGTCGCCGCTCAAGTGCAGAAAGCCGCGGCGACGATCGAATTGCTCGGCGCCCGTGTCGAAGCGGTGGAGCTGCCCCTGGGCGGACTGCTCGATCTGTTTCACACCTTGTGGTTTGCTGGCGCGGCAACCCGCTTGCGTACCCTCACCGCCACGCAGCGGAGCGGGATGGATCCGGGACTGTTAGAGATTGCAGAGATTGGAAGTCATATCTCAGCCGCCGACTACGTTGCCGCGAGCGTTCGCCGCGCCGAGTTTGGCGCGGCAATGGAACGTCTTTTCGAATCCTTCGATCTCCTCATCTCGCCGGCGACCGCCATCACGGCCTTCGCCATCGGGATGGAGGTTCCGCCTGGCTCAAATCTAAAGCGGTGGACCGAATGGGCCGGCTTCAGCTTTCCGCTTAATCTGAGCCAGCAGCCCGCCTGCTCGATCCCCTGCGGCTTTTCTGCGGACAATCTGCCCATCGGCTTGCAGATTATCGGACCTCGCGGCGCCGATCAGCGCGTCCTCGCAGCAGCGGCTGTCTGCGAACGAGCTTTCAAAGGGCAGCTTCATATTTAAAAACATGGCGCGGAAACAACAGCTCAGAGATTCCTGTAAACCGGCGCGCAAAACTGGCTCTGACGAACTTTTGGCGATGTTTCAGGTTGCGCCAGTGATGCGGCTTCGAGCAGATCGAATTTCCCGCGGCCATACATCTGCCGTTTGACAAGTTTGCCATCGATCGCTGCCCCTGCTCTGCTGGTCGGCAGGAATGCCCATTTCGGTGTCAGGTAGCGATGGAATATTTCGTCAGGGCCAATCCGGACAGTCTTCACCCGCGCGCCCCATTCTCCAGATCGCGGATATAGGCCAGCACGGCTTCGACGTGACCTTCCGCAACCAGCTCGGCTGCGGTGCGATGCCCATAGTCGGCAATCGGCTCGTTTCGATACCAATAGATCGTCTTGTCGAGGTCACCGGTTAGCTCGGTCGCTGCCGAGATGACCTTTACCATCTCGCGCATCCGGCCCTGAAGCCGCTCGGACGACGGATTGCGCAAGGTATTGCGATGGACGCCGGTCAGTTCCGCCAGGTTCGTTACATTTACACCCAAGGCCTTCGACAGGCGCTGGGGCGAGATGTAAGGTGTGCGCGGTTCCTGAAGGCTATCGACAAAGCCGGAAACAACCGCGTGGCGCTGCGCTATTTGAGCCTGGACCATCAAAGCCTCCTGTTCTTATTCGCACAATATATGCACATAAATTTGCATATCAATCGCCTATTTCAGCATTCATGGCGAGAATTCCGACCCGCGTAGTCCCCATGCCACGGGTTCTGCCGCCTGGATGGGAGAGATTGCTCCGCAAGCCCCGCCGTCTCCTCTATTGCGCTAGCAAGAAATTGTCATAAACTTGATAAAAAGATTCATATATCAAAGTCTGCATAGCTGGTGTTGCGAATGTGAGGGCAGGTAGATGAAATATTGCCTCTCTATCGGCGCGCCGTGAACTCCAGCGCTTTGATACCTTCCCACCACCATGCCTAGCCGCCCTAGACCTTGGTATTACTCGACAGACCCTTGCGTAGAATAGGCTGGCGCCCCGGACTGCTTCATTGTCATCGCAGCGGCCACCCGCACCCTGATGAGATATGTGGGCGCGGCAAGCGAGCTGAAAAAGGTGATGAAGATGAGAGATAATGTACCAAGCAAGGGGTTGGAGTGGACCAATCTCATTCTAGGCGCTTGTCTGGCTTGCGCTGCAACCGGGTTCGCCGGGCCGCCTGTAGCAGCCTTGAATGCAGGCATCGTCGGCGCGCTGATCGTGGGCTGCTCCATCATGGCGCTCTATCGCTACGGGACTTGGGCCGAACGGTCTAATTTGACCTTGGGATGCTGGGCAGTCGTCGCGCCGTTCCTGCTCGGCTTCGGATCGGCCCAGTCGCCGATGTGGACGCATATCCTGATTGGGCTTTGCGTCGCGGCGATCGCCACCATCCAGCTTCTGGCCAGTCGCACCGCGCATACGCCTTCGAGCAACAAGTAATATCCATTACCGGAGGGCGCAGTGGCGCAATTCAACAAGAAGAAGATCACCGGCTTGGCGCTGTGCGTCGGCGCCTTGGTGGTGCTGGCTGCGGGATGGGCCTGGGCTCGCTCAAACGGTGAGACTTCGACCGACAATGCTTATGTCCGTGGCAATGTCACCTCGCTCGCCCCGAAGGTTGGAGGCTACGTCACGGCGGTGGACGTTGCGGACAACCAGACCGTCCGCGCGGGTGACATCCTGTTCCGCATCGATGATCGGGACTATCGCGCGCGGCTCGCGGAAGCCGTGGCCAATGTCGAAGCCGCCCAGGCTCGCCTCAACAATGTCGATGCCGAAACCCAACTTCAGCAGGCCGTCATTCAACAGGCCGAGGCCCAGAAACTTTCGGCCGTGGCCGAATTAAACCTCGCAAAACTGGCATCCGACCGCAGCCGCGAACTCATTCGCACCAACGCGGTGAGCCGTGCGCAGGTCGATCAAAGTGATACCACGCTGTCGAGAGCCAAGGCCGGTGTAGCAGCGGCATCGGCAACGGTGCAAGCACAGCAGCAACGCATCGCCGTTCTTGCGGCCCAGCGCGAAGCTGCCGTCGCCGCGGTCGCACAGGCGCAGGCCGCACGCGAGCTCGCTCAAATCAATCTCGACAGCACCGTGGTGCGCGCGCCGGTCGGCGGCGTTGTCGGCAACCGCCAGGTCCGCGTCGGCCGGCTTGTTGCGCCGGGAACCCCTCTGCTCGATCTTGTTCCGCTCGACGACTTATGGATCGTCGCGAACTTCAAGGAAACCCAGATCGAATATATCCGGGCCGGCCAGCCTGTCCGTATCACCATCGACGGCTATCCGAACGAGACGTTCAAAGGCGTGGTCGACAGCTTTGCACCCGGCAGCGGGTCGGCCTTCAGCTTGCTCCCCGCCGACAATGCGACGGGGAATTTCGTCCGCGTCGTTCAGCGCGTTCCCGTGAAGATCCGGTTTGCCGGCAATCCATCGCCCGGCCCATTATCCGGGCGCCTCGTGCCCGGCCTGTCCGCGCGTGTCGAAGTGGTTCAGGGAAGCGGCTCATGACCACGACGGCCCTCACCACTACGCCGAGCCGCGACACGTCGGCGGCGGAAACTCTTCTGGTCGCGGGCATCGTGCTCGCTACGTTGACGGAAGCGATCGCCAGCACCGTCCTGTCGCTCGGCCGCGGCGATATCATCGGCGATACTTATGCGACGCCCGATCAGTTTGCCTGGCTGGACATCGGATATACCGCGTTGAAGCTGATCGGGTTCATGACCGCTCCCTGGCTGATGACCAGGATCAATCCGCGCAGCCTGATCGTTGGCGCAACTCTCGTCATGGGCACGGCCTGCGGCATTGCCGCCATCACCGCCCGGCTGGACCTGCTGGTCGCGCTCCGCATCATGCAGGGCTTCTCCGGCGGCATCCTGCTTGTCGGGGGCCAGACGATTATTTTTCTTAGCCTTCCGCGCTCCCGCCAGCCGATCCTTCAAGCCCTGTTCGCAATGGGTGCGGTTGTCGCGCCCGCGACGATCGCCCCGGCCCTTCAGGGGTGGCTGCTCGACAACCAGTCCTGGACATGGATATTCTTCAGCGTCGTTCCGATTGCCCTGACGGCTGCCGGGTTGCTTTTGATAGCGGACAGCCCGACGCCCGTCATGACCACGCGCACTCCGTTCGACTGGATCGGCTTCCCGCTGATTTGCGTCACGCTTTTCTGCTTCACCTATGTGTTCAGCCAGGGCAGCCGATGGGACTGGTTCGAGGAACCGCGCATCCTATGGCTGACGGTGATCGGCTCAGCCGCTCTGCTGACATTTCTCGGCGGCCAACTGATCGGCAAGGGCCAGGGCCTGCTCGACTTTACCCTGTTCGGATCGGAGGACTTTTCCTTCGCCTTTGTCGTCAGTTTCGTCGCCGGCGCCGCATTGTTTGGGAGCGCGTATCTGATTCCGTCGTTTGCCGTGTCCGTCCTCGCGTTCACGCCTACCGACGCCGGTCAGCTCCTGTTGCCGAGTGGCGCGCTTTTCATCGGTGCGCTGCTCCTTGCCGCATTTCTCATGCAGACCCGTCGCATTCCCCCGATCGCCACGGTGCCGTTCGGAATTCTGATGATCATGGTTGCGATGTGGATGCTCTCCGGATCAACCAGCCAAAGCGGCGCGGACGACATGATGGCAGCCATCCTGTTGCGCGGCCTGGGCCTCGGCTTCCTGTTTCTGTCGATCACCCTGATCGCGTTCAGCAACCTCGACAGCCGTAATCTTGCCTCAGGCATAGGCCTTTTCAACACGGGTCGCCAGCTTGGCGGTCTTATGGGCGTCGCCGGGCTCCAGACGCTGATCGACCATAACATCGCCGCCAATGTCGCGGTGCTCGGCGCAAACATCACCGCAGGCCTTCCTGAAGTCAGCCAGCGTCTGACAACGACGGCAGCCATGCTGATGGCAAGGGGAATGGACGCCGCGGACGCCAGTCGGGCAGCCACGAGCCTCTTGGGCCGTGCCGTCACAGGTCAGGCCACGGTGATCGCCTTCGACACGGCGTTCAACGCGGTCGCCCTGCTGTTTGTCATCGCCGCACCGGTGCTGATCACCATCAAGATCGGGCTTTCCCGATATGCGAAAATGCGCGCGTCGCGGGCCCGCAAGGTCGGGGAGGACGGAATATGACACCCCAAGCTGAAGTCGGCTCAATCCGCCTTAGGCGGAACCGGCAACGAAAACCGGAACTGCGCGCCGCCATCGGAACAGTTCGACGCGCCGATGCTCCCGCCATGCGCCAATATGATCGATTGGCAGACCGCCAGGCCGATCCCCATGCCCGTCTCTTTGGTGGTGAAGAAGCTGTCGAAGATATTGTCGAGGTTCTCGTCAGGGATGCCCGGCCCGCTGTCATGAATCGAGAACACGACGGCCCCCTCTCCATCCACACGCGTGGCGAGATCGATCTTGCGTACCGGTCTGCACCCCTGTGCGATAGCCTGAATACTGTTGACGAGCAGATTGACGATCACCTGCTGCAACTGGACCCGGTCCGCCAGGATCACGGGAAGATTAGAGGCGAGCCTCACTGAGAGGTGAATCGACTTGGCCTCGATGTCGTGGCGAACGAAAAGGAGCGCCTCCTCGATGACATCGTTCAGATCGAGCGAAACCCGCGCCGGCTCATGCTTCGCCGCCATTCCCCGGATGCGTTGCACGATATCGCTCGCGTGGCGCGCACTGGATACGATGCGTGTCGTGAGCTGCTCGACCTTGGCTCTGTTGGGATTATCGCGCGACAGCCATCGCAGGCTGGTCTCGCCGTTGGTGACGATGGCCGAGAGCGGCTGGTTGATCTCATGGGCGATGGACGTGGCGAACTCGCCGAGCATCGATACCCGCGCTGCATGGGTAAAGTCGGTCTCTACCTGACGAAGCTGCCGCTCCGTCCGAAGCCGTTCGGTGATATCTTCCAGGCTAAAGAGCGTCACATCAAGCCGTTCCGGCGGCGCCGGAAAAGTTACCGAAAGCTGCACGTCGAGCAACCGGCCGTCGAAGGTCCGAACCTTCATGATTTCCGTGTAATTACGTTTTCCCTCGAAACGCGCGAGCATGATCCTTCGAGGCGTCTGAGGAGAGGCCTCGAACAGGAAGGCGACGGGCGTGATGAAATCAGCCGGTGCGGTTCCGCCGAACAGCGCAACTGCCCTTTGGTTGGCCTCGGTGATGCGCACCACATTTTTCATGAACTCGACCAGTTCCGGATGCTGGTCCAGATAGGCGTTGAGATCGCTTACGCCGGTGTTCTTGAGTTTCTCGAACACTGGCGCCATGCGGCTTGCATCGACCTGCAGCAGGGCGGTCGGCAGATGGTGGATCAGCTTGCGATAGCGCTCTTCGCTGGCGCGCAGATACCAGAACGAACGATCATCGTCCGTCGCGCCATTGACCGCCACGAACACTATGTCAGGTCGCCCGCCCTCCTCTGATCGCCACGCGGTAACGACCGGATCGCGAAGCACTCCATCGCAAGCAAGCTTGCGCATTCGGGGGATACCACGTGAGTGGTCCGTCGCCACGGCCACGATGAGTTCGGCAAGCACGTCACGGCCGACGCGCGGCCAAAAGGCGCTGGCGGATTGGCCGATCATGCCGGCGCGCCCCACATGCGCGCCCACGAGATGCGCGGCCCGCTCGTTGACATCGACAATGCGCGCACCCTCCAGGAGTTCATCCGTCCAATCTGGCTGCTGTGCCAGTTCGGCCATCGCTCCCCGGCTGAACAGGTCCGCTATTTGCTCGATGAGCGGACGAACACCCGATATGTCGAATTCCCAGCTGGCGGTTGCCAAGCGGTGCACATCGATATCCAACGCTGAAGACAGAGGAGGTTCTTTGCCGGCACATCGCCCATATTCGACTACGTCGCGCGGACGGCCGTCTGCACTGCATCTCACCGTCTGCCTGACGGATGCGGTAATGCGGCCACCCCATAACGTGCGCCGGTCGACATGGCCCTCCCAGGCCCCCTCCTGCATGAGCGACTGCCATTGCGTGATATGAACCGCCGTATTCGCGGACATATCTCCAATGCTGCGTCCGACCGCGCCGATGGCCGGCCAGCCATAGAGCGTTTCGGATGCAGGATTCCAGTATCGGATATTGCCCGTGAGGTCGAAGACGATCACGCTGTCCGATGCGAGGTCGGCCAGCTCATTCGCTTCGGTGTTTGCGGAAAGATCGATATTGTCAACGCAGCCACGCCGCCATGCCATGTCAGTCATCAGCGTTTCCTCCATACCCGTCACCGGGCGAAAAGTCGTAGCGTACCGCTGATTTCAAATGCTGAAGGAGGGCGTCGGAGGCCAGTGGCTTTGTGAGATAAGCATGCGCTCCAATGGCAATGGCGCGCGACCGGATGTTCGGGTCGGTGTGCGACGTAACGACGATTACCGGCATGGTCGAACCCATTGTCTTGAGGCGCTGCAGCAGGTCCAGTCCACTGATGCCGGGCAGCCGCACATCGGTGATGAGACAGTCAAACACGCCGGATTCATGGGCCGCCAGAAAGGTTTCGGCCCGCTCGAAAGTATGGCACGGCAGGCCAAGGACCTGAAAGAGATCGGAAAGGGCCTCACGCATGGCCTCGTCGTCTTCAACGATCGCAATAACGGGCGCTTCGAACAAATCCATGACCTTCGCTGTTGCTGCGGCCCTATCCTCATAAGGGGGACAGCGCGCCGCTCTATCCAGGTCTCGCCGAATCCCCTCTGCATTGGAACCATACCAAGGTCTAGGCCAGAGACCGGTCGCGACTATCGCCGGGCAGCGCTTCCCAGGCGCGGATCAGTTGTCCGACGGAGGCAAGCTGCATCTTGCGCATCACATTGCCGCGGTGAAGCTTCACGGTGATCTCGCTGATGCCGAGATCGAAGGCGATCTGCTTGTTGAGCCGGCCATGCGCGACTTCGTGCAGTACCTGACGCTCACGCGGCGTCAGCGTCATAAACCGCTCGACGTGCTGCTTGACGGTCCGGGCTTCAGCCCGTTGCGCGACATCCCGCTCGATGCCGGTTGCCACCGCGTCGAGCAGGCTCTGATCCCGGAAAGGCTTTGTCAGAAAATCGACCGCTCCGGCCTTCATCGCCTGAACCGTCATGGGAATATCACCATGGCCGGTGAGAAAAATAATCGGCTTTGCGTTGCCCTTTGAGGCAAGTTGTTGCTGCAGGTCGAGGCCGCTCGACCCCGGCATACGGACATCCAGCACCAGACAGCCGGGCCGGTCCGGAAGCTCCCGTTCCAGCAGCTCGCGCGGTGAGGCGAAACCGCCGGCGTCGAGGCCTACCGATAGCATCAGTTCCTGAAGTGAGTTCCGTACGTCCTCGTCGTCGTCGACAATGAGGACCAGCGGGCGATCCGTATCGGCAATGGGTGTGATCATGAAAAGAACCTCGATATATCCCGTCCCACAGAGCCGGAACAGGCATGGCTTCCTGCAATTTTGTCCCTGTCCTATGGGTTCAGTATGGCGGTTTTGGCGTCGCCGGCTTGCGGG
>NZ_QJTF01000016.1 GCF_003217235.1 Paramesorhizobium leguminum | reverse complement strand
GTCACGAGGGCGAACTCTTCGTCCGCCAGCGGCGCCGCCGCCTTCGTTGTGGCGCTTTATAGGCCCCACCCAACGAAACTGTCAACACGCAAAATGACGATTTTCAAAAAACTTTCACACCAGGTTCGCATTACCGTCGATAATAGGCGAGAAGCCGCGAGCGGATACGCTTCGACGAGGAATCTCGCTCGATGCATGGTCACAGGCTAACGCGACTACGCTGCCCCTTATGGACAGTCGCCGCCCTCCCCCCATACTCCACAACAATCATATTTTCTGAATTGGCAGGCAGGCAGGCAGGCAGGCAGGCAGGCAGTATATACTCGCTCTGAAAGCTGCATAAAAAAACCGCCTCTGTCAAACAAAGGCGGTGCCGTTTGAAACCTTTTTTCGACAACGAGAACGATGCCGCTCAATGCGGAACATTCGCCCATACACGCCGCTTGACGAGATAGACAAGGCCGGCGAACAGCACAAGGAAAACCATGACGCGGAAGCCCGTCTGCTTGCGTTCTTCCAGATGCGGCTCCGCGGCCCACATCAGGAAAGCCGAGACGTCCCGCGAATACTGATCGACCGTCTGCGGCGCGCCGTCATCGTAGGTGACCTGCCCGTCCGAGATCGGCTTCGGCATGGCAAGCGACTTGCCCGCGATGAAATACGGGTTGTAGTGCGTACCTTCCGGAACCTGCATGCCCTCGGGCGGCGTGTGGTCATACCCCGTTAGAAGCGCATGGATATAATCCGGCCCCGCTTCGGCATATTGCGTGAAGAGGTCGAAGATAAAGGTCGGGAAGCCGCGCTCCACCGCCCGCGCCTTGGCGATCAGCGAGAAATCCGGCGGCGCCGCGCCGTTGTTGGAGGCCGCCGCCGCTTCCTCATTCGGGAATGGCGAGGGGAAATAGTCGGTCGCGATGCCCTTGCGGGTGAACATCTCGCCGTCCGAATTCGGGCCGTCCTGAACATCGTACTGGGCGGCGAAAGCCTTCACCTGGTCTTCCGTGTAGCCCAGTTCCGTCAGCGAGCGGAAGGCCACCAAGTTCATCGAATGGCAGCTGGAGCAGACTTCCTTGTAGACCTTGAGGCCGCGCTGCAGCTGCCCCTTGTCATAGGTGCCGAACGGACCTGAGAAGGACCATTTCTCTTGGCGCGGCTTTTCAATCGGAAAATGCGTCGGCTCCGCCGCGTTGTGCGCGTCATCCTGGGCGAACGCGCCGCCGATGGCGAGCGCGATACCGAGGCTGAGCGTAGCGAGGCCGGTGAGGATCGTTTTCATGGGACAGTCCTTAATTTTCGCTCAGCCGTTGGTTTCCGCGGCAGCCAAAGTGCCTGCGCCCTTGTTCTTCTCCAGCACCGCCTCGGTGATCGAGTTCGGCAGCCGCTTCGGCTTCTCGATCAGGCCGAGAACCGGCATGATGACGAGGAAGAAGGCGAAGTAATAGAGCGTCGCCACCTGCGCCATGTGCACATAGATGCCCTCCGCCGGGCGCGAACCGAGCCATCCAAGCAGGATGGCGTCGATCACGAACAGCCAGAACAGCAGCTTGTACCACGGACGATAGACGGCCGAGCGCACCTTGGACGTATCGAGCCAGGGCACAAGGAACAGCACCGCGATCGAGCCGAACATGACAAGCACGCCGCCGAGCTTGGAATCGATCGGGCCGATGTTGAAGGTGATGGCGCGCAGCATCGCGTAGAACGGCAGGAAGTACCATTCCGGAACGATATGGGCCGGCGTCTTCATCGAATTGGCCGGAATGTAATTGTCGGGATGGCCGAGATAATTGGGCAGGTAGAAGATGAAATAGGCGAACAGGATGAAGAACAGCACCATGGCGAAACCGTCCTTGACGGTCGCATAGGGCGTGAACGGCACGGTGTCCGTCTTCGACTTGACCTCGATGCCGGTCGGGTTCGTCTGGCCGGTGATATGCAGTGCCCAGACGTGCAGCACGACCACGCCCGCGATCATGAACGGCAGCAGATAATGCAGCGAGAAGAAGCGGTTGAGCGTCGGATTATCCACCGAGAAGCCGCCGAGCAGCAAGGTCTGGATTGGATCGCCGATGATCGGGAATGCGGTGAAGAAGCCGGTGATGACGGTCGCGCCCCAGAACGACATCTGCCCCCACGGCAGCACATAGCCCATGAACGCCGTCGCCATCATCAGGAGATAGATGATCACGCCGAGGATCCAGAGAAGCTCGCGCGGCGCCTTGTAGGAGCCGTAGTAGAGACCACGGAAGATGTGGCAATAAACGGCCACGAAGAACATCGACGCGCCATTGGCATGCATGTAGCGCAGCAGCCAGCCATAATTGACGTCGCGCATGATCTTTTCGACCGAGTCGAATGCGATGCCGGTGTTGGCGGCATAATGCATCGCCAGCACCACGCCGGTCAGGATCTGCGAAACCAGCATGATCGCCAGAATTCCGCCGAACGTATAGGCATAGTTCAAATTGCGCGGAACCGGATAGGCGATGAAGGAATCATAGATGAGCCGCGGCAGCGGCAGCCGCGCGTCGATCCATTTTTCGATGCCGGTCCCCGGCGTGTAGGTGGAATGTCCGCCACTCATATCGTGTCTCCCAAAAACCCTCAGAGCATGACCTCAGACAAGATCACGCGGATATCCTCACTAGCCGATCTTGATGTGCGTATCGGAGAGAAACGCGTACGGCGGAATATGCATGTTCTCAGGCGCCGGACCGCTGCGGATGCGCCCGGCCGTATCGTAGGTCGAACCATGGCAGGGGCAGAACCATCCGCCGAATTGGCCCTCTTCACCAAGCGGAATGCAGCCCAGATGGGTGCATACGTCGATCATGATGAGCCAGTTTTCCTTGCCCTTGCCGGCGGAGCGGCTGAGATCGGTGGCCTGCGCATCCGACGGCAGATTGGCATTGCGCGCGATCGGGTCTTTCAGATCGGAAATCGGTGTGTTCGCGCTATCAGAAACTTCCTTCGGCGTACGGTTGCGGATCACGATCGGCTTGCCGCGCCATTTGGCGATCAGCGACATGCCTTCGGTCACGGATGAAATGTCTACTTCGATCGAAGCGGCTGCCAGTGTCGAGGCGTCCGGCTGCATCTGGTCGATGAAAGGCCAAGCAAGACCCGCGGCGCCAACAGCGCCGGCCATCCCTGTTGCGATATAGAGAAAATCACGCCGTGTCGGCTCAGCCGTATCGTGTGCGCTCACGAGACCCATCCCTTTCCTCATTCCCGCGAGGCTCCGCACCCCCTCATGAGTTCGGCCCATGACGAATGGGCCGGCGGAATCCCCCGGCATGCTGCCAAGGTTTCTAGGGGTGATGTTGTAGCTTGTCCAGACGGGAGGATGGCAGGACGGCACGATGTCGCAGGCTGCAGTGAAAAAGAATTTACGACTTCTTCCCACCTTCGCTATTCCCGATGCCGTAACGCCTCGACGAGGGCGACAAAGGCGGGAGAGGACTGGCGGCGGCTCGGATAATATAGATGGTAGCCGTCCCAGTATGGAGAGAATTTCCGCAGGACCCGGATCAGCCGTCCATCCTCGACATAAGGCAGGATAATTTCTTCGGGAATGTAAGCAAGGCCAAAGCCGTCAAGGACGGCTTCGAGCGAATGAAAAATATGGTTGAAGGTTAGCTGGCCATCGACCCGGATTTTTACTTCACGGCCGTTTTCCTCGAACTCCCATGCATAAAGACGTCCCGATCCGGGAAAGCGGAAGTTGATGCAGGCATGGCCGGTAAGATCACTGGGATGAACGGGTTGTGGGTATTTGGCGAAATAGGAGGCAGACCCGACGACCGCGAGACAAAAGTCGGGGCTGATCCGGGCCGAAATCATATCCTTCGCCAACTGGTCGCCCATGCGCACACCGGCATCGTAACGCTCATTGACGATGTCGGTAAGCCCATTATCCAGGACCAGTTCGACCTTGATCTCGGGATATTCGGGCAAAAACTTGCACAGCTTGGGCCACAACACATGCTTGATCGCATGGTCTGACGCGGTGATGCGAATTGTGCCCGCAGGCTTATCCCTCAATTCTCCGAGAGCATCGAGTTGAGCCTCGATCTCATCGAAATGAGGCGCAATGCCATTCAGCAAACGTTCCCCCGCATCGGTGAGCGATACGGCGCGGGTGGTCCGCGTAAGCAGCCGGACGCCGAGCCTCGTTTCCAGCTGGCGTATTGTGTGGCTCAATGCCGATTGCGAAACGCCGATCCTGGCAGCGGCCTTGGTAAAACTGCGCTCGCGCGCAACGACCAGAAAAGCCATCAGATCGTTAATGTTTTCGCGCGCCACTTATGAAGCCCTCTCATAATAAGAGGCTCATTGTACACTGGGCGGCCAAAAATAATACAGCAGGTGAATGGCGGCCTGGCGACGGCCAGCTCTGGCGTTGCCTATCTCACATGCTGAATCCGGATAGAAATCGGGCCGGCGCGGTCGAAAATCGAGACATCGCCCGTTACCTTGCCGAGAATGACAATTCCGGGCTCAGGAATGCGCCCGCTGCGATAATAGATCACAAAATGATCAGATCCCCAAAGGCCAAGCGTCCCAGCCGAAAAGTCGCGCCGCCGCGCGACTTCCGGAAGGGATGCGGGCAGGTTGCCGGTCTTTTCCTGGCGCAGATGGTCCCGCATTTCAATCGTGATCGGCAACAGCTCCAACAGCGAACGCGCCGCAGCGTTGTCGGCCAGTTCAGCCGTGACATTTCCCCATTCGGAGGAAATCCGGATGCGTTCTTGCGCCATGGCATGTCCTGTCGACAGAAGGGTGAAACCAGCGGCAATCAACGAAAGGCGCCACATAGACGTTCTCCTTGTCAGCAACCCGCCTACGCGGCGAGGTGCTGATTGAAGAAGCTTGTCAGCTTGTCGAACGGAATCAGATCGACCCGGTCGTAAAGATCGACGTGACCGGCGCCGGAAACCCACACGAGTTCCTTCGGCTCGGCTGCGCGCTTGTAGGCATCTTCGCTGAATTCTTTCGAGTGAGCCTGATCGCCGCTGATGAACAGCATCGGGCGCGGCGAGATCGTCTCAATGTCGTTGAACGGGTAAAAATTCATAAACTTGACATTGCTCGTCAGCGTCGGATGCGTCGTGGTTTCAGGCGAACCGCCCGCCGGTGTAAATTCGCCGCGCGGCGTGCGGTAAAAATCATAGAACTCGCGCTGAATGGGGTGGGTGTCGGCGGTGAGCTGATGCGTCGTGCCGCTGGTATATTCGGTCTTGCCGCCCGCAAATTCGACGTAGCGCTGTTTGGCTGCATCCGCGATGATCTGCTTGCGCTGCTCGATGGAAAGGGAATGATTGAGCGCGTTCCGGTTGGCCGCCCCCATGTCATACATGCTGACCGTCGCGATGGCTTTCAAACGCGGGTCGATCTTGGCCGCACTGATGATGAAGCTGCCGCTGCCGCAAATACCGATGCCGCCGATGCGTTCGCGGTCCACAAACGACTGCGCGCCGAGAAAATCGACCGCGGCGCTGAAAGCCTCGGCATAAAAATCCGGCGAAACGGCATTGCGGGGCTGGCCCTCGCTCTCACCCCAGAAGGGCAGATCGATGGACATGGCGACAAAACCCTGTTCCGCCATTTTCGTCGCATAAAGATCCGCGCTCTGCTCCTTCACGGCGCCCATCGGATGGCCGACGACGAGGGCTGGATAGCGCGCGTTCCTGTCGATATTCTTCGGAAGAAACATATTTCCCGCGACGTTGGCCTGGTACTGACTTTTGAAAGTGACCTTCTCCAGCGTTACCCGATCGCTTTTGTAGAAATTGTTCGCGCCTTTGGACATGTCCTGAGCCTCTGCAAAAGGAATGCTGAAAATCGACATGACGCCAAGCGCCGCCGCGCCGGCTCCTGTCGCTTTGAGAAGCTTCCGGCGGCCAATATCCGGCTGGCGCTCGTCGTTCATGTCTAAAGGATGATGCTTGTCAGCCATTCGGGTCTCCTCTGTTGTCGCGCTCCGATTGAGCGACGCCAGCAGGAAGATAGGTCCGACGCGGCAGGAAGATTAGCCCGTTCAATCAGCTTGCTGCTATGAGCAGAATTCATGAATGTCAGATGGCGGGGAGGCGCGCGTCGTCCCTATGCCGCAGCCGTCAAAACAAAATCCGCTTCGATTTCCTCATAGGGAACCCAGATTTTGTTATCTTCGGTCTTTTCTATCAACCCCCATTCCACAAGAGCCGACACATCTTCATGAACCCGCTTGATTCCGCGGTCCAACGAACGCGCAAGGCCTCGAATGCTGGAGGGGCCAATTTTTTGCAGGTGCTCGATCAGTTCCCAACGCTTCGGCGTCAGGACGGAGAATAGCTGCGCCGGCGAACTGAACGTGAAAACCGCCACGGGCTCTTGCTGCTCGCCGGCTTTCCAGGCGGCGGCGAAACGCTCTCCCATCGCCTTGATTGCTGCCATGTCGTCCGGCTCATGACGGATTTGAATAACTGCCCGGCTCATTGGTTCAATCTCCTTCCAACTTCCGCAAGGAAGTCATCCTTGAGTTGATCGACACTGATGAAGACATAGGAACGCTCGATACCGTCGAGATGGCAATGATCGCCTTTTCCACGCTCATTATCGAAACCGACTATTCGCTTGCCGTCTCGCCCGAAGAATAGGCGGTACTTGTACGAATGCGTACTGCCCGGCACCGGATATGGCAGCTCCCAGATGACCATTTCCACGATTGAACCATCGCCGAGGATACGCTTCTCATGAAAAAGTTTCTGAGCCTTCATGCTGTCTACAAATAATATCTGCATAAAACGATGTCAAATACGACAACACTAATGTTCGTTACGCTTCCCATCCGAGCAATATCACTTGCAATATCACAAACTCCACCCAATATGATGGCATGAGGCTAGTGCTTGATACGGCAACCATGATCGCAGCCATCCGCAGCGATGCGGGCGCGTCCCGTCGCCTGCTGATGGGAGCGTTGGAGAAGCGGGTGACGATCGTTGTCTCCGTAGCATTGATGGTCGAGTATCAGGCGGTCATGACGCGGTCGGAGCATCTGAAGGCATCCAGATTGAACATCGAAGATGTGGACGCCTTGCTCGATGCGGTGGCAGCCGTGGCGGAACCCGTGCGCCTCGCCTTTTTGTGGCGGCCAATGGTTCGAGACCCAGACGACGATATGGTGCTCGAAGCGGCAGTGAACGGGAACGCGAATGCCATAGTGACATTCAACATCCGCGATTTCAGTGAGGCTGCCTGGCAATTCGGAATTGAGGCAATCTCACCGGGCGAAGCATGGAAACGACTGGAGGTAAGGATATGAGGAAAAGTAATTTCGCGCTGAGACTTCAGCCCTCGCTTCTCGACGAGGCGCGCAAGGTGGCGGAGAGCGAAGGCGTGGCGCTGAACCAGCTTATCAATGTTGCGGTTGCAGAAAAGCTTTCAGCGCTGCGAACGGAGAGTTATTTTCAGGAACGCGCCGCGCGCGCCGATATTCCCAAAGCACTCGAAATTCTTGGCCGCGCCGGCAAGGGGAAGCTGCCCGCCAAAGGCGATGAAATCATAGAGTGAATCGGGATCAACTGCCGTTACTCTTCCCGCCCGATAAACCCGCCCGATTGCCTTGCCCAAAGCCCAGCGTAAATCCCGCCCCGCGCCAGCAACTCCTCATGCGTCCCCTCCTCGACGATGCGCCCGTGATCCATCACCACAAGCCGGTCGAGCCGGGCAATGGTGGAGAGGCGGTGGGCGATGGCGATGACGGTCTTGCCTTCCATCAGGCTGTGGAGGTTCTCCTGAATCGACGCCTCCACCTCTGAATCCAGCGCCGAGGTCGCCTCGTCGAGGATGAGGATGGGCGCGTTCTTCAGGATCGCGCGGGCGATGGCGATGCGCTGGCGCTGGCCGCCGGAGAGCTTTACCCCACGCTCGCCGACAAACGCCTCGAACGCCTTGCGGCCCTTGAAATCCTCCAGCGAGGCGATGAACTCATCGGCCTCCGCTTGCCGCGCGGCGGCGAGCACATCCTCCTCCGACGCGTCGCTGCGTGCAATCAGGATATTATCCTTCAATGAGCGGTGCAGCAGCGCTGTTTCCTGGCTGACCACGGCGAAAGCCTGCCGCAACGATACCTGCGTCACGTCGCGGATATCCTGCCGGTCGATCAGAATACGCCCCTTCTCCACATCGAAGAGCCGCAGGATCAGGTTGATAAGCGTCGTCTTGCCCGCGCCGGAGTGGCCGACAAGGCCAACGCGCTCGCCGCCCTTGATCGAAAGGCTGATATTATCGAGAACCCCGCCCTCCTTGCCGTAGTGGAAGATGACATGATCGACCTTGATCGCGCCTTTGGTGACTTTGAGCGGCTTAGCGCCAGCACGATCCTCCAGCCCGAGCGGCGCGGCGACGAGGCGCATCGAGTTTTCGATCAGGCCAAGCTCCCGCAACATGCCGTTGAGCTGCATCATCAGCCGGTGCAGCATCATGTTGAGCCGCAACACCAGCCCGAGCGTGAACGACACCTCGCCCACCGTCATCGCACCCTTGGTCCACAAATCGATGGAAAGCGCGGCCACCGCCACGATCATCAGGCCCGAAAGCGCCGTCAGCGCCATGCGCACCCCAGTCAGCGACCGGAAGAATGGCAGGAGCGCGCCCAGAAAGCGATCGAACCCCTCGCGCAGATAGGCTTCGTCCCCATCGGGCGTATTGAGCTTGATCGTCTGGATGTTCGAATAGCTGTCGATGATGCGCCCATTGATCATCGAGCCCGTCTCGGAGACCTCCTCGGCCTGCCGCCGGATCACCGGCAGGTAATGCCGCCCGATGAAGCCGAACACGATGATCCACACCACAACAATCGCCGCCAGCCGCCAGTCGAGGCTGCCGATGAGCATCAGCGTCGTGACGCTGTAGACCGCCATATACCAGATGACCTGAATCAGCGTGAGGATGAAATCCCCCGCCGCCTGCCCCGCCTGCCACACCTTGGTGGCGATGCGCCCGGCAAAATCATTCTGGAAAAAGGCATAGGACTGGCGCAGCACATGGGCATTCGCCTGCCAGCGGATCAGATTGTAGAAACCGGGGGCGATCGTCTGGTTTTCCACCAGCGCACCGAGCGCCGTAACCACGAGGCGGACGAAAAGCACCGTCACCGCCATGAAGATGAGTTCCGGCCCCGCCCGCGCGATAAGCGTCGTCCAGCTCCTGTCCGGCGCCTGGTTCAGAATATCCACCAGCCGCCCGGTGAAATAAAAAAGTCCCGCCTCCACCAGCGGCAGCAAGCCGGAGGCAAGCAGCGCCAGCAGAAGCGGCCCCTTCGCCTGCCCGGCATAATGCCAGAGAAAACGCAACGTCGTGCCGGGCGGACGCAGATCGTCCGTCTTGCGGAAGGGATCGACCCAGCGTTCGAACAGGCTGTAAATGGCGTTCATATTGATATTCTAGGGGAATAAGGGAGTAAGGGAATAGGGGAGTAAGGTTGTCGTATCAGAAACGCTGGCGCTCTACGTCGCCCCCTCTGTCCTCTCTGTCCTGCCGGTAGTTCGCCCCCTCCTTCCCCCTTGCGGGGAAGCTGCCCGCGTTAGCGGGCGGATGGGGGTGGTGACGTTTGCGCTTTTACTGGAAACAATGGCGCACGCGTCACCCCCCCACCCGACCCTACGGGCCACCCTCCCCGCAAGGGGGAGGGAAGGCGCGCGCCCGGCACGGCAGGACAGAGGAGGTGCCGTAGGGCGCCAGCAAGACAAAAATTGCCCCCTACTCCGCCGCCACCTCCTCCGCCCGGTCGTCGAACCCGAGAAACCCGCCCGACTGCCGCGCCCAGAGCCCGGCGTAAATTCCGCTCCGTGCGATCAGTTCCTCATGCGTGCCGTCCTCGACGATCCGCCCCTTGTCCATCACGATCAGGCGATCCAGCGCGGCGATGGTGGAAAGGCGGTGCGCGATGGCGATGACGGTCTTGCCTTCCATCAGCCGGTAGAGATTGTCCTGGATCGCCGCCTCCACCTCCGAATCGAGCGCCGATGTCGCCTCGTCGAGGATGAGGATCGGCGCGTCCTTCAGGATGACCCTGGCGATGGCGATGCGCTGGCGCTGGCCGCCCGAAAGCTTCACCCCGCGCTCGCCCACATGCGCGTCGAAGCCCCGGCGCCCATGCGGATCGCTCAGCGACTGGATGAAATCGCCCGCCTCCGCGCGCCGCACCGCATCCAGCATCATCTCTTCGGTCGCATCCGGACGGCCGTAGAGAACGTTGTCGCGCACCGAGCGATGCAGCAGCGAGGTATCCTGCGTGACCATGGCGATATTGGCGCGCAATGAATCCTGCGTCACCTTTGATATATCCTGCCCGTCGATAAGGATGCGCCCGCCTTCCAGATCGTAGAAGCGCAGCAGCAGATTGACCAGCGTGGACTTGCCCGCGCCGGAGCGCCCGACAAGGCCGACCTTTTCACCCGGCCTGATCGTCAGCGACAGACCGTCGAGCACGCCCTTGCCCTTGCCGTAATGGAAGCGGACATTGTCGTAGGCAATCTCGCCCTTCGTGACCTGCAGCGCCGGCGCGCCCGGCGCGTCCATGACAAGCTGGGGCCGTGCGATCGTGTTCATGCCGTCCTGCACCGTGCCGATATTCTCGAACAGCGCCGACATTTCCCACATGATCCACTGTGACATGCCGTTCAAGCGCAACACGAGGCCGATGCCGACCGCCACCGCGCCGATCATCACCGCCTGCCCAAGCCACAGCGCGATGCCGATCCCGCCGACGGCAAAGAGCAAGAGGCAGTTCATGAGATACAGCGAAAAGGAGAATTTCGTCACCAGCCGCATCTGGCTGTTGACCGTATCCTGGAAGGTCACGAGGCCCTCGCGGGCATACGCCTCCTCCCGCCGGGAATGGGAGAAGAGCTTGACCGTCGCGATGTTCGTATAGCTGTCGACGATCCGGCCCGTCATGGTCGAGCGAGCATTCGCCTGCTCTTCCGAGACGGCGCGCAATTTCGGGATGAAATAGCGCAGCAACCCGATATAGCCCGCCACCCACACCAAAAACGGCATCATCAGCCGCCAATCCGCCGAGGCGGCGATGACGAGCGTGCCGGAGAAATAGACGATGACATAAACCAGCACGTCGAGAAGCTTCATCGCCGTCTCGCGCACGGCAAGCGCGGTCTGCATCAGCTTGGTCGAGACACGGCCCGCGAACTCGTCCTGGAAGAAGGTCATCGACTGGCGGATGAGATAGCGGTGCATCAGCCAGCGCACGCGCATCGGAAAATTGCCGAGCAGCGCCTGATGGATGACCAGCGAATGAAACAGCACCACCGCCGGGAGCACCACCAGCACCACCCCCGCGATCAGCGCCAGCCGCCAGCCTTCACTTGTCAGAAACGTCTCGCGCGACTGATGCGAAAGCCAATCGACGATATTGCCGAGAAACGCGAACAGCGACACTTCAAGCGCCGCAATCGCCGCCGCCCCAAGCGCCATCAGCCCGAGCCACAGCCGGACGCCTCGTGTATAATACAGGCAGAACGCCAGCAGCCCCCGCGGCGGCTCGCCAAGTTCGCCTTCTGGATAGGCGTATATTCTGTCTTCGAACCAGCGGAACATGATACATCCTCATATGCGGCGGCCTTGCGGTTCCGGCAAGAGCGCACGGATAGCCAATCCCGCTTCTTTTAGCGAGGGTTTTAGCTGCCAGCATTGCTTCCAATTCATCCATGCATTACGAATTGATGACGGACCTTGATGCGGATGATTGAGCCAGACCGGCCCGCACCCTCCTTCCCCCTTGCGGGGAAGGAGGGTGCGTTAGCGGGCGGATGGGAGTGGTGACGTCTGCGCTTTTGGTGACGATCGTCACGCAAACGTGACCACCCCCACCCGGCCCTTCGGGCCACCCTCCCCGCAAGGGGGAGGGAGGGCGCGAACCTGTCGTCCACCACTGTTCGCCGACGTGTCCGCATTAAAGCCCCTCCCCAAGAGACGCCTCCATGAATCTCCGCATCGCCCTTTACCAACCCGATATCCCCGGCAACACGGGCACAATCCTGCGCATGGCGGCCTGCCTCGGCATTGGCGTGGATATCATCGAACCGGCGGGGTTCGACATCTCCGACAGGGCCTTGCGCCGCGCCGGAATGGATTATCTCGAACAGGCCGCCCTCACCCGCCATCTCGACTGGGCTGCTTTCGAGGCATGGCGAAAGCGCGAAGGCCGCCGCCTGGTGCTGTTCTCGACCAAGGGCGCCGAACCCTATACGCGCTTTACCTTCAACCCCGGCGACGTGCTCCTCTTCGGGCGTGAATCGTCCGGCGTGCCCGATCATGTGCATGAAGGGGCAGATGCGCGATTGCTGATCCCAATGGTAGAGACCGCCCGCTCGCTCAACCTCGCGCTCACGGCGGCGATGGCTGCTGGGGAGGCGATGAGGCAGCTTAATCAGCCGGAATATACGCTTGAAAGGCTCGTGGCGGATATTACTCCCGGCAATTCCCACGAAGAATTGGATTTTGGCGCTCCGGTCGGCAAGGAAGCGCTCTGAAGACAGTTGCTGTCGGCAACGACGCACTAATCCGCCGTCGGCAACCGTCGCATGGTAAACTCGATCACGTCGCCCGGCCGCTCGCACCAGCTTTCGATCTCGGTCCAATAGGCCGCCTTGGGAAACATGGCGAACCATTCCCGCGCCTTTTCGCGGGCGTCAGGGCGCGGCAGCGTGAATGTCTCGCGCACAAAGCCATCGCGCGGCAGGCGCTCCTTGCGGGCGCGGCCTTCTCGCAGCTGTTTGCGCAGCCCGCTGAGTGGCGGGCGGGGTAGATTGGCTGCCATGGCGAACCCTCGCAAAAACCCTTGGCCAGCCCAAGGTAGCTTGGATAAAGTGGCAAGACGAGTCATTTCTTGGGAGTCAAAGTGCCGCTCCCGATCTTATCCCTTTGCCGCATCACGCTAATTTTGCTATCACTTAATAAAAAAGGATTAATTTTCTAATGCAACGCCCTGAGATTCCCACCGACCTCCCCCCCGAACTTGAGGAAAAGAAAGCCCTCGCCAAAGCCTGGTTCGAGGAATTGCGCGACAAGATTTGCGCGACTTTTGAACAGCTTGAGGATGAGCTTGAAGGCCCGCTTGCCGACCGCGAGCCCGGCCGTTTCGTCCAGACCCCATGGCAGCGCGAAGAAGGCAATGGCGGCGGTGGCGTCATGTCGGTCATGCATGGCCGCGTGTTCGAGAAGGTCGGCGTGCACGCCTCGACCGTGTTCGGCGAATTCTCGCCCGAATTCCGCAGCCAGATCCCCGGCGCGGAAGAAGACCCGCGCTTCTGGGCGTCCGGCATTTCGCTCATTGCTCATCCGCAGAACCCCAATGTGCCCGCCGTGCACATGAACACACGCATGGTCGTCACCTCGCGCCAGTGGTTCGGCGGCGGCGCGGATTTGACGCCGGTGCTGGATCACCGCCGCACACAGGACGATCCCGACACGATAGCCTTCCACAAGGCGCTGAAGTTCGTCTGCGACAGGCATTCCAATGTCGCCGACTATGATAAGCTCAAGCAATGGTGCGACGAATATTTCTTCTTGCCCCATCGCGACGAACCGCGCGGCATCGGCGGCATCTTCTACGACTGGCTGCATTCCCCGGAGGAAGCCGGCGGGTGGGACGCGGATTTCAATTTCACCCGCGACGTTGGTCGTGGCTTTTCGGTAATCTACCCGCACCTCGTGCGGCAGAACTTCAACCTGGACTGGACCGCCGAAGACCGGCAGGAACAACTCGTCCGGCGCGGCCGCTATGTCGAGTTCAACCTCCTCTACGACCGTGGCACTCTCTTCGGCCTCAAGACCGGCGGCAACGTCGACGCGATTCTCTCATCCATGCCGCCAGCGGTGAAATGGCCGTAATTTAAAGGCAGTAGGGCAGTAGGGCAGTAGGGCAGTAGGGCAGTAGGGCAGTAGGGCAGTAGGGCAGTAGGGAAAGAATATTGCGCGAATGGGCAATAGCAAATTCCAAAACATACTGCCCTATTGCCTTACTGCCCTATTCCCCTATTTCTGATTCCTCAGCTTCTCCGCCTCCGCATAAAACTTCTTCTCCCATTCATTGTGGTTATCCAGCCCCTCCTTGATGAAGGGCGTGAAGATGGCGAGGTTCATCAGGCACCAGTTGACGAAGCGAGCGGGGAACTTCAGCGGCTTCACGAAATCGACGAACAGCACCACGCGCGTCTTGTCGGTGTGGTTCCAGGCTTCGTGCTCATAGGCATCGTCGAAAATCAGCACCTTTCCTTCGTGCCAATGGCAGACCTGCTTGTCCACGCGGATGGCGAGCTTGTCGTTCGGTTCCGGCACGATCAACCCCAGATGAAGCCGCAGCACGCCATTATAAGGCCCGCGATGCGGAGGCAGGTGCTTGCCTGGCTCGAAGATCGAGAACATTGCCGTCGTCAGGCCCGGTATCTTGTTCACGATACGCCAGGTTTCGGGGCAGGCATTGATGTTCTGCTCCGACTTCACGCCGAACCCAAGCAGGAAGAAGGTCTTCCAGCGATTATCGGTCGAGATCGTCTTCACATCCGTCGAGATGTCCTGGAACGAAGGCAACTCGCTCTGGCGCAACAGTACCTTGTCCAATTCCCCACGGATGGCCGGCCATTCCTTCTCGATCTCCGCCGACCAGGGAAAAGTGGCGTTGTCATAAACCGGCGGATTGCCAAGCTTGGCATATTTCAGATTGAGCCGCTCGGCAAAGGCAACGATCCCCATGAAAAACCGGGTGATCCGGCTTGGCCTGTCCATGGGCGCGAGGCCATCGGTGCCGAAATTCTGCTTGGGTTCCTGCTCTATCGATGTATTGACGCTCGACATTCTCACTCACTCCAACACTGGCACATCGCCAGCCATAGAATAGCTAAATCACGGCTGAATTTTACAGATGCTTAATTGTTCGTTTTATTGCGATCAACTTTGTCCAGAAGCGCCGATCGGTCAAGTTTAAAACCGGAGTCGATCCAGAAAGTTTCAAGCGACCGCAATTGTTCTCCAAGCACCGGGCCCTTTTCCATGCCCAGTGCCAGTAGATCCCCCCCCGTAACCGGGAAGACTGGAGCTGCATAGCTTTCCGCGTTCTCCAGCTGACGCGCGAAGCCGCCGGCACGCATCATCGCCTCATCGCTGCCCGCGGCTGCCTCGCGCGCCGCCGCATAGGCAAGCCGGATGCGGTCCAGCACCGCCTGTTTGCTGCCGCGATAGATCATCTTCTTCAATGCCTGCTCGGAAAGCTCCGGCTTCACCGCATCGGCGCGCGCCCATGCTTCAAGCCGCGCCCTCTCGGCATTCGCCATTTTCAGCCGCTTGCCCAATTCCTCCATGCGGACGGCATCAGGCGGAACGATGCTCATCAGCCGCAGCAGCGGATCGGCCTGCCAGCCCAGATCCTGTTCGGCCCGCACAAGCCCATGAATGGCATCGATGCCCCATTTCTCGCTTTCCGGCAGGACCACGTTCAGGACACCCGTCTGACGCATCCAGAGCAGCGCTCGCGAAGGATCGGGCGCTAAGAGAAGCTTCTTCATCTCCTCCCATATCCGCTCCTTCGACAGGCCCGTAAGCCCATCCTTCAGCCGCGAACAGGCCTTCAGCCCCTGCGCTTCCGGCCGCCCGGTTCCATACCAGGCGAAGAAGCGGAAGAAGCGCAGGATGCGCAAATAATCTTCCTGGATCCGCGCCTCGGCATCGCCGATAAACCGCAACGTCCGCGTCTCGATATCCTTGAGGCCGCCGACATCGTCGATCACCGTGCCGTCCGCTTTGGCATAGAGCGCGTTGATGGTGAAATCGCGCCGCTCCGCGTCAAGCCTCCAGTCACGTCCAAACGCGACCTTCGCCCGCCGCCCATCGGTTTCGAGATCGGCGCGCAGTGTCGTCACCTCGAAAGGCTTGCCGGCGGCGACGACCGTCACCGTCCCGTGCTCGATGCCGGTCGGAATGGCCTTGAAGCCAAGGCCTTTCGCGCGGGATATGGTCTCTTCGGGCAATGTCGTCGTCGCGATATCGATATCGGCAACCTTCTGGCCCATAAGCGTATTGCGCACCGCGCCGCCCACGACACGCGCCTCCTCGCCGCCGCTCGAAAGCGCGGCCAGCAGCGTCTGCAGATGCTTGTTGGAGAGCCACGGCGCACGCCCGGCTATGGAAACAATATCGTTCACTTGAAAATCTCCAGATCATCGGCAGGCGAAATCGGGAAGATTGCGCCCTTCGACCACACGGCGAACATCTTTTGGACGCCGATTTTCATTTCTTCGCCCCGCGCCACCAGATCATACATGACCGGCCGCGCCAGCAATGCCTCCAACCGCCCGCGTACCGTGAGGTACGGTTTCAGTCCTCCATTCGCCTCGTCAATTTCGAAACGCAACGGATGTTCCGGCCCCGCTTCCACCACATCGCCCACATTGGTGCGGAACGTCAGGACCTGGGTAGCCCCCTCGCCCGACACATCCATCTCCACCGCCAGAAACGGCGCATCCTCGACGCGAATACCGACTTTTTCCACCGGCGTCACCAGATAGGTGCGGCCATCCTCATCCTTGCGCAGGATCGTCGAAAAGAGCCGCACCAGCGGCTGGCGGCCGATCGGCGTCCCCATATAGAACCAGGTCCCATCTGCGCGGATTTCCATTTCGATATCGCCGCAGAAATCCGGGTTCCACTTCTCCACCGGCGGCAAGCCTTTTTCCCCCGCCTCGGCGCGCGCACGGGCGATAAGCGCCTCCAGCCCGGAGGCGTGTTGCGGAGTTGACCTGCTTTTTTCCATGCGACTCAGTCTATCCATCGATAATTAAGGATACGCCACGAAATAGTCATCGTCCCCCGGCTTGTCAGCACGTCAAAGTGATTTAACTTATTGCAGGCTACGCTGCGCCCTTTAGGGTCAGCACCGGGGAATGTTGGAGAGGGAAACCATGAGCGTCGTTACAACAGCCGATCCCATCGACCCCAAGGTGCTGGTGGCCGAAGCCGAGCGCGCCCTTGCGGACATCGCAAGAATTCGCGAAGCCGTAGGCACGGTTATCTTCGGGCAGGAAAATGTCGTCGAGCGCGCGCTGGTGGCGCTGCTGGCGGGCGGCCATGCGCTGCTGGTCGGTCTCCCCGGCCTTGCCAAGACCAAGCTGGTGGAAACGCTGGGTACCGTGCTGGGACTGGACGAGCGCCGCATTCAGTTCACGCCCGACCTGATGCCATCGGATATCATCGGCTCCGAAGTGATGGAGCAGGATGCCGACGGACGCCGCTCCTTCCGCTATGTGAAGGGGCCGATCTTCGCCCAGCTCCTGATGGCGGACGAGATCAACCGCGCAAGCCCGCGTACGCAGTCCGCGCTTCTGCAGGCCATGCAGGAATATCATGTGACCGTCGCGGGCGAGCGCCACGACCTGCCCTCCCCCTTCCATGTGCTGGCGACGCAAAACCCGCTGGAGCAGGAGGGCACCTATCCGCTTCCCGAGGCCCAGCTTGACCGCTTTCTCATGCAGATCGACATCTTCTATCCGGAACTCGACGCGGAACGCCGCATTCTGCTGGAGACCACCGGCACTTTGCAAGCAAAGGCCCGCGAAGTCATCACCGCAGCGCGGTTGAAGGAAATGCAGACACTCATCCGCCGCATGCCGGTTTCGGAAACGGTCGTGGAGGCGATCCTGAAACTCGTGCGTTCCGCCCGCCCTGGAGAGGGCAACAACGAGGCGGATCGTCATATTGCATGGGGACCGGGCCCGCGCGCGAGCCAGGCGATCATGCTCTGCGCCCGGGCGCGCGCGCTCTATGATGGCCGTCTCGCCCCCTCGGTGGACGATGTGAAGGCGCTGGCGGAGCCAGTCCTCCAGCACCGCATGGCTCTCACCTTCGCCGCCCGCGCCGATGGCATGAACGTTCGCGACGTCATTGCCAATCTCGTGAAGGCTGCCATTTGATGGCGGCGCTTGGCGCGCTTGCCGAACCGGCCTTAACAGCCGACGCGCTTGCCCGCGCCAGGCAGCGCGCGGCGCTTGTACCGGACCTTCTGGTCGAGGCCCGGCGTGTGGCCAATACCGCCATCAGCGGCTGGCATGGGCGCCGTCGTCGCGGCATTGGCGAGAATTTCTGGCAGTTCCGGCCCTACAACCAGGGCGAGGCGCTGTCGCGTATCGACTGGCGGCGCTCGGCCCGCGATGATCACACCTATGTCCGCGACCGCGAGTGGGAAGCCGCGCATACCGTCTGGCTCTGGGCCGATCCCTCCGCTTCCATGCGGTATAAGTCCAACCTTGGCGAAGTTTCCAAGGAGTGGCGCTCACTCATCATCACGCTGGCGCTGGCGGAACTCCTGTCGCGCGGCGGCGAGCGCATCGCCTTCCCCGGCATCGCCGATCCATTCTCCGCCCGCAACGGCGCGGAAAGGCTGGCCACGGCTCTTAGCCACGCCAAAACCATGCCTGCTTTGCCCGATGTCGCCAATGTCAGGCGTTTCTCCGACATCGTACTCGTCAGCGATTTCCTCCATCCGCTCGAAGAGATGCTGGCACTGCTCGACCGGCTGGCGCAGCGCGGCGCCCATGCGCATTTGATCGAGATCGCAGACCCGGCGGAAGAGGTGTTTCCCTATTCCGGCCGCACCGAATTCAGCGACCCGGAAACAGGCGAGCGCATCACCGCGGGCCGGGCTGAAAATTACGCGGAGGAATATCGCAGGCTCTACCTCGCCCGCCGCGAAACGTTGGCCCACCATTGCAGGCGGCTTGGCTGGAGCTTCACCGTCAATCGCACCGACCGCCCGGCGTCGGAAGCGCTGATGCGGGTGCATATGCATATGTCCGGTCCAGGAGCCGCGGCATGAACGCGCTTCCGCTGGCTTTCGGCGCACCGATGCTGCTTGTCGGCCTCATCACGTTGCCGGTGATCTGGTGGCTCTTACGCATGACGCCGCCGCCTCCGCAAAAAGAGGTGTTCCCGCCGCTCAAAATTCTAGCCCATGTGCTGAGACAGGAGCAGACCCCCAACCGAAGCCCGTGGTGGATGACGCTGCTGCGCCTCCTCATAGCCGCGCTGGTAATTTTAGCGCTGGCGGAACCCGTCTGGAACCCGCGCCCCGTCACGCTCTCCGGCAACGGGCCTGTCGCCATCATTGTCGATAATGGCTGGGCATCCGCCGAGGCGTGGGAGCAACGGCGCGAGACGGCGGAGCGACTGATCGCAGACGCTGCACGGGCAGGCGCGCCGATCTATCTGGTCGGCACGGCGGAGCGCGCCAACGCGCAAATCGGCCCGTTCGACGCAGCCGGCGCGCGGGAGCGATTGCAGGCGATGGAACCACGCCCGATCCCGGTTGACCGGAAGGCCGCATTCGAACGCCTCGCCCCGGCGCTCGCGCCTACGCCCGGCGCCCGCATCGCCTGGCTCAGCGACGGCATCCTTACCGGCGACGCTGAGGATGCAACCAAATCGCTGGAAAAAAGCGGCGCGGCCTCACTGCTCTGGTACAGGCCGGATACCGCAAACCTCCTCGGCCTCACCTCGGTCGAAAATGGCGCCGACGCGCTCGTGGTCCACGCCATCCGGCCGATGGGCGCCGGCGGGTCGCGCAGCGCCACCGTCGCCGCATTCGACAACAAAGGCCGGCGCATTGGAGAAGCCAGCCTCGCCTTTTCCCCCGGAGCGAGCGTGGCCGAGGCTCGCATCGCGGCGCCGATCGAGTTGCGCAATGATTTCTCCAGCCTGCGCATCGATGGCGCCAGCCAAGCTGCTGCGACACGTCTGCTCGACGACAACACGAAGCGCCGGCGCGTGGCGCTGCTTTCCGGCGCCGAGGCCGATGTCGCCGCCGCCCAGCCGTTGCTTTCGCCGCTCTATTATATCTCCCGCGCCCTGCAGCCCTATGCCGATCTGATCGAGCCGCGCACCACCGATCTTGCCCAGGCCGTCCCGGAACTGCTCGACCAGAAACCGTCAGTGCTCGTGATGGCCGATATCGGCAAACTGCCGCAAGCCGCCGAAGAGCGGCTCGCCGATTGGGTATCCAGGGGCGGAACGCTCATCCGCTTCGCAGGCCCAAAACTTGCCGGCGCGAGCAGTGACGATACATTGCTGCCGGTCACGCTTCGCCGCGGCGAACGCGCGCTTGGCGGAACGCTTACCTGGACCGCGCCGCAGCCGCTTTCGGCGTTTGCGGCGTCAGGCCCGTTCGCCGGACTAGCCACGCCCAAGGATGTCACCGTGACGCGGCAGGTGCTGGCGGAGCCATCTCCCGACTTGCCCGAAAAGACGTGGGCCAGCCTTGCCGACGGAACGCCGCTCATATCAGGGGAAACACGGGATCGGGGCCGTATCGTGCTCTTTCATGTCGCGCCCGACGCCGCGTGGTCCAATTTACCCATCAGCGGCGTCTTCGTCGAAATGCTCCGCCGCATCATTGTCCTTTCACGCGCGGGCGGCGGCGAGAAAGGTTCGAGCGCCGTCTCGCTACCGCCCTATCTGATCCTCGCGGCGGATGGCTCGCTGAAACCACCCGCGCCGGAAACCAAGCCCCTTGCCGTGGGTGGCGATGGTGCCCCGCAAGTGAGTTACGACAACCCGCCCGGCTTCTACGGCTCCGATGATGCGCTTTATGCGCTCAATCTCCTGGGCTCGAAATCGGAGCTTGCGCCGCTGATCCAGCCATCGCTCCCCTTTCCCGTCTCGGCAACGGTCTATGCAGCGGACGAGTCGATCTCTTTGCGCGGTCCCCTATTCGCCGCAGCCGCCATGCTGCTGGCGCTCGATACCCTGCTGATGCTGTGGCTCGGCGGCCATCTCCGCCTGCCCCGGCGCAAGACAGCCGCCCTCGGCATCATGCTGCTGGCGGGCTTTTTCACGGCAGCCGCACCGTTTTCAGGCGGACATGCCTTGGCCCAGGTGGCGCCATCCGCGCCCGACGATGCAAAACCCGGCGACCAGGCGATGATATCAGCGGTTTCAGCCACCCACCTCGCCTATATCGTCACCGGCGATAAGGCTGTCGATGACATCAGCAAGGCCGGGCTGGAAGGCCTGACCCAATTTTTGAAGGAGAAGACCGCGCTGGAGCCGGGCGAGCCGATCGGCGTCGATCCGGCGCGTGACGAGCTGTCGTTCTATCCGCTGATCTACTGGCCGATTGACGCCAATGCGCCGATGCCGAATGAAACCGCGATCGCCCGCGTCGATGCCTATATGCAAGGCGGGGGAACCGTCCTCTTCGACACTCGTGACGAGCTTGCCGCAAGCGCCGCGCCCGGCGGAACCACCCCCTCCGGCCAACGCCTGCGCGCCATTCTCGACAGCATGAACGTGCCGCCGCTCGAACCCGTTCCAAGCGATCATGTCTTGAGCAAATCCTTCTACATCATGCCGGATTTTCCCGGTCGCTATCGCGGCGCCCCGCTTTGGGTGGAAGCCTCGCTCAATGGTGAAACGCGCCAGGATCGCCCGGTACGCACCGGCGACGGGGTCAGCCCCATCCTCATCACCGCCAACGATCTGGCGGGTGCATGGGCCATTGATTCCCGAGGCGCGCCGCTGCTGCCCACCGTGCCGAACGATCCGATGCAGCGCGCCTATGCGCTGCGCGGCGGAGTGAACATCATGATGTATATGCTCACCGGCAACTATAAATCCGATCAGGTGCACGTCCCGGCTCTGCTTGAGCGGCTGGGGAACTAGCTGTTTGATCCCGAAAAGTTGCAGACTTCCAGGTAAGATCATGCGGAAAAATAAAATGAGATGCGGATGATGCAGCACATATCCCTCGATTTTCAGCCGCTTTTCTCGATGCCCTGGCTCGCCGCGATCCTTGGCCCGCTGGCGCTGCTGGTGCTATCAGGGCTGTTTTTCCGCAGTCGCGGCGGCTTCATCCGGCTGTTGGCGCTCGTAGCCCTCGCGCTCGCCCTCCTCAATCCGGTGCTAACAGATGAAGAGCGCGAGCCGCTGAAAAGCGTCGTCGCCGTCGTCGTCGATCGCAGCCAGAGCCAGGATCTGGGCAACAGGCAAGCCGATGCCGACGCCGCCTTGACGAAGGTACAGCAAGAGCTTGGCAAACTGCCGCAATTCGACGTGCGCGTGGTCGAAGCAGGCCGCTCAGGCAGCACGTCAACCCGGCTGTTCCAGGCGCTGGGGACTGCTTTCCGCGATGTGCCGCCCTCGCGCGTCGGCGGCGCGATCGTGATTACCGACGGTCAGGTGCACGACATTCCGCAGAACGCCGCCGCGCTTGGCTTCAATGCGCCCCTGCATGGATTGATCACCGGAACACCCGAGGAGATCGACCGCCGCATCCGCTTCGTGAATGCGCCGCGCTTCGGCATCACCGCCAAGCCGCAGCAATTCGTCTATACCGTCACCGATGAAGGCGGCGCTTCACCGGGCGAAGGAACGGCGCGTGTGCAAACCCTCGTAAACGGCGAAGTCGTGAATGAGCAAAACGCGCGCATCGGTGTCGAGACGCCAGTGGAAGTCACCTTGCCCCGGGCCGGCGCCAACATCGTCGAAATCCGTACCGATCCCCTGCCCGGCGAACTGACCGAAACCAACAATCGCGCCGTGACAAAGGTCGATGGCATCCGCGACAATCTGAAGGTACTGCTCGTCTCGGGCGAACCGCATAATGGCGAGCGGACCTGGCGCAATCTTCTCAAATCTGACGCCTCCGTCGATCTCGTCCATTTCACCATTCTGCGCCCGCCGGAAAAGCAGGATGGCACGCCGATTCATGAACTGTCGTTGATTGCCTTCCCGACGCGCGAGCTTTTCGTGGAAAAGATCGAGGATTTCGATCTGATCATTCTCGATCGATATCAGCAT
The DNA here is from genome assembly GCF_003217235.1 of Paramesorhizobium leguminum. Taxonomy (GTDB): domain Bacteria; phylum Pseudomonadota; class Alphaproteobacteria; order Rhizobiales; family Rhizobiaceae; genus Paramesorhizobium; species Paramesorhizobium leguminum. Next base: position 69,649 of record NZ_QJTF01000016.1, on the reverse strand, counting down.
CGCGACGTGATGCCTCTGATCTACTATGATTTCATGGCCCAATATGTGCAAAACGGCGGCGCGTTGCTCATCGCCGCCGGGTCCGAATATGCCGGTGATCGATCGATCGCAAACACGCCGCTTTTCAACGCCCTGCCGGCGCTTCCGACCGGTGGGATCACCGAGAAGGCCTTCTATCCGCGCCTGACCGATCTGGGCAAACGCCATCCCGTAACGCGAGGTCTGGAAGGCGGAGGCCAGGAACCGCCGCATTGGAGCCGCTGGTTCCGCATCGTCGATGTGAACCAGCCACAGGGCGAAACCATCATGAACGGCGCCGACAACAAGCCGCTCCTGGTTCTCAACCGGGTCGGTGAAGGCCGTGTCGGCATGTTCCTCTCCGATCAGGGCTGGCTCTGGGCGCGCGGCTTCGAGGGCGGCGGCCCCTATGCCGCGCTCTACCGCCGCATCGCCCACTGGCTAATGCAGGAACCGGAACTGGAGGAGGAAGCGCTAACGGCGAGCGACAATGGCGGCGCGCTGCAAATCCGGCGACAGACGCTCGGCGACAATCCCGGTAATGCCAATGTCGTCACTCCGTCCGGCAAGCGACTGGAAGTACCGCTTATACAGAGCGGACCAGGCATTTTCAGCGGCACGCTTCAAACCGATGAAATCGGCCTGTTCCAGGTCGCCAACGGCGATTTGAACACGCTTGCGCATATCGGCCCCGTCGACGCGCCGGAATTCGCCGACAGCGTCTCGACCATAGCCAAGCTGGAACCGCTGGCAAACGAGACCGGCGGCAGCGTCCGGCGCCTGCGGGCGGCGCCCGGTCAGGCAGACATCGAGACGCCCGGTATCATCTCCGTGCGCAACGCAGGTGCGGCAAGCGGCAAAAGCTGGATCGGTTTGCACGAAACCGGCGATACGGCGCTGAAAAGCGTGCACAGCCTGCCGCTCTTCTCGGGCTTCCTGGCCCTTGCCGCCATGCTGCTGGTGCTGGGGGGCATGTGGTATCGCGAGGGGCGGTAGGGGCAGAAATTTCTGCTCGACGTTCTCACCCCCCTCTGCCTTGCCAGGCATCTCCCCCTCAAGGGGGGAGATTGGCTGACACAAATTTTGCTGCCCAATCTTCAACGTTTGCGATTGGTGCCAACCTTCATGAAGGCGTAATCTCCCCCCTTGAGGGGGAGATGCCTGGCAAGGCAGAGGGGGGTGAGATGCCCCACCAGCGGTTCTATTTTAAAAACGCCGTCCAAGCCCTCGCCGCGTGCCTCATCACCCCTGAAACATTCTCCAGCGCCTGCGGGACAAGCTCGCAGGCGAGCATCCGGTTGGGATCGACAGGCGCGGGCATCGATATCTGGCCAGGTTCCACCTTGCTGAAGCCGAAAGGCTCATAATAAGGCGCGTCGCCCACGAGCACCACCAGCCGATGGCCGGCGAGCCTCGCCGCGTCCATAGCCATGCGCATCAGCGCCCGGCCAATGCCGCGGTTCTTCCATTCAGGTCGCACGGCGAGCGGACCAAGCAGCAACGCCGGCGTCGTGCCGATCACCACGTGCGTCATCCGTACGGAACCCACGACAATGCCGCCTTGCAGGGCAACGAAGGACAGCGCGCGATCATGCGCCCCGCCCTCGCGGATGCGATAGGCCGCGCGGGTAAAACGCCCCGGCCCGAAGGCCTCGGCATTGATGGCTTCGATCTCGGGATCGTGCGCGGGGTCTTCCTGCGCGTAGGTCAGTTCGAGTTGCAACATGGCAAGAGGATCGCAATTTGAGAAATCGGCGCGCCTGGAGCGGAAAAGCAAGGCGCGGACAGGTGCTACGCAGCGCTTGAGCGCCGGTCCGGTATCATCGTCGGATGAAGAGCATTCCCGTCAAAGACATATCTCCCAAATGTACAGACGGCTCCTAACACCAAAACGCACCGACGTAAACGAAATTAATCATAGGTGGTTGCCAAGCCGTTACAGCCTGAATCGTTTTGCCGGAATACCATCCCCACCGATTCAAACCGCTTGGATATTCACCACAGCTCAGTCGGCGTCTCCCCTTCAAGGATCTCTTTAAGGCGCCGGCGGGTGGAAGCGGTGGTCCCCTCCGGCAGGGCATCGAGGGGAAAGAACCCGACCTCGGCGATTTCCCAATTTGCGAGGCGTGGGCCGCGCTGCCGGAAATGACGGCAGACATAGAGCGCCGCGTGATCGCGCCTGGAGGCATGGGCATTCATATAGAGCGCAAAAAGCTCCGCCGGCCCGGTCAGCTCTATATTGCCCTCCTCCCGCAATTCCTTGGCCAGCGCTTCGGCGAAAGTCTCGCCGGTTTCCACTCCGCCGCCAGGCAGGTGCCAGCCCGGCAGATATGTATGGCGGACGAGGAATACCGTGCCCGCCGCCTCGTCCAGCACCGCCGCGCGAACGCCCAGCGTCATCGGGCGGCGCAACAGGAAATAGGTACGGAACAGCCAGCGCCGCACTTTCCTGCCGGTTTGCGTCATATCTGGCGTTTCCTTGCTTTTATCCGGCATCCGGGTTTAAACCCGTCCGCATGTTTCACTTGGCGCACATTTCCGACATACATCTTTCCCCGCTCCCCGGCATCACCTATCGGGAGCTGATGTCCAAGCGCATCACCGGCTACATCAACTGGCTGCGCAACCGCCAGGGCACAATGACCGGCGGCGTGCTCGAAGCGCTGACTACCGATATCAAGGCCCTCGCCCCGGATCATATCGCCGTCACGGGCGATCTCGTCAATCTGGCGCTCAACCTTGAATTGGAGACAGCAAGGCTCTGGCTCGAAACGCTGGGCGCCCCCGCGGATGTCTCCCTTGTTCCGGGTAATCACGACGCCTATGTGCCCGGCGCGCTCGACAAGGCCTGCCACCTCTGGGAGCCATGGATGCGCGGCGATGGCATCGATAATGCCGGCAATCGTGTAGAGTTTCCCTATATGCGCGTACGCGAAGACGTAGCGCTGATCGGTGTTTCCTCCGCGCGCGCCACCGCGCCCTTCCTGGCAAGTGGTGACTTCAGCCGCCAACAAGCTGAACGCTTAGGGAAGATGCTGGATGAGGCGGCCAGGCGCGGTCTGTTCCGGGTGGTGATGATCCATCATCCGCCGGTGCGCGGCGCTGCGCCCGCCCACAAGCGGCTCTTCGGCATCAGGCGGTTCCAGAAAATCATCGCAAAACATGGCGCGGAGTTGATCATTCACGGCCACACCCACCTCGCCACCCGCCATGCGATCGAAGGCCCTTCGGGAAAAGTGCCCGTCATCTGCGTCCCCTCCGCCAGCCAGAATTTGGGCGGGAAGCGCCCCGCGGCGCGTTTCAATCTTTTCAGTATTGGAAAACGGGAAGATGGAACGTGGACATGCCGCCTGACTGAGCGTGGCATCGTCGGCCCGGATGAGGAAGTCGTAACGATCGCTGAGCATGAGCTCGTGTAAGTAGTGAATAGCACTATTCACTCTCAAACCACCATGCCAATCCGATCCTGCAAAAGCACCAGCACCAGGCCGCACGCGATAAGCGCGCCGATCAAAAACCAGACGAGCCCGGCAACGAAGCCGGTCCAGCGGCTGCGTCTGGGCGGCACGGCAAGCGCTGCCGCCTGTACGGAAACCGGCACTTTCGCAGCCTCTTGTCGCGGAACGTTCGCCACCGGCTCACCGCCGCGCAAGGAGACGAGATCGCCTTCGAGAAGGCGTTCCCGCTCAACAATGCGCTCCGCGATATAGGCGGTCACGGCATCGGAAATAGGCTTGATGTCGATCGTTTCGGCCACGACGATACGCCCCAGCCGCGTATCGCGGACGAAACGATAGGTGCGACGATCGCGCGCCATCATCACATGCGCGGTGGCGTCGATCCACAAGCGCGGCTGCAAGCCGGTGGAAAGCGCGAAATCCCATTGCGGATCGTCGGCGGGAACCTCATCGAACACCGGCTGAAGATCCTGCGCCAGAAGTTCCAGCCGAATGCGATCAGCCTCCTTCATGTCGATCACGACATCACCACGGTCTGCCGCGGCGATTTTCGCCAAGCGCATCGCTTCCGAAAGCCGGTGCACCGTAGCTCCGGCTGAACCGGCCTTTTCGCTCTTCTCGCTCATGGCATGTTCCGTGTCTCGGTTAATCAGCCATCAACCTAAAGGGGAATAGGGCAGGAAGGCAATAAGTCAGTATGTTTTTGGTTACATATTGCCCTACTGCCCTATTGCCTTACTGCCCTACCCAATCACCCTGTTCGCCGCCGAGATGATTGCCTCAAGCGAAGCGGTGACGATGTTGTCATTGATGCCGACACCGAAAATCTTGCCGCCGGGATGGGCGATTTCCATATAGCAGACAGCCGAGGCATCGGAGCCTTGGCGCAGCGAGTGCTCCGAATAATCGACCACCGAAAGCTTGACGCCGAGATAATGCGACAGCGCATCGACGAAGCCGTCAACCGGCCCGGTTCCATTGCCCTCGATCCGCTTCGTCTCGCCATTGTCGAGAATTTCAGCGGCCATGATCCGGCGTCCCTTGCGCTCAGGGTCCGGGTAGGTGTGATGGTCGATAAACTTCAGCCGCCCGGCGGGCTGCTCCACATAGACCCTCTGGAACTCGTCATGAATGCGCTTTGACGGCAACTCCTTGCCTTCCTCATCGGTGATCTGCTGGATCACGTCGCGGAACTCGACCTGCAGATTGCGCGGCAGGTTCAACCCGTAATCGGCCTGCAGGATATAGGCGATGCCGCCCTTGCCCGATTGAGAATTGATCCGGATGATCGCCTCGTAGGAGCGCCCCACATCCTGCGGATCGATGGGGAGATAAGGCACTTCCCACAGCGGCTTGTTGGCCTGCCGGATCGCCTTCATGCCCTTGTTGATCGCGTCCTGATGCGAGCCCGAAAACGCCGTATAGACGAGCTCGCCCACGTAAGGGTGCCGCTCCGCGATCCTCAGCTGGTTCGAATATTCGTAAGTCTCTTTCATCCGGTTGATATCCGTGCAGTCGAGTTCCGGATCGACGCCCTGCGTGAACATATTGAGCGCCAGCGTCACCACATCGACATTGCCGGTGCGCTCGCCATTGCCGAACAGCGTCCCCTCCACCCGGTCTGCGCCCGCCATGAGGCCAAGCTCGGTCGCCGCGATGCCGGTGCCACGGTCGTTGTGCGGATGCAGCGAGATGATCAAATTCTCGCGATTGTCGAGATTGCGGCACATCCATTCGATCTGGTCGGCATAGATGTTGGGCGTGGCCATCTCCACCGTCGATGGCAGGTTGATGATGAGCTTGTTCTCGGGCGTGGGCCTGACGATCTCGGTCACCGCGTTGCAGATTTCGAGCGCCACTTCCAGCTCCGTGCCGGTAAAGCTCTCCGGCGAATATTCGAAACGGTAGCCGCCACCCGCCTTCGCCGCCATGTCGGTGATCATCTTGGCCGCATCGGTGGCGATCTGCTTGATGCCCGCCACATCCTTGGCAAACACCACCCGGCGCTGCAATTCGCTGGTCGAATTGTAGAAATGGATGATCGGGCGATGCGCGCCTTCCAGCGCCTCGAAGGTGCGGGTGATCAACTCGGGCCGGCACTGCACCAGCACCTGCAGCGACACATCGTCAGGAACATTCCCCTCCTCCACGCACCAGCGCGCGAAATCGAAATCGGTCTGCGACGCCGAGGGAAAGCCAATCTCGATTTCCTTGAAGCCCATGTCGAGCAGGAGCTGGAACATGCGCGCCTTGCGGTCATGCCCCATCGGATCGATCAGCGCCTGATTGCCGTCGCGCAAATCCACGGAGCACCAGACCGGCGCCTTCTCGATGCGCTTTCCCGGCCACGTCCGGTCGGGGATATCGACCGCCGGGTAAGCCTGGTACTTCGTGGCGGCGACGGGCATTCCCTTGGCAAAGGCGGAGGGAGCTTTGTTCTCGTTCATTGCGGTTCTCGTATCTCTCTGGCCGGAACAACATACCGGCAGCATGTGACCGGATGTCGGCGGCGTTAATCTCGTGCGATTGTGATGAAAAGCTGGGGAGCATGAGGTCTGGCGACCATTCGACCGCCGGACGCTCCCCTCAACGAGCCCGACGGTCGCCGATAAGGCCGAGAAGAAGCGAGAGTGGCGCGCGCGCCGTCGCGTCCGTGAAAACGGAGCGGGCAGAAGGAGAGATGGCGGCGCGCGTGGTCATGGAAACAATTGATAATCGAGGTGATGGATGGACGCAAGAAAATTAAAGCGCCCCTTCCCTCCCCCTTGCGGGGAGGGTGGCCCGAAGGGCCGGGTGGGGGTGGTGACGTTTGCGCTACGGTTTCCAGCAGAGGTGTAACCGTCGCCACCCCCATCCGCCCGCTCCGCGGGCACCTTCCCCGCAAGGGGGAAGGAGGATGCCAATCCTCAAGCAAACGGCACCGCGGCCGTTCCCCTCGGCAGCTTCGCCTCTTCCTCCGGCTCCACATGGATAACCACACGGGCGCTCGGGATCATCGCCTTCAGCGCGTCCTCGATGCGGTCGCAGATGACATGCGCGTCGCCGACGCTCATCTTGGCTTCCACCACCATGTGGAACTCGATGAAGGTGGCGCGGCCGGCGATGCGGGTTTTGAGATCGTGCACCTCAAGCGCCCCGCTCGCATTGGCTGAAATGACGTCGCGGATGCGGATGGTCTCGTCAAGCTCGACGCCCACATCCATCAGCCCCTGCACCGACGAATTGATGACATGCCAGCCCTGCCAGAGGATGTTGAGGGCAACGATCACCGCCAGAAGCGGATCGAGGACATCCCAGCCCGTGAATACCGCCGCGACGAGGCCGATAACCACCCCGGCCGAGGTGACCACATCGGTCATGATGTGCTTGCCGTCGGCGAGAAGCGCCGGAGACTTTTCCTGGGTACCAGCGCGGACGAGGACAAGCGCCCACACGAAATTGACGACGCATGCCACGCCATTGATGGCGAGACCGACCCAGGGATCGGTCAGCGTCCGCGGCGCCTGCAACGCTCCCCAGGCCTGGTGGAAAATCAGCAGCGCCGCCAGAACGATGAGCACGCCTTCGAGCACCGCCGAAAAATATTCAGCCTTATGATGGCCGAAAGGATGGTTCTGGTCGGCTGGCTTGTGGCTGACGCGGATCGCCCACCAGGCGGCGAAGGCCGCGATCACATTGACGATGGATTCAAGCGCATCGGAATAAAGCGCCACTGAGCCGGTGATGGCGAAGGCGACATATTTCAGCGCAAGAACGCAAGCCGCGACCGGGATGGACCAGGCGGAGAGAAGCTGAATCTTTTTCTTCGCGTCCATAGGGTTCCCCGAGTGAGCAGTAAGCCGTGAGCAGTGAGCAGTGAGCAGCGAAATAGCGATCTCTGCTCACGGCTTACTGCTCACCGCTCACTATTCCTTCACGCCGCTCGTTCTTTCGCCCGCCTTGGCAGATGCGCCACGACATTTTCGATCATGCGCATTCCGGCGTCATGGCCCAGCGTCATAATCGATTCGGGGTGGAACTGCACCGCCGCGATCGGCTCCTTCTTGTGCTCGAACGCCATGATGACGCCGTCCTCCGTCTCTGCCGTAACGATGAATTCGTCCGGCAGGCGCACCGGATCGGCGAAGATCGAGTGATAGCGCCCGACGGTCACCTCTTTCGGAAGGCCGGAGAAGATGCGGCCCTGCTTGAGCACACGGATGCGCGACGGCTTGCCGTGCATCGGCTCATGCAATTGCCTGAGCGTGCCGCCATAGGCCTCCGCGAGCGCCTGCAATCCGAGGCAGACGCCGAAGATCGGCAGGTTGCGCTCGCGCGCCTTGGCGATGGTTCCTTTGCAGTCGAAATCATCAGGCTTGCCTGGACCAGGCGAAAGCACGACCAAGTCCGGCTTGATCCGGTCGAACAGTTCTTCCGCCACCGGCGAGCGAACCGTTGAAACCGTCGCGCCGGTCTGGCGGAAATAATTCGCCAGCGTGTGCACGAAGGAATCCTCGTGGTCGACGAGCAGGATCGACAGCCCCTCGCCGACGCGGGACGCTGCGCGCGCCTCTCCGCCCGCATTGGGCTTGTGCGCGTCGCGAATGGCCGAGAGCATGGCGGAGGCCTTCAGTTCCGTCTCAGCCTCTTCCTCTTCGGGAATGGAATCGTAGAGCAGCGTCGCGCCCGCCCGCACCTGCGCGATGCCATCCTTGATGCGGATGGTGCGCAGCGTCAGGCCGGTGTTCATGTCGCCGTTGAAATGCACCATGCCGATCGCGCCGCCATACCAGGCGCGCGGGCTCTTTTCGTTTTCCTCGATGAAACGCATCGCCCAGAGCTTCGGCGCCCCCGTCACCGTCACGGCCCAGGCATGGCTCAGGAACCCGTCGAAGGCGTCCATGCCTTCGCGCAAGCGACCCTCGATATGATCGACGGTGTGGATCAGCCGCGAATACATCTCGATCTGCCGCCGCCCGATGACCCGGACGGAGCCCGGCTCGCACACCCGGCTCTTGTCGTTGCGGTCGACATCCGAGCACATGGTCAGTTCGGATTCGTCCTTCTTGGAGTTGAGCAGCTTGAGGATCTGTTCCGAATCCGAGATCGCATCGTCGCCGCGCTTGATCGTGCCCGAAATCGGGCAGGTCTCGATCCGCCGGCCATTGACCCGCACGAACATCTCCGGCGAGGCGCCCACCAGATATTCCCCCTCGCCCAGATTGATGAAGAAGGAATAGGGCGACGGATTGATCGCCTTCAGCCGGCGCGAAATCTCCGAGGGCTTGGTCTCGCAGCGCTCATAGAAGGTCTGACCCGGCACCACCTCGAAAAGATCGCCGCGCTTGAAGCTCTCCTTTGCCTTCTCGACCAGTTGCGCGAACTCGCCCGGATGATGATCGCCGCGCGGCGGGATGCTGGCCGAAGGCTGGAACGGCTCGGCCTTGGTCTCGCGCGGCAGCCCTTCCGTGGAGGTTCCCTCGAAGGAAAACTCATACCGGTCGAACCACGCCTTGGCCGAATAGTGGTCGCAGACCAATATCTCGTCGGGGAGATAAAGCACCAGATCGCGCTGGTCGTCGGGACGCTTAAGCTTGAATGCAATGGGATCGAACTGGAAAGCGAGGTCATACCCGAATGCGCCATAGAGCCCAAGGCTGGCGTCGTCCTGTGAAAAGAACAGGCCGACGATAGCACGCAGGGCCGTGAACACCGAAGGCGCGCGCGAGCGCTCCTCTTCTGTGAAATACCGTTGCGGCTCGGCGATGGTCAGCTCGATCAGCTTTTCCTCCGCCGCGACAACAGTCACATCAGGCAGACGCTCGAGCACATCGAGGATCGGTCGCAGCAGCACGGCCCCGCGCGCATTGAGCGCCTCGATCTTCATGCGCCGACCGTTCGAAGTGATCATGACAGGCGGATCGATGATCGCCGTATCCCAGCGCGTATAGCGCCCCGGATATTCATAATTGGAAGAGAAAACCGCGCCGCGCCGCCCGTCCAGCGCATCGATGCTGGCTTCGATCGCGCCGGCATAAGCCGTGGCAACCCGCGTCCGCGCAATGCCGATGCCGCCGGCGGTCACATAATCATGCACTTCGTTCTCGGCAGTCATGCCATCAGTCCTTTAGCTTCGTTGCCCTTAGCCTTGGCGGCTTATTAAGCGGACGGCTAAACAAAAAGGCCGCCCGGAAATCCCGTTGCGGCCCTGTTCCTTTTTGCGCGCGTGCAAAAACGACTGCGTGGCCGCTTCAGCGGACCCACCACCAGCCATTCTTGGTCTTGATAACGCGCGTATTGTTCATGAGCGGAATTGTTAGCCCCGACTTGTGCGTCTTGCAACTGGAAAGTTTGCTCTCTTACACCGGAAGGGCGCTTATGATAAACTGGAAGCCATCGTGGGAAGTCTCGACGACAGGAGACCGCAATGCGCATATCCGTTGCAGAAGCGAAAGAGCAACTTGCCGATTTGGTACGCCGTGCCGAGGCGGGAGATGAAGTGATCCTGACAGGTCAGGGGAATGCCGCCGTGCGGCTGGTGCCGGAACCCGAAGTATCGCCGGAGGAATTCAAAAGGCGCATGGAGGCGATTGCGGAAATTCGCGCGTCCGCTGCAGGGAAAGCTACGCCCGGACCAAGTGCCGCGCGCAGTCAGGATTTCCTCTATGACGAGAACGGTTTTCCCGCATGAGCCGCGCCTTTCCCGTCATCCTCGCCCTTATGGCGAGGATCTGCCGAGATCCACAAGTAATGCTTTGAAAATTGCACCGGCAGTAGATCCTCGCCACAAGGGCGAGGATGACGGGATACAGGCCGAGGCTTAAAGTTTACCGCCCCTTATGGGGAATTAAATAAGAAAAGTCCGGACCGTGGAAGCGGTCCGGACTTTCATTGCCCAAGAACATGGACAATATCAGGCAAGGGTTGTAGGCGGGGGCGGAAACCCTAAACCTGATCTTTAGCCGAATACCGGATGTCAATATTCGGGTATCGGGGAACTCGCAACTACTACGTGCTTAAAAGCATTTAGTATGGATATATACTTATCTTGGGTTGTAATGATTCGCAAGCGAAAAAAGCTTCGCTCGGAAGCTTTTTTCGCATTTACGTTGAAACTATCCTTACTAAAATACTACCGAAGCGAGCATTGAAGAAGTATGCAGCCCAGCGGACTCGCTTGGGCTGCATGCGCGCTGTCATTCGCCCATAGCGATGAGGCTGGCGTTTCCGCCCGCGGCGGCCGTGTTGACCGACACCACCTGCTCCAGCGCAAAGCGCGTGAGATAGGTCGGACCGCCTGCCTTCGGCCCGGTGCCGGAAAGTCCCGAGCCGCCAAAGGGCTGCGTGCCCACCACCGCGCCGATCATGTTGCGGTTGACATAGATATTGCCGACATCCAGCCGGTCCACCGCCTTGGCAACCGTCGCCTCGATGCGCGTGTGCAGCCCGAAGGTGAGGCCGTATCCGGTAGCGGCGATGGAATCGAGCACCTTGTCGAGTTCGCTCGCCTTCCAGCGCACGACATGCAGGATCGGTCCGAACACTTCGCGCGTCAGCGCTTCCGGGCGATCCAGCTCAACGATATGCGGCGCGAAGAAAATGCCTTCCTTCGGCGCGGTTCCGGCGAAGCTGACCTTCTGCGTCTTCTTCATTTCCGTAATGTGCTCCGCCAGCATCGTCCGCTGCGCCTCATCGATGATCGGCCCTATATCCGTTGACGGCAACGCCGGATCGTCGAGCACCAATTCCCGCGCCGCACCCTCGATCATCTCGAGCATCGAATCGGCCACATCCTCCTGCAGATAGAGGATGCGCAGCGCCGAACAGCGCTGCCCGGCGGAGCGGAAGGCGGACATGACGACATCGTCCGTCACCTGTTCGGCCAGCGCCGTCGCGTCCACGACCATCGCGTTCAAGCCGCCCGTTTCGGCGATCAGCGGCACGATAGGGCCATCCTTGGCGGCAAGCGTCCGGTTGATTGCCCAGGCGGTCTTGGTCGAGCCGGTGAAGGCGACGCCGCCGATGCTTGGGTGCGCGGTGAGCGCCGCGCCGACAGCGCCATCACCCGGCACATAGAGCACGGCATCCTTGGGAACGCCTGCCTCATGCAGCAGCTTCACCGCCTCGAAGGCGATGAGCGGCGTCTGCGGCGCCGGCTTGGCGATCACCGCATTGCCCGCGGCAAGCGCCGCCGTCACCTGGCCAAGGAAAATCGCCAGCGGGAAATTCCAAGGGGATATGCAAACGAACACGCCGCGCCCGCGATGGCGCAGCCGGTCGTCCTCGCCCGTCGGCCCCGGCATGACCTGATCATGGCCGAACTGGCGACGCCCCTCCGCCGCGTAATAGCGGCAGAAATCCACCGCCTCGCGGATTTCGGCGATACCGTCATCGAGCGTCTTGCCCGCCTCGCGCGTCAGCAAATCCATCAGCCGGTCGCGGTTTGCTTCCAGAAGATCGCTCGCCCGCTCCAGCGCCACCGCCCGTTCTTCCACAGCCACACGCGACCATTTGACAAAGCCCTTGCGCGCGGCCTCGACAGCCCGCCCGGCATCTTCCGCAGTGGCCGGAACCACCGTGCCGACCTGGCTTCCATCGACCGGCGACGTCACCCGCTCCGTCTGGTTCAACACCGTGACACCGGGAATGAGCGGCACCGCATCCACATTGCGCCTGATGGCGGCAATGCCGGTCAAAAGCCCGGCCAGTTCCTTGCGGTCGCCGAATTCGATGCCCGCCGAATTGCGCCGCTTGCCATAAAGCTGGGGCGGCAATGGAATGGCCGGGTTACGATAGCCCCTGCCGTCTTCCAGCTTTTGCGCCGGGCGCACCAGCAGCTCGGAAATCGGTATGTTCTCATCGCCCACCATCGAGACGAAGGAGGAATTGGCGCCGTTTTCCAGAAGCCGCCGCACAAGATAGGCGAGCAGGTCGCGATAGCCTCCAACAGGCGCATAGATGCGGCAGGCGATCTTCTCGCCCTTTTCGGTGATCTGCTTGTAAAGGCTCTCGCCCATGCCATGCAGCCGCTGGAACTCGAAGCCGCTCTTGTCGCCGCCCGCTATCTCCAGAATCGTGGCGACCGTCAGCGCATTATGCGTGGCGAATTGCGGGAAGATGCGCGGGCGTGCGCTAAGCATCCGCTTGGCGCAAGCCAAGTAAGAAGCATCCGTCGCCGGCTTGCGCGTGAAAACAGGATAATCCGCCAGCCCCCGCTCCTGCCCGCGCTTCACCTCCGTGTCCCAATAGGCGCCCTTGACGAGCCGCACCATCATGCGCCGCCCAAGCTTTTCCGTGAGCCGCTCGATATGCTCGATCACCTGCAATGCCCGCTTCTGATAGGCCTGAATGGCGAGGCCGAAACCGTCCCAGCCTTCAAGCGAAGGATCGGCGAACACCCGGTCGATCACGTCGAGCGAAAGTTCCAGCCGGTCCGCCTCCTCCGCGTCGATGGTGAAGTTGAGATCATAGGCCATCGCCTTCTGCGCCAAGGCCAGCACATCCGGCACCAGCTCCTCCAGCACCTGCTCGCGATGCGTCGCGAGATACCGCGGATGCAGCGCCGAGAGCTTGACCGAAATGCCCATACGGTCAGGCAAAGGCTTGCTGCCCGTCGCCTTGCCGATGGCATCGATCGCGTCGGCATAAGACTTGTAATAGCGCTTGGCGTCGGCCAGCGTCCGCGCGCCCTCGCCCAGCATGTCGAAGGAATGGCGATAGCCCTTGGCCTCGCTCGCACGCGCCCGCTTCAATGCTTCCGCTATGGTCTCGCCCAGCACGAAATGATGGCCCAGAAACCGCATCGCCTGCTTGGTCGCCGTGCGCACCGTCGGCAGGCCCATGCGCTTGACCAGCGAAGCAATGACGCCCTCCGGCGTCTCGCCCGGCTTGATCACCTTGGCGGAAAGGCCGAGCGCCCAGGCCGAGGCCGAGACGAACCAGGTGTCGCCCTGCGCCTCATATTCCGACCAGCGGCCCTGCTTCAGCTTGTCCTCGATGAGCTTGTCCTGCGTGGCCGCATCCGGCACCCGCAAAAGCGCCTCCGCCAGCACCATCAGCGCGAGACCTTCACGCGTGGAAAGCCCATATTCGCGCAGGAAATCCTCCACCCCGCCAATGCCGCTCGCCTGCGCGCGGATCGAGGCGATATACCCCCCCGCCCGCTCATCGATGCGCCGGTTGGCTTCCGCGCTGAAGCTGACATCCTTCAAAAGCGCGGGAACGACTATATTGTCATCCGGCGCATAAGGCGCCGAAAACGGCGCGATCACCGTTGCCGGGGAAGAAGGCGTTGCGGAAGCACGGGGGGCGGCCTGGACCGTCATGTTTTTCTCCTGGGAGCATTTTGCAGCCGGGCAAACTGCCCAGCCTCGCGTAAATGCGGCTAACGAATGAGTTTTCACCCATATATTTTATTTTACATAGTTGTTCTCACGGATTAATGAACGTCCCATAGCGATTTATCCTTAAAAAGGGGGATTTTTAGGGAATGAAAGACCTGGACCAGATGGACCGCAAGATCCTGCACGCGCTGCAGGACAATGGCAGGCTCACCAACACCGAATTGGCCGAACACATCAACCTGTCGCAGACGGCGACGGCGGAACGCGTAAAGCGCCTCACCCGCGACGGCTATATAACAGGCTATGCCGCAAGGCTCTCGCCCAAGCTGCTCGACCGCTCGATGCTGGTCTTCGTCGAAATCAAGCTCGACCGCACCACGCCCGAAGTCTTCGACATCTTCGCCGAAGCCACGCGCAAGAACCCCGACGTGATGGAATGCCACATGGTAGCCGGCGGCTTCGACTACCTCGTCAAAGCCCGCGTCGCCGACATGGAACACTACCGCCGGTTTCTCTCGGATGCGCTGTTGTCGCTACCGGGGATAAGGGAGACGCATACTTATGCTGTCATGGAGGAGGTGAAGGAGACGGCGAATATTCCGGTGTGAGGGGCTATAACTTTCTATGCTAAATTACTCCGCTAAAAATCCCTACCTTCAGAGTTCTTTTTGAAAATTCAGTTCGTCCTGTTCTAATTTCCTCGCTGTTTTTTGACATTTCTTAACGACTTTATCGCGCAGCAAAATCAAAGAACGAAGGTGTATTTGTGTTTCAATATCGTTCAATTTGCCAAAAAGCAGCGACGTCATATGCACAAGTGAAAATGCTGTATTTATCGCGGGCGTTTCTAGACCGGCATTCGTCGCGCCAGCATGGATAAAATGATTATTCCCCACAAATCCAAGAGTCCTGACAGTACCAGCTACTCCGGCATGAATCTTATAACTAGACCATTTATATTGCGGAGGGAGAGCCACCCAATTTATTGCCTTCTCTAAATCTTGAAAACGAGGGCTTTTCAAGCTCAGCGAATCAGCAGACCAGCCATATGGCCCAGCAAAAGATTGTCCAAATTCCGCTATAACCCTTTGGAACCCTTCCTCTATTTCTTTTTCTTCTCCCTCAAGAGATTGAGGTTCATACTTACGACCCTCATGTTTATATTCATTTATAATATATTCTCTCATACTCACCAAATCGTGCGCTAGGTATCGTTCGGCAATTTCATCCCCAAAGCGATCAATAACGAAAGCCACAACTGAAATTTCATAGAGCGTTCGCCAGCGTGCGTAGGCTCCATCAGGAAGACCATTTTCTAATAATGTAACAATTTCCAAAGTTGTTTGACATGCACGCATGTGCAATAATACAATTGCTTCGCGCTTCACCAATCCTCTTTTTGCTTTTGATCGGAATAATTTTTGTGAAAATGTCTCCCCAATCTCTCTTGAAGCAATAAGTAGCATACGCAGCACATCAAGCCCTGAAGCCCATCGCAACTCTAGGTGATCCCGAAAATGGCGCATTTCATTAAAATCGTTTATTTTTAATTCAGCCCATCGCTTTCCTAAATTTTTTACTTGTAATTTAGCGCCGGATTTAATGACATTCCGAACCAATTTCGGTACTTTTAGCTCAACAAAATTTTTATAGTCATTTATTAAGTTATTTGAGTCCTCCTCAGTGAGCGTTAAAGTTAAGTTTTTATCTGTACCTTCACTTCCATCCTCCCAACGAAACTGTTCTGCGGATTGGGATAAAATATGGTCCGTTAAGGCTTCCAGCAATCCATCATCATGGATGTTCTGCTCCTCAAGCTTTCGTTGAAGAACCTTACGAAGCAATAACCGAGGAACTTTTTGAATTTGTTGTCCAATAATTTTGTTCATGTTATTTTTTTTCATCATTCTCCCCAATCTGTGTCTTCCTCACATCCCCCAGTTCACCCTCCGCGCCTTCTATACCCCTCCCCGTCCCGCTTCGTAACCAGCCTTTTCACCACCGCCCTATCCGCCAGACACAGCTTCAGCTCCACCTTGCCTGAACACGCTTTCGGCAGCGTGAGTACGCGGGCATGTGCCGCCACGCCGAGAAACCTCGCAAACAGCGAGGTAAATAAATTTCTCGTCTTCCCACGGCACTTCTGCGCCCTTCGCCCTGCGATGCCATATGCTCCCGCTCACCCTTTATCCTCCGCCAAATAATACGCCGCCAGCGCATTGGCATGTCCATGCCCCAGCCCGTGCTCCGTCTTCAACACCGACACCATCTCCATATGCTTCTTCCCCTTCAGCCCATCCAGCACCGCTAGCCAGTGGCTGATCGGCTGGCCGTAGGTTTTCTCGATGGAAGGAAAATAGGAAGCGGGGCCTTTCACTTTTTCTGCCGGCATGTGCGCTTTCTCCTGTTTCTGCCGGGATATTTATAACGCATCTCACCCTACAGCGAGGTCTCCGCATCCCCACCCGTCCGCTTCCCCCACGGAAAAGCCGCGGCGGTGGCGATTATGGCTAGGCTGCTGCCGACCAGCATGTCCTGCACGCGCTCGATGAACAGTGCCGATACGCGGTCTGAGCCCAGTTCGACAAGATCGTAGGCGATGAGGATCAGCGCCGTGATGATGGTGGTGTGCAGCCAATAGCGGCGGGCGAAATGGTGCGGCGTCAACAGCGCCAGGATGACAACCGCCACGCACAGCAAGGCCGGCGAGCCGAACAGCATCACAATCACCCAGCCGCACAAAGCACCGGCAAAGGTGCCAACCGTGCGCTCCACCACCTTCACATAGCTTGAGCGCGCGTCGGGCTGCATCACCAGCATGGTTGTTATCACCACCCAGATCGCGTGGGTCGGGTCCATTTCCATGCCGATCCAGAGCCCCACCACTGCCGCGAAGGCATAAGCCAGGGCAAAGCGGACCCAGCCATTCTGTATTGGCGGCGTTGCGCCAGCCGGCGCACGCAACAAGGGCAGCGGGCCGAATAGCCCGTGATCGATGAGGCGCGTGAGTAGGACCAGCGCCACCGCGCCAATCGAAAAGGCAATGAGATAGGGATCGGCTTCCGGTATGCCGACGGATACGGTCATCGCCAGGGCGGCAAGCCGCATCGCCATAGCCTGCGCCGGACCTACGCGATAGAGATAGCCTGCGGCAAAGGCCGTGAGCGCGAAAACGATCCAGAAGAGGGGGTGATCCCCCGCGATGATGAATCCCGCCAATGTGCCCGCGAACAGTCCGGCGACGTTTAGCGCAAGGACGAAAAAACGCGATCGCCAGCCGCCATCGGCGTCGGCGAAATAGAGTAGGACGCCGATCACCCCGCCGATAAGCCCCGCCTCCGGCTTCCCCATCGCCACGCCCGCAACGATGGGACCACCGGTCGGGACCATGCACAAAAACGCGCGGCGCAATGCATCGCGGTCGAGCAAGGCGGCGCGAAGCGCGCGCCATTGTAATGCGAGACGGGAACGGAACATAGCGAAACTGGAAGGTTTCTCGCGAGACATGAAGCACACGCCCCATTGTTTAGAATTAGTCAGAACTAGATTAAACCGCCGCTCGGTGCCGTCATTCTCGGGCTTGTCCCGAGAATCTGCCATAAGAACAAAGAAAAGCAATTACGGTTCTAACGGCTCAAACCGCAGCAGATTCTCGGGACAAGCCCGAGAATGACGACGGAGCGAGGAATCCGTTTCAAGCTAACTCTGGCAAACTCTCGATTGGTGGTTGCTTCGAGATGGATTGCACCTGCCCGCTGTAATTACAAGTCCGATCTTACCCTACATCCCCCCAATCCATCCTCCTCGCCCGCCTATACCCCTCCCCGTCCCGCTTGGTGAAAAGCCTCTCCCCCACCGTCCCATCGGGGAGGCAAAGCTTCAGCGCGATCCTGCCGGAACTCGCCTTCGGCGGCGCGAGCACACGCGCATTAGCCGCCGTGGCGGGAAAGCGCGTGGCGGCGAGGTAGATATATTTCTCATCCTCCCACGGCACCTCGCCGCCCTTCGCCAGCCGATGCAGACGCGAGCGGGCCACCCGGCGCGAGAAATGGCACCAGTCCGGGGCGATGAGCGGGCATGTTGCCACATGCGCACAGGGAGCGACGAGATGCGCGCCCTCTTCGATAAGCCGGTGGCGCACCGCCATCATCCGCCGCCAGCCGGCGGGCGTTCCAGGTTCCACCACCACCAGCATCCCCGCCGTCGCCTGCCAGAGCTTTTCCGTGAGCTTTAGCCCCTCCTCCGGCGAAAGCTCGTCCAGCACATAGGCAAGCGTCACCAGATCGAATTGCCGTTCTTCGGCCAAGCTTTTCGCCACATCCGCCGCCCGCCATTCGATGCTGCCAAGCCGGGAATGCGTCGAGAGCGCCTCGCCCACCGCGCGGATCGCCGGGCTCGCCTCCAGCATCACCGCCTTTTCCAGCGACGGCCAGCAATCGCTTGCCGCCCATAGCGCCGTGCCGGGCCCGGCGCCCACATCGAGCAGGCTCGCGGGCGCGAAATCCGGGGCGAGCTCGGCAGCGCTCGTCATGCTCGCCCGCACCGCCGCATAGGTCGCGGGCAGCCGTGTCGCGAGATAAGCCCGCGCCGCAAGATCGCTTGAGAGATGCAAAGCCCCGTCCCGCGTCTCCGCCCGGTAGCGGCGCGAAAGCAGATCGGCGGCATCCTTCAAACGGCCAAGCGGAATGCCTTCCAGCGCCGCATCGACGGCGAGCCTCAAATGTGTGGGAAGTTCCATGGGCAGCGGGATATCCGGGTTTGGTTGCCACTGGGATAAAGGGTTTTGCATCAAATGAAAACTCTGGCGGGATAGCGCCTCGCTATCCTGTCGACCACTTTCATCTCCTCCAGTCGTCATCCTCGGGCTTGACCCGAGGATCCACGGCAAAGGGGGCGCTGCCTTGAATATCATCTCGGCGCAATCCAGTAGCGAATACGGTCGATATCGGGGCAGGTTAATTTACGATCCCTTAGCGAATGATATCGCTGCTTCCGCCTCCTAGCCGTGGATCCTCGGGACAAGCCCGAGGATGACGACTGGAGGCGGCTTGCCCCAAGTCCCAATTTGTCTCTAACAAGCACTTTTCACCGCCCCGGTGCTTGAATGACCGCCGCTTTGGTGATTGGCTCTGAAATCGGAGACCGGAGAAAAATGAGCCCGGCAATGGAGACCACCATGAAATCCTCGATCCTCGCAATCGCGTCATCCTTCCTCGCATTTTCACTTGTTCCCGCCGCCCAGGCCGCCGAACAGACAAGCTGCTCCACCGTGCGCTTTTCCGATGTCGGCTGGACCGACATCACCTCCACCACGGCAGTGACGACGGAAATCCTGAAAGGTCTGGGCTACAAGACGGACATTAAGATCCTGTCGGTTCCCGTCACCTATGCCTCGCTTTCGAAGAAGGATATCGACGTTTTCCTCGGCTATTGGAAGCCGTCCATGAATGCCGATCTCCAGCCCTATCTCGACAACAAGACGGTGGAAACGCTGCGCACCAACCTGACCGGCGCAAAATACACCCTCGCCGTGCCGAAATACACCTATGAGGCGGGGCTGAAGGATTTCAAGGACATCGCCAAATTTAGGGATCAGCTCGGCGGCAAGATCTATGGCATCGAGCCCGGCAATGACGGCAACCGCCTGATCCTCGACATGATCAAGAAGGACGCCTTCGGTCTCAAGGACTTCCAGGTGGCGGAGTCCTCCGAGCAGGGAATGCTGGCGCAGGTCGCCAAGGATGTGAAGCGCAAGGAGCCGATCGTCTTCCTCGCTTGGGCGCCACATCCCATGAACAAGAATTTCCAGATCGAATATCTCTCCGGCGGCGATGAGTTCTTCGGCCCCGATTTCGGCGGCGCCACAGTCAGCACCAATGTCCGCGCCGGTTATACCGCGGAATGCCCCAATGTCGGCAAGTTCCTGACCAATCTGGAATTCTCGCTCGATATGGAAAATGCGATCATGGGCAAGATTCTGGACGATGGCGAGGAACCCGCGAAAGCCGCCAAGGAGTGGTTGAAGGCCAACCCGGCGGTGTTGGACAAATGGCTGGCGGGGGTGACGACGACGGATGGCGGCGATGGGCTGGCGGCGGTGAAGGCGGCGTTGGGGCTTTGAGGGCAGTGCTTGATAAATACCCCCCTCTGCCCTGCCGGGCATCTCCCCCTCAAGGGGGGAGATTGGCTGACACCACCCTCTGCCTTCCTTCTGCAAGGCTGGCGATTGGCGCCGAACGTCTATGAAAGCGTAATCTCCCCCCTTGAGGGGGAGATGCCCGGCAGGGCAGAGGGGGGTATCTGAGCCAGCGTTTCAAATAATCTAAACACAGGGGAACCAGAAATTTGAATTGGTTGACGGAGTACAAGATCCCTGTCGGGCGCACGGCCAAGGCTGCCGTAGACTGGCTGACGGAAAACCTCACCTGGGCTTTCGATGCGCTTGCCGCCATCATGCAGACGTTGATCGACGGGCTCCTGTTCGCTCTCAACACCCCGCCCCCGCTCATCATGATCGCCATCTTCGCCGCGATTGCATGGTTCCTGCAGCGAAAACTCTCAATCGTCGCGATTGTCGTCCTCGGCCTCCTCTTCATCCTCAATCAGGGATATTGGAGCCAGACGATGGAGACGCTGACGCTGGTTCTCTCATCCTGCGTCCTCTGCATGGGGCTGGGCGTGCCGCTCGGCATCGCCGCCGCGCACCGTCCGAAGCTCTATGCCGCCATGCGCCCCGTGCTGGACCTGATGCAGACGCTGCCCACCTTCGTCTATCTCATCCCGGCCATCGTCTTCTTCGGCATCGGCATGGTGCCGGGCCTGCTGGCGACAGTCATCTTCGTCCTCCCCGCCCCGATCCGCCTCACCCAGCTCGGCATTTCATCCACTCCGTCTTCCCTGATCGAGGCCGGCGAAGCCTTCGGCGCCTCGCGCCGCCAGCTCCTGTGGAAAATCGAGCTCCCCCACGCCAAGCCGCAAATCCTCGCCGGGCTGACGCAGACGATCATGCTGTCGCTATCCATGGTGGTCATCGCCGCGCTGGTTGGCGCGGACGGTCTCGGCGTGCCGGTGGTGCGCGCGCTGAACTCAGTCAACACCGCGCTGGGCTTCGAGGCAGGCCTCGTCATCGTCGTCGTCGCCATCGTGCTCGACCGCATGTTCCGATCCAAAGCATGATCCCGGAAAAGTTGCAGACTTTTCGGACAAGATCATGCGACTTGAAATAAGGAGAAATGAGATGACGGCGATTTCCCTCGACAGCGTCTCGATCGTCTTCGGCAAGCAGACAAAGGATGCGCTTGCGCTTGCCGACCGGGGCGCTACCCGGTCACAGATCCAGTCGGAGACCGGCCATATATTAGGCGTGCATGATTGCTCGCTCGAAATCCGGGAAGGCGAAATCCTCGTCCTGATGGGCCTGTCCGGCTCAGGGAAATCCACGCTCCTGCGCGCGATCAACCGGCTGAACCCGATCACGCGCGGCCAGGTGATGGTGCATAATGGCGGGCGCTCCACCGATGTCGGCAAGGCCGACGAGGCGGCGTTGCGGCACCTGCGCACGCATCTGGTGTCCATGGTGTTCCAGCAATTCGGCCTGCTGCCCTGGCGCACGGTGGAGGAGAATGTCGGCTTCGGCCTGGAAATATCAGGCCTTACGAAAGCCGAGCGCGGAAGTGTGGTACAGCGGCAATTGGAACTGGTTGGCTTAAAGGACTGGGCCTCCCGTAAAGTGGGCGAACTCTCCGGCGGCATGCAACAGCGCGTCGGCCTTGCCCGCGCCTTCGCCACCGGCGCGCCGATCCTGCTGATGGACGAGCCCTTCTCCGCGCTCGATCCGCTGATCCGTGCCCGGTTGCAGGACGAGTTGCTCGATCTTCAGGCACGGCTGCACAAGACCATCGTCTTCGTCAGCCACGATCTCGATGAAGCCATGAAGATCGGCAACCGCATCGCCATCATGGAAGGCGGCCGCATCGTCCAGTGCGGCACCCCTCAGCAAATTTTGGCCGAACCAGCCGATGATTACGTCGCCAATTTCGTCGCGCATATGAACCCGCTGGGCGTGCTCCGCGCAGGCGACATCATGGCGCCATTCGCCCGCAGCACCTTCCCCTCCCGCCCCTTCGCCGCCACGGTAAAGCGCGAAACACCCGTGCGCGAAATCATGCATGCGGTGGCGAGAAGCAGCGGCGACGTCGGCATCGTCGAAAACGGCCAGATCATCGGCAAGATTTCAGCGGATGATATTGTCAGGGGACTGACGCGGCATCAGCGATAGCCGTCAGCGCAGAACGGTTCATGGTTTAGCAGAACGGTTCATGGTTTAATGGAAAAAACGCTGGGGGGCACTACACCCCCCTCTGGCTTGCCAGCAATCTCCCCCTCAAGGGGGGAGATTACGCTGTCATTGCCGCTTCCGCCAATCGCCAACATTTCCAGAATAAGTGCCGTCATCGACGCAGACCAATCTCCCCCCTTGAGGGGGAGATGGCTGGCAAGCCAGAGGGGGGTATGCCTCGCGCTTCCACTAAACCATGAACCGTTCTGAGCGAAGTGGCTCACAAGGAGAAAACCCTCAGGCTCTCGCCCTCTCCTTCTGCCTCGCAGCCACCCGCGCGCGGATGCTCTCCACATCGGCATTCGGCGTCGCGGCGAACAGCGTCTTGGTATAGTCGTGCTGCGGGTCGGAGAATACCTTGTCGCGGGTGCCGTATTCCACCACTTCGCCGTAATACATCACCATCACCTCATCGGCGATGTAACGCACCACGGACAAATCATGGCTGATGAATACATAGGTCAGCCCCAGTTCGTCCTGAAGGTCGGCGAGCAAGTTCAGGACCTGCGCCTGCACGGAAAGATCGAGCGCCGAAACCGGCTCGTCCAGCACCAACAGGCTCGGATTCAGCATCAGCGCGCGCGCGATCGCGATGCGCTGGCGCTGGCCACCCGAGAACATGTGCGGATAGCGGTTGAAATGTTCCGGCCCCAAGCCCACCTTGACCAGCATCTGCATGGCCAGATCGCGCCGCTCGGCAGCCGTTTTGGTGGTGTTGAGCAGCAACGGTTCGCCCAAGACGTCGCCGATCTTCTGGCGCGGGTTGAGCGAGCCATAGGGATTCTGGAAGACGATCTGCACCTTCTGGCGCATCTCGCGCGTCAACCCCTCGCGGGCGATGTCGATTTTCATCCCGTCGATGAGAAGCTCGCCCGCGGTTGGCGCGTCGATCAATGTCAAAATGCGCGCCAGCGTGGACTTGCCGCAGCCGCTTTCGCCGACGATGGCGAGTGTCTTGCCCTTCTCCACCGAAAAGCTCACGCCCTTGACCGCATGAACGGTCTTCTGCTTGCCGAAAAAGCCGCCGCTGACATGATAATCGCGCACGATATCGCGCGCTTCGAGAACGGTTTTGGTCATCAGGCTGCTCCCGCTGCGGCTTGATCGAGCACGAAATCGGATACGGTCGGCAGGCGGTCACCCATCGCGTTTTCCGGCAGGGCGGAGAGCAGCGCCCGCGTATAGGCGCTTTTCGGCGCCTCGAACAGCGAAAGCACGTCGGCCTCCTCCATCTTGCGGCCCTTGTATTGAACGATGACGCGATCCGCCGTTTCAGCCACCACAGCCATGTCATGGGTGATCATGATGAGCGCCATGCCATGCTCTGCCTGGAGCCGCATGAGCAGGTCAAGAATCTGCTTCTGAATCGTCACGTCGAGCGCGGTCGTCGGCTCGTCGGCGATCAGGAGCTTCGGATTGCACGCGATTGCCATGGCGATCATCACGCGCTGGCACTGTCCGCCCGACATCTGGTGCGGAAAGGAGCCGAGACGCGCCTCCGCATCACGGATACCGACCAGTTCCAGAAGTTCGATTGCGCGCTTCCGACGCTTCGAGCGGTCGAGGCCCAGATGAAAACTCAACACCTCCTCGATCTGGAAGCCGATGGTAAAGCAGGGGTTGAGGCTGGCGATCGGCTCCTGGAAGATCATCGACATGTCGCGCCCGACGATCGCCCGGCGCTGGCTGTCACTGAGTTGCCGCAAATCCTTGCCGTCGAACATCATGTGGTCGGCGGTGACCGTGGCGGTCTTGGGCAGAAGCCCCATAACCGCCAGCATCCCCACCGATTTGCCCGAGCCGGACTCCCCGACGATGGCGAGCACCTCGCCCTTGTCCACCGTCATGTCGATGCCATCGACAGCCTTGAACGCGCCGGTGGATGTCTGGAACGAAACCGTCAGGTTTCTGATTTCAAGCAGAGCCATCTTGTCAGCTCCTCTTCAGCTTGGGATCGAGCGCGTCACGCAGGCCGTCGCCGGCCAGATTGATGGCGAGAACCGTGATCAGGATCGCAAGGCCCGGGAAGGTCACGACCCACCAGGCGCGCAGGATGAATTCGCGCGCCTCGGCCAGCATGGTGCCCCATTCCGGTGTCGGCGGCTGCGCGCCCATGCCGAGGAAGCCCAGCGCCGCGGCGTCGAGGATCGCATTGGAGAACGACAACGTCCCTTGCACGATCAGCGGCGCGAGACAGTTCGGCAGGATCGTCTTGAACATCAGCCGCAGCCGCCCTGCCCCGGCAAGCCGCGCCGCGATGACATATTCGCGGTTTTTTTCGGACATCACCGCCGCCCGCGTCAGACGGGCGAAGTGTGGCTGGAGAACAAGCGCGATGGCGATCATCGCATTGACCAGCCCCGGTCCGAGAACCGCGACGAGAACAAGCGCCAGAAGCAGCGAGGGAAACGCGAGGATGACGTCCATGACGCGCATGATCACCGTATCGATCCACCCGCCGAAGAAGCCGGCGATGAGGCCGATGATGATACCGCCAACCAGCGCGATAGAAACCACGACCACGCCGATGAACAGCGAATATTGCGCGCCGTAAATCAGCCGCGAAAGGATGTCACGACCGATGGCGTCGGTGCCCAGAAGGAACTCGGACCGGCCGCCCTCCTGCCAGAAAGGCGGAACCAGAAGCGCGTCACGGAATTGCTGGGTGGGGTCATGCGGCGCCAGCAGCGGCGCGAACAGCGCCACCACGACAAGCGCCAGGAATATCCAGAATCCGATCACCGCGCCGCGGTTTTCGCTGAAATAGAACCAGAAATCCGCCAGCGCCCGGCGGCGCATCGCGCCGGAAGAAATCGGTGCGGGAAGCGTTGCGTTGCTCATGGAAACCTCAATTGTGCCGGATGCGCGGATTGATCAGACCGTAAAGCAGATCGACGACCAGATTGACGATCATCACCAGCCCGGCGATCAGAAGCAGGCCGCCTTGCACCGCGGGATAATCCCGCCGGAAAATCGAATCGATCATCCATTTGCCGATGCCGGGCCAGGAAAAGATGGTCTCGGTCAGGATCGCGCCCGCCATCAATACGCCGATCTGCAGGCCGATGGTGGTAATGACCGGGATCATCGCATTGCGAAGCGCATGAAGCCCGACGACGCGACGGACCGGAAGGCCCTTGGCCCGCGCGGTGCGCACATAATCCTCGCCCAGCACTTCCAGCATGGCCGAGCGCGTCTGCCGCGCGATGACGGCAAGCGGAATAGTCGCCAGTACGATGGTCGGCAGCACCAGATGCGACACAGCGGAGGCGAACGCGCCTTTTTGCCCGGAGAGCAGACTGTCGATCAGCATGAAGCCGGTAACGGACGGGAAGTAATAGAGAAGCGAGATGCGACCGGAAACCGGCGTCCATCCCAGGATGCCCGAAAACAGGATGATCAGCAGCAGGCCCCACCAGAAGATCGGCATGGAGTAGCCGACAAGCGCCGTCCCCATCGATAGCTGGTCGAACCACGAACCGCGCTTCACCGCGGCCAGCACACCCGCCGGAACGCCGATAAGAACTGCCAGCACGATCGCGCAGAGGCCGAGTTCGAGCGTGGCCGGAAACAGCGTCATGAATTCCTGGAGAACCGGTCGCGTGGTGATCAGCGAAGTGCCGAAATCACCATGCATGAGCCCCCAAAGATAATGGAGATACTGCTCCCAGATCGGACGGTCGAAGCCCAATTGGGCCATCAGCTGGGCATGCCGTTCAGGACTGACGCCCCGTTCGCCCGCCATCAGGAGGACCGGATCGCCCGGCAGCACGCGGACGAAGCCGAAGGCGACGATGGTGATGCCGATGAAGGTCGGGACCAGATAGGCCAGTTTTCTAAGTATGAAACGCAACATGTACAAAACTCCAACCGGGCGCGGGACATTTCCGTCCCGCGCCCGGCCGCTTCTTTACCAGATATTATTCAGAAATGTCGACGCCGTCGAAGCGATAGTCGCCGAGCGGGCTCTGCTTGAAGCCCGTTACCTTGGCGGACATCGGCACGAAAACCGTCGAGTGCGCCAGAGTCGCCCAGGGTGCCTGCTCCTTGAAGATGACCTGCGCCTCTTCATAAAGCTTGGCGCGTTCGGCCTGATCGGACGTGATCTTCGCCTTCTGGATCAGATCGTCGAACGGCTTGTAGCACCATTGCGCGCGGTTGTTGTTGCCCACGCCGGCGCAGCCCAGAAGCGTGCCGAGGAAGTTGTCCGGATCGCCATTGTCGCCGGTCCAACCCATGATGACGTTGCCGTCACGGTCCTTGTCGGAGGATTTCTTGAGGTATTCACCCCATTCCATCGACACGATTTCAGCGTTGACCCCAACCTTGGCGAAATCCGACTGCATCAGTTCCGCGGCGCGGCGCGCATTCGGCATGTACGGACGGCTCACGGGCATCGCCCAGAGCTTCATCTTGAGATCCTTCACGCCGGCAGCTTCGAGCGCCTTCTTGGCTGCTTCCGGATCGTACGGATCGTCCTTCACCGCGTCATTATAGCCCCACATTGTCGGCGGGATCGGGTTCTTGGCAACCTGGCCGGAACCCTGGAACACGGCATCGATGATCGCCTGCTTGTTGATCGCCATGTTGAGCGCCTTGCGCACTTCCGGCTTGTCGTATGGCGCCTTCAGCGTGTTGTAGGCGAAATAAGCGACGTTCAGGCCTGCCTGCTCATCGACCTTCAGATTGGGCTCGCCCTGCAAACCCTTGATGTCCGCCGGAGCAGGATAGGACATCAGCTGGCACTCACCGGCCTTGAGCTTCTCCGCGCGAACGGCGGCATCGGTGGTGATTGCAAAAACCAGATCGTCGATCTTCGGACGTCCGCCCCAATAGTTGTCGTTTGCCTTGAAGCGAACGACGGCGTCCTTCTGGTAGGCGACGAAGGAGAACGGACCGGTACCCACCGGGAACTGGTTGAGCTGGTCCTTCTTGCCGGCGGCTGCCAGCTTGTCGGTATATTCCTTCGAAAGGATCGAAGCGAACGGCATCGAAATATTCGCCAGGAACGGCGCTTCGGGACGGGTCAGCACGAACTTGACCGTATTATCGTCAACCTTGACGATATCCTTGATCAGCGTGCCCATTTCCATGCTGTCGAAATATTCGTAGGCGATCCCGGCGGTATAGGCATGCCAGGGATTGTCCTTGTTGCGCATGCGATCGAAGGAGAAGATCACGTCATCCGCATTGAAATCGCGGGTCGGCGTGAACTGGTCGCTCGAATGGAACTTCACGCCCTTGCGCAGGTGGAAGGTATATTCCAGACCGTCCTTCGAAACATCCCAGCTTTCCGCGAGACCCGGCACGACCTTGGTCGTTCCGTTCTCGAATTCGGCAAGGCGGTTGTAGACCGGATGCGCCGACGCATCGAACGTGTCACCGCCGGTATAAGCCGCCGGATCGAAGCCTTCCGGCGAAGCCGGCGAGCAATAGATAAAAGTTTTAGCCGAAGCGCTTCCGGCCATCAGCAGGGAAAGCGCCGTTGCGGCCAGTATTTTTTTGTAAGTTTTCATCTTCCGCCTCCAAGAGGTACTCCTGCCGTGGACACCCCTTGCCCACAGCTTGGCCTCATGGAAGCGCCTGACGCGACTCTTTGCAAGCCTAATTATTGAAACAAAGTGACAATTTTGTAGTTAACGTAAGGGCAAGCTGTGGAAAAAATTTCCAGCAATCCGGCTGGAGGAGAAAAATTGCAATTTTCGACGATCGAAAAGCGTCACCCGCATAAACAAAACCCGGGCTGCAACATGGCGATGCAACCGAAAAACCTCTGCTCCCCCAACACTTGCCCGCGACGCCTTTATTTTTAACGAAGTATGAACCGATACAATACCATGTTAAAAACAGGTAAATCTTAAAATTACTTAAACTGTTAAGATTTTTCGTTCGAAATCACAAAGTTCTATTTAAAAGGTGATTGTATCATGATACAGTTTTGTCTTATAAGATGTAAGAGAGGATCCAATGGGAGGAATGAGGATGCATCGGGCAACCGCAATAAAGAGTGATTAAATTCTTGGGATATCTCGCACTAAGGCCTTGCAACGAAAAATTCTATCGATAGTTGTATACTGACTTTGGTGACAATCGCTATCAGGCAACACTTCATGCAGTCATACGGGGGTAGGACGGCTTTATGAGATCTGAAAAATATTACACGGATTTAGTTGCAAACGCGGATCAGGCTGCGGGTTTTTTGTCGGCCCTGGCCAATAACAAGCGTTTGTTGATCTTATGCGAACTACTGAAAAACGAGATGTCGGTGGGCAATCTGGCCAAGACCGTCAATCTCAGTCAGTCCGCCCTTTCCCAGCATCTGGCAAAACTGCGCGCGCTCAATCTGGTCACGACGCGCCGCGATGCGCAGACGATATATTACGTCGTATCGTCACAACGCATCGAGCTTATGCTTGCCACGCTAGACAGCCTCTATATGAACTCGAGATCCGCGGCCGAACCGACTCGGCAGTAAGATACCGAGCTTGAGGAAACACAGGCGGGAATGACCTCCGATATAGCGAAGAACGCTCGCCCCAAGGCGCGTGTTGTGAAAATTGAGCATGCAGATGATCCACGCCTTGCGCCCTATCGCGATATTCGCGAGAGGGACCT
Source organism: Paramesorhizobium leguminum (assembly GCF_003217235.1). Taxonomy (GTDB): domain Bacteria; phylum Pseudomonadota; class Alphaproteobacteria; order Rhizobiales; family Rhizobiaceae; genus Paramesorhizobium; species Paramesorhizobium leguminum. Next base: position 40,898 of record NZ_QJTF01000016.1, on the reverse strand, counting down.
GGTGGGACGCACTCAGCGTTTTGTCGCCGAAGGCAAAGTTGTCCTCAACGTGCTCCTTTCATCTGCCCGATTCGAAGCAGAATCGATTCTCGTTCTGGACAATCGGCTTAGCGGCCTCGAAGCGCAATTGCGCCTTTGCCCGGAGGAGCTTCCCGTCTATCGCGTCTCGCAAGCGACAATGGATGAAATTTCCGGCTTCCACGTCCATCGCGGCATATTGGCGATCGGCCGGCGCAAGGCGATTCCCTCGTCCGCCGAATTGCTCGCCGGCTTGCCGGAGCGGGCGCTCGTCGCCGTGCTCTGCGGCATTTCCAATCACGACAATGTCGGCTCGATCTTTCGCAACGCCGCCGCCTTCGAGGCAGACTGCGTGCTGATGGACGAAACCTGTTGCGATCCGCTCTATCGCAAGGCCATCCGCGTTTCCGTCGGCGCGACGCTTAAAGTCCCCTATGCCCGGCATGGCTCGATCGAGGACGTTCTGGCTTCGCTCAGCCAGGAAGGCTTCAACCTGCTGGCGCTCAGCCCTTCCGGCACGCAGAGCATCTACGAAGCCTCGCCTGCCCCCCGGCTGGCGCTTCTATTCGGCACCGAAGGCGAAGGCCTGCCGAAACCGCTGCTCGATCGGCTCAACACCGCGCGCATTCCAATGTCACGGGATTTCGACAGCCTGAACGTCGCCACCGCATCCGGCATCGCACTCTCGCGTTTCAGCCGGTTTTCGTGAATGAGATCAAGCCGCGGATGCGTTTGGCGCCTGGGCCAGGCGGCGTAGCATCTCTTCCGCCTGCCGGGAGCGTTCCGACCGTCCAATAAAGCCACCGCCGAAAACGCGCGCGGTGTTGCTGTCGTCGGAATAAAGCACACAGGCCTGTCCCGGCGCGATACCGCTTTCGCCATCGACCAGTTCGACCCAGGTCTCGCCATTAGCGTGGTGCAGCACCGCCGGACGCGGCGGCCGGGTGGAGCGGACTTTCGCATAGACTTCGAAGCCGGATTCCGGAATATCTTCGAGCGCGCCGTCGCCGAGCCAGTTGACCTTGCGGAGATAGACCTTGTGCGTCTCCAGCGCCTCGCGCGGACCTACAATCACGCGCGCCTGCGCAGCATCGAGATGCACCACATAGAGCGGATCGCCAGTTGCCACGCCGATACCACGGCGCTGGCCGATCGTGTAATGAACAATGCCCTCGTGATGGCCCAGCACCCGCCCATCCATATGGACGATCTCGCCGGGATTGGCCGCTTCCGGCTTCAGCTTGGCGATGATGTCGGAATACTTTCCCTGCGGAACGAAGCAGATGTCCTGACTGTCCTGCTTCTTGGCGACGACGAGCCCCATTTCCTCGGCCATCTCCCGCACCTGCGCCTTCGGCAGATGACCGAGCGGGAAACGTAAGTAATCGATCTGCTCCTGCGTGGTCGCGAACAGGAAATAGCTCTGGTCGCGATCCGTATCGACCGGGCGATAAAGCGAACGATGCGCGCCATTGGCATGGCTGCGAATATAGTGCCCGGTGGCGAGCGCCGCCGCGCCCAGATCCTGCGCCGTCTGCAGAAGGTCGGCAAACTTGACCGTCTGGTTGCAGGAAACGCAAGGGATCGGCGTCTCGCCGCTGACATAGCTGTTGGCGAAGGGATCGATCACCGCCTCGCGGAAGCGCGCCTCATAATCGAGCACATAATGCGGAATGCTCAAGGCTTCGCAGACGCGGCGCGCATCCTCGATATCCTGCCCCGCGCAGCACGAACCGGCGCGATGCACCGACGCGCCATGATCGTAGAGCTGCAGCGTCACGCCGACAACATCATAGCCTTCGCGCTTCAGTATTCCCGCCACAACGGACGAATCGACCCCGCCCGACATGGCGACGACGATGCGGGTGTCTTCCGGCTTTCCCGGCAGATCGAGGCTGTTCAACATCATGAGCGGATCTCAGCTTTGGGCAAGCGCCCATTTTTTATTGAGAAAAGAGCATGATCCCAAAAAGTTGCAGACTTTTCGGACAAGATCACGCGCTACACAAGACTTTTTTCTGCCTCTTATATAAGCCGAATGGCACCTGTTTGCCAAGACGCCGCCTTGATTTGTGACCAGACGGGCATTTTTGGCTAACATGCTGAAATTGAATAAAAAAATATTAAAACCAGGAGCACGTTTCGTTACCAGTGTATTACCAGCAGCTTAGGCAAATTTTAAAGCTGTGTCATTATCGTGAACTGCGATTAGGTCCTTGAGTGTTGTGTAGAGAGTACAATGACCGATCTGGTAAGACCACGAGTCAAATATGTTATCGGCCCTGATGGCAGTCCGCTGACCATTGCCGATCTTCCGCCCGCCAACACGCGGCGCTGGGTCATTCGCCGCAAGGCGGAGGTTGTCGCTGCCGTGCGCGGCGGCCTCCTCAGCCTTGAGGAAGCATGTCAGCGCTATACGTTGACGGTGGAGGAATTTCTGTCCTGGCAGTCCTCGATCGACGAGCATGGTCTCGCAGGTCTTCGGACGACCCGTATTCAGCAATATCGCCATTAGAGCGCCGTGCGTTCAATCGGACGCACGAACACTTTTGGATTGCTGCATGATTTACGCAGTGATCAGGCAATATCGATGATTATCTAGCCATTGAACAACTTCAACAATTACCGGATGGCCGGCCCCTTGGGGCTGGCCATTTTTGGTTTGCGCGTTAGTTTATTCAAGCAAGTCCAGAAAAAGCGGGAGCCGGGCTTTCCGTCCGGACCTTACGTACAAGAAACCAAAAATGGGAGGCCGCCGTGAGTGAAAAGATGACGATCCGTAAAGAGGAAACCGGCAGCGGCGGCCGTTATGTCGCGGAAATCGGCGGCCATAGGGCGGAGATGACTTTTTCGCGGGTCAATCCCGGGCTCATCATCGTGGACCACACCGGCGTTCCCGATGCGTTGCGCGGCCAGGGTGTTGGCGTGGCGCTAACGCACCACGCGGTGGAAGACGCACGTCGGGGTGGCTGGAAGATCGTGCCGCTCTGCCCCTTCGTGCGCGCCCAGGCCCAGCGCCATCCCGATTGGAATGACGTGATTCAGGAGCGGTGATGGTATGCGCCTTCCCTCCCCCTTGCGGGGAGGGTGGCCTCCCGGGTCTTGCCTTTGGCAAGCCCAGGACAGGCTCCGGGTCGGGTGGGGGTGGTGACGTTTACGCCATTGTCTCCAGAAAAAGCGCAAACGTCACCACCCCCATCCGCCCGCTCCGCGGGCACCTACCCCGCAAGGGGGAAGGAGAAAGAGCGCCTCAACCAATCATCGCGCGCCGGTCTGGCGCTGCCGGCCGTTCTTCGGTATCGCGAACCTTGCCGTCGCGTGTCTCCAGCGCTTCCGCCTTGGCCAATTCCGCTTCCGCTTCCGCAAGAGACGCCTCGGCGGCTTCCTTCTGCGCTATCAGATCGCGGATTGACCCGAAAAGATTGTCGCGGCGCTGGCGCGCGGCCTTGGCGAAGGTCGGATAGGCGAAATGCGACATATCGGTGATGCCCGCCTTTTTCTCTTCCGATTGAATTTGCGCGTCGAGTTCGCTTGCCATGCGCTCGAATTCGCCCATCATCAGATCAAGCTGGCCAAGCTGCCGACGCTTTTCCTTCACCTGGAACAGTTTAAGCCTCACGAGGCTCTCACGCGGTTTCATACGCATTACTCCTTGAACACCGATCCCCCGGGAAGCAGCCGCGCATCTGTTTGACGCGACGCGGACGCTCCACCCTTAAAAATCCGCCCGAAATACCTTTTCGGGCCGCCCGGTCAGTCGCGCATCGGAATCGATCCCCCAAAACGCAACAAAAAATTAAAGGTTTGTCCGTTCGGTAACCTTTTTTTTACGAGCAGCGTTAATCATAGGCGTTAGGACTTAAGGCTCGGTAAATCCGGTGTGGCTTTCCAGCAACAGGAAAACACTGAGTCGATTGAATCGCTTAGGCGGGATTCTTAATGTGGAAATTAAAATTTCCGGCATGGAATTTTGCGAGGTGAATCAGCAAAATACGGCAAATTTTTAATTAAAATCCAAACTCCCTTGCCAAGCGGAATCAGATTTTGTTAACCATTTGCTGGCAACCTTCATACAAAGGCAACGACTGTTCCGTGTGCTGCTTTGAGGGCTAAACCTGTTCGGCGGCGGAAAAGAGGATTTTAAAAAGATGCGCGTCCTTTTGATTGAAGACGATAGTGCGACGGCGCAGAGCATCGAATTGATGCTCAAGTCGGAAAGTTTCAATGTGTACACGACGGACCTCGGCGAAGAGGGTGTCGATCTCGGCAAACTTTATGACTACGATATCATCCTGCTCGATCTCAACCTGCCGGATATGTCCGGCTACGAGGTTCTGCGTACCCTGCGTTTGTCCAAGGTCAAGACGCCTATCCTGATTCTTTCCGGCATGGCCGGTATTGAGGATAAGGTGCGTGGCCTCGGCTTCGGCGCGGATGATTACATGACCAAGCCGTTCCACAAGGACGAGCTGATCGCCCGCATTCATGCCATCGTCCGCCGCTCCAAGGGCCATGCGCAGTCTGTCATCACCACGGGCGATCTCATCGTCAATCTCGACGCCAAGACGGTGGAAGTCGGCGGCCAGCGCGTGCATCTGACCGGCAAGGAATACCAGATGCTGGAGCTTCTGTCCTTGCGCAAGGGCACCACGCTGACCAAGGAAATGTTCTTGAACCATCTCTATGGCGGGATGGACGAGCCGGAACTCAAGATCATCGACGTATTCATCTGCAAGCTGCGCAAGAAGCTCGACGCCGCCTCCGGTAACCAGAGCTTTATCGAAACCGTCTGGGGTCGCGGTTATGTGCTTCGTGAGCCCGATGCGGACCAGATGCGCGAAATCGCCTGATAGCGCCCGCTGTTCCATGGTTAAAAGCCCCATCCGGGGCTTTTTTTCATTTCAAGCAGCCTTGAGACAGCCGGCGAATTGCGCCATCAGATAAGGCCGGTCGAACGGTTTAAGCATATAATGACAAGCGCCGGCGCGCTTGGCGCGCATGATCTTCGTCAGATCCAACTCGTTGAGGCAGAGCATGATTCGGGCTGCCTTTCCGCCGGGCAGTTCCCTTATCGCATCGATGATTTCGAGCGTCGGCAGATCGGGCAGCTCGCTATCGAGCAGGACGACGTCGGGCATTTCAGCCATGCACTGCTCGATGGCCTGTGAACCATTCGCCGCATCCGCGATCTCAATCGCGCCATCGGACAATATCCGTCTGGCGACTTTTCTTATTACCGGTGAATCGTCCACGATCAAACAGCGCGTCATGTGTTGCGTCCCCTCTATTCCTTAGGGACGCAACCTAATTGCTGCGCGTGAAAAAACGCCAAAGCCGGAAGGTAAAGTTTTAGCTATCCCGCTGTCGATGCAGCCGTGAAGATAATCTCTTCCCCAGTGGCATTGATGGAAATCGTCATTCCCGATTCCTGAGCCAAAAGCAGCGTGTAATAAGGCTGCACGGAATGCGCATCGACCGCCTCTTCCGGCGCCTTTCCGCTATGCAGCTCCAGGAATTTCGGCGGTACGCGGAGCATCGGCCCCTTGGCGGTGATGACGAAACGCGCATCAGCCTCGGCGTCCTCGATAGCCGCCGTGAGCGAGCCGCCGCGGGGAATTGCGCCATTGCCGATAAGGATCATGTTGAGCAGAAGCTTGACCTTGTTCTTCGGCAGAAGCACGCGATTGCCGCTCCAGGTGAATTCGGCCTTCTCGCCCTTCATATATTCAGTCGCCACGTTCTGCGCGTCACCCGTGTCGATCTGCACCCCGGCGGAGCCGGCGGCGCCGAAGGCAATGCGAGCAAACTGCAACCGGGCGGACGCGTTGCGCGCGCTCGCCTTGATAAGGTTCATCGCATCCTCGTCCGCGCCGCCCTCTTCCAGAAGCTCGAGGCCGTTATTGATCGCTCCGACAGGCGAAATAATGTCGTGGCAGATCCGGCTGCACAAAAGCGCGGCAAGATCGGCGGCGGAAAGCACAACGGGCAAGGACATATACATATCTCCGGACAGCATGATTGTTCCGGGCCGAATCGCCCGGCTTTATTCAACCTCTGGATACACAGCCCTTTTGGCGACGGCAAGGAAAGCCCTCATTTCGTCCATTCCAAGATACGAAGCGCCGAAGGAACCAGTCATCGAATCGCCAAGATCGGAACGTAAGGACTTTCGAAATCATATCGTTGTTTGATAACGGCGATTCGACCAAGCGGACGCAAGATCCGCATATACCCTCAGGAGCGTCAGACGGAGAAGCGAGCAGCCAGAAGGAAATTTGAATTGGCCTCACTATCCCTGTCCAAAATCCAGCCGTTTCCCCGCCTGCGGATTGCGGCGGCCTTCGTCGCGTTGCTGATGGGGGCGTTCATGTTCGCCCTGCCCGCGCGCGCTAACGACACATTCACGGCGCAGGAAATCGTCGATTCCGGCCATCGCTTCTTTGGCTCGGCCTCCGGCGGCCTCGCAACGGCGATCGAGAAGGTTTTCCAAAGCCATGGCCTGCCCAACGGCTATATCCTGGGCGAGGAAGGTTCCGGCGCGCTCATCGGCGGCCTCACCTATGGCGAGGGAACGCTCTATACCAAAAACGCGGGCGACCATAAGACCTTCTGGCAGGGCCCTTCGATCGGCTGGGATTTCGGCGGCCAGGGTTCGCGCGTCATGATGCTCGTCTATAATCTCGATGATGTGCAGAACATGTATGGCCGTTATGCCGGCGTTTCCGGTTCGGCCTATGTCATCGCCGGCGTCGGATTCAACGTGCTGAAACGTCAGAACATGCTGCTCGTACCGATACGTACCGGTGTCGGCGCGCGCCTCGGCGTCAATATCGGCTACCTCAAACTGACGCCATCCCCAACCTGGAATCCATTCTGACGCGCCGGCGCTGGATTACCGCACGCGCCTGTGTCATTCTGTGCCAAACAGGCAAAACCGGCCTTGGGTCCTAGGAAGTGATCGAGTCTGCTCTTTTTTTCATTCTCGGCTTCCTGAGTGCCACATTTCTTGTGGCACTCATCGCGCCGTCCATATGGCGGCGCGCGGAGCTGCTCACCAAGCGGCGCATCGAAACCGAAGTTCCGCTGACGCTCAACGAAATTGGCGCCGACAAGGACGCACTGCGCGCGGAACATGCCATGGCGGTCCGCAAACTGGAAATGCGGCTGCGCGCGCTTGGCGAGAAACATGCCGAACAGAAGCTGGAATTCGCCGTCAATTACGAAAAACTGCGGCGCCTCTCCCAGGTGGAGCGCGAAGTGCGGGAATTGCGCAAGCGCCAGAACGAATGGGAAGAAGCCGCAAGCGCGCTGGCAATAGCGGAACATAGCCTCGAACAGCTCAAGACTGAACTGGAGACATTGCAGATCAGCCATGGCGAGCTTTCAAGCCACGCGGACACGCTGCGCATAGAAATCGCCGTGCGCGAAACCGAGTTGGGAAAGCTGATGGGAGAACTGGACGACATGCGGCATCACCGCCGGACCATCGAGGCCGCGCAACGCGAATTATCCGCGGAGGCAAAATCCGCCCGCGCGGAGCTCGCGAGCGAGCACAAGCGCAACGCCGCGCTGGAAAAGCGGCTGGCGCGCCTGCTCACCGATTTGACTGATGTCCGGGAAAAGCTGGAGCGGCGTGAAGGCGAACTGGCCGCGCTGAAAAAGGGGGGTGCCAAGCCCGCACCCGCCCAGCTGAAAGCGGATGCACGGCTGCGCGAGGAGATGCGCGAACTCGCGGCCGATGTGGTCGCGCTTGCCGCCGAGCGTGAAGGTCCCCAATCCCCGATCCATCACGCTTTGGAACAGCCGGAGCCGCAAGACGGAAGCGGCAAGGACAGCCTCGCCGGCCGCATCCGTCAGAAGAAGGGGGAGTAAAGGGGAAGTACGCTACCCCTTCTTCCCATGAAACTCCGCAATGGCATCGATAACGCGATCCTGATCGGCTTCGCTCAAATAAGGATGCATCGGAAGGCTCAGGATGCGATTGGGCAACGCCTCGGACACAGGCAAACCGCCGGGGGCCACCGGATAATGCTTATAGGCCGTCTGCAGGTGCAACGGCTTCACATAGTAAATCACCGATGGAATTCCCGCCGCCGTAAGATGCGCCTTCAGGCCGTCACGATTCTCGCTCTCGATGGAATATTGCGCCCATGCGGAACGATATCCCGACGGCAGATGCGGAACCTTCACCACATCCTTCAGCCCCTCCGCATACCGCTTCGCTACGACATGCCGGGCTTCCATCTCGTCTTCAAGAATGGCGAGCTTCTCGATCAGGATCGCCGCCTGGATGGTGTCGAGGCGCGAGTTGAGGCCGATGCGGACATTGTCATATTGAGTTTCGCCCTTGCCGTGGAACAGCACCGAGCGCAGCGTCTCCGCCAGTTCGCCATCATTGGTGAACATCGCGCCGCCATCGCCATAGCAGCCAAGCGGCTTGGCCGGATAGAAACTGGTCGCGGCGACATGGCCGAACGCGCCGCACATCACATTGTCACGTTTGCCGCCGATGGACTGCGCCGCATCCTCGATGACGAACAGCCCTTCGCGCTCCGCCAGCGCCATCATCGCGTTATACTCTGCGGCAAGACCGAAGAGATCAACTGGAATGATCGCCTTCGGCTGCAGACGCCCTTCCCTGCGAACCTCGGCAATCGCCGCCTCAAGCTGCGCGACATTCATATTATAACTGTCCGGATCGACATCCACAAAGACCGGCTCCGCGCCGGCGAGCGCCACCACTTCAGCGGTCGCCGCGAAGGTGAAGCTCGGACAGAAGACCGCATCGCCCCGCCCGATCCCGCGCGCCATCAACGGCATCAGCAGCGCATCCGTGCCATTGGCGCATGCGATCACATGCTCGACGCCGACATAATCGGCAAGTTTCTTTTCGAACTCGCCAACTTCGGGGCCAAGAATATAACGCCCGTCGGCCACCACTTTGGCGATGGCTGTGTTCAACCGGTCGCCGATACGCTCGCGTTGCGCCGCCAGATCAATAAATTGCATGTCTGCTCCAATAAACGGTTGATATGCGGCCCGAACCCGCGTGAATCCCGTGAAATTTGTCTAGCGCCTCATCCAGGCGGCTTCCATCAGGCCACCGTTCAAAGATTGATCGGGTGTGTAACAACGCTTGAGGCTGTTGTCACGGTTTGCCGATCACATCCCTGTGTCTGGACTTTGCCGGCAGCTGAATTTTCGTAGTTTGCTTAACGCTGCCTGTCGTGAGTGACCGTGCCGGCGGTTAGAATCCGCAGCACGTTGATCGCCTCCTCGCCATCGGTGCGCGGCTTGGCGCGGGTCTCGATGCAATCGACAAAATGCTGGCATTCGCGGGTGAGCGGCATTCCCTCGCCCACCGGTATGTAGGTCGGCTCTTCGGCGGTGAACGCCCACTGCCCATTGTCCTGCCAGACCGCATGACGATAAACGGCGAGCTTGCGCTCCCATGGCTCGACATCGTCGAACACCGCCATCGCCTTGGTGCCCACCACGGTGAGACGACGCTCGCGATAGGGATTGAGCCGTGAAGCAAAAAGGTGGCCGCTCACATTATCAGGGAATTTCAGGTGCAAATGCGCGAAATCACTCAAATGATCGAGAAGCGCCGCTCCCTCGCCCCGCACCTCGATGGGCGCGGTGCCGGTCAAAGCCAGGATCATGGAAAGGTCGTGCGGCGCGAGATCCCACAGCGCATCGTTTTCCGTGTGGAATTTACCAAGTCCTATGCGGTGCGAATGGATATAGCGCACCTCGCCCAATTCGCCCGCCTGCACCAGTTCGAGAAGCTTCTCGAAAGCCGGATGGAAGCGGAGTACATGGCCGACCATGAAAATGCGGCCATTGTCTCGCGCCGCATTTACCGCGGCTTCCGCATCGGCTACCGTCAGCGCGATCGGTTTTTCGACCAGCACATCCTTGCCATTGGTCACGGCATGAATAGCATATTCCGCATGGTACTGCGGCGGCAGCGCCAGCACGATGGCATCCACATCCTTACGGGTGAAGAGCTCCTCGACCTCGATATCGAGCACGCCATGCTCCGCCGCGAAACCCGCGGCGCGATCGTTGTTCTGATCCGCAACGGCATAAAGCGCGCCGAGAGACTTCAATGTACGGATATGATTGCTGCCCCAATAGCCGCAACCCAATACTGCAATACGCGGTGCCATCAACTCTTGCCTTCGATTTGGCCCTTCCCTTATCGGTGCAAAAGAAGGAAGACAAGTGTCACAGGCGATCAAGAACGCTTGACAGCGCCCCACACCCCACCTTATACCCGCGCCGTTCCCGGTGAGAACAACCCATTCTGACACACCGACTTGTCAAGGATGCGGCACTTGGGGCGAAGTAGCTCAGTAGGTTAGAGCAGAGGAATCATAATCCTTGTGTCGGGGGTTCGAATCCCTCCTTCGCTACCACCTATCCCCATGACGAAGCCCTCCTTTGAGCATGTCGGCACAGCGGTTCGGCTGGTTAGATATGGCAGCGTCGGGAGCGAATCTACTTCCTCCACTTCTCCGCCATTTCGTTGGCCTTTTTCCGGTCACCGTGCGTAGCCTCTATGATCTTGCGCGCAGCATCTTGGGATAGTCCGTGCTTTTTGCGGAAGTAGCCGACTTCATATGGCTGGCTTTCCGCAATACGCCGTCTATCCTGCTTATGCTTGTCCTTATGGTCCGTCATGTTCATTCTCCAAAACTGACCCCGTCACTGTCAAATGCGCCGGGCAAGGGAAATTATTACCTGCAGTATACTTAAATTATATTTATCAATACAGTATCAACCATCAAAACTGGCTCGAAGCCCGCCCGATTTCAGCTGTAATACTTTTCAACGAGCGCATAGAGAACCGCAGCCGTCTCTACATCCATGACGCCATTATAGTTTTCAGGCCGGAAATGGAGCTGGAAGGCGCGGACGAGCTGCTGATATTTCGCGTCGGTTGTGGCAGCCGCGACGTTGTATCCGTAGGTGCGCAAGCGCTTGAGCAGATCGGCCTGCGCGGGCAATCCATTGGTATTGAAAAGATCGACATATTTTTGTTTGGTCGCGTCGTCGTACCAGGTGCCGATACCCGCCTCGTAAAAGGCTTTCCACGGAAATTTTGGCCCCGGATCGCTTTTGCGCTCCCAGGCGATGTCGGAATGGGCCACGACATTGGTCGGGGTGATGTCGGGATAACGCTGGAGAATGTTGAGGGCCAGCTGTTTTAGCGCATCCATCTGTTGCGGATTGTAATCGGGGAAATTGGTGTCGTTCGCAAGATTGACGTTTTCAATGCCGATGGAAGTATCGTTGAGATTGCTGCGGTCTTTCCAGTTACTGACGCCCGCGTGCCACGCGCGCTCGGCCTCATCAACGAGATTGAAAATCTGGATGCTGGCATAGCCGGCATTCTGATAGCTGAGATCGGTCGGGTCCGGCACCACATAATGCACACTGCGGCCTACAGTGAGATCCCGGATCGAATCCTCGAAATTCTCCGCCGTGTAATGCATGATCAGAAAGCGGACGCGATCATTATAGCTGACGATGGATCGATATTTGTGGTACTCGATCGGATATTGGCCGGGCGCGGTTTGAAAGCCTACCGCGAGATCGTGATCCGCGTGGTCATGCACGCCCGATACCGGATTGATGGCGGTCGTGGTGATCACCGCAAGCGGTATGTCGAGGGCGCCCGACGCTTTGACCTGGATGGTAGCCACCCCGTTCAACGTCGTCGATGTGCTTGTAGCAGTCCCCTGACTGTCAAAAAACTCCAGACGACCGGAGGGATAGCCTGTCCAGGTGACTTCAGTGCCGTCTTGTATGAGCAGACCATTGGTATCTTTGTATGTGACCGACAGTTGATGCTTGTTGGCAAGCGACATGGTCTGCCCATCCGCGGATGTAATGGCCATGCTTCCCTGTCCAGGGATATTCGAGTTGGTGGGACCGAAAAAGACCGGGACCCAATCGCTGCTGTCAGTGGTTCCATCAGCCGTAACCCGTACCATGCCTGATGAGCCGATCTGCGTGCCCCGAATGGCATTCGTCACCGTTCCATCGGGGCCTGTCCTACCATTCGATGTCGCAAGAACAATGTCTCCGCCTGAAATGGAAAGATTCCAAGTCATCGGCCAGTTGGGCACAGGCGTGCTGCCACGCATATAGGTCACTTGAAAAACATGCCACTCCTGCGCGGAAAGAGAACCGCCACCGGGATTATCCGCGTCCGGGGACCAGATCGTAATCGTGCCGGCCTGATCCTGCCTGTCTTTATTCCCATTGCTCATGGTGTCTCCCCTCCTTGTTCAAAACACGCCGCCTCTCACAACCTTTTGTGAGCTATAAACCGGAAAACTCTACCATAGCGAGAATACAACACCAATACCCGCGAGACCTCAATCGGCCCCCCTCCCCCTTTATTCGTCCCCGCTTAAGGACACTATTAACCTTCATTTTTTATTGATTGATGTAAGCCAAGCAGGCGATCTCATATTTGCGGGTTGCAGGGTGTCATGCGTATCCAGAGAACAAATTTCCCTATAAATTCAGATGATTACGACGAAGGCGCTGAAATGCCCGAGTCTTTCGCGGCAGTTGAAACACATGCCGTCGCTCCCGAATCCGTCACCGCCTCGCATGTTCCCTCGGGATATCGCGGGCAAGCAGTCCGCCAGACCGCGCCGGGCGTCTACCAGCCCTTGCGCCCTGTTCAGCTCCAGCCGGTCAAACCCCGACCGGCGCAACCGGCTTCAGTCACCACGCGCCCCGTTCAGCTGGCGGCGATGACACCGAGCGCGCGCCCTGGAAGCTCAACCGATTCCGGCTATCCGCCAGTGTGGAAGCACGCGTTCTCGCTCGCGGAAAATGTCCGCTTCACCCGCACGCCGGAAATCGAATTGGCGAAAACCAAGACCCCGCCGGTCGATCCGCGGGCAAATGATCTGGTGCGACCGAAGAAGGATGTGCCGGCAAAGCCGGTGGTAAGCGCGCGCGCTTCCCAGCCTGCTGCACCCGCCCCTGCGCCCAAGCCTATGGTCGCCGCCCCAATATCGAAGGAAGAAACGCCCGTAATGATGCCGCAGGCAATACCGGCTCCCGCAAGCGAGATGCCGTCCCCCAGCCAGCAGAACGCGCCTTTCGCGCATCTGTCCGATTTCGCGTTTTGGGAATCGATCGATCTCTTCGGTGAGTTGCCCTCCGCGCCAGCCGTGGTTCCTGCCCGTCCGAAGCCGCAGGCCGCGCCCACGGCAATCACCGACCTGTTCCGCGTGAGGGAATGGAACAAGCAGTCCGGTGCGCCGGAGCATGCCGCGCCGGTGCCTGTGACTTCCACCACCATCGAGACCGCTCCGGAAACGATTGCCGCCGAGGCGCCCTCGCTCGAAACACCCGTGGAGAACCAGACGCAGCGCATCGTGTTCGAGCCGGAAACAATGACCGCGCCGCACGAAATCGATGAATCTGACGAATCGGAGAATGAAGCGCCCGCAGCCGTAGTCGAAACCGTACGCGTCGCCCCGGTCACCATGCCGCGCAAGGAGCAGCCCTTCGCCTCGGCCCGCATGGAGCTCCGCCTCATGGGCGCCCAAGGCGAATTCGGCTATGAACTGCCGCCGGTCGAATTGCTGCAGGAGCCGCCCGCGCAGACCGGCGAGGTCATCACGCAGGAGATGCTGGAACGCAAGGCTGGCCTGCTGGAAAGCGTTCTGGAGGATTTCGGCGTCAAGGGCGAGATCATCCACGTCCGCCCCGGTCCCGTGGTCACGCTTTATGAATTCGAGCCCGCGCCGGGCATCAAATCCTCACGCGTCATCGGCCTTGCGGACGATATCGCCCGCTCGATGTCGGCCCTGTCGGCCCGCGTCGCCGTGGTGCCGGGCCGCAACGTCATCGGCATCGAACTGCCCAACGCCAATCGCGAGACGGTCTATTTCCGCGAGATGATCACCTCGCAGGACTTCCAGTCCTCAGGTTATAAACTCGCGCTCTGCCTCGGCAAGACCATCGGCGGCGAGCCCGTCGTCGCCGAACTCGCCAAGATGCCGCACCTGCTCGTCGCCGGCACCACCGGCTCGGGCAAGTCCGTCGCCATCAACACCATGATCCTGTCGCTCCTCTACCGCATGACGCCGGAAGAATGCCGCCTCATCATGGTCGATCCGAAGATGCTGGAACTGTCGATCTATGACGGCATCCCGCATCTCCTCACCCCTGTCGTCACCGACCCGAAGAAGGCCGTGATGGCCCTCAAATGGGCGGTGCGCGAGATGGAGGACCGCTATCGCAAGATGTCGGCGGTCGGCGTGCGCAACATCGACGGCTTCAACAGCCGCGTCGCCATCGCGAAGGAGAAGAGCGAGGCGATCATGCGCACAGTCCAGACCGGCTTCGACAAGAACACCGGCGAAACCCTCTTCGAACAGGAAGAGATGGACCTTTCGCCGATGCCCTATATCGTGATCATCGTCGATGAGATGGCCGATCTCATGATGGTCGCCGGCAAGGAAATCGAAGGCGCGATCCAGCGTCTCGCCCAGATGGCCCGCGCCGCCGGCATCCATCTGATCATGGCGACTCAGCGCCCCTCGGTCGATGTCATCACCGGCACGATCAAGGCGAACTTCCCAACGCGCATCTCCTTCCAGGTGACCTCGAAGATCGACAGCCGCACCATCCTTGGCGAACAGGGCGCCGAACAGCTGCTCGGCCAGGGCGACATGCTGCACATGGTCGGCGGCGGGCGCATCGCCCGCGTCCACGGACCCTTCGTCTCCGACGAGGAAGTAGAGAAGGTCGTCCGGCATCTGAAGACACAGGGCCGCCCGGAATATCTCAACACCGTCACGGCGGATGAAGACGAAGAGGCAGCCGAGCCGGAAGACAGCGCCGTGTTCGACAAGGGCGCCATGGCGGCGGAAGATGGCGACGGCGATCTCTACGAGCAAGCCATCAAGCTCATCATGCGCGACAAGAAATGCTCCACCTCCTATATCCAGCGCCGCCTGGGCATCGGCTACAACCGCGCCGCCTCGCTGGTCGAACGGATGGAGAAGGAAGGCCTGGTCGGCCCGGCCAACCATGTCGGCAAGCGGGAAATCCTCTCGTAAAACCGCGACCAGAGTCATTCCATTAAACCCTTCAGCCCCGCCCTTTCGGCGGGGTTTTTTTATGAAAATCATAATCACTTTAAGGCGAGGCCCTCTCGCCAAGGATTGCCGAACGGCACGGGCGCTCCATATTTTTTGATATTTGGAGGCAGGACCATGCCGGGAAAATCAGTAGCCATTGCCGCAGTGATCTGCGTTGCCGGTCTGGCGCTGTCAGGCTGCGTGACTGAAACAGGCTATTACGCGGGATATTACGGCCCTGCATATGATGGCTATGGCCCCGCGTATGATGGCTATTACGGGCCAGCTTATGGCGGCTATTATGACGACGGCTTCTATTATGGCCGCAACTCCTGGCGTCAGTGGTCCATCCCCAGCCGCCCCGCCTACACTGTTCCGGCGACTCCATCTCGTCCCGCCTATATTCCCGGCCGCCGGTTTCCGCCACTCAACCCGGCGCGCCCGGATGACACCCGCCCCGGCCGCCCCGCTCCGATGATCGGTCAGGGCGCAATCGTTCCGGCCACTCCAGCCAGCCCAGCCTCTATTCCCGGCCTGCCGATCCAACGGCTCAATCCGGCTCGCCCGGATGATGCCCGCCCGGCCCGCCCTGCTCCCATGATCGGCCAAGGCGCGACTCTGGTGCCCAGTAAGGCAAAACGCTGCATTGATGGAAGCTGTTGAGACAATATGTATACATAAGGAGTATACTTGATTTACCATCTTAGTTAAACTGTGATATATTTGAATACTCTAGTTCATATACAGATTTAGCTATAATATATACTCATGTACTCCAGAGTATAGACTTCAAAATCAAAGCATTAGTGCAATTTTCTGATTCACATCCAGAAGTAATTTCCAGCCCCATTACAGCCCTCGCTGGCTGATTGCGCGGAAATACCCGTCTCCCGCCCTTCCCTGCCACACGGCACTGGGCTATTTTGGGCCATAAATCAAATCGCAAGGTGCAGCGCCGTGTCCCATCAGCCTAGTTCCACCGAAGCCCCAAATTCCATCGAAGCCAAAGACATCGCCTATCAGCTCCATTCCTACACCAACGCCCGCAAGCAGGAGGCCGAAGGCTCCCTTGTCATAGAGCGCGGCGAAGGCGTTTATGTCTTCGACAACAATGGCAAGCGCTATATCGAGAGCATGGCAGGGCTTTGGAGCGTCGCTGTCGGCTTCGGCGAAAAGCGGCTGGTCGAGGCCGCGACGCGCCAGATGGCCAAGCTGCCTTATTACCACACTTTCACGCAGAAGACGCATGGCCCATCGGTTGACCTGGCTGAAAAGCTGATCGCCATGGCACCCGTGCCGATGTCGAAGGCCTATTTCACAAATTCCGGCTCCGAGGCCAACGACACTGTGGTCAAGATCGTCCGCTATCGCTCCAATGCGCTGGGCAAGCCGGAAAAGAAGAAAATCATCTCGCGCCTTAAGGGCTATCACGGCGTGACGCTCGCAAGCGCCAGCCTCACAGGCCTTCCTAACAATCACCGTGCCTTCGATCTGCCTATGCCCGGCATCCTCCATACCACATGCCCGCATTACCGTGCGGGCGCGGTCCCCGGCGAGAGCGAACTCGAATTCTCCCAGCGCTGCGCCAACGATCTCGAAAGCCTGATCCTGGCCGAAGGGCCGGATACCGTCGCCGCCTTCATCGGCGAGCCGGTGATAGGCGCCGGCGGCGTGATCGTGCCTCCGTCAGGCTATTGGCAGGCGATCCAGGCCGTTTTGAAGAAATACGATATCCTGCTGATCGCCGATGAGGTCATCTGCGGGTTTGGCCGCACGGGCGAGATGTTCGGCTCGACGAAATATGAAATCGAGCCCGACATCATGACACTGTCCAAGCAGCTCTCGTCTTCTTATTTGCCGATCTCCGCCGTGCTCATCAATGACCGCATCTATCAGCCGATCGCCGACGAATCCGCCCTCATCGGCACCTTCGGCCATGGTTTCACCGCCAGCGGCCATCCCGTAGCCGCGGCGGTCGCGCTCGAAAACCTCGCCATCATCGAGGAACGCGATCTGGTCGGCAATGTGCGGACGCTTAGCCCGCATTTTCTCTCGCGCTTGCGCGCTCTGGAAAGCCACCCACTGGCCGTGGAAGCGCGCGGCGTCGGCCTCATCGGCGCGCTCGAAACCTATCACGCAGCCTTCGCGGAGAAGCCGGGCGCGCTTGGCGCCGCACTCAACCGCGCCATGCACGAGCGCGGCCTGATCGCGCGCAATCTGGGCGATACGATAGCCTTCTGCCCGCCGCTGATCATCAACGAGGCACAGATAGACGAAATATTCGATATCGTCGAAGCATCGTTCGACGCGGTGAACGCGACGATCGACAATGGCAAGGCTTGATGCCTATGTTGAGTATCGTCTTTGCTGTGAAGTACGCAGCGCAGCCCGACGCTTTCCGGCAATACAATCAGCGGTAAATTGTGTTGACTTTTCAGCAACCACAGATATGATTGCGCCGGTGTAAAATTACGAACCATCGGGTTTTTAAAACACGGCTTTCTGCGTCTATGGCGCCGCATGAGGAGGTTGTTGTCTGAAAAAATTTTAAGACTATTGAGCTTCCAAGGCCATTATCTATTTTTTACTGCTGTTTTCGGGGAGGGCGCCCCCAATCCATTCGCCTCAAGTCATCCCCGGAGTTAAACGCGCACCCGGCACCGCCGTCGGGCTGGCGCACTACGAGGAAAATGTTTTCATCGTCCGCCCCAGCGTGTGAGACGATTTCAGGTACGCCCCTGAAAAAGTAGCCATTACGATAAAGGAGGAATTTTCGGTCACCCAAAAAACAAGTAAATCCTTAAATATGCTGAATATGTATTTTTAATCTTTTAACAACAAGGAATATTACCATGAGCGACACTCTACAATATTCAACCACCCCCTCTTTTATCTTCGACCGCATCGACTGGCAGGTAAATGATTTTCCCAGCCCCATTGCCAGCGCCGCCGCGCCGGCCCTGACTATCTTTAAGGATACCGCCTTCTGTATGCACCGCGGACCCGGGGTCAACCAGGAGCTATTCCACTTGCAATATATTTACGCTAACCAACAGTGGAGTCCGGAAACGAATGTTCCCGGAGGCCAGCAGAGCGTTTACGGCCCAGCGCTGGCTATGCTGGGCCCGAATGTGCCGAACGGCGATAAGCTATACTGCGCCTATACCGGTACCGATACCGATACCTATATTACCAGCAGCACCGATGGCATATACTGGAGCAATCCCCTCGCCGTCAGTTCCAAAGCGAGCTTTGCCCCGGCAATGACTTTGTTTAAAGGCGCGCTGTGGTGTGTAACCACCCTGTCCTGGGATAAAAATCGCTTGATCGGATTGAAAAGCAGCGACGGCCAGCACTGGACCGCTGTACCTATGGGCACAAACCATACTTCCAAGGCGGCTTCATTAGCTGTATTCCATGATAAGCTGTGGTGCGTATTCCGCGGCCTCGACGATAAAAACCTGTATTATATGACCTGCGATGGAGCCTCCTGGACAGCGGCGAAACCGATCCCAAGACATACCACAGACTGCGAGCCGGCGCTTGTCTTTGTCGCCGGTGATAATAGCCAGATTCCAGACCGGCTGTTGTGTCTATACGGAGACAGCAATGGCGATCCTTCACTGTATTACACATACACCGAAGATGCGGGTCCCAGCGGTTGGACAGAACCCAAGAAAATAACAGGGGACACCATCAAGCGCGCGAAAGGCACCGGCGTCGGGGTAGTTGTGCACAATAGAATACTCACATGCGTATTCCGAAGCGCAGCTGTGTGAATATTTAACGTCAATAGTGGCGACGGTGAACACCGCTACCGCACCATTATACTCCACTATCAATTCTAGTTATTGAACAACAATACTTTATAAACAAGGAATATTACCATGAGCGACAACCTTAAATCTACCTTAGCAGTTTCTCCTTCCGTCATTGATGATACCATGGTCTGGTTCCCGCCGAAGAATCTGATTGCCACTCCTACAAATCCCGCCACCAGCGCCGCCGCGCCGGCCTTGACCGAGTTTCAAAACAAGGTGTGGTGCATGCATCGTGGCGGTGGAGCGGATACGTCGTTACGGGATTGGACCTTGCCCGCCGACAACGCTGGCCTCAACGCCGACTGGACAAGCATAGGGACGGTTCCCGGCGGTCAGCAAAGTGTCGCCGGCCCTGCGCTGGCTGCTATGAATAATCAGCTATACTGCGCCTATCTTGGCACAGATGCTCACATATGGGTCACGTACAGCAGCAACGGCATAGACTGGAGCAATGCCCAGCCCATCATTTCCAGAGCAGGTTTTGCCCCGGCATTGACGTTTTTCAACGGTTCGCTGTGGTGTATGGCCGCTGTGTCAAACCGCTTGGTCCTCATGTCGAGCAGCAACGGTCAAAACTGGTATTCCGTAAACATGGGCGGCAATTACTACACGTCCAAGGCGCCGGCACTGGCTGTATTCAATAATCAACTATGGTGTGTGTTCCGCGGCCAAAACGATAAGGGCCTTTACGCCATAACCAGCACCAACGGAACGAGCTGGAACGGCCCAACAGCAATGGGGCATTACAGCGATTGCGAGCCGGCCCTCGTCAATATAAAAAGCACTTCCGTTACACCGAATGTAAACGTGCTGTTTTGTGTATACGGGGACAGTGAAGGCAGCACCACGCTGTGGTATACATACACGGAAGAATCCCCCAACAAGTGGATCCCGCGAAAGGAATTAAAATCGGATTTGCCGAGCCTCCCCATCCTGCGGGCGCCCGGAACCGGTGTGGGACTGTCCTCGAGTACGAATATTACTTGCTGCGTATACCGGGCTGCAACAACCTCGTAACTTGAATATCGACGACAAGGTGATCCACTTCAATGCGTGGGTCACCTTATCGCCCGCGTCGTGGGCTTTCCCGGCTTGCCCCGAAAAGTCCCCAGCGAGACTGGTGCTTATTGCGCAAAGCACTTTTGGTCTTTTTCACCCCCTGTTCCGGGGAAGGCTGCACCGAACCCTCCGGCGGATAGGCAAGCGTATCGCTTAATCGCGCCTTGTCTTCCTCGGGCAAATCCGGGAATGGCAGCTTTTCGGCGCGGCGCCATGCCGCCACCCTTT
Source organism: Paramesorhizobium leguminum (assembly GCF_003217235.1). Taxonomy (GTDB): domain Bacteria; phylum Pseudomonadota; class Alphaproteobacteria; order Rhizobiales; family Rhizobiaceae; genus Paramesorhizobium; species Paramesorhizobium leguminum. The sequence continues at coordinate 20,647 of NZ_QJTF01000016.1, read as the reverse complement.
TTTCCGCTTCCGCCTGCTTTGCCTTGTCGAGCGGAAGATCGTCCAGGCCGTATTGGACTGATGATGGGAACGCGAACTGAACGCCGGCGTCATCCACGATCTTCATGATATGCAGGAGAATATCCTCGCGTATCGCCAGGAATTCAGCATTATCGGCTGTCTTGATATAGGCGAAAATCTCGATATCGAGCGAATAGTCGCCGAAACCGGCGAAGCGCACATGCGGATCTTCCGTCACGCGCGGATGCGCGATGAAGAGTTGACGCAATTGGGTGAGCACATAGCGCAACTGGTCCGCCGTCGTCTCGGACCGCAATTGCAGTGTCGTGTTGAACCGGGTGCGGTCGCGCCTTGCATAATTTTCGATCTTCATGTCGGCGAAATCCGAGTTCGGCACCGAAATAACCGTGCGATCGAGCGAGCGCACCCGCGTGGAACGCATCCCGATATGCTCGACCGTGCCGAGCGTATCGTCGAACTTGCAGAAATCGCCGACACTGACCGGCCGGTCGGCATAGAGCGTGAGCCCGGAGAGGAAATTCTGCAATGTCGGCTGCGCGGCGAGCGCCACCGCCAGACCGCCGATGCCCAGGCCCGCCAACACATGCTCATAGGGCAGCGAAAACACCTGCGCCAGCATGAGAATGGCACCGATGACAATACCCGCGCGTGCGACGCCTGTCAGAAGCGCGATCAGCGTATCGTGATAGCCGGGTCCCGGCCAGCGGCGGCGGTAGGCGTCCGCAACCGTGCCCACGAGATGCCAGAGAACCGGAACGGCGCCGGCGAGGATCGCCACCCAGGCCAGTCCCTTGACTGTGGTCGCCACCATCGCGGGCAGCCCCAACAGGCGCAGCGCGGCAAGCAGGAAAAGCCCAAGCAAGATGGCGCGCACCGGCCATGCCAGCACTTGTAAAAGCGGCGTCGTTTCACCCGTGGAAATAGCGGTGTTACGGCGAGAAAAAATGCGAAGCACGGCGTTGACGATAAAACCGCACACGATGCCAAGGCCACCCAGAATGCCAAGCGATAGCCATTGCCACCATTCAACCGGGCCCGCGCGCTTAAGCAGGGTTGGGCTGAGCGACCGGGCAAAAGAGCGCGCCTTGAAATAGGCATCATCCCCCGCCGTTGCGGCGAATTCCGGTGCCACCGGCATATCCTCCACCGCCGCATAAAGCGCGCGGATATGATGGAGCGTATCCGGCGTGAACTGCCATATCATGCCTTTGTCGGTCTCGACGGGGCCAACCGCGATATTACCCGCCGGGTGCTGGAAAAAGACGAAAGGCGTCTTGGCTTTAGGATCATCAGGAATTTCCTGCCAGTAGACATAGCCGATCCGGTCGATCACCTTCTTCAGGTAACGGGTGAAGAGCGGCGCTTCGTCGTCGCGAACAGCCGCGTTGACGCCCTGCAGGTTGAGCGCGCTCTCCGCCGGGGCATCGCTGCCGCCGCTGAAGCTGCCGAGCAGCACCTTGAAGGCATCTCGGGGAGTTCGGAGCTTCTCCGGCTCACTCACCGCGTCCACCGGCTCGCCGCGCGCCTTGGAAAGCTCCGCAAGCTTGGCCGTCAGCACGGGAAGCGCCGGCCCGGCAATGAACCATTTGCCGCCCTCGCGCCGGAAGACGGTATCGAACGTCACATTGGTATCGAACTGGCCGAGCTTCGCCGTCGCTTCTTCGCCTTGAACGCGCCCATGCGGCAGGCTCGCCAGGCGGAAGGTCAATTTATCGATGACCGCATAAAGCGCATGCATGTAGTCATTGATGTTCAGGCCACCGCGATCGGCATCGCTGACGGCAACAACGCTCGCCGCCTTGCCGACCAGCGCCATGCCGCCCCCAGCCCCGCGCGAGATACTGTCCGCGCCGCTTTCATTCATCGCCTTCAGAAAAGTGCCCATGGCCGCCATCGGGCTCGATTGATCCACCTGCACGCTCTGATAAAGCGAGGCATCCGCCCGGACCCCGGTCCACCACTCCGCCGTAGAATCTCCGAAGCGCCCCATGAAGCTGGATCCGTCCGGTGACTGGACAAACAGGAAATCGCCCTGCCGGCTCCCCTCGGTCCAGCGTCCGATCAACTGCCTCCCCACAGCCCTGGCCTCGATGCGGCCATTATAGAGCGGATAGCGCCCGGTCACGTCCGCGCCCTCTTGCTGGAGCGTGATCGGCGCGGCGCCATTGGGCCATTTCGTGTTCCACACACCCGTCCAATCGGTAGACGATTGGGATTGAACCTCGGAGACGAGGAACATGAGACTTATGAGCGAAAGTAATAAGAGAAGGAAAGCAAAACGCCAATTCCTTCGAGATGCTTCGCGAGTATTCTTTAATACATACATCAAAAGCCCCTCGTGACCTTTGATGTCGATATTAACTCAGCTTTACTATATTTCCATACAGATAATATATTTTAAATATTGTTTAAAGTATAGTTACAGTACTCATCGATAAACCATTGTTTTAATTCCGTCAAAAATCTTTCAGCCCCCCAAACACCTCTCCACCTAAGCAACCGACTCTGCTACGTTTATCGCGTCGAAGGTTGAAAGCAGTAAGCGCCGGTCCAGGGGCGCGCTGGCGAAGATTGGCAGCGCCAGCCACGGCAAGAGGCCCTTGCCTTCGATTGGAGAAGATATGATGTGGTTACCACCAATATGGTCAATACCAATAAATATCACCTTTGAGATACGAAAAACCCGCACCACCTGGACAGTGAAAGTGCGGGTTCAGTTCGTCTCTTAGGTAAACGGAGACGGGAGATAACACTCCCGTCTCTAGCTCCTCCAATGTATTACGCCAGCCGCTCAGTTTCAAGCCCCTCCGGTTCCTTGATACGAAACCACGCAACATATAGCGCCGGCAGGAACAGCAGCGTAATCGCCGTACCAGCAATGATACCGCCCATCATGGCATAGGCCATCGGCCCCCAGAATACCTCGCGAGCAATGGGGATCAGCGCCAGGCTCGCCGCCGCCGCCGTCAGTGCGATCGGCCGCATGCGGTGTTGCGTCGCCTCAATCACCGCGTCCCAGGGGTGCATGCCTTCCTTGATCAGATCCTCCACCTGCACGATGAGAATCACCGAATTGCGGATCAGGATGCCGATGAGAGCCAACACGCCGAGAATAGCGACGAAGCCCAGCGGCGAACCGCTTGGAAGCAGCGCGGCGACGACGCCGATCAGCCCCAGCGGCGCCACCGCGACCACCAGGAAAAGCCGCTGGAAGCTTTGCAGCTGAAACATCAGGATCGTCGCCATGACGAACAGCATCAGCGGCACGACGGCGATGATCGGCCCCTGGCTCTTGCCGCTTTCCTCGACCGTGCCCGCCGTCTCGATGGAATAGCCCGCGGGAAGCTTGGCCGCGAAGGCATCGACCTTCGGCGCCAGTTCCTCGACGATTGTCATCGGCATCACCCCATCGTTGATACCCGCAGAGACGGTGATGGTTGGGATACGGTCGCGCCGCCAGACGACCGGCTGCTCCAGCTCATAGCGGAAATTGGCAATTGAGGCGAGCGGCACGGATTCGCCCGTGCCGGTGGCGATCTGCAAATTGCGCAGCGTTTCGATTGAGCCCCGCTCCTTGGCATCCGCCCGCGCGATCACATTGATCAGATAGGTCGCGTCGCGCACCTGCGTGATGGTGACCCCGCCGACAACGCTGTTGAGCGTCGTCGCGATTGCCTTGGAGGTAATGCCAAGTTGCCGCGCCTTGTCCTGCATCACATCGACCTTGACCATGCGGGCGGGCTCGTTCCAATCATAGGTGACAATGCCCAGGTGCGGATCTGCGCTCATGATCCCCGCCAGTTCCTGCGACAGGCTGCGCAGCATCTGGATATCCGGGCCAGCGATGCGGTACTGCACCGGCCTGCCAACGGGAGGCCCCAGCTCCAGGAACTTCACATAGGTGTCCGTGCCGACGAAATCCTTCCGCAGCGCCGCATCGAACTGCGCCTTCAGCCGATTGCGCGCCTCGATATTCTTCGCGACGATAATCATCTGGCCGAAATAGGGATTGGCCGGTTGCACATCAAAGGTGAGCACGAAACGCACGGCGCCCTGGCCGATATAGCTGCTCCAGTGGTCGATTTCGGGATTGCCCACGAGCATCACCTTCTCGAAGCGTTCCATCTGCGCTTTCGTCTCCTCGATGGAGCTCGACTCCGGCAGCTTCCAGTCGATCACAAGTTCCGGCCTATCAGAGGATGGAAAGAACTGCTGCTCGATAAACCGCATGCCGAAGACCGAAACCGCGAAGGCGAGCACGGTCAAAATGATGGTCAGCCAATGATGGCGCACCGCAAGACGCAGCACACGCGAGAACGCCATGAAGAACCGGCGCGGCTTCTCCGCGTGGTGCGGCATCGTCGCGGGCAGGAAGGTCACGCCCAAAAGCGGCGCAAACAGCACCGCCACGACCCATGACACGATCAGCGAAACCGCGATGACAACGAAGAGCGTGAAGGTATATTCACCCGCCTGGCTGGAATTGAGCCCTATCGGTATGAAGCCGGCGATGGTCACCAGCGTGCCCGTCAACATGGGAAACGCCGTGTGGGTATAGACATACGTCGCCGCCTTGTTGAGCGGATCCCCCATCTCCAGCCGCGCCACCATCATCTCGACCGCGATCATCGCGTCGTCCACCAGAAGCCCCAGCGCGATGATGAGCGCGCCGAGCGAGACGCGCTGCAACGAGATGTCGAGATAGCTCATCGTCAGGAAGGTGATGGCGAGCACCAGCGGGATCGAAAGCGCCACCACGAAACCGGCCCGGATGCCGAGACTGATGAAGCTCACGACCAATACGATGGCGACGGCCTCGAACAGCGCGCGGGTAAAGCCGGAAACCGCTTCCTCCACCACCACCGGCTGGTCTGCGACCTGATGCACCCCGACGCCAACAGGCAATTCCGCCACGGCCTTGTGCATCATTTTTTCAAGCGCAGCGCCAAAATCCAGCAGATTGCCGTTCGGCTTCATGCCGATGGCCAGCCCGATGGCGTCCTGACCGTTGAAGCGAAAAATCGATGCCGGCGGATCGACATAACCCCGCGTGATGGTCGCCACATCCGTCAGCCGGAAGAAGCGGTCGTTCACTCTCAGATTAACGGCGCGCAAACTGTCTTCCGAGGTGAACTGCCCGTTCACCCGCACACTCACCCGCTCAGGGCCGGCCTCGATGACCCCGGAGGGGGTGATGGCGTTCTGGTCCTGCAGGCTCTGCAGGATGGCTTGTTCGTCAAGACCGAGCGCCGCCAGTTGCCGCGTCGAGAACTCCAGATAGATCGCCTCGTCCTGCGCGCCGATGAGCTCTACCTTACCGGCATTGGGAACGGTCAGCACCTTTGTGCGGACATCCTCGACGTAATCGCGCAATTGCCGCTGTGTCAGCCCATCGCCGGTAAAGGCATAGATATTGCCGAAGACATCGCCGAACCGGTCGTTGAAAAATGGTCCTAGAACGCCTTCCGGAAACGACGTCCTGATGTCGTTCATCATGTTGCGGACGCGCACCCATGTTTCTTCGACATCGCGCCCGCGGGTAGTCGCTTTCAGGTTGACGAAGACGATGGTCTTTCCCGCCGTCGTGACGCTACGGGTGAAATCGAGATCGTCGAGTTCCTCCAATTTTTTCTCGATGCGGTCGGTCACCTGATTGATCGTCTCATCGACCGAGGCGCCCGGCCAGTAAGCCTGCACCAGCATGGTCTTGATCGTGAAAGCGGGATCCTCCTCGCGCCCCAGATCAAGATAGGAAACCGCGCCCGCGATCAGGAACACCAGCATGAAATACCAGACAAGCGAACGATGGTTCAGCGCCCAGTCGGAGAGATTGAAATTCTTCACCGCTCTGCTCCTGCTTGATCAAGCGTGACCTTTTCGCCCGCCTTCAGGCTATGAACGCCCGCCGTCACCACCAAAGCGCCGTCAGCAATACCGCTCGCCGTGAAGCTCGATCCGTTGCGCGCCAGAACCCTCACCTCCTGCGTGCCGACGGTTTGCGTGGCCGGATCGACGATCCACACCGACGTCTTGCCGTTCTCTTCCAGCAGAGCCGAAAGCGGCAGCACCACCGCGGGCTGTAATGACACGGCCCGCGCCGCCGTGATCATCGAGCCCAGCCGGAATGCCGGCGATGGATTGTCAAGCGTAATGCGGACACGCCGCGTTCGCGTCACGGGATCGGATTGCGGCGCGATCTCGCGGACTTGGCCGCTCGCTTGAATGGAAGGCGCCGATTGCAGGATGACGTCGAAGGGCACCCCCACCGGAATATCGCCGATCATGCTATCGGGAATATCAACCACCGCCTCCCTGATATCGGAGCGCGCGATCGTCATCACCGTCTGCCCGGCGGCAATCACTTGCCCCACCTGCGCGGCGACCTGCGACACCACGCCATCGAAATCCGATTTCAGCTGCGCATAACCGCGCTGGTCCTCAGCCTTGCTCAGCGCTGCCTGCGCCTTCTCTACACCGGCGCTCGCCGCGTCCCGCGCCTGCGTTGCGGCGTCATACATGGCCTGGGAAAGATTACCCTGCTCCAGAAGCGCGCGCTGGCGCTCCTCCGCTGCCGAGGCATTGGAAAACTGCGCCTCCGCGCTCGCCAGATCCGCCCGCGCCGCCTGTAGGGAAAGATCAAGCGCGGTCGGATCAATCGTGGCAACCGTCTCGCCCTGCTTCACCGGATCGCCGACATCACCCTCCCGGCTGATGATCCGCCCAAGCACGCGGAAGGCGAGGTTCGTGCTGTAGCGCGGCTCGACCGTGCCGACGAAGCCATAGGTGCGCTGCACCTGCGGTTCGGCCTTAACGTACAGAACGGGACGGACGGGTTCCGCTGCCTGCTCATGCTGTTCGCTGCAGGCGGCGAGGAGGAGGGAGGTGAGCGCGATTCCTATTTTAAGGGAACCGCTTGTAATACCCCCCTCTGGCTTGCCAGCCATCTCCCCCTCATGGGGGGAGATTACGCCGTCATTGGCGGTCGGCACCAATCGCAAATGTTGCAGAATAAACGCCGCGGACCGCGTCAGCCAATCTCCCCCCTTGAGGGGGAGATGCCCGGCAGGGCAGAGGGGGGTACTGTCCCGCCGACATTTCCAGTTTAACAAGAAACGCCTCATTCCCCCGCCCCCTCAACCACATCGACCACCTCTCCCGGACGCAACAACTGGGTTCCCTTCGTCACCACCCTCTGGCCGTCCTTGAGCCCTCCCGCGATAACGACACGCTCGCGCTCATAGCTAAGCACGTCCACCGGAACGAGCCTGACGACATTATCCGCCTCCAGCAGGTAGACGGCAGGCCGTCCCATGTCGGAGGTGAGCGCGCTCCACGGCAGGATCGCGGCCCGCTGTGGCTGCTTCCGCATGGTGCCGGTCACCGTCGCGCCAAGCGTCATCTGCGGCGGCGTGTCGTTTATGCCGATCTTGACGCGAACCGTGCCGGTGGCCGGATTGACCACGGGAGAAACCTCGCGCACCTGGCCCTTTACGGCGATTTTCGGATTGGCGAGAAGCGCGATGGTAACGGCCGGATCGGTTTTGGCATTCGCGACCAGCGACTCCTGCACGTCGAACACCGCGTCGCGCGGCCCATCTTCGGCTATCGCGAAGGCCGTCTCCGTCGCCTGCACAACCTGTCCCACCTCGATGTTGCGCGCCGTGATGATACCGGAAATCCCGGCCCGCAATTGCGTGTAGGAAAGTTCGTCCTGCGCGTTGGCAAGCTGGCTTTGCGCCACCGTCACCGCGCTTTGCGCCGTGCGTAAACCTTCTTCCGCCTCATCATATTGACGCCGCGTGGTGAAGCCTTGATCAAGAAGCGCCTGTTGCCGCTGAAATGCCGACGACGCCTGCGCAACTTGCGATTTGGCCGCATCGAGCGAGGCTTGCGCCGTGCGGATATTGACCTGCTCCGCCGAAGGGTCGAGCCGTGCCAGCACTTGACTGGCGGTGACATGCTGCCCGACATCGGCGTCACGCTCGATGACTTGCCCGCCAACGCGGAAAGAGAGATTGGTGAGTGTGCGCGCAGCGATAGCGCCGGTCAGCGTGATCTCGGGAGCGAAGTCAACATATCTGACGGTCTGGACGGCGACCGCGACGCTATCCTCACCCTTCGCGGTCTCCCCCTGCCTTTCGCACGCAGAGACCGAGGCCGCTATGATGCCGAGGCAAGCGAGCCGTTTCCACCCGGCAATTCCTGAATGGCGCATTCCCCCTGCCTTCTCCTTGACCGCCAATCTCACCCCCGCGAGTCCTTACCCTGCGGAAGAGATACGTCATCCGCGTCAGGATGCAATGCTTTATATTTGAAGGCTTGATTCTCAGTCCGCAATCCGCCATGCGAGAGAGGTGAGATGCCGGGAGGGAAAGATGGCGACGATCAACGAAATTGCTGAACTGAAGGAACTCGCGCGCCGCCGCGTCCCAAAAATGTTCTTTGATTACGCCGATTCCGGCGCCTGGACGGAAAGCACTTATCGCGCCAACGAAGAGGACTTCAAGAAGATCAAGCTGCGCCAGCGCGTCCTGGTCGATATGACCGACCGTTCGCTGGAAAGCACCATGATCGGCCAGAAGGTTTCGATGCCGGTGGCGCTGGCTCCCACGGGCCTCACCGGAATGCAGCACGCCGATGGCGAGATGCTGGCGGCGAAGGCGGCGGAAGAGTTCGGCGTTCCCTTCACACTTTCCACCATGAGCATCTGCTCCATCGAAGATGTCGCGTCCGTCACCAGCAAGCCGTTCTGGTTCCAGCTTTATGTCATGCGCGACCGGGATTTCGTCATCAATTTGATTGACCGCGCCAAGGCCGCCAAGTGCTCGGCTCTCGTTCTGACACTCGACCTGCAAATCCTCGGCCAGCGCCACAAGGATCTCCGCAACGGCCTCTCCGCCCCGCCGAAATTCACCCCGAAGCACATCTGGCAGATGGCGACGCGGCCCGGCTGGTGCCTGGGCATGCTCGGCACAAAGCGCCACACGTTTCGCAATATCGTCGGCCACGCCAAGGGCGTCGGCGACCTCTCCTCGCTTTCCTCCTGGACGGCGGAGCAATTCGACCCGCGGCTCAACTGGAGCGATGTCGAGTGGATCAAGCAACGCTGGGGCGGCCCGCTGATCCTCAAGGGCATTCTGGACGTGGAAGACGCGAAGATGGCGGCGCAATCGGGCGCGGACGCGATTATCGTCTCCAATCATGGCGGACGACAGCTAGACGGCGCGCCCTCCTCCATCTCCGTGCTGCCCCATATCGTCGATGCCGTCGGCGACAAGATCGAAATCCACATGGACGGCGGTATCCGCTCGGGCCAGGATGTGCTGAAAGCGCTGGCTCTCGGCGCAAAGGGCACGTTCATCGGCCGCCCGTTCCTTTATGGTCTTGGCGCGATGGGCAAGGAGGGCGTGACGCTCGCCCTCGACATCATCCGCAAGGAACTCGACACCACCATGGCGCTTTGCGGCAAGCGCCGCGCGGTCGATATCGGGCCGGATGTGCTTTATAGGGAGTAGTGCTTTCCGTAGGTGCCACTGAATGCCCCTCACCCTTACCCTCTCCCCGCATGCGGGGAGAGGCGGACATAAGCGTCTCTCCCCCTCTTTTTTGCCTGATGCAGGGGAGAAGAAAGAGGCGGCCAACGCTGACGCCCCCTCTCCCCGTAAATCACGGGGAGAGGGTAAGGGTGAGGGGCTACGCGGTAACGCTCCGACGATCTATCAATTGGAAAACCTCACCATGCGAAACACCCCCAGCCTTGAAAACTACTGGATGCCCTTCACCGCCAACCGGCAGTTCAAGGCGGTGCCGCGGCTGCTCGCCAGCGCGGAGGGGATGTATTACACCGATGTCGATGGAAACAAGATTCTTGACGGAACCTCCGGCCTCTGGTGCGTCAATGCGGGCCATGGCCGCAAACGTATCGCGGACGCGGTGGCGCGCCAGCTCACCACCATGGATTACGCCCCCTCCTTCCAGATGGGCCATCCCATCGCCTTCGATTTCGCCGAGAAGCTTGGCGAGCGAGCGCCGGGCGGTCCGGACGCGAAACTTGACCGGATATTCTTCACCGGATCGGGCTCGGAATCCGTCGATACGGCCCTCAAGATCGCCATAGCTTACCAGCGCGCCATCGGCCAAGGGACGCGGACGCGCGTGATTGGCCGTGAGCGCGGCTATCACGGCGTCGGCTTCGGCGGCATTTCGGTCGGCGGCCTCGTCAACAACCGCCGCGTTTTCCCGATGCTGCCAGGCACGGATCATCTGCGCCACACCCACAATCCCGAGCGCAACAGCTTCGTGAAAGGCCTGCCCGCCCATGGTGCGGAACTTGCCGACGATCTGGAGCGTCTCGTCGCATTGCACGGTGCGGAGACCATCGCCGCCGTCATCGTCGAACCGGTCGCCGGATCGACCGGCGTGCTGCTCCCCCCGCAAGGCTATCTGGAACGGCTGCGCGCCATTGCCGATAGGCACGGCATTCTCCTGATCTTCGACGAGGTCATCACCGGCTTCGGCCGTCTGGGCGCGCCCTTCGCCGTCGATTATTTCGGCGTCGTCCCTGATCTCGTCACCACCGCCAAGGGGCTCACCAACGGCGCGATCCCGATGGGTGCAGTTTTTTCCAGCCGCCATATCCATGACGCCCTGATGCACGGGCCGGAAAACCAGATCGAGCTTTTCCACGGCTACACCTATTCCGGCCATCCCGCCGCCTGCGCGGCGGGGCTCGCGACGCTCGAAATCTATGAGGAGGAAGGTCTTCTCTCGCGAGGAGCGGAACTCGCCCCTTATTGGCAGGACGCGATCCATTCGCTGAACGGCCTGCCCAACATAATCGATATCCGCACCATCGGCCTCGTCGCCGGCATCGAGCTCAGTTCTCGCAAGGATGCGCCGGGCGCCCGCGCGTATGAAATCTTCACCGATTGTTTCAAAAAGGGCCTGCTCATCCGCGTCACCGGCGACATCATCGCCCTCTCGCCGCCATTGATCGTCGAGCGCGGCGAAATCGATACGATCGTTTCCGTATTAGGCGAAAGTATCAGACGAATTTCATAGTTAAAATTCTCTTTCCAGCGACGCTGTACTCGCCTAAACTTTGGAAAAACTATGGCGAACAGGAACTGCAATGAAAAATCTTTTCCGGTCACTGGGGTTCACCAAGGCTCCCCAGCGGCCTGCCCGGCAGCGGATTTCGCTCGATATTTCGCACATCGCCGTTTACGCCATCGGCGATGTCCACGGCTGCTATGACCAGCTCGTGGCGCTGGAACGCATCATCGAGGCGGATGCAAGCCGCCTGCCCGATCCCAAGCTCATCGTCATGCTCGGCGATTATATAGATCGCGGGCCGGCCCCGGCGGAGGTTCTGGAACATCTCATCGGGCCGCCGCCTGACGGCTTTTATCGCATCTGCCTCATGGGTAACCATGAACTGGCAATGCTCGATTATCTGGATGGGCAACTGCCCTTGAAGGACTGGCTGAAACTGGGCGCGGCCGCCACCCTTTTCTCCTATGGCATCGACGTCGACCATATGAAGAAAACCTACCGTTCAGCGAAAACACTGAATGAGGCCATCCGTTCTGCCATTCCTGAACGCCATGTAGAGTTCCTCCGCTCCCTGCCTATCCTCGTCGATTCAGGCTTCTTCCTATTTGCCCATGCGGGCATCAGACCCGGTGTCCCCCCCGCGGAACAGACGGAGGACGACCTCATCTTCATCCGCGATGAATTTTTCAACAACGCGCATCTGCTCGATCGATGGGTGGTTCATGGCCACACGCCTGTAGAGACGGCGGGTCCGGCCGGGCGGCGGATCAATGTGGATACCGGCGCGTTCTTTTCCGACAGGCTTAGCGCCGTGCGCCTCTGGAATCGGAAGGGCCGTATTCTCTCGACGTGATGTTCGTCTTTACCTCAACGCTATATCCGGCTTCTTGCGCTTTGCCGCCAATCCGGCTTATTTGCGCCAGAGACGCCGGATTGCGGCGGCATCTCTAAATGGAGCCTGCCTTGATATCCCCTATCGATACAATGACCTTGCGCGGCTGCGAGCCTGGAGACATTCCCGAAATCACCGCCATTTACGCCCATGCGGTTCTCACCGGCACCGCGAGTTTCGAGCTTGCGCCGCCAACCGAACAGGAGATGGCGAGACGCCGTGAAGTGCTCACTGCCGGCGGCTTCCCCTATGTCGTCGCCATCGTTGCGGGCAGGCTCGCAGGCTATGCCTATGCCGGCCCATACCGGCCACGGCCGGCCTATGGCAATACGGTGGAAAGCTCCGTCTATGTGCACGAGGATTTTCACGGGCGCGGCATCGGCAAGGCATTGATGATCGAGGTGATCGAACAGGCGGAAGAGCGCGGCTTTCGCCAGATGGTGGCGGTCATAGGCGATTCCGCCAACCGCGCCTCGATCGGCCTGCACGAAAGCCTAGGTTTCAACATCATCGGCACGCTGACATCGGTCGGCTGGAAGCATGGCAGATGGCTCGATACGGTGCTCGCTCAGCGGGCACTTGGACCGGGGGATACGGCGGCGCCTTCAAGAGCTAGATAATTCGCGCTCAGCCTCCCCGCGTCAGAAAATGAATATGCGGCCTTCCGTGATGCGGAGAACGGTCGACATATGTCCGTACACCGAAAACCTCGGCGATAAGGTCCTCGGTCAGCACCGTCTCGGGTGTTCCGATGGCTACCACCCGTCCATGCTGCAAGATTGCGATCCGGTCGCAGAACATCGCGGCCAGGTTCAAATCATGTAGCGCAACCACGCTCGTCACCGGCAGCTTCGCAACCAGTGAAAGGATGTCCAGCTGGTGCTGAATGTCGAGATGGTTCGTCGGCTCGTCCAGGAGAAGTTCCGTGGGCGTCTGCGCCAGCGCCCGGGCGATGTGGACGCGCTGGCGCTCGCCGCCCGATAGGGTGTGCCACGACCGCGCCCGTTTGCTCGTCATGCCTGCGCTGTCAAGCGCGTGGGCCACCGCCTCTTCATCGGTGACGGTCCATGGCGAAAGCGGACCGCGATGCGGCGTCCGCCCGAGCCGGACGACCTCCTCCACGCTTATATGCGCATCGGTTGTTGCCTGCTGCTCGACGAGGGCTATCCGGCGGGAAAGCTGCGCCCGCGGTATCCGGCTGATTTCCTGGTCGCCAAGCGTGATCACTCCGCTTTCCACCCGCCGCAATCCGCAGATCAGCCGCAACAGGCTCGATTTGCCCGAGCCGTTCGGCCCGAGCAGCCCCAGCATCTGCCCCGTCTCGACGCCGAGCGTAACGGAATCGACGATCGGCTTGTTCGAAATCGCCCAGCTCGCCTCCTTGACCGATATGCTCATACCGCCCTCCTCGCCCGATAAAGAATGAATGCAAAAGCCGGAGCGCCGAACAGCGCCGTCACCACGCCGATCGGCAGGATTTGCTGGGGAATGATGATTCGCGAGACGATATCCGCCAGCACCATGAAAATGGCCCCTGCCATGGCGGAAGCAGGGATGAGGCGCAGATGCCCCGGCCCGACAATGAAGCGCGCGGCGTGCGGAATGACCAGCCCGACGAAGCCGATGGAGCCGACAATGCTGACCATCGCCGCCGTCATCAGCGACGTGAGGCCGATAAGGACAATACGCACACGGGTGACAGGGATGCCCAGCGATGCAGCCGCATCGCTCCCGAAGGTGAATGCATCGAGCGCCCGCGCATGGAACAGGCAGACGACAAACCCGCCAAGCGCCACCGGCGCGGCGAGATAGACATCCGGCCAGCGCACGCCGCCGAGGCTGCCCAGGAGCCAGAACATGACGCCGCGCGCCTGTTCCGCATTGGCCGATGTGGTGACGATATAGGAGGTGAGCGCATTGAACAGCTGCGACCCGGCGACTCCCGCCAGGATGATCCGCTCATGACTGCCGCCGGAACCTGCCGCAAGCACGGAAACAAGCGCGAAGGCGACGAGGGCGCCGATAAAGGCACCGCTCGATAAGGTGAGCACACCATAGCCCACCCCCAGGATCATCACCGCCACCGCGCCGGTGGAGGCGCCGGCGGAAATGCCGAGTACATAAGGTTCCGCCAGCGGATTGCGCAAAAGCGCCTGCAGGATAACCCCGGAAAGCGCCAGCGCCGCCCCGCACGCGGCAGCCACCAGCGCCCGGCTCATGCGATAATCCCAGATGACGCCTTCCTGGAGGCGGCTTACCGCGAAATTCGCATCGAACAGCCGGTTGGCGACCGCCTTGAAGGTGGTGATTATCGGGATGGTCATCTCGCCGATGGAGACAGCCATGGCGATGGCGAGAAGGAGGGTGGCGATTGAGAGGAGAGCGAGGAGGAGGAAGGTGCGTTTTGTTTTGATGGAAGCGCGAGGCATACCCCCCTCTGGCTTGCCAGCCATCTCCCCCTCAAGGGGGGAGATTACGCCTTCATGACGGTCGCCACCAATCGCGGAAGTTGAAATGTGAGCAGGCCGGTTCGTGTCAGCCAATCTCCCCCCTTGAGGGGGAGATGTCCGGCAGGACAGAGGGGGGTACCTGCCCCGCCAGCGTTTCAAATTCAAGCGCTCGCTCACTTCGCCAACCCAAACGCCCTGATACCATTCGCCAGCGCCTCGATCCCGTCGATCGTTCGGATCGTCGGGTTCATCGCCTGCGCGTCCATCATCACGAAGTGCCTTTCCTTCACGGCGTCGAGCTGGCTGGTGACGGGATCGGTTTCGAGAAATTTGACTTTCACAGCCGGATCATCGGCGGCGTAGCGGCGACGGGTCATTTCCGCAACCACGATCACTGCCGGATCCTTGGCTGCGATCGTCTCCCAGCTAACCAGCGGCCACTCCTCATCGGTATCGATAATGTTCTTCGCGCCAAGCGCGCGCAGCATATAAGCGGGCGCACCGTTCTTGCCCGCAACGAAAGCGTCGCCCTTAACATCCTTGCTGGAAAACCAGAAGACGACCGGCAACCCGGTAGCCTTATCTCCAGCGATGGAGGTAATGGCCTCTGCCTCGCGCCTTTTCAGGTCCGAAACGAGCTTCTCGCCACGGTCCGGAACATTGAATATCTCTGCCAGTTCACGAATCTCCTGATAAACCAGCGCCATCGTGAACGGCTCCTTGCGTACGCCGTCGCCACCGCCGGAATTGTCCTTGGCGACACAATCGGCGGGCGAGATATAAGTCGGAATGCCAAGATCGGAGAACTGCTCCCGCGTGCCGGCTTGCCCTTGCTGCCCGACATCCCACTCGAACTGCGCGGCGACGAGGTCCGGCTCCTGTGCGACCACCGACTCAAAGCTCGGGCTGTTGTCCGCAAGTCGCTTGATCTTCTCGTTTTCTTTTTCGAACTGCGGCAGAACCGGGCCCACCCAGACCGCCGTGCCCACGATCTTGTCGGCAAGACCGAGTGAAAGCAGAATTTCCGTGCTGTTCTGGCCGATAGCCACCGCCCGTTGCGGCGCCTTGTCGAATGTGACCGATGCGCCGCAATTCTGAAGCGTCAGCGGATATTTCGTCTGTTCAGACGCATAAGCGGACGAGGCGTTTGCGACAAGTCCCAGGGCAACCGTGACGACGAACGCGCCTCCCCGAGCGCGCCGGTGAGCGAAGTCTTGCATGATTTTTTCCTCTCCGGGCAACCCCGCCCGTGAACTTGGATTTCTGATGTGACGGCAGGTCTCCTGGCTCACGGATATCTGCCTTACATCTGCCTTCCCGCCGGTAATCGACCCGGCAGTGGCATGGCACCCAAAAAGGCTGCCACGAGGATATCAGGCAATCCGCTTACAGTTGCGGGGGCAGCCACGGTCTTGGTCCCGATTGGGTCGTCCGCACCGTGTTCCCTATTAATCCCCCTGGAAGTCATCCCTCGGGGAACCGTCGCCTGATTTCTTAAAGTGCGCATTAGGCCTCCGTCAAGATGAAGCTGCGTTTGAACAACACGGTTCGTAACGTAATAACGTTACGCATGTCAATACGAAGGCAGCATCGCAGTCAGAACGGCCGACGTTTGAAGTCACAAGAATAATTTAGAAATAAAACCACTGGCAGCAGAATTTCATCAAAACTGTACTTGCAATTACCGCAACAAAAGCCCTATGCAGGTGAACAATACGAATATACCGCCAGACAGATTCGGCCTTTCTGCCATCCGGATTTCCACAACGATGACGCGCGCTGCCTTCCCTTTGGGCATTCAACGCAGGATAGCGAATAGGCTGTTGACTCTTAAACAATAATACTATTTATCTCTCGCAACTTGTTGGGGGACTCCATGCACGAAGCAAATGATCGAGGCCTGAAGGACGTCCTGATCTGGCTCAGCTATGCTGGCCTCTTTGTCGTCGTCTGCCTCGTGGTCAATGAATTGCGCGGCCTTCTCGCCTAAAAGCTCCCGGCCCCCAAGCTATCCGCGCATCACGGGATAAATCTCCAACTACCTGAAATATCTGGAATATTTCAAACAGTTTGACTCGTTAACGCGACGGGACCACACTTCTCACCCAGGCAACTCCGCTTATTTTGGCTATATCATCCGTAGCCCTGTCGAAGCTCAATGGAGGGAAACATGCCAATAAGGGGTGAATATCCAGGTACCGGATCAGCCTATAGCAACGAAGATTGGCGCATCATGCAGGCGGCTTATCATAGAGCTGCCGCCATCGTCGATAAAGGCTCCAACGAGAACTGGAAAGCCGACCGGCTGGCACGTGAGGTGATGCGCCTCTTCAACCTTGGCTACAGGGATATCGAGGCGCTGGCTTTCGCCGCGGCCGATAGCGAAGGCAACCGCACGGAGCAGGAAAAGAACCGTCTTGCCGCCATTTGACCCGTTCGTTCTTTGCCAATAGAGCGCCGGACTGCCGTCCGGCTTATGCGTGAGCCCAAAACGCAGTCGTATAAATTTCTTCTTAATTAGTGGAAATTGCCCCCCATTTGTTAGGGTTGCGACTCACCCCGTATTTATCGCACAAATTGCAGGCCGGATGTTCCATCGGCACTGAGGCCCGACCCCCACCCGCAACCATCATCCAGGTCGGGCCTCTACCCCTCCCCCTCATGACAATTGCGCTTCTCCGATACAAAGCGCCCTACCCTTAATGGTGCGGTGAATTTACGTCCGAGCGAACGTAGTCACGTAAAAAAAACGGCGGGCCCCTATGGCAGCCCGCCGTCCTGAAGGAACTATGGAAGCCTTGCTTATTCCATCTCGGTATAAGCGCGCTTGCCGTTCCTGTACACGGTCCCGTCATTGACGCGAACCGTCTTCGAGGTGCGGATCGTGCGCTCCGGCAGAACCTCCGTACGATTGACGTACTGATTGCGGGTTACCACCCGGGGACGCTCGTGAATGCGCGTCACGACATTCTCACGCACGACCGGCTGAACGTGATTGATCTTCACGATCCGGTTCACGTGACGCACATAACGGGTGTTGTGAACGTCACGAACGCGCGTCAGGTTCCGAACCTGGCGAACGGTCTTGTAGCGATAGGCCGTTTCCGAGGTCGGGGCCGCATAGGCGCGGTTGACGATCGTCTTGCTGGTCCGGATATGACGGGTCGGCAGGACGTTCGTCTGGGAACCATAACGGTTCTCACGGATCACGGCGGTCCGGTTGTGGACGCGCGTGACCTGATTTACCCGCGTGACAGGCTGAACGCGCGTCACGTTTACGATGCGCTTGGTATGCGTAACGACGCGGGGACGCTCAACGTCACGATAGCGAGTGACATTGCGCACCTGGCGTGTGGTCTGCCCGTCACGATAGATCGTGTTGACCTTCGTCGTAGGGATAGACCTCTTTGCTTCCTGCGCTTCCGCAGATACCGATATGGCGACCATGGAGGCGCTCGCCAGAGCGGCAATAGCAAAGATGGTTTTGAAAGACTTCATCATGACTTCTGTCTCCTGGGGGTTACACAAACAACACTTTCTCACAAATAAGTCCTCCGCTTCCCCAAGCTGGCAAGGACCTACCACAGAAGTCTAGTCGATAATATTTACCAATGTACAAAGGAAAACAGAAACAACACTTATTCTACTTTAAAATGTTCCAGATAATTTTTAATTATTTTAGAAATATCAAACAATACTTCATTGATATACATGGACACTATCCAGACAAAATTATATGTATTTCTTATTTCATCTTCTAAAATTTTAAATATTACAAGGAACGTCAGAATGAGTATGTTTGTAAGAGTGAGTCTGGTTTTTGCGGCTTTCTTCTGTCTTTCTCAATCAGCCTTTTCCGCGTCGGATACTGCCTGCCACGCCTCCGCCATTCGCAGTCTCCAGAAACTCTCCCCGGATGGATATGCGGTATACCGCGCGATGACGGATAAGACCCAGTTCATGACCTGGATAACCTGCGAGGACATCCAACTTGACCTTGCAACGGCGGTGCATGAATCCGTGCACACGCTCACGGAGGAGCAGGATGCCTATCCGCTCATCGGCGGCGGCAGCATTGCGCGCCCGCATGCAACCGAACAATTCATGCCCCCGAAAGAAATCGCCGGACAAATGGCAAAGAAGTTCAAGGACCCGCTCTTCATCGATACGTATCTGAAACCTGGATCGGCGACCTCGTCCGATAATTTTATGTTCCTGCTGGATGAGCTCAACGCCTTCAGCCACGATTTGAACGCGGCAACGAAGCTCACCTCCGTGCACACCGGCAATAGCCGGCCCGACCACCGCGACGGTTTGGCGGCGATGATGGCATTTGTCACCGCCTACGCAGAGGACGCGCGGAAGAATAATCCCGAGACCTGGAAAGGCATGAACGAGCCGAACACAGCCAAAGTCATCAATACGCTCTGGAAACAGGCTGAAACGGTGATGGCCGCGTCCTGCGGAATACCGGATTTCGGCACGAATGACCGCGAATATCTAGGCTATGTCTGCAACAACGGAAACGCGGCAGCTTTGGGCGACATTCTTCACCACGCCCCTTCCTGCCCGGCGCGCTGCCTGTCCAGCCCCATCACGGCTTCGGCGCGATAAAGCAAGTCCCAGGAAAAGTGGGAACCGGTTTTCCGTCCGTGACTTGCGACACAATTGCCTGGTACTTGCGCCGGCAATAAATCAATTCCAATTAGTTCTGGGCCAGCCTTCGGTCAGTCCAGAACCATTCCGAAGACACTTCGCGGAATCTATCCACATCTATCCACATATATTTAGAGTTACTGATAATTTATTTTAATCGATTTTCTATTATCGGAACGCCTAAATTTCCATGTATCCGCAAACCGCACGCTTCGTAACACATCACTAAATATGTTATTTTTAGCAATTGTGAAATTGCAGCCAGGAATAAGATATAATGAAATTCTTTTTAACGCCATATCTAAACCATACGTATACCTCGTTCGCCATTTTTACTGCGCAATAATTCCTGATAATGCCACATAAAGGGCCATATTCTCACTTAGATACTATGGATAGCAAATTGGCATTAACTAGCTGATAATAAAGATAAGAACATTGCTCTTGCCAGTTGCGCGGACTGCTGAAAATTATTGCCTGCGAGATGCCAACCATAATGATTCTAGAGGAGCCAATAATGTTGGAAGAAAAGAACCCAAACGAGATCATCGAATTCACCGCTGAGATCGTAACCGCCTATGTCAGCAACAATTCGGTTTCGGCCACCGATCTGCCGTCCCTGATCGCGGAGATCCACGCATCTCTGTCCGGCTTGCTCATGGAAACAGTCGCGATGCCTACGGAGAAGCCGGCGCCTGCGGTTTCCGTCAAGAAATCCATCACGGACGACTACCTGATCTGCCTGGAGGACGGTAAGAAATTCAAGTCGCTAAAGCGGCACCTGATGACCCACTACGGATTGACCCCTGAGGACTACCGCGCGAAGTGGGATCTGCCGTCCGACTATCCGATGGTCGCGCCGAATTATGCCGCCACCCGCTCGAACCTTGCCAAGCAGATGGGGCTGGGGCGCAAAGCCAAGGCGGCTGAACTGGCAAAGCCCCGCAAGAAGGCTGCCTAGGCTTTCTAGGTCCTTGATCGGAATTCGCCCAAATCCGGGATTCCTCTGGGATTCCTTGACAGCGGTATATTGCCGGAATGAGGTTTGTGAGCAGGATATTCTCGTCCCGTTTGATCCTGCTCAATTCCTTCGATATTTGCCCGGTAGGTGCCTCAAAAATAGCTAGGGTCTGTCGGGCGTCAACTGAAACGCTGATAAGAGAAGTCATTCTCGGGCTTGTCCCGAGAATCTGCCATAAGAAAAACATAAGCGATTACCGTCCTGACAGATTAGGCCTCGGTAGATTCTCGGGACAAGCCCGAGAATGACGGCGAGAGGGGCGATGTTTCGAGCTAGCTCTGACGGACCCTAAAATCTCAAAATAGCAGAATGCGTTTTTGAGGATAAATTATGCGTGACAGCGGGTAATTCGGCATTCTCCTGATGAAATATGATCTGGAGGCCTCTGAAGTTCATCCGTTTACGACACCGTGTTTCGTCCGGACTTGTATAAAAATATAAAAAAAGCCCCTCCCCATGAACTGACCCCCGAAAGTTGGATGTCAACCTTCGGGGGTTTTTCATGTCCAGGCACAGCACTGCTTTCAAGCATTCTGTTGTGGAATTTTATCG
>NZ_QJTF01000015.1 GCF_003217235.1 Paramesorhizobium leguminum | reverse complement strand
GCGGGCGCCGTCACATCAGGCCGATGCTCTTCATCGCAGCCCTGACCGCCATCCGCGGCAAAAATGATCTGGCCGCGGCATACAAGGCATTCCTCAAAGCCGGGAAGCCAAAGCGCCTCGCTCTTGCAGCCATCATGCGAAAGATCATCATCCGCGCAAACGCCCGCATCCGTGACCAAATCGCTCCCAAACCGCAACTGACTTGATGACGGAAGGTTTGCTGTTAACGGCTAAATTCCAACATTTCTGCTTGGAAAGAACGGTTCCCGCTAGAGGAAAAAACATCGCCACCCGTCATTCCTGTGCTTGTCACAGGAATCCATGCCTCAACCTATCCATTCACGACAACGGCGCAAAAGGACACCAAGCGATCCCACCAAAAGAGGAAGCTCTCTAGATGTGAGCTTAGCATTTCCCGCTATTCTAGCCATCTTTTGGTTCGTCGCGTTGACGCTTTACATCCAAATCAGCGTCGCATAGTGGCGATTTCATAAGGAACTCCGCAAGCGTACCCACGCGTACGGTCTTTCGTCGCGCCTCTTTGGGGGAGAGAACAACACTCGGCTTGTCGTTTCGTGGTTGCATTGCTCGCCTCCTGGTCATGGTGCTTATAATGACCATATGGACCATTTAGTCGGGTAAACAAGCCCCTCGATGCCTCACTCCGCCATCGCCGTCTCATACTCCGCCGAAAGCGCCATCCACTTCTCCTCCGCTTGAGCGAGTTCCACCTTCGCCTTGGCGATATCGCGCGTGATTGCGGTGACCTTCGACGCGTCCTGACCATAAAGCTCGGGATCGTCGAGCTGCGCCTGCAGGCCCTCGATCTTCTTGTTCAGCTTCTGCACCAGGGCCTCGGCTTCATTGATCCGTTTCTGCAAGGGCTTCAGTGCTTCCCGCTTCTGCGCGGCGAGGCGGCGTTGGTCGGCCTTGGAGACTTTCGGCCCCTGATTGGCAGATTTCCCGCCGCCACCGCCGGAGCGGCTGTCGGACAGAACCAGCGAGCGGTAATCCTCCAGATCGCCGTCATAGGCCTTCACTTCACCGCCGCGCACCAGCCAGAGCCGGTCCATCGTCGCTTCGATCAGATGCCTGTCGTGGGCGATGAGAATGACCGCGCCATTGAAGCCGTTGAGCGCGTGGACGAGTTCCTCGCGGCTGTCGATATCCAGATGGTTGGTCGGCTCGTCGAGAATCAGCAGGTTCGGCCCGTGGAAGGTCGCGAGCCCCATCAGGAGACGCGCCTTTTCGCCGCCCGAGAGGTCCTTGGCGGGCGTCATCATCTTTTCGGTGGAAAGCCCCATCCGCGCCACGCGCGAACGCACCTTTGCTTCCGGCTGGTCGGGCATCAGCTTGCGCACATGCTCGATGGCGTTGTCATCAGGCACGAGATCGTCGAGTTGGTGCTGCGCGAAAAAGGAGACCTTGAGATTGGGCGAGACGGTCAGCCGCCCCGTTTCGGGCGGCAGCCTGCCGCCCAGCAGCTTGGCGAGCGTCGATTTGCCGTTGCCGTTGGAGCCGAGCAGCGCGATGCGGTCGTCATTGTCGATGCGCAAGGATAGATCGCGCAGCACCGGCTTGCCCGGCGTATAGCCGACATCGGCGCTTTCCAGCGCGATGATGGGTGATGCCGCCTTCTTTTCCGCATCCGGAAAGGTGAAGGGCTGCACATGATCGTCTATATGGGCGGCAATCGGCTTCAGCTTCTGCAACGCCTTCAATCGCGATTGCGCCTGCCGCGCCTTGGAGGCCTTGGCGCGGAAGCGTTCGACAAACGCCTCCATATGCTCGCGCTGCTTCTCCTGCTTGACGCGCTGCTTCTGCTGCAATTCGATCATCTCGGAACGCTGGCGTTCGAACTGGTCGTAGCCGCCGCGCCAGAAGGTGAGCTTCCGCTGGTCGAGATGCATGATCGAGTTGACGGCGGAGTTGAGCAAATCGCGGTCGTGGCTGATGAGGATGACGGTGTGCGGATAGCGCCGCACGTAATCTTCAAGCCAGAGCGTGCCTTCGAGATCGAGATAGTTGGTCGGCTCGTCGAGGAGAAGCAGATCCGGCTCCGAGAAGAGAACGGCGGCAAGCGCCACGCGCATCCGCCAGCCGCCGGAAAAGGACGAGGCTGGGCGCCGTTGCGCCTCTGCGTCAAACCCGAGGCCGGAGAGGATCGCGCCCGCGCGCGCTTCCGCTGAATGCGCGTCGATATCGGCGAGGCGCATGTGGATATCGGCGATGCGGTGCGGGTCGGTCGCGGTCTCGGCTTCTGCAAGCAGCGCCGTGCGCTCTTTGTCCGCCTTCAGCACGATTTCGATCAGCGGTTCCTCGGTCCCCGGCGCTTCCTGCGCCACCTGGCCGATGCGCGTGTTCTTCGGCAGCGAGAAATCGCCGGTCTCCGGCGCGAGATCGCCGGTGATGACGCGGAAGAGGGTGGATTTGCCGGTGCCGTTGCGGCCGACGAAGCCGGTCTTCGATCCCGAAGGCAGCGTCACGCTGGCGTGGTCAATCAAAAGGCGTCCGGCCATGCGCACGGAAATGTCGTTCAATATAAGCATGCCCGCGCTTTTGCACGGGAAACGCCTGTTTCGCAAGATGCGGCGGGGCTGCTTTGTCGGAAAAGCGGCCCTTTCGGTTATCCCTTCAGAAAGAGAAGACGCTCATCGACGCGCCCCGGTGTGACTTCATGAATCTCGGCGCTAACCACCCGCTCCGCCACGAACGGGTCTTCCTGTACCAGCATATCAAGAGCCTCTCGGTCGATATTGTGCGCGAAGATCGCACCGCCCGCGTTCGGCTGGAGGTTACCGGCTAGAAGAAAAATCCCGCTGTCAAAGCCTCTTTTGACCCAGGCATTGTGGCCTTCCATGAATTGGGCCGCCTGTGCGCGGTTGTCGGAAAATCTCAGGAATATAATGAACATCTGCGCTCCGTTTTTGAATTGTAAGAAATTGAGATTTCAGACCGTCCGGATTCGGGCTATGCCTGCGGAACCCCCAGCCGCAATATCCCTCAGCCATTCCTTCATCCCGGAAACCTCCCGCTCGACGAAATCCTGATCCTGAAAGGCATTGAAAAGGGTCGCGACGCCTTGGCTTTGGACAAGAAGATGCATCGCAAGCGCATCCGCGTCGGCTTTCCGGCCAAGCGCGGCGAACTGATCGCGAAGCCATGTTCGAAACAGGGCAAACAGCCCGTTGGCGTCCGCCTGCGCTGCATGGTTCAGCTTCGCAAGCTCGCTGGTCAGCGTGCCGATCGGGCATCCATACCGTTTGATCTTTTCGCCATTGACGATGAGGATGTCGATGAAGCGGCTGATCCGTTCCTCCGGGGTCTTGCCGTCGATTTCCCACCGGTCGAGCATCGCCCGCCGATCCGCCAGGCGCTTCTGGATCACCGCGTCCAGAATGTCGTCCTTGGTTTTGAAATGGTGATAGAAATTGCCGCGCGAAATCTTCACGACATCGGCGATGTCCGCAAAGGACGTGTGCTCATATCCCCTGCGATAGAACAGATCATCCGCTACGCCGACAATCTCCTCGCGTGTCGCCCGATTTGCCATGTTGGTGCTGCTTCTCTAGGTCAGTTGTCCTAAAGTAATTTTTAGGTCAATTGTCCTAGTCTGTCAACGTCCCCTGTCGCGCCACAGGCCCTTGGCAAGGGAGCAGCGCGCCGCTATAGGAGCCGCACCTTCCCTCAATAAGAAGACAAAGGTTTCCGATATGGCGATTGAACGCACTTTTTCGATGATCAAGCCCGATGCAACGAAGCGCAACCTGACTGGTGCGATTACCAAGATGCTCGAAGACGCAGGCCTGCGCGTTGTCGCTTCCAGGCGCGTATGGATGAGCCGCCGCGAGGCCGAGGGCTTCTACGCCGTCCATAAGGAACGCCCCTTCTTCGGCGAGCTGGTCGAGACCATGATCTCCGGCCCGACGGTCGTCCAGGTTCTGGAAGGCGAGAACGCCATCCTGAAAAACCGCGAAATCATGGGCGCCACCAACCCCGCCAATGCCGACGAAGGCACGATCCGCAAGACCTTCGCGCTCTCCATCGGCGAAAATTCGGTCCACGGCTCGGACGCCCCTGAAACCGCCGCCGAGGAAATCGCCTACTGGTTCTCCGGCACGGAAATCGTCGGCTGATTTTTCAAGTCGCTTGAAATGCCAAGCCCGCCGGAAACGGCGGGCTTGGATTTTTTTACCAGACCCTGCCACTCCAGCCGGGCTCATTAGACAATTCGTCAAAAATGGCGTCGGCTGAAACCAGAACGAGCTTTTTATCGAGTGCCGTGGCGCCTAAAATCCGATCAAAGGGATCGCGGTGCGCCCAATCCAGCGTAGCGGCGGTTAGCGCAATCGCCGGAGACAATTCGGCAACCCGTCCGCCTTGTTCATCGATCAGCCCGACCAGCCGGTCAAGCAGCGGTTTCATTTCCGGCCATTTGCCGAGACGCACTTTTTGACCGATTTCGAACAGGCTGATAGGGCTGATATAGACATTTTCAGCGCCCTCGATGATATCAGTTGCTTTGGCTGACAGACGACCATCCCCGCTCATGGCCCATGCCCAGGTATGGGTATCCAGCAGAATATGCTTCACTCGGACCCTTCCCAAAGCGCAAGGTCAGCCTCGTCCATCGGCTCGAAGAAATCGGGAGAGGTCCCGGCAAGCTCATCTTTCAAAACGCCGATGATAAATCCTGTTTGCGGGATTGGAATGATCTTTGCCACAGGACGTTTGCCTTTGGCGATTACGACCTCTTCCCCGCCTATTGCCGCCTCGATCAATTTGGAAAGATTTGTTTTGGCTGCATGGATTGTGACTTGCATGCCAGTCTCCTAATTAGCTAACTTAGCCATATTAGTGAATTCCGGCTTCTTTTTCCACAAAATTCTAAAAAATACGCATCAACCATTCTGCGTCAGCCGCAAAATCTCTTTTCCCTTGTCGTCGAGCAGCAAGAGCTTCCCCATATCGACCTTGTAAGCCCTCGTCTTGCCCAGTGCGTCGAAGAACTTGCTTTCCTGGTTCATCAGCGCCGGCGGGCATTGCAGATAGGTGGAGCCGACCTCGGCAAACGAAAGCGTGTCGGCGGAAAATGACGCCTTGGTGAAATAGCGGTTGCAGCCGCTCGAGCCGTTCACTTCGCCACCGTCGCCGATGGTCAGCGTTGTCTGCGCATTGTCGATCACGCCAGCGCCGAAAATATCCTCCACGAGCCAGTTGGAACCTCCGATGGGACTGTCTGGCGCCGCCTCGGCATCCTTTCGCACCACGACGACATCGATGTTGACCGGCTCTTGCAATTGCATCGGATCGACTCGGTATTGCTGGTCATTGACGAACCAGAGCGTATCCCCTGCGGCGATGCGCGCTTGCAGCACATAGGTATGGCCGGGCAGGAGGTCGTCGCTGTCAAAATCGAGCGAGAACGGAATGCGCCCGCGATCGATATGGGAAACCCGCGTCTCGGCCACAATTTTCGCACCCGCGTCGGCCAGCGAAATATCCGCCAGTTGTACATGCAGATTGGCCTCCGGCGGCAGCGCGACCTGCTTTTCATAAGACACCGCGCCACGGATGGTCTTTTCCGCCGCAATGCCTGAGGTCGGAAGCGAAGTCGTCACGAACAGGGTGAAACCGGCAAGCGCGGCGACCCCCGCCACCGCTGCTCCCATCATCGAAATCTTACTCGCCCGAAAGCGCCGCATGTCGTTTCCCGCAATTATTATTGTTTTTGAGTATCTCTCGAATCTCATTGCAAAAGAGGCCGATTCTCCACTCTCATGGATGTGAAATGTTCGTGTGCAAATTGTGACATTGCAAGTTTTTGGGCAAGGTTTCAGGCAAGTTTTTGGTAGCGCTTTGCCAGTTTTTTCAAGTTGCATTGCCTGGCTTGATCGCATCCCATCGCAATTGCGCGCCTTCGTCGCTTGCCTTGGGTTCCACCCAGCCTGCCGGCTGCCCATTGCGGGCATGCTCTTTCTTCCAGAAAGGCGCGCGGGTTTTCAGGAAGTCCATGAGAAACGAGGCTGCCTCGAATGCCGCCTGGCGATGCGCGGAGGTGGTGATGACGAGGACGATATTCTCCCCGGGCAGGATTTTTCCATGACGGTGGATGATACGCAAGGCGAGAAGCGGCCAGCGTTCGAGCGCCGCACCGGCGATGCGCTCTATCTCCATTTCCGCCATGCCGGGGTAATGCTCCAGTTCCAGCGCGGCCAGCGTTTCGCCTTCATCGCGGCATAAACCGCTGAATGTCACCACCGCGCCGATATCGGTCCGGCCCGCTGTCAGCGCTGTAATTTCACGTGCTAAGTCGAAATCATCGCGCTGAACGCTGATATGCGGGATGACCGGAGCGCTCATCTCACCCCCCTGTCATCGGCGGAAAGAGCGCGATTTCCCGCGCCCCCGCAATGGCTGTGTCATGCGCCACATGTTCCTGATTGATAGCGACGCGGATGACTTCAGGATATTGCAGCGCCGCCTCGTATTCCTCGCCGCGCGTTCTAAGATGGTCGAGAAGATCGCCCACTGTATGCACATTTGCAGGGAGTTCGATTTCCTCGTGATCCCTGCCGATGCGCTCGCGCACCCATGCGAAATAGACAAGCTTCGTCATTATTACCTCACGCATGATCTTGTCCAAAAAGCCTGCAACTTTTTGGGATCATGCTCTAATCAACCACATGTTTCAGCCCGGCGCGGAAATAATCCCAGCCGGTGTAGAGTGTGACGAGCGCGGAGATCCATAAGAGTCCGATGCCGACCTCTGTCGTGTATGGGAAAAACTGGTCGCCCGCATGGCCGGCGAGCAGGAAGCCGACGGCAACCATCTGCATGGTGGTCTTCCATTTCGCCAGCGTACTGACCGGTACGCTGACTTTCAGCTCCGCCAGATATTCGCGCAGACCCGAAACGAGGATCTCGCGGCACAGGATGATGATCGCCGCCCATAGCGACCAACCGGCGATCGTGCGGTCGGCGGCGAGCAGCAGGAGGCAGGCGGAAACGAGCAGCTTGTCGGCGATCGGATCGAGCATTCGGCCGATTGTGGAGGTCTGCTTCCAAATCCGCGCCAGATAGCCATCGAAGAAATCCGTTATGCTGGCAGCGGCGAAAATGCCGAGCGCCCACCAGCGCGCGGCGTCGCTGGATTTGAGGCTGCCTTCGACGAAAAAGCACAAAACCACCAGCGGGACGGCAATAATGCGCCCATAGGTGAGGATATTGGGTAACGACAGGGCATTTTTCCGCATTTCGGCAGGTCTCCAGCCGCATGATCCGAGTGAAATCATGCGGCATTCATGAATGTAGGGACACATCAACAGCGATGTGAACAAAAAATCAACACTTAGCTCCGACGCCTGAGGGCGTATTTGGGTTTAGATCGTCCTATTGTGTGCAGATCATTGTGATTCATGGAAATGATCGCGTATCGCGCGCGCCATGGCCTCCGAAATCCCTTCCACCCGCATCAAATCCTCCACCGCGGCGCGGGAAACCGCTTTTGCCGTGCCGAACTGGTGCAGGAGCGCCCGCTTGCGCGCCGGGCCAATGCCGGAGATTTCGTCAAGCGGGTTCTTGACCATCTCCTTTTTGCGCCGGGCGCGATGCGTGCCGATGGCGAAGCGGTGCGCCTCATCGCGCAGCCGCTGGATGAAATAGAGCACCGGATCGCGCGGGGGCAGCATGAAGGCCGGCTTGCCCTCGACGAAGAAGCGCTCCCGCCCTGCGTCGCGGTCCACGCCCTTGGCGATGCCGATGGAGGTCACGAGATGGCCGATGCCCAGCTCGCCCAAAATGCCGCGCACCGCGCCGACCTGTCCCTGGCCGCCATCGATGAAGATCAGGTCCGGCCACGCGGGGAAGCCTTCGCCTGCGATATCGATGTCCTCGACATCTGATGTCTCGACTACCTTTTGCTCTTCCGGCAGGCCGTGTTCCTTCACCAGCCGGGCGAAGCGCCGCTCAATCACCTCGCGCATCATGCCGAAATCGTCACCAGGCGTTATGTCCTCAGACCGGATGTTGAACTTGCGGTACTGGTTTTTGACGAACCCCTCCGGTCCGGCGACGATCATGCCGCCGACGGCATTGGTGCCCATGATGTGCGAGTTGTCGTAAACCTCGATGCGGCGCGGCACGCTTGGAAGGCCGAATGTCTCGGCAAGCCCCTTGAGCAGCCGCGCCTGCGATGAGGTCTCCGCCAGCCGCCGTCCCAGCGCTTCGCGCGCATTGGTGAGCGCATGATCGACCAGCGATTTCTTCTCGCCACGCTGCGGCGCGTTGACCTGAACCCTGTGCCCCGCCCGCGTCGAAAGCGCCTCGGCCAAAAGTTCCTGATCTTCGACTGTTTCGGAGATGAGCACGAGCTTGGGGCAGGGCTTGTCATCATAGAACTGCGACAGGAACGCCCCCAGCACTTCCGCGCCGGAAAGCGACGGATCCGCCTTCGGGAAATAGGCGCGGTTGCCCCAGTTCTGTCCGGTGCGGAAGAAGAACACCTGAATGCAGGTCATGCCGCCTTCCAGATGAATGGCGAAGACGTCGGCCTCCTCCACCGTCTGCGGGTTGATGCCCTGATGGCTCTGCACATGTGACAGCGCGGCAAGGCGGTCGCGATAAACCGCGGCGCGCTCGAAATCGAGATCGGCGGACGCCTCTCGCATCGCCTCGGAAAGGTGCTGTTTCACCGCCTGGCTCTTGCCCGATAGGAACGCCTTCGCCTCGCCGACCAGCCCGGCATAATCTTCATCGCTGACTTCGCGCGTGCACGGCCCGGAACAGCGCTTGATCTGATAAAGCAGGCAGGGACGGGTCCGAACTTCGAACACCGAATCCGTGCAGGTGCGCAGGAGAAAGGCGCGCTGCAGCGCGTTGATGGTGCGATCCACCGCGCCGGCGGAGGCGAACGGGCCGAAATAGTCGCCCTTGCGCGAGCGCGCGCCGCGATGCTTGAAGATGCCCGGCGCGCGGTGATCCCCGGTCATCAGGATGTAGGGAAATGATTTGTCGTCGCGCATCAGCACGTTGAAACGCGGCCGCAGGCGCTTGATGAGGTTTGCTTCGAGCAGCAGCGCCTCGGTTTCCGTGCGGGTGACGACGAACTCCATCGTCGCCGTCTCGCGGATCATCCGCGCAATGCGGTTTGTGTGGCCGCCAAGCCGCGCATAGTTCGAGACGCGCTTCTTCAGGCTGCGCGCTTTGCCGACATAGAGCACGTCGCGGTCCTGATTGAACATGCGGTAGACGCCGGGCTTGTTGGGCAGCCGCTTGACGAAGGCGTTGATGATATCCGAGCCGGAAAGTCCGGCCAGCGCCTCGCCGGCTTCCTCCAGCGCCGAATCCCATTGGATGGCGTCGGCGAGGCCCGCTCGAGCCTCTCCGCCTGCGTCTTCCAAAGGATCGGGCGCCTCGCTCTCTGTTTCCGTCTCGCCGATCAGGAAGCCGGCAATATCCTCCTGCCCGCTGCCCGGCTTATGTCCGCCGCTCATTCCGAAATTCCCAAGATGTCCGGTGTCTCCCACGCCAGATGCTGACCGCCGTCAAGCGCGATCATCTGGCCGGTCACTGATTTCATCTCCCATAGATAGCGAATCGTAAGGCCGAATTCAGACAGGGCAGGCCCTTGCCGCAACGGAATTGCATCCACTTGCCTTTGGAAGTCCCGCCGGTCCTGCCTTTCACTCGGCAATGTCGGGCCGGGACCGATGGCATTGACGCGGATACGGGGCGCGAGCGCCTGCGCCAGCGTGCGGGTGGCACTCCAGAGCGCGGTCTTTGAAAGCGTATAGGAGAAGAATTGCGGATTGGTCTTCCAGACGCGCTGGTCGATGATATTGACGATCAGCCCGTCCTGGCCCTCGGGAAGCGCCGCCGCCATGCTTTCCGCCAGAAACACCGGCGCCTTGAGATGCAGGGCGAAATGCCTTTCCCAGATATCCTCAGCAAGATTGCCCACATGATCTTCCACGAAAACCGAGGCATTGTTGATGAGAAGCCGGACAGGACCGAGCACGGACTGAGCCTTGGCCGTAAGGCCGCGAACGGCGGCCGGGTCCCCAAGGTCTGCCTGGATCACCGCGGCTCGCCCGCCCTTGGCCTTGATCATTTCCACCAAAGCCTCGCCTTCCGTCATCGAGCCGTTGCAATGAATCGCTACGGCAAAGCCATGCGCCGCCAGATCCTCGACGATGGCCTTTCCGATTCGCTTTGCCCCGCCGGTGACGAGTGCCACGACGGAAGGGGTGGAAGCGGCTGAAATTCTGGAGATCACGGTAAACGAATCCTTAGCTGCCTTGTTCGTCCAAATTTGTGCCATCACGCGTCGCAAATTGGGAGCCTGGAATCCCCTTGGGTCTGGCATTCACCCAGGGAATGCTGACAAAATCGCGGCTATGAGGGGGTAAAGGCGCATTTCGCATAGCCACGCCCGGCATTGCCCCTGACGTATATAGTAGCTTTTTAGCATGTTGCCATATTGCAACATCTCATTTCCGCCATTTTTCAGACAGGTTCTTTCCACGGATTGGCACATGTCGCGCCGCATTTGACCACGATCTTGACCCTCGTCACAACGCAGTTTCAGCGGAGGTCCCCACCTCTCTTCCCAAGCATTGGAACGCGTCCGATTAGTAAAAATAAGTAAGGAGAATGCGCATGCGCACTCTTAAGACCCTCGCTCTCGCCACGGCTGCGCTGCTGCCGCTTTCTTTCTCCGCCATGGCTGCTGATGCGATCATGGAACAGCCGCCGGAACCCGCTGCTCCCGTTGAAGCCGCACCCCAGTATACCTGGGCTGGCGGTTACACCGGTCTTTACGGTGGATACGGCTGGGGCAAGTTCGGCGCCAATGGCGGTGACCTGAAGGACAATGCCGCCAAGGCTGGCGGTTATGCCGGCTGGAATTTCCAGAACGGCAACATCGTCTACGGTGCTGAAGGCGATGCCGGCTACTCCTGGCTGAAGGAAGAAAAGAACGGTCTCGAAGCCAAGCAGGGCTTCGAAGGTTCGCTCCGCGCTCGCCTTGGTTATGCCGTGGATCCGGCTCTTCTCTACGTAACGGGCGGTGTCGCCGGTTCGCAGGTCGAGCTTGACGATGGCGTCGACAGCGAGAAGAAGTTCCGCGCCGGCTGGACCGTCGGTGCAGGCGCCGAAGCCTTCATCACGCAGAACATCGTTGGCCGCGTCGAATATCGCTACAGCGATTTCGGCAAGAAGGACTACGATCTTGGCGCCAGCACGGTCGAGTCCGAGCTGAAGACCCACGACGTCCGTCTCGGCGTTGGCTACAAGTTCTAATTCTGAGCATGATCCCAAAAAGTTGCAGACTTTTTGGATAAGATCATGCGTCTTAAAAGAATTGAACACGAAAAAGCCGGGCGGCAACGCCCGGCTTTTTTGTTGCGTTATATAAGGGAAATGTCCGTTGGCTTGTGTCTATCCGGGGAATTTACTATATGTAGTCACAGGTAACCTCAATGGAGGATTTCGGCAGTGAAGCAGATCAACTTGAGAGAAGCCAAGGCCACTTTGTCTGCGATCCTCGATGACGTCGAGCATGGCGAGGTCACAACCATCACACGGCATGGTAAGGCCGTAGCGATGGTGATCCCCTTTGAACAAGGTAAGAAGTTATACCCAGACAGGCCTAATTTCATAGAGTATCTCATGTCGGGTCCCGGCTTTCCCGAAGGTTTCGAGATGGATCGTAACATGTCCCCGAGCCGGGATATTGATCTATGAATGGGTATCTTATGGATACAAACATTATCTCTGCGCTTATGCCGGGAAAACCGCCGCTCCCACCACATACAGCGGAATGGATGCGCGCGCATGAAAGTCAGATGTACATTCCATCCCTTGCCATACACGAGATTCGTAGGGGTATTTCTAAACTGAACAGGGCAGGCGGGCATGAACGTGCCGAACGCTTCCTGGCGTGGTTGAACGGTATTATTGAAATATATAGAGATAAAATTCTTGTCATTGATTTCACCGTCGCCCTGGTTGCAGGCGAGATGGAGGATAAGGCGATTGCAGAGGGCCGCAATCCTGGCTTGGCAGATGTGCTGATAGCGGCAACCGCGAAAACGCACTCCTTGACATTGCTGACGGCGAATATACGGCATTTCCATCCGCTTGGGGTGACATGCTTCAACCCAAGCGAAGATATATCCTGAAATTCCGAGGGGAATTAATTTCCCAATAAGGGAGGTTTACCTCGGCAGCAGCGCCGCCAGTTCCGGGTGCAGCTCCCCGTACCGCTTGAGCCAGCGCTTCAGTTTGGGCCGGCCCTTTTCCCATTGTCCCTCGAAGCGCAAGGCGAGATAGCCGAGCGTCGCCGCCAGCGCGATATGCCCCCCATTGAGCTTTGTGCTGAGGCGAGGCGGAGCCGCCTCAAGAACATCGAGCGCACGCACGACCTTGCCCCATTGCCGGTCGAGCCAGGGCTGGTGAACGATCTCCGCCGGGCGAAAGCGGCGCTCATAGACATGGGCGAGCAGGGCGTCGGCGATACCGTCCGCCAGCGCTTCGAGCCTTTCGGCCTCGAGCCGCTTTTCGGCGTTGCGCGGGAAAAGCTTGTTGCCGGACTCGCGGTTCAGATATTGCGTGATGACCCGGCTATCGAAAACGGTCTTGCCGTCGTCCGTGATCAGCGTCGGTATCTTGCCCAGCGGATTCGCGGAAATAAGCACTTCCGGCTCCTCAGCGGTGTTAACGGCCACCGCCTCGACGGGAATGCCTGCATAATGCGCCGCCATCAGCACCTTGGCACTATAGGGCGAGCCGGAAGTATAAAGAACTTTGGTCATTTTTATCCAAGACTCCTGTAAAAACTCTATTCAACTGGCGGCATGGTAACGGAGCGCCGGCGGCAGGCTTTAGCATCAACCTCTCCGCAATTGCGGAATTTGAGATCTTTCGTCATGCAGATGCGCACATCCTCCAGATAGCCATCCTGGCAAGTGACGGCGATGCCACCTGCCGGGATGCGGGGATTGGCGGCGATGAAGGCGTTTTCCACCTGCATCGGATCGACCGCGCGGCTCTGAGCAGAGTTGCGAAAGCTCACCGGGATATTCACCATTTCATAGGCGCGGCGCACCGCAGCGAAATAATCGGCTTGGGAAAGACCCGTGCAGCTGCCGTGCTTGCGCCATTCATGCCCCATCAGCCCTCCCGAGGGCATGATATCGCGCATCTGCGAAACCAGATCGCGCGGCACATAGCTTTTGCCGGTTGGACAATCCGCCGGATAGCCATTCTCGTGCTGCGGCCAAAGCCCATGGGCAATGAACGCGTAAGGCCGTTCGGACCCGCATTGCTGCCGGTCGCGCGACCCTTCCGTCGCGCAATAGCTGGGCGACCAGGAAAGCGAAAGCACGTAGAAATCGAAATCCTGGGCGCCTGCCGGTTCCGTCTCATCATTGCCGGCGGAAGAACGCGCATTGCTGCGCTCAGAACGGAAATTTGCTCCGCTGTCCTGGCGGGAGAAATTCCCTCCACCGTTTTGGGGGAGGGGCTTCGGCCCATCGTTAAGTAGAGAATAGAGAAACCATGCGATTGCGGCCAGAACCGCCAGCGTTAGAAAACTTTTTCCCTGCATTCTCTACATACCGCCCGTTCGGCCTAACGCAAAATGCGACAACGGCCGTCATATACGTTCCAGCGGTCGAAGCCCGCGACGCAAAACTCGACATTGTCGCCAAACGAGGCGAAGCCTTGACCTTCCTCGATAAGATACCACACCCGCCGTTGTTCGCCGTCGGAGAGAACCGCCGTCGCGTCGCAATAGTGCCGAGTGATCGCGGATGGCAATTCGCCCGCCTCATAGCGCTTTTGCTGGACGTTGCTGAATGCCGAAATTCCGACCGTTGGCAGATTGGGGACATGAGTGACTTGGTAGCCGAAGCGCGAAACGATCGATTTCAACACACGCTGGTCCGCGCATATACCGCCGGAATCGGCGGACCCGTCGGGCGCATTGGCCAGAAAATCGGCTGCCTGGGCCGGCAGCGAAGAAATGCTGCCGGCGGAAACTACGCTTGCAACGGCAAGTGCTGCAGAGGCAAGCATATGGCTGAGTTTTTCGAAGCGCTTCATTATTTTAGGTCCCTCGCCTATAATGTATTTGCGCAATGTCCGCTACCGCCTGGTTTCAGTCAAGCTAAACCCGCTCGCTGCGTATCCAGTCTATTATGAAGGATCCGCCTTTTGCTTCGCTAAGCATTTCTGCGAGGCATGGAAGCAACAGTTTCATCTCACTCTCCAGTGTATAGGGCGGGTTGACGATGATCATGCCGTTGCCGTCGAGCCGGGGTTCGGGCGAGGGCGGACGGATCGCCAGCTCCAGCCTCAATATTTTAGGTATTTCCGTCTCACGTAGCCTTGCTATGAAGCGATTGACTTCCTGCCGGTCCTTTACCGGATACCACAGTGCATAGGTTCCGCCGGGAAAGCGCTTGTGTGCTTTGACCAAGCCATCGACCAGCCGGTCGAATTCGCCTGTAATCTCGAATGGCGGATCGACAAGCACGAGGCCGCGCTTTTCCTTCGGCGGCAGATGCGCGCCAAGCGCCAGCCAGCCGTCGAGATGGATGACGCGCACCTGATGATCCCCGGCGAAGAGATTGGCGAGCGACCGGGCATCGTCGGGATGCAGTTCGATCGCCGATAGCCGGTCCTGCTTGCGCATCAGCCTGCGCGCCAGAAGCGGCGAGCCGGGATAGTGTTTCAACCCAGCTTCGACATTTTCCGAACGGATGATGTCGAGATAGGGCGCGAGAAGATCGGCCACATCAGGCGGAATCGAAGTGCTATCTAGAAGACGCCAGATCCCTGCTTTCCATTCGGCGGTCTTGCCTGCCTCGGTTCCAGTCAGATCGTAACGACCGATGCCGGCATGGGTATCGATCACCCGAAACGCCTGCTCCTTGCGCTTCAGATATTCGATGATGCGGGTGAACACGACGTGCTTGAACACATCGGCAAAATTCCCGGCATGATAGGCGTGGCGATAATTCATGGCGGTGGAGATTTCATGCCCGGGCAAGAACTGCAAGGCTTTTCAGCGCGGCGCAACATCCCATGGATTGAGAACCGCCACGCCGGTGGGCTGAAAATCGCTGACGTTGCGGGTTGCGATTGTCATGCCATGGACGAGAGCAGTCGCGGCGATGAGCGCGTCACGGTCGCTACGCTTGTCTGGCACATGCAGCCGGGCACAGCATTTTGCCACTGCGATATCGATAGGCAATGTCCGCTCGGAAAACTCCGGCAATACATGCTGTTCCAGCCAGGATCGCAACATAGCCCCTTGCACCGCGTCTCGCCGCTCTGTGAGCAGGACGCCTACCTCCAGTTCCATGATGGTAATGGTCGATACGAAAAGCTCGCTGGCATTGATGCTTTTCGACCATGCCGTAACATTGGGGTGCGCGTTGCCGCGCTGGGCCTTGCGCAATTCCGACACCACATTGGTATCGAGGATGTACATCACGAGAAATCAGCCGGTTTAATCCGAATGTCGAGCCGCGGGGGCTCAAATTCGATATCTTCGAGCCCAGGCATCGCCAGAGCATCGACGATATTGCGGCGCTGCTTGGTTAGCTTCTGATACTCCTCGATGCTCAAAAGCACATGCGAGGGCTTGCCGCGGTCGGTGATGAACACCGGCCCCTGCTTCGCCGCCTTTTTCGCGCGGGTAACGTCCTGATTCAGTTCGCGACTGGATATGGTCATAATGGACATGGGCATATCTCCTCATAAGAAATATGTAGTAATGTTACTATTTTTGCAAGTAGGCGACCACCGGGTCAGCAAAATTCCAGCTAGGCGCCTCGTCTGCCGCCATTCCTCGACCGTGCCGCTGCTGTTAGGCTGTAACAAGAATAGATGCACTCCTGATTCTGGTTGCTTTCCCTATGTCCGGTACAGTCGTTCTCATCGTCCTTTTCGGCGCTTTTCTTCATGCGAGCTGGAATGCCGTCGTTAAATCGAGTGGCGATAAATTCCTGAATGCCGTCATCGTGGTCGGCGCGGCTGGTCTCATCGCCGCCGTGGCTCTGCCTTTTCTGCCCGCGCCGGACCGTTCGAGCTGGTCGTATCTCGCCACGTCGATGGTGCTGCAGGTGATTTATCTCTGCCTCGTGGCTGCTGCATATAAGAGCGGCGATATGAGCCAGGCCTATCCGATCATGCGGGGCACGCCGCCGCTGCTGGTGGCGCTCGTAAGCGGTCCGCTGATCGGCGAGGTGTTGCCGTTTGCGCGCTGGGTCGGCATCGGCTTCATCTCAGGCGGTGTGCTGGCGCTTGCCTTCGAAGCGCGGCGGCGCGCGGCCATCGGCAGCGGGCGCACGACCATGCTCGCCCTCGTCAACGCCATGTTCATCGCCGCCTACACGCTGGTGGATG
This sequence comes from Paramesorhizobium leguminum, assembly GCF_003217235.1. Lineage (GTDB taxonomy): Bacteria > Pseudomonadota > Alphaproteobacteria > Rhizobiales > Rhizobiaceae > Paramesorhizobium > Paramesorhizobium leguminum. Next base: position 78,357 of record NZ_QJTF01000015.1, on the reverse strand, counting down.
GGATCGGCGTACGCAAATCCGGCGCCCCCGCTGCCTATACGATGTGGGTGTTTGTTCTGAACGCCTTGCCGCTGGTCATCTGGACGCTTGCCATGCACCGCGACCGGATATTGCCGCATCTGCGCGGACGCCTGCATCTGGCGTTCATCGGCGGCGTGGGAACGCTCGGCTCCTATGGTCTGGCGCTATGGGCCATGACCATGGCGCCCATAGCAGTCGTTTCAGCGCTGCGCGAAACCTCCATCTTGTTCGCGATCGTTATTTCGGCGATTTTCCTGAAAGAGCGCATCGGCTTTCAACGCATTGTCGCAGCGGTGCTGATCGTCATAGGGGTCGTCATCATTCGTCTAAGTTGATATGGATAGGCCATGAACAAGCACGTCTCGCATATCGGGCATTCCGCCTGCCCGCACGATTGTCCCTCCACCTGCGCGCTCGATGTGGAGGTGCTGGATGCAAGCACCATCGGGCGCGTACGCGGGGCCAAGGACAACAGCTATACCGATGGCGTCATCTGCGCCAAGGTCGCGCGCTATGCGGAGCGCATTCACCATCCAGACCGCCTGTTGAAGCCGCTCATCCGTGCCGGAGCGAAGGGTGAGGGGGCATGGAAGGAAGCTTCATGGGAAGCAGCGTTGGATCTGGTGGCCGAGCGCTTCCTCAAGGCCGAGGCTGAATTCGGCTCGCAGAGCATCTGGCCCAATTATTACGCCGGCACCATGGGCCTCGTGCAGCGCGATTCGATTCATCGCCTGCGGCACGCCAAGAAATATTCAAACCAGTTCGACTCGTTCTGCACCAATATGGCCTGGACCGGCTTCTTCGCTGGTACCGGCAGCCTCTCCGGCGTCGATCCGCGCGAGATGGCGAAGGCTGATTGCGTGGTGATCTGGGGCACCAATGCGGCGGCCACGCAGGTCAATGTCATGACCCACGCGGTAAAAGCCCGCAAGGAGCGTGGCGCAAAGATCGTCGCCATCGACGTCTATGAGAACGCCACAGTGCGCCAGGCCGATATGGGAATCGTGCTGAAGCCCGGCACCGACGGCGCCTTCGCCTGCGCCGTCATGCATGTGCTTTTCCGTGATGGCATGGCCGATTGGGATTATCTCAACGCCCATACCGATGATCCCAAAGGGCTGGAGCGCCATCTGCAAAGCCGTACACCGGAATGGGCCTCCGCCATATCAGGCGTTCCCGTGGGGGAGATCGAGGCTTTCGCCCGGCTGGTCGGCACCACCAAGCGGACCTTCTTCCGGCTAGGCTACGGCTTCACGCGTCAGCGCAACGGCGCGGTAAACATGCACGCCGCGCTCTCCATCCCTGCCGTTACGGGCGCGTGGCTGCATGAAGGCGGCGGCGCGTTCCATTCCAATGCCGGCATTTTCCGCATGGATAAGTCGGAAATCGAAGGCAAGTCCTTCAAGGACCCCGACATCCGCTATCTCGACCAGTCGAAGATTGGCCGTATCTTGACCGGCGACGCGGAAGCGTTGAATGGCGGGCCGACCGTCATGGCGATGCTGGTCCAGAACACCAATCCGGCCAATGTCGCGCCGGAACAGCGGCTCGTCCGCAAGGGTATGCTGCGCGAGGATCTGTTCATGGTCGTCCACGAGCAGTTCATGACCGATACGGCGAGGCTTGCCGATGTGGTGCTGCCGGCGACCATGTTCCTCGAACATGACGATATCTATCGCGGCGGCGGCCAGCAGCATATCGTGCTGGGGCCGAAGCTGGTCGACGCGGCGGGCGAGGCGCGGCCCAACCTCTTCGTTCTCAACGAACTGGCCAACCGCCTCGGCGTCGGCCATCTGCCGAGCTTCGGCCTCGATGAAAGAACGCTGATCGACAACATGCTGCGCGCCAGCGGCCTGCCCGGTTTCGACGAGTTGAAGGAGCGCCGCTGGCTCGACATGCAGCCGGATTTCGACAGCGCCCATTATTTGAAGGGTTTCAACTGGCCGGACCGCAAATTCCGCTTCAAGCCTGATTGGACCGGCAGCCCGTCACCCAACAAGCCGCCGCGCTCCATGGGGCCGCAGGGACCGCATACCGATTTGCCGGAATTTCCGGACCATTGGCAGGCGATCGAGGTCGCGGACGAGGAGCACCCCTTCCGCCTCGCCACATCGCCCGCGCATAATTTCCTGAACTCCAGCTTCTCCATGACGCCAACCTCCCTCGCCAAGGAGATCCGCCCGCAATTGCTGATCCATACGCAAGACGCGGTTGAGTTGGGCATCGCCAATGGCGACCGGGTGGAAATCGGCAATCAGCGCGGCGAACTGGTGCTGCACGCCAAGGTGCAGGACAGCCAGCGCCGGGGCGTGGTGATTTCCGAGGGCCTATTCCCCAATTCCACCTTCGAACGCGGCGAGGGCATCAACATCCTCACCGGCGCCGACGCCGCCGCCCCCTATGGCGGCGCGGCGTTTCATGACACGAAGGTGTGGGTGCGGAGGGCTGGGTAAGGCAGCGGCAACGCGGCACGCGGGGAAAAATCAGATCGGATCGCTCGGGCTTGCCGTGCGTAGATCGTGTTCATGCGGGTCTTCGCCGCGCTCGCGCAATTCGGAGAACGCGGCGCGCAAGGTTTCCCGGCGTCGGGAATCTGTTGCATCTTCGACAAGATGGCGCATGGCCGGGCTGGAGGGATCACGCGCGGTTTCGATAGATGCCGCAATCATGCGGGCCTTCGTGATCACCGAAAAATCAACATCATGACCGTATGGGCGTCCGAGTTCCGCGATGAAAGCCTCTTGGGCGCGCCCGTTTCCATCCCGAAATGGATGAACGTAATTGAGTTCGGCGAGCACTTGCCCGGCAATCTGTGCAAACTGAGCTGGCGTGGAACCGCGTAGCACGTCCGCGTCGCGAATGGGCCGCAGGGCCTCGTCCAGGCCCATTTCGAGGCGACTGCCGGGCAGGAAGAACGTGCCGCCCTTGGAGATGCTACCGATCTTCTCCGCTCGCTGGCCGTCGATGAATGGATGCTCATTGCGAGCGAAACCGGCCCATTCGTAAATATCCTGAAAAATGTGGTGATGAATCGCTTTCAAGTGCGCCTTGTCGAAAGATCCGGTCGGGCCCAGGCCCTCAGCGATTTCTGTCATCCGGATATGGGCCATGGCATATTCGGCGGGGCGTAGCTCGGAGTGCCGGGTCAAACCGAACCGGTTCCTTAAAACGCCGGTGCGGTCCGGATCGCCGGGGACATCAGGATAAGTATACGATCCCGTCGGCTCCACGCCCGCCATATGGTCTACCTATAAAAAAGCCGCCCGCGAATGCGAACGGCTGGTTTGACTTATTCTGTCAAACATCATGTAGGCTTGAAGCGCGCCTGCATTTGCTTGCGAAATTCATCGATCGTGATTTCGCCCGCGACGTAACGCGCATTTGCCGCCTCGAGAACCGGATCGTGCTTATATCCTTGCCGGATGTTGGCGGCTCGAGCTTGTTCCGTCGCTTTCTGCCGCTTTGCGATGGCGGCAGGCGAACGGTCAGGACGGCGCGCATGGACATTCATCGGCATAACTCCATAGACGTTTCATATAACATGAAACGTTTGGATTTTCAAAATTTCTGCCATTGCGCGGCTGGATGCCAAGCTTGTCGTCAAAGGTAATGCTATCCGATGTTTGGCGAAAGCAGGAAAGCCGTTTCGGTTCCTTCCGGACCCTGAAACCGCGCCTCTCCTCCCACCATCGCCACTTTCCCTTCCGCCACCAGTTTGAGCGCCAGCGGATAGAGCTTGTGCTCTACCTTCAGAACTCGCGCCGAAAGCGTCTCCTCCGTGTCATCCGCCTTCACCGGCACCACGCCCTGCGCAATGATCGGGCCGCCGTCCATTTCGGCGGTGACGAAATGCACAGTGCAGCCGTGAACGCGCATGCCGGATTCGAGTGCGCGGGCATGGCTGTCGAGGCCCTTGAAGAGCGGGAGCAGGGAAGGGTGGATGTTGATCATCCGGCCTTCCCATTGGCCGACGAAATCCGCCGACATCAGCCGCATATAGCCCGCAAGGCAGATCACATCCGGCGCGATGCGGGCGAGCTCGGCATTGAGAGCCTCCTCATGCGCAGCGCGGGAAGGATAGTCTTTCTGCGGCACCGCGATGGCCTCGATGCCGTGGCTTCTCGCCACGTCGAGTCCCGCCGCATCCGGCTTGTTTGAAAGCACGGCGATGATTTCAGCGGGGTAGGCCGGGTCCTTGCAGGCCTCGATCAGCGCGGTCATGTTCGACCCGCGCCCGGAGATGAGCACTGCGACGCGCTTCTTCATCATAGCGCCAGCGTACCGCGATAGACGACGCCCGCATCATCGCGCGGAATCATCCGGCCCAGCGTCACCACCTTCTCGCCTTCCGCCGCAAGGACGCTCATAACATCGTCCGCGTGCTCCGGCGCGACGACGGCGATCATGCCGATGCCGCAATTGAAGGTGCGCAGCATCTCCGTCCACGCCACGCCGCCCGTCCTGGCGAGCCAGGAGAATACAGGCGGCACGTCGATGGTTGAAAGGTCGATTTCCGCCGCAAGCCCGGAAGGAAGCACGCGCGGGATATTGTCGGGAAAGCCGCCGCCGGTGATATGCGCCAGCGCCTTGATGCCGTCACCGGCGCGGATCGCCTTGAGTAGCGGCTTCACATAGATGCGCGTCGGCGTCAGCAGCGCTTCACCAAGCGTCTTGCCGGGCGCGAATGGCGCATCGGCATCCCAGCCAAGGCCGGAGAGTTCGACGATGCGGCGCACCAGCGAGAAGCCGTTGGAATGCACGCCAGATGACGACAGTCCGAGGATGACGTCCCCTTCTGCGATATCGCCCGCCGGAAGCAGCCGGTTGCGCTCCGCAGCGCCGACCGCGAAGCCGGCGAGATCATAATCGCCATCGCGGTACATGCCCGGCATCTCCGCCGTCTCGCCGCCGATCAGCGCCGCGCCGGCTTGACGGCAACCCTCGGCGATACCGGCAACGATCGCTGCGCCTTGATCCGGATCGAGCTTGCCGGTAGCGAAATAATCGAGGAAGAACAGCGGTTCCGCGCCCTGCACCACCAGATCGTTGACGCACATGGCCACGAGATCGATGCCGACGGTGTCATGCTTGCCCGCGTCGATGGCGATTTTCAGCTTGGTACCGACGCCGTCATTCGCCGCGACCAAGACCGGGTCGGTGAAACCCGCCGCCTTCAGGTCGAAAAGGCCGCCGAAGCCGCCGATCTCCCCATCCGCGCCGGGGCGGCGCGTGGAGCGCACGAGTGGCTTGATCTTCTCGACCATCAGATTTCCGGCATCGATATCGACGCCCGCTTCCGCATAGGTCAAACCGTTCTTGCCTTCGCCAGTCATCGATACGCCTCGATAAATTATATATTGCCGTACGTTTTGTACTCGCGCGGGGAAATGGCACGAGTTCGCCCGCCCCGCAAGGCCGATATGGCCGCATAGGCCAGAAAAGCGGGCAAAAAGGGCCCAATCCCCGCCTTTACATAAGAGAAACGCGGGTGGTGCTAATAGTTCACTTGACCGTGACTCAGACACCAGCCTATCTCAATCGCATGGCGCAAACCGACGGTATCAGACCTATGGCGAAAATAGCGGTGAAGACCAAGCCTGAAACTGACATCCATGTCGATGTGCAGGTGAATACCTTGGCCAATGTGCGCCGCCAGGCTTTGTTCTGGCTGGGCGCGATGGTGGTGTTTGCGCTGTTGTTATGGATATTCAGCCCAATCTTGCTGCCTTTCGTGGCGGGAATGGCGCTTGCCTATTTCCTTGATCCCGTCGCCGACCGGCTTGAACGGCTGGGGATGTCGCGGCTGGCTGCGACGGCGGTGATCCTCTTTGTCTTTCTGATCGTGCTGGTTCTGGCGATCATGGTCATCGTGCCGGTGCTGGCGACGCAGTTGAACGATTTCATCGCCCGCTTGCCCGGCTATATCACGCAGCTTCAGGCGTTCCTCGCCGAACGGAATTCGCCGTGGCTGCAAGAATTCATCGGCGCCGACAATTCCGTTATCCAGAAAAATCTGAGCACGCTTCTGCAGCAGGGCACAGGCTTTCTCACCACACTTGTCCAGTCGCTGTGGAATTCCGGCAAGACGCTGGTCGATATCGCGGCGCTTTTCGTCGTTACGCCCGTCGTCGCCTTCTATATGCTGCTCGACTGGGACCGCATGATCAATCACATCGATTCCTGGATACCGCGCGATCATCTTGAAACCGTGCGCGAACTGGCCCGTGAAATGGATGCGGCAATTGCCGGCTTCATTCGCGGGCAGGGCACCCTCTGCATCATCTTAGGCACCATCTATGCGCTTGGCCTTACCATCGTTGGCCTGAATTTCGGCCTCCTGATCGGTTTTTTCGCAGGCGTCATCAGCTTCATTCCTTATGTCGGTTCACTGGTGGGGCTGGTGCTGGCGCTGGGCGTCGCGCTGGTACAGTACGGGCCGGACTGGATCATGATCGGTTCCGTTGCCATCGTCTTCCTCATCGGTCAGTTCATCGAGGGCAACATATTGCAGCCGAAGCTGGTCGGCTCGTCGGTCGGCCTGCACCCGGTATGGCTGATGTTCGCCCTGTTCGCCTTCGGCTCGCTGCTCGGTTTCACCGGCATGTTGATCGCCGTACCGGCGGCGGCGGCGGTTGGCGTGCTGGTGCGCTTTGCGCTTGGCCGCTATCTGAATTCGCCGCTCTACCGCAGTCGCGACAAGGATAAAGCATGACGATCACGCTGCCCCGTCAACTGCCGTTGGCGCTCGGCCATGAGCCGGGCTATGGCCGGGAAGACTTGATCGTCGCGGGATCGAATCGCGCGGCTGTCAACATCATCGACCGATGGCCGAATTGGCTTTCACCCGTAACCGTGCTTGCCGGGCCGGCGGGCTCCGGCAAGACGCATCTGGCGGCAATCTGGAAAGCTGCATCAAATGCCGTGATCCTCGATCAGACCGATATCGGTCCGGATGCCATCGGCAAGGCAACGGCAGGTCCGGTGCTGATCGACGATATCGGCGCCGCGCCTTTCGATGAAACCGGCCTTTTCCATCTCATCAATGCGGTGCGCCAGGCAGGCACATCATTGCTCATGACCTCGCGTCACCGCCCGGCGAACTGGCCGCTGACGCTGCCGGATCTGGCATCGCGCCTGAAGGCGGCCACGGTGGTGGAGATATCGGAGCCGGACGACGAGCTTCTGTCGGCTGTCATCTACAAACTCTTCGCCGACCGGCAGGTGGTCGTGGAGCCGCCGCTTGTCGGCTACCTCGTCAGCCGCATCGAACGCTCGCTCTCCACCGCCAATAGCGTTGTTGACCGGCTAGACCGGGCAGCGCTTGAGCAGAAGTGCCGTATCACAAGGCCGCTTGCAGCCAGTGTGCTGGCGAGCGAGATAAATAGTGATCAGTGAGCGGTGAACAAGGTAGTATCTGCTCACTGCTCACTGCTCACTGCTCACTGCTCACTGCTCACTGCTCACTCTTCGCCCACGCCCACTCAGCGCGGTCAGAAGCCCCAGCGCTGCCGCCTCCAGCGAGAACTGGCCCATGCTGGAGAGCGCGGTCCAGAATGGAAGCTTGGCATAAAAGGCGTAGATGAAAGCAGCGAAAAGCTGCTGCTTGAGCGCCAGGATGAGGAGGGTAAAGACGAGTGTCTTCGTCCACAGACCGCCCGGAAGATATCTCCAGCTGAAAGCGGCGCAGAACAGGCAGGCCAGGGCTGGTTCAACGAAGGTCGCGTAGGAAGGTATCTGGACATTTAACCCATAGGGCATTTCGCACCAGCCATGGGTAGGCGCGAGATATTGGAAATGGGCTGCGATACCCTGCTGGGCAAGCGAGACCAGCGGATTAATCGCAAAGGTCAATAAAAGCCCAAGGATCAGGATGCCCGCGGCCTTCTGCCATCCCGTTTCCATATATCGCCATCCGAGCGCGGCCAGAGCAACCGTGGTGGCATAAGAAAGCGCGCCGGCCAAGCCGGTGAGTGCGAGGAATGCCGCCGATGCCAGATGCGGAACGCCGCAATATGCGTTCATGAACCAGCCTCGCAGTGTCTCGTTGAGGCCGCACATCAGAAGGAACAGGATAATGGCCGAAAGCGCCCGCGAGCGCTGCTGCAGTGCCGTGTGAATGCAGCCGTAAAGCCAGATCGCCCCCCACGCCATGGCGAAATCCGTGGCAAGGCGGAATGGAAGCCATGCTTTCACGGTCTGGTCGGGGTAAGGCACATGCAGAATATCTGTCATGACCACGTGGACGCTGAGCGACAGCACGGCCGTCAGGAAAAAACCTTTCGCCAGACGGCCCCAGCGGACATCTGCGAACAAGCGCAACTCGCGCGTTGCGGAGACGGCCATTTTAAGAACCTCATCGCCTTTAGAGCATGATCCCGAAAAGTTGCAGACTTCCAGGTAAGATCATGCGGCCAAAACAAAGGCTTAGAGCGGGATGCCCGATTCAACTTAATTGCATACCGCTCTAAGCGCACGGAAAACCCGCGCTGGCGCAATATTCTATTGCAGAAGCATGTTCTATCAAAGCTTTAAGCGGATCAGGGCTGGGATCTGAAAATCGAGCCGGTGAAGAAAGGCGACGGGCGCGAGGCGGCGAGGCGGTCTTCATGCACCCAGCCGATCATGCTGGTCGAAGGCACAACGACGCGATGCCATTTGCCGGTCTTGCCATAGGACCGCATTTCGCGACCGCGCTCGACAGTGCCGATGGCGGATGCCTTTTCCCAGGCGTTCTCGTGAATGACGGTGCGCTCGCTGGCATAAATAATGGTAGGGGTGGTCCCAGGCATGGGGCGTCCGACCGGAATGTTCGCGATGGTGGCTTTAAGTGGAGCTTGTGGGGTTTTGACTGGAACCGGGGGCCTCAGGACCATTATCTGGGATGCCTGGCTGCGCGGGGAGGGGGTGACGGGACGCACGGGAAGCTGCGGGCGCGGCGTATCAGCCTTGGGCGCGGGACTTGCCTTCGCCATGCTCTCCTGCCTCCTGGCCGGCGCGACCACCTCTTGTCGTCTGGCGCTGTTTTTCTCCGTTTCCTTGGGGCTGGAAAACCGGGGCATCGAAAACTGGCTTGAAGCCCAGGAAAAATCCGGACGTTTGCCACCCGAAGCCGTCCACCAGCCGGCGGCGCCGAGCGCCACAATGGCGAGAAGCGCAGCGCCCGATCCCGATGAGCCTGAGCCTTTGGCTGAACGTCTTTTCCTGGCCATGAGAACTCCCACCTGTCGATGCGGCGGAAGCTACCAGCCGTTCCTTCGTATTTGGTTACCTGTGACAACGCAGGATGATGTTCCTGCAACGCTTGGAAAACCGAGTCGAAAACTAAAAGTTGACTTTTCCCAAGAGATGCACTATTTCTGGTTTATCGATCTTTTTGCTTGCTGAACTTGGTTGCCGCGCGAATCGCGCTTTGAACGAACTTCCCTTTCAAAAAATCGCTATCACCATCCGCATGGCCATCGGCTTTGCGGTTCATTAACACTGCTTTGAAAGGGTTTGTCATGACCACAGGCACAGTAAAATGGTTCAATTCCACCAAGGGCTTCGGCTTTATCCAGCCTGACAACGGCGGCGCTGACGTGTTCGTTCATATCTCGGCCGTCGAGCGCGCAGGAATGCGCGAAATCGTCGAAGGCCAGAAGATCAGCTACGAGCTCGAGCGCGACAACAAGTCGGGCAAGATGTCCGCAGGCAACCTGCAGGCTGCCTAAAAACACGGCTTAGAGCAGGATTGCATCCGGCTCTAATCCATCTCCGCTTTCCTTTGACCACGGATGTACTGGCATTGTTGAAAGCAGGATGACGAAGGGCCGGGCAATTTGCCTGGCCTTTTTTGTTTGCGCTTCTCTCCTGCAGAATATCGTAAAGTTGCCGGCGGGATATGCCAGGCAGGCTGGCGATTTCGGCCTTGCCCTTTCCCGTCGCCGGTATGATTTCCTCGGGGATGCGCCGGGATGTGCCGGGCACCGCTCCAGCGGCTGCCTTGCTTCATGGACTGCAATCTGGGATATCGTCGATGACGAGACATGCAGGCTCGAACCACTTGCAAACCCGTTCGGGCCCAAACTGTTGCCTATGTCTCCAGTGTAAACTGTAACCTATGTGTCCGGTATGGACCCTAGAAGATATGGCGATCCCGGCTGGATTCGAACCAGCGACCATCAGCTTAGAAGGCTGGTGCTCTATCCAACTGAGCTACGGGACCGTCGGGACAAGCAATATACGCAGAGCTTCGCTCAGCCAAGCAAAAAGGCTTGGGATATCAGCCTAAACAGAGCGGAAAACCGCTCAATGCGTCCAGGGCTGCTGGCGGTCGTATTTGAAATTGTCGGAATAGGAAACCTTGCGCCGCGCCGCTTCCTTCGGCTCGTCAAGCCGGTAGGGAATGCCGTTTTTCTCGGCATAGGCAACAGCTTCTTCTTTGGTGCCGAAGAAAAGCTTGATCTGGCTCTTCATGTCGCCGGACGATGTGTAGCCCATCAGCGGCTCGACTTTGCGCGGGCTTTCCGGTTCGAACTCAAGGAGCCATTCCGTCGTTTTTGCCTTGCCCGACTGCATCGCAGTCTTGGCGGGACGATATATGCGTGCAACCATCCTGGTACCTTTAGAGCATTGAGGCCAATTGAACTTCGCCCGCGTGGCGGGAATGGTCGGAGCGAGAGGATTCGAACCTCCGACCCCCTGATCCCAAATCAGGTGCGCTACCAGGCTGCGCTACGCTCCGCCAATATTGATTTCCCTAGAGATTTAGTGGTCCCTGCGCAAGAGGGAAAATCCTTTTATTCAAGCCGATGCCGCGTCGAACCCGTTTTGCAGGTCCGCGATCAGGTCAGCCGTGTCCTCAAGCCCGATCTGCAGCCGGATGACCGGCCCCGGATAATCCGTCCTGGCCACAGTGCGGTCGGCAATGTTGACTTGAAGCGCAAGGCTGCCATAGCCGCCCCATGAATAGCCGATGCCGAACAGCTTTAGCGCGTCGAGGAAGGCCTGGGCCCTCGTTGCCCCACCGCCAGCGAGCACGAAGGCGAAGACGCCGGACGCGCCGGTGAAATCGCGCTTCCAGATATCATGGCCCGGGTGGCTTTCCAGCGCCGGATGCAGCACCGAGGCCACGCCCAGTTGGGTCTCAAGCCAGCGGGCGATTTCAAGCGCGCTTTTCTGGTGCGCATCGAGCCTCACGCCCATGGTGCGCAGGCCGCGCAGGATCTGGTAGACATCATCAGGCGCGGCGCACATGCCAAGCGTGCCGTGGCTTTCCAGCAGTTGCGGCCAGCAGCGCGCATTGGCCGATACCGTACCCAGCAGTACGTCGGAATGACCGGATGGATATTTCGTCGCCGCGTGAATGGAGATATCGACACCGTGGTCGAGCGGCCTGAAATAAAGCGGCGTCGCCCAGGTATTGTCCATCATAACGATAGCGCCCGCTTCATGCGCCATTGCCGAGATGGCCGGTATGTCCTGTATTTCGAAGGTGTTGGACCCCGGCGATTCGGTGAACACCACTTTGGTATTGGGGCGCATCAGCGCTGATATGCCGGCGCCGAGGTGGGGATCATAGTACTCTACTTCGATGCCAAGCCGGGTCAGCATGGTATCGGCGAAATGCCGGGTAGGGTAGTAGATCGTATCGACGAACAAGACGTGATCGCCCGCCGAGAGAAAGGCGAGGAGAGGGACGGTGACGGCGGCCAGCCCCGAGGGGACGAGAACCGTCCCGGCGGAGCCCTCCAGCATGTCGACCGCGCTTGCAAGCGCGTCGCTCGTTGGTGTGCCGCGCGTGCCGTAGGTGTATTTCTGCTTGCCCGACGCCATCGTCTGCGCATCGGGAAAGAGCACCGTCGAGGCATGGACCACCGGCGGATTGAGGAAGCCGTAATAATCGCTGGGATCGTAGCCCGCATGGGCGAGGCGCGTGTTGATGCCGAGCGGCTTCTGTTTGTCCGAAGGATTTGTCATCGATTTTCTCCCGGCTCTCTCAAGCCCACATGAATTATCTGTCGATAATCCCGCCGCGCCGGCCTTGCAACCGGCATCGCCTGTGGATTCATTTCTTCCAATCCCGTAACGCAGTGCGACGTTCGTTTAATAAGCGTTAAAAGCCTTGACCCCGCGCGAATAATCGCATTCGATATCGGGGTGGATGGGAAGCACGGCAGACATCTCAATGATACGGTATCCGCTTTTGGGGGCGTGTACCGGTATTCTGCTTGGGTCACCCTTCAAACGGGAACACAAAAGGCAACACAAAAAGGGTAGTGCCAAAATGAAAAAATCAGTTTTTAAAAGCGTCCTGGGCGTCGCCGCGCTCGCATGGACCGCGACAGTGGCAAACGCCGGCACGCTGGATGATGTGAAGGCCAAGGGCTTCCTGCAATGCGGCGTCAACACGTCGCTCGCCGGCTTCTCGGCGCCGAACGACAAGGGCGAATGGTCCGGTTTCGACGTGGATTATTGCCGCGCCGTTGCCGCCGCCGTCTTCGGCGATGCCACCAAGGTCAAGTTCACGCCGCTCAACGCCAAGGAACGCTTCACCGCGCTGCAGTCGGGCGAAATTGATCTCCTGGTTCGCAATACCACCTACACCATCAGCCGCGACACCGCGCTGGGTCTCGATTTCGCCGGCATCAACTATTATGACGGCCAGGGCTTCATGATCAACGCGAAGAAGCTTTCGGGCATCAATTCCGCGCTGCAGCTCTCCGGCGCCTCCATCTGCGTACAGTCCGGCACGACGACCGAGCTGAACCTCGCCGACTATTTCAAGACCAACAAGATGGAATATAACCCCGTCGTGTTCGAGAAGCTGGAAGAGGTCAACGCCGCCTATGATGCCGGCCGTTGCGATGCTTACACCTCCGACCAGTCCCAGCTTTATGCCGTGCGCCTGTCGTTGGCCAATCCGGACGACCATGTGGTCCTGCCGGAAATCATCTCCAAGGAGCCTTTCGGTCTCGGCGTTCGCCAGGGCGATTCGCAGTGGGCCGACGTCGTGCGCTGGACCCATTTCGCGATGCTGAATGCCGAGGAATTCGGTATCACCCAGGCGAATGTCGAAGAGATGAAGAACTCCGCCAATCCGGAAATCAAGCGTCTGCTTGGCTCCGAGGCGGATACCAAGATCGGTACCGATCTGGGCCTGACCAATGATTGGGTCGTTCGGATCATCAAGGGCGTCGGCAATTATGGCGAGGTATTCGAGCGCAATCTCGGCGCTTCCAGCCCGCTGAAAATCGCCCGCGGCCTCAACGCCCAGTGGACGAAGGGCGGCTTGCAGTACGGTGTGCCGGTCCGCTAACACCCAAGCATAGCCTTCCGAGCATGAATGAAGCCGGGAAGGCGGCGAAGAGCCGCCTTCCCGGTCGTCTTTCTAAATTCAGGAAAAGTTTCCGTCTGGGTTTGCGTAAATACAAGAGTTGGAGCGGTTCCACGATTCAATCAAGGCGGGAACCGCTCTAGAGAACGAAACTGCCAATAAAAACAATAAATTGGGAACCACAGAGTAGTGAGGGTACATGGCTACGCAGGATATTGCAGAATCCGGGCGTGAAAGCCCGGGTGTATCGTTTTTATACGATCCTAAAATCCGGGGCATCGTCTATCAGGCTGTCGTTTTCATCGCGATCATTGGACTGATCTATTGGATCGTCGGCAACACGGTTGCCAATTTGCAGCGCGCCAATATCGCCTCTGGTTTCAGCTTTCTCAAAGGCCGCGCCGGTTTCGACGTCAGCGAGTCGCTGATCGCATATTCGAGCGATTCCACCTATGCCCGCGCGCTTCTCGTCGGCGTGTTGAATACGCTTTATGTGGCCGCCATCGGCATCGTCACCGCCTCCATCATCGGCTTTCTGGTGGGAATTGGCCGGCTTTCCCGCAACTGGCTGATCGCCAAGATTTGCCTGGTGTATGTAGAAGTTTTCCGCAACATCCCGACGCTTCTGGTCATCTTCTTCTGGTATTTCGGTGTGCTTTCGGTGCTGCCGGAGGTCCGCGAAAGCTATTCCCTGCCATTCAGCAGCTTTCTCAACAAGCGCGGGCTGTTCTTTCCAGACCCCGTCTGGGGGGATAAGGCCTGGTTGATTGGTGTCGCAGTGCTGGTAGGGCTTGCACTTTCCGTCCTTGTATCCCGGTGGGCGCGCTCAAGGCAGATGGCGACCGGGCAGATATTTCCCGTATACCGCACCGCCGCCGCGCTCATTTTCGGACTACCGCTGCTCGCCTTCATCCTGGCTGGCTTTCCGCTGTCGTTCAATTATCCGAAGCTGGGCACCTTCAACCTTGCGGGCGGCTCGCAGGTGAGGCCGGAGTTCCTGGCGCTTTTCCTGGCTCTGTCCTTTTATACGGCTTCCTTCATCGCGGAGGTGGTGCGCGCCGGCATTCTGGGCGTCAGCAAAGGGCAGACGGAGGCAGCCTCAGCCCTCGGTCTTCGCCCGGGACAGACGATGCGCCAGGTGGTGGTTCCTCAAGCTTTGCGCATCATTATCCCGCCCTTGACGAACCAGTATCTCAACCTGATCAAGAATTCATCGCTCGCCATCGCCATCGGCTTTCCCGATCTCGTGGCCGTGGGCGGAACGATCCTCAACCAGACCGGGCAGGCCATCGAAATCGTGGCGATCTGGATGGCGATCTATCTCGGCATCAGCCTTGCGACCTCGGCTTTCATGAACTGGTTCAACGGTAAAATGGCATTGGTGGAGAGATAAGATGGCGAACCTCGATCTCACTCCCCGGCTCGGACCCGATCTCAACTTCGTACGCAAGGAAATGGCCGCCGCGGAACGCCCGCCGATTGGGGTGGGCGGTCTTACCCATTGGCTGCGTACCAATCTGTTCGCCACGCCGACGGATGCTGCCCTTTCGATACTGGCCATTCTGGCGCTCGTCTGGTTCCTGCCGCCGATGTTCGACTGGCTTTTCATCAACGCCGCATGGACGGGCAGCGATCGCACCGCCTGTATCACCGTGGCGCAGGGCGGTCTCCAGCCGGCCAATTGGTCCGGGGCATGTTGGCCGTTCATCCACGCGAAGTTCGAGCAGTTTATCTATGGGCGCTATCCCATGGAGGAGCGCTGGCGCGTCAATCTGACGGCGGCGCTGTTCGTGCTGCTTCTTGTGCCGCTGCTCATCCCGCGCGCGCCATACAAGAAGTTGAACGCGCTTTTGTTCTTCGTGGCCTTTCCGGTGGTGGCCTTCTTCCTTCTCGTCGGCGGCTCGCTTGACCTGAGCTATGTCGAGACCCCGCTTTGGGGCGGCCTTCTGGTGACGCTGGTTCTCGCCTTTGTCGGCATCGTGGTTTCCCTGCCGCTGGGCATCATTCTGGCGATGGGACGCCGGTCGAAACTGCCGGTCATCAAGCTGCTTTCCGTCATTTTCATCGAGACGGTGCGCGGTGTGCCGCTGGTGACGGTGCTGTTCATGGCCAGCGTCATGCTGCCGCTCTTCCTGCCGCCTGGCACCAACTTCGACAAGCTGTTGCGGGCTTTGATCGGGGTTGCCCTGTTCGAGACCGCCTATCTGGCGGAAGTGGTTCGCGGCGGCCTGCAGGCTATCCCGAAGGGGCAGTTCGAGGGCGCGGATTCGCTGGGCCTGAGCTATTGGCAGAAGATGCGGCTGATCATTCTGCCGCAGGCGCTGAAACTGGTCATTCCGGGCATCGTCAACTCTTTCATCAGCCTGTTCAAGGACACAAGCCTCGTCTACATCATCGGCATGTTCGATCTGCTTGGCATTGTCCGGCAGAACTTCTCCGATACGAACTGGGCCTCCCCGGAGACGCCTGCCACAGGGCTGATCTTCGCCGGCTTCGTCTTCTGGATTTTCTGTTTTGGGATGTCGCGCTATTCCATCTTCATGGAACGCAGGCTCGACACATCTCACAAATGATCCCGAAAAGTTGCAGACTTTTCGGACAAGATCATGCGACAATAAAGAATTAAGGGAACTTTTCCATGAATACTCAACACAGCATCATCGATCCCTCTGAAATCCAGGCGGACCGCTCCAAGATGAAGGTTTCCTCCACCGAAGTGGCGGTCGATATCGTCAACATGCACAAATGGTATGGCGACTTCCATGTGCTGCGCGACATCAATCTGAAGGTGATGCGCGGCGAGCGCATCGTCGTCGCCGGCCCGTCCGGTTCAGGCAAATCGACCATGATCCGCTGCATCAACCGGCTGGAAGAACACCAGAAGGGCAAGATCATCGTCGATGGCATCGAGCTGACGAACGATCTGAAGAAGATCGACGAGGTGCGCCGCGAGGTCGGCATGGTCTTCCAGCACTTCAACCTCTTCCCGCACCTGACGATCCTTGAGAACTGTACGCTCGCGCCGATCTGGGTCCGCAAGATGCCGAAGAAGAAGGCGGAAGAGATCGCCATGCATTATCTGGAACGGGTCAAGATACCCGAGCAGGCGAACAAATATCCGGGCCAGCTTTCCGGCGGCCAGCAGCAGCGCGTGGCGATCGCCCGCTCGCTCTGCATGAACCCGCGCATCATGCTGTTCGACGAGCCGACATCGGCGCTCGATCCGGAGATGATCAAGGAAGTGCTCGACACCATGGTCTCGCTCGCGGAAGAGGGCATGACTATGGTCTGCGTCACCCACGAAATGGGTTTCGCCCGCCAGGTCGCCAATCGGGTCATCTTCATGGATCAAGGCCAGATCGTCGAGCAGAACTCACCGGCGGAATTCTTCGACAACCCGCAACACGAACGCACCAAGCTGTTCCTGAGCCAGATCTTGCATTGATTGAGCGCGGCCTTCACCCTCGTGGTTCGAGGCTCGTTACGCTCGCACCTCAGGATGAGGGTGAAGGGAATAAGCCTATCGCGTGGAATGCCCCTCACCCTTACCCTCTCCCCGCACGCGGGGCGAGGGGGGCGTCAGCGTTTGCGCCCCTTCCTTCTTCCCTGCACCGGCAAAAGGAAAAGGCGAAGACGTCCATGTCCCCCTCTCCCCGTAATTCACGGGGAGAGGGTAAGGGTGAGGGGCAATCCGCAACGCTTCAGTATCCCTCGTGGTGAGGTGCGACTCGTAGCTTGCGAAGGGGAGCCTCGAACCACGGGGGCGCTTGGCGATTCCATCAACACCGTCAATCCAACCAATTCTCAATCCGCAAAGCGCGAATGCGCTTGAATTCGCCCATGTTGGCAGTCACGAGAACGGCGCCAAGCGCACATGCGTGAGCGGCGATGAACAGGTCGTTGGGACCGATGGGGTTGCCTGCGGTTTGCAGTTCGGTTCGAATGCGGCCATATTCTGCATCAGCGGGTACATCGAGCGGGAGTACTTGCATACTCTCAAGAATCGCCTCGATCTGCGCCGTGAGTTTTTGCGAATTTTTCCTGGCGCATCCGTAGCGTAGCTCCGCCGCCGTAACGATGCTGACACAAATCGCATCCGGTCCTGTTTCAGCGATACGTCTGGCAACCGGGCCTTGCGGGTTCCGTGCGAGGTCGGACACGATGTTGGTATCCAGCATATAAAGCCCGCTCACAGGTCGATTTCCGTCGCCGGAGGCAGAGTGTCGTCAATATCGGGGAATTGATCTTCAGGCCCAAGCGGTTTCAACTCGGCCAGAACATCCAGCAAATTCTTGCGCCGCACCGGCTCGATGATCAGGCGGTCCCCATCGCGATGGATCATTACCCGGTCGCCGGGAAGCTCGAAGTCAGCCGGAATGCGCACCGCCTGGCTTTTGTTATTGCGGAAGAGCTTGGCCTCCCGCGAATGCTCATAGTGCCGGAACTCTGGCATATCGCGCTCCTTTGCATATACAAGAGTATATACATCGTCTTCGCGACTATTTCAAGCGGCCTCGCCAAACCCCGTCCCGTCATACCCATACAACCAATCCAGATCCGCCAGAAACCGCTCCGGCGATCTCGCACGCAGCAGCATGTTCCGCCCCAGCGCCAATGGTCCGGCGGTGTGATAGGCGAAGCGGTTCCACGATCCGCGCCGCGCCACGCGGGCGATGCGCTTGGTCCGCTCTTCATCGAAGCGGGCAAGCGCCGCCGGCCAGTCCGCTTCTTCAACCGTTAGAGCCGCCGCTAGCGCGCAGGCGTCTTCTATCGCCATCGCCGCGCCTTGCGCCGCGAAGGGCGTCATGGCGTGCGCGGCATCGCCAAGAAGGATCGTACGCTCATCAATGATGAAGCGGGATGAGCGCATCTCAAACAGCGGCCAATGAGTCCATTGTTCGGCTGCCGCCCGGATGACGGCGTGGATGGCAGGGTGCCAGCCGGAAAAGGCGACCGCAAGCTTGATGCTGTCTCCTTTGGCTGACCATTCGCGGCCGGGATCGCTGCCCTTGGTGACCGCGACGAAATTGAAGGATTTTCCGGCCTTTACAGGGTAGGCGATGAAATGCGCCCCGCGTCCAAGCCAGGCCGAAACGCTGTTCGTATCCGGCAGAACCGCCAGGAATTCTTGCGGGAGGGCCTCGGTGGCCAGGCTCGCTCGCCATGCGATATGGCCGGTGAAGGCAGCGCTTTGCCGAAGCTCCGCCGCCGCGCGCCGCGCCGACCATACGCCGTCGCAGGCGATGAGCAGCTTGGCCTGATGTTCCTCGATGCGGTCTCCCGCATTGATCCGCACCGTCACGCCATTCTCTCCGGCGCTATGAGAGATGACATTCGCGCCGAGCCTGAGCGTTATGTTTGCGTGTTCATTGACAGCGGCGATGAGTGCCGCTTGCAGATCGGCCCGGTGGCAGGCGAGGTAGGGGGCATTCCAGCGCGCTTCCGCCCCCCCAAGGCCCATGCGGGTGAGGGGCCTGCCCTTCGCCCCGTCGATCAGATAAAGCGCATCCGGCGTGACCGCCTGCGGGATAAGCCGGTCGAGAACGCCAAGGCGGGCAAGCAGACGGGTGGCATTGGGCGCAAGCTGCAAGCCCGCGCCGACTTCGGAAAGCTCACGCGTCTTGTCGAAGATCGCGACGGAGAAACCCTTCATCGCGAATGCCAGCGCGGCTGTCAGCCCCGCGACGCCCGCGCCTGCTACGATGATGTGCTTGGCGTCTTTCATTGAAGTGCTGGCGGGACAGTACCCCCCTCTGGCTTGCCAGCCATCTCCCCCTCAAGGGGGGGGATTACGCTCTCATCGGCGTTCGGCACCAATCGCAAGCCTTGAAGGGTGAGCGGCAAGGGCCGTATCAGCCAATCTCCCCCCTTGAGGGGGAGATGCCCGGCAGGGCAGAGGGGGGTACTGCCTCGCGCTTCCGTCAAAACAGGAACCGCCTCAATCGCTCGTCATCACATAGAGACAACCGGCGGGCTTGGTCTCCACCCCATGCAGGCTGGCATTATACTTGTAAAGCGTCGAGCAATAGGGACAGACCAACTCGTCATCCTCGCCCATGTCGAGATAGACATGCGGATGGTCGAAGGGCGGATTGGCGCCCACGCACATGAATTCATGCACACCGATTTCGATGGCTTCATGGCCGACATCATTGTGGAAATGCGGGATGGGATGATCGGACATGAGGCGCTCCAGATGCTACAGCATGATCATGCGGGTAAAGCAATGATCGGCTTGACGTTTACCGCGGTTGATCCTTTTGCGGAAACGTTTGGATCAAATCGCCCCATATTTCAAGCCTGACAAGACATTTCAAGCCTTGGTTCCATTCCACCCAAGCGCCCGGCGCACCAGCGGCGCAAGCAAAGGCTGCGTGATGGCGACCACAACGATGCCGCCGAAGATGCCGGCCAGACGGTCGATGGCAGGCAGAATATCGGGCGAGGGGCCCATTCCCTGAACCATCGCCATGATGATGGCGACGCCCGCCTGCAGCCCGACATAGGATGCCTCGCCGCCGCGATGGTGAACTTGCGCGCTGATGAACAAGCCTGTGCCCATCAGAACCAGCCAGGGCAGCATGGCGTCGGCGGCAACCTTCATGGCCAGAAGGCCATAGGCCGCGCCAAGCAGACATCCAAATGCGCGGGTAGCTGCCTTCCAGTGCGGCCCGCTCTGCATGGAAATCAGGATGATGACGGCGGTGATCGGCGTCTGCCCGAGGGCCGGCAGTTGCAGGCTTTCCCAGATGGATGGGATGGCGGCGATGGCAATACCGCCGCTGATCGCATTGGTCGCAAGGTTGCGATCGAGGGGCCGGGCGAAAAGACCGGGCCTGGCGTCGCGCTCCGTCCCTTGTGGCGCTCGCTCCGCGAGGACATAATCGACGAGGCAGCCGGCCAGTATGCCGACGAGAATCTCCAGCGTGCGATAAACGGCAAAGTCGATGGCAGCGTCCGGCGTGTTCAGCGAGCCGAACATGATCACCAGGGTCGTGACACCACCGAGCAGAAACGCATAGCCGTGCCGTGCGCGCTCGAAGCCATAAAGGGAGACCGCCGTCGCCGCCGCGCAGGTGAGTTCGAACATGAAATGGTGAGCAACGAGCGCCGCCCCTGCATAGCCGGCAAAGGCGCCGATAATGGTGCCAAGCGCCCGGTCGAGACTGCGCGCGAGCGTCGCTGCAACATCGCTTTGGCCGATGACAAGCGCGGTAATCCCCGCCCACCAGGGATTGTCGAGGCGCAGCCACAGGGCGAGCAGAATGGCTAGGAGCGCCGCCAGCGTTCCCCTGATAGCCGTATGCACATGCGCATGCGCGATCGAAAACGACAGCGCGCGCCATTCCGCTTCAAGACTGGCGAGGAGGCGCTCGATGAAATCCAGCATGGAGGCTCTCAGCGGAAGAAGAGCACGCGGGCGTCGGCGCCCATGAAAAGACCGCTCGTCCGCACTCCGGGGTCGAGCACGATGGTGACGGGCAGGCGCCGGCGAAGCCTGATCCAGCCGGTCGTCGGCGCGACATAGGGCAGAAGAGCCTCCGGCGCCTGGTCACGGGCGATGCCGCGCGCCACCCCCTGCACCCGGCCCGGCAGAAGTCGCCAGGGGTCGGCGTCGAGCCATACCCAGACGCGCGTACCGGCGGGTACGGAGGCTGCGACATCCTCCTTGAAATTGGCGACGATGCGCCACCGGCTATCATCGATGATGCCGATGAGCGGCTTGGCCGCGCTGGCATATGCGCCGGGCCGCACGGTGAGATTGTTGACATAGCCGGAAACCGGCGCGGTGAGGCGGGTCCGCGCAAGGGAATACTGCGCAATCGCCAGTTCGGCCCGGACCTGCGCCAAAGTCGCTTCCGTCGCGGCAGTCCGCCCCCTGTTCGACGTCCCCTGCGCTGCCTCGATGCCGGCCAACTGCTTGAGCTTGAGATCGACGGCGAGTTGATACGGCGCAGGATTGATGGTTGCGAGGAGCGTACCCGGCGTTACCCTCTGATTGTCCTGCACATCGACCGACTGGACCACGCCAGAAACTTCCGGCGCAACCGCCACGAGATCGGACTGGACGAAGGCATCCCCCGTATAGGCGATGAAATGGCCGACGATAGTGTAGAGCGCGATACCCATCAGCAAAATGCCCGCAACCCACGTGGCACGGGCATATCGCGCTCCGCCGGATCGTGCGGGTTTCTTGCCGGATGCTGCATTATTGCTGGTGGCCATGGCTTTTTAATTCATTGAAACAAGGATAGCATCCCCTATTTCGCATAAATACTTTTAAAAGTTCAGTGTGTTATTGTGTTTTACAGCTATTTCATCGCCGCCAGCCATAAGGCTCGATGAATCCGGGATATTGCGGAAATTTCGATATCGAATGCGATTTCATGGCCCCCGTGCTATCAAACTGTCATAAGACTTTCATAAGTTCCGGGTCGGTTCGGGCAGGGCCGGACGGAACGGAGAGTGGATGAGATGAACGAAGCGAACACGACGATAGTTGAAGAATCCGCGGTAAGGATCGAGGCGGAAGCCGCCGCCGCGCCGGGGGAGCCTTCCTTGCTGGAAAGCCCGGACCGTTTCGTCAATCGCGAATTTTCCTGGCTGCAGTTCAATCGCCGTGTTCTGGAAGAGGCGGGCAATGAGAAGCAGCCGCTGCTGGAGCGCCTGCGCTTTCTCTCCATTTCGGCGGCCAATCTCGACGAGTTCTTCATGGTGCGTATCGCCGGCCTCGCGGGGCAGGTGCGCGCCGGCATCGCCAACCGCAGCTCCGACGGGCGCACGCCGCAGGAGCAGCTCGATTTCGTTCTGGAGGAGGTCGGCAAGCTTCAGGCGGCGCAACAGGAAAACCTGCACATCCTGCTTGGCGAGCTTTCCCGCGAAAAGATCGAGATCGTCAAGCCGGATGCGCTGAGCGCGGAGGAGAGAAGCTGGCTCGAAGGCCATTTCCTCGAAACGATCTTCCCGATCCTGACGCCGCTCTCCATCGATCCGGCCCATCCGTTCCCGTTCATCCCGAATCTCGGCTTCACCATTGCGCTGCAGCTGGCGCGCCGTGCCGACAACCAGCCGATGACGGCGCTTCTGCGCCTGCCCATCGCGCTCAAGCGCTTTATCCACCTTCCGCAGGAGAATGGCCGCTCGCGGTTCATCTCGCTGGAGGATGCGGTGAGCCTCTTCATCGGCAGGCTCTTCCCCGGTTATGTGGTGAAGGGCGCGGGCACGTTCCGCATTATCAGAGACAGCGATATCGAGGTGGAGGAAGAGGCGGAAGATCTGGTGCGCCTGTTCGAAAGCGCGTTGAAGCGCCGTCGTCGCGGTCAGGTCATCCGCATCGAGTTCGACAGTGAAATGCCGGAATCGCTGCGGCTTTTCGTGGCGACTGAACTCGCCGTGCCGGAAAACCGCATCAGCGTCTTGAAGGGCCTGCTCGCGCTCAACATGATCTCGGAAATTGTAGCCGTTCCACGCGCGGATTTGAAATTCGTCCCTTACAATCCCCGATTTCCCGAGCGCATTCGCGAGCATGGCGGCGATTGTTTCGCGGCGATTCGCGAAAAGGACATCGTGGTCCACCATCCCTACGAATCTTTCGACGTGGTGGTGCAGTTCCTGCGTCAGGCGGCGGCTGACCCGGATGTGCTGGCGATCAAGCAGACGCTCTACAGAACCTCCAACGACAGCCCCATCGTCCGCGCGCTGGTGGACGCGGCGGAAGCCGGAAAATCGGTAACGGCGCTGGTGGAATTGAAGGCCCGCTTCGATGAAGAGGCGAATATCCGCTGGGCGCGCGATCTGGAGCGCGCCGGCGTTCAGGTCGTCTTCGGCTTTCTCGAATTGAAGACCCATGCCAAGATGTCTCTGGTCGTCCGCCGCGAGGATTCGCGGCTACGCACTTATGTCCATCTCGGCACCGGCAATTATCACCCCATCACCGCGCGCATCTATACCGATCTCTCCTTCTTCACGAGCGATCCGGTTATCGCGCGCGATGTCGCGCACCTCTTCAATTTCATCACCGGCTATGCCCAGCCCGATGGCGAGATGAGCCTCGCTGTCTCGCCGCTGACGCTGCGCGACCGCATTCTCAAGCACATCGATGATGAAATCGCCCACGCGAAGGCCGGCCGCCCCGCCGCCATCTGGATGAAGATGAATTCGCTTGTCGATCCGCAGATCATCGATGCGCTCTACCGCGCCAGCATGGGCGGCGTGGAGGTCGATCTGGTGGTGCGCGGCATATGCTGCCTGAGGCCGCAGGTTCCCGGACTGTCCGATAACATCCGCGCCAAATCCATCGTCGGGCGCTTCCTCGAGCACAGCCGCATTTTCTGCTTCGGCAACGGCCATGGCCTGCCCTCGGAAAAGGCCATCCTTTATATCGGCTCCGCCGACATGATGCCGCGCAATCTCGATCGCCGGGTGGAAACGCTGGTGCCGATCACCAACGCGACGGTGCATCAGCAGGTGCTTTCACAGATCATGCTCGCCAATGTCATTGACAATCAGCAAAGCTACGAACTACTTGCCGATGGTACCTCGCGCCGGATAAAACCTGCGGAGGGAGAAGAAGCCTTCAACGCGCAGGAATACTTCATGACCAATCCAAGCCTTTCGGGGCGCGGCAAATCGCTGAAATCATCCGCGCCGCGCCTGATAGCGCATCGCAAGCGCGCCCGCGCCGAGAGAAACCGCACCGCATGAGTCTTCCCCTGGCTCAAGGGCGCCTGAAAGGGCGCCAGCCGATCGCGGTCATCGATATCGGCTCGAACTCGGTGCGTCTGGTTGTCTATGAAGGCGTCGTCCGCTCCCCGACGGTGCTTTTCAATGAGAAGATTCTGTCCGGTCTGGGCAAAGGCTTGGCCAAGACCGGACGCCTCAACGACAAATCCGTCGATAGCGCGTTGCGCGCGTTGCGCCGGTTCCGGGCGCTGGCCGAGCAGGCCGGCGCCACATCGATCCATGCGATCGCCACAGCCGCCGCGCGCGAGGCGGAGAACGGCCCCGCTTTTATCGCGGAAGCGGAGGCGGTGCTGGGCGAGCACATTCAGGTGCTGTCAGGCAAGGAAGAGGCCTATTATTCCGCGCTGGGCATCATCTCCGGCTTTCACAATCCCGATGGCATCGCCGGCGATCTCGGCGGCGGCAGCCTGGAACTGGTGGATGTGCGCGGCCACACCATAGGCGATGGCATCACCTTGCCGCTCGGCGGCCTGCGCCTGCAGGACCTTTCCAACGGCAAGCTGGCGGAAGCGGCGAAAATCGCCCGTGCCGAACTTGACCGGGCAAAGCTCCTGAATGAGGGCGAGGGGCGCATCTTCTATGCGGTCGGCGGCACATGGCGAAATCTCGCCAAGCTGCATATGAGCGTCAATAACTATCCGCTGCATATCATGCACGCTTACGAGATGGACCCGAAGGAGGCGCAAAACTTCCTGCAACGCGTCGCCAAGGGCGATGTCGATCATATGCCCGGCATCGAGGCGGTGTCGAAGAACCGCCGGCAACTGCTTTCCTACGGCGCGATCGTGCTTCTGGAAACCATAAGCCGGATGAAGCCGGGCAAGATCGTCTTTTCGGCGCTTGGCGTGCGCGAGGGATATCTCTACTCGCTCCTGTCTAAGCAGGAACAGCGGGTCGATCCGCTGCTCGCCGCAGCCGAAGAGACCGCAATCTTGCGCGCCCGGTCGCCGCGCCATGCCCATGAGCTTGCGGATTGGACTGAGAAGGCCTTCGCGGCGCTGGGTTTCGATGAAACGGAAGATGAGGCGCGTTATCGCAGGGCCGCTTGCCTGCTTGCCGATATCAGCTGGCGGGCGCATCCGGATTATCGCGGATCGCAGGCGCTCAATCTCATAGCACACGGCTCATTCGGCGGTATCGATCACCCCGGACGCTCCTACATGGCGCTCGCCAACTACTTCCGTCATGAGGGAGTAGTGGACGATGCCGTGGCGCCCGAAATCCTGCGCCTTGCCACGCCCAGGCTCCGCGAGCGGGCAAAGCTGCTCGGCGCCCTCCTGCGTGTCGTCTATCTCCTGTCCGCTTCGATGCCGGGTGTGATCCCGCATCTCACTTGGCGCGCGATGGAAAACGGCGGCCTCGAGCTCGTGGTGCCGAAGAACCACGCCGATCTGGTGGCCGAACGCCCGGAAGCGCGGTTGCAGCATCTGGCGAAGCTGGTGGGCAAGGAATTGCATCTGGCGGTTGGGGAATAACCCGACCGCCGCTCCGGCCTTCTTGCGCCCGCTTCAGTTTATCCGCACTATGCCGTGAATATCTGCAACGAGAGGGTTGTAAGATGCGCGAAAAAATCAAGGCGTTGCTTGGCGTAGTCGCGTTCTATCTGCTCTTTACGTATTTGCAGCCTTATGCGCTGCCGCCGCATATTCGCATCGAGAGTCCGGCATTTTTTCAATATCTGGATAGCCTGACGGGCTATCCGATCCTGATGAGCCGGATTCAATCTTTTCTGTTCTGCCTCGTCATCTATATCTTCTTTACGATAGTGCTGGAGCGGCAAAACTGGAAGGCTGCCTTTTTTCTGCAGGAAAGCCCGTATGGCCTACTGAAAGGCGGCGCTTTCGCAATTATCTGCACGACATGCGCTCTTTTGATATACCATGCAATCGGCTTGATCGACCTTAAGAGCCCGGTCGTCAGCTACTGCGGGGCGGTGAGCATTGTTTTTGCCTGGCTTGTTGGACAGATTTTCAACGCGCCGAAGGAGGAATTCATTTTTCGCGGCTATATGCTGGACCGCCTGGCGAGAAACTTCAACGTTCACCTCGCCATATCAGGTTCCTCAACAATCTTCGGCCTGGTACATATTTCAGAATTTGGCCTTCCGGGTGTTTTCGATGCAGCGGTCGGCGGAATTATTCTGGGATATATGTTCGTATATTATAGAAATATCTGGGTCCCCGTCGGTTTTCATGCGCTTTATGATGCCCTTGCCAATCCCTTGCAGGCTGGCAGTTTCTTCGCTCTCCAGCCGACAGCATCGCTAGCCTGGCTAGGCGCATATGCGGATCAGGCCCCTATGATCTGCAGCGCCATGATCAATACAGTCCTTTTGATCGCTTTCTTTGTCTGGAAACGCCTTTGGCTTCTGCCGAAATATTTCGAGGGCGATGCTCACGCGGATGCGCCACGGCTCCGTGATGGCGGGGCGTCGTGAATGCGGTTCCAGGCGCGCCGGAATTGCCGCGTTGAGGCAAAGCCTGCCTTTTCGGCCACGCTTTCCATGTCGAGCCGCGAGCCTTTCACCAACTCCTGGGCAAGAGCGATGCGCAAATTGTTCACATAGTCGGTGACGCTCATGCCAGTGTGCTCGTTGAACAGGCGCGATAGATTGCGCGGGCTGGTTGCGGTGATGTCAGCCAATGCCGTCACGGACCAATCCCTTGCCGGGTCCGCCGCAATGGCATCCTGCGCCCGGTGGATCGCCGGGTGAATGTGATTGCGGCCTTCCAGCCAAGGCGAGAACTGCGGATCGCCGCCGCTGCGCCTGAGATAGACAACCAGATAACGGGCGACGGCAAGCGCGACGGCGTGTCCGGCCTCCCGCGCCACGATATAGAGCATCAGGTCGATACCGGCGGTGATTCCGGCGCTGGTCATCCGGTCGGCATGTTCCACATAAAGCCGGTTTTCACGCACGGATGCCAATGGCGCAATGCGCTTCAATTCAGCGATGGTTGCATGGTGCGTGGTGCACTCATGGCCATCCAGCAGGCCCGCGCGTGCCGCGAGCAGCGCGCCGGAGCAGATCGTGACGAGCTTTATTCCGGGCCGGACACAGCGCCTGAGCCAGCCGACGATCTCCGCCTCTTGCTGCCTTTCCTCCGCAACATCGCGGAGGAGGGAACCCAGCGGTTCATCAGCCGCCCCGGAGATGATGACCAGCGCATCGTCCGGCAGTGTTTCCGGCAAGGGCGCGATGCCGCTGAGTTCAAGCCCGATCGAACTGCCGATACGCGGGGAGGGGCCGATATAGGTGACGTCGAAGCCTATGGCCTGCTGCTCAAGATTTGTCTTGCGCAGCACTTCCATAGGCCCGGCGATGTCGAGCAGCAACGCGCGCGGAGGCACCACCACGAAAACCGGGATGATCCTCCGCTCGCTCATTGCTACGCCGCCGCCCGTCGCGGCAATGCCAGGGCCTCGTCCGCCGTGGCGATCCGTGCGAACCGGCCACTGAGCACCAGCTCCGTGCGGGCGCGGATCTCCGCAGGTTCCCAGACACGGCCCGTCGCATCGGTCATGCGGAAGGTCAGCATCGCCTCGCCGACATAATCGACGGCGAAGCCCAGGTCGGAGGCGTGGCGGGTCGTCGTCTCGCAGCACTGTTCGGTGCGGATACCGGAAATGATCACGCGCCTGATGCCGTTCCTGATAAGCCAGACATCGAGGCCGGAGCCGACCAGCGCGCTATGCCGCCGCTTCCTGAAGACCGCATCGGGCTCGATATGAAGCGGCGCCAGCGTTGTCACGAAGCCGGACGCTTCGGAGAACGGGCCTTGGTCCTCGACATGAAAGATCTGCACGACCGGAATTCCTTGCGCCTTCGCCCCATCAACCAGCGCCTGCTGGCGCTCCACATAGGCCGCCACGCCGTCCTCGTGGAAGTAAGGCCGATGGCGGAAGGATTCCTGCGCGTCGATTACGATCAAAGCGGTATCAGCGGACATTTTTGTCATCTCCAGATGGTTGATCTGGATTGAGTTTTAAACAAGTTCTGCTGGGGAGAAATGCCGGTTTAGGACCGATAGGGGACAATTCACGCCAACTAAGGGAGTAGGGCAGTAGGGCAATAAGGCAGTATGTTCGATTATTGACATCGCCTGCCGGGAGACGCTTTTCCCCTACTGCCCTACTGCCCTACTGCCCTACTGCCCTAACTCAACCGCCACAATCCGCCGGTTCTCGAACTTTATCCCGATCTCGCCATCGATCAGCTTCAGCGCCTTGTCACCAAAGACCTCGCGGCGCCAGCCATGCAGCGCGGGCACGTCGGCCTTTTCGCCCTCGGCGGCGATTTTGTCGATGTCGTCGGAATTGGCGACGATCTTGGCCGCGACGCCGTATTCCTCGGTGACGAGCTTCAGGAGCACCTTGAGCAAATCAGCCGCGGCGCCCGCGCCTTCCGGCGAATGCGATTGCTTTGGCAGCCGCGGCATCTCTTCCTTGGGTATCGCCAGCGCCGCGTTGACGGCGGCGATCAGTCCAGCCGCCTGGCCCGAGCGCTCCCAGCCTTTTGGAATCGTGCGAAGCCGCCCCAGCGCCTCGGCGTCCACCGGTTGCTGCTGGGCGATTTCATAGATCGTATCATCCTTGATCACCCGGCCGCGCGGCACGTTGCGCTCGCGCGCCTCGCGTTCCCGCCAAGCCGCCACGGCCCGCATCACAGCGAGTTCCTGCGGCTTGCGCAAACGCGATTTCAGGCGTTTCCATGCGTCGTCGGGGTGAAGGTCGTAGGTTTCCTGCGCGGTGAGGATATCCATTTCCTCGTTCACCCAATCAGCGCGGCCTTCCTTTTCAAGCAGCGCCTTGAGGTGAAGGTAAACGTCGCGCAGATGGGTGACATCAGCGAGCGCATATTCGAGCTGCTTCTGCGAAAGCGGGCGTTGCCGCCAATCGGTGAAGCGGGAGGATTTGTCGAGGTTCGTACCCGTGATTCGGTTGACGAGCTGGTCATAGGAGATGGCATCGCCGAAGCCGCACACCATGGCGGCAACTTGCGTATCGAACACCGGATGCGGAATGAGATTGCCCAAATGAAAGATGATCTCGATATCCTGCCGCGCGGCATGGAAAACTTTCATCACCTTTTCATTGGCCATCAGCGCGAAAAAGGGCGCAAGATCGAGTTCCGGCGCCAGCGCATCGATCAGCGCCGTATGGTCGGGCGAGGCCAGCTGGATGACGCATAGTTCCGGCCAGAAGGTCGTTTCCCGAATGAATTCGGTATCGATGGTGACGAAATCGGATTTCGAAAGGGCGGAAACGGCCTCTTCGAGGCCCTGTGTCGTCGTTATAAGGTTCATGGGTTTTCTATAAGGGGAATAGGGGAATAGGGGAATAGGGGAATAGGGGAGTATGCCTGTTATCAAGGAATAATCGATAGGGCCTACTCCCTTATTCCCCTACTCCCCTATTCCCTTTGTGCCTTGACAAAACCAAGCCAAAATGCGCTTTTCCGCCCAAATTTTCCGTGCTGCGCCTAGCGCTCCGTTTCCATATTTCGAGGCAGACATCATGCATCCTTACCGCAGCCATACCTGCGCGGCTCTTCGCAAGTCGGACGTCGGTTCCACCGTCCGCCTGTCCGGCTGGGTCCATCGCGTCCGCGACCATGGCGGGATTCTCTTCATCGATATGCGTGACCATTACGGCCTGACGCAGATCGTGGTCGATCCCGATTCGCCGGCGTTCAAGATCGCCGAAACCGTCCGCAGCGAATGGGTGATCCGCGTCGATGGCGAGGTCAAGGCGCGCACGGCGGATACGGTCAACGCCGGTCTGCCGACCGGCGAAGTGGAAATCTTCGCGACCAAAATCGAAGTCCTTGCCGCCGCCAAGGAGTTGCCGCTGCCGGTGTTCGGCGAGCCGGATTATCCGGAAGACATCCGCCTGAAATACCGCTTCCTCGATTTGCGCCGCGACACGCTGCACAAGAACATCATGAGCCGCACGAAGATCATCGCCGCCATGCGCCGGCGCATGGCCGAGATCGGCTTCAACGAGTTCTCAACGCCGATCCTGACGGCCTCCTCGCCCGAAGGCGCGCGCGACTTCCTCGTGCCGAGCCGCATTCATGAAGGCAAGTTTTACGCCCTGCCGCAGGCGCCGCAGCAATATAAGCAGCTTCTGATGGTCGCCGGCTTCGACCGCTATTTCCAGATCGCGCCCTGCTTCCGCGACGAGGACCCGCGCGCCGACCGCCTGCCGGGCGAGTTCTACCAGCTCGACCTCGAAATGAGCTTCGTCACCCAGGAGGAAATCTGGGAGACGATGGAGCCGGTCATGCGCGGCATTTTCGAGGAATTCGCCGAAGGCAAGCCGGTGACGCAAAACTTCCCGCGCATCCCCTATGACGAAGCCATCCGCAAATACGGCTCCGACAAGCCGGACCTGCGCAACCCCATCGTCATGGAAGCGGTAACGGACCATTTCGCCGGCTCCGGCTTCAAGGTCTTCGCCAACATGATCGCGGGCGACCCCAAGGTCGAAGTCTGGGCGATTCCCGCCAAGACCGGCGGCTCGCGCGCCTTCTGCGACCGCATGAATTCATGGGCGCAAGGACAGGGGCAGCCGGGCCTGGGTTACATCTTCTGGAAGGAAGAAGATGGCACACTGGATTCGGGCACGCTTAGCGGAACTATGATACTTTCTGGCGGAGCTAGGAAGATTGTAGGGTCTGGCCCCGTTGCTAAAAATATCGGCGAGGAGCGCACCGAAGCAATTCGCCAACAGCTGGGGTTGGCAGCGGGCGACGCCTGCTTCTTCGTCGCCGGTCAGCCCGCGAAGTTCTACAAATTCGCAGGCGAGGCCCGCACCCGCGCGGGCGAGGAACTGAACCTCGTCGACCGCGACCGTTTTGAGCTGGCGTGGATTATCGACTTCCCGTTCTACGAATGGGATGAGGACAACAAGAAGATCGAATTCGGCCACAACCCGTTCTCCATGCCGCAGGGCGGGATGGAAGCGCTTGAGAACATGGACCCGCTGGAGATCAAGGCCTATCAGTACGATCTCGTCTGCAACGGTTATGAACTCGCCTCCGGCGGCATTCGCAACCAGCTTCCGGAAGTGATGATCAAGGCGTTCGAGAAGGTCGGTTTGACTCAGAGCGACGTGGAAGAGCGCTTCGGCGGCCTCTACCGCGCATTCCAGTATGGCGCGCCGCCCCATGGCGGCATGGCCGCCGGCATCGACCGCATCATCATGCTGCTCGTCGGCGCGAAGAATTTGCGCGAAATCTCGCTCTTCCCGATGAACCAGCAGGCGCTGGATCTTCTCATGGGCGCGCCGTCCGAAGTGGGGCCTGCGCAGTTGCGCGATCTGCATATCCGGTTGAACCCGGTGAAGAAGGAAGGGTAGGGCCTATTATTTGAAAGTGCCGGCTGGACAGTCTTCTCTGCCCTGCCGGAGAAAGGCTCGCGCCCTTCCCTCCCCCTTGCGGGGAGGGTGGCCCGAAGGGTCGGGTGGGGGTAGTGACGTTTGCGTCTCTGCTGAAGACCGTGGCGCATACGTCACCACCCCCATCCGCCCGCTAACGCGGGCTCCTTCCCCGCAAGGGGGAAGGAGGGCGCTAAAGCAGGCAGGGCGCTTCCGCCAAAGGCGAGGATGATGAAGTTCCTCGTCCTACTTGTTCGCTGTCACCGTCACGCCCAGCACATCAGGCAGCCGTTCCGGCTGGGCCGTGCCAGTCGCCATCAACACTGCAACCGGAACCGGAGAAGATGGCACGGCACGGATTTCCAGCGACTTCGGGTTGTCGAGATAGGCGCCAACCGCCTGCGTCACCTGACTTGCGAAGGCGGCGTTCTTCAATTGCCCCGCGAGGAATGGCAGCACCGCCTTCGTCTGGTTGACTATGGTCGAGCGATCCGAACCCTGCTTCTTGGCGTAATAATCCAGAACCTTGCCGGTGAGCGACACGTCATCGAAGCGGATGGACGCGCCATTGACCGTCAATTGCTGGATGAGGCCGAGCATTGCCAGGTGCCCGGTGTTTTTATCTTGGTTTACCGCGAGCGCCGCCTGCGCTTCCTGCGTCTCCTTGATGAAATCGAGCGTATAGCCGCCGATATCGAACGTCATGCCGAGTTTGCCGCCCTGATCCATGGTGAGATCGAACTTATCAAGCTTGAGGCGCCCGTCCGGTGACCAACTTCCCTTAGAGACGATATTGCCGGTGATTTGTTTGTAGCCCAGCGCCTCGATCGTCTTGGTCATTTCCGATGGCTTGGCCGCGCTCACATCAATATCGACCTTGGCCACGTCCCAGCTATAATCGATAGGGCTGCCTGCCTTGTAGGGAGAGGCGGTGGTCACGATATCCTTGAACGTGGCGATCTGCTTGCCATCCTCCGTGATTGCTATCTCATCGATCTTGGCCTTTTGATAATAAAGGAAGTTGGCGAGCGGATCAGTCGAAACCTTGGGAGCAAGATGCAGCTTGTCCATCTCCACGCCTTTTGCCGACATGCTCATTCCTGCCATCGGGAAATTCATGTTCGGCACGCTTGCCCGCCCGATATCGTAGCCCCCATCGGCGGCGTCCGTAACGTCGTTGAGCGTGATGTCGCCCAGATCGAAGGGCTTTTCTTCTTTCTTGGCGCCGGGCATCGTCACGGATGAATTCTTCAGGATCACCGTCGAGCCTTGGGTTTCCACGCTCTGATAATCAAGCTGTCCGCCTTGCGCCGCATAGTCTTCCTTCATGCGTTCCGCTACGGCATTGCCGTCGAACGCGAAGGCTGATCCGGCCATCAGCAGCGACAGCGCTGATGCCGCCATCAAGGTGCGCGCCGTTGATTTCAGCTCAGGTGTGACGGGCATTGGAATTCCTCGTTATTGGATGGGCCTGGAATCAGAATTGGTTTCCAGTTCAGATGGATTACGAATATGCGGAAAATATGGGGCACGCCATGCGGTTTTGCCATATTTAGCCACGTGTTCAGGCCATATTTACTTGCCGTAGAATCACCCGCTTGCTAATTCCACCCTATGGGAAAAAGCCTGATTCCGCCTGGTGGCGGTGACGACAATCATATCGAGCCTGTCGATCTCAAATCGGCGCTGGAAGAGCGCTATCTTGCCTATGCGCTGTCGACCATCATGCACCGCGCGCTTCCCGATGTGCGCGATGGGCTGAAGCCGGTGCATCGCCGTATCATGCATGCGATGCGGCTTCTGCGGCTCAATCCCGATGCCGCCTATGCCAAATGCGCCCGCATCGTCGGCGATGTGATGGGTAAGTTCCATCCCCACGGTGATCAGTCGATTTATGACGCGCTGGTTCGCATGGCGCAGGATTTCGCGGTGCGTTATCCGCTGGTTGATGGGCAGGGCAATTTCGGCAATATCGACGGCGATAATGCCGCCGCCATGCGCTACACCGAAGCGCGCATGACCGACGTGGCGGCGCTGCTTCTCGATGGCATCACCGAGGACGCGATCGATTTCCGCCCCACCTACAATGAGGAGGACGAAGAGCCGATCGTTCTGCCCGGCGCCTTCCCTAACCTGTTGGCTAACGGCTCGTCGGGCATCGCCGTTGGCATGGCGACCTCCATCCCGCCGCACAATGTCGCCGAACTCTGCGACGCCGCGCTTTATTTGATCGAGAAGCCCGACGCCACCGTGGATGAGCTTGTCAACCTGGTGCAGGGCCCGGATTTCCCGACAGGCGGCATTCTGGTCGAGCCGGCGGAGAGTATCCGCGAATCCTACCGCACAGGGCGAGGCTCGTTCCGCCTGCGCGCGCGCTGGCACAAGGAGGATGGCGGGCGCGGCACATGGGTGATCGTCATCACCGAAATTCCCTATCAGGTGCAGAAATCGCGCCTGATCGAGAAGATCGCCGAACTGCTCATCGCCAAGAAGCTGCCGTTGCTGGACGATGTGCGTGACGAATCCGCCGAAGATGTGCGCATCGTGCTGGAGCCGAAGAACCGCTCGGTCGATCCTGAACTGCTGATGGAATCGCTGTTCAAGCTGAGCGATCTGGAAAACCGCTTCCCGCTCAACATGAACGTGCTTTCGCAGGGCAAGGTGCCGAACGTCCTGAGCCTGGCTGAAGTGCTGAAGCAATGGCTCGCCCACCGCAAGGAGGTGCTGATCCGCCGCTCACGCTATCGGCACGCGGAAATCGAAAAGCGGCTGGAAGTGCTGGGCGGTTATCTCATCGCCTATCTCAACCTCGACGAGGTGATCCGCATCATTCGCGAGGAGGATCACCCGAAGCCGGCCTTGATGGCTGCCTTCAGCCTGACCGACAATCAGGCCGAAGCGATCCTCAACATGCGCCTGCGCTCGCTGCGCAAGCTCGAAGAATTCGAAATCCGCAAGGAATTTGACGCTCTCACCGAGGAAAAGACCCAGATCGAGGAACTGCTCGCCTCGGATGCCAAGCAATGGCAGACGATCGCCTGGGAAATCGCCAACGTGCGCAAGAAATACGGGCCCGAAACGCCGCTGGGCAAGCGCCGCACGACATTTGCGCAAGCCCCCAGCCACGATCTCGACGACATCCACCATGCGATGATCGAGAAGGAACCGGTGACCATCGTCGTCTCCGAAAAGGGCTGGCTGCGCGCGATGAAGGGGCATCTGGCCGATTTCGGGGCGCTGAGCTTCAAGGAAGGCGACAAATTGAAGCTCGCCTTCCACGCCGAGACGACGGACAAGATCCTGATCCTCACCACCGGCGGCAAATTCTACACCATCGGCGCCAACACGCTGCCCGGCGGCCGCGGCCATGGCGAGCCCATCCGCATTCTGGTCGATATGGAAAACGACCAGGATATCGTCACGGCCTTCGCGCATGATCCGGCGGCCAAGCTGCTGCTGGTCTCGCATGAGGGCAACGGCTTCATCGTGCCGGAAACCGAGACGGTGGCTAATACCCGCAAGGGCAAGCAGGTGATGAACGTCAAGGCGCCCGACGAAGCCAAATTGTGCGTGCGCGTCACAGGCGATCATGTCGCCATCGTCGGCGAAAACCGCAAGATGCTGGTCTTTCCGCTCATCCAAATCCCGGAAATGGGCCGCGGCAAGGGCGTGCGCCTGCAACGATACAAGGATGGCGGCGTTTCCGACATTCGCATATTTGCGATTGCGCAAGGGCTGACCTGGCAGGACTCTGCCGACCGCACTTTCACCCGCAGCAAGGACGAATTGGCGGAATGGATCGGCGACCGCGCTACAGCTGGACGGATGGTGCCGAAGGGGTTTCCGCGTAGCGGTAAGTTTTCTTAAGGCAATAGGGCAGTAAGGCAGTAGGGCAGTATGTTAAGGAAGGGAGAGCTTGCGGATTAAGAGCCGCAGGAGTTTTCCGACGCTTTCGCTCATTACCTCTATCGATTTGATTGTCTCTTTTTGAGAGAAGCCAAGCCGTTCGGCAATTAACAGGTGCGTTTCTAGTTCTTTCAGCGAGCCTTGTGCGATACGCAGAAATTGCTGATAGGAGCCGCGATTTTCCCGGCCAAACCCTTCTGCGATGTTGGCAGGAACAGATACGGCGGCACGGCGTATTTGGCTTGTTAAGCCATAAATTTCTTCTTTGGGCCAGGAATTGGTTAGTTTATAAATAGCCATCACCAAATCCATCGCCTGCTGCCAGACCAAAAGGTCGCGAAATGAATTGACGGACAAGGTGCTTCCCCCAGACTTTTCCCCTACTGCCCTACTGCCCTACTGCCCTACTGCCCTCACTCCCTCCGCTCCCACCCTTTCGGGCCCAAATGCTCCTGCGGCTTGAAACGGATTTTATACTGCATCTTTTGCGAGCCATCGACCCAATAGCCCAGATAGACATGCGGCAGCCCCAGCCTCACTGCGCGCTGGATGTGGTCGAGGATAAGGAACGTGCCGAGCGAGCGCTCGGTGAGAGCGGGATCGAAGAAGGAATAAACCATCGACAGCCCGTCCGACATCACGTCGGTCAGCGCGACCGCGATGAGTTCACCTTCGCTTTTCTGGCTACCGATGGGCTCCCGCCGGCGATATTCGATGATCTGCGTGTCGACATGCGTGTCTTCCACCATCATCGCATAATCGAGAACGCTCATGTCCGACATGCCCCCCTTGCGATGGCGAGCGTCGAGATAGGTGCGGAAGAGCGAATATTGCTCGGTGGAGGGCTCCGCCTTGTGGCTATGGCTGACCAGATCGGTGTTGCGGTTCCATACCCGCCGCATCGAGCGGGTCATTGCAAATTCGTTCGCGAGGATGCGCACGGACACGCATGCGCGGCAGGTTTCGCAGGCCGGCCGGTAGGCGATGTTCTGCGACCGGCGGAAGCCGCCCTGCGTCAGGAGGTCGTTGAGTTCGTTCGCCTTGTCGCCGACCAGATGCGTGAAGACTTTTCGCTCGTACTGGCCCTCAAGGTAGGGACAGCTCGAAGGAGCGGTCAAGAAAAACTGCGGTGATTGCTGCGGTTGGTGCGTCATTCGACATTCGGCCCATGCCAATTTACCTTAGCATGAACTTCGCTTGCCCAAAACGTCAATAGGAATCAACGGGCCATGCTTTTTGATTCCTGAAATAATTATTCTTCGTCAGCGATCGGCGCGGACTACGACCGTCCCCAGCAGCATGTCATGCACGGTCCGTTTGCGGTCGAGAAACAGGGTCGCCAGCAGGATCAGCGGCGTCAAGATCACGTTTCCAGCCCAGAACAGCACCGTATGCACCATCGCCAGCATACCGTCGACGGGCCGGCCATCGAGCCGCTCCAGCTTGATATCCATCATCTGCATTCCCTTGGTCGCCTGGCGCCTTCCGCCCAAGGTCGTGGCGACGTAGCCAAGCGCGACGAGCGGGAACATGATGCCGTAAAGCATCCAGCCCAGGCCTAGCGTCGCCACGCCCAGAACGGCGATGACGACGGCCACGGGAATGCAAAGCAGCAGAACCAGCAGGTAATCAATCAGGAATGCGAATATCCGGCGGGTCCGGACGCCCTGATAAAGGCGCCAGTCGTCACGTTGCGAAGGGATGATTTCGCCATGCAATACATTGTCGGTCATCGCAGTTTTCCCGTCAGGTCACTCCATTGTGAAAGGAAAATGGGATAGTGAGCGACCTTTTTCAAGAATACCTTATTTTTGTCCGAGCTTTTCCGCGACCTCGATCGCGAAATAGGTCAAAATGCCGTCGCATCCTGCACGCTTGAAGGCGAGCAGGCTTTCCATCATTACCTTGTCTCCATCGATCCAGCCATTGGCGGCGGCGGCCTTGATCATAGAGTACTCGCCCGAAACCTGATAGACATAGGTCGGCATGGCGAAGGTGTCCTTGAGGCGGCGGGCAATGTCGAGATACGGGAGGCCCGGCTTGACCATGATCATGTCAGCCCCTTCGAGAAGGTCCTGTTCCGCCTCGCGGATCGCCTCGTCGCTGTTGGCCGGGTCGATGTAATAGGTCTTCTTGTCGCCTTTCAGCAGGCCTGATGTGCCGATGGCCTCCCGGTAGGGGCCATAGAAGGCGGAGGCGAATTTCGTCGCATAGGACATGATCGCGACGTCTTGGAACCCATTGCTGTCGAGCGCCTCCCGGATCGCGCCGATACGCCCGTCCATCATGTCGGAGGGGGCGATGATGTCGGCTCCTGCCTCCGCCTGGCTCAGCGCGCCACGCACGATCATCTCCACCGATTCGTCGTTGACGATAATGCCGTCGCGCAGGATGCCGTCATGGCCATGGGTGGTGAACGGATCGAGCGCCGCGTCGGTGATCACGCCGATCTCAGGTACTTCCTTTTTAACCGCGCGTACGAAGCGGTTGATGAGATTGTCCGGGCTGGCGACATGGGAGCCGGTCAAATCCTTGAAGTCGGCATTCTCGCGCGGGAAGGGCGCGATTGCCGGAATGCCCAGCTTTGCCGCCTTTTTCGCCTGCCGCACCGCCCTATCCACCGAATAGCGCTCGACGCCGGGCATTGCGGTGATTGTCTCGCTGTAATTTTCGCCCTCGCAAAGGAATATCGGCCAGATCAGGTCATCCACCGTGAGGCGATTCTCCTGTACCAGCCTGCGCGACCAATCCGCCTTGCGCATCCGCCTCAAACGGCGCCCGCGCGTAATCTCATCGACGCTGCGGCTCGTTTCGCTCTGGCGGATTTGGGAAAAAGGCTTGTTCATCATGGTCTCCCGCGAGGTGTTAACAAGGGTTTATCACGGCAAGGATGGCGAAACCAAGTTACTTGCCCCGCGCGGCATTGACGCGGCGGGTTTCCCTTTTTACCCCTAGCGTTTGGAATGCCCCTCATCCGCCTGCCGGCACCTTCTCCCCGTGAAGAACGGGGAGAAGGAAGAGGGGGCAACGTCGAGGTCCCCCTCGCCCCGCTTGCGGGGAGAGGGTAAGGGTGAGGGGCAACTGCGCTTGGGAGGCGGGTGGTGGAAGTCGATTTTGGCGGTGGCGGCGAAGTCATTTTTGAACGCAAGGGATTCGCCGGGCTTATCCGCCTGACGCGCCCAACTGCGCTCAATGCGTTGACGCATGGCATGGTGACGGCGATACGGCGCGCACTCACCGCCTGGGAGGCCGAGCCCCAGGTCGCTTGCGTCATCGTCGAAGGCGAGGAAAGGGCCTTCTGCGCCGGTGGTGATGTTGCGGCCGTTTATAAGGCGGGTCGCGAGGGTAATCCATCCTATCGCTTTTTCGCGGAAGAATACCGGCTCAACGCCCAAATCAAACGCTATTCCAAGCCCTGCATCGCCTTTCTCGACGGTATCGTCATGGGCGGCGGCGCAGGCATTTCCATCCATGGCTCTCACCGCGTCGTTACCGAAAACACGCTGTTCGCCATGCCGGAAACCGGCATAGGCTTCTTTCCTGATGTTGGGACGAGCGCTTTCCTCCCCCATTTGCCGGGTCATTTCGGCATTTATCTGGCACTCACGGGCAACAGGATACGCTGGGGCGATTGCCTTAACACCGGCATCGCAACCCACGCAGTCGTCGCCGCCGAGATTGAACGCATCCGCGCTTTGCTCATCGAGACGGGTGATGCCGATGCGGCTTTCGTAAATACGGCAAATCCCGATTTCGAGACGGATATCGAGACAATAGATCTGATTGCACAATGCTTCGCCGCGCCGACGCTTGAAGACTGCATCTTTGAATTGGCGGGCAAGGCCGCAAACGGCAGCGCCTCGGCTGAAGGCATTCTGAAACGCATGAAAAGCCGCTCACCGACAAGTTTATATGTCACTTTCCGGCAAATGCGGGAGGGCAGGGCGCTTTCCATGGATGATTGCATGAAAATGGATTATCGCATCCTGAACCGGATGCTTGAGAGCCATGATTTTTATGAGGGTGTGCGCGCTGTGCTGATCGACAAGGACGGGATGCCCCGGTGGAAACCCGCAAAGCTGAAGGATGTCCGCACGAGCGACGTGGACGCCTATTTCGTGCAACTTGGAGATAAGGAACTGACCTTGCCATGATGGAAGAGCAACTGCGTCAGCGCATCGAGCCCTCGCTCGCCGAAACCGGCTTCGTCTGGTTCATGCGGCTATTGTCGATCTACTGTCTGGCGCTTGGCCTCTCCTATTGGATAAGGCTCATCGGCCTGCATCAGGGTATGCTCTGGCGCTTCGACCTGATGCCCTGGCAATGGCAGACGGCAGCCGTTTCGCTGGCGATCCTGTTTCCGGTGGCCGCATCCGGTCTCTGGATGCGCGCGCCGTGGGGCCCCGTTGTCTGGTTCGGCGCCGCGCTGGTGGAAACGGCGATGTATACGGTCTTCGAACGCATATTCGCCGCCAAGCCCATGGTGGGCATTACCAATCTTCTGATCCTGACGGTCTATATCGCGTTTCGCGCAATAATCTTCCTCCAGGGGCGGGAGCGCCGAAGGAGATAAGCCCGGCAAAAAAGGCCTGAAAAGCCCGCCCTGGCGACCCGAGCATTTATGCCTCATAAGTAATTTATTAAGCTAGAAACTGCTTCTTCTTTGGTAAGCTACTGTTAAGTCTGTGTTTTAATTCGAATTTTATGCATGAGCGTTATTGTCTCTCTCAACGGTGAGGAAAAAACACCGACACAACAGAGAGGCTAATACGATGATCAACACACAGCGCAAGACGGGCGCGGAAGCGCGTTCGCATAATGAAGAAACCGCACTCCGCACCCTTTATCTTGAAGCCTTGCAGCTTGTGGAGCGCCTGCATCGCCGTCTGCTCGACGTGGTCAAGGATGAGTTCGACCGCAATGGCCGCAGCGATATCAACGCCGTGCAGGCGTTGCTGCTCTTCAACATCGGCAATGCCGAGTTGACGGCGGGCGAGTTGCGCAGCCGTGGTTACTATCTCGGTTCGAATGTCTCCTACAATCTGAAGAAGCTCGTCGATATGGGCTTCATTCATCACCGGCCTTCCCGCGTCGATCGCCGCTCGGTGCGCATCAGCCTGACGCCGAAAGGCGCCGAGATTGCCGAGCTGGTCGCCGGTCTCTACGAGCGCCACGTTGCCTCGATCGAGCAGGTCGGCGGCATCCGCGCCGAAGAGTTCCAGAATATGAACAAGTCTCTGCAGCGTCTTGATCGCTTCTGGAATGACTCCATCGCCTACCGCATGTAATTGTTGCACAAACGTCACATCCCCAAAAAGTCCGGCAGCGATGCCGGCCTTTTTGCTATTGGCGTGTCCATTTCGCGCTTGCGGGCGCTTGGCTAGACATGATTAAGCCATAAACGCGGGCCTGATGAGCTAACCAAGCGGAAAGCTCCGCAATCAGCTAACGGGGTGAGTTTGTATCGCGCGTTCCGAGTGGTACGCGGCAGGGAAAGTTGTCTTTTGTTAACGCTATTCCTCGTACTTTACGAACTCGAAATTGGGACGGACGCTGGAGAGAGTGAAGCAAGGCCAGGAAAAGTGTGAAGCGGTTTTCCCGGAAAAAACAGGAACTGTTTTTCCAGAGGACTTGCGTCAAAAAGCAAGGCCAGGAAAAGTGTGAAGCGGTTTTCCCGGAAAAAGCAGGAACTGTTTTTCCAACGGACTTGCGTCAAAGAAGGCACGAGATGAGCAAACCAGGGAATGCACCGATGAAAAACCCGCGAAAGAACCTTGAACCTTCCACAATGGATCGCCGCCTGTTTCTGCGTGGCGCGGCAACAGCCGGACTGTCGGTATTCGCAAGCGGCGCCTTTGCCCAGCCCGTCATCAACGACGTGCTTGCCGCGCCGCGCCGCGGCAACTGGAACGATCAGTTCGATGCCCGCGCCGCCGGTGCGCAAAAGGTGGCCACGACCCAGCCCATCATGAGCCCTGCGACGGTTTCCTACGTGCAGACCGCCATCGGCACTTACAGCAATATCGCCGCCCAGGGTGGCTGGCCACAGGTTCCGGGCAATGCCAAGCTGCGGCTCGGCGCCGTCGATCCCGCCGTATCCATCTTGCGCCGTCGATTGATGATTTCAGGCGATTTGCCGGAAAGCGCCGGCCTTTCCAACTCGTACGACACCTATGTCGATGCGGCGGTAAAGCGCTTCCAGAGCCGCCATGGCCTGCCGGCCGATGGTGTGATGGGGCAGTTCACCTACGCAGCCATGAATGTCGGCGCCGATGTGCGCCTGGGCCAGCTCCAGACCAATTTGCAGCGCGTGGGCGAACTCGCCAATATCACCGACCCGCGCTTCGTCATGGTGAACATCCCCGCCGCGCAGATCGAGGCGGTGGAGAATGGCCGGGTGATGCAGCGCCACACCGCCGTCGTCGGCAAGATCGACCGTCAGACGCCGCTTCTCGTTTCGAAGATTCACGAGGTCATCCTCAATCCTTACTGGACGGCCCCGAAATCGATCATCGAAAAAGACATTATTCCGCTGATGCGCAAGGACCCGACCTATCTCACGCGCAACAAGATCCGTCTTTATGATGGGCAGGGGCAGGAAGTCGCGCCCGAAACGGTTGACTGGAACACCAATGACGCCGTGAAGCTGATGTTCCGGCAGGACCCCGGCAAGATCAACGCCATGTCCTCCACCAAGATCAATTTCCATAATGCGCATGCCGTCTATATGCACGACACGCCGCAAAAAACGCTGTTCAATAATTTGATGCGCTTCGATTCCTCCGGCTGCGTTCGCGTTCAGAATGTGCGGGATCTCGATGTCTGGCTGTTGAAGAACACATCTGGCTGGGACCGCCAGACGATCGAGGCGACGATCAAGGCCGGCGTCAATACACCGATCCAGCTTGCCGATCCGGTGCCGGTGCATTTCATCTATGTCAGCGCCTGGTCCACGGGCGATGGCGTCGTCCACTTCCGCGATGACATCTACCAGCGCGACGGTGCAGCCGAACTGGCGCTAGGCACCGAGATTTAGAGTCCGGGAGCCAGCTGCGATCGTTGATCTGCACCGAAAAAGAATCCAAGGGCCGCCATATGGCGGCCCTTGTTTTAGGTTCTGCCTTTTGCAGGAGCAGGTATACATACAAATTTAATACTAGTTTAGATGCTCGCGAATTGGTGATCTGACTTTATTACTTGCGTATATTAAACGCTCGCTGATGAAGCGTCGTATTTGTGTTTCCGTGATTACGCGGAACAGGCCCAAGATGTTATGCAATCTGTTTTCTTCACTTGC
The DNA here is from genome assembly GCF_003217235.1 of Paramesorhizobium leguminum. Classification (GTDB taxonomy): domain Bacteria; phylum Pseudomonadota; class Alphaproteobacteria; order Rhizobiales; family Rhizobiaceae; genus Paramesorhizobium; species Paramesorhizobium leguminum. Next base: position 35,695 of record NZ_QJTF01000015.1, on the reverse strand, counting down.
CGCCATGGAGCGGCCACAGGGAGAGCGGGTTTCTTTTCTGGTCGTTGAAAACAACGACGTGCAGACTCTCGGCGAATCCATCGAGCGCTTTCGCTCCCGTATGCCCGGCACTGAAATCGACTACCGGAACGAAAGCGTGGTAGGAATTGCGGCAGCCAGGAACCATGCGCTGAACCACGCAATCGAGCGAGGCTATGATCTTCTCGTTTTTGTCGATGATGATGAATATGTCTCGCCGGACTGGCTCATGAACCTTTTGGCGGAGCGTGACAGGCTTGATCTCGACATCGTCGGCTCCCCAGTGCGGCCAACGCCTTTTGACCGGAAACTCACCTTGATGCAAAAGCTCGTATGGGCTGGCATCAGACAAAACGGCTTGAAATCGGAACGCAAATGCAAGGCGAAATGCGATGCCGGTTTGAGCGAGACGATCAAGGTGGCGACGGGAAGCTGGATGGGGCGGCTGGATTTCTTCCGCGAAACGGGCTTGCGGTTCGATCCGCAATTCAACCTCACCGGAGGCGAAGACTGGGATCTGTGGGCAAGGGCAAAAAGCCTGGGCGCCAGAACCGGCTGGGCCTGCAATGCGATTGTCTACGAAACGGTTCCGCCTTGCCGCTTGACGCTTTCCTATCATTTCCACCGCAACCGCGATCATAATATCACGCAGTTTACAGCCCAATATCGACAGAATCCGAAAAAAGCCCTCAGCAAGCTGCCATTGAAAATCCTTGGGCGGTTTTTCAAGTTCCTGGGGACGGCCTGCGCGATCCCTTTCCGCGGCGCGGCGGGGCTCGTCTCTTCCGCCGCGGCCCTTGGCGGCGTCGTCGGCTTATTGCAGGTATGCGCCGGCAAGCATTCTCTTCGTTATATGAAAACAACGGGGTTTTAACGGGACAACGGCCAACCCGTCGGTTTCCAACCACTGCTTTTCGCGCCCCGGCCATTGGCCTCCACGCCCTGAATGTGATAATGCGCGGTCATCACATTGACCTTTGCCCGGAAACCCGGAGGGATACCACCATGTCGCAGGCCAACCCCGCTTCAGCGCGAGATTTTTCGGAAACCTTCTTCAACGCCCCCCTCGAAGAGACCGATGCCGAGCTGTTCGGCGCGATCCGCAACGAGCTTGGCCGCCAGCGCCATGAGATCGAGCTGATCGCCTCGGAGAACATCGTCTCCCGCGCCGTCATGGAGGCGCAAGGGTCTGTCATGACCAACAAATATGCCGAGGGCTATCCGGGCAAGCGCTATTATGGCGGCTGCCAGTTTGTGGATGTTGCCGAGGAACTGGCCATCGAGCGCGCCAAGAAGCTGTTCGGCGCGGAATTCGTCAACGTGCAGCCGAATTCCGGCAGCCAGATGAACCAGGCCGTGTTCCTGGCGCTGCTTAACCCCGGCGATACCTTCATGGGCCTCGACTTGAACTCCGGCGGCCACCTGACGCATGGCTCGCCCGTCAACATGTCGGGCAAATGGTTCAACGTCGTCTCCTATGGCGTGCGCCGGGACGACAACCTCCTCGACATGGAGGAGATCGAGCGCCTCGCCCGTGAGCACAAGCCCAAGCTCATCATCGCCGGGGGCACCGCCTATTCCCGCTTCTGGGATTGGCAGCGCTTCCGCCAGATCGCGGATGAGATCGGCGCCTATCTCATGGTCGATATGGCCCATATCGCCGGGCTCGTTGCGGGTGGCGTCCATCCTTCGCCGGTTCCGCATGCTCATGTTTGCACGACCACCACGCACAAGTCGCTTCGCGGCCCGCGCGGCGGCATGATCCTGACCAACGATGCCGAGATCGCCAAGAAGATCAATTCGGCTGTCTTCCCCGGCCTGCAGGGCGGCCCGCTGATGCATGTCATCGCCGCCAAGGCGGTGGCTTTCGGCGAGGCGCTCAAGCCTGAATTCAAGACCTATGCCCGCAATGTCGTGGAAAACGCCCGCGCATTGGCTGATGTGCTGAAGGAAAACGGCCTCAACATCGTCTCCGGCGGCACCGACAATCATCTGATGCTGGTCGATCTGCGCCCCAAGAACGCCACCGGCAAGCGGGCGGAAGCCGCGCTTGGCCGCGCCAACATTACCTGCAACAAGAACGGCATTCCCTTCGACCCTGAAAAGCCCTTCGTCACCTCAGGCGTACGCTTGGGTACGCCCGCCGGCACGACGCGCGGCTTCGGGGCGGCGGAGTTCCGCGAGATCGGTAATCTGATTTCGGAAGTGCTCGACGGGCTGAAAGTCGCCAATTCCGATGAGGGCAATGCGGCGGTGGAACAGGCGGTGAAGGATAAGGTCATCACGCTCACCAACCGCTTCCCGCTCTATCCGTATCTGGGCTGATCACGCATCGGTGTATGCGGCAATTGCGTGGTTCATTGTGAAGTTCTTATGCCGTAGTCTAATGCAAGGAATCACGGCGAAAGAAGTTCATGCGTTGCCCTTATTGCCAGTCTGAAGACACACAAGTGAAGGATTCCCGCCCTGCGGAAGATGGGGCGGTGATCCGCAGGCGCAGGGTCTGCTCGGTCTGCGGCGGACGGTTCACCACATTCGAGCGCGTGCAGTTGCGCGAGCTGCTGGTCGTCAAGAAGAGCGGCCGCCGCGTTCCCTTCGACCGTGACAAGCTGATGCGCTCGGTCGAAGTGGCGTTGCGCAAGCGCGAGGTCGACCGGGAGCGCATCGAGCGCGCCATTTCCGGCATCGTCCGGCAGCTGGAAAGTTCCGGCGAGGCGGAGGTGGAATCCGAGGAGATAGGCCGTCTCGTCATGGATGCGCTGAAAGGCATCGACGACATCGCCTATATCCGCTTCGCTTCCGTTTACCGCAATTTCAGACAGGCGCGTGATTTCCACAATGTCATCGATGAACTGACCGCCAAGGACAAGCTTCCCGACAGCGATTTCGTGGAGGAGTGAGCGATGGCGGACGCTCCTTCCTCGAAAGCCGGCAAAGCCGATCTACGGTTCATGGCCGCCGCCATCCGCTATTCCCGCCGGCATCTGGGATTGACCGGCACCAACCCTTCGGTCGCGACCTTGATCGTCCGCGACGATGGTAGGGGTCCTGTTATCGTGGGTAGGGGCGTCACTGCGGTGGGGGGGAGGCCCCATGCCGAGACCATAGCCCTCGCCGAGGCGGGGGAGAAGGCGAGGGGGGCCACCGCCTATGTGACGCTCGAACCATGCGCCCATCATGGCCGCACCCCGCCCTGCGCCGAGGCGCTGGTCGCCGCCGGGGTCAAGCGCGTTGTAGCCGGCGCGACCGACCCGGACGCCCGCGTTTCGGGGAGGGGATACGCCATCTTGCGCGAAGGCGGCATCGAGGTCATCGAGGGGATACTGGCGGAAAGCGCCGCCGACCTGATGGCCGGTTATTTGATGCGCTCGTCCGCCAAACGTCCCGAAGTAACGCTGAAGCTCGCCCTCTCCGCCGATGGCATGATTGGCCGGAAAGGTGAGGGGCAGCTTGCCATAACAGGCCCGGTTTCGCGGGCACAAACCCATCTGATGCGGGCGCAAAGCGATGCCATCCTCATCGGCATAGGCACCGCGCTTGCCGACGATCCGACACTCACCTGCCGCCTGCCCGGGCTGGAGCAGCGTTCGCCCGTCCGCATCGTGCTCGACAGCGACCTCAGGCTCCCGCTTTCCTCTGCGCTGGTGCTTTCCGCATCCGCCGTTCCCCTCTGGATCGCCTGTAGCGCCGATGCCGACCCGCAGAAAAGACAGGCGATGATCGACGCCGGCTGCCGGATTCTTGCAACCGAGAGCATCGATGGCCGCATAGCCCTGCCCGAACTTTTAGAAGATCTGGCGGCGCTGGGCATTGCTACCGTGCTGGTCGAAGGCGGCGCCGATGTCGCCGGCCAGTTCCTGAGCGAGGGGCTGGTGGACCGCATCGCGCTTTTCGAAGGCGAGGTGGAAATTGGCAGAGAAAATGGGGTTGCCGTGCCCGGCCTTCAGTCCCATATCGCCGATAGTTTCACACCCTCCCGCGAGGCGCGCTTCGGCGCGGACCGTTTCACCGAATTCACGAGGAAGCCCTGAATGTTCACAGGTATCGTTACGGATGTCGGCAAAGTCGATCGGATCAAGCCGCTGAACGAGGGCATCCTGTTGCGCATCGAGACGGACTACGACCCCGATACGATCGCGCTCGGCGCCTCCATCGCCTGCGCCGGTGTATGCCTCACCGTCACGGCGCTGCCGGAAAAAGGCTCCAATGCCCGTTGGTTCGAGGTCGAGGCGTGGGAAGAGGCGCTTCGCCTGACGACGCTCGGCACATGGAAATCCGGAACGCGCATCAATCTCGAACGCTCGCTGAAGCTGGGCGATGAGATGGGAGGTCACCTCGTTTCCGGCCATGTCGATGGCGAGGCCGAAATCATCGAGCGTACCGAGGAAGGCGACGCCGTCCGCTTCCGCCTGCGCGCGCCGGAAGCCCTTGCCCCCTTCATAGCGCAAAAAGGCTCGGTCGCGCTCGACGGCACTTCGCTGACGGTCAACGGCGTCGAGGATAACGAATTCGATGTGCTGCTGATCCGCCACTCGCTCCATGTCACCACATGGGGAGAACGCAAGGCAGGGGACAAGGTGAACATCGAGATCGATCAACTCGCGCGCTACGCCGCGCGGCTTGCGCAATATCCGAAATCGGCCTAGAGCCATTGCATACGGCGGCCCCTGATTTCCGCCCCCAATTCTAGCGACCACATCACTGGCGCAAACCCGTCATGGAGCATCCTATGTCCAACACGAAGGCGCGCGCGCCGCATTTGCTTATTGTCGAAGCCCGGTTTTACGATGATCTGGCCGACGCGCTTTTGAACGGCGCCAAGCTGGCGCTCGACGAGGCGGACGCAACCTACGATGTGGTGACGGTTCCCGGCGCGCTGGAAATCCCCGCTGCCGTTTCCTTCGCGCTCGACGGCGAATCCGATTATGACGGCTATGTCGCGCTCGGCTGCGTCATCAGGGGCGAAACCTACCATTTCGAAATCGTCGCCAATGAGTCGGCCCGCGCGCTGATGGATCTCGCCGTCGAGGAAGGCCTTGCCATCGGCAACGGCATCCTGACCGTGGAAAACGACGAGCAGGCTTGGGTTCGCGCCCGCCACGGGGAGGGTGACAAGGGGGGAGGCGCTGCCCGCGCCGCGCTCACCATGATCGAACTGCGCAAGAAACTTGGAGCCTGACGCGATGGCTTCTCCTGCTGAAGGCCGCCCCACCGCTGCCCCCCGCATCGCCAACAAGCGCGGCGTCGCAAGGCTTGCTGCCGTGCAGGCGCTCTACCAGATGGATGTCGCCGGCACCGGCGTGCTTGAGGTCGTCGCGGAATACGAGGCCCACCGGCTGGGCAAGGAAGTGGACGGCGCGCAATATCTCGATGCCGACCCGCAATGGTTCCGCGCCATCCTCGCCGGTGTCGTCACCGACCAGCTGAAGCTCGATCCGATGATCCGCGAGGCGCTGACCGAGGACTGGCCGCTATCGCGCCTCGACTCAACCCTCCGCGCCATCCTGCGCGCCGGCGCGTGGGAACTGAAGGACCGCAAGGACGTTCCAACCGCGGTCATCGTCTCGGAATATGTTGATATCGCCAAGGCTTTCTATACCGATGACGAGCCAAAGCTTGCCAACGCCGTCCTGGACCGTCTGGCGTACAAGATTCGCGGCGAAAGCCGTGGTGTGAAGGGTGGTTAACTAGGAGGCACTCTGTTACCCTTGTTTCCGAGTAAGGACGCTGACAGAAAGCGCCCCCTCTCTTGCGATTTCAACATCTTAGCGAAGCTAAGTGTTAGAAATCGCAAGAGAGGGGGCGCCTTTGCGCCACAAGCAAACAAACATTGCCAATAGCATGTACGGCCCGTATTGCGCTTGCCCAGACCCGTTGAGTGGTTATGTTGTAGAAAACCCCAGTTAATGTTCGCCGAGGCTACTTAATGGAAATTTCCAACCTCCGCAGCTATCCTGATATGGCGGATATCATTGCTGATCGTTGTTGGAATGCATGGTGGACAGAGACAGAAGTGTCTTTGACAGAGTATCGTGCTCACTTGGAGCCAATGATTGCAGGCAACGAAGTTCCTGTCGCTCTTATAGCGCATGACCAAGGCGAATATCTCGGTTCAGTTTTGTTGATCGAAAACGACCTTGATGATCGACAGCAATACACACCATGGATCGCCGCTCTATGGGTTGAACCGGAATCCAGGCGACAGGGTATTGCAGCGAAATTAATAGAGGCAGCCCGTAGGGAGGCAGCTTTTCAAGGGTACGGACTCTGCTATCTCTGTGCGACGCCCGACAACACGCCATACTATATCGCTCGTGGTTTCGAGCAGATCGAAACAGATGTATCCGGATTGAACATCTTTACGATCGGGTCATGACCGCACGATATCATATGGGCTGTTGTCGAAAATCTCCGTATGCTTGCTTCGTCACAGCCCTTAGCCGCAAAACGTGTCACGGGTTTTAGCGAATGGGTGGCAGAAATTATCTAATCGAAGGCGTTTCAGGAACCGGCAAGACTTCGGTCTGCGATGAGCTGCAACGGCGTGGCTATCACTCCATTCATGGTGATAGAGAACTGGCCTATCAGGGCGATCCCGAAACCGGGGAGCCCTTGGATGGCTTCGCCCATGAGCATCATATTTGGGATGTCGATAAGGTGAGAGCCTTCGTGGCCGACCAAAGTCATGCAGCATCGTTCTTTTGCGGCGGCTCGAGGAATTTCGGTCGTTTCATTGATCTGTTTGATGCGGTTTTCGTTCTTGAAATCGATCCGGACATATTGAACCGCCGTCTTGCCGCCAGACCTGAAAGCGAGTTTGGCGGGCGAGCACGCGAACGGGAATTCATTGCGCGATTACATGCCACGAAAGAAGACGTTCCAAAGGACGCAATCATGATCGACGCCACGGCACCACTCGTCCAGGTCGTTGATGCGATTTTGGAAAAATGCAGCTAGGTTTCTGTCGCGCAATTTCTAAAATCCGCTACAGATCAACTGTTCCAGAACTCTGGGAGTTTCGCGTCGCATGTCCTTGTCGCAACTAATTCCTGCCGCCGAAACCGAAGCCAAGCGAACGGCCCTCATTCTGGCGGCGGCGCAGGCAATTGTCGGCAGCGCTCCGTCCATTGCGATTTCCATGGGCGGGCTTGCAGGGCATTATCTGCTGGGGCTCGACAAATCGCTGGCGACCGCGCCCGTCACCGGTTTCGCCTTGGGTACGGCGTTGGGGATGCTTCCCGCAGCGGCCCTCATGCGGCGGATCGGCCGGCGCTATGGCTTCATGGCTGGAGCGGGCGTCACCTCGCTTGGCGGCATCGTCGCCGCGCTTGCCTTGTTTCGGGGCGATTTCTGGCTGTTCGTGGCAGGGCTCTTGGTGATCGGTCTGGGTAGCGCCTTCGTCCAGCAATATCGCTTCGCTGCAACCGACAATGCGCCATCCTCCTTCAAGCCCAAGGCTGTCTCATGGGTGCTGACGGGCGGCGTGTTCGCTGCAATCATCGGCCCTACCGCCGTGATTTATACGCGTACGCTCTTCGAGCCGGTCATGTTCGCGGGTTCCTTCCTGGCAGTTGGCGTTATCGGCGTGTTGGGCATCGGTATTCTCTCGCTGTTACGCTTGCAAAGCCACGTCGCGACGGCGGCGGACGACGATGACCTCCCCGCCCGCCCGCTGGGCGCGATCATTTCGCAGCCGCGCTTTTTCGTGGCGCTCTTCTGCGCCATCGTCTCTTATGCGCTGATGAGCTTCGTCATGACAGGCGCGCCGCTCGCCATGGTCGGCTGCGGGTTTTCCGCCGATGAGGCGACGCTCGGCATCCAATGGCATGTGCTCGCCATGTTCGGTCCGAGCTTCTTCACCGGGCGCCTGATCAGCCGCTTCGGCAAGGAGGCAATCGTTGCCGCCGGTCTTCTCCTGCTTCTCGCCTGCGCCGGTGTCGCGCTCGCCGGGATCGAGCTTTGGAATTTCTGGCTCGCCCTCATCCTGCTGGGCGTCGGCTGGAATTTCGGTTTCATTGGCGCTACAACGATGGTGACGGAAACCTACCGCCGCTCCGAAAAGGGCAAGATCGAGGGGCTGCACGATTTCCTGCTGTTTGGGACTGTCGCCATCGCCTCGCTGATGTCAGGCAAGATGCTGACGGCCTTCGGCTGGGACGTGCTGAACTGGATCGTCATCCCTGTGAGCGCCGCCTGCCTTCTCGCGCTCGCCGCGCTTGGCCTGCATGAACGGCGGCGCGTCTCCCTTCCTGCACAATAATTGGGGTTGCGAAAGCCGTGGAACTGTCCCATCCTCCCATGCACAAGAATTGTAGAGTGAGGCGCGGTGGCTGATCGCGGCATATACGATCTTCTGGTAATCGGCGGCGGCATCAATGGAGCGGGAATCGCCCGGGATGCTGCCGGACGCGGACTCTCCGTCTTTCTCGCCGAACAGGGCGACCTGGCCGAATTCACCTCTTCCGCCAGCACCAAGCTTATCCACGGCGGCATCCGCTATCTCGAAAATTACGAATTCCGTCTTGTGCGCGAGGCGCTGATGGAGCGCGAGCGCTTGCTCGCCATCGCGCCGCACATCATCTGGCCGCTGCGCTTCGTGCTGCCGCACGAGCCGGGCCTGAGGCCCGCCTGGATGATCCGAATCGGGCTGTTTCTGTATGACCATCTCGCGCGGCTTAAAACCTTGCCCGGCTCGCAGGGTGTCAACTTGCGGACATCTCCCGTCGGAATGCCGCTGCGCGACGCCCTGACCAAAGGCTTCCTCTATTCCGACTGCGCGGTGGACGACAGCCGCCTCGTCGTTTTCAATGCCATCGCGGCTGAGGAGAATGGCGCGCAAATTCGCACGCGCACACGCTTTGTCGAGGCGCATCGCGAGGATGATGTCTGGGTCGCGACAACAGAGGATCTCGCCTCGGGCAAGCGCGAGACGGTGAAGGCGCGTATCCTCATCAACGCCGCCGGCCCCTGGGTGAGCGAGCTTCTGAGCGAGAAGCTTGGCATTCATTCCCGCGCGGCGGTGCGGCTGGTCAAGGGCAGCCACATCGTCGTGCCGCGTCTCTATGAAGGCGAGCAAGCCTATATCTTCCAGAATCCGGACCGGCGCATTGTTTTCGCCATTCCCTACCGGGAAAAGTTCACGCTCATCGGCACGACCGACGTGCCCTATGAAGATGAGCCGCACGCGGTCGGAATTTCAAAGGATGAGACCGCCTATCTCTGCGAGAGCGTGAACCACTATTTCAAGCGCGGCATTACGCCCGCCGATGTGGTGTGGACCTATGCGGGCGTCAGGCCGCTTTACGACGACGCGGCAAGCAACGCTTCCGTGGTCACGCGCGATTATGTGCTGGATATCGACGCGTCGTCCGGTGAGCCGCCGGTCATGTCGATCTTCGGCGGCAAGATCACCACTTACCGCCGTCTCGCCGAACATGCGCTGGAAAAGCTGGAGCCCTGGCTGCCCGGCCTGAAGCCCTCCTGGACGGCGAAAGTACCGCTGCCCGGCGGCGACCTGCCCGACGGCGATTTCGACCGTTTCGTAGCGGATCTCATTAAGCGCAAGCCCTTCCTTCCGGCGGATATGGCTCATCGGCTCGCGCGGGCCTACGGCACGCATGTCGATATGATTCTGGGCGAGGCCCGTGCGCTAAACGATCTCGGACGGGATTTCGGCGGCGGACTCACGCAGGCGGAAGTCGACTACCTCGTTGATTATGAATGGGCGCGTACTTCCGCGGATATCCTCTGGCGGCGCTCGAAGCTTGGGCTTGTGGCACCGAAGGAGACGGCGGCTGCGCTCGATGACTATCTCGATATCAAATCTACGGCTCTGCGGCGCAAGGTCAACTGAACGACCGAAAACTTCGCTGAGCCGCTCAAATATGAACTGCGACAGGGAGGACCAGCATGACCAAGTATGTAGGCGCGATTGATCAGGGTACGACGAGTTCCCGCTTCATCGTCTTCGACCGCAAGGGCGAAATCATTTCGCTCGCCCAGAAGGAACATGAGCAGATCTACCCGAAGCCCGGCTGGGTCGAGCACGACGCAACCGAGATATGGCGCAACACCACCGCCGTCATCGGCGAGGCGCTGCGCAAGGCGGGCCTCACGGCCTCCGATCTCGTGGCTGTCGGCATCACCAACCAGCGCGAGACGACGCTGCTGTGGGACCGGCATACCGGCGTGCCGCTCTATAACGCTCTTGTCTGGCAGGATACGCGCGTCGATCAGCTCGTGGCCGGGCTGGAGCGGGAAGGCGGCAAGGACCGCCTGCGCGCCAAGACCGGCCTGCCGCTGGCGAGCTATTTCTCCGGCCTCAAGCTCAAATGGATTCTCGACAATGTCCCCGGCGCGCGGGAAAAGGCAGAGGCGGGCGATGCCATCTTCGGCAATATGGATACATGGATTGTCTGGAACCTGACCGGCGGCCCGGATGGCGGCCTGCACATCACCGACGTGACGAACGCCAGCCGTACCCAGCTCATGAACATCGAGACGCTTGAATGGGATGACGAAATTCTTGATCTTTTCGACATTCCGAAGGCGGCGCTGCCGAAAATCGTATCGTCGAGCGAAGTCTATGGCGAGGCGAAGGGCGTACTCGCCGGTGTGCCGGTCGCCGGTATCCTGGGCGACCAGCAGGCGGCGCTGGTCGGGCAGGCCTGCTTCAAGCCGGGCGAGGCGAAGAACACCTACGGCACCGGCTGTTTCACGCTCATCAACACGGGCGACAAGCCTTTTCCGTCGAATTACGGCCTCATCACCACCGTCGCCTACAAGCTAGGCGATGCGCCGACGGTCTACGCGCTCGAAGGCTCAATCGCCATCACCGGCGCGCTGGTGCAATGGCTGCGCGACAATCTCGGCATCATCGAGAAGAGCTCGGACATCGAGCAGCTCGCCCGCTCGGTGCCTGATAATGGCGATGTCTATTTCGTGCCAGCCTTTTCGGGACTTTATGCCCCGCACTGGAAGGAAAGCGCCCGCGGCGTCATCTGCGGCCTGACGCGCTTCGCCAACAAGGGCCAGATCGCCCGCGCGGCACTGGAGGCCACCGCCTATCAGACGCGCGAGGTGCTGGAGGCGATGGAAAAGGACTCCAAGATCGCCATCAAGGAGCTGCGCACCGATGGCGGCATGGTCGCCAACGAGCTTCTCATGCAATTCCAGTCCGACATTCTCGACGTGCCCGTCGTGCGTCCGAAGGTGACGGAAACCACCGCCCTTGGCGCGGCCTATGCCGCAGGCCTCGCCACGGGCTATTGGAAGAGCACGGACGATCTCGTCCACAATTGGGGTGTCGACAAGCGCTGGCACCCGAACATGCCGGCGACGGAACGGGAGCGCCTGTTCTCATCTTGGAACAAGGCCGTGACCCGGTCGTTGGATTGGGTGGAGTGAATTTGAATAAACGGAAATAGAATCTGCGTTTCAATTATTGGGAGGAATAAATGATCTCGCCTTTTCTCGGAGAACTCCTGGGCACGATGGTGCTCGTCCTGCTCGGTGACGGTGTCGTCGCCGGGGTGCTGTTGGCCCAGTCCAAGGCCTTTAATGCGGGCTGGATTACGATCACGGCCGGCTGGGGCCTCGCGGTGCTGGCCGGTGTCTTTACCGCCATGGCAGCCGGTAGCGCCGACGCCCACATCAACCCGGCGGTGACGCTCGGCTTTGCATTCTCATCGGGCGACTGGAGCAAGGTCGCGACCTATCTTCCGGCCCAGTTCATCGGCGCCTTCATCGGTGCCGTGCTGGTGTGGCTGCACTATTTGCCGCATTGGGCCAAAACGCAGGATACAGGCGCGAAGCTCGGCGTGTTCTGTACCGCCCCCGCCATCCGCAACCCGCCCGCCAACTTTATCAGCGAAGTCATCGCCACCTTCGTGCTCCTGTTCGTGATCGCCGCCATCGCCTCGAAGCTGGTTGGCGGTGTAGGTGGCATCCCGGCGGGCGTCGGTCCCTACATGGTCGGCATGCTCGTCTGGGCCATCGGCATGTCGCTCGGCGGCACCACGGGCTATGCCATCAACCCGGCGCGTGATCTCGGCCCCCGCATCGCCCACGCCGTCCTGCCTATCGCCGGCAAGGGCGGCTCCGACTGGGGCTATGCCTGGATTCCGGTGGTCGGGCCGATTGTCGGCGCGCTGATTGCAGGCCTTGCGATCAGGATTATTGGGATCGTGTAGGTTTAAGCAGAGGGTGGTGGGGCAATACTCCCTTGGCTTGCTGCGCTGGTTGGGCGCCCTCCTTCCCCCTTGCGGGGAAGGTGCCCGCAGAGCGGGCGGATGGGGGTGGTGGCGAATACATGCCAACCGGCAGTCGTAGCACGCTGCCTTTACCACCCCCACCCGGCCCTTCGGGCCACCCTCCCCGCAAGGGGGAGGGAGAACCGCTTCGGCAAGCCAGAGGGGGGTATTGCGCCAACGATTCCATAAGTATTTCTTGACGTTCGCCTTACCGTTCCGCATCTTTCCACAGGTGCGGCAAAAGAATATTTCATGCTGTGCTAAAGTATGATCCCGAAAAGTTGCAGACTTTTCGGATAAGATCATACGCTGGAATAACGCGACCCGGGAGGAGCTTTGGGTCATAGCGCATGATCCCGAAAAGTTGCAGACTTTTCGGATAAGATCATGCGGGTAAAACAAAAACAAATAATGGGAGTTGGCATGACAGTTCTTCTTCTCGTCATCGCCTGCGGCGCGGCGGCTGTCCTTTACGCCGTCTGGGCGACCAGATCGGTCCTTGCGGCGGATCAGGGCAACGCGCGGATGCAGGAAATCGCCGCCGCCATTCGCGAGGGTGCGCAGGCCTATCTCGCCCGGCAATATACGACCATCGCCATTGTCGGCGCCGTCGTCTTCGCCGCCGTCTGGTATCTTCTGTCGGCCTCGTCGGCCGTCGGCTTTCTCATCGGCGCCGTCCTGTCCGGCCTCGCCGGCTTCATCGGAATGCATGTGTCGGTGCGCGCCAATGTCCGCACTGCGCAAGCCGCCTCGCGCAGCCTTGCCGCCGGGCTGGAAATCGCCTTCAAATCCGGCGCCATCACCGGCCTTCTCGTGGCGGGCCTCGCGCTTCTCGGCGTCTCCGTTTATTATTTTATGCTGACCCAGTGGCTGGGCTATCCGTCCACCGGCCGCGCCGTGATCGATCCGCTGGTCTCATTGGGCTTCGGCGCTTCGCTCATCTCCATCTTCGCGCGTCTTGGCGGCGGCATTTTCACCAAGGGGGCGGATGTCGGCGGCGATCTCGTCGGCAAGGTCGAGGCGGGAATTCCTGAGGATGATCCGCGCAATCCGGCCACCATCGCCGATAATGTCGGCGACAATGTCGGCGATTGCGCCGGCATGGCGGCGGATCTGTTCGAGACCTACGCGGTGACGGTTGTCGCCACGATGGTGCTTGCGGCGATCTTCTTCGGCGCAAGCCCGATGTTCGAGACGATCATGGTCTATCCGCTGGCCATCGCCGCCGTCTGTATCCTCACCTCGATCGCCGGCACGTTCTTCGTCAAGCTCGGTGCCAACGGCTCCATCATGGGCGCGCTCTACAAAGGGCTGATCGCCACCGGCCTGCTTTCCATCGTCGGCCTCGCCATCGCCACGTCGATGACAATAGGCTGGGGCGAGATCGGCACGGTCGCGGGCAAGGCTGTCACCGGCGGCAACCTCTTCATCTGCGGGCTGATCGGCCTCGCCGTGACGGGATTGCTCGTCCTCATCACCGAATATTATACCGGCACCAACAAGCGTCCGGTCAATTCCATCGCGCAGGCCTCGGTGACCGGCCATGGCACCAATGTCATCCAGGGGCTCGCCGTCTCGCTTGAATCGACGGCGCTGCCCGCGCTCGTCATCATCGGCGGCATCATCTCCACCTATCAGGTCGCGGGCCTCTTTGGCACGGCCATCGCCGTCACCGCCATGCTGGGGATCGCCGGCATGATCGTCGCGCTCGATGCCTTCGGTCCGGTGACGGACAATGCGGGCGGCATCGCCGAAATGGCGGGGCTCGATCCGGATGTGCGCAAGTCCACCGATGCGCTCGATGCGGTCGGCAACACCACCAAGGCCGTCACCAAGGGCTACGCCATCGGTTCGGCGGGGTTGGGTGCGCTCGTGCTTTTCGCCGCCTATTCCAACGATCTGGCCTATTTCGCAGCCAATGGGGCGACGTTCCCTTATTTCGCCGATGTCGGCCACGTCTCCTTCGAACTCTCCAACCCCTATGTGGTGGCTGGCCTGATCTTCGGCGGCCTCATCCCCTACCTCTTCAGCGGCATGGCCATGACCGCCGTGGGCAGGGCAGGGGGCGCGGTGGTGCAGGAGGTGCGCCGGCAATTCCGTGAAAAGCCGGGCATCATGGCCGGAACCGACCGGCCTGATTATGCCCGCGCCGTCGATCTGCTGACCAAGGCGGCGATCCGCGAAATGATCGTTCCCTCACTGCTGCCCGTGCTGGCGCCCATCGTCGTCTATTTCGGTGTGCTGCTGATCTCCGGCTCCAAGTCCTCCGCCTTCGCGGCCCTCGGCGCATCGCTTCTGGGCGTCATCGTCAATGGCCTCTTCGTGGCGATTTCCATGACGTCGGGCGGCGGCGCATGGGACAACGCCAAGAAGAGCTTCGAGGACGGATTCGTCGATAGCCAGGGGGTGAAACACCTGAAGGGCTCGGAAGCGCACAAGGCCTCCGTCACCGGCGATACGGTGGGCGACCCCTACAAGGACACCGCCGGCCCGGCGGTCAACCCGGCGATCAAGATCACCAACATCGTGGCCTTGCTGCTATTGGCGGTGCTGGCGCATTCCGCATGATCACGCGGGTTGCATAGAATTAGCGGGATGCCGGTTCGATTGAATGGCATCCTGCGTGGGGATTGCAGACTAAAGCAGCAGCGCGGGTGATTTAACCAGGCCAGCGCATCCGGCGAATCGGCGTCCGGACTGCGGCAAGACACAGCCTTGTCTGCGAGGAGACGATATGATGTGGTCTATACCGCTGCGTAGAGCGCCGCGCGTCCTATTGGACGCGCAAAGGACGCTCTACCACTTTGAATGCTGCATAATTTTGTCCTTAAATCGATTCCGATTTAAGGAATTATGCAGTGCACGCTTGAGATAAAGAAAACCCGCACGGCCTGGTTAATCACCGTGCGGATATATCTTATAATCTAGGCGTTAGGCCTGCAGCGTTGACGCGCTGCAGGCCACTCCAAATATAAATACAAACTTTGATTTTTACAAGAACTGCAAACCGGATAGGTTTTACCGCCCCGTTGTCGGAACGCCAGCCGGCATCTTGCCCGCGCCGGCGAGAATCTGGCCGAGGAAGGTCTGGTCCTTGCCGCCTGTCGGCGTGGTCCGCGAGATGAAATCGAACACCTTGCCATCCTGGATGCCATAATTGGCAATCTGGCTGACCTTGCCGTCCTTATTGAAATAGATGGCGAGAATGCGCCGGTCGATGACTTTCGGCGTCATGAATTGAGCGGCGCGATAACGTGTCTCGGAGATGTAATAGAAGACTTCATTATCGAAGGTCGCCGTCGTCGAGGGCGAGCCCAGAGCGAGCAGCACCTGTTCGCGGCTCGACCCGACGGGGACGGTATCGAGCGCCTGCTGGTCCAGCACATAGCCCTGGGTCAGCGTCTCGGAGGGATTGAGCGAGGCCGCGGTGTTGCACCCCGTCAAACCGGCTGAAAAGAGAATGGTGGTTCCGATGAGGAATGCCCCTCTCGTCTGGACACCCTTGAAAATCCGCTGCGACAACGACATCTCCATTTTCAATCTCGATTCGGCTAAAACCAACACTTGAGACGCTTGATGCCGGATACCAACTTAATTGCATCCTGCTCCAGCACTTCCGCCATCGGGTGAACTTCGGTAAACCACCTTGCTTCTGGATGCAACAAGCGCGGGCCCGTCCCTGATGATTCTTAAATTGTTCAGCCGCAAGGCTAAAGTAAATGAGGCAATTACGATCGCTTTTTATGAAGCGATCGTGGCGGCGGCGCGGCAACCGCGCTTTTATGCACTTCTTTTTGTGCCTGATACGCCGATTGGCCGTTATGAAATGCTGTCGCTGCACGTCTTTCTGGCTATGCACCGCCTGAAGGGCGAAAATGCAGCATTGCGCGCTCTCAGCCAGGAGGTAGCGGATGAGTTTTTCAAGGATGTCGATCATTCGCTGCGCGAGCTTGGCATCGGCGATCAGGGCGTGCCGAAACGAATGAAGAAGCTGGCACGCATGTTCTATGGCCGCGTCGAGGCTTATGAAGCTGCATTCGCCGCGAGCGATCGCGAGGCTTTCGCGGCGGCATTGACACGCAACGTTCGCCCGGAGATGGAATTCTGGCCTGGCGCGGTTCCGCTGGCGTCCTACGCCTTCGAGGCGAGGGAAAGCCTTCGCCGGCAGTCCGATGAGGAATTGGCGCGCGGATCCATTGCTTTTCTCGATGCGGCGCAGCCGGCTCTTTCACCGAGTGCCTGAGGGAAAGATAAGAACTGAGAGAAAGATCAAGAAAATGAACGACACGCCCGCCCTGAAATTTCCTGTATCCGTGCGCAACCTTCCGCAAAAGGGTTTGGCCGTCACCATCAAGGCCGACGAACGGGAACGCGCGGCGCTCGCCCGGGATCATGGTCTGGAAGAGGTGAAATCCTTCGAGGCGGAACTCCAGATCATGCCGTGGAAGAAGCGCGGCGTAAAAGTGCATGGCCGGATCGTTGCGGAAATCGTCCAGTCCTGCGTGGTCACGCTTGAACCCATAGATGCGAGAATGGCCGAGACGGTGGAATCCATCTTCGTGCCTGATGATTCCAGCCTTGCCCGCATTCGCCTCGATGAAAGCGGAGAAATGCTGATCGATGCGGAAGGCCCGGATATGCCGGAAACCTTTTCCGGCGATCATCTCGATATCGGCGCGATTGCGGAGGAGTTTTTTGAGCTGAACCTCGATCCTTTTCCGCGCAAAGCGGGGTTGCCGGATGAGCCGCTCTCCATCGAATCGGGAGATATGGCGCCGGAAAAGCCGGTCTCTCCCTTCGTAAAACTCGCCGATTGGAAAAAGAAATCGTGATACGCGGTTCTGCTTGGACGAGTGGGAGCGAGATTCCTGTTGTCTGTGATTACAAAAACGCTATTTTCCGCGCGACTGTGGGACACCACCCGGAAAACTTCGGGATAAGTGAATAAGCATAGGGCGACCGGAAAGCCAAAGCGGTTTTCCGGGGCTTGCGTAGAAGAAGAATTTTAGACCGGGACAGGAAAACAGAGTGATCAGAATCTCGATTGACGCGATGGGAGGCGATTTCGGCCCGGAAGTCGTCATTCCCGGCGCGGCTATAGCGCTGGAGCGCCATCCGGATCTCCGCTTCCGTCTTTATGGGCTGGCGGAACAGGTCGAGCCCGTTTTGGCACGTTACCCGAAGGTGGCGGCTGCTTCCATTTTTCACGCCAGCGAGATCGCCATCCGTATGGATGAGAAGCCGAGCCAGGCGCTCCGCAATGGTCGCGGTAAATCCTCCATGTGGCAGGCGATCGAAGCGGTGCGGGATGGTGACGCGGATGTCTGCGTTTCAGCCGGCAACACCGGCGCGCTGATGGCGATGTCGAAATTCTGCCTGCGGATGATGGCCAATGTCGAGCGCCCGGCCATCGCGGCGATCTGGCCGACATTGCGCGGCGAAAGCATCGTGCTGGATGTCGGCGCGACCATCGGCGCCAACGCGGTGCAGCTTGTCGACTATGCCGTGATGGGCGCAGGCATGGCGCGCGCGCTTTTTGAAATCAAGCGCCCCACCATCGGCCTGCTCAATGTCGGTGTCGAGGAGGTCAAGGGCCTCGATGAAATCCGCGAAGCCGGGCAGATGCTGCGCGAAATCCCGCTTGCCGGCCTTGAATATGCCGGTTTCGTGGAAGGGAACGACATCGGCAAGGGCACCGTGGATGTCGTGGTGACCGAAGGGTTCTCCGGCAATATCGCGTTGAAAACCGCTGAGGGCACAGCGCGGCAGTTCGTCGAATTTCTGCGCGCCGCGATGCGCCGCACGCTGTTGGCGAGAATAGGTTATCTTTTCGCCAAAAGTGCGTTCGACCGCCTGCGCGAGAAGATGGACCCGCGCAAGGTCAATGGCGGTGTCTTCCTGGGGCTGAACGGTATTGTCATCAAGAGCCATGGCGGTGCTGACGCGGAAGGCTTCGCCGCCGCGCTGGAAACTGGCTACGATATGGTGCGCAATGAGCTTTTGAAGAAGATTTCTTCCGATCTCAGCCAGTTTCATGAGAACCGCCCTCTTGCCGCCACGGTTGAGGGCGACGCCGAAGCCGAAGAACAACAATAAAAATGGCAAAAGCTTGGGCTTCGCGCCAGAGCGTTTTGTGCAGGACAGGGAAAACGGGCATGATCAGATCCATCGTCAGAGGCGTCGGCGCGGCAACCCCGTCCCGCATCATGAAGAACGCCGATTTCGAAGGCATTGTCGAAACATCCGACGAGTGGATCGTGCAGCGCACCGGCATCAGGCAGCGCCATATCGCGGGCGAGGGGGAAACCACCGTTTCGCTCGGCGCAGCCGCCGCGCGGGCAGCACTCGACAATGCGGGTCTTGAGCCCAAGGACATCGACCTGATCGTTCTTGCCACGTCGACGCCCAACCACACCTTTCCGGCAAGTGCGGTCGAAATCCAACGGCAGTTGGGCATCACCCATGGTTTCGCTTTCGATGTGCAGGCCGTGTGCAGTGGCTTCATCTATGCCCTGACCACCGCCGACCTCTATATCCGCGGCGGCCTGGCAAAGCGTGTGCTGGTGATCGGCTCGGAAACCTTTTCGCGTATCCTCGACTGGAACGACCGCACCACCTGCGTGCTCTTCGGCGATGGCGCGGGCGCGCTCATCCTGGAGGAGGGCGAGGGCAAGGGCCTGACATTGGATCGCGGCGTTCTGGCTGCCAATCTGCGCTCCGATGGTTCGCACAAGGAGAAGCTCTACGTCGATGGTGGCCCGTCGACCACGCAGACCGTCGGCCATCTGCGCATGGAAGGCCGGGAGGTCTTCAAACATGCTGTCGGGATGATAACGGATGTGATCGAGGCATCTTTTGCCGAAACAGGCGTCACGGCGGCTGATATCGATTGGTTCGTGCCGCATCAGGCGAACAAGCGCATCATCGACGCCTCCGCCAGGAAGCTCGGCATTGCCGAGGAAAAGGTGGTGATCACCGTCGATACACACGGCAATACCTCCGCCGCGTCGGTTCCGCTGGCGCTCGCCACCGCGGTCACCGATGGGCGCATCAAGGAGGGCGACCTGGTGCTTCTGGAGGCGATGGGCGGCGGTTTCACCTGGGGCGCGGTGCTCGTTCGCTGGTAAAGCGCCGGTTTTTATCGCTCCGCGTTGAGAAGAGCAGCTTGACCCCGCTGGAAATCTTTGTGTAACGTCCTGACCTTAGTGCATTTTTGCAGTCGGCGGAGTGCCGGCATCGCTCGAATGCGGCTAAACCAGACTTTTGTTATTGTGCAGAGCTAACCAAGCAGGTTCCGTCATGGGGGGAAAGACTGTCACGCGCGCGGATCTGGCCGAGGCGGTTTATCGCCAGGTCGGCCTCTCGCGTACGGAGTCCGCGGCGCTGGTCGAGATGATCCTCGATGAGGTTTGCGATGCGATCGTCAATGGCGAAACGGTCAAGCTTTCTTCCTTCGCAACATTTCAGATCCGCGAGAAGAACGAGCGTATCGGCCGTAACCCGAAGACGGGCGAGGAAGTACCCATCCTGCCGCGCCGGGTGATGACGTTCAAGGCTTCCAACGTGCTGAAGCAGCGCATCCTCGAGGCCCATCAGGCGCGCCGGGGCAAGACAAATTCAGCTGAGAAGGCGCCATAACGCGCATGGATAAAAGCCCGGATGCTTTCAGGACCATCAGTGAGGTTGCTGAAGATCTCAATCTGCCTCAACATGTGCTGCGCTTCTGGGAAACCCGGTTTACCCAGATCAAGCCAATGAAGCGCGGTGGCGGACGCAGGTATTACCGTCCGCTCGATGTCGAGTTGCTGAAAGGCATTCGCCATCTTCTTTATGATCAAGGCTATACGATCAAGGGCGTGCAGCGCTTGCTGCGCGAGAACAGCTCCCAGTTCGTCATTGCTCTTGGCAATGGCGATATGGCGGCGGTGGAGGCGATCACGCGCCAGAAGCAGGCCGCCGCGGCAAAGGACGCCGCCGATGACGACCTCGCCGACGCAACGCTGCCTGCGGGCATCGCCAGACCTCAGCCGGGCCGCAAGCTTTTCGGCCTTCTGAAAGGAGAGGAGGACGGACCTGTCGGGGCCAATGACAAGCGTCTGTCCAAGGATAACCGCACACTTCTGCAGGAGGCGCTTTTCGATCTGCTCGAGTGCAAGCGGCTGCTCGATCAGGTCCGGTAGAACAGGAAAAAATGCGCGATGTCACCGCGCATGAACCCAGCGCTCTATTTTTAAAAATTGACTGAAACTGATTTCCCCGCAGGCGGCTGCTAATTCGTTGTGAAATAATGGTCGGAGCGACAGGATTCGAACCTGCGACCCCTTGACCCCCAGTCAAGTGCGCTACCAAGCTGCGCTACGCTCCGAGCCGAGGAAAGCCTTAGAATGCAAAGGGTTTCTTCGCAAGCCCTAAAAATAGGAAACGGCGAAAATGCATAAGGGAATGCCTGGTGTGCATCAGCGAAGGACATGGATCGCGCGTGACTTGAAATCGCCGGGCGTCGTGGTAATATCTTAAGAAGGAGGTGAGACGAAGTTCTCTCCGGTGAAGACCGGGCCGAAGCCCGGTCCTCGTTTTCTTACTTGTTACTGATCGTCAGGGTGAATGTCCAAATTCTGCCCCTGATTGTCAGCGTAAGCCGGATCATCAATCGTCTCACCTCCTTTCAGTTTGCCAAGTCATCGTAATCTGACACAAGTCATTGCGACCTGGCAGTTGCAATCATAAGTATATTTTCGGTGAATTATAAAGCCCGATTCGCTTGGCGATTTCGAAATTAAGCGATCTGGTTTTTAAGAATCGGCTCTGGCCTTCGCCGATGTCTCGCCTCCAGTCCCACACAACCCCAGATGATGCCGATCAGCAGATAGAAATGCCGCCAGTGGTCGGTGTCGATCACATTGCCGACCATGACGTGGGTGAGATAGGTCACATAGGCGCAGACGAGGTAGGGCTGCCAGGGCCGGTCTCGCAGGAGGATGCGCAGGCCCATGCCAAGGGTCAACATCGTCATTATCACAAAGGCGGTGAAGCCCAGCCAGCCATAATCAAGCGCCGCTTTCAGCCAGGTATTGTGCGTGTCTTCCCCATAGATCGGCCCAAACTCTAACGGGCCGATGCCGAGGGGATGCTGTGCCGCCAGCACCAGGCCATACCAATGGCGCGCGAACCGGCCGATGCGGTCCGCGTCATAGGATTGCACCAGCTGGGCGCGTTCGGAGAAAAGCTGCGCCACCTGCGGTATCTGCAATGCGACGATAATGGCAAGCCCGATGATGATGACCGCAAGCATCGCAAGTACGATCAGCTTCAGCCGGAATTTGTTGCTGGGGTGTTGTAGCGCGAGAATGAGCGTCAACAGTACCATCGCCACTGCCAGCATCCCCCACCCGGCGCGGGAAAATGACAGGAAAAGTCCTAGTGCCAGAACGAGCAGCGGCAAAAGGTGCAAGGCAAGCGCGCGTGGCTTTCCCGTCAATATCTGATAGATGCTCCATGAGGCGGGCAGGATCAGGAAAGGCGCAAACACGTTCGGGTCCTGGAACGCTCCCTTGGCGCGCCCGTAGAGCGTGAACATATCGGAGCCGGGGAAGGCGTTGAAATAGCCGAGAATGCCAAAGATCGATGTTAGAATAGCGGCGAGATAATAGGCGTGAAAGATCGTCGCCAGCCGGCGATAGTCGGCCTCGATGATCGCCGTAAAGAAGACAGCCGTGAATGCCAGAAACAGCGATACGGCGATATAGAGCGGCGCGGTCTTGAGATCGGGCATCTGTGTGGCGGAGACCATCCCGCCGAAATTGAACAGTACGAGCAGCGCCAGAAGCACCGCCGCGGTCCGCGATATTTTGAGACCGAACAGCGCCCAGACCGCGATCAGCCCTGCCATATAGAGTTCGTAAGGGGCTGGCTCCTCGATCACAAAGCCGCTCAGGAAAACACCGAGACCAATGGCGCCTTTCGAAATCAGCCGGACGAGCGCTCGGTTGACCGCCGCCTTGTCTGGAGCATTAGCAGAGGGAGGGGAACTGCTTTCGACAATGGCGCTCAATAGGCGTTTTCCGTTTTAAGAAGGCGGATCGGCGTCAGGAACAGAATTTTCAGATCGAACCAGAGCGACCAGTTCTCGATATAATGGAGATCGAACTCCGTGCGCATCTTGATTTTGTCGTCATTGTCGACTTCGCCGCGCCAGCCATTGATCTGCGCCCAGCCGGTGACTCCGGGCTTCACCTTGTGGCGGGCGAAATAGCCATCCACCACCTCGTTGTAGAGCACATTATGCGAGTGAGCGGCTATGGCATGAGGGCGCGGGCCGACAAGCGACAGCCTCCCGGCAAGCGCGTTGAAGAATTGCGGCAGCTCGTCGATCGACGTCTTGCGGATAAAGCGCCCCACCTTGGTCACGCGCGGATCGTTCTTGGTCACGGCATTGCGTGCGGTCGGATCGCATTGCTCGATATACATCGAACGGAACTTCCATACCTTGATGATCTCGTTGTTAAAGCCATGGCGCTGCTGCTTGAAGATGACCGGCCCACTGCTTTCCAGCCTGATGGCCAAGGCGGTCAAAAGCATGACAGGCGAGAAAACGGCGATTCCGAGCAGGCTGAACACAATGTCGAATGCGCGTTTGGCGACATAGTCCCAGTCATTGATAGGCTTGTCGAAAACATCGAGCATCGGCACGGAGCCGATATAGGAATAGGCGCGAGGCCGGAACCGCAGATGGTTGGTATGCGCCGAGAGCCGGATATCGACCGGCAGCACCCAGAGCTTTTTCAGCATGGAAAGAACCCGCCCCTCCGCCGTCAGCGGCAGGGAGACGATCAGCATGTCGATATGCGCGATGCGGGCAAATTCGATCAGCTCCGACACATTGCCAAGCTTTGGATAGCCCGCGACGATGGGAGGCGAGCGGCGATTGTCCCGGTCGTCGAAGATACCGCAGATGCGGATGTCGTTGTCGGGCTGCTGCTCCAGCGAGCGGATCAGGTCTTCGGCGTTCTTGCCGCCGCCGACGATGACGGCGCGCCTTTCCATCGTACCGTTACGTGCCCAGCCGCGGATTTTACGCGCCAGGATCAAGCGAAGGCCGACAAGCAGCAGGAGACCGGTGCAGAACCAGGCGATGAACCAGAGGCGCGAATATTCCTCGGAAACTTTGAGAACAAATCCCGCGAGCGCCAGAAGAGCGAACACGCCGATCCAGGAAACGGCCAGCCGGCCAAGATTACGTGCGGGATGGCGCAACGCCATGATCTGATAGCCGTCGCTCATCTCCATCAACAGTACGTAAAGGAGCGAGCCCGCCAGGATGGCGAGCGGATAGATATAGGCGAGATATGTATAGAAGCCGACATAAGCGACGAAAATGGTGAGGCCGGAAAGAAGCACGAGGCTAAACTCGACGATGCGCATAAGCCCGCTGACCATGACGGGAGCAATGGTATCGCGGCGGTACTGATACGCTACCTCGGCCGCTGTCGCATTGAGCTTGATGGATTCGTCCGCCTCACCGCCATCGCTCATACTCGCATCTATGCGGGTAAGCGCCTCCCGGCTGAAAGGTGCATTCAACTCTCGTTTGCCCATCGTCCCATCTCGCCCCCATATACTAGGTTGCATCAGATACACTATTGCGGCAGGTTTTGCGATTTCTAATAGACAGCTTCGCCAAGATGTTTAAATCGCATTTTCTCCTGCAAGCGGAGAGATAAAGCGCTGCATTATTCACAATGCCAATCACAAAAACTGGAGATCGGCGGATGAGGGTTGGCGGGTTCTGTCTTCCGCCTTGTCCCAAGAAGCAAATTTGGGGGGATTGGCAACGTAAACCATTGGATTGCCATGGAAGGCGATCAACAGAATGACCTATTCACAAAATCCGATGCTTATATATTAGAGATGCTTTATTAAGATCGGAGCGCCGTCCGGTAAACGTCTTCTACGGCGTTGGCCATGGCGCTGGCTCCGAATCTTCGCCTGATATCGTCGTGATCGGGCATTTTCTTCGCGTAAGCTGCGGGGTCAGTAGCGATGTCGGCGATTCTTTCCGCCAGCGCCGCGATATTTGGCTGGACAAGAGTGGCAGGGGCTTGGCCCAGAATTTCCGGTATCCCGCCAACCTGGGTTGCGAGGATCGGCTTGGTTGCGGCAAGCGTTTCCAGCACGATATAGGGTAGGGCCTCCGCCCTGGAGGGAACGACCACAACATGCCCCAGCCGGAAAGCCTCGCGCACTGGCATGGGATCGTGGAAAACCACTCGGTCGGCAAGACCAAGCTCCTGAACGAGCTGGACATAGCGCGGCTTGTCGGCGCCGTCGCCCACCAAAACGGCGGACAACTTATGCCCAACGCGTTCTTCCGCTTGGCTGAGCGCGCGAATAAGCATATCCGGCCCCTTCAGGTCGCGCATCATGCCGACATAAAGAAAATCGGCAGCATCGGCATTCGTTTCGACTTTCTCGAAGTCGATGTCCGTCAAACCGTTGTGGATGACGGTGCTGGGACATTTTGGATGCCCGATCTTGGCTGCATAAGAGTCTCGCTCATAGCGCGAAACGAAGATAATGGCGTCGGTTAAGGGCTCCACCGTCCGCTCGAGAGCCAACACGAGTTTGCCCGTTGGCGTGCTCTTGCTGAAATGAAGGCTGCCTCCATGCGGGGAATAAAAACGGGCTACGCGAGACCTGAAAGCCCGTAAGGCCGAGCCGAATATGCGCGAGTAGACACCGCCCTTGGCGCCGTGTCCGTGCAAGATATCCGGCTGCAATTTCCTGATAATTCTATATGTCTTGAAGGCGGGGAAAATGTCGCCCGGCCCGATATGGCGCTGCATGGGGATGCGATGCACTCCCAACGCGAGCTTGTCACGAATGCCGTCGAACAGATGGTCCTCAAAAGCTCCGCCTGTCGACGAATCGCAGATGATGCCGACTTGATGTCCTGCCGCCGATTGCGCACTTGCGAGGTCCCGCACATGGCGGAAGATGCCGCCCACTGGCGAGCGGAAGCAATGGACGATGCGCAATGGCGGGGAACTCACGTCACTGATCATCGATCAAAGGGAGAATTCAGAACAGGCGTTCGCGAACATAGATGGTATCGCCTGGCAGGAGGGGATCGGTAATGAGGACGCGGCCGGTAATGATCTTGCCGTTGAACTGTCTGGTGATATCGACGTTCGCCTGCTCGGCTCTCGCGGAGAATCCGCCCGCCGCCGCGATCGCCTTTTGTGCGGTCATGCCCGGAACGTAGGAATATTGCCCGGCAGCGCCCACTTCGCCCATGATGAACACTGGCCGGTAGCGATCGATTTCCACGGAAACGTCCGGATCCCGCAGATAGCCCTTGCGAAGTTTGGCGGCGATATCGCTCTCCAGTTGCTGCAGGGTGCGACCACGCGCCGGCACCTTGCCGATCAGCGGAAAGGCTATGTAGCCGGAAGGGTCGACATTGTAGGTATTCGTCAAGTCGGCTTGCTCGAAAACTGTGATACGCAGCCGGTCGCCGGCGTCGAGTATATAGGGCCGGTTTAGCGCGGCGTGAAAGGCGGGTGGGGCCGGAACATAACTCGCGCATCCGCTGACGGCCAGAAGGGTGGCGCCGAAAGCCGCCGTGAAGATGCGTCCGCAAATACGCCTTGTCTCTCGCACCGCTTATAACCTTATTTTCTGCCGTCGCGCTATTCGCCATCGGGCAGACATCCCACTATCGTCATGTTCTTATCGAATGATTAGGGTTAATGGCCGGTAAAGGGACAGCCCTAAATTGCGGCTAAATAAAGCAATGATCGAACCGAAGGTCCAGATCGGCCGTTTAACCCGATGGTTACCATGTATGTTTACCATATAAGGAAAGCCCGGGTATGGGGCTGGTGGGTACGGAGTAAGAGTTCATGTCCAGTACAGGCTCGGTGGGAAGCGATGTCGATATAGATCTGGGCGCACTGTTCGCCAGTCTTCGGCGCAACGCGCTTTTCATCCTGGTTGGCGCGCTGACCCTTGCCGCCCTCGCTCTTCTCTTTTGCTTAGCTGCGACGCCGCAGTTCCGCGCCGAAAGCCGGATTTTGATCGAAACGCGTGAGTCGATCTTCACGCGCCCGAATGGCGAAACCGCCGCCGACCGCCCGGTCCTGGATCAGGAAGGCGTCAAGAGTCAGGTGGAAGTCGTCACATCCACCGATCTTCTGAAAACGGTAGGCGACAAGCTGGATCTGGCCGGCACGGACGAATTCGGCAGGCCTGGAACCCTGTCGCGCGCGCTCATCTCCCTCGGTCTGAGGGAGGGTCCTGCTCAATCCTCGCGCGAGGATTATATGTTGCGCAAAATGCGCGAGCATCTGCAGGTTTATAATGTTCCGGACTCGCGCGTCATTGTCGTGCAGTTTTCATCGAAGGACCCGGCGCTGGCTGCCAAGGTGTCCAATGCGATTGCCGACGAATACATCGCCCTGCAGCGCGCCGCGAAGCTGGAATCGACCGGCGATGCGACCGCCTGGCTTCAGCCGGAAATCGCCGATCTGAGCAAGCGCGTCAAAGCAGCGGAAACCAAGGTCGCCAACTACCGCGCCTCCGCCGATCTTCTGGCGGGGCAGGGCGACACTCCGATTGCCACGCAACAACTGTCCGAAGTATCGTCCGAGCTTTCGCGCGTCCGCGCCGGCAGGTCGGCGAGCGAGGCAAAAGCGGAAAGCATCCGCAAGGCGCTTGCCACCGGCGCGCCGCTCGATACCGTGCCGGATATCGTTGCCTCCGGACTGATGCAGCGTCTGCGCGAACGCCAGATCCAGTTGAACGCCAATATCGCCGACCTCTCGACCTCTCTCCTCGACGGTCATCCGCGCATTCGGGCCTTGCGCTCGCAATTGGCTGATTTGAACCAGCAGATCCGCAACGAAGGCCGTAAGATCCTCGAAAGTTTTGAAAATGAAGCTGAAACCGCGAAATTGCGCGAGACGGAGCTTAACCGCGAGTTGAATCGGACAAAGGCACAAGCGGCGCGCGCCGGCGATCAGACGGTGGAACTGAGGGCGTTGGAGCGCGAGGCGGCGGCGCAGCGCGAGCTGCTTGAAACCTATCTCACGCGCTATCGCGAAGCGGCCTCACGCACCGACCGCAATTATCTGCCTGTCGACGCACGCGTTTTCTCGCGTGCCGATACGCCTGCCCAACCTTATTTCCCGAAGACCCTGCCGATTGTCGGCGCGACATTCCTTGCCGGGTTGCTGTTGCTTTCGATCTTCATTTTGTTGCGTGAACTTTTCAGTGGCCGCGCCATGCGTCCCGTCGACAACGTTCAGCCGCCGCCCGCGGATGAAATCCGGATGCCCGCCCAGATGCCTGCCCAGGTGCTGGCAGTGAGTGAGGCTGCGGGCGTTTTGGCGCAAGGTAATCACGATGAGAAGAATGTCCGGCGCCCGAAGCGTTCGGCCCGCGCGTCGCCATCGACGGAAGCCGTCCAGCAAATTTATGATAGCTACACGGCGATTGGTGATGAGTTGCCCGACAATCTGCATAGCGTCCAGAGAATCGCATCGCGCCTGGTTGAGCTTGGCGTCTCGCGCGGCCTCATCGTCTCACCGGAAGGAGATGACGGTTCAGCTGCATCGGTCCGGCTCACGCGCGAGCTGGCGGACAGGCAATTGCGCGCCATTCTCATCGACATGACGGGAACCGGTGCGATCAGCCGGGCGATGCTCGATGGCAGGACCGCCGCGGGCATCACCGATCTGCTCGCCTCTGAAAAACAGTTTACCGACGTCATTCATAGCGATCATTATTCCGATGCGCATGTCATGCCGCTAGGTCTCTGCGATCCCGAACGCGCCATGCGCGCGATCGATCGGCTGCCGATCATTCTCGACGCTCTGGAAGCCGCTTATGACCTCGTCATCGTCGAATGCGGCCCGTCGAACGCGGAAGGGGTCAAGCGGCTTTACGGCAGTGCCACGCAAATCATTCTGAGCGTGATCGACCCAGAGGATAACGCCGTGGCGCTTTCGGCTCTGGATTTGCAGGAGAATGGATTTGAGGATGTACTCATCCTCATGGGCACGGAGCCGGAAGCGCCGGTTCCACCAGCGGGTGAGAAAAAACCCCGGTCGCGGCTGGTTCAGTAGCGGTACGCTAGACACTCATAATGCGTTTGCTATGAATGACGGGTCGAGACGAAAGCAGTAAGCGCCGTGTCCAGCCGGCGCGCCGATGAGGATGGGCTACATCGGCATTGGCGAGTGCCTCGCTCTCGAACCGGAGTGATAAATATGGGCTTCTATTGGCCTATAATAATCACGGTTGAGGTAAGAAAAACCCGCACGGGCTGGAAAATCACCGTGCGGGTACAAATAATACCTTAGTCGAAAGGCCTTCCGCAGTTAGCGCTGCGGGAGGCACTTCGGAAATATACTATTCTTCCGCATCCGTTTCAAGACACCCGCGCGCGCAGCTTTTTTGCCAGACGCCACGCCCAGGCATTCCTTTTGACCGCCATCGCGATGGCATTGCGCGCCCGGTATACCGCGGCATAAGTACCCCCTTTTACCGTGAAGCCAATCACGCTGTCATAAAGCGGTTGTTCGATATCGCACCAGTCGCGCTTGTAGGGCTCGTCGCCGATGCCGAAGCTATAGACGGACACGCCATCCACGCAGCTTTGCGCGATGTCTTCAAAGAAGAGATATTCACCGGGGCTTGCCGAAACGAGATCGTCGTCCGCGATGCCGCCGAATTCCACCGTCAGATCGCCCACCCAATAGGATTTTCCTATCACCGCGCGGATAATTCCGCCCACCTCCAGGCCTTTGGCCTCGAAGGTCCTGGGTGTTCTTCCTGTCGATTCTCCAAAGAGCGCGTGGAAAAAATCCCGTACGCCCGGCTCGCTAAAAACATTGTCGATGCCGCCTTTGGCGAAGCGCTCAGCCTTGATAACGAAGAACCGGTTGAGCAGCGCCTGCGCCTCTTCGGAAGTATCGGCCGTGACGATCCGGTAGCCGCCCGCGTCCTCGTAGCGCCGTGTATGCTGGCGATGCTTCTTGCGCTTACGCTTGGCGTTACTACGTTCAAGCACTGCATCGAAACCGGAGGAAAGCGAGGCGGACAGCACTGGATTGGGATTGAGCGCCGTTTTCAAGTGGTGGAGGGGGTTAGCCATTCCATTTAACGAGCCGAGTTGCCTTGTCAGCAGCAACCCGTCGATATCGGGCCGCGCCGCATGAATGGCCCGCATAAGCGCACGAATATCGTCAACGCCGATACCGTCAGCATAGGCGCGGGCAAGGATGGGAAAATTGCCGTTGGCATGGGTGCCGCCGGGAAACCGCGCCAGCCGGCCTAAGCGGGATTTCACCACCTCGAGCGGCAGCATCAGGATCGGCCTCCCGCCATCGTAAAGCGCCGCGATAAAGCAATCCGCATTGACATGGGCCTGCCAGTTGCGCACGAAGGTTGTCGATTGCGGCAGGCCGCTGACGAAGCTGTCAGGCTCCCATAATGTGAGCGCCGCGTTTATATCGTTTGAGATATGGGGCGAAAGACCCGTGAGCATCTCCAATGCTCAGCCGGTTTTCCGGCGCGGCGGCTTTTCCATCCACCATATGATCCACATCGCCGGAAGTATCCATAAAAGGCCCGTGAAGAGAAAATATGCCAGATGCACCCAGCCGCTCGATTGCGCGAGATGGCCGACCGCGATGATCGTGGCAATGAGCGCATAGATCGACACCAGCGCCACCAGCAAAAAGGTTCCGATCAGTTTCTTCAGCCTTACCGGCATCGGTCGTGCCCCACTCATCTTACGCCTTCACTACCGTCTCGGACCTGAAAGGAAAAGAGGGAAAGCAAACGTGACGGCGTGTCGCGCGATGTCTTCTTGTAATGAGAGCGGTGATACGGCACCTATCCGCTATGTTGGATAGGGAGTTGGAAGGCATGTCAGCAACGGCGATGAGCGGCAACCTTGCCTCGATGACGCAGCAAGAGGCACGCAACCGGCGCGCCGTGCGCTACTGGCTCTATGCTGTTTTCCTCGTGCTGATCGCCATCGTCATAGTCGGCGGCGCGACGCGCATGACGGGTTCCGGCCTCTCGATCACCGAATGGAAGCCCATCCACGGCGTCATCCCCCCGTTGAGCCACGCTGAATGGGTCGAGGAGTTCGCAAAATACCAGCAGATCCCGCAATATATTGAGATCAACAAGGGGATGAGCCTTGAAGAGTTCAAGGGCATCTTCTGGTGGGAATGGGCGCACCGGTTTCTCGCACGCGGTGTAGGCTTCCTTGTCGCCATTCCGCTCGCCTTCTTCTGGCTCACCGGCAGGCTTGAGCGCGGATTGAAGCCGCGCCTTCTCGGCATATTGGCGCTTGGCGGCCTGCAGGGCGCAATCGGCTGGTGGATGGTCGCCTCGGGCCTGAGCGAGCGCGTCAGTGTCAGCCAATACAGGCTGGCGACCCACTTGACGCTCGCCTGCATCATCATCATCGCCGTGTTCTATGTCGCGCGTGGTCTCGCGATCTATACGGAGCGGCCCGCCGAACGCTCCATACAGCGCTTCGCCGGCTGGCTGGTATTCGCCGTTCTCGTACAGATTTATCTCGGCGGCCTCGTGGCCGGGCTTCACGCGGGGCTCACCTACAACACATGGCCTCTGATGGACGGTACCATCATCCCATCCGATCTGTTCATCCAGTCACCCTGGTGGCGTAATCTCTTTGAGAATCCCAAGACCGTGCAGTTCTTGCACCGTATGTTCGCCTATACCGTGCTGGTTTTGGCCGTGCTTCACGCTATGCAAGTTAACCGGATCGCCCCCCAAACCACCCATGCGCGCCGCGCGACAGTTCTGGTGGGATTGATCCTGGTGCAGGCAGCCATTGGCGTCGCCACGCTTTTGGCAAGCGTTCCGATCCACTGGGGCCTGACGCATCAGGCCTTCGCGCTGGCGGTGCTCGCCTTTGCCGTGGCGCACTGGCGCGCGTGTAAGGGCGCTTATGTCGGGTAAACCGGCAGGCTATTCCTCCCAGGGATTGAGCAAGGTTACGTGCGTTCCCACGAAATCGGTGGTGTTGCGTGTAACCAGCGTCATGCCGAAGGTAAGGGCGGTCGCCGCAATGAAACTGTCCCGGTAGGGACGTGGATTGGGGACATGCAGCATCGCGCTTCTGCGCGCGACATTGGTATCGACTGGAAGAATCCGGTTATTGAACAGGGGCAGGACGTGTTCATCCAGCCAGCTTCGTAGGACCGCGCCTTGGGTAGGATCTTTACGTTCCAGCTGAAGTGTTCCGATTTCGAGTTCCTGCACCACGATAACCGAGAGATACAAGCTTGCCCCCGGCACTTCGCGGCTCCAGCGGGCAACGTTGGCGTCGGCTTTTCCAGCCCGGACCTTGCGCAACTCCGAGATGACATTGGTATCCAGGAGATACATCAGGACAGGTCCACGTTGCCTGGCATTTCTCGGAAGCGAGGGAAATCAACCTCGATGTCCTCAATGCCCGGCGGCAGGCCGAGTTCATCGACGACACTTTGCTGCTGACCGATGATACGCTGATACTCTGTAAAGGATAAAAGGACGTGAGCCGGCTTGCCGCGATCGGTGATGATGACAGGGCCATCGTTAGCCGCACGCTTAGCGCGGCCAATGTCCATGTTGAGGTCACGACTGGATAGGGTGGTGATGGACATGGAAACCTCCTGCCGGATGTAATGTTACCACAGTTACCACAAATCGTCCATTTGCCCAAGTCGGAAATACAAATAGGTTCCTAACGCTTCCCCAGCATCAAATTCATGTTCTGCACAGCAGCACCCGATGCGCCTTTGCCGAGATTGTCGAGAAGCGCCACGAGGTTTACCAACCCATCGCCTTCCGTGCCGAAGACATAGAGCTTCAAGCGGTCGCTATTCGCCAGCTCTTCCGCATCGACGCGTGGCAGCTTCGCGCTTGTCTCCAGCGGCACCACCTCCACGATATCCTGCCCGGCATAGTGCTCGGCAAGCACCGCATGGACCTTTTCAAGCGACGGCTTGCCTTCGAGCTCATCCAGGAACAACGGCACCTGCGCGATCATGCCCTGCGGGAAACGGCCGACGCTGGGGCTGAAGATCGGGCGCCGGTCGAGCCGGCCGTGCAATTGCAATTCCCCGACATGCTTGTGGCGCAGCGGCAGGCCGTAGAGGAAATTGTTCGCCGTGAGATGCTCCGGATGGCTCTCATCCTCCATCTGGGCGATCAGCTGCTTGCCGCCGCCCGTATAGCCGGAGACGGCATTGACGCTGACGGGATAATCGGCGGAAAGCAGGCCGGCATCGCGCAAGGGGCGGATGAGCGCAATCGCGCCCGTGGGATAGCAGCCGGGATTGGCGACGAGCCGCGCCTCGGCGATCCGTTCGCGCTGTCCCTTGGCGAGTTCGGCAAAGCCATAGGCCCAATCAGGATGGACGCGATGGGCCGTCGATGTATCGATAATGCGGGTCGCATTGTGCCCTTCGAGCAACGCCACCGCCTCGCGCGAGGCATCGTCCGGCAGGCAGAGGATGGCGATGTCGGCGGTGCGTAAGTAATCGGCGCGCAAATCCTTGTTGCGCCGGTCGGCTTCGGGGATCGAGATCACGTCGAGATCGTCGCGGGCGGCGAGCCGCGTCCTGATCTGGAGGCCCGTGGTGCCGTGCTCGCCATCGATGAAGATTTTCGGTTTCATCAGCTTTCGCTCATCATTTCAAAGGGATAGGGACATTTTCGGATTCTGTTTTAGAGATGCCTGAATCATTTTGCGAGCGGCTATCGTCGCGCTTTCTTCTCCGCAAGCAGGCCGAGATAATACATGGCAATCGTCGCCCCTGCGATGGCCGTTATATCGGCATGATCATAGGCGGGCGCAACCTCCACCACATCGGCTCCGACGATATCGAGGCCACCCAATTGACGCAGCACCGCCAGCATCTTGGCGGAGGAGGGGCCCCCGGCGACCGGGGTACCCGTCCCCGGCGCAAAGGCAGGGTCGAGGCAGTCGATATCGAACGTCAGGTAGACCTTGCGTCCCCCGGTCCGCTCCATGATGGCTGCGGCAATCGCCGATGCGGACATCTCCTCGACTTCATGGCCATGGATAAGCTTGATGCCGCAATCATCAGGCGCATGGGTGCGAATGCCGATCTGGATCGAATGATCAGGGTCGATCACACCATCGCGGACGGCCCGCCCGACGAACGAGCCGTGATCGATGCGCTTGCCATCGTCATACCAGGTATCCTGATGTGCATCGAACTGCACCAGCGCCAACGGCCCGTATTTGGCCGCATGGGCTTTAAGCAGCGGCCAAGTGACGAAATGATCGCCCCCGAGCGACAGGAGGAACGCATCGGATTTGAGAACTTTCGCCGCTTCCCGCTCGATTGTCGCAGGCGTCTTCTGGTGGTTGCCATAGTCGAGCAGGCAATCGCCATAGTCGATCACCGCCAGTTCGGTAAAGAGATCGCGGTTGAAGGGATATTGCGGATCGTTGTCGAAAATCGCCGAAGCCCGCCGGATCGCCTGCGGACCGAACCGCGCGCCGGGACGATTGGAAACCGCCGCGTCGAAAGGGATACCCCACACCACCGCATCCGCGCCTTTGGGATTCTTGCTGTAGAGCCGCCGCATGAACGACAGTACCCCCGCATGGGTCGGGTCCGTCGCAGCGCCGGTCAGGCTGCGCGCGGTAAATGCGTGATCGATGGTCTTCGAGGGCATGGATATTCCAGTGAGTGAGATAGTGAGGTAGGGAATAGTGAGGTAGTAGAAGATTATCCTATCTTACTACTCACTATTCCCTACCTCACTAACAAAAAAAGCGGACCCGAAGGCCCGCTTTTCCGTGAATTCCGTCCGAAGCGTGAAAATTAACGCTTGGAGAACTGGAACGAACGACGGGCCTTGGCCTTGCCGTATTTCTTGCGCTCGACCACGCGGCTGTCGCGGGTCAGGAAGCCGCCCTTCTTGAGCACGGCGCGCAAAGCCGGCTCGTAATAGGTCAGCGCCTTGGAGATGCCGTGACGCACGGCACCGGCCTGACCGGAGAGGCCGCCGCCGGCGACGGTGGCGATCACGTCGAACTGACCGGCGCGGTTGGCCGCGATGATCGGCTGCTGCAGGATCATCTGCAGCACGGGACGGGCGAAATACGCGCCGAATTCCTTGTCATTGACGATGATCTTGCCGGAACCGGGCTTGACCCAGACGCGGGCAACCGCATCCTTGCGCTTGCCGGTGGCATAGGCGCGGCCAAGGGAATCGAGCTTCTGAACATGAACCGGCGCGGCGTCGGCCTTGGTGGCGACAGCGGAGTTGCCGAGTTCCTGGAGCGAGTTGAGCTGCTCAGCCATGATTATGCAGTCCTCTTGTTCTTGCGGTTCAGCACGCCGATATCGAGTACTTCGGGCTGCTGGGCTTCATGCGGATGGTCGGCACCGGCATAGACGCGCAGGTTCTTCATCTGGCGACGGCCGAGAGGGCCGCGCGGAATCATGCGCTCGATGGCCTTTTCGACGACGCGCTCAGGGAAACGTCCTTCAAGGATCTGGCGCGCGGTGCGCTCCTTGATGCCGCCCGGATGTCCGGTATGCCAGTAATAGACCTTGTCGGTGTACTTCTTGCCGGTCAGGGCAATCTTGCCCGCATTGATGATGATGACATTGTCGCCATCGTCGACATGCGGGGTGAAGGTGGCTTTGTGCTTGCCGCGCAGGCGGTTGGCGACGATGGACGCGAGACGGCCGACGACGAGACCCTCGGCGTCGATCAGCACCCACTTCTTCACCACTTCCGCCGGCTTCTGGGAGAAGGTTGTCATGTTTCTGTCCTTGAAAGTCCCTGCATGAAGCGGGGCATTTTTTGTTGCTTGACGTTGTCCGAAGGCCAGGAGCCATCGGGTAACAAGAAATGCGAGAAGCCGAACTTCCCACACCACGCGGGCCAAATACAGGGGAACCGGCATTGCGTCAAGCGGATATTTTTTACAATATGAGAAAAACATCAATGAAAACAGTGATTTAAAAAATAGGTATTATAATACCGCTTGAAAATTGAAGTTTGCGCCGTTGTGGTGACGGAACCGTTGAGGCATGGATTCCTGTGACAAGCACAGGAATGACGGATTGTTTGATTGCCGTTCATAACCTCCAATCTCGCAGTATGCACAACGGCTATCGCTGAAGAGCAGCCATCACCATCCCGTCATCAAGTCAGTTGCGGTTTGGGAGCGATTTTGTCACGGATGCGGGCGTTTGCGCGGATGATGATCTTTCGCATGATGGCTGCAAGAGCGAGGCGCTTTGGTTTTCCGGCCTCGAGGAATGCCTTGTATGCCGCGGCCAGATCATTTTTGCCGCGGATGGCGGTCAGGGCTGCGATGAAGAGCATCGGCCTGATGTGACGGCGCCCGC